>LVCE01000009.1 GCA_002095075.2 Francisella endosymbiont of Ornithodoros moubata | reverse complement strand
GGATAAATTAATAAGATGGCGACTACCTACTTTCACCTGGGCAATGCCAGACTATCATCGGCGTTTTGTAGTTTCACTTCTGAGTTCGGAATGGGATCAGGTGGTTCCTACAAGCTATCATCGTCAAAACTGTGTTTTGGGGTTACAAAGATATTTAACAATTCAGCATAGAAATAGACTTAAGTCTCTCGGATCATTAGTACTGGTAAGCTTCATACATTGCTGTACTTCCACACCCAGCCTATCAACGTCGTAGTCTCCAACGTTCCTTACTGATTTACATCAGAGAGATCTAATCTTGAAGGGAGGCTTCACACTTAGATGCTTTCAGCGTTTATCCCGTCCGAACGTAGCTACCCGGCAATGCTTCTGGCGAAACAACCGGAACACCAGTGGTTCGTTCACTCCGGTCCTCTCGTACTAGGAGCAACTCTTCTCAAATCTCTAACGCCCACGGCAGATAGGGACCGAACTGTCTCACGACGTTCTGAACCCAGCTCGCGTACCACTTTAAATGGCGAACAGCCATACCCTTGGGACCTGCTTCAGCCCCAGGATGTGATGAGCC
The DNA here is from genome assembly GCA_002095075.2 of Francisella endosymbiont of Ornithodoros moubata. Classification (GTDB taxonomy): domain Bacteria; phylum Pseudomonadota; class Gammaproteobacteria; order Francisellales; family Francisellaceae; genus Francisella. The sequence goes on along the minus strand of LVCE01000009.1, from coordinate 4,346 downwards.
GACATCGAGGTGCCAAACTCCTCCGTCGATATGAACTCTTGGGAGGAATCAGCCTGTTATCCCCGGAGTACCTTTTATCCGTTGAGCGATGGCCCTTCCATTCGGGACCACCGGATCACTAAGACCTACTTTCGTACCTGCTCGAGCCGTCACTCTCGCAGTCAAGCGCACTTTTGCCTTTATACTCTTGGCACGATTTCCGACCGTACCGAGTGCACCTTCGTACTCCTCCGTTACTCTTTAGGAGGAGACCGTCCCAGTCAAACTACCAACCATACACTGTCCTCGAATTTCTCCTGAGTTAGAACTTCAAATATTCAAGGGTGGTATTTCAAGGACGACTCCACAACTACTGGCGTAGCTGCTTCATAGTCTCCCACCTATCCTACACATAAATATTCAAAGTCCAGTGCAAAGCTGTAGTAAAGGTTCACGGGGTCTTTCCGTCTAACCGCGGGTACGCTGCATCTTCACAGCGATTTCAATTTCACTGAGTCTCTGGTGGAGACAGTGTGGCCATCGTTACGCCATTCGTGCAGGTCGGAACTTACCCGACAAGGAATTTCGCTACCTTAGGACCGTTATAGTTACGGCCGCCGTTTACTGGGGCTTCGATCCAGAGCTTCGCTTGCGCTAACCCCTTCAATTAACCTTCCAGCACCGGGCAGGCGTCACACCCTATACTTCATCTTACGATTTCGCAGAGTGCTGTGTTTTTGATAAACAGTCGCAGCCACCTGGTATCTGCAACCCTCAACAGCTCAAAGAGCAAGTCTTATCACCATCAAGGGCACACCTTTTTCCAAAGTTACGGTGTCATTTTGCCTAGTTCCTTCACCAGAGTTATCTCATAGCCTTAGTATTCTCTACCTACCCACCAGTGTCGGTTTACAGTACGGTCGCTTATACAATATACTTAGAAGCTTTTCCTGGAAGCATGGTATCAATAGCTTCGTCAAACAAGTTTGACTTCGTCTCGTATCTCAGATTAACAAGATGCCGGATTTGCCTAACACCTCTACCTATATACTTTCACCTGGACAACCATTCGCCAGGCCTACCTAACCTTCTCCGTCCCTCCTTCGTTCATATAAGCGGCACAGGAATATTAACCTGTTTCCCATCGACTTCACTCTTCAGTTACGCCTTAGGGGCCGGCTTACCCTACGTTGATTAACATTGCGTAGGAATCCTTGGGTTTTCGGCCAATAAGAATCTCACTTATTTTACGTTACTCATGTCAGCATTCGCACTTCTGATACCTCCAGCAAACTTCTCAATTCACCTTCATCGGCTTACAGAACGCTCCCCTACCAATATACTAAATATATTCCGCAACTTCGGTGCATAGCTTAGCCCCGTTAAATCTTACGTGCAGGCCGACTCGACCAGTGAGCTATTACGCTTTCTTTAAAGGGTGGCTGCTTCTAAGCCAACCTCCTGGCTGTCTGGGCCTTCCCACTTCGTTTCCCACTTAGCTATGACTTAGGGACCTTAGTTGGCGGTCTGGGCTGTTTCCCTTTCCACTACGAATCTTAGCACCCGCAGTGTGTCTCCCGTGATTGAACTTCATCGTATTCTGAGTTTGCATCGAGTCAGTAAGGTCGTAAAACCCCCATTGTCGAAACAGTGCTTTACCCCAATGAGTTATACACAAGGCACTACCTAAATAGTTTTCGGGGAGAACCAGCTATCTCCGTGCTTGATTAGCCTTTCACTCCAATCCACAGCTCATCCCATACTTTTGCAACAGTATTGGGTTCGGTCCTCCAGTTAGTACTACCTAACCTTCAACCTGGCCATGGATAGATCGCGTCGGTTTCGGGTCTACTCCTAGCGACTAGTCGCCCTATTAAAACTCGCTTTCGCTACGGATCCCTTATTCAGTTATCCTCGCCACTAAAAGTAACTCGCTGACCCATTATACAAAAGGTACGCAGTCACATGACTAAATCATGCTCCTACTGCTTGTATGCAAGCGGTTTCAGATTCTATTTCACTCCCTTTATAAGGGTTCTTTTCACCTTTCCCTCACGGTACTAGTTCACTATCGGTCATTCAGGAGTATTTAGCCTTGGAGGATGGTCCCCCCATATTCAGACAAGGTTCCACGTGCCCCGTCCTACTTGTTCGTATGCTTAGTTCCACTGTGATTATTTCGTATACGGGACTATCACCCTCTATCGTCAAGCTTCCCAACTTGTTCTACTATAATTACAGCTAAATTATACCAGGCTCTTCCCACTTCGCTCGCCACTACTACGGGAATCTCAATTTATTTCTCTTCCTAAGGGTACTTAGATGTTTCAGTTCCCCTCGTTCGCTCTACACCCTATATCGAGTGAGTGACTAGGTTATCCTAGCCGGGTTCCCCCATTCGGAAATCTCCTGGTCATAGCTTATTTACCAGCTAACCGAAGCTTATCGCAGATTATCACGTCCTTCATCGCCTCTAAATGCCAAGGCATCCACCGCTTGCACTTATTTTCTTAAGTCTATTTCTATGCTGAATTGTTAAATATCTCTATCTTCATGTAAATAAAATATTGGTGGAGCCAAGCGGGATCGAACCGCTGACCCCCTGCGTGCAAAGCAGGTGCTCTCCCAGCTGAGCTATGGCCCCAACTAAACCTAAACTGGTGGGTCTGAGTAGACTTGAACTACCGACCTCACCCTTATCAGGGGTGCGCTCTAACCAACTGAGCCACAGACCCGTATCTTATTCACATTAAAATACATTACCTACAAACACTATGCTAAATCACTTGGTCAACAATTAAAGATTATTTCTTATTCTTTCGTATTTCCGTTAAGGAGGTGATCCAGCCGCAGGTTCCCCTACGGCTACCTTGTTACGACTTCACCCCAGTCATGAATCACTCCGTGGTAAACGCCCATTCGTTAAGCTATCTACTTCTGGAGCAACCCACTCCCATGGTGTGACGGGCGGTGTGTACAAGACCCGGGAACGTATTCACCGCAGTATTCTGACCTGCGATTACTAGCGATTCCGACTTCATGCAGTCGAGTTGCAGACTGCAATCCGGACTAAGAGTACCTTTTTGAGTTTCGCTCCAGATCGCTCCTTCGCAGCCCTCTGTAATACCCATTGTAGCACGTGTGTAGCCCTGGTCGTAAGGGCCATGATGACTTGACGTCGTCCCCACCTTCCTCCGCCTTGTCAGCGGCAGTCTCAATAGAGTACCCAACTTAATGATGGTAACTATCAATAGGGGTTGCGCTCGTTGCGGGACTTAACCCAACATTTCACAACACGAGCTGACGACAGCCGTGCAGCACCTGTCACTGCGTTCCCGAAGGCACCAATCTATCTCTAGAAAGCTCGCAGGATGTCAAGACCAGGTAAGGTTCTTCGCGTTGCATCGAATTAAACCACATGCTCCACCGCTTGTGCGGGTCCCCGTCAATTCCTTTGAGTTTTAGCCTTGCGGCCGTAGTCCCCAGGCGGAGTACTTATCGCGTTAGCTGCGCCACTAGAGCCTTTACACCGACTCCAACAGCTAGTACTCATCGTTTACAGCGTGGACTACCAGGGTATCTAATCCTGTTTGATCCCCACGCTTTCGTCCCTCAGTGTCAGTATCGGTCCAGAATGTTGCCTTCGCCATTGGTGTTCCTTCTGATCTCTACGCATTTCACCGCTACACCAGAAATTCCCCATTCCTCTACCGTACTCTAGTTTGCCAGTATCAAATGCAGTTCCAAGGTTGAGCCCTGGGCTTTCACATCTGACTTAACAAACCACCTACAGACCCTTTACGCCCAGTAATTCCGATTAACGCTTGCATCCCCCGTATTACCGCGGCTGCTGGCACGGAGTTAGCCGGTGCTTATTCTTTGGGTAACGTCCTTCCTCAAGGCTATTAACCTCAAAGCTTTCTTCCCCAACTAAAGTGCTTTACAACCCTAAGGCCTTCTTCACACACATGGCATTGCTGGATCAGGGTTGCCCCCATTGTCCAATATTCCTCACTGCTGCCTCCCGTAGGAGTTTGGGCCGTGTCTCAGTCCCAATGTGGCTGATCATCCTCTCAAATCAGCTATGGATCGTAGCCTTGGTAGGCCCTTACCCCACCAACTAGCTAATCCAACGCAGGCTCATCCATCTGCGACAGCCCAAAAGCCACCTTTAATCCACAGATACTATGCGGTATTAACAGTCGTTTCCAACTGGTATCCCCCTCAGATGGGCAGATTCCTACGCGTTACTCACCCGTCCGCCACTCGTCAGCAACTAGCAAGCTAGTCCTGTACCGTTCGACTTGCATGTGTTAAGCATGCCACCAGCGTTCAATCTGAGCCAGGATCAAACTCTTCAGTTTAAA
>LVCE01000007.1 GCA_002095075.2 Francisella endosymbiont of Ornithodoros moubata | reverse complement strand
TAAGAGTACCTTTTTGAGTTTCGCTCCAGATCGCTCCTTCGCAGCCCTCTGTAATACCCATTGTAGCACGTGTGTAGCCCTGGTCGTAAGGGCCATGAGTATGAAGAAGGATTATCTGTTTCAATCAAAATCCTATCCAAAGGTATTACTCTAGTTATCTCTCTGATATGCTCACTAAAAAAATCTCACCACCAATAGAAAAGTAACCTCCTAATGCCAAGTAATTATCCACTATCTCAAGATCTCCGGCATACCAGTGAACAATAAATCTTTTGCACTTACTATTTTTCTAGAAATTTTAAAACTTCCATCTCTGCTCCACTGGTATGTAGGTTTAATAACTTTCCATTTATTGAATCATGTTAAATGATATATTCAAAAACTTTCACCTGATCAATGTAAGATGCCGCATATTTTTAAAAATCGTTTATCTAAGCCTATCTCTCCTATATATTTGCTTTCAGTTAAATGATTTATCTAGAGATATTAGATTGCTAGAATATCTATCTGCTCTCCAAGGACAAATTCCAAAAGAAGGAATAACAAAATTATACTCATGACTTAAAGTTTTTATCTTAGTTATAAGAAGGAAAACACATAGCAACAAACAAAAGTTTTATATTGTGAATTTCACACTCAGTAGCAACTTTATTTAAATTTTCTAATGAATATTTATCTGTGTGTACGTGCGCGCATCTAGTAGCATTTATACATTATACTTCTTCCAATGAATATAGTCGTATATTGCCACAATTAGATATATTAATAAGTAGTGATGCAGCAAAAGGCAAATCTTTGTACATATACAAAAGGACATAAGTAAAGTCCACTACCATCCAAATCATCCTGTCATCTATTATTTTCCTACTTGCCAAAAACACACATACAAGCGATGCCAACACTTGTAAAGCCCCATTATATGGAGTTGTTGAATCTGTGTATATTAAATAAGCAATTGTGACACAAATAACCCTAATAGCTCTATGCTCCCTAAAACCTTTAACTAACCAGTTATACTAAGTTTTTATGACCAAAATTAAGCTACCAACTATACCAGACATATGCAAAACTAAATAGCAAAACTATTTGCAATATCGCATCTGCGTACAGCTCACTCACACAGAATAATCCAGCACTCATAATCAAGCCGACTATTCCAACAGGCCAGCCAACAACATAAAGCCCAACTAGTAAAAATGTACACAAAAGATCGATAATCATAGTGCAAAAATCAAAAATATAACCCATCTTATTTTCAATGAATAGAAATATTATGGTAGTTAATAAATAGCTTTAAATTTAATGTACTAAAACTATAAATTCTCTAAACATCATAAACAACGTGTTATAAACTTGTTTTACAGCAAATAAATAATTGACTATATTTTAAAGCGTGTATAATATCATTTTATGTTATTACCACATATAAATAAGGATAAATTTGTGAAATTAAAAAAAGTATTAATTGCGGTATTATTAGGAACTTCAGCCTTATCTTTAAGCAGTTGTTGGCTACTTGTTGGTACAGCTGTTGGTGGTGGAACTGCCGCGTACATCTCTGGCGAGTATTCAATGAATATGAGTGGTGGCTTAAAAGATATTTATAATGCTACTTTAAAAGCTATTCAAAGTAATGATGATTTTATAATCACTAAAAAATCTATTACTTCTATGGATGCAGTTATTGATGGTAGTACCAAAGTAGACTCAACGAGTTTTTATGTTAAAATAGAAAAGCTTACTGACAACGCTTCAAAAGTTACAATTAAGTTTGGTACTTTTGGCGATCAAACAATGTCTGCAACATTAATGGATCAAATCCAAGCAATTGCGCACAAAACTTCTTAAAATGTACAAAAGACTCTATTTAATCACAATATCGATAATTATTGCTATCTCTCTTAATAGTTGTGCTGTTGCCGCCATTTTAATAGGGGCTACTGTAGTTGCAGGAGGTACTGTATATTACATAAATGGTAATTATGTAATTGAAGTTCCTAGAGATATTAGAAGTGTATATAATGCTACAATCAAAACTATCCAGATGGATAGTCAAAATAAACTAATAAGCCAAGCCTAGAATACTAAAACTGCTGCAATTAAAGCTTTATAAAGAGGTGAAAGTATTAGTATAGATTTAAGTAATGTTGATAGTCGTTCTACAGAGATAAAAATTCGTATATGTGTGCTTGGTGATGAGAAAAAATCTGCCAATTTAGCAAACGCAATAACAAAAAATATCACCTAAGCAATATTTATCGCAATTTGGTTAACTTTTTATTTTTAAAAACTTTCAAAAATGTATAATTTATCCTACTTTGCAAACTACCTTTATATCTAATAATGAGTAATAAGGTATTAGATACATATTATAAAAACAATCGACATATTTGGGTGTTGGTACTGTCCGGTGCTGTATTAGGTACAATGATAGGCCTTTTAGCTACAGCATTTCAGTTACTTTTAGATTCTATTTTTAGAATTAAGCAAATTCTTTTTTCTTTCAGCGGCAGTAACATTTTTATCGAAATCGCTATGTCAATATCATTAACTATTATCATGGTGTTAGTTTCAATTTTTATCGTCAGAAAATTTGCAAAAGAAGCCGGTGGTAGTGGTATCCATGAAGTTGAAGGTGCTTTAAAAGGATGTCGAAAACTACGTAAAAGAGTTATGCCTGTAAAGTTTACAAGTGGACTTTTCTCATTAGGATCAGGCTTAAGCTTAGGTAAAGAAGGTCCATCGATCCATATGGCAGCTGCCTTAGCACAATTTTTTGTTCATAGATTCAAACTTACTACAAAATATGCAAATGCAGTTATCTCTGCAGGAGCTGGTGCTGGACTAGCTGCTGCTTTTAACACTCCACTATCTGGGATTATCTTTGTAATTGAAGAGATGAATAGGAAGTTCAGATTTAGTGTCTCGACAATAAAATGTGTCATAGTGGCATGTATCATGAGTACTGTTATCTCTAGAGCTGTTATGGACAATCCACCTGCAATACGTGTAGAGACTTTCAGCTCAGTACCACAAAATACTCTTTGGCTTTTTATGGTTTTAGGGATTATATTTGGTTATTTTGGACTATTATTCAATAAATCATTAATTAAAGTCGCAAACTTTTTCTCAGAAGGTCCAAGAAAAAGGTATTGGACTTTAGTTATAATTGTTTGCATAATTTTTGGTATTGGTGTCGTCCTATCACCAAATGCTGTTGGTGGTGGTTATATTGTTATAGCAAATACTCTTGATTATAACTTATCAATCAATATGCTTTTAGTGCTTTTTGCTCTTCGTTTTGCTGGCGTTATTTTCTCATATAGTACTGGCGTTACTGGCGGGATATTCGCACCAATGATTGCTCTTGGTACTGTTTTTGGTCTAGCTTATGGTTTATCAGCAGCTCAACTATTTCCTCAATATAATATTGATGCTGGTGTTTTTGCAGTAGCCGGAATGAGTGCACTATTTACAGCAACTGTCGGTGCACCATTAACAGGTATTGTCCTAGTTATGGAAATGACTTGGAATTTTCATCTGCTGTTGCCATTAATGATAACTTGCTTTAGTGCATCTATGCTGACATATATTCATCATCAAAAACCAATATATGATACTCTATTAAGACGAACTATTTCTAATGAAAGAAAGCAACAAGCGAAGGTAAAAAATGAGAGAAATCAAAAACCAGCTCCAGATACTTCAGGACAAGCTATATCAAAAGAAGAAATATAATCATGCAATTTTTCCAATGCATTGGGACCTCTAGAAACACAAGCCCCTAAAAACTCAGTCAATACAACATCTGAAGCTATTGGTTTTTTTAGTGAACAGGTTTATGAAATAACTAATAGTAATGAACTAAACACTGGCTTAGAATATTTAATAAAAACCTTATTAAACTTGATGATATAAATAAAAAAATAATTTATCTAATCACCAAAAAGATAAACTTAGTAAAATACCTAAAGATGAATATGTTTCATACAGTAAGTTGCTATCACAAGCTCAGAATATCTGGACATCTGGACAGAAGCTTGCAAAAATAATGACTTTGAGAAGTTTGCACCATTATTTAGATAAGATTATTTAATACCAGAAGAAGTATATCAAGCGAATTGGCTATAACGAGTATCCGTATAATGTAGTACTTGATGATTATGAATAAGGACTGTGGCTAAATTAGAACCTTTCTTATAATTCTTTAAAAGAAAAAATACCCAGCAAGTTGATACTAGCTGTATTGATAAAACATACAATATCAATAAACAAAAGTAGTATTCTCATAAAATAGCCAAATAACTAGGGTTTAACTTTAATAGCGGTATTCTAAAAGAAAGTGCTCATCCTTTCCCTTAAATTTTAACAAATATGATGTTAAAATGACTACGCGCTATATCGAGAATCTTTTCACATCTTCTTTGTTTGGTAGCATTTATGAAACAGGTCATGCCATGTATGAACAAAATATAGGTGATAATATTTATGATACTATTCTAGGTACAGGTGTTAGTTTAGGAATACACGAATCACAATCTAGATTTTATGAAAACGTAGTTGGCAAAAATAAAGCTTTTTGGGATAGCCATTATAGTGAGCTACAAAACTTATTTGCAGAAAATTTAGCTGATACCAGTAATGAAAAGAATTTGATGTTAATAATGCTATATTGATTCAATCAGGTGCTGATACTTTAGAGCTAGGTATACCTTTTTCTGATCCTTTGGCAGATCGACCAACAATCCAAGAAGCTAATATCCGTGCTTTGGATAGCGGTATTACTCCAAATGATTGTTTTGAGATTCTAGCTAAATTAGACATAAACTATCCAGATATCCCAATAGGATTGCTCTTATATACAAATCTTGTTTATGTAAATGGTATCGAGAATTTTTATAAACAATGTCTAGATGCAGGGCAGGTATAGACTCAATACTTATAGCAGATGTGCCAGCTCATGAGTCAAAAGAGTTCCGTGATATTGCTAAGAAAGTTGTTATAGCATAAATATTCATAGCTCCACCAGACACTAGTGAAGCGACACTAAAACAAATTTCAGAACTTGGTAGTGGTTGTACTTATTTACTTTCAAGAGTTGGAGTAACTGGTACGGAAACCGCAGCAAATATGCCGGTCGAAAAAGTATTAGCAAAACTTAAAGAGGATGATGTTCCTAAATACTATGGTTTGGAATTTCAAAGCCAGAATAAGTCTAACAGGCAATAAAAGCTTGGAGCAACAGGAGCAATCTCAGACTCTGCTACTATTAAAATTATCCAAAACAATTTAGCTGATAAAAATTAAAACGCTCAGTGAACTTAAAAGTTTAGTCAAAGCAATGAAAGCAGCTACTATCATTTAAATTAACATAAGATTTATTAAAAACTATAGTAAACGGACTTAACTTAGATTTTTTTAACTTCGAATACTCCAGAATTTCATCAAGTACACTTTTATCAACTTCTAAATGTACTGGTACCTTATTCTTTTTCTGTCATATTTATAAGTGACATATTAATTCCTATTGAAGATTTTGTAAGTATATTTTATCAAACTAGCATAAATGTACAAAAAGTTGCTCCAGCTGATTAAAAAAATTTTCTAAGATGTTTTTTGAAATTTATAAATTTTTCTCCAACTAATATAACCATATATGGCATTTATAAGTGCGACTAACTTTGTAATAATAACTAGGATAATTGCTATGGTTATAAAAGAGTCAATAACTCTATCAATCCAGATTGAAATAGTTAAAACATCTATTGTCATACACAAAAGCCAATGCTCACGATATATAAGAACTGCTAAGATAAATGCAACTATTGATGTAACTTCTACAATCGCATAAGCTAATAAACCCACATTTTATCCAAAATACAGGTGCAATACAAAATATCCATAATGCTGACTGTATCGCTATAGCAAAAATAATTTTGGAAAACTGTATAGCGTAAGTTTTTTGATTTTTATCTGCTGCTCTTTGGTATTGTTGTGAGGTCTAATCCAGTTATACCAACCGTAGAACTGTATAGGGTACAAGAAAAATATTGCTAAAAGTAATTTGTCCATATACATGGTTTTGGTATGAAATAAGTGCATACATAAGCACACCGATTAATCTTAAAACATAATTAGAGTAGTTATTTTAAAAGTGTTATAGCTGTGCTACAACAATAATCTTCTAATAACAGATAATTTAACTAAAATCTTTGGGATAAATTCTTGAAAAAGAATTAAGCGACCTTAAGTATACAAGCAGATAATTTTTCTTAAGGGGAAATAATGGATATAAACAAATTTACAATAAAACTGCAAGAAGCTTTAGCTGAGGCTCAATCTTATGCTTTTCAACAAAAAGCTACCGAGTTTACTACAGCTCATTTACTAAAAGTATTATTAGAACAAAATGATAGTGTCGTTACATCTATATTAAGTGTTTGTGGTGTTAATATCCAAAGCTTTATAAAAGCTGTGAATGATTTAGTTGATAGTGTGGCAGTATTAGCAGGTAAAGGTAATCCTAAAATAGCTCCTTCTCGAGAACTAATTACAACTCTGTACAAAATGCAAGAATTTGCCAATAAAAATAACGATGAGTTTATCTCAAGTGAGATTTTCTTATTAGCCTCATTAGAGGATAAAAGTTTAACCGGACTGTATAGTAAATATAATATTACAAAAGACAAAATTACTAAAGCAATTGATGATTATCGCGGAGGAGAAAAAGTGAGTAGTCAAAATCAAGAAGATATGAAAGGTGCATTAGACAAATATACAGTAGATTTAACAGATCTTGCAAAAAAAGGAAAGATAGATCCAATTATTGGTAGGGATAGTGAGATTCGTAGAACTATACAAGTGCTACAAAGAAGAACGAAGAATAATCCTGTGCTAATTGGTGAACCAGGTGTTGGTAAAACTGCAATAGTAGAAGGACTTGCACAAAGAATTATAAACAATGAAGTACCAGAGGGCGTCAAAGGTAAAAAAGTACTATCTCTAGATATGGGAGCTTTATTAGCAGGCGCTAAGTTTAGAGGCGATTTTGAAGAAAGACTAAAATCTGTATTAAAAGAACTAGCAAAACAAGAAGGTAATGTAATTTTATTTATCGATGAATTACATACGATTGTTGGTGCTGGTAAATCTGAAGGTTCTATGGATGCTGGCAATATGCTTAAGCCTGCGCTAGCAAGAGGCGAGTTAAAGTGTGTTGGTGCAACAACTTTAGATGAATATCGTGAGTATGTTGAGAAAGATCCAGCACTAGAAAGAAGATTCCAAAAAGTGTTAGTTGATGAGCCAACGGTTGAAGATACTATCGCTATACTTAGAGGGCTAAAAGAAAGATATGAGCTACATCATGGTGTAAATATTACTGATTCTGCCATCGTAAGTGCTGCAACTCTATCACATAGATACATAACTGATAGACAACTACCAGATAAAGCTATTGACTTAGTTGATGAAGCTGCAAGTTTAATCCGTATGGAAATTGATTCTAAGCCAGAGAAAATGGAAAGCTTATATCGTAGAATTATCCAACTTAAAATGCAGCGTGAACAGCTAAAAAAAGAAAAAGATGAAGCTACTAAAAAGCGTTTAGAGATACTTGAGCAAGAAATAAAAGGACTAGACTCAGAGTATAAAGGCCTAGAAGAGCTTTGGCAAGCTGAGAAGCTTAAAATGCAAGGAGCTAGTAAACTTAAAGAACAACTTGAAAAAGCAAAATTTGAGCTTGAAAAATATCAAAGAGCCGGTGATTTAAGCAAAATGGCAGAATTACAGTACGGTAAAATACCAGAGATCGAGGCACAAATTAAACAAATAGAAGATACAGCGATTGTACCATCTGAAAATAAACTAGTAAGAACATCTGTTACAGAAAATGAAATTGCTGATGTAGTATCAAAAGCTACTGGTATACCTGTATATAAGATGATGGAGGGTGAAAAAGAGAAACTCCTTAATATGGAAAGTTTCTTACATAATAGAGTAATTGGTCAAGACCAAGCGATAAGAGCAGTATCTAATGCTGTAAGAAGATCTCGCTCTGGCTTATCAGATCCAAACAGACCTATAGGCTCATTTATGTTCTTAGGTCCAACAGGTGTTGGTAAGACAGAGCTAACAAAAGCTTTAGCTGAGTTTTTATTTGATGATCAAGATACAATGCTTAGAGTAGATATGTCTGAGTTTATAGAAAAACACTCCGTGGCTAGATTAATTGGTGCACCACCAGGATATGTTGGTTATGAACAAGGTGGCTATCTGACAGAGCATGTAAGAAGAAGACCTTACTCTGTAATCTTACTTGATGAAGTTGAAAAAGCTCATGCTGATGTATTTAACATCTTGCTACAAGTGCTTGATGATGGTCGCTTGACTGATGGTCAAGGCAGAACAGTAGACTTTAAAAATACTGTGATCGTAATGACTTCAAATCTTGGTTCACATAGAATCCAAGAAATGCAAGGTCAAGACTATGAAACAGTAAAATCTGCTGTAATGGAAATGGTACTTAGCCACTTTAGACCTGAGTTTGTAAATAGAGTTGATGATGCTATAGTCTTTGAATCACTAAATAAAGAGATAATAACTGAAATAGCTAAGATACAAATTAAGCGTTTAGAAAAACGCTTAGCCGATTTAGATATTGGCTTAGAAGTTACATCTAAAGCTATGGATAAACTAGCTGATGCTGGTTTTGACCCTATATTTGGAGCTAGACCACTTAAGCGTGCTATTCAAAATAACTTAGAAAATCCTTTAGCTCTGAAACTTCTAGATGGTGAGTTTAAAGCTGAAGATAAAATAGTTGTCAACATTGACGCTAACAACGATATTATATTCTCTAAACAACATGTGGAGCTACAAGCTATGCTTCAGCAGTAGAAAAATGCCTATATGGTTTGAGATACTCATAACTAATATCACAGGCTTCAATACTAGCTTTGAGCCATTACTAAAGTAGAAAAACCACGAAAACTCCTATTTCTAAGACCTTTTTAGTATTAATCAACTTTAGCAAAAGACTAAGTAGCTGTAGTTGATTTGGTGAGCTAAGCATATGGCTTAATTCATCACTCTTTGTTTTATCAAAAAGTTTTTGTGCTATAGCATCTAACTTAACTGAATTAGCATCGATATACTGATCAAGATTAGCACTAATTAAATAGTGATTCGATAGACATAAAAAAATACCTTATATATTTTTTTACTTTGTTAGATAACCAAAAAGCTAAATCAAAATTTGCTAGCTAGAATGCTGCTTAATTCTAGTTATAGAAAATGTCCAAAACCAAAAAATAAGTGCATAAACTCCCCACCATTCAACAATATTATGATTAACAGTTGTTTGATCCATAAATACTGACCATATTGAAAATGCGGTTGTTATTAAAATTGCTATTCTACGTAATATTAGTGGAGCTTTACTTAGCTTAGAGGAGTATCTATATTCAATAATCGTATACCACACTTGGCAAACACTCATTAATACAAAAAATACTGCAATAGCTTTTAGATGTAGATTCATAAGTGTATCTTGACCATCAATCACAGCAGTACCTATTATCAAACCAATACAACCAACTGATGCTAAAAATAGTATTACTTTACCTTGCTTGATTACCGCTTTGCTATAGTCACTTATTTGTACAAGCAGTTGCTGGATAAAGAAGAATATCACCGCCATCAGTGTTGCTGTTGGTATTAATACTGCCTTGAGCATATATTTCTCATATGAAGTAAATCCAGCATGAGTAATATCAGAGCAACCTGAAATAAAGGGATTACATAAAGTATTATGACTATCAGCTATAGATACAAGATATGTAATAAAAAATAAAATAGCTACTGATATCGTTGTTCCAGCAATAAGTTTTCTTGGATCAAGTTCAGCTTTAATTCTTTTAACCAAAAAGCTAGTAAAATATTAAGCTTATAGTATCACTTGTTAATAAATATTTCTAATTTTAGCTACTCAATTTAGTCGTAAAACTTGATTGCATAATTATCAAACTTATAAAGAGTTTATAAAAGTTATTCAAAACGAACAATATTTACCTTTTTTATATCTATGCTATAATTTGTAGGTTTCTTTAAAAAAAATAGTAAAAAACGAAAGGATTTAACAAAATGCCATTTGTAGTTACTGAAAGTTGTATCAAATGTAAATACGGCGACTGCGTAGAAGTATGTCCTGTGGATTGTTTTTATGAAGGACCAAATATGCTAGTAATTAACCCAGATGAATGTATTGATTGTGCTCTTTGTGAACCTGAGTGCCCTGTTAATGCGATTAAATCTAGTGATGATTTAAGCGGAAATGAAGAGCAAATGCTTGAACTTAACAGAGAGCTAGCAGGTATTTGGCCAAATATCGTAGAAAAGTGTGAACCTTGTGAAGATGCTGGTAACTGGGCGTCTGTTCCAGATAAGCTAAAATATTTAGAAAAATAGTTACTTTATTTCTTAGGCACTTTTGATATTCATAGTTTTTTATATTTATTTTTTAATTAACTTACTAAATAATTTAGTTATTACTCCTTGAATGATATTTTTAAATTCGAGGCTTGCTACTATTAATTAATAAATGAACCAAAAAATATGCCTCCGATAATACAATATAATGGTACAGTTTGGATTATCATAAAGAGTATTCTCCCTATTTATATTATTTTTCTTTTATTTTTAATTACTAGATCACATCACTACAGTGACTTTATATAAGATAATATTCTTTAAAAAAGCTAAAATATTTTCTATAAATTTAAATCAGAAAAAAATATTAAATATGCGCCTATTTATAAATTCTATATTTTTTATCCAATATTTTTAACGATATTTCTATTTACTTCACTCAAACTTTTTTTATGCACTTAATTAATTCTGCACTAGAGATTTTTGTTTCGTCGGTTGTATTCCAAGGTAGATTCTAACAGGACCGTCACTAGGTAACCTACTTAATCTAAAAGATAAGGTATCAGCAGTTTTTGAAGAAAATGATAACAAGTTACTAGAGGCACACAGTAATTCTAATTTAGATAAAAATTCTTCTTTTGGTAAAAAATTTCCAGTTTTAAATTTCTCTATTAAATAATTTTTAATTTCATCTTTGTTTGAAGGTTTGCCAAGTTTTGATTTTATATCAGCTCCTCTAGAAAGGATAATTTGCAAAATAGTTAGTTGAATATTATAAAAATTATTCATATCTTTAACTTGATAGTTCTTATGTAATCCGGACAGGTTTTTATCCTTTATTATTCTTTGGAAACCCTAAATATTACGATATATTATTCCTTCTATCTGTGTTGACAGAACCTTTTTATCAATGCTTAAATCCATACCAAAATAGCTAGAGAAAGCTTTATTCTTAAAAAGATCTGGCTGTGATGCCTTATAATAAGTGTTTTTAACTTGTTGAATACTATCATAAAATATATCAGATATTGATTTTTATCCAATACTCTATTTTTCATTGATTGTGATAATATGCTGATCAGCTATAGAAGACAAATACATTTTAAAGTCTGGTATACGGGTATAATAATCTACATAATTTTTATGAATAACGTTATGAGCTCCTCACCCTTAATATTCATAAGGAAATAGGATATTAATAGGTGAATTCTTTGCAAAACTTCTGAAAGCTGCACCGCCATCTATTTTTGCAATCTTAATATCTTTACCATACAGTGCAACATTACTTGAATGGAGACTATAATCTCCAAAAAATGCTACTGATGTACACATTTGGCTAAAGATATTTTCTTATCATTGTTTATATAAACTAACTTCCTCCAGAAAGTTACTATAAACATTTCTATTTATTATTTCTTTCCAATTATCTTTTTTTGCAGTTCCTAAATATCTAAAAAGCTCTTTTAAACTATTAAATGTTGCTAAGTTAGACCTAAAAAAGCACTTTGAGAATTAAATGTCGTTGTCTTTTTGTGATCACTCAGACTTGCTCTGCCCTGTATGAGCAAGCTCTTAGCTAAGAATATATTACTGCTACCAGGGCTCAATCTACAATTAGCAGCTAATAAGTTTAATCAAGCCTGTAAGGTCCTTTTTCATTAAAACACTTGCTATTTTTTTATAGGAAATTTATTTTTAGTTTTCATAGTCTTCCAATTAACAACTATATAATCATGATCTATTTTTGCAAAATAAGTTTCACGATTGAAATCAGCTTGACCGTAATTAAAAATATGAAAGTAGTCTTCCATGAGTAGATAAACAAAAACTAAAATAGATATTAAACCCTTGGTATCAAGTTTCTCTTTATCTGTCATTTTTCCATATTCTTTAAAACCATTTAAACCTCTTGAACAAATTCCTATTATTTTATTATTATCAATAACAAATCTTGATTCTGAAGTTCTTTCACCAATTAAATAACTCCATATTTGAGCATAAACAACCTCAGCTATACCATTATCTATATTCTTTTGATATCCTTTAGAAGAGGGTTCGAAAGGTTTCATAAAAAACCTGCTCTTAATACCATTATAAATTCTAATTTCATTAAAAGAAGTATTAGACGAATTAGGCAGTGGTATCCCTAATTCAAATTCCTCTATAGTAAAAAGACTATCTTTTAGATAATTATTAAATAATTTCTCAAATCTAGCTGCTCTCCATCTAGAATATACAATAATAGAATTAAACGTATTTTTAACATAAGTTCTAAGTGAACTAGTTGTATTGTTTCCCCTACTAATATTTTTGCTTCTTTATTAATAAGCTAAGCTTTTTATCAATTTGATTAGAATTATATAGACTAGTAGCAATAGTTTCTAACTGTTTTGATATCTACAAAAATGATGATATATAAAACTATCCAAAAACTCTCTAATTATCCTGAATATCCCGCTCTATACACCCACTTTGAAAGTATTTTTGCTCTTTCTATTCCTACTTTCCCATGATGATGAAGCAATTGCCAGCTAGATAATTTTGTCTTATTTTGATTTAATATATATGAATCAATAGCTTGTTAAATAACCTCAACATTAGGGTTTATAAACTCTACTAGTATTTGACATTTACCTTTTTGTTTGGTTTATAATTTATTACTACTTCACTAAGTGTGTTGCTATAGTTTATTTAGGGTCACTGGATGCATAGCATCACCGATAGAGAGTTGTATAGAAAAATAGCTCAAAAAGGTAACTGAATATTTCTTATTTGTAAAAGTTTGCAATAGTATTCATTTATACTAGATATCTTAAATACAAGCTCACTAATAATAGACCAATACCTAATAGATACATATAAATGGACTATGCATACCAAAAATGTTTGTCTCAGAGAGTGTGCTAAAATTTATGTAATAGCAATAGCATAGGGTACTTTGAACTTTGATGACTAATCTACTTACCTAATCGTGGAATAATCTATATATTTATCGAAATAATGAGCTAATTATATTATATATTGTTGTATTATTGCTCTTTAAGCTTTTTAATTAAAAAGTCTAATGCACTAAGATTTACTTTTTAACTAATTTCTTCTTTCCTATTAACTCTTATTCTTACATACACGAATATTATTATGCATAGTGCCAATAATAATGTTATATGATTACTTGTAAACTAGATATTTATCCATTCAGAAGTAATAAGTCTAAATAAAAAAGAAAAATGAAATTAAGGCCAGCTCTATTTTTTTCTTGTTTTACAGCTATATTATAGATAAATTATTATACAAAGATAAATAGGAAAGTGGTTATGTCAAGTCAATTAGAAGATAAAAGTAAACAATTAAAACAAGAATTGAAAAAACTTAGAAGTGAGAATAATTCTCTTAGAATGAAAATAATGAATTAAAGCAAGTAATTAATTCTATAGATGCAAATATTTACTGGAAAGATACTGCTGGTAAGATGGTAGGTATGAATCGTAGCCAACTTAATTACCTTGGATTAAGCTATGAATGAAGCTATTGGAAAAAGAGATCCTGAGTTGAGTGTTATGAAAAATACTGGACTTGATTTATATAAAAATGATTTGAAAGTAATTGAAAGTAATACATCATTCATTTTTGAAGAAAAAGTATTGTTTGAAGAAAGAGAACAAACACTTCTATCACAAAAATCCCCTATGAGAGATGAAAATGGTAAAGTTTTAGGAATTGTTGGGGTTTCTATTGATATTACTCAACAAAAAAATTACAAAAACAACTAGAACAGAAAAATAAAGAGCTTGAAGAAAAAGACAAAAAAAGATCTGAGGCAGCAGAAGCTATATTTGATGTTTTAGGAAAAATTTAAAATTTCTTAAATTATTAGGGCTAGTCTAAATGTTATATTTTACGGATTTAATTGCTTTTGTTATTCAGTTTTGCATTAGTGCTAAATGCTCTTGCGTTTATTCCACAAGCTATAAATATTTATAAAACAAAATCATCCAATTCTATTTCATTAATAACTTTTTCCATTTTTATATTTATTCAAACAGTAAGCATATTATACGGAATAATCAAAAATGATTGGATTTTAGCTATAGGTTATCTACTTGCTCTTATAACTTGTTCTTCGGTATTAATATTAGCATTAAAGTATAGAAATAAATAAAAACATAATCTTCAAATATTAATCAATGTAGCACATTTTTCATCACAAATGCCTTATCATAGTTTTACTTAAATTTTTTTATATTAAAATTATGCTAGTCAAAATTTTAGTTAAATATAAATGATGAATATCAACGACCTTATCCAAAAAGTAAATGAAACACAACGAGCTTTTCCTAAAGGTAAAACCATTTATTAATTGTTTGAAGATCAAGTAGTTAAAACACCAGGTAATATAGCTGTAGTTTTTAAAGATAAACAACTAACTTATAAAGAGTTAAATGAAAAAAGTAATCAACTTGCTAGATATATCACAGCTAAATATAAATCTACAACAAATCAAGAGTTACAGCCAGATACTCCAATAACTCTATACTTAGATAGAAGCTTAGAGATGATTATATCAATATTAGCTGTACTTAAAACAGGAGCTGCTTATGTTCCTATATCACCTGATTTCCCTAATGATAGAACAAAATATATTTTAGAAGATACTAATTCAACTATTTTACTATCTCAAGCACATTTAACCGATAAACTTAGTGAAGTAGCTCAAGATATAGAGATTATTGCTACAGATTTACAAGAGTTTCAAAACTATAGTAAAGATAATTTGAGCACTAATGTACAACCAAATAATCTAGCTTATATAATTTACACTTCTGGAACTACTGGTAAACCTAAAGGTGTAGCTTTAGAACATAAAGGCATTATCAATAGAGTCGTATGGATGCAATCTATATATCCATTAACTAATAAAGATAGAATATTACAAAAAACACCTTATAACTTTGATGTATCTGTATGGGAGTTATTATGGGCTAATTGGTATGGTGCCGCAATAGTTATTACTAAACCTGAAGGTCATAAAAACTGTGATTATTTATATACAATTAATAAATAAAGAAAAAATAACTGTAATACTTTTCGTCCCATCTATGCTTGATGTATTCTTAAATTATTTATCTACAAAAGAATCTTCACAATCTAACTTACAAATAGTTTTCTGTAGTGGTGAAGCACTTAAAAATAATACTTGTGATACTTTTTATAAATTAATCCCAGATATTTCTTTATATAATTTATATGGGCCAACTGAAGCTTCTATTGATGTAAGCTATTCACTATGTGAACCAGACAAGAAAGTAACTATAGGCAAACCCATATCAAATACAAAGCTTTATATTTTAGATAATTATTTACTACCAACACCAATAGGTGTACCAGGTGAGTTATATATAGGTGGTGCTGGTTTAGCTAGAGGATATTTAAATTTATCACAATTAACTAAAGAAAAATTTATCAATAATCCTTTTGCCACACCAGATGATATTGCTAAAGGCTATACACGTTTATATAAAACTGGTGATATCTGTAAATGGTTAGCTAACGGAGAGATTGAATATATTGGTAGAAATGATTTT
>LVCE01000006.1 GCA_002095075.2 Francisella endosymbiont of Ornithodoros moubata | reverse complement strand
CATTGCCCAGGTGAAAGTAGGTAGTCGCCATCTTATTAATTTATCCAAAGACTTATCGTGATAAGCTCAAATACAATGCCTCATAAAAATATGAGGCTTGTTGTTTCTAATGTAATATAAATTATTCTTTCATCTTTTTTATTAGGTTTCGATATTTGCCAGTTGAGTTTAATTTGATCTGTAAAAACTTCAATAACAGCAGAATATAGATCATCAATACAAACATGATCTTGCTCGTTTTGTCATAAATTATGCTTTATGTGTATTAGATAAAAAAGTTTGACAAGGTTATTTTAACAAAAGCGCGCATGAGATAGGCTTATGCGATTACTATCAATACTTTGCCAGAGATATTAATTTTAAAGAGCTGTCTTTTTTGAAATAGATACTATTATTATTCTGTTGTACTGTAATAGTTCCGTGACCATAGACATTCCAGCCAGTTAGAGATTTTTTGCCACATTTAGAACTAAATTCAAAGTATTTTACTTGGAGTAATTTTGAAAATAAATCCACAGCAATTAATAGTGATTCTAATTAAGGCTATTATAGGAAAATTTCGTTATAGAAGTCAGCATTATTTGCTTAGTTATTAAAATAGAGTTATTATTCATAGCGTTTAACAAAAAATATAATTGATATATGAATTCTAGATCTATTGGTTCAGTTTTTTTGATAATAGGTACTATAATTGGTGCAGGTATGCTATCGCTACCTTTGATAGTTGCATCGTGTGGCTTTACTATGGCAATAATCCTTTTAATTTTATCTTGGAGTGTGATGTATATAACTGCACTTAAACTACTAAGAGTTTGTGCTAAGTATCCATTGGGTGTCAATTTTACATCGATGATGCAATCACAAGTGTCAAAAGAATATTTGATATTTTTTAGTTTTATTTATTTGTTATTGTTGTATTCTTTAATGTCTGCATATACCACACAAGGCTCATCTCTTGTAAGTGGTATAACTAGCCTAGATAATTCTAATAAAACTCAAGTAGGGTTATCTGCTGTTATCTTCACACTAACTTTTGGTGCACTAATGTTTAGTTATAGAGTCAGTGACTATACAAATAGATTTTTTGTGATAGTTAAATTTTTATTTTTTGCAGTTGCTGTATTTATTATGTTATTTTATATAAATCTAAGTTATTTAAGCAGAGCGCCTCTTAGCCTATCAGCGTTTATCTTTGCTTGGCCGACTTTATTACCATCATTTGGGTTTCATAATATAATTCCTGTTATTTATGAATATCAAAAAGGTGATATTAGTAAGATTAAAAAAAGTATTCTTATTGGTAGTCTAAGTGTTCTAATGATTTATATTATCTGGATATTTTTGGCTTTAGCACTTATTCCACAGCAAGGATTACATAGCTATCAAACATTATTTAGTTCTGGTAATAACACCCTAGCAGGGTTGGTAGCAGAGATTAGAGAGGTATCAGGTTCAGGGCTTTTAGAAGCATGGTTAAATACATTTATTCATATTGCAATTATTACATCTTTTATTGGGGTTGGTATTTCATTAATGCATTATATTTACGATTTGTTTACGCGTTATAATAGACAAATAGGTAATCTAGCTCTGGGGTTGATATGTTTTATCCCACCATTGATTTTCACTATTTTTTATCCGCGTGGTTTTATATTAGCTTTACAATATGCAGCAATATTTGCAGTGATAATATTTGTTTATACACCATCTTTCCTAAGTAGAAAATCCGATCTTAAAGTCTACTGTTCAAATCTTTATGTGATATCTATGGGTAGCGTAGTTATATTTTTCGAGATTTTTAACTTATGTTTTGATATTAATCCTTTTGGTGGCTTTTAAATAGTCGATGATAATTTGAGTTAGAACATATATAATATATGATTAGCATTTTTATAAATATAAGGTTTTGGCGTTATGAGATTTTTAGATGAAGTAGTTATTAAGCTTCAAGCTGGTAAAGGTGGTAATGGTTGTGTAAGTTTTCGTCGTGAAAAATATGTTCCACATGGTGGTCCTGATGGCGGCGATGGTGGTAATGGTGGCAGTATTTATCTAAAAGCTGATGAAAATGTAAACACCTTGATTGATTACCGTTATAAAAGAGAATATTACGCTGAGAATGGTCATCATGGTGAGGGGCGTAATTGCTATGGTAAAACTGGCGAAGATTTATATCTAGTTGTACCGGTTGGTACTAGTGTTTTTGATATAGATACAAATAAAAAAATCGGTGAAGTGCTACAACATGGACAAACTTTTAAGCTAGTCTCAGGAGGTAAAAGAGGTATTGGTAATACACACTTTAAAAGTAGTACAAACCAGGCGCCGAGAAAGTTTACCTTGGGTGAAGAAGGTGAGTACAAAGAGGTCCGGCTAGAGCTTAATCTATTAGCAGATGTTGCTTTGTTAGGTTTACCAAATGCCGGTAAGTCAACGCTTATTCGCTCAGTATCTGAAGCAACGCCAAAAGTTGCTGATTACCCATTTACAACAATGTATCCTCATTTAGGAGTTGTCAAAGTTGGTGTAGATAGTTTTGTGATGGCAGATATCCCAGGAGTAATTGATGGAGCTGCTGAAGGTGCTGGACTTGGACCTAGATTCTTAAAGCATCTAACTAGAGCTAGATGTGTATTGCATGTTGTTGATATTTGTCCGTTTAATGAGTCGGATCCTGTTGAAAACTATTTTGTTGTTGAGAAAGAACTGGAGAAGTATAGTCAAGAGCTATTTGATAAACCAAGATTTTTAGTTATCAACAAAATTGATTTACTTGCTGATAAAATCGAACACAAGTGCCAAGAGTTCGTTGAGCACATAGGTTATAAAGGTAATTACTATACAATATCAGCAGCTACGAAAAAAGGAACAGATGAGTTGGCTAAAAAACTTAATGAGTTTTTACAAAAGCAAGAGTAAATATAGATGAAAATAAAAAATCTTATATTTGGTTCACCAATTCCTAATGCAAAACAACAAGAGCAAAAAATAGGCTTGTTTGCTGGTTTTGCAATACTTTCTTCAAATGCACTATCTTCTGTGTCGTATGCTATTGGAGAGGTGTTTATAGTTTTGGCAACTGCTGGAGCAGCAGCTGTTATGCAATACTCGATTGAAGTAGCGCTAATGGTGATATTGCTGATATTGTTGATGAGTTTTTCATATGCACAAATTATACGCGCTCATCCAGAGGGTGGTGGTTCATATTCTATAATTAAAACACACTTTAATGAAAAACTTTTGCTGTTAACTTCGGCATCTCTTATTATTGATTATATTCTTACAGTGGCAGTTTCTGTTTCTACAGCAGCGGTGGCGATTAGTTCGGCTTTTCCTGTTTTAGATGATTATAGTGTTAGGTTAGCTTTGGGTCTTTTGGCACTTTTGATGATTATAAATCTTCGCGGCGTTAAATCCACAGCAAAGATTTTTATCTGGCCAACCTATATGTTTATTGTCTCAATTATTATCATGATAATTGTAGGGATATATCAGTATAATCATAACTCTTTACAGACATTTACACATACAAAAAATCAACTTGATCAGATGCAGTCTTCAATGGGTGTTTTAACTATAACTCTTGTACTGCGCGCTTTTTCATCAGGTAGTGCTGCGTTAACAGGTATTGAATCATATGCAAATGGAGTTTCAGCTTACAAGTCTCCAAACTTAGCCAAATCAATAATTGGTTTGTTACTTATGACGTTCTTATCGGTAGTGATGTTTGCTGGAGTAACTTTTATCTCTGCAAAAACAAGAATATTGCCAGATTTTTCAGAAAGTGTGCTATCACAAGTTGCTCACCAAGTTTTAGGTAATGGTTTTTTATATTATTTTTTACAAGCATCTACCTGTTTGATTCTACTTATAGCAGCTAACACTTGTTTTACTGGATTTCCTATTTTAGCTTCAATTATGAGTAAGGATAACTACCTTCCTGAACAGCTACAGCGTGTCGGTGATAGATTTGCATTTAGAAATGGGATTATGATGCTAACTGCATTATCGGCAATCTTGGTTATAATATTTGATGCTAAAGTTAGCCGCTTGATACCATTATATGCTTTTGGTGTTTTTATTGCATTTACACTTTGTCAAGCTGGATTGGTTAAGTACTGGTATGGGAATAAGCGTTCATATAGAAGTTGGGGAATTAGAACATTTATAAATGCCTTTGGCTGTGTTGCTACATTTGTAGTATTAATTATAATCGTTGAGAGTAAATTTTTTAAAGGCGTTTGGATTGTGATAATTGCGATCTCGATTATCATGTATGGTTTATATGCGATAAAAACTCATTATATAAGGAGAGAGCATAATCTAGCACTAAGTGTTGATGAGGCAATTGTAAATGCTTGTATACATGAAAACCTGAAACCAAAAATAGTTGTATTAGTTTCACGTATTCACCGTGGCACAATAGAGGCGCTAAGATTAGCAAGAAATCTATCTGATGATATTACTCCAGTTTTTGTTTCGGCAAATCAAAAGAAAATCGAAAAAATTAAAACCGAATGGAAAAATTTAGCTTTCAAAGAAAAGCTCTTGATAATGCGACCTGTATATAACTCGTTTATAACCCCAGTATTGCAAATTTTGCATAAAAATGACCTAAGAGACCCAGAACGAGGCTATTCTGTAGTAATAATCCCAGAAGTTGTAAATACAAAATGGTGGTACTTCTTACTACATAATCAAAATTCGCGCATGATTAAATTAGCTATAGCAGCAATGGATAAAAAGATGACAAAACTGCTACTAGAGTAGTAATTTCAGTTCCATATAAAGCAGAATAGATGAGAGATTTTTTTAGAAATTACTGGCTGGTATCTAGAGATTTTTGGAGCTCTAAAGCAGGTTTAGTAGCTTTGTTGATCTTGGCTGTATGTGTAGTGTTTGAGTTTACTAGTGTTGGTTTAAGTGTTTATTTAAACTATTGGTATGTTGCCTTCTACAATGCTGTAGAGCAATATGACAAGCAAACATTATTGCGCCAACTAGTAATATTTGCTGCGATTACTTCAGTGATGTTGTTAAATAGTTTTTTGGCATATTTTTATGGTTAGTATCTGATAATCTTTATGCATAAATCAATCGCAGAGAATTATGTCAGTAATTGGCTTAATTCTAAAAGTTATCTAAGTTGTGCCCCAATTTATGACAATCCTGAAGAACACATTAGTTATGATATACAGCAGCTTATTATTCTTTCAAAGAATATGTTTTTGACAATCATTCATAGTGTCTCAACATGTTTCTTTCTCTATTATTTTGTGTGGGTTATCTAGGGTATTATCCTTATCATTATATGGTTATGAATTTAATATCTATGGTTATTTTTTTTGGGTTGTGATAGTTTTAGGAATAATAAATGTTTGGGCTGTTTTTATGATTGGTAAGCCTTTAAAAGAGCTTTTATATAGTCAGCAGAAATATGAAGCAGACTTTAGATATGGCCTATCTATAGTTAGAAATAATAAAAACTCCATTTATGATAATCAGTTTGAAAAAAGAGAATATGTTTTATCAAGGAAGAATTTTAATAAGGTTGTTGATAATTTTTATAAAGTTACATTCTATAAGGCAAAAATAGATATTATCAGAAGTTTTTTTGTACAAATATATTGCTTGACTGGAACAATTTTAGCATTACCACGCTATCTTGCTAAAAGTATTAGTTTTGGACAGATTATACAGGTACAGTCAGTATTTTACAATGTCATTTCTCCAATGTTATTTCTAGTTTTTGGGTATGAGAATTTAGCTGAGTTAAGAACTAATGTTAGTAGGCTTTCTGAGCTTAAAAAATCGATGCAGACTTCACAATAGCAGAACAATACTAGAATAATAAATTGTCAGTAACAAGCTTTAATAACGCTAGAAAATATAACTAAACAAGATGACGTTTTGCTTAAAAATATAACTTTTCATTAGTTAAAGTAGAAGAACTTTTTATATATAGGCAAATTGGGATAGGTAAAACGAACTTACTAAGAGTTATAAATGGTCATAGTGATAATTTTATCGGTAAAATAGTTCTCAACAAAATACCTAAAATATTTTTTTATCACAGCGCCCATATTTCCCTAAGGATGATTTTAAAAGAGCAGTGTTTTATCCATATTTTGCTAATATTCCAGCAGATGATACTTGATTTCTTAGGAATAGACTATTTGGCTAAATTTATAAATACTATTCATGAGTGGAGGAATATCCTATCTTCCGGAGAACAGCAAAAGCTGCGATTATGTAAAATATTTACTAAAGATTATGATTTGATTTTGCTTGATGAGGCAACTTCGAATATAGATGCTAACTTAGAGAAAAAATCTATCAGTTACTCAAAAATAAAGGCCTAGCATATATTTCAGTTAGTCATAATGACAGAGTCAAAGCGTATCATGATAAAGTTATCGAACTTACTAGTGATTGATTAGAAGATGGACAATAATACTAGCAAAATAGCCTAGAGCAATAGCCCAAGTCCACTTTAGATGTTGGACAAAAGTGTATTTGCCTTTAGATTTACCCATTACAGCAACACCAGCAGCGGATCCAATGGCCAATAAACTACCACCAGCACCAGTGGTAAGTGTGATTAAGAGCCATTGAGCATGCTCCATAGCTGGGTTCATGCTTAATACAGCAAACATAACAGGGGTGTTATCAATAATAGCTGAGAGTATACCAATTATAGTGTTTGCTTGAGTATGTGCCGAAAATAAAGTTGGAGCTATCGACTGCATATCCGAGTAGATATATTGAGAAGCAATACCTAAGTAACCAAGAGCAGCAAGTCCTTGCACTGAGACTAAGATGCCATAGAAGAACAGTAGAGTATCCCACTCTGCTTCTTTAACTTTATCGAAAATATCAAAAGCATGTGGAGGCATTTTATGACCTTTAGGATTTTTATTTTCATAAGCTATTTTTAGACCATAGAAGTAGTTATAAATCATTACATAGCTAAAACCTGTCATCATCCCTAGTGATGGTGGAAGGTGAAGCATATGTTCAAATGATACAGCTGTAGCTATTGTCAGGATAAATAACATTATTACTGGAATAGCACCACGTTTAAGTTCAACTTTTTCTTCAATTATTGACTGAGTTTCCATTTTAGGTATAAAAAAACTCATAATAATAGCAGGAACTAAGAAGTTGACAAGTGATGGTAAAAATACAGCAAAAAATTCAGTAAACTTGATAACTCCTGTTTGCCAAACCATAAGCGTAGTAATATCGCCAAATGGCGAAAACGCTCCACCAGCATTTGCGGCAACTACGACATTCACACAAGCCATGGTTATAAATTTTTTATTATCTTTACCGATAGATATTACAACAGTACTCATAACTAAAGCCGTAGTTAAGTTATCAGTAACAGCTGATAAGAAAAAAGCAATTATACCGGTAAGCCAAAAAGTTGTTAAATAACCAAAACCAGCGCGTAAAAAAGAACTTTTTAGTTTGGCAAAAACATTTCTATCTTCCATTAAATTTATATATGCCATAGCAACCAATAAGAAAAGTAGAAGCTCTCCATACTCTGTCATAATATGGTTGAAATTACTATGAACAATATTATTAGCATCCAAAGATTCGCCAACAATAGCTACTAGGATCCAGATTACCCCAGCAGCAACAATTACAGGCTTTGATTTGTTTAATTTAGTAAAATCCTCTGTCATTACTAGTAGATAAGCTAAAATAAATACTACTATAGCTGCTATTGCTAAAGGGTGATTAACTGCATGGAAACTAACAGCACTTAGTGTTTTTTCATCTTTTGCAAATGACAGTATTGGTAGTATAATTGACAAAATTAGTATAATCTTTTTGTACATTTTATTTGATAAAACTCTTTGAATAACAGCTATTATAACATCGACAATCATATAATTAAAACTAAACTAAACTAAACAAGCTGATCTTATAAGTCTTAATATACTAAATGAGTAACATATTTTTATTATTAATGTTATAATGACTAACTATTCAATAATAAATACAAGAGTGTTTCTTATGTAGAAATATTCTCCATTAAAGACTATTCTTATCTTAGGACCTATGGTTTTTGCTTTTGCATTAGCTATGGATGTATATATGCCTGTTCTACCTTATATGCGTGAAGCTCTACATACGACTCAGCAGATGGTGCAAGTGACGTTATCTTTATTTTTGGTCGTGACAGGTGTCGGACAGCTTTTCTTGGGGCTTTTATCTGACCAGTTTGGTAGATTTAGAGTTATTCTATTATCGGCAATATTGTTTGTTATAGGCTCTGTCCTTTGTGCTTTATCGAGTAATATAGAGCTTTTGATAGCTTCTAGAGTAGTGCAGGGGTTAGGCTGCTGTGGTTTATCTGTTTGTGCTTTTGCAATTATTCGCGATACCTTTTCAGGTAAAACAAGCTCGATGGTTTATAGTTTTATAAATGTGATTATATCAGTCTCTCCTATTATAGGACCTTTAATAGGCGTACAATTAGCTATTAATTTTCGTTGGCAATCAGCATTTGTATTCCTTACTGGATTAGCATTTGCAGCATTTTTGATAGTGGTGATATTTGTCAAAGAGAAGTTTACTTGTAGAAAGGCGTAAAAAAATGTCTTGGAATGTATTTGCAAGATATTTATATGTAGCTAAGTCTTTGCAGTTTTGGGCATATTCATTAGCAGCTGTATCTGGAATGGCTTCATTTTTTATATTATTTTCGATGACACCTTATATTATCAATTATCTAAGGTATCCAATATCTGAAATATATGTGACATTTGGTTTAGCAGGATTAGCATTTTGATAGGCTCTTTATTCGCAGGCATTATAGTTAATGCGTTAGGTGTTTACAAAACAGCTTTGTTAGGAGTTGCATGTGTTTTTGCTGCAGGTATTTTATCATTAAGTATTTATGAAATATGGGGATTAAGCTTGTGGGGATTTTTTGCTCCATGTTTTTTAGCAACATTTGGTTGTGCACTTACTGCAGGTACTGGAGCAAGTGGTAGTATGGAGCTTTTTTATGAAATAGCAGGTGTTGCTGCAGCATTATTTGGAACTATGGAGTTTGCTATTAGTGGAGTTATAGGAAGTATAGCAATGTTATTTCCTGCTACTAGTTCTCTACCTATTGCCATTACAATTATTATTATGTCAATAGTTTGCTTTATACTTTTACTCTTAATAAAAGTTAAAACAAATTAAAATATGACCTTTTGTTAAATTTTCAATTTTTAGACTATCATTACTAATAGTTTTTTATAACAAGAAACGATCATAGTCAGCAGATGCTTGCTTAAGTTTAATAATATCTAATGCACATAAATACCTTTTTAGATATTTAAACTTTTTTGGATCCCAATTATAAATATGTAAGCTTAGCAAGTCATTTATAATTTCTTTACTAAATCGATATTTTAATAGTTTAGCTGGAGATCCAGCAACAATACATATGGTTCAACATTTTTGGTGACAACTGTATTAGATGCCAGAATAGCACCTTCACCAATAGTAATTCTTAGTATGATTATAATTTTCGTCCCCAGCCAAGCCCGTCATTAATATGAGTATCTCTCTTGCCAATATAAGCTTCTTCAATAAACTTCATAAATGGTACAAGCAAAACCAGTCCGATCTGTGAGTATGGTTACCGCCCATCATAATAATAACTTCTAGAGTGATGCAAACGTAATTTCCAATATATAACTTGTTATGGGCCACCTTGCTTCCCATTGTTTGCTTATCTCATCACTATAAAGATAGCAAACAACAGATTCTTCAAAACCAGAATCCCAACAGTCACTATATTAGCTATTTTCTCCCTTTAGTTATAATATTAGTGTTTTTAACATTCTCATGTAGAAGTTGTACTTTTAACCAGTGTTTCTTAGACATTTGTATTTATCCGCACTATAGATTTTTAATCATCAAAGCAAACTTCATATCTTCAGCTGTAACATTATCAAACTTTATCTTAACTTGATAGCCGCTACCTTTTGCTTCTTCCATATGTTTACCATCCTTATCTTGCATATTATCTAAGATAATTTCACGGCTACCAGATGGTAACATTAGTTCGATACTATCACCAATCTTTATTTTGTTGCGGACATTGATATCAGCATAACCAGTATGTTCATCAAAGTTTGTGATTTCACCAACAAATTGTTGTGTAGAACTGCGTGAATCAGAATTATCATATTTTTGATACTCATCGTGGACATGGCGACGATAGAAGCCTTCTGTATAACCTCTGTGTGCAAGACCTTCAAGCTTATCCATCAGCGTCATATCAAAAGGTTTACCGGCTAGAGCATCTTTGATTGCTTGGTCATAAAGTTGAGCTGTTCTTGCGGCATAAAAGAATGATTTAGTTCGCCCCTCAATTTTAAAGCAGTCAATTCCTATTTTCATCATAGTTTCTACATGTTGTATTGCACGCAGGTCCTTTGAGTTCATAATATAAGTGCCATGCTCATCCTCAAACATCGGATTATATTGGCCAGGCTCTTTCTCATTTTCTATCAAGACAACTTTATCAGATGGTATACCAATACCTAAAGTAGATTGCTGTACTGGCTCAAAATTGCCACATTCGTTTTGTTTTGCTTCGGCAACTTTATAGCTATTACGACACGCGTTGTTACAAACACCTTGATTAGGATCTCTATGGCTATAATATCCTGATAGTAAACATCTACCAGAGTAAGCCATACAAAGAGAACCGTGAACAAATGTTTCAATTTCCATATCTAGACAATGTTCTTTAATCTCAGCAATCTCTTTTAGCGATAACTCTCTTGATAGCACAACACGCTTTATCCCAAGTTTTTGCCAGAATTTAACAGTTTGATAATTTACTGCATTTGCTTGTACTGATAGATGTATTTCTTGATCTGGAAAGTGCTCTCTAACAAGCATTATCATTCCTGGATCAGACATAATCATCGCATCAGGCTTAAGAGCTATTACTGGAGTTATATCTTTTATGTAAGTTTTTATTTTTGCATTATGCGATGCGATATTATTAGCAAGCATTATTTTTTTGCCTTGAGCATGAGCCTCAGTAATCGCTGTCTCAAGGATTTCTAACTTTGAAAACTCATTATTTCTTGCTCTTAGGCTATATCTGGGCTGGCCGATGTATACAGCATCTGCTCCATATGCAAAAGCATAGCGCATCGCCTGTAGCGTGCCTGCAGGGGATAGTAATTCAGGTCTTTTCATTTATGCTTATATCCTTTGATTTAGTATTTATTAATTTAATTTTTAGAAAGTGAATAATTTACTCTAAGTATTTTAACTTTTTATTTTTTGTCTATAAAGATTTATTTTTAAATCCAGAATAAACAAACATGCAGAAATTAGGCAATATTATAACTATATTTAATTAAATGAACACCTATATCAGTAAATCAGTAAAGGTAAATGTCTGAAATTTCGTGTTAGTTGAATTGCAGCTGTCATTTATCTTGTATTAGAATGTTGATATAAAATAATAACTCAAAGCAAAAAGTAGTAAGGTTCCTTTTGCTGTGGTATTATGATATTATCTTTTGTCTGATATAGCGGATGAAATTTACTTCTTAAATTTAATAGGATCTAATATGAATTTTGAGCTTGCTAGAGAAAATATGGTAAAGCAACAAGTTTTTACTGAAGGGCTTTCTTTAGATGGTGTTGCTAAAATTATGGCAGATATTCCTAGAGAAATTTTTTTACCGAGAGAACTTCAAGGTTTAGCTTATTGTGATACAAATTTAATTGTAGGCGAAAAAGAATTAAGAAGTCCGATGTTTACAGCTAAGCTTGTAGAGGCATTAGCTATCAAATCTAACGATAATATCTTAAAACTCGGGTTAGAAAGTGGTTATCCAATAGCCTTAATAGCTAAATTATGTAAAAGTGTCGAACTTGTTGATTATGATGAGCAAAGTTTAGCTTTAGTAAGGCGTCAGCTAGCAAATATTGATATATATAATGTTGAATTTAATAATGCTGAGCATATAACCAATATTATCAAAAATGGTAAAAAATATAATTGTATATATATATCAAATGTGGTCAAAGAAGATGAGATTGATGAATCACTATTAGGACTTCTTGAGACTAATGGTAGACTAATATTTGTCGTTAGAACAGCTATTTGTGATAAAGCTTACTTGATAACTAAAATACCAAAACAAACATACGAAAAGAGTTTTCTCTTTAACACATACAATAAGTAAATGATACTATGAAAAAGTTGACATTATACCTCTTAGGTTTTTTTGGGTTCTGTCTAGCGTTAGCTAATGAGGATACAACTGTTCCTAACTATAACTATGCAGGAAGACCTATAGGTACTGATGTTGCTGAAAACCCGTATAGTGTCGAAAAACAATATGCCAAAGCTGATCAGATTAAACGGGGCAATAGATTCTATAACCTTAAAAAAGCTGATGAAGTTGAGATGGTTGGTGATACTGAGGATAAGTACTATAGTTTAGTTGATATATATAAACTAGCTGCTGAACATAATGCTGATTATCAAACAGCAAGATCAACTTTTGCGGCAAATGTTGAAACTGTGCCGACAGCGTTAGGTGCATTATTACCACAGGTTGATTTTAATTATAACCTTAGAAGAGATTTGTATAATCAGTTTGGCGGTAGAGTCAATGACACTGCAAATGTGGTAAATTTTAGTGGTTCTCAGGTTCTCTTTGATTGGAGTAAATGGAAGACATATACCCAAGCAACATATTTGCAAAAATCGTATGCGATGATTTATGCTAAAGCTGAACAGATACTTATAACTGATACGGTTACTGCATATTTTGAGCTGTTAAGAGCAGAGCAGGCGCTACAGTTTCAGTTTGCTAACGAAGCTTGGAACAAAAAGTTATATTTGACTCAAAAGTATCAGTATAATTCAGGTATGGTTTCGTATGCTTATTTTAAAACTACGGATGCACAATATCGTCAAGCAATCGCTGATAGAGTTAATGCGCAAAGAAATTTCATTAATGCCAAAGCTGTGATAGCTAAACTTATCGGTAAGCGTATAAGTTCGATTTTATATATATCAAAAGATACTGAGTTTGGTAATCCAGTTCCTGATGACATTAACTATCGGTTAAATACTACTGAGAAGTATAATCTCGATATTGCGCAGAAAAAATTTGAATACGAAGCAGCACAAGAGAGGGTTGGCATTCAATGGAGTAATTTTTTTCCTAAAGCTAATTTAACTGGTGGCATAATGATGTCTCGTAATGTTCTTTCTGCTTCACCAGCACGAATAGCTGAAATGCCAACTAAATATGATGTTGCTAATATCGGTGGCGAAGTTAACTGGAATTTATTAAGAGGAGGTTCTGATTATGCGCAACTTACACAGGCTAGTTATGATAATCAAGCAGCTGACTATGTGTTACTACAGACTAAAAGAGAAGTTTATGCTAGTACAGTAAGAGGCATATCAAACAATCGTCCTTGATGCATAGAATTGAGGCCTTTAGAAAGTCCGTATATTCAGGTATAGCTTCTGTAAAAGCAATATTAGAAGGTTTTGAAGCAGGGACATAAACAATCGTTGACTTGCTTAACCGTCAGGCAATACTTGTCCAAGCACAGCTATCATTTACAGATGCTATATTCAACTATGTTGAGGATTATGTGCGCTTAAAACAATTGCAGGGAAGCTTGACATACAAAGATATTGAATACACCAATAGTATTTTAGGAACCACAGATATAATATCGCAGATTGTAACGGAGTAATTAGTTTGATGTCGCAAGTCTCAGCTTTTATTTTAGATTTTGAGAAATATAAAGCTAAGCACCTTAAATCATGGTTTTTTAGTAGAAATATAGATTTATCTCAGCTTACAAACAAGCAAAAAATATTTTCGCAGTTTATTCGTTATTTTGTTTTAGAAGAGTTTTATCATATTTCTTCACCAGTTTTTTTAAATCAGCATGGTAAACCTTACTTAGAGGATAATAGTATTTTTTTTAATATTAGTCATACACTGACAAAGCTTATAATTGTCGTTGCTGATCAAGAGATTGGTGTAGATATTGAAAAGCTATCAGCTAGACAAAATATTCTTAGGATCGCACAGCGTTACTTTAGTGAATTAGAATGCTACGAGCTAACTATTAGCGATAATCCTAATAAGGATTTTTATACTTTATGGACACTCAAAGAAGCTCAAGTAAAAAGAAATTTACTCGGAATAGCAAAAGGCTTTAAAAGTGCTAATTTTAGCAAAGTTAATAACTTCTGGCTTAGTAATACTTATCCAGATGATTTTGTGACATTTTTTTATGACAAATTAATAATCTCAATATGTTATAAAAATATCGCCACGGAGAAAATTAATTTATTCGAGATAGTAGATTTTAAATTTAAACAGATACAACTCTAGGGAGAAGATTATGGCGCGCTACATGGCAAAAATGATATTTTTGATAATCTAGATTTTTTGAACTATCTTTGCCTAATTTTAAACTTCCACTAAATTCACAAGATCCACTACAAGTTTATCAAGAAATCAAAGATGAACTAATGCTAGATGGTAACTTAAAGCAGAATTTAGCTACCTTTTGTCAAACACAAGTCGATGATTTTATCCATAGGCTTTATGAATGATTGTATTAATAAAAATATGATTGATAAAGATGAATACCAGCAGACTGCCAAAATAGAATCGAGCTCTGTGTAAATATCTTGGTAAATTTGTGGAATGCAGCTATTAAAAATGCTATAGTGCTGCTCAACTACTGGTTAATCAGAGGCAGCTGTGCTTTGGCGGTATGGCGATTAAGTGGCGCTGGCGCGACAAGATGAAAGCCCAAAGTAAAGATTATTCAAAGCCAGACTTAGTTACCGGACCTGTGCAAGTATGCTGGCATAAGTTTGCTAGATATTGGGATATAGAGCTTAGAGAGATAACTATGTCTCGAAATAGCTTGATAATAACACCACAAGCTGTATTAGAAAGGTGTGATAAAAATACTATAGGGGTTTGTGCCAACTCTTGGATTAACTTTTACAGGACAATATGAACTAGTCGAAGAGTTATGTAAAGTTCTTGATGATTTTGAAAATAAATAGGTTTAGATATTCTGGTTCATGTTGATGCAGTATCAG
Source organism: Francisella endosymbiont of Ornithodoros moubata (assembly GCA_002095075.2). Classification (GTDB taxonomy): domain Bacteria; phylum Pseudomonadota; class Gammaproteobacteria; order Francisellales; family Francisellaceae; genus Francisella. The sequence goes on along the minus strand of LVCE01000006.1, from coordinate 68,037 downwards.
GAGGTTTCTTGGCTCCGTTTATAGATCCAGATTTAAAGTGAGATTTTAGATTATCTCGTGTCAAATCAATCAAAATGCATCAGGACATAAGTTTGGCCTATCTACACTTGGTGTTGGTTGGGTTGTCTGGGATGATGAAAAGTACTTATCAGAGGATTAGACTTTTAATGTTAATTACTTAGGTGGTAATATGCTAACATTTGCACTGAATTTCTCACGGCCTGGTTGGCCAGATAGTAGCGCAGTATTACAATTTTGTTAGGATAGGTTTTGAAGGTTATAAGAGAGTTTATCAGATTTGCTATGATGTTGCAAAATTATATAGCTAATAAATTAGAAGAGAATGGATATTTTTGAAATTATTTATGCTGGTGAGGGAGGTAGGTATTCCTGCTGTTAGCTGGTCACTTAAAACAACTAAAGAGTATAGTTTGTTTGATATATCTGAAATCCACACTAAAGGTTGGCAAATAGAGGTTTACACAATGTCAAGGAATCACGAAGATCTAGTGATTCTACGCATGCTAGTTAGAAGAGGCTTTAGCTATGACTTGGCACAGTTGATAATTAGAGATTTAGTCGTGGTGATTGATTCATTAGAGGTAAAATCAAAAACATTGAAAAGGAGTAATTTTGCGCATTAGCATTTCAGATAATTTTGATTAATTTATAGTGTTAAATATTGTTATAATATTGTTGTTAATAATTAATTTATACTAAGAGTAGTCGGTAGTTTATGTGTGGAGTAATTGGAGTTGCTGGACCAGATCAGGTTAGCTATGAGTTATTTTATGGTTTAAGTCTTTTGCAACATAGAGGTCAAGATGCTGCAGGTATTGCAACTATGGATCAAGGACACTTTTTTATCCGTAAAAATACAGGGCTAGTAAGTGATGTATTTACAGATGAGAAATTAGAGAAGTCAAAAGGTAAAATGGGTATAGGTCATGTAAGGTACCCAACAGCAGGAAGCTTGGGTGCTGCAGATAGTCAGCCTTTTTATGTAAATAATCCTCATGGTATAGTTTTTGCTCATAATGGTAACTTAACTAATGTTCCAGAGCTTGCACAAATGCTTCATGATATTGAAAGACGCCATCTTAATACAAATTCAGATTCCGAATTATTACTAAACTTTTTTGCTTGTGGTATGAATAAATCAAAAGGTTGTCCAATTCCAGAGGCTGTTTATAAAGCATGTGAGTTTGTCTTTGAACATGTCAAAGGTGGCTATGCTTGCACAGCAATGATAGCAGATTTTGGTTTAATTGCTTTTAGAGATCCTTATGGTATTCGCTCACTTGTATTTGGTTTTAAAGAGTACGATAGTGGTGATAAAGCCTATATGATTGCTAGTGAGAGTGTTGCTTTAGATATTTCGGGATTTAAGGTATTGCGTGATGTCAAGCCTGGTGAGGTGATAATAATCACTGAGGATAGAAAGGTTTATTCTAAAATCTGTGCAAAAAATCCAGTATTAGCACCATGTCTATTTGAATATGTCTATTTTGCTCGACCAGATAGTATTATGAATGGTGTGAGTGTTTATCAAGCACGTGTTGATGCCGGCAAAATTTTAAGCAAGAGAATTAAAGATGAATGGAAAGATAAGGATATCGATATTGTTATCCCTGTACCGGAGACAGGTAGAGCTTCTGCTCAAGAGATTGCAACAGCACTAGGTGTAGAATACCGTGAAGGCTTTGTTAAGAACCGCTATGTTGGTAGAACATTTATAATGCCGGAATCAGTTGATAGAAAGAATTTTGTCAGAAGAAAACTAAATCCTATTCCAGCAGAATTTAAGGATAAAAATGTTGTACTTGTCGATGACTCTATTGTAAGGGGTACAACATCAAAACGCATTATAGAAATGATTAGAGATTTAGGTGCTAAATCTGTTTATCTTGCTTCGGTATCTCCAGCAGTTCGTTATCCAAATGTGTATGGTATTGATATGCCGATTAAGTCAGATTTAATTGCTCATGGTAAGACCCTAGAGGAGATTCGCCAGTGGATCGGCGTAGATGGGCTGATATATTTACCACTAGAGGATCTAAAAGAGATTATTCAACAGCAAAATCCTAAGATTAGAGAGTTTGAGGATAGTGTTTTCTCTGGTAATTATATTACAGGTGATGTTGATGATGCTTATCTAGATGTGCTAGAGAAACATCGTAAAGAGTTAAAAGAATTAGAAAAAAATACAAAGGGTTTGATAACTAATGATTAGGATTTTTAAAGGTTTAAGTGCATTATCTTCTTTTAGAAGAGAAAAAATTTTAGCAGATGCTAAAAAAATATCTATTAAAGTTGAGTCAATATCAGCGCAATATATTCACGTTGTTGAAATTGATCAAGAGCTTAACAGTAAGCAAGAGCAGATTATTAAATCTCTACTTAACTACAATAGAGAGTATGGTTTAGCTCAACCAAAAGGTCATACTTTTATTACGGTGCCAAGAGTTGGCACAATATCGCCGTGGTCTTCTAAAGCTACTGATATTATCCGTAATACGGGGATTAATGAGGTTAAGCGAGTAGAAAGAGTAGTTTTATTTGGTGTAGAGGGTCAAGTTTCTGCTACTGAGCTAAAGGAGATTGAAAACTTAGTTCATGATCGTATGGTTGAAGAGATTTTCTCATCAAAAGATGATTTACAATGCCTATTTGAAGCTAGAACTCCTAAAGCTTTAGAATTTATCAATGTTTTAGAAAATGGTCAGCAGGCCATCAAAGATGCTGATAAAAAGCTTGGTCTAGCACTCAGTGAACAAGAAATAGCATATCTATCAGCTGAATATGCTAAGCTAGGTAGGAACGCAACAGATACAGAGTTGTATATGTTTGCACAAGCTAACTCAGAGCATTGTAGGCATAAAATATTCAATGCTAAGTGGACAATAGATGGTCAAGAGCAAGATAAATCATTGTTCAAGATGATTCGAAATACAACAGAGAAATCTCCACAAGGAGTACTCTCTGCATACAAGGATAATGCTGCTGTGATAGAGGGTACGACAGCGCAAAGGTTCTACTCAAATACGCAAACAGGTATTTATAACTTCCACCAAGAAGAAGTTGATATCATGATGAAAGTTGAGACACATAACCATCCTACAGCTATTACACCATTTAGTGGTTCAGCAACTGGTGTTGGTGGTGAGATTCGTGATGAAGGTGCAACAGGTCTTGGTGCAAAACCAAAAGCTGGTTTAACTGGCTTTACAGTTTCAAACCTAAATATTCCAGGTTTTGAACAGGCTTGGGAGACTAGTAAGTATGGTAAGTCTAATCATGCGACACCGTTACAGATAATGCTAGAAGCGCCTATTGGTGGAGCACATTATTCAAATGAATTTGGTCGTCCAAACCTAAATGGCTATTTCCGTACTTTTGAGCAAGCTGCAAATACCTCTAGAGGTAAAGAAATATTTGGTTATCATAAGCCAATTATGATCGCTGGTGGTATGGGTAATATCAAAAGAATGCATGTTGAGAAAGGTGATATCAAAGTTGGTGCTAAGCTAATCTGTCTTGGTGGTCCAACGATGCGTATTGGTTTAGGTGGTGGTGCAGCATCATCAGTAGTTTCATCCGAGGCAAATTCAGATTTAGATTTTGCCTCAGTTCAGCGTGATAATGCTGAGATGGAGCGCCGTTGCCAAGAGGTTATTGATAGATGTTGGCAAATGGGTGAAAATAATCCGATTACATTTATCCATGATGTTGGCGCTGGTGGTATATCAAACGCGTTCCCTGAGCTTGTCAAAGACGGTGGTGTTGGTGGTCACTTTGAGCTTAGAAAAATAAATGTTGGTGAAGAAGAGCTTTCACCACTAGAAATATGGTCAAATGAATCGCAAGAGAGATATGTGCTATCAGTAGATCCTGAGTCACTAGAGATTTTTGAACAGTTGTGTCAAAGAGAAAGATGCCCATTTGCTGTGGTTGGTGAAGCTATTTCAGAGAAACATATCACCCTAAACGATGAGTATTTTGATAATAAACCAGTTGATTTACCAATGAGGTTGTTATTCGGTAATACGCCACAAATGCATATTAATGTTAAGACTGTTAAAATTGAGCAAGATGCTTTTGATACAAGTACTATCAAGCTTGGTGAGGCAATTGAGCGTGTGCTAAAAGTACCAGCTGTAGCTTCTAAATCTTTTTTAATCACTATTGGTGATAGAAGTATTACAGGTATGGTTGCGCGTGATCAGATGGTGGGGCCATGGCAAGTACCAGTTGCTGACTGTGCTGTGACAACTGCTACAGTAGATAACAAAGCTGGTGAGGCAATGGCGATGGGTGAGAGAACTCCAGTAGCTATTATAAATGCTGCTGCTTCAGGTAGATTAGCAATCGCAGAGGCTGTGACAAACTTATTAGCCGCGGATATCCAAAAACTAAGTGATATTCGTCTCTCAGCAAACTGGATGGTTGCTGCAAATCAGGGTGATGAAAACCAAAAACTATACGAGATTGTCAAAACAGTTGGCATGGAATTTTGCCCAGAGTTAGGTATCGCAATACCTGTTGGTAAAGACTCAATGTCAATGAAAACTAGGTGCTCAGATGACGGTCAAGAGAAATCTGTAACGTCACCGTTATCATTAGTCATTTCAGGTTTCTCACCGGTGGCAAATGCACGCAAGACTTTAACACCAGTTTTAGTTAATGATAGTGACACAACCTTATTACATATTGATTTATCAAATGGTGCTGGCAGACTTGGAGCTTCATGCCTAGCACAAGCTTATAAACAAATTGGTAATATCGCTCCTGATGTTGAGGCTTCTAAACTAAAAGTGTTATTTGAAAATATCACTAAGCTCAAAGCTCAAAATAAAATTTTAGCATATCATGATGTATCAGATGGTGGTGTGTTTGCTACGCTAGCAGAGATGTCATTTGCTGGGCGTAAAGGTTTAGATGTTCAGCTACAAACTCAAGATGTATTAGCTAAACTTTTTGCTGAAGAAGTTAGTGTTGTTATCCAAGTTAGAAATAGTGATGTGGCGCTAGTTGAAGAGTTGTTTAGAGATACCCAAATTCATCTGTGTGTAATAGCTAAGCTAAACTCTAGCGATGAGCTAAATATCTTTGTAAATGGTGAAAAAGTATACTCAAATATGCGTGTAAATCTACAAAGATGGTGGGCTGAAACTTCATATCAGATTCAGTCAATCCGTGATAATAGCGAATGTGCTAAGCAGGAGTTTGATAGTATTTTAAATACTGATGACAAGGGTATCCATGTAGAGGCTACTTTTGACATTGAAGAAGATATCACCGCAAAATTTATCAATGTTAAGAAGCCAAAAGTTGCAATCTTAAGAGAGCAAGGTGTCAACGGACAAGTTGAAATGGCAGCAGCATTTACAACTACAGGTTTTGAGGCTCATGATGTCCATATGTCAGATCTTCATGCTGGTCGTGTAATTTTGGCTGACTTCAAAGTATTAGTAGCCTGTGGTGGTTTTTCGTATGGTGATGTTCTAGGTGCTGGTGGTGGCTGGGCAAAAAATATCCTCTTTACAGAGAAGCTAAGAGATGAGTTTAGCAAATTCTTTGGTCGTGATGATACTTTAGTACTAGGTGTGTGTAATGGTTGTCAAATGCTGGCACAACTTAAATCACTAATCAAAGGTGCTGAAAACTGGCCGATATTTATCAAAAATAAATCGGAACAGTTTGAGGCTAGAGTTTCTATGGTTGAGATTCAAGAATCTGACTCTATCTGGTTTAATGATATGGCAGGCACAAAAGCGCCGATTGCTGTAGCTCATGGTGAGGGTCGTCCGCTATTTGAGAATGATGCTGAGCAACAAGCTATGTTAGCAAGTTCTCAAGTAGCTCTTAAATATATCAATGGACAAGGTCAGGCTACAGAGATGTATCCATATAATCCAAATGGTGGAGTAAATGGTCTAACAGCTGTAACAGCACTAGATGGTCGTGTACTTGCGATGATGCCACATCCAGAGCGTGTCTATAGGGCGATTACAAACTCATATATCCCAGCAGAATATAATGAGTATTCTGTATGGATGAGAATGTTTAGAAATGCTAGAAAGTGGGTTGGGTAGTGTTAAATTTTTCAAAGAGAGATTGGTTGATCGAAATTGCCCAAGTAACAATATTTTTAAATCGTTGACTCTACGATTTCTTTTTGAATGGAACTTTTATACTAATTTAGTCTTCGATTTGATTTGTGTTTGTTATATATTCGGAGGAAGCATATTATCGTATGCTATTCGTTTGTTGTGCAAAAAAATCTATAAGATAATTGACAAGTTTATATCAAGAATAATAACATCAATATGTTCTGATATTTCTTCTTTTAGCGAGTTACTAGGATTAATATTTGATTTTCTAAAAAGATTTGCAAACTCTTTGTAGTAGCTGGAATATTTTTTCTTATCTTGTTTGCTATATTATTATCAGCAATATTTTAGAAGTGTTTTAGATATTGACAAGAATATATTTCAGGGATCTTTTTCTAATAATCTTTATACTGTTAATGGAATATTTACATTACTACTTCCAAGCATAAAATGGCTTATTATATTATTTTTTTACCTGTTTAATTTTATTGATCTTTACTGGTATGTTTTTTGTTCCTGGAGCTGTTCTTGTAAAGTATGCTGATCAAAATGAAGATAGGTTATTTACTAAATATCTTGGTTAGTTATTATCTTTGTTTGCTTTAATTCCATTTACATGGTTTTTTGTAATGATATTTATTACACCTCTGGGTATAGCAGAATCTAATTCTCGAGATGACGCTGTTGATGAGGTATTCAGAGTTTTAGAAAAAAATATTGATGCTAAACTATTTTTTTACAGATCAAAGCTATAATTATGTTATTTATCCTAAAGAGAGAATCTTTTGTAGAACATTAATTAATCAGCTATTTTTTTCTTTAAAAGAGATATCTAATAAGAAACTTTTAGGATATAAATGTTTTAGGCTTGGAGATACTACTTTTCGTAAAGATATCTTAGAAAGAATTACTAAGGAAAAAGAAAAATCTAGACTAATCGAGTTGATAGGTGAAATAAGTTATCAAAAATTTAGTTAATAACTATAGTTAAGATCTTTATAGCTTAATAAATATGCTAAATACTAATAAGACACTTTAAAATTTGGTTTAAGGGTTGTTTGCATTTTGTTAAACACATTGAAATAAACTCTGAAGAGCGTGATGCTATAGGTTTTTAGTTTAAACTAGATTTGCAGAAATAGATTATTAATCTATTTCTGAGATTCTGAGATCGAGTCTGACGTAATGACATGCTACTTTTGATGTGGTTAAGCCTGATACAATGACGCCTATTGGTTTAGGGTTACATCTCTTCATCAACAGCAAGGGAATTCTTATGATCACAATCAAAAACGATATTTTATTGGTAGAAATTATCGAGTTAGGTGTAGAGGTTCGAGCAATTATAAATGCGACAACAAACCATGAGTATATGTAGTCTGGTGATAGTCGAGTGTGGTCAGGAGTTTTTCTTGTGTTGTTTCTAGTAGTTGGCAAATCTCATGATAATAAAATTAAATATTAAGGCAAAGAATACCTTATGGGTAATCATGGTTTAGCAAGACATACTGTATTTGATATTGTCATACATAGTGAAAATAGTGTTATCTTAGCAATGGAAACTATCACAGAAATTTGAAGTTACTTATACTCTAGAAGCTAATAAACTTATCACAGAATACAATATTATAAATCTTGATGAAAATGTTGCATAGTGTGGATTTGGAGCACATCCGGCATTTGCTTGTCCTTTTGATGGTAAACATCAGTTTAGTGATTATGACATAATATTCTCAGAGCAAAAGCTAGATTTTCATCCAATTACACTAGAAGCTTTTTATATAGGAGAAGCTAGGCACTTAAGCTATTTAAAATTGAGTTAGATAATTATACTTTTGATATGATGCTTTAGTGTATAGCGGCTTTACCAATAAGAAAGTTTGATTAGCTGGGAAAGGCTCGAAGAGTTATATAAAAGTAAATTTTGATGGCTTTGAATATCTTGGACTGTGGTCAAAACCAAAGGTAAATGTGCCGTATATGTGCATTGAGCCACGGTGGTGGTAGAAAGTGATACATTAGGAGTAGATGTTGATATTGAGTACCGTATTGGTAATGTTAAGATCCTACCGCAACAAAATTTTTCTCGCTCATATACTATAGAGTTTGAGTATTGAGATAGGTTTTTGAGTTTATCGAAGTACTCAATCAGTTTTTATTAGATTTATTCAACTGTCTTTATGAGTTATAGCTTGGAGTATTTTAAGATATACATTTGTTAATACAAAATTATTGTACTCAGGATTTTAAACGGGATAAGAGAATATATCGCCATTTCTTTTTTAACAGTTCCTATATCTTTTACAATTAATTTTATCAGTAACTATTTTTAGGCCTTTTTTCTTAAGGGGGTAACTGTGTCAAATATGATGTTTAAACAATTGTAATACTGATGATTATTAACTTCTATACTAGGAATTTGTTTATGGACAATTAATTTTTCTCTGACATCTCCATATTTCTCTTGATGTTGTAAGTTTATTTCGCTATTAAGTGGTAATTTTTCTGGTAATAAATAGTGTTTTGTTTATAAAAGTTATCTTCTATATCAATAAAGCCATTAGTAAAAATGAACCATCATTAATAGTATAGTGCATGCTGTATTTACCAATCAGTTGACCTTTTGAGTCAAGTATTTTGGTTGTATATAAGCATTTGGTTTTATTATTGCAGTTTTCTACTGTGATATTTAAAAAATCTCTTTTTTGATTATATATCTATTCTTTTATAGTGTGTTGTACCAACATCAGTTTGAGGTACAGTCACTACCTTTTAGCTCTGTGGCATAGCTCACAGATACCAAAGTGGTTATAAATGTAGATGTGGCTATAAGCTTTTCACACTATCTCCTTTTATAATTATCTAAACTGATCTTATCACAACTATAATAAAAATATGTATTTTTAGTTAAATTATTGTGGTTTAAGTTTAAAAACTATTAAGCCAATATTTTTATAGCAAATAACTCAAGTGAATTAGTAAAACCATGATGGCGTATTATTTATGAAATATGTTGACAATATGAGTCTATTTGAGAAAATTAAACTATATTTAAGTTGAATCAAATAGCTCATGATGTGTTGTCACGCTTGTGTCTTGGCTCATATATACTAAGTGTGCTTACAGATGTTTTATTGAATAAGGTAGTAAAATGATAAAAAGATATGACATAGCAGAAATCTCAAAAATTTGGGCAGATGAGAATAAATATGCAAAAATGTTAGAGGTTGAGCTTGCGATTTTAGAGGCACTTGAAGATAGAATGGTACCCAAAGGTACAGCTGCAGAGATTCGTGCAAAAGCACAAATTAGACCAGAAAGAGTCGATGAGATAGAGAAAGTTACAAAGCATGATATCATTGCATTTTGTACTTCTATCGCTGAACAGTTTAGAGCAGAGACTGGTAAGTTTTTTCATTTTGGTGTTACATCTTCTGATATTATCGACTCAGCTCTTAGCCTACAAATCCGTGATTCTATGAGCTATGTTATCAAAGATCTAGGGGCTCTTTGTGACTCTCTACTTGCGAAAGCTCAACAGACAAAAGATATCATCACTATGGGTAGAAGTCATGGTATGTTTGCTGAGCCGATGAGCTTTGGGCAGAAGTTTTTGGGAGCTTATGTGGAATTGAAGCGTAGACTAAAAGATCTAAAAGACTTCCAAAAAGGTGGTCTAACAGTACAATTCTCTGGAGCAGTTGGTAACTACTGTATATTAACTACAGAAGATGAGCAAAAAGCGGCTTATATTTTAGGCTTACCTGTAGAAGAGGTTTCTACACAAGTTATTCCTAGAGATAGGATTGCTAAACTTATATCTATACACGGACTTATCGCCTCTGCTATCGAGAGATTAGCTGTAGAGATCAGACATTTACACCGTAGTGATGTTTTTGAAGTATATGAAGGCTTCTCTAAAGGGCAAAAAGGCTCATCAACTATGCCACATAAGAAAAATCCAATTTCTACAGAAAATCTAACAGGCATGGCAAGAATGCTGCGTTCTCATGTTTCTCTAGCTCTAGAGAATTGTGTACTATGGCATGAGCGAGATATCTCTCACTCTTCAGTAGAGCGTTTATATTTGCCAGATAACTTTGGTATTATGGTTTATGCTCTGCGTAGAATAAAAAATACTATTGATAATCTAGTAATACAACAAGATATTATTGAAGATAGAGTTAGAAGTACTAGTGCTTATTTATCAAATTTTTACTTGCACTTCTTAGTAGCAAATACGCCATTTATGCGTGAGGATTGCTACAAGATTGTTCAGCAAGTTGCTTTTGATCTTAAGCAAGGGGAATTTTTCTCTAAGAAATTACAAGAAGTTATGCAATATGAGCATAATATTAGTTTGGATATCCCTGAGATGGATTTTGAGGGTATAAAGAAAACTTATCTAAAAGAGATTGATCATATTTTTGAGCGATCTATCAAAGCTTAGAATAGTATGAAAAAAATATCAATAGCGTTATTGTGTTGTTTTTTCAGTATTACACTATTTGCTGTTGCTAAACTTCCGCAGATATTATTAGCACTTTATTTATGTATGATGTCGCTAAATTTAACTATCAGGGAGTTTCGAAGTTAAAAGATATCGGAGAACCCCTAGGCCATTAGCAATTCAAAATACTAAAACTAAAAAACAGTAATAACATTTTGGCATCAGCAATTAGAGTATTCAGCATGTCAGCATCAGCGAAATGTCACATTACGCTATTTTATTTATAACGATGAAAATCCAAAAAGGATATATTTTTCAATAAAAGCAAAAAATGATCCTATACCTCTAAGTAAAACTATATTTGCCAGAACCTTCACCTCAGCACTACTAATGAATGATACACTAAATGATGTAGCTAAATACTTGTATGCTAATAATTGCTACATTTCTAGAGAGCAGTTGTCCAAAGATGTTAAATTTTATGTTGCTTCTGGACTTAATCATGTGTATTTGTCTTCAGATAACAAAAAAGTTAAGGTATTACAGTGGTATGAGTTATGGAGTGTTGATGCGTGTGGGCAAAATTATAGTTTTCTAATTACTTTACAGGAGATAGTGCTGGAGGGACTTACTGGAGTATTGCTAAAGCTAATATTACTAAGCTTACAAAATCTTAATATTTTTAAAACGCATCAGAAGCAGACATTACAAAAATCTAGATTATACTAAAAAGTTATGAATCTAAAGACTTTGTATCTCTTACTATCCCTGTTTTAGTGGAAACTTTGGTAAATCTAGTTGGTGTAAGCTTGTCGATAAGACCAGTTATATCGTTGATAACGATTTTGTTTATTTTATTAACGACGGTTTTTTGTCAGAATCTTTCAAATAAAGCTTATTGAGGATATCCAAAGAAAAGTTTTTGTTGAAACTATGCTAAGGATAATATTTGTTATTATAGAGTCGATTTCAATGATTTTATAAAAATTAATGTTAGAGAGAAAATCAATAGAGCCTTTGAACTGAAGTTTTTACAAAAGATCTTTTTATAAAAGTCGGTTTCAGTAATATTTATAATCCTACTTGATATATTCTTACAGACACTTTTTTGTTTATAATCCGATGTTTTTAGTCTTTGATATATTGTTGATTACATACATTGTATTAGCTATTTTTATCTCCATGAGAGCTGGTTATGAGCCAGGTCTAAAAGAATCAAGTAATATTCTATGATATCGTTTACTGGTTTGAAGAGAAAACTGCTGAGTTTTTATCATTTAGACAGCGTCTAGAACATAGCTCAGTTAAAAAAGTAGATGCTAAATTATGTAACTATTTAGCTGTTAGAGCTAACTTCTTTAGCGTAATATTCAGACAACATGTTTATATTGATTTGACATATATCTTTATTAATATCTTACTTTTAGGTATTGATAGTTATCTGATAATTAATGGTCAACTATCAATTGGTCAGCTTATTGCTGCAGAAATACTTGTAAATATTGTGCTATTAGGGTTACTGAAATTTAGTCAATATCTTTATGATTATTATGGTTTTATGGTAGCAATCTGTAAGATTTTAGATCTTCTAGAGATTTCTAAAAAAGATCAGCCAGCATCTGAGCATAAAACTGCTATATTAGAAAATCAGATAAGCTCATTAGAAATAATTTTATCAACTTCACAAAAATCGTAATTTGACTATACTACTCAAAGTCATTTTAATAATCTCTGCCTGACGACACAAGAAGTACAAAAGTTGTTAAATGATTTTTTTGATGATAATTCAGAAGAGATTATTAAGATAAATAATGTTTGTTTGAGTAATTATAGTAAAGAAGAAATTTGTAATAACATTCATATAGCTAATGGTATAGAAGTTGTCGCGGGTACGGTATTAGATAATTTATATGAAAATGATTTTTCTCAAGAAAAATTGAAGTATTTAAGCGATTTGCTCGATGCTTTTGGTGTTAGTTTCCTTGAAAAATATTTTGAGAAGGAGATTGATTTACAGACTATCAAATATAATCTAGAATTTGATACTATGGTTGTACTTAAGATGAACTTGATAATGGCTATTCTAAAACAGCCTAAGTTGCTAATACTAATTGATTCACATGGTTTAACTAATAGAAGTAAAATGATGATTACGCAGATATTACAGAAAATAGCAGTACCAACATTAATTATATCTATTCAGTAGGAGGCTTTTGATGCAGTTAAAATCTTATGAGATGTTCAAGAAGGATCCTAGTTTTAGGAAGATAGTTTTTCTAGTGTTACTAAGCATCATCGTAGTAGGTGTTGTCTTAGCGATGATTCCATTGCAACAGACAATCGATGGCTATGGTTATGTTACAACTCTTTCACCATTTGAACATCAACAGAGAATATATCTGCATCAATTGGAGGTAGACTAGGGAAGTGGTATGTCTTTGAGAGTGATTCAGTCAAAAAAAGGTGATCCAATCGTTGAAGTTCTAGACTTAGATCTAGAAGTTGTCTCAAGACTAGAAGCAGAAAAAGCAGTAATTGAGCTTGGTATAAAATCTGTAAAACTAGCGATAAAAAATGCTAAAAATAATATTGAAAGACATACGTATTTTGTTAGTAAAGGAGCAAGTACACAAAGATTATACGAACAAGCTCAAATGGAGATGATAAATTATACTAAAGATCTAGCTAAAGCAAATGTTGATTTAGCCAAAGTTAAAGTACAAATCGCGCGTCAGCAAAGCCGTTTGGTTAAGGTTCCTACAGATTGTGATAGTTGATTGTATCCATGGTTTAGGAGGTGTAATCGTCAAAGACACTGATATATTAGCAACAATCGTCTCTGATAGTAAATCACGTATTGTTGAGTTATGGATAAATAGTATGGATGTACCATTGGTTAAGGTTGGCGATAAAGTGATGTTGCAATTTTAATGGTGGGCTACAGTACAGTTTAGTGGCTGGCCGCAAGTTGTTATTGGTACTTTTGAGGGAGAAGTTATATTTAACTTACCACAAAATAATGCTCAATGGCAGTTTAAAATTATTTGTTAAGCAAGGTGGTAAGCGAGAGTGGCCATCTCCAGATGTATTAAGGCTAGGAACAAAAGTACATGGTTGGGTATTGCTTAATAATGTTAGCTTAGGTTATGAATTATGGCGCATGTATAATGTTTTCCAATCAATTTAAACAGTAGTCAGTTACATATAGGTATCAAAAAGAGCCACCCAGTTGAAAAAACAATAACTATAAAAGAACAGGTACAAAATCAACCCTCAAATATAAAATAGCGATTGTAAATCTTTCTTTATCTTAATGAGTATTTTATAATCTAATGGATATTTATTTCAAACGATTTATTTTAGGTGTTTAAATGGATAAAAAAATAGTAAAACATATTGCTAAACTATCTTGTTTTGATTTGACTGAAGAGCAGTTAGAGCAGTATACCGAAGATCTTACCAATATCTGTAAGATTCTAGATACAGTCAGAAATTTCGATACTCAGGGAGTCAAACCAATGATATCTCCGATTAGTGTTAATTTTAAATTTCGTGAAGATATACCTCAAGATCAAGATAATCGTGCAAGTTTTGATAAATTTGCTTGTGAAATTGTCGATGATTACTTTATGGTGCCACAGGTTGTTAAATAGGGTAAGCAATGTCATATATTAAGAAATTAAGAGCTAGATTAGATAGTGGTGAAGTAACAGCTGTTGAGCTAACTAAGCAGTATCTAGCAAAAATAAAAGAACAAGATAAGAGTATAAATTCTGTAATCACGCTATGTGAAGCAGAGGCTCTCAAAGAGGCAGAAGCAGCAGATAGTATAATATTTCAAGGCAAACAAATACTGTTAACAGGTATTCCTATTCTGCATAAGGATCTTTTTTGTACGAAGGGTGTAAAAACTACAGCTGGTTCTAAGATGTTAGATAATTTTATTGCACCATATGATTCAACAGTAACAAAAAACTGTAAAGATCATGGTATGGTTACTTTAGGCAAGCTAAATATGGATGAGTTTGCTATGGGCTCAACCAATGAGCATAGTTACTATGGAGCTGTTAGTAACCCTTGGGATTTAGATAGAGTGTCTGGAGGATCTTCAGGTGGTTCAGCTGCGGCAGTTGCTGCAGGCTTTGCTCCAGTAAGTACAGGTTCAGATACTGGCGGATCTGTGAGACAACCTGCGAGTTTTTGTGGTCTTACAGCAATGAAGCCTACTTATGGTAGTACATCAAGGTTTGGTATGGTAGCGTTTGCATCATCTTTTGATCAAGCGGGGGTTTTTGCCCACTATGCTGAAGATGTCGCAATTATGTTAGATGCAATTGCTGGTGAGTGTCAGTTTGACTCTACTTGTGTTGGCGTTAAACAAAACCATTTTACCCAAGATATACAAAAAGATATCTCAGGTCAAATAATTGGTATTGATGAAAGTTTGATCAAAGACCTACCAGAGCAAATCCAACAAGCAGTAGCGATAACACTTAAAAACTTTGAGAATTTAGGTGCCAAGATAAAATATGTAAAAGTTCCAGATTTAAAAGAAGCTTTATTAACTTACTATATCATCACTCCAGCAGAAGCGGCAGCAAACTTGGCTAGATATGATGGTGTTCGATATGGTTATCGTAATCCAGAAGCTAGAGATTTAGATGAGTTATATAGAAAATCTCGTACAGATGGCTTTGGTGCAGAGGTTAAGCGTAGAATTATGATTGGTAACTATGTCTTAGCATCGAGCCAGTATGATTCTTACTATAATAAGGCTCAGCAGTTGCGTAAAGTAATGACAGATCAAATTAACGAAATATTTACGCAAGTTGATACTATCTTTATGCCAGCATCTCCAAGCGAAGCATTTAAAAAAGGTGATAAGCTAGATCCAGTTTCGGCATATTTATCTGATATCTACACTATTTCTGCTAATATCTCAGGTTTGCCAGTTATTGCTTTTCCTATTGGTTTTGCTAATGGTTTACCAGTTGGTGGACAGCTTATGGCTAAAGCATTTAATGATAATATCTTGACTCAGATGGTGGTACAATATCAAAAACATTATGGTATTGAAGAATTTATTTTAGAACAAGCGAGGATTTAATAGTGAATTGGGAAATGGTAATAGGACTAGAGGTCCATATTCAATTAAGTACTAAATCTAAGCTGTTTTCGACTTCTGCAACAAAGTATGGGCAGCATCAAAATACCCAAGCAGCATTTTTAGACTTAGGCTTGCCTGGAACATTGCCAGTGGTAAACAAAGAGACAATTCGTAAAGCAGTAATATTTGGTTTAGCTATAGATGCTAAAATTTCAAAAGATAGTTTCTTTGCGCGAAAAAATTATTTTTATCCGGATTTGCCAAAAGGTTATCAGATTAGCCAATCGACTAATCCGATAGTCCAAGAAGGTAAACTAGAAATTGAGACTTCAAAGGGGATAAAAATTATCAGAATAGAGTGTGCACATTTAGAAGAAGATGCTGGTAAGTCTGTTCATGGTTATGTCGCTGGTGAGACAGGTTTAGATTACAACCGTGCTGGTACGCCACTTTTAGAGATTGTGACATATCCTGATTTTAGATCAGCAGAAGAGGTTATTGCTTACCTTAAAAAACTTCATCAATTGGTTAAGCATTTAGGTATCTGTGATGGTAACATGCAAGAGGGTTCATTTAGATGTGATGTAAACTTGTCTATCAGACCACAGAGGCAAGCAGAGTTTGGTACGCGTGCTGAACTTAAAAATATAAACTCATTTAGGTTTATTGATAAAGCTATCGAGTATGAATATGCTCGTCAAGTTGCTGTGTTAGAGTCAGGAGGTGAAGTTGTGCAAGAAACGCGACTTTATGATGCAAATGCTAATGAGACGCGCTCAATGCGTGCTAAACAGGATGCTTTTGATTATCGTTATTTCCCAGACCCAGATTTACTACCATTGGTGATAACCGATGAGTATATTGAAAGTATTAAAAAGCAAATGCCGCTTAAACCAGAAGAACGTGAAGCAGTGTATCGTGAGCATTTGGTAGATCAAGAAGTTGAGTTTTTGTTATCAAATCTTGAGATAGCTGACTATTATGATCAAATAACAGTTGTGATAGGGCACAAGCCAGCTTATAACTGGATAACAGTTGATCTAATATCAACTCTTAATAGAGCTAAAAAAGAGTTCTCTGTTGATGTGATTCCCGCAGAGATTCTGTTAGAGATTATTGCTAATGTGCAGAAAGATGTTATCTCACAGGCTAATGCTAAAAAAGTTATAGCTGAATATATTGACTCAGCAGCTTCTGTTGAAGCTATTATTGAAAAGCTAGATTTGAAGCAAGTATCTGATGAGGGTACGATTCGAGAATTGGTCCAAGGCATAATTGCAGCTAACCCTCAACAAGCAGATGACTTTAAATCTGGTAAGACTAAGCTTATGAGCTTTTTTGTAGGGCAGGCTATGAAAGCAAGTAAAGGTAAAGCAAACCCTAAGCAAGTTAATCAAATAGTTCAAGAAGAGCTAAATAAAGTAGGAAAATATAATGAATACAAGTAAATTTTACTATGAACTTATGAAGCTAAATGTTTTAAGTAGTAACTATGTTGATGATAGTTATAAAGCAGCGTGGCAAGGGAATGTCTATCCTTTTTTTCATGATAGCAAATATGAGTTTCATTATGAGGTAGCTAAATACTTTGATAGAGCAGATGAGAAAACTATTGATAAGTTATGTTCTCTACTAGATGATTATGTTGATGAAAGAGCAGACTTTACTAATTTCGAAGCAAAAGTCGAAAAAGTTGTTGGAAAAGGTAATGTTTACTATGTTCTAAATTATATTTTTAGAGCTGGTCAATATAAGAAACTTTTAGCAAATATTAGGCTAAATAAAATTCATTTTAGTCAACATTTTATCGATCGTTTTGAAGCTGGTGGATATTTTAATTAATAGCTCTTAATTTTCTTTAATTACAATTTTTTTCCTAAATATTCTTTAGCAATGTATCTAAAAAGTGCTTTGTGTACTTGATATATAAACTCTTTGGCGTTATCACAGAGTTTACCAGTTTCAGCAGCTAAAATTGCATTAGTAATACCTGGAGTTAGAGGTATTTTACTCATATCTATTTTGCTAGAGGTACTATTGCTAGAGCTTCTTTATAGTAGTGTTGGCTCAGGATTTGAGGTTAACAAGCCTTCATAGAAATTGCTCATAGACTGATTGTTAAGTTGGTAAGCAAAATATCCACCACTCCAGCAGCTTTGTGTGGTTTTGTTTGGATCTGTCAAAGTTTGGTATTTTTTATTTTTAATATTTTGTCATTTTATTTCTTATAAGAATAAAGCATTGTTAATTCTTTTAAAGCTAACCAAGAAGTCCTTCGCGATAAAAACTTAAAGCAACCCTTTAAAACTGGTTTTGAAGGGTCAAAGTTTTAATATCGGTGATAGTTGAGCTTAAGTCAGCTTTTATTAGGCCAATTAATTCAAGTGACTCTATATTAAGATGAGTTTTGTTTTTTGGAGTTGTTCGGTATGCATTTTAAATCCTCATAATAATGATAACGAGTATCATTTTTTTTATAAAAAAAGTAAAATACAATTTTTTATTGCAAAAATTAAATAAACGGCTATTGACACTATATAATAAAAATAAAGTTGGTAGGATTGGTTTGAAATCCTGAGTTTAAAAGCTTCAGAAAAAGTCATTCTGATATTCCAAACAGTGATTTTCAGAGTTTATTGATGTTGTATAGTTTTTTAGAATAGTTTTAAATTATGATTATTGATTTATTTTTTTTCGCTACATGACTTACACTTAACATGAATATTAAGGCTATGATCAATCATTTCAGCACCAAACGATTCAACAATTTGCTTTTGCAGAGCTTCAATTTCTGGACTATAGAACTCTTGTATCATATTACACTTAATACAGATTATATGATCATGATGTTCGCTCTGATTTAACTCATACATTACTTGCTCATTGTCAAGTTTTAAACGATTTATTATCCCTGCTGACTCAAACTGGTTAAGTACTCTATAAACTGTAGCAATTCCTGTTGAGCTACCCTGTGCTTTAAGTTTAGAAAAACCTCATCAGGACTGAGATGTTTGTCTTTGTTTTTTCCAAACAATTTAAGTATTTCAACACGAGGTTGTGTGACTTTAAAACCGAATTCTTTTAAATCAAGATTTTTCGAGGTCATTATTTTAGATAATTTTATAAATTCTAACGTAAAGATTATTCGAAAAGCTTAACTATGTAAAGGTTTTAGACAAGGAGTTTTGAATGATTAAATATTTTCTAATAATATATGCCCAGTTTAGCCGATCAATAAGCTATAAATAAACTCATCAACTTTGTACTTAGGATCTAATTATGCTATTATTACCGCACTAATTGTTTTTATCATCGTTTTTCTATGAGTACAAGTGTTTATGAGCAATTCGCACCTATATTGATATTCCTAATTATAGCTTTTGGTTTAGGTGCTGCTTTTGCAATTATTGGTAAAGTCTTATCAGTAATAGTAGGTGCAAATAATCCAAATAAAACCAAAGGGGAAATATTTGAATGTGGTTTTCCAACTTTTGGTGATGCAAGAGAGAAGCTTGATGTGCGTTTTTATCTGATCGCAGTATTATTTTTGGTTTTTGACTTAGAGTTGGCATTTATTATCCCATGGGGAATAAATCTAAGAGCTAGTGCAGGGATGCCAGCTATTTCAGATCACGCATTTTTTGCGATGATTATATTTTTAGTGATACTATTCTTAGGCTTAATATATGCTTGGAAGAAAGGAGCTTTAGAGTGGGAATAGGTAACGAAAATAAAGGTTTTATAACCGCAAGTGCAGATGCACTTATAAACTGGGTGCGCACAGGATCTTTATGGCCAGTAACAACTGGCTTAGCTTGTTGTGCTGTAGAAATGATGCACGCAGGAGCTGCTAGGTATGATTTGGATAGGTTTGGTATAATTTTTAGACCCTCTCCAAGACAATCTGATGTACTTATTGTTGCTGGTACTCTTTGTAATAAAATGGCTCCAGCACTACGCCAAGTGTATGATCAAATGCCTGACCCTAAATGGGTAATTTCTATGGGTTCTTGTGCAAATGGTGGTGGTTATTACCATTACTCGTACTCGGTAGTTAGAGGCTGTGATAGGATTATGCCTGTTGACATATATGTGCCAGGTTGTCCGCCTACTGCTGAGGCTTTAGTTTACGGTATTATACAACTGCAGAATAAGATTATTAAAAAAGATACTATAGCGAGGAAGTGATCGTGAGTGCTAAATTACAAGATCATTTTGATAATATAACAAGGATTTTAAGTGGCTTTGGTGTTGAAATTTGTATAGCTTATGGTGAGATAACAGTTGCTATCAAGGATCAGCGCGATATCCATTTGATTTTGGAAAAACTTAAAAAAGAATATCTTTTTGAGCAGCTTACAGATGTAACAGCGGTTGATTATTTAACTTATGGTCAATCAGACTGGCAGGTTGGTAAGATTGTTTCACAAACAGGTTTTTCTAGAGGGCGTCAGCAAGATTTCAAAACTGCTGATGTAAATAATAGATTTGAAATTATTTATCAGTTACTAAGTATGGCAAGTAATGTCAGAGTTAGAGTAAAGTGTAAATTAAAAGATACGCAGATTATTTTAGTTGATTCTGTCAGTGACTTATGGTCATCAGCGAATTGGGCTGAAAGAGAAGTCTACGATATGTTTGGGATTTACTTTAATAATCATCCTGATCTAAGAAGGGTGCTTACTGATTATGGTTTTGTTGGACATCCTTTGAGGAAAGATTTTCCACAAACCGGTTATGTTGAGATGCGTTATGATGAGAGTCTTGGTCGAGTTGTGTATGAGCCGGTAGAGATTGATGATAGGGTTAATACACCAAGAGTGATTCGTAACTAAATATAACTATGGGTTTATAAAGTAATGGCAGAGTATAAAAACTATACACTAAATTTTGGCCCAGTTCACCCTGCAGCGCATGGTGTTCTTAGGCTTATTTTAGAACTTGATGGTGAAAATGTTGTGCGAGCTGATCCACATGTTGGATTATTGCACAGAGGTACCGAAAAACTTGCTGAATTTAAACCATATAACCAAAGTATTGGTTATATGGACAGGCTTGATTATGTCTCGATGATGTGTAATGAGCATGCTTATGTGATGGCTATTGAAAAGCTTTTGCAGTTAGAGGTTCCAGAGAGAGCTAAGTATATTCGCGTAATGTTCGCTGAGATTACTAGGATTTTAAACCATCTGCTATGGGTTGCTGCTTGTGGTATTGATCTTGGTGCAATGACGGTATTTTTATATGCTTTTAGAGTCAGAGAGGATTTGTTTGACTGCTATGAAGCTGTATCTGGTGCGCGTATGCATGCGGCATATTTTAGACCTGGTGGTGTTGCTAGAGACTTACCAACACAAATGCCACAATACCAAAAAACTAGATTTACTAGTAAGAGAAAGGTAAAGAAGCTAAATAAGCCAAGGCAAGGAAACATGCTTGATTTCTTAGATTATTTTGTTGTTGATTTTGAGAAGTCTTTAGATGAGATTGATACTCTTTTAACCGATAATAGGCTATGGAAGCAAAGGACTGTGGATATCGGTACGGTAAGTGCTGAGAGAGCTAAAGAGCTTGGTTTTACTGGTCCAATGCTAAGAGGAAGTGGTGTTGCTTGGGATCTTAGAAAAACTCAGTCTTACGAAGTGTACGATAAGTTGGAGTTTGATATTCCAATTGGTGCAAATGGTGACTGTTACGATAGATATCTTGTCAGAATGGCCGAGATGCGCGAGTCAAATAAGCTTGTCAAGCAATGTGTTAATTGGCTTAGAGCCAATCCAGGCCCTGTATTATCAGATAATCATAAGGTCACACCTCCTAAGAGAAATGCGATGAAAAATAATATGGAAGAGCTTATACATCACTTTAAACTTTTCTCAGAAGGTTATTGTACTCCTGAGGGCGAGGTTTATGTTGGTACTGAGCATCCAAAAGGTGAGTTTGGTGTATATATCAAATCAGATGGTGCGAATAAGCCATATAGATTAAAAATGAGAGCTCCAGGATTTGCACATATTAGTGCAATGCATGAATTATTATCTGGGCATATGTTAGCGGATACTCCAGTGATTATCTCAACAATAGATGTCGTGTTTGGTGATGTAGATAGATAGAGGAAAAAGATGTCTTTAGTAGATTTAATATCGCCACAAGCGAGAAAAGATATTGATAGAGTTTTAAGTAAGTTTCCTACCAATCAGCGTAGATCAGCAATATTAGAAGGCTTGCATATTTTGCAAGATCAAAATGGTGGTTATTTGACCGATGATTTGCAAACAGCCCTAGCAGAGTACCTACAGGTTAGTAATATTGATGTCTACGAGGTTGCTACATTTTATTGTATGTATGATCTAAAGCCGGTTGGAAGACATAAGTTAAACTTGTGTACAAATATCTCATGTATGATAAATGGAGCTTATGAAATTTTAGCGCATATAGAGAAAAAACTTGGTATTAAGCCTGGAGAGACCACTAAAGATGGTCGTATAACCCTTAAAGAAGTTGAGTGCCAAGGCGCATGTTGTGGTTCACCTATGCTTGAGGTGGATAAAGTTTTTTATGAAAATCTAACTATAGAAAAAGTGAACCAAATAATTGATTCTTTGGAGTAGTTATAAATGGCAAATGAAGTTTGTTTTCGTACCCTGCATTTAGATAAGCCATATAGTTTGGAGTCTTACCTATCTGTGGGTGGTTATTCCTACTGGAATAAAATATTAACAGAAAAAAATCCACCTGAGATAATTATTGAAGAGCTCAAAATATCTGGGCTTAGAGGTCGCGGTGGTGCTGGTTTCCCTACAGGGTTGAAATGGAGTTTGATGCCACGCAACGCTCCAGGACAGAAATATGTTGTATGTAATTCTGATGAGGGTGAGCCTGGTACATGTAAAGATCGGGAAATTCTTAGAAATAATCCTCATCAATTAATAGAGGGTATGGCTATAGCGGGATATGTTGTCGGAGCTGGTGCAGGTTATAACTATACTAGAGGCGAGTTTTATGAGCCAATAGCTAGGTTTGAGGATGCGCTTATTGAGGCATATCAAGTAGGTCTTTTAGGTACAAATATTAAATCATCAAGAATCTCTTTTAATTTATACTCAGCTATTGGAGCTGGTGCTTATATCTGTGGTGAAGAGACAGCATTGCTTAATTCACTTGAGGGTAAGAAAGGGCACCCAAGATTTAAGCCACCTTTCCCTGCGTTTAAGGGTCTTTATGACAAGCCGACAAATATAAATAATACAGAAACTTATGCTTCGGTGCCGGTAATATTGCAGCATGGTGGTAAATGGTTTAAAAAACTAGGTACTGAGAAAAGTGGTGGCACTAAGTTATTCTGTGTCTCTGGGCATGTTCAGAAGCAGAGAGTTGTTGAAATAGGTTTGGGTATGCCGTTTAAAGAGCTTTTAGACATGTGTGGAGGTGTTCGCAATGGTAATAAGCTTAAGGCGGTAATCCCTGGTGGGAGCTCATCTAAGATCTTGACAGCTGAAGAGATGATGGCTGCTACTATGGACTATGAATCAATAGCGGCAGCAGGCTCAATGTTTGGTTCAGGAGCAGTTGTGGTGCTAGATGAAACTACTTGTATGGTTAGAACATTAGTAAGACTAGTAGATTTTTATTATGAAGAGTCTTGTGGTCAGTGTACGCCTTGTAGAGAGGGTACTGGCTGGTTGGCGCGAACTTTACATAGAATTGTTGCGGGCGAGGGAAGACCTGAAGATATAGATACTTTAGTTAGAGTAGCAACAAATATAGAGGGTAATACTATTTGTGGTTTGGGTGATGCAGCTGCATGGCCAGTCCAGAGTTATATAGATAAATTTAGAGATGAGTTTATTTATATGATCGAGAATAATGGTAGAAGTATAGTGGATCAATAGTTGATTGGAGTAGTTCTGTGTCAGACAATAAAGAATCCAAAAAGATAAGTATAGAGATTGATGGTAAGAATTATCAAGCCTTACCAAATCAATCAATAATTGAAGTAGCAGATGCAAACGGTATATACATTCCGAGATTTTGCTACCATAAAAAATTATCTGTAGCTGCAAACTGTAGAATGTGTTTGGTAGATGTTGAGGGTGCAAGACGTGCCTCGCCAGCATGTGCAACACCGGTTATGGATGGAATGAAAGTTAAGACTCGTTCGGAGAAAGCATTACAAATGCAAAAAGATGTTATGGAGTTTTTGCTTATAAATCATCCATTAGATTGTCCTATCTGTGATCAGGGTGGCGAGTGTGAGCTGCAGGATATTGCAATGGGCTATGGTAATACAACATCAGAATATCTTGAGTGTAAGAGAACAGTAGAAGATCCTGAGTTGGGTCCTTTAGTGGCTACTGATATGACGAGATGTATTTTGTGTACGCGTTGTGTGCGTTTTGGTGAAGAGATCTCTGGCATCAAAGAACTTGGGGTTATGGGTAGGGGAGATCACTCTGCTATTAGTACTTATATTTCTGGTAAAATGGTTGACTCTGAAATCTCTGGTAATATTATAGATCTTTGCCCTGTTGGAGCTTTGACATCAAAACCGTTTAGATTTAAGGCTAGATCATGGGAATTAAAACAGTTTCCAACGCTATCAGCTGGCGATGCCTTAGCAACCGAGATTAATGCACATGTTTATCAAAATAAACTTGTTAGAGTGGTCCCAAGAGAGAGTGAGATTACCGGTATTTGGATAGCTGATAGAGATAGGTTTGAATACACGGGTTTGTATAGCAAAGATAGAATTGAACAACCAATGATTAAAAAAGCTGGTGGCTGGGTTGAAGTATCTTGGGAAGAGGCATTAGATTTTGTTAAAGTAACTATACAAAAAACTAAAGAAAAAGATGGCGCTGAGGCAATCTCTGCTATTGTATCTGAGACTGCAACTTCAGAAGAAATGTACTTGATGAAGAAGTTATTGGCAGCTGTGGGTTCAGCTAACATCGATGCTCGTGTTAGACAGTATGCTGATATTCCAGGCATTAGTGCAGGTAAAGGTTTAAGCTGCTCATTAAAGGATATTCGCGAAAGTGATTTTATCCTTGTTTTTGGTTCTAATATCAGAAAAGAATATCCACTAGTAAATATCGCTATCAAAGATGCAGTTGAAAAAAATGCTGCAAAGGCTGTTGCTTGGAACATTTATGATTGTAACTTTAATTATGATATTAAGCAGGTAAGATTATCCGCTGATAACATTCAATATATTGCAATATCTTTACTTAAGGCTATTTTTGTTAGAGCAAATCTACCTTATGGTGATCTTGATGAAATTCTAAGAAAAGTTGATCCAGCTGCAGAGGTTAGAGATGTTGCTGATAGAATAGTGGCGGCAAAAGCTCCAAAAATAATTATTGGTCAAGATATTGTCAACACAAGTGGCTTTGAAACGGTTTTTAGTATTTTAGATGTATTAGAAAAAGTTACTAGTGTAAGAGGTGGTGTGTTAGCAAGTAATGTCAACTCTGTTGCAGCTGATAGAATATTTAGTTCTTCTAAAGCTAAATTTAGCACATATAAGTGTTTAAATGGTCAAACAAATACCAAGTTGCTTTTGACAGCGCATACCGAGTTATCTAAAGATAGCTTGTATGGTGAGCAAAAGCTTAGAAATGCATTAGAGAATATTGATATTGTGGTAAGCTTTACAGCATTTGCTGATAAATTTACTAAAGATACTGCAGATATTATTTTACCAATAGCTACTCACTATGAAACTAGTGGAAGTTTTGTTGATTTATTCGGTAATAAAAAAGAGTTTAAGCAAGTAGTTAAACCATATGCTGGTAATAAAGAGTTATGGAGAGTCCTAAGAGTGCTAGGTAATCTGCTAGAGTTAGAAGGCTTTGAGTATAACACTGTTGCAGAGGTTACTAATGATGCTTATGCTACACGAGCTAGAGTTGGTGTTAATCATGTTATGCAGATTCTTAATACTAATCTTGATTATCAAAAAGAAGTGGCATTTGTGGCATCAAACTCAATGTATAGCACAACCAGCCTGCTTAGAAGGGCTGAACCTTTACAAAAAACTACTGATGCAAAATGTTTTGCTGGTGTGAGAATATCACAAGAACTAGCAGATGAGATAGGTCTAAAAGGCCACTCAGGAGTTATCAAAATTTATAATATCGACAATGAGATAAACCCTGAAGTAGTTGTTGATCCAAGCTTGCAGGCTAAAAATATTATGCTTCCAAGGACACTATTTAAGGACTTCTTAAGTGGCGATAATGTTAGTATTAAGCTAGTAGAGGAGGAGAGATAATATGCTAGGGTATATTTTATGGACATCACTTTACGTATTGTTAATAGTCATTCCTTTGATACTAGTTGTTGCATACTATACATATGCAGAGCGTAAAGTTATAGGTTATATGCAAGATAGAATTGGACCAAATAGGGTCGGTTCTTTTGGCTTGTTGCAACCTATCTTTGATGCACTCAAGCTTTTTCTTAAAGAAATTATAGTGCCAACAAATTCAAATAAATATTTATTCTTTATTGCACCAATTTTAGCTTTTGCACCAGCATATGCTGCATGGGCTGTGATTCCTTTCTCAAATGGAATTGTCCTGTCTGACATGAATCTAGGGCTATTATATATATTGGCAATGACTTCATTTTCTATATATGGAATAGTAATTGCTGGTTGGGCATCAAATAATAAATATTCACTGTTTGGTGCGCTGAGAGCTGGTGCTCAGGTTATTTCCTATAAGTTGGCGATGGATTTTGCTATCGTTGGAGTTGTTATAGCGGCAGGGTCTATGGGCATAACAGGAATTATTGAAGCTCAAACTTGTGGTATTTGGCATTGGTATTTTATTCCGCTATTTCCTTTGTTTATTGTGTATTTTATTGCTGGTATAGCTGAAACAAACAGATCTCCTTTTGATGTTGTTGAGGGCGAGTCCGAAATAGTTGCTGGACATCACATAGAATATACTGGATCAAGGTTTGCATTATTTTTCTTGGCTGAATATGCAAATATGATTTTAATTAGTATTCTAACATCAATCATGTTTTTAGGTGGTTGGAATTCGCCGTTCCAAGCTACTGCATTAGAGTCTATATTTAGTTTTGTACCAGGTGTAGTATGGTTATTTGCTAAGACTGGTATATTTATGTTTATGTTCCTATGGGTCAGAGCTACGTACCCTAGATATAGATACGACCAAATTATGCGTTTAGGTTGGAAGATATTTATACCGCTAACATTTGTATGGGTTGTTATTGTTGCTTGCATGGTTAGACTTGGTGTAGGACCTTGGTGGTAAAAAGGATAGTATCATGAGAAATATAACAAATTTTTTAAAGACTTTTCTGCTTTGGGAGCTCTTAAAAGGATTAAAAGTAACAGGTAAGCATTTTTTTACACGTAAGGTTACAGTACAGTATCCAGATGAAAAAACTCCTATCTCTAACAGA
This sequence comes from Francisella endosymbiont of Ornithodoros moubata, assembly GCA_002095075.2. Taxonomy (GTDB): domain Bacteria; phylum Pseudomonadota; class Gammaproteobacteria; order Francisellales; family Francisellaceae; genus Francisella. The sequence goes on along the minus strand of LVCE01000006.1, from coordinate 40,928 downwards.
TTTAGAGGTCTACATGCCTTAAGACGCTATGAGAATGATGAGGAGAGATGTATTGCATGTAAATTATGTGAGGTTGTTTGTCCAGCATTAGCAATTACAATTAACTCAACAGAAAGAGAAGATGGTACCCGAAGAACTTCAAGTTATGAGATAGATTTATTTAAGTGTATTTTCTGTGGCTACTGTGAAGAATCGTGTCCAGTTGATTCTATTGTTGAGACAAATATCTTAGAATACCACTTTGAAGAGCGTGGTGAGAATATTATTACAAAAGCTAAACTTCTTGCTATAGGTGATAAATATGAAATGCAAATAGCTGCTGATAGATTGCAAGATAAGGATTTTAGGTAGAGAAATGGCTGTAACAGATATTTTATTTTATACATTTGCATCATTTGCTATCATTTCTGCTTTAGTACTGGTTTTGGCAAATAACCCAGTAAATTCTGTAATAGCAATGATTTTTACATTCATATTTACAGCGGCAGTATGGATAATTTTACAACAAGTATACCTAGCATTATTGCTTATTGTGGTTTATGTTGGAGCGGTGTTAGTAATGTTCTTATTCGTAGTCTTTATGTTAGATTTGCATGTTGAAGAACAGGGTCGAGTTGGTAGATTTTTTTATGCTCTAGCTGCTGTGGTTGTTTGTGCTATATTTGCAACAGTTATAAGCTATGCAGCGACAAACGTTTTTGCGGGAGCTAAGATGCAAGGTGGAGTCGGTGGTCTCAAGATCATCGGTTTAACCATGTTTAATAATGCTAACTTGTATGTATTTGAGCTTATTGACTTTATCTTATTAACAGCGGTGACTGCAGCGGTAACATTAACATTAAAAGCTAAGCGTAAAGGAAACAAAACAGTTAATCCAGCTCAGCAAGTTAAAGTCAGAGCAAAAGATCGTCTAACTATGGTCAAAATGCCAAGTAATAAAGAGGGCGCTAAAGATGAATAGCATTTCAGTCTCAGTCACACATGGACTGATTTTTAGTACACTTTTATTTGTGATAAGTGTTGCTGGTATAATTATAAACAGAAGAAATATTCTTATACTACTGATGTCGATAGAATTAATGCTTTTAGCGGTCAATACTAATTTTTTGATATTTGCTAATATGCATCATCAGGCAATGGCTGGGGTTTTTGTATTCTTTATAATGGCAGTAGCAACTGCTGAAACAGCAATTGGTTTAGCAATTGTTGTGGCAATATTTAGAAAACGCAAAACTATTGATTTAAGTAAACTTAATACACTAAGAGGTTAAGAGCAAGCTATGGTAATAAACACTCAAGTAGCAGCTGTACTAATCGCAGTTATAGTTTTAGCGCCTCTATCAGGTGCATTGATCGCTGGATTTGGTGGTAAATCTATAAAAAATGCTGGTGTTAGCTTTTTCACAATTTCTCTATGTGGCTTGTCTTTTGTCCTTAGTGTAATTTTAGCTTATGGTGTTTTTGGTGATGCAGAAGTTTATTCAGTTAGCTTTTATCAGTGGGCACCAATCTCAAATATGTTCGCCTTTGATGTTGGCTTTACGGTAAATAAGATCACTGTGTATATGATGTTGATAGTAACATTTGTATCAACGCTAGTACATGTTTATTCGATTGGATATATGAAAGGTGAAGAAGATTATGCAAGATTCTTTGCATACATTTCAGGTTTTACTTTTGCAATGCTTTGTTTAGTAATGGGGAATAATTTCTTATTATTATTCTTTGGTTGGGAAGGTGTGGGCTTATTCTCATATTTACTAATTGGTTTTTATTTCAATAGAGACAAGGCAAATGTTGCAAGCTTAAGAGCTTTTATTGTAAATAGAATTGGTGATTTAGGCTTCTTGTTAGGTATCGGTACAGTTATTTTATATACAAGATCGGTTGATTATACAACAGTTTTTGCAGCTTTACCGGATATTGATAATACTCAAACTATTCATTTTCTAGGTATGAGTTTTAGCCCAGTTACCCTAATGTGTTCACTATTATTTATAGGAGCAATAGGTAAGTCGGCTCAATTTCCTTTACATTCATGGTTAGAAGGTTCAATGGAAGGCCCTACCCCTATTTCGGCGCTAATCCATGCGGCAACAATGGTTACCGCTGGTGTGTTTATGGTTGCGAGACTTTCTCCAATGTTTGTGCTGTCTCCAGTGGCTCTAAGCTTTGTATTAATTATCGGTGCTATAACATGCTTGTTTATGGGTCTGATTGCAATTGTTCAAACAGATATTAAAAGAGTTATAGCATATTGTACACTATCGCAGTTAGGCTATATGATGGTAGCCCAAGGTGCTGGTGCGTTTTCAATTGGGATGTTTCATCTAATGACACATGCGATGTTCAAGGCATTGTTATTCTTAGCAGTAGGTTCTGTTATTGTCGCGATGCATCATGAGCAAGATATTCGTAGAATGGGTGGTCTAAGAAAATATATGCCAGTCACATATTTGTGTATGTTAATAGGTGCTTGGGCTCTTGCAGCTTTACCACCATTCTCAGGGTTTTTCTCAAAAGACTTAATTATTGAAGCAGCTCAAGCTACTACAGTATACGGACATAAGTTTGCCTACTATATGGTTTTAGCTTGTGCATTTGTGACTTCATTTTATAATTTTAGAATGTTTTTTATGGTTTTTCATGGTAAAGAAAGAATGTCAGATGAAGAAAAATCACATCTTAAAGAATCACCCCTAAGTATATTAATACCTTTGATATTATTGGCTATACCTTCAATGTTTGTTGGGGAGTATTTCTTTAGTAGTATTTTGTCTCAAAAGCATGGTTTATTCGGTAACACTATAAGCCTATTTATACAAGCTGGTCTTGGTGGAGAATCAGTGACTGCTCATTTAGCTAATGAGCCTGCTACAGTAAGCTCGATGGCGTTTATCAAGTATTCTGTGACAACGGTACCTTTTTGGTTAGCTCTAAGTGCTTTAGTATTAGCATATGTCTTATATGTGTGGCTACCAGTAATTCCAAGACTATTTGCAAATGCAAAATCAGGATTTGGAATAATTTATCATATCTTAGTTAAGAAGTACTTTATTGATGCTTTGTATGATGTGATATTTGTAAATATCTTCTTAGCAATTAGTAATTTCTTATGGAAGGTTATTGATATCTTTATTATCGATAAGACAGTTGTAAATGGAACATCTAGTTTGATATATCATACAGGAGATAGTTTCAGAAAAATCCAAAGAGGATATTTGTTTGACTATGCGTTTGTAATGATGGCTGGTGTGTTATTGTTTATGATTTTGCTAATTTCTGTTTAGGTAAGTTAGAGGATAAATTTGTATTATGAATTTAGGTAATTACTTATTAAGTTTAATAATCTGGCTCCCAATAGTTGGAGGTTTTGTTGTTTTAGCGATAAGAACCAAAGAATTACATGGAGATGCGGCTCGTTGGGTGGCGTTAGTGTTTAGTTGTTTAATTCTAGCTTTATGTATACCTTTAGTTACATCTTTTAATTATAGTAGCTCGGCGATGCAGTTCCAAGAATCAGTAAAATGGTTTAAAGTTTTTGGCATGCATGACATTTACTATAGTTTAGGTGTAGATGGATTCTCTGTTTTATTTATAGTTTTGACATCTTTTACTACATTAGTGATAGTTTTAGCAGCTTGGACATCTATCAAAACTAAAGTTAGACAATACATGGCAATATTTTTGATTACATGTGGTTTGACTAATGGTGTTTTCTGTGCAACGGATTCGATACTTTATTATGTTTTCTGGGAAGCGTTATTAATTCCAACTTGCCTTGGTATTGGCATTTGGGGCGGTAAGCACAAAGCATATGCTGCAGTTAAATATTTTATGTATACATTTTTTGGTTCGGTATTCTTATTAGCAGCTATTTTGTATATTCAGACACGAGTTGCTGCTTCACCGATACACTTTTTAGTAAATCAAGATACTTATTCTATTCAAAACTTTATTGCCTGGGCAACTCAGTCACAAGGCTTTATAGATTCGGTTAAGTTTACCCTAACAGCTCAATGGTTAGTTTTCGGAGCATTTTTCTTAGTATTTGCTGTTAAGATTCCAATGTGGCCATTTCACTCATGGTTACCAGATGCTCACTCAGAGGCACCTGCTGGAGGTTCTGTTATCCTTGCAGCTCTTATGCTTAAGCTAGGCGCATATGGTTTTTTAAGATTTGCCATCCCAATGCTACCGGAGGTAACAGCTTCACTTGAGTATGTGCTGATTGTGATGTCTTTAATAGCTATTGTTTATGTTGGTATTGTTGCAGTTGCACAGACTAATGTTAAAAGACTAATTGCATATTCATCGATTTCACACATGGGATTAGTTACTCTTGGCTTATTCTCAATATTTATATTGAAAAATGCTGACCCAGTACTAGGGACAACTCATGCGCAATTAGCTTTACAAGGTGCAGTTTTCCAAATGATTGCACATGCATTCTCATCTGGTGGTATGTTCATTGGTATTGGTTATTTGTATTTAAGGATGCACACGAGAGAAATATCTGATTTCTCTGGGGTAGCTAAAACTATGCCGATATTTGCGACATTCTTTTTACTTTTTTGTATGTCTAATGTTGGTTTACCTGGTACGAGTGGGTTTGTCGGTGAGTTTATAATCTTATTGGCGGTATTTCAATACTCTCCATTAATAGCATTAATTGCGGGATTAACTCTTGTGATAGCTCCAATTTATACTTTATGGATGTATAAGCGTGTTTTCTTCGGTGAGGTTGTATCTAAACAAGTAGCAAACTTGACTGATTTAAATAGAATGGAGATATTTGTATTTATATTGTTAGCGGTACCGACTTTATTATTTGGTTTCTATCCGGAGCCAATTTTGCATCTTTCAGCAGCAGCATCGGCACATATCGTTGGTTTATCTCTATAAGGTGGTGTTTTAATTATGAGTTTATCAATCCTTTATATTTTACCAGAAATATTATTAGCAATTGGTGCAATAGTTGTGACGTTTTCTGGGCTTTTTCTACATGGTAAAATTAGAAACATTAACTATATTTTTTTTCAAGTATTTACGCTACTTGCTTTGGTAGCAACTTTTGCTAAAGAATATCTAATTCAGACTAGTGGTTCAGTGTTTGAAGGTCAGGTTGTATTTAGTGGCTTTGCATATACTTTACAAATAGTGGTACTTGTTTTAGCGGTCTTTGTTGCACTATACTCAAGGGATTATGTCAAAGATAGAAAAATATCAGATGGTGATTTTTATACACTGCTAATGCTATGTGTGCTTGGTGCAATGGTTTTAACAGCTGCACATAGTTTAGTTATAATATATGTCGGTCTGGAATTATTATCATTACCAATGTATGCATTGATCGCAATCTATAGGGATTCAGGTAAAGGTCTTGAGGCTGCTATTAAATACTTTGTTTTAGGAGCAATTGCTTCAGCGTTATTATTGTTTGGGATGTCATTTGTCTATGGTATTACAGGTAAGCTTGATATCACGGAAATAGCTAAAGTTTTATCACAAGTAAACTTTATAGGATTACAGCAGCAGTTTTTACTTGTATGTTTGGTAATGATGATAGCTACATTCTTATTCAAGCTTGGAGCTTTTCCTTTTCATATGTGGTTACCAGATGTTTATCAAGGGGCTCCAAATGCTATAGCAAATATAGTTGCAACTATTCCTAAAATTGCTGCTTTTGCGATGCTTGTGAATATTTTATTTGTTGGCTTTCCATCGCTGAAAGACTCTTGGATATATCTATTTAGAATTATAGGTATATTATCAATATTCTTTGGTAGTTTGGTGGCACTGTCACAAACTAATGTTAAGCGACTTTTAGGTTATTCAACAGTTTCACAAATTGGGTTTGTCCTACTGGCAACAACATTAAATCCTCAAGGATATGCATTAACAGCCGCAAGCTTCTATGTGATAGTATATATATTTACAACTTTGGCTGTATTTGGTGTAATTACAACTATTTCGGTCGGTGGTTATGAAGTTCAAGACCTTAATGATCTAAAAGGTTTTAACACAAAAGATTCATGGTTAGCATTTATTTTACTGATTGTATTGTTCTCAATGGCGGGTATCCCTCCATTTGGTGGCTTTATTGCTAAGTTATTTGTTGTGATGGGATTAATTAATGATAGCAACTATTTCTTAGCGTGTTTTGTATTGCTTATGGCAGTAATAGCATCATTTTACTATGTCCGTGTTATCAAGACTATGTACTTTGATGAGCCAGAAAATGATCAAACTGTCAAACCACCACTTGCATCGCTAATAGCATTAAGTGTTAATGGCTTGGTACTTTTATTTTTAGGTATCATGCCGATGCTTCTTTTAGGTATCCTTACACAAGTTACTAATGTTATATAATAATCATTAATAGTTTATTGCTTATTGTCATTATTACTTTTATACTTTTATCTAGAAACAATTAAATTTTATTAGCTTATGAAAGAAATTCTAGGTCCTATTAATGATGTAATTAAGAACTCAAAAGAAAGTATTATCAATAAAAGCCTGAAGAAACTTGATGTTGTAAGCAGAGAAGAGTTTGAAGTACAGAAGAAAATTCTATTAAAAACTCGTCAAAAGCTTGAGCAAATAGAAGCTAAACTAGATAAACTTTTAGCTGAGAAAAAATAGAATGTCTTTAGCGGTTCTAAAGAGTAGAGCACAACTATGGTATTGAAGCACTTCTTGTCTCGATAGAGGTGCGTTTATCAAATGGTTTACCAGGTTTATCAATAGTAGGATTGCCAGAGGCGGCTGTCAAAGAAAGTAAAGATCATGTAAGAAGTGCAGTCATTAACTCAGGCTTTAATTATTCCTAATAAGCGTATCACAATTAACCTTGCTTACACCAACGGGTTTTACCAAAAAAGTAGTGGTAGATTTGATTTACCAGTAGCATTGGTGTTCTGTATGCCTCTGGACAAGTAAATATTGTCAAAGATATCGATGAGTATGAGTTTGCTGGTGAATTATCTTTGAGTGGTGAGCTAAGGAAAATATCTAGCGCCATACCGATGACTATTAAGTTTGTAGAGGAAAATAAAAAACTTATTGTACCAACAAAAAATGATAAAGAGATTAGTCTAGTTGAGACGGTTCATGACTATAGCTTTGATAGTTTAAATGAGGTTGTAGAGTTTTTATCTGGAAATGAAAAAGAGCTAGTAAAACCAAGTATAGAGATTAATTTTGCTGAGCTATAACAAGATTTAGAAGATGTCAAAGGACAGTATCAAGCCAAAAGAGCATTAGAGATTGCTGCAGTCGATGGCCACAATATCCTTTTAGTAAGGGACCTCCTGGTATTGGAAAAACAATGCTGGCAAGTAGACTAAACTCGATTACCACCACTAGATAAAAAAGAAGTGCTTTCATCAGCAATGATTGCATCAATCAAAGGAGAATCAGGTATCGCTGAAAGTTTTTATAAAAGATCATTTCGCCATCCACATCATACTCCTCTGGAGTATCTCTTTGGTTGGTAGTGGTAGTAATTCAATGCCTGGCGAGATTTCTCTGGCACTCAATGGCGTAATTTTTCTTGATGAATCGCCAGAGTTTGATCGTAAAGTCTTATAAGTCTTGCGCGAGACTCTAGAAACCGGTAGTGTGAATATTTCTAGGGCTAGGTGTCAAGTTGAATATCCAGCTAATTTTCAGTTAATAGTGGCGATGAATTCATGTCCATGCGGATATTTAGGTTCACAATTTAAAGAGTGTACTGACTCAATCCAAGCGATTAGAAGATATCAAAGTAAATTATCCAGGCCACTTCTAGATAGAATAGATCTTCATGTTGAAGTTGTTAAGCTTGCAAAAGAGAATCTGACAAATCAGCAATTAATACGGGAGAAAAGTAACATAGTTAGAGAGCGAGTTAAAAAAGTTCGAGAGAGACAAATCTCTAGATAAGGTAAGATTAACTAAATGCTATCTAGTAAAGAGCTTTATAAGGTTTGTAATCTTAATGATGAAATGAGAAAAATGCTCACATTAGCTATAGAAAAACTTGGACTATCTGCAAGATGGTATTATAAAATACTCAAAGTTGCCAGAACTATAGCAGATCTTAATAATACTGAGAATATTGATAAATCAACTGTTCAAGAAGCTATTAGTTATAGAAAAATGGATAAGTTTATCAAGTAGGCTAAAATAAATTTAGCAATTAATTAATTATTTACGAATTTAACAAAGGGTTTGTATGAGGGAATTATTTTTGGATTCTTTTGGCGAAAAGAAATTAGAGAGGCCACCAGTTTGGATAATGCGTCAAGCTGGTAGATACCTGCCAGAGTATCGTTCAGTTAGAGCAAAATTTGATAATTTTATGGATATGTGTCGTAATGCTGATGCCTGTTGTGAAGTAGCACTCCATCCACTTCAAAGATATGATCTTGATGCAGCGATTGTTTTTTCAGATATTCTAACAATTCCGGAAGCTATGGGAATGGATCTTAAATTTATCAAAGGTACAGGGCCGGTATTTTCTAAGCCAATACAATCGCAAAAAGATCTAGGTGAGCTAAAGTCAGTTGAGGATAGTGTAGGCTCTTTGGACTATGTTTATAATGCTGTCAAAACTACTAGTTCAGCAATAAATGTACCTTTAATAGGCTTTACTGGAAGTCCTTGGACTTTAGCTGCATATATGATTGAAGGTTCAGGATCAAAACAGTTTAATAAATTGCGCAAGATGATGTATACAAATCCACAATTGATGCATAGTCTGTTACAACGCCTGGCAGATATAACAATTATCTATTTGCTTGAGCAAATTAAAGCTGGAGCGAGTTCTTTGATGATATTTGATACTTGGGGCGGCATACTGCCTTTAGAGCATTATAAAGATTTCTCTCTCAAATATATGGATTATATTGCTAAAAATGTTAAGCAAAAAATTAATGTGCCAATAGTTTTTTTTACTAAGGGAGGGTCAAACTTTTTTGAAGAGTTAAAAGATAAGTCCTGCGATGGAGCTGGAGTTGATTGGAGTGTTACATTAAAACAGGCGCGACATAGAATAGGAGTTGGTAAAGTTCTGCAAGGAAACTTTGATCCAGCACTTTTGTATGGAACTAAAGAAAGTATTAGAGCGACTGTCAAAGCTAATATTGAATTTATCCAGTCAGATAAACTAAACAACTATATTGTCAACTTAGGTCATGGCATTTATCCTGATATAGATCCTGATAATGTTAAGGTTATGATTGGTGCGATTAGGGAATTTAGTGTTTTATTTTAAAAAATGAGTATCGCATAAAAGACTTGACATTAGTAAAAATATTGATATTATCTATTTATCAATAGACGCGGGGTGGAGCAGCTTGGTAGCTCGTCGGGCTCATAACCCGAAGGTCGCAGGTTCAAATCCTGCCCCCGCTACCAAACAGGAATTTTTTTATAAAGGCTCTTTTAAGGGCCTTTTTGCTATCTGCAGGATATGCGAAATCTAAGAGGTGAAAATGTTACTAGACGATTTATATGAGATAGTAAAACCCATTACAGCTGATCTAGGCTATATTTTATGGGGAATCGAGATTGTAGGAAGTAGTAAACTTACCATACGTATTTTTATTGATCATGAGAATGGTGTTTCAGTTGATGATTGCCAAATAGTTAGTAAAGAAGTGAGTGTGGTTTTTGATGTTGAGGATCCAGTTTCAGGTAAATATGTGCTTGAAGTTTCTTCACCAGGAATGAATCGCCAAATTTTTAATATAATTCAGGCGCAAGCTCTGGTAGGATTTAATGTAAAAGCAGTTACTTTAGCACCAGTTGAGTCACAAACTAAGTTTAAGGGTGTGCTATATAGAGTGGAAGGAAATAATGTCATTCTAAAGCTGGAAGATGGTAAAGAAATAAGTTTTGATTTTGACGAGCTTAAAAAGCTAAGAGTATCACCTGATTTTAGTTAGATAGAGGAATTTAAGATATGAGCAAAGAATTATTGTTAGTATTAGAAACTGTAGCAAATGAAAAAGATATATCAAAAGATCTTTTATTTGAAGCTATGGAAGAGGCTTTAGCTATTATAACTAAGAAAGAACTTGATGAGCATATGAATATCGAGGTTAAAATCGATAGGATTACTGGTGATTTCAAAGCTGATAGGGTTTGGCATATTGTTTCTGAAGATGAAGATTTAATTGATTATTCAAAAGAGCTTTATGAAGATGTTGCTCAAGAAAGGGGCTATAATGTAAAAGCCGGTGATGTCATACGCGAGCCTGTTGAGGTCAAAGAATATGGGCGTATAGCTGCAACAATGGCTAAGCAAATTCTAATGAAAAAAATTAAAAATTTTGAAAGAGAAAAGACAGCTAGATTCTATCAAAATAAAATTGGTGATATTGTTTACGGTGAGATAAAGCGCGCTACCTATGAAATCTTGGTTGTTGATTTGGGTAATAATGCTGAGGGGATTTTACCTAAAAAAGATCTTATAGCTAGAGAAAGATATCGTGTTGGCGACAAGATAAGAGCTTGTGTTGAGGGTGTTGAGTGTGATGAGTCTGGTAAGCCAAATACGGTTATGTTAAGTCGCTTAAGTAATACGATGCTTAAAGCTTTATTTAAGCTTGAGGTACCAGAAGTTGAAGAAGAGCTTATTAATATAGTAAATGTAGTTCGTGAGCCTGGTTTTAGATCTAAAGTAACCGTTAAAAGTAATGACCAAAGAATAGATCCTTGTGGCGCATGTGTTGGTGTAAGAGGTTCTAGAATACACTCTATAATAAGTGAGTTAAATAGTGAAAAGGTTGATGTTATACTTTGGGATGAGGAGATCGTTCAATATGCCATCAACTCATTATCACCTGTAGATGCTGCAGATATCTTAGAAGTGAATGTTGATGAAGAAACTAATTCGATGGATATTGTTGTTAAGCAAGAAAGCTTATCTAAAGCAATTGGTAAAAATGGTGTGAATGTAAGATTAGCAAGCTCGCTAATTGGCTGGAAAATTAATGTTCTATCAGATGCTGAGCAGGAAGAAAAACAAATGTCTATAGTAGAGAAATTTGTTGAAGCTTTGGATATAGATCATGATTTTGCATTGGTGTTGATTGAAGAGGGTATAGAAACTCTCGAAGATTTAGCATATTTAGATAGAGCAGAGCTTTTAGAAATTGAAGGATTTGATGAAGAGATTGTTGATGAGCTTCAAGAGAGAGCAAAAGCTGTTATTTTATCTGAAGCTTTGGGTGGTAAAAAACCAACACAAGATTTGCTAGATATGCAAAGTATGAGTAGAGATTTAGCTGAGCAGCTAGCGCAGAATAATATAGTTACTATGGAAGATCTGGCAGAGTTGTCTGTAGATGAATTGCTTGATATTGTACCTATAGATGAAGAGCAAGCGACCGATTTAATTATGCAAGCAAGAGCTCCTTGGTTTGAATAATAAAAGTACATATCAGTAATAGTACAAAGGAGAGGGAAATGGCACAGATTACAGTTGGGCAGTTAGCACAGCAAACAAATAAAGAAGTAGATGCACTACTAAAACAGCTTAAATCTTTTGGTATTGAAAAATCTAGTGAGAAAGATACATTAACTCCTGCAGAGATGAAAACTTTGCTAGAGAAGATCAATAGTGCAAAAAATACCGTAACTAGAAAGAAAGTAATTTTAGTTAAGCTTGATGGTAAACATAAGATTAATGTTTCGGTTAAAAGAAAAAGACGAATTACTAAAAGAGTAGAAGAACAAGAACCTGCTACACCGGCTCAGATACAAGAACTTAAAACTGTAGTTCAAGTTTCTCAGCCAATAAAAGTTGTGAAAGAGCTAGAGTTGGTGCAAGATAATATCGAGCAAACTGTTGAAAACGAAGTTGTTGAACAGGTTCAAGATAAAATAAAAAGAACAGTGATAAAAGATAGTGGTTTTAAGATAACTGCAATGCCAGAAATTAAGGTTGAGGAAATTGTTGTCGAGAATGATGAAAAGCCAGCTACTAACAATAAACAACCTAAGAAGAAATCTGCTAAGAAAGTTTTCTCTGAAGCTACAAATACTAATACAAAGTATAAGCGTGAGGAAGAGGAGAAAAAATCTAAAGCAAGGAAAGCTGGAGGCAAAGGTTTCAAAAAAGCTAACCCGAGACAGCTTTCACAACTTGCTGGTGATATAGAGTCATTTGATGAGTTTGGTGCTAAAAAAGGTAAATTAAAAGCGCTAAAAGTCAAAAAACAAGAATTTACAAAACCAGTTGAAAATACGATTAGGACTGTAGAAATTCATGAAGGTATTACTGTAAGTGAACTAGCACAAAAAATGGCGGTCAAAGGTGTTGAAATTGTTAAAGTGCTATTTAATATGGGTGTGATGGCGACAATTAACCAATCACTAGACCAAGACACAGCAATCTTGATTGTTGAAGAGATGGGGCATAGATATACTCTACACAATGAGAATGCTCTTGAAGAAGCGGTAACAACAGTTGATAGAAGCTTATATAAGAAGATTTCTCGAGCTCCGGTTGTAACTATAATGGGACATGTTGATCATGGTAAAACATCTTTGCTAGACTATATTCGTAAAACACGAGTAGTTGCTGGTGAGGCTGGTAGTATAACACAGCATATAGGAGCATATTCTGTTAAAACCGATAAAGGTTCTATTACATTCTTGGATACTCCGGGACATGAAGCTTTTACTTCAATGCGTGCGCGTGGTGCTAAGAGTACAGATATCGTAATTTTAGTTGTTGCTGCTGATGATGGTGTTATGCCTCAAACTGAAGAAGCAATTCAGCACGCTAAAGCAGCAAGAGTACCAATTGTTGTTGCAGTAAATAAAATTGATAAGCCAGAAGCTGATCCTGATAAGGTGATTAGTGAACTTGCACAAAGAGATGTAATCCCAGAATCATGGGGTGGTGATGTAATGTTTGTAAATGTTTCTGCTAAGACTGGTGAAGGGGTTACCGATCTATTAGATGCAGTACTTTTACAATCAGAAGTTTTAGAGTTAGAGGCATTTGCTGAGGGCTTAGCTGAAGGTGTCATAATTGAGTCACGTCTAGAAAAAGGTCGTGGTCCAGTCGCAACTGTACTTGTACAAAATGGTAACCTTAAGCAAGGTGATAATATCTTATGTGGTACTGAATATGGTAGAGTAAGGGCTATGCATAATGATCTTGGGAAAAAGATAAAAGCAGCTGGTCCAGCTACCCCTGTTGAGATACTTGGTTTATCAGGTGTGCCAGCAGCCGGTGATGAGATGGTTGTGATTGAAAATGAGAAGAAAGCAAAAGAACTTGCAGCTCAGCGCTCACAGAAACAAAAAGAAGCTAAAATAGCTCAAGAACAAGCACTTAAACTATCAAACATGTTTAATAACATGGATAAAGAAGGTGAACAGCAGGTACTTAAAATTATCCTTAAAGGCGATGTACAGGGTTCTGTTGAGGCAATTAGAGAGTCATTGCTTAAGCTTTCAACTAATGAAGTTAAGGTTGATATAATTGTAAGCGGTATAGGAGCGATTACATCTTCAGATGTGACTTTGGCTGTGGCATCAACGGCGGTTGTTATAGGTTTTAATGTCCGTGCTGATAGTGCTGCGAAAAAACTTGCTGAAACAGATGGTGTAGAATTCCGTTATTACAACATTATTTATGATTTAATAGATGATGTTAAAAAAGCGATGTCTGGTTTACTTTCTCCAGAAATTAAAGAGCAAGTTATTGGTATTGCTGAGGTTAGAGAAGTTTATCGTTCATCTAAATTCGGCTCAATTGCTGGATGTATGGTTGTGGAGGGCGTGGTTAAGCGTACTAATCCTATCCGTGTTTTACGTAATAATGTCGTTATTTACGAAGGTACACTAGAGTCGCTTAAGAGATTCAAAGATGATGCTAGTGAAGTTAAAAAAGGCTTAGAGTGTGGTATTGGTGTTAAAAACTACAATGATGTCCGTGAAGGTGATCAAATAGAGGTGTTTGAGGTTATCGAGGTTGCTAAGGAGTTGTAATTATGGCTGCAGATGGTAGAGTACAAAGAGTTGCAAATGAGCTCCAGAAAGTTATATCTTTATTGCTGCGTACTAGAATAAAAGACACTAAGTTAGCCAGTGCCACTATTATAGAGGTTGATCTTTCTAAGGATCTATCTTATGCAAAAGTATATTATACCTGCTTTGCTGTTGAAGATGCCGAATATATTGACAAGGCATTTGAAAAATCAAAAGGTTTCTTTAGATCATCTATAGCTAAGTTATTAAGCCTAAGAATTGTTCCAAACCTTAAGTTTATTTATGATACTTCGCTTGAGTACGGTATACAAATGGAAGAAAAAATCCAACAAGCACTCAATGCTGATTCAAAAATCATCAAGCAAGATGATAAATCTTTACAAGAAAACTATAAACACAACGATAAAGAAACTAAAGCTGAGAAGTTAAGGTAGGTAGCTTATGAGTAAGCTTACTATTATTCGCGGATTTAATGATGTACTGCCGCTAGATAGTTATAAATGGCAATTCTTAGAATCAAAAATAAAACTCATACTTGATAGATATAAATATAGTGAAACAAGGTTACCTGTTGTTGAGAAAAGTGAACTGTTTCATAGAAGTGTTGGTGAAACTTCTGATATAGTTTTAAAAGAGACTTATGATTTTCAGGATCGTAATGGTGATAGTCTCACGCTGCGTCCAGAAGGAACAGCTGGTTGTGTCAGAATGATTATTGAAAATAATTTAGCTACTCGAGGTCAAACACAGAAGCTATGGTATTGTGGTCCCATGTTTCGCTATGAGCGTCCACAAAAAGGTCGCTATAGACAATTTTATCAGCTTGGAGTCGAAGCTTATGGTTTCGACTATATAGCTATTGATTTAGAGATTATTACTATTGCATGGAGTCTTTTCAAAGAGCTTGGAATTTCTGAGTATGTAACTTTAGAGTTAAATAGCCTTGGTTTGAGCCTTAACAGACAAGAGTATATTCAAGCGCTACTAGAATACCTAAAACCATATCATGCTGAGCTTGATGAAGACTCTATAAAGAGGTTGGATAAGAACCCTCTAAGAATATTAGATTCTAAGATAGATAAGACACAAAAAATCTTAGCAAATGCACCTAAACTTATTGATTTTATAGATCAAGATTTGCGATTGAGATTTAAGCAAACTTGCCAATATTTAGATGCTTTAGGTATTGTATATAAGATAAATCAAAATCTTGTTAGAGGTTTAGATTATTATAGTGGCTTAGTTTTTGAATGGACTACTGACAAGCTTGGCTCGCAAAGCGCAATCTGTGCAGGTGGTCGTTACGATAGTTTAATAGAAAACCTTGGTGGTCAGAAAACAGCTGCTATAGGTTTTGCTATAGGGATGGAGCGCTTACTACTATTATTAGAAGATTTAGGTAAATTGCCTAAACAACAAGACAACCTTTGTGGTGTATTTTTTGTATTAGACAGTAATCAGCTTCATCGATCCCTAGTTATAGTTGAGAATATTCGCCAAGAGCTTCCTCAGCTTAAAATAGATATGGATCTAAAATTCGGTAGCTTTAAATCACAATTTAAGAAAGCTGATAAATCTGGGGCTAAAATTGCTATAATAATTAGACAAGATGAGTTAGATAATGGCTTTGCTAGTATAAAATATCTTCAGCAAGACAGAGAACAACAACGAGTTGCTTTTAATGACTTAATTAATTTTTTAGAAAGATAGAGGTATATGAAATTACATAATATAAAAGGTTATGCGTGGATTGTAGTTGGGTTAAGCTCATTTCTACTAATTAATAAATATATAATGAATGTTTCTCCTAGCTTGATTGCTAATGAGCTAATGAGTAGCTTTTCAATAAATGCTACTGAAATGAGTACAATAGTCTCGCTGTTTTTATGGCCTGTAGTGTTTTGTCAGTTCTTTGTTGCAGGGCCTATCATTGATAAGTTAGGATTTAGAAAAGTAAGTTTTTTCTCATTAGTATTGTCTGCAGTGGGGTTATTATTATTTGTGTTATCTGCAGATATCCATAGTTTTGCATTAGGGTGTATCTCAAGATTAATGATAGGTATCGGAGCTTCATTTGCAACAGTTGGCTATATTAAAGCAGCTGCAGTATGGTTTGATCCACGCAAGTTTGCTTTTGTGTGTAGCTTTCTGATGACAGCAGCAATGATTGGTGCTTTGCTAGGCCAAGTGCCACTAGTTTATCTAATTGAGCTTACAGGTTCATGGCATAGAGCATTAATTAGTTATGCTTGTTTTAGTATTGTTATAGCACTTTTATATTTAGCTTTAGTCAGAGACTATAATCCTGATGCTTTATATGCAAATCAAACAAAAGGTGATACTGTAACACTTGCTGGAATAAAGAAAGTTCTTTTAAATAAAAATAATTGGTATCTTACTTTAACAGGTCTTACTTTTACCACAATAGACGTTTTTGGTGGAATTTGGGGTAATAACTATTTTAGAGAGTTATATAGTATCCCAGCAAAAGATGCATCCTATATTGTTTCGATGATGTTTTTGGGCCTTGCGATTGGTTCACCTATAATTGGTAAGCTCTCAGAGAAATTTGATAACAGAGTTGGGATTATGGTTGTCTTTCATATTATCGCAACAATTTCGCTAGCTGTAGTTCTACAATTTAAGCTTACACCAACAATATCTGGAGTTTTACTATTTATTTTTGGCTTTTGCTTAGGTGTATATATGCTAGCTTTTTCGATTGGGAATCGTATAAATCCAGTGGTGGTTGCTGCAACAGTAGCTGCCTTGATAAATACTGGTGAGCCTTTATTAGGTGCTTTATTTGATCCATTAATAGGTCATTTACTAGATTTGACATGGGCAGGTCAGTATATAGATGCTCAAAATCATATTAGTACTATAGCTTCAGAAGGAGCACATAGATATTTTCATATAAGTGCCTATCACCATGCTTTTTTAATCCTTATATTTAGCGTGATCATATCATTCTTCTTGCTAATTTTAGTAAAAGATAAAGAAGTTAAATAAAAATGAAACTCGAAAATATTTATCTTCAAAGAATTCGTGAACTTGACTTGAGAGTGGATTCTTTGCAACTTGAAGCTATTAGACGGTTGCAACAAATAGTAGATCAGCTCAATTCAAAAAAAAATCTAAGTTGAGGTTGTTTAACAAATCTTTTTATCCTTATATCAAAGGATTATATATGTGGGGTGGTGTAGGTCGTGGTAAGACCTTTATAATGGATATCTTTTACAATAACCTCACAATAAAGAATAAAGAAAGGCAGCACTTTTCACATTTTATGAAAAACATTCATGAGCAACTGAGAAAATATCAGGGGGGAAACCCAATTTCAAAAGTTGCTTATGACATGGCGAAACAAACACAAGTTATATGTTTTGATGAATTCTTTGTTGAAGATATTGCTGATACTATGATCTTAGGCAGCATTTTTACCGAGTTATTTAAGTTTGGTGTGGTATTGGTAGCAACCTCAAATATAGAGCCAGAAAAACTTTATAAGAATGGTTTGCAACGCGAATTGTTCTTACCTGCTATCGATATTTTACTTAAAAATGTTGACGTACTAAATTTAGATTCTGGGGTTGATTACAGGTTTCGTTTGCCTACTACGTATCTAAATTATCTCTATCCATACAATGAGCATAATCGTAAAAATTTCTTTTATAAATTCTTCCTTAGAAATAGTTATTTTGATAAAGATCTTAGTATACGAGTCTTAGCTAGGGATATTCCAACAATATTGCTAAGTCATAAAGATGTTTGTTTTGACTTTAAGGTTATTTGTGGTGATGGTAGAAGTACTCATGATTATATAGAAATTTGTGATACATATGAACAGCTTTTTATCTATAATCTAGTTGGATTTGATTATCATAATGAAGATATGGCTAGACGCTTTATTACATTAATAGATGAGTTTTATGATCAGAATAAAAAGGTTGTGATTCTTGCTAATTGTGATTTTAAGGACTTATATAATGGCGAAAGGCTTAAGTTTGAGTTTCAACGGACTATAAGCCGATTAAATGATATGCAGAACTCACAGTTTGGAGTTATAGATGAATAAGGTTGATTTTATTGAAGTTACAGATGATATCATAGGCCAGCGTATTGATAACTTTATGTTAAGTAGATTTTCTCGGCTACCTAAATCTTTAATTTATCGTTGGATTCGTAAAGGTGAACTACGTGTAAATAAAAAAAGAGTCAAGCAGACATCACGTGTAAGATCGGGAGATATTGTCAGAGTACCACCATTTAGTTTAGAAGAAGGTGTTAAGCTAATAAAAGTCTCACAGTCCCATCTGGATTTTTTGGAACAGCGTATTCTTTATGAGAATGATGACTATATAATAGTTGATAAACCATCAGGCATGGCAGTACATGGTGGCTCTGGAGTTAATTCAGGATTAGTTGAGCGTCTAAGGCAGCTACGGCCTAAAGTTAGACGTTTAGACTTAGTGCATAGGCTTGATAAAGAAACATCTGGGTGTGTACTTTTAGCAAAAAAACATAGCTCTTTGGTATATTTCTTTGATATCTTCAAGCAACACAAAGTTAATAAGGTTTATTATGCGATAGTTCATGGCCACTGGGATAAAAAAATCACTACAATAGATTTACCTTTAAAAAGAACTAAAACTAAAGATGGTCAAAGAGTTGTTAAAGTTGATAGTAAAGATGGAAAACAGGCTTTAACTAAGATTGTATCAGTTCGGCATTTACAAGGAGGCTTTAGTCTACTTGAGATAAAACTAGAAACAGGTAGAACTCATCAAGTTAGAGTGCATACAAAAGCGATTGGTCATCCTATTGTTGCAGATAAGAAATATGGCTTTGCTACTAAAGATCAATTGTTGTTAGACAAGGGAATTGATAAGCTATTATTGCATGCGGGTAAGTTAGAGTTCTACGATGAAAAGCAAAACAAGCAAATATCAGTAAAAGCGGCTTTAGATTCTAGATTTGAGAAATTTATGCAAGAGTAGAATTAGTCTTTATTATCTTTTATCATAACCAATATTACAAGCGAAGCGATCATACTTGCAACTAGAGTTGTAAATGCAAAATGGTATGAGTTTAATTCAAAGTACTTAATATCAGCAGAACTAGTATATTGAGAAATAATTTCCCCTGTTTTATTTATGTACTTGCCAGTCCATGAACAATCTAGGAAATATCCTATAAGTGGGTCAAATATTGCACCTAAAATTGGTTCACCTGTATTTATGAAAGCAGCAACAGTTGTTATTATTATAGGATTTATACGGTTTCCTATAGCAAATGAAAGCATATAGATTCCTAAACATAGACCAAAGATAAACAACATTATTGCTGATATTGTAGCGCTTGTTTTTGTCAATAAAACAAAGCTGAGTGCTATAGTACCAATGATATGAAAGAATATCATCACTCCTTTTCTACTATCAAGGATTTCAGATAATTTGCCAATAATTGGCGATCCAATAGCCATACCGATAAAAATCATCGAGATTATACTAGCAGCTTCTTCTCTTGAGATATGATATGCTTCTCTGAAATAAGCATTACCCCAGAAACCAGCAAAAGCATCAACTGCCGTAAAGCTTAAGCCGACGTAAAATGTTAAGAGCCAGTTATTTTTATTTTTGATGACTTCTTTAAGAGCACTGAGAGTTTTTAGCTGATTACTAGGCGAGCTAGCTTCTGGTTGTTTAGGATTAAAATCACGCACAAAAATATAGTAAACTACAGCAATCAGTAAGCTAGCTACCGAGAATAGTAGCATAGCTATTTTCCAATCACCACAGAGTGTTATCAGGTAAGCTAGTGGAGCTTGAGCACATAGCGCACCAATCATTGCTGCTGTAGCAAGGAAACTCGCAGCAAAAGCAAATTTGCGTGGCTCAAACCACACTGAGACAGCTTTGAGATAGGATATAGTAGCAAAGGATACACCTAAACCAGTGGTTATCCTTGCTATGTATGCTATACTTAGACTACCTAAGTTTGCTGCAACAGTAAATAATATAACACCAGTGGCAGAAATTGTGATTGAAATTGGGCTAATTAGTCTAAAGCCAAATTTATCGATAATTGGTCCAGCTAAAAAGAGTTGGCATATAATGATAGACCAAAAAAATGCTGAACCTAAAGCTCCTGTTTGTGTAGTATTAGTACCAAAGCTAGACATCATATCATCAGTAATTAGACTTGGAAATACTTGCATTACATACTTGTCAAATAATAAAAATGAGCTAAGTATTATTATTATCCATGCATAACCACGTATATTATATATCCTTTGTTCCATATGCTACTAGTTAAGATAGTGTGAAATTTAATTTTATGGTTCAAAGTTCTATAAATCAAGCATTAAAGTTTTTCTTTGCTAATATGGGCTTTTTTGGTATGATAAGGTGGCGTTTTGATTGATGAGACTGATATATATGTTAACAAATATTAGGATTGATACCAAAAAATTTATCTTACTTCAATTAATCTTGGCATTAGTTGGTTATTTTGTTATTTTAGTATTTTATGGTTATATTTATGTTAATTCATTTTTAATAGGATCATTAACAATGTTTTTAGCTAATTTTATGTTTTTTTTCAGACTATTTATAAATAAGCAGTTAAGCCCGGGGGTTGAAATAGTAATATTTTATCTCAGCGAGTATCTGAAACTAAGCATTGTAGCACTGCTGACGATATTGTTAGCAATTTATATAAAACCAAAATTATTTTCTTACATTTTTGGTTTAGTTTTGTTACAATTAACTTTGTGTTTTGTGCCTATCTTGTTCAAAAAAGGGAGGTAGGTTTATTTAAGTGGTCATATTAAAGATAGATAATATACATACTGGTGGAATGAATAAATGGCAAATACAGAAGTGGGCTCTCAAGTGGCTACTGAATATGTGCAGCACCACTTGCATCATTGGCAAGTAAGCTTAGGTCAAGGTTCTTTTTGGCAGCTTAATGTTGATTCATTATTGGTGAGTGTTATACTGGGAGTTGTATTTATACTAGTTATGTTTTTAGCAGCTAGAAAGGCTAATTCGGATATTCCTGGTAGATTTCAGAATATGATCGAAGCTGTGTGGGAATGGATGGATGGAATGGTTGCTGAAAATTACCATCACAAAAGAGATTTTATTACACCGTTGGTACTTACTATCTTTGTTTGGGTGGTTTTGATGAATTTAATGGACTTACTTCCTGTTGATCTTTTTGGTTGGATAATTAGTTTCTTTACTACTAGCCACGAAGCTTATTTCAGGGTTGTGCCTACTGCTGATCTTAATGTTACTTTTGCTATGTCAATAGCTGTTTTCTTCCTAGTAATTTTTTATAATCTTAAGGCAAAGGGTTTTGGACTAGTTAAAGAAGTGTTAAGCTCACCTTTTGGTGTTTGGTTACTTCCTTTAAATATCTTTTTTAGACTGGTTGATGAAATAGTTAAGCCAGTTTCACTGTCACTGCGTTTGTTTGGTAATATTTTTGCAGGAGAGCTTATATTTATCCTTATAGCTTTGTTACCATGGTGGTTTCAGTGGACTCTTGGTGGTATATGGGCAATATTCCATATTCTAATTGTTTTAATACAGGCTTTTGTATTTATGATGCTAACTGTTGTCTATTTAAATATGGCACAGGAAGCTCACTCAGTTTAAACTAATCTAAAACATAAATCTTTAATAAAACAGGAGAAATAAAAAATGGATATGTCTTTACAGGTTTTAGGAAACTTAAATGGTTTGACAGCAATTGCAGTAGCTTTACTGATATCATTACCAGCTTTAGGAACAGCAATAGGTTTTGGTGTTTTAGGTGGTAAATATCTTGAAGGCGTTGCGCGCCAACCTGAGTTAGGTGGAATGTTACTTGGTCGTATGTTTATTGTTGCGGCTTTCGTTGATGCATTCGCTGCTATCTCAATAGCAATTGGTTTCTTAGTTCTTTATGCAAACCCTCTAGCAATTCCTGGCTTGGCTGAAACAGCTCAGAAAGTAATTGGTGCGTAATTAAACAATAAAATCATAAGTTTCATTATCTAAAGGATGAGTAGATGGATATTAATATAACTCTAATAGGGCAAATGATAACATTTGCAATCTTTGTTGGATTTACAATGAAGTTTGTATGGCCCCCGCTACGTAAGGCTTTAAAAGAGCGTAGAGACAAGATTGCTGAAGGTCTAGCATCTGCTGATAGAGCATCTAGAGGGCTAGAGGTTTCTAAAAGACAATCTGCAGAGATTTTGCGTGAAGCTAAGGCTAAGGCAACCGAAATAGTTGAAAATGCTTATGTAAGGGCTCATAAGGTTGATGAGCAAGCAAAAGAGGAGGCTATTGCGGCTGCTGATAAGATCAAAAGTATGGCTATTGCTGAAATAGAGCAAGAAAAGATTAAAGCAAAAGAGCAACTTAAGCAAGAACTTGTTAGTCTAGCTATGGCAGCTGCTAGTAAAATCATAGCAGTAAGTGTTGATGAAAAGGCTAGTAGAAAAGTTTTAGAAGACTTTATAGAAAAAGTATAACTTTTAATAAGGTAGACACATGACAAATATAAGTGTAATTGCGAGGCCATATGCCAAAGCAGCATTTGAGTTTGCAAATGAACATAACCTACTACAACAATGGTCTAAGTTGATTCAAACATTTTCTGAGTTAATCAAAGATAGCTCTGTGGCTGCAATTATATCTAGTTCTACTGTATCTCAGATTGAGATTATAGATGCTCTAAAAAAACAATTAGATGAAAGCTTTTTTAATTTTCTTGCTTTGATAGCTGAAAATAAAAAGTTGTCAATAATGCCAGAAATAGCAAACCAATTTGAGTCTATTAAAAATATCCATAACAATATTAGAGTGGCTAATGTTACTTTAGCTTATGCTACAGATAAAAATATCTTGGATAGCTTGAAAGCTAGTTTGGAGAGGAAATTTTGCTGCACTATTGATATGCATATAAATATTGATCCAGCGATAGTTGGTGGAGTAGTGGTCAAGGTTGGAGATACAGTTATTGATAGTTCAGTATCTGGCCATTTAGAGACATTAAAAAGTATTTTGTTATTATAAATTATAGGAAGTGAGCTTATGCAACTAAGTCCATCAGAAATAAGTGGTTTAATAAAACAAAGAATTGAGAAGTTTGATAATTCAGTTGAACTAAAGTCAGAAGGTACAATTGTCAGTGTTGCTGATGGTATTGTTACTATTTATGGATTGAATAATGTCGCAGTTGGTGAAATGGTTAAGCTACCAGGAGATGTGTATGGTCTAGCTCTCAACTTAAATACAGACTCGGTTGATGCTGTAGTTTTAGGTGAATATGAGCATATCAAAGAAGGTGATAAAGCATACTGTACTGGCAGAATTTTAGAAGTACCAGTTGGCGAAGCTCTTTTGGGTAGAGTTGTCGATGCATTAGGTAATCCTATCGATGGTAAAGGTGAGGTGGCAACTGATTTAACTTCACCTATCGAAAAAATTGCTCCTGGTGTTATTTGGAGAAAATCAGTAGATCAAGCATTGCAAACAGGTATTAAGTCAATTGACTCGATGGTACCAATTGGTAGAGGTCAAAGGGAGCTTATCATTAGTGATAGACAGATTGGTAAAACTGCAATTGCTGTTGATACGATTATTAACCAAAAGGGTACAGGTATTAAATGTATCTACGTTGCTATTGGTCAGAAGGCATCTACAATTGCAAATATTGTAAGACAGCTTGAAGAGCATGGTGCAATGGAGCATACGATTATTGTTGCAGCTACAGCTTCTGATTCTGCAGCATTACAATACATTGCACCATATGCTGGATGTTCTATGGGTGAGTACTTTAGAGATCGCGGTCAAGATGCACTTATCGTTTATGATGATTTGACTAAGCAAGCATGGGCTTATAGACAGATTTCATTACTATTAAGAAGACCGCCTGGACGTGAAGCTTATCCTGGTGATGTATTTTACCTTCACTCAAGACTACTAGAAAGAGCAGCTAGAGTAAATGAAGAATATGTAGAGAAATTTACTAATGGTGAAGTTAAGGGTAAAACTGGCTCATTAACAGCATTACCAATCATTGAAACACAAGCTGGTGATATCTCAGCATTCGTTCCTACGAATGTTATTTCAATCACTGATGGACAGATATTCTTAGAGACAGATTTATTTAACTCTGGCTTAAGACCTGCAATAAACCCTGGTAACTCTGTTTCACGTGTCGGTGGTGCAGCACAAACTAAGATTATTAAAAAACTTGGTGGTGGTATCCGTTTAGCACTTGCACAGTATAGAGAACTAGAAGCATTTTCACAATTTGCATCGGACTTGGATGAAGCAACTCGTGCACAATTAAATAGAGGCCAAAGAGTAACAGAATTACTAAAACAAAAGCAATTCTCAACTTTATCTGTGGCTTTAATGGCATTGTCACTTTATACCGCTGATAATGGTTACTTAGACAGCTTAGAAGTTTCAGAAGTGATACCTTTCGAATCAGCTTTACATGCACTAGCAGAAACTAAGTATGCTGATGTAATTGCAGAAATTAATGAAACAGGTAAGTATGATGCAGAGATTGCTAATAAGTTAAAAACTATTGTTGAAGACTGTAAAGCAAATCAAGCTTGGTAATAGGAGTATAGACGATGTCTAATGCTAGAGAAATACGTTCCAAAGTGCAGAGTGTTAAGAACACACAAAAAATTACCGGTGCAATGGAATTAGTTGCTGCTAGTAAAATGAGAGGAGCAATTGTTAAGATGAATAATGTGCGTCCTTATGTTGAAAGCGCAAACACTATTATCAAAAATGTCACAGCTGCAAGTATTGATTATCCTAATCCTTATTTGTTTGATAGAGAGGTAAAAAGAGTCGGTTACATAGTTGCATCTACAGATAGAGGTCTGTGTGATGGTCTTAATATTAACCTTTTTAAATATGTTCTAAAAAATATTAAGAACAATATCGAAGATAAGATTGGAATTGATGTATGTGTGATTGGTTCAAAAGCTGAAAATTTTTTTGCAAAATTAAAAGATGTCAATATTGTAGCAACAGGTCATTATAACGATAAAGAAAAAAAAGGAAGTATTAGAGCTATTGGTGGTGCAGTTAAAGTAATGCTAGATAAGTTTACTACAGGTGAGATTGATAGATTATATATGAGCAGTAACCAATTTGTAAGCACGATTAAACAAAAACCTAGATTACAAACATTGCTACCTATTCAAGATATTTTCTCAGCAGAAGAAATAAAAGTAAATAAAGAAAAAGCATTTAAAGGTCATTGGGATTATATTTATGAAAGAGATATAGAAGAAGTTTTAAATGCTCTATGTATCAGATATATTGAAGCTCAAGTTAGAGGTGCGATATTAGAAAATGCAGCATGTGAGCAAGCTGCTCGTATGATGGCAATGAAAAATGCAACTGATAATGCTAGTGATATAATTGATCAGTTGAAATTAGATTACAATAAAGTAAGACAAGCTATGATTACGCAAGAGCTTGCAGAAATTTGTTCAGGTGCGGCAGCAGTTTAGGAGAGGTAAATGAGTACAGGTAAAATTATTCAAGTGATTGGTGCTGTTATTGATGTGGAGTTTGCTCTAGATAACACACCTAAAGTATATGATGCATTAAATGTGATAGAAACTAGTCTAATATTAGAGGTACAACAACAGATTGGTGATGGCATAGTTCGTACTATTGCTATGGGATCTAGTGATGGTCTTAGACGCGGTATGGAAGTTAAAAATACAAATGCACCTATTTCTGTTCCAGTTGGTCATGGCACGCTTGGACGTATTATGAATATATTAGGTGAGCCAATAGATGAGGCTGGGCCAATTGAATATACTGAGAAAAGATCTATCCATCAAGTTCCCCCTGCATATGATGAGTTAGCATTAAGTACGGAAATACTCGAAATAGGTATTAAAGTAGTCGATCTTATCTGCCCATTTGCTAAAGGTGGTAAGGTAGGTCTATTTGGTGGTGCTGGTGTTGGTAAAACTGTAACAATGATGGAGCTTATCAATAATATTTCAAAAGAGCATAGTGGTTATTCAGTGTTTGCTGGTGTTGGTGAGAGAACTCGAGAGGGTAATGATTTTTACTATGAGATGAAAGATTCTAATGTACTAGATAAAGTATCATTGGTATATGGTCAGATGAATGAGCCACCCGGAAACAGATTAAGAGTAGCTCTTAGTGGTCTTACTATCGCTGAAGGTTTCCGTGATGAAAAGCGTGATGTTTTGATGTTTATTGATAACATATATCGTTATACATTGGCAGGTACAGAAGTATCAGCACTATTAGGCCGCATGCCATCTGCTGTAGGTTACCAGCCAACACTTGCTGCTGAGATGGGTGCATTACAAGAGCGTATTACATCCACTAAGACAGGATCTATTACTTCTGTTCAGGCTGTATATGTACCAGCAGATGACTTAACAGACCCTTCTCCAGCTACGACTTTCTCACATTTAGATGCAACAATTGTATTATCACGCCAGATTGCTGAGCTTGGTATTTATCCTGCGGTTAATCCTCTAGATTCAACTTCTAGACAGCTAGATCCACTAGTTGTGGGCCAGGAACACTATGAAACAGCTCGTGCAGTGCAGAAAGTACTTCAAAGATACAAAGAGTTGAAAGATATTATTGCTATTTTAGGTATGGATGAATTATCTGATGAAGATAAGAAAATTGTAGATAGGGCTCGTAAGATTCAGAGATTTCTATCACAGCCATTCCATGTCGCAGAGGTATTTACTGGTAATCCTGGTAAATTCGTATCACTTAAGGATACTGTAGCAAGTTTCAAGGCTATAGTTAACGGTGAATATGATCATTTACCAGAGCAAGCTTTCTATATGGTTGGTTCTATACAAGAAGCTATCGAGAAAGCAAAAACTCTATTATAATAGGTTATTGATATGACAAAAAAATATCTAAAAGTTGACGTTGTTAGTCCTGTAGGTTCAGTTTTTAAAGGTGAAGCTGATATGGTGCGTCTGCGTGGCTCTGCTGGTGAAATGGGGATAGCATACGGTCATACTGAACTATTATCTACTTTACCAGCTGGTGTAGTAAATGTTAGAAAAGATCAGTATACTGATGTACTATATGTTTCAGGTGGCATAGTAGAAGTTACTCCAACTCGTGTAACTATTATGGTTGATGATATGGAGAGAGCTGAAAACCTTAATCAGGCTGAAGCAGAGAAAGCAAGAGCAAGAGCAAAAGAAGTTCTCAAAAATCCAGGTGCTTCAAAGCTTGATATTGAAGCAGCTAACAAAAGACTAAAAGAGGCAGATGCCCGCCTTAAAGCACTTAACTCTTCAAAGGGTCTGTATTATTCAAAAGATGAATAATAATTCACACTAATAACAGAATCAAGACTATATTTTTTGATACAAAATGATAGGCTATTCAAACAAACTAATCTAAGAAAATCAAAATAACTATTGGTAATGGATTAATTTATAATTACTCATTAATTAAAATGCTTTAAATTTAGAGCTATTATTATGATATCAGGATAAAATTATTTATAATTCATAAAATATAATATTTTGACCCTTTTTTGATAAATGAGAAAATTTTTTATACAGCTTATAATATTTGCTTTAACATTACCGTTAATGCTAAAGGCTACACCATTAGCTAATTTAGGCTCAGATTCTAAAGTTTCTGAAAGATTATTACCGAACAGAATAATCGCATGATTCCTCGATATTCGTACTCCAGGTTCGACAACAAGAGTTGATATGCAAAAGGCCAAAAAAGATGGCTATAATGTTATGATAGTTGCTTATGGGGAAGTTTATGATAATGATATAGGTTTTTATACTACTTCTGTAACTTCTACACAGACTATAATAGATAAAATTCGTAATGCTAAAAAAGCAGGAATGGAAGTATTATTGGCTGTTGATGGGAGTCCTAACACTTTCCATTCTGGAATTAAGCAAGGAACTTTAGATCCAAAAATTTTTGGTAATGATATTTCTGATACACAAATAAAAGTTTTAGCTAATAATATAGTTTGTTTTTTAAACAAAAATGATCTTGATGGTATTGTATATAGCATTAAAAAATTTACATCAGCTGACTTTATTGCCAAACTTTCAGCAGCTATAAAAAAAATAGCTGCAAAAATAATAATTGCTGCTGAGCCTGAAGTTAACAATTATAAATTAGTTACGACAGGTGTCAGTAATGATTATGACAAGGCTATTCATGAGGGTAATATAGATTATCTGTTTATACAAGAATATGGTGCATTTCCCGAGTATGATCCAAGTTTTATTTCTGAAAGCTATTCAAAGATTATTGAAAATGCCAATATTCCTCTTAAGACAAAAATTTTGATAACAGAGCCAACAAATGCTGTTTCTGGCGGAACAAATACTATTTATCATCCGCAGGGGAACGCAACAAAATCATTATCAACTGAGCAAGCGGTAAAATTAATATTACCACAACTTGAGAAGCTAAAATTTAAACCAAGGTTTGCTGGTGTTGCCGGGTGGTCATTGAATACAGATTATGCTGCTGATCTATATGGAGATTCTTCGCATAATGCTGGAGCCTTTGCAAAAGGGTTTAGTGAGTGCATTTATAAGAATACTTGTGTTGAAATAGATAATAAAATAGAGGGTCCAGTCGTTGCTGGGGTTTTACCGTTGTGGGGCAAAAGTAGCTCTTATAATATTTCTGGTCAGCAGATAAATACTACTCCGATAAGCATATCAATGCCAAAAGATAAGGAGTATTGTGATTATAATCCTAATGTTTGTAAGTATAATGTCATTATAGCGGCATATCTAACCTACACTAATAGTAAAGGTTTTGAACTATCTTTTAATGAGGAGAATGGCAGTTCAAAGAAAATATATTCTACAAAAGAACTAAAGGCTTTGATAGCTTATATGAATTCTAAAGGAAAACATACAATCATTTCTATTGGTGGTAAGTATTCTCATGTTGATTGGGAGACGATAAATCTAAGTGACCTTATAAAAATCGTTCAAGAGTTTGGTTTTAATGGCATAAATTTTGACTTAAGTAGTTCTGATATACCTAAGAATGAGAAAACAGTAAAGGTAGCTGCTGATAAAATAAATAAATTAACCACAACATTAAGACAAAATAACCGTGGTTTTTGGTTAACTTTTTCTCCTGAGTGGCACTATATAGTTGCACCATTAGCCAAAAATGACAAAGATAATATTTATGTCAACTATAATTACATTGAATTATTAGATAGCGTTGGTACGAATAAAATAAATTATATTTGGCTTAACACATATGCTGATAAACCTTCTGATGGAATTTTAAGTTTTTATCAGGATAAAAATGCAGAGCATATAAAAATTACTCCTGCTGATGGTTATGCTAAGTTCTTGGCAGCACTTGCTTGGGCTTTGACGACGCAAGTAGGCTATGACGTAAATATGCCAAAGTATGATGAAATTGATAAACCTTTGGATATTCCTGCTAATAAGTTGGTCTTAATGATTCCTGCAACCAAGGGTACTACTCATGGTAGGATGATGTATGTATTAACTGAAAAAGATATCAAAGAAACAGTCTCTTTGATGAAAGAAAATAAGGCATCTTTTGCAGGTTTTGCAGTTTGGAGTATCGATTTTGATGCAACTAATATTAACAACGGTGATTTGGGTAATGGCTATAGCCATAAGCCTTGGAGTACAACAGCTGCAATTTTAGATGTTAGTTTACCACCTATAGTGTCACAAATAAAAGATCAGATAAAACAACAAAATAAAGTTATTCCATCAATACAGGGACAACAGCAAAGTATAGAGACTGGGGTTATAAATTATCCTGATAAAATTGGCTCTTATAATACTGATACTATCATAAATTTTCAAGGTAAAAAATATAAGTGTAAGTCTAATTTAGAAGTCAAATTTTGTAATGATAAAGGATACATTCCAAATGGACTATATGGTTATCTTGCTTGGGATGAGATTAGCACTAAGCCTAAGGCAAAAACTAAACAGTGCAAACTTGCTGCTGGTGAAATAGTCAAATACCCAAATTTTATTGGAAATTATAAAGTTGGACAAATTGTTATTGCTGGTGATAGAAAGTTTGAATGTCAAAAGCAAGAGTTATGTAATGATAAATCATACCGACCTATAGGCAAAAGTTGTTATCTTGCTTGGAGTGATATAACTGATGATGTTGCTCACTTGACAAATGAAGCTAAACAGTTTAAGCCCAAGGGTGCTGAGTATATTTATCCATATGGTATAGAGGACTATAAGTCAGGTACTATAGTTACTGTCGGTCAAGAACTATACCGCTGTAATATTGGTCCTGAATCTAGTTTATGCGCTAGTGAAGCATATAAACCAACTGGTAAGTATGGTGCAGATGCTTGGACAAAAATAGATGGTAAGTAAAGATATTTATGTTTCATTATTTTACAGAATTAATTAGCTTTTTTAGTTCGCCAGATTCATTCATTTCCATAATTATATCGCAGCCACCTATCAGTTCTCCTTTTATCCAAAGTTGAGGGAATGTTGACCAGTCAGCATATTTTGGTAAAACAGCTCTTATATCAGGATTTTCTAGAATGTTCACAAAAGCAAATGGCTTACCACATGATCTAACTGCTGTTGCTGCATGAGCAGAAAAACCACATTGTGGTAGGTTTGGTGAGCCTTTCATATATAAAATGATATCATTTTCTTTAATTGTTTTTCAATTCGATCAACTACTTTTTGTTCTTCTGGAGTATACATTTTGCTTCCTTTTTTATTTTAATTAAATAACTAAGTTTAGAAATTTTACCTAAAAGATGATAGCATATTATAATATATGGGTATAGTAAGAAGATACTACAAAGTTAATTCAACTGATTCAAGGAGAGTAAGCAAATGAAATTTGAATTACCAAAACTACCTTACGATGTCGACGCATTAGAGCCAACAATATCAAAAGAAACTATAGAATATCATTATGGTAAACATCATCAAACATATGTAACTAACCTGAATAATTTAGTTGAGGGCACTGAGCATGCTGGCAGAAACCTAGAAGAAATCATAAAGACTTCTTCTGGTGGTATATTTAATAATGCTGCTCAAGTTTTTAATCATACTTTTTATTGGAATTGTTTGACTCCTAACAAAACTGAGGCTTCTAGTCAGCTAAAAGCATCGCTAATTGAGGCATGTGGTTCTGTAGAAAATTTTAAAGAGCAATTCTCAAAAGTAGCTATCGCAACATTTGGTTCTGGTTGGGCTTGGTTAGTAAAAAATACTGACGGCAGGCTTGAAATTGTAACGAAAAGTAATGCAGGTTGTCCGTTAACAGAGAACAAAAAACCATTATTAACATTTGATGTTTGGGAGCATGCTTACTATATCGATTATCGTAATGCTAGACCTAAGTATGTTGAAGCGTTATGGGATATCGTAAACTGGGAATTTGTTTCTGAGCAGTTTGCCGATTAGGATTTGCCTTAATAGTTAAAAAATAAAACTTCTTTATTCTCTTTTGTAATCGGAGTTTTATCAATAGTAGCTATAGTGTCTGTAGCTATGTTGTTTCCAGGTTTGTAATTATCGACTACATTTAAGATAT
This sequence comes from Francisella endosymbiont of Ornithodoros moubata, assembly GCA_002095075.2. GTDB lineage: Bacteria > Pseudomonadota > Gammaproteobacteria > Francisellales > Francisellaceae > Francisella. Next base: position 9,294 of record LVCE01000006.1, on the reverse strand, counting down.
ATAGTGTTGATAATTCTGCTATTACCTTGGATAATATTTATGCTATCTATCTCTTTTATTTTCTGATAAATGTTAATAAATAAGAATTAGTGTAAGTTTGCCATTAATTTTATTCTTGTTCTAGAGATAAATATTAGTAGTGATATAAACATTCCGACTATAAAACTGAAGATAAACAATCCTTCCCATCTGTAGTGTGCTTGAATATATCCAGCTAAAGGTCCTACAAACACCCTTGCTAAAGAGTCTATTGAACTTAGAATTGCGAATTGAGTAGCTGAGAATTTTACATTAACAATACTCATTATCATTGCTACTAATACTGCTGTACCCATTGCACCACAAAAATATTCTACACTTACGGAAATTAGCATGAGATAATAATTTTTACCAACTATTGCTAATAATACATAAGTTAAATTTGCACATGCCATAATAATACTGAAGTATAAGAAGCTTTTATAAATGCCAATCTGTTTTGCAATCAGACCTCCAACAATTAAGCCACCTAGCGATGCAAATAAAGATAACACCTTATAAGAAACCGCAATAGTAGTTTTACTAAATCCAAGGTCGATAAAGAAGATTGAGTTAAGTGAAAATGCTATTGCATCAGCTAGTTTATAGCTTATGAGAATAATTATTATAATTATCGCAGTATTTAAACCTTGACGCTTAAAAAACTCAACAAAAGGTAGTACAAAAGCATCCCTAAAGCTTTTAGGAGCCTCTTGATACTGACTTTCTTTAATTAGCAGAGTATAAAGAGGGCAAATGATAAAAAATGGAGTAATCATTAACCAAGCAAGGTTCCAGTTGTTGTTAAGCCTATCTACGATGATTAAAACTAATGATCCCGTTACTAGCATACCAATACGATAACCCATAACTGCTATAGCATTTCCAAGCGCTCTTTCGTGCTCTAGGAGAACTTCTGTTTGGTAAGCGTTTATAGCAATATCTTGTGTTGCTGATACAAAGCATATTAGAAAACCAATAAAAGCAATTATAAGGGGTGAGTTTACTGGTGAGAATCGACTCATAATTGCAATTAGTATAACTAAAAGCACTTGAGTTAGTAGTATCCAGCCTTTTCTGCGTCCCAATCTAGGTATTTTTACCTTATCCAAGAAAGGAGCCCACAAATACTTAAATGTGTAAGGGATCGCTATAAGAGTTAAAAAACCAATATCTCTAGTTTCTATACCATTATCTTTATACCACAAAAATAATGATGAGGCTGTAAGCATAAGAGGAAACCCTGATGCATAACCTAATATTAGCATAGTAAACATTTTGGCTTCTTTTAAAGAAGCTGTGAGTTTCTCTATAAGTGATGGAGAATTATTCATTTTGTTACCTGGCAGATTTTACATAAACTCAAATTCTAGTTGAAATAGCTAAGAAAGTAAATAAAAAATGAAGTAGAGAAATAAAATTAGAAAATTCTGCTTGTTGCACCTGTATATAACTGTCTTGGACGACCAATCTTTTGTGCTGGATCATTAACCATCTCGATCCACTGAGATATCCATCCTGATGTTCTTGCTAAAGCAAATATAGCTGTAAACATATCTTCTGGAATGTCCATAGCTTTTAAAATGATTCCTGAATAAAAATCAACATTAGGGAAAAGCTTTCTCTCAATAAAAAATTCATCTTGTAAAGCAATTTCTTCTAACTTTTTAGCTACTGTTAGAAGAGGGTTGTCACTATAACCAAGTTTAGCAAGAATTTCTTCACAGTTCTTTTTCATTGCTGTAGCTCTTGGATCAGTGTTTTTGTAGACTCTATGTCCGAAGCCCATTAGTCTAAATGGATTGTCTTTATCTTTTGCTTTAGCAATATACTTATCGATATTTTCAGTGCTACCAATTTCAGATAACATTTTAAGTACAGCTTCATTAGCACCACCATGAGCAGGCCCCCAAAGTGCAGTAATACCAGCGATAATCGCAGCGTAAGGAGAATTGCCAGTTGATCCTGATAATCTTACTGTTGATGTTGAAGCATTTTGCTCGTGATCAGCATGAAGCATAAATATTGTGTCCATCGCTTTGATATGTAGCTCATCTGGCTTGTAGCTCTCATCTTCAGCAAACATCATATATAAGAAATTCTCAGCATAGTCGTATTCTATTTTAGATTCTAAGAATTTTTTACCTTGATTATGTCTATAAGCCATAGCTGCTATAGTTGCAATTTTAGCTATGATATTTTTAGCAACCTCATCTTGAGATTCTTTTTGTTCCGTATGGACATATTCTGCAGCTAGGACATTAACACCAGCTATTAAGCCTGACATCGGATGAGTATGCTTAGGCATTGCAGCTATTACAGCTTTGACATGCTCGCACACAGGCATTTTAGCAATAATTTCTTGTCTAAAGCTTTTTACTTGTTCATCATTTGGTAGTTCTCCATAAATCAATGCATAGCAAAGAGTTCTGTAGTTTGACTTTTGAGTCCATTCTTCGATTGGATAGCCTCTGTGTAAGAGTATACCTTTACCACCATCGATATATGTGATTTTAGATTCGCATGCAGCTGTAGACATGAATCCAGGATCATAAGTAAAAATTCCATATTTTACCAATGATGAAACATCTATGCAATCATTACCTAAGCTAGGAGAATATACTGGTAATTCTACTTCAATATTCTTATCTGCATACTTAAGAGTTGCGTATTTACTCATTATATATGGCCTCCAAGTAAAGAGTTGATTAAAATAATAATGCAAAGGTTTGCATAAAAGATACCTTTTGCTAAAAGCTAAAATACCTATGAGGTATCATTCAGGGCAATAATAAGCTAAAGAACTTTGTTTTGCAAATAAAAAAACTCATAACTTGTATACTTAAATTAGGGTTATAATTGTTAGTGATTAATTGAACTATTGTGTTTATCTTTTAGTGAGATTTAAAATCAAAAAATCGCTTAACTATTGAATTTGTTTGAGCAAAAATATATCATTAAGAGGTGTTGTAATAACATTGGTTACATCTAATCTACTTCTCTACAAAAATTGCTTCGGAGGAATGTCGAGCATGAAAAAAATTACTAACATTGACTTGATATCAATAAAATCGTATAACTTCCCGATTACAGCTATTAGTTCAATTATGCATCGCATATCAGGAGTGGTTTTAATTATTGCAATACCACTTTGTGTAGTTGGAATGAACTATGCTCTTGCAGGGCCTGGTGGCTATCAGCAAACAGTCGACTTGTTAACTAAAAGTTGGTTTAGCGTATTTTTCTGGCTTTTCTTATCATCGATAGCATATCATTTTTATGCAGGTATTAGACATATGATTATGGATATGGGTTTCGGTGAGAGTATGAAAGTCGCTAAACTTACATCGTTACTGGTTATCATTTTGGGTGTTTTATCAGCTATTTTATGGGGATGCTACTTATGGCTGTAATTTCATTAACTTCTTCTGGAATTAAAGACTTTTTTGTACAAAGAGTTACAGCTGTAATTATTGCTGTATACTTTGGCTATCTCATCGTAGAAGCTTTGTACTTGTCGCATATAGGAGCTCTTAACTATGATAGTTGGAGAGCCTTGTTTACTGATGGGATGTTTTTTAGAGTTGCTACATTGATGGCTTACTTGGCGATGTTTTTTCATGCTTGGGTAGGTATCTGGATTATATGTAGTGATTATATTAAATGTGCATGGGCTTCTGCGCTTGTGATGCTGAGCTTTGTTTTGGTATATGTATTCTGCTTTTTTTGGTTATTTGCAGTTTTATTTTTCTATTAAGAGGTTGTTTTTATGAGTAGAGCTACGCAAGAATTTGACGCTATTGTTATCGGTGCTGGTGGTGCAGGTTTAAGAGCTTCTTTTCAGTTATCACAGTCAGGTTTAAAAACTGCTGTTGTTTCTAAAGTTTTTCCAACAAGATCACATACTGTTGCTGCTCAGGGTGGTATTGCTGCGGCACTTGGTAATATCAAATTTGAAGATGATCTGCCATCAGATGACTGGAGATGGCATATGTATGACACTGTTAAAGGTTCCGATTATATTGGTGACCAAGATGCTATCGAGTATATGTGTGAACATGCACCACAGTCTATTATTGAGTTAGAGCATATGGGTATGCCTTTTTCGCGTCTAGAAGATGGTAAGATATATCAACGTGCTTTTGGTGGGATGTCGAGGAATTATGATCCAGCTAATCAAGCTCAAAGAACATGTGCAGCATCTGATAGAACTGGTCATGCTCTTTTGCATACGCTTTATCAAGGTAATTTGGCGCACAAAACTGATTTCTATACAGAATGGTTTGCTGTTGATTTAGTTAAAGCAAACGATGGTAGCATTGCTGGTGTTATAGCTCTTTGTATTGAAACCGGAGAGACTGTTTTCCTAAAATCAAAAATTACAATACTTGCAACAGGTGGTGCAGGACGCATATATGAATCTAGTACTAATGCGTATATCAATACGGGTGATGGTATGGGTCTTGTGCTAAGAGCTGGTCTGCCACTACAAGATATGGAGTTTTGGCAATTCCATCCGACTGGTATAGCTGGCACTGGTGTGCTAGTTACAGAAGGTTGTCGTGGTGAGGGTGGTATTCTGCGTAATAAAGATGGTGAGAGATTCATGGAAAGATATGCACCAAATGCTAAAGACCTTGCTTGTCGTGATGTTGTATCGCGTGCTTCACAACAAGAAATTATGGAAGGGCGTGGAGATACCTTTGGTGGTTCAAACTGTGTATGGTTGGATCTGACGCATCTTGGTGAAGATGTTATTGATGAGCGATTGCCTACTGTTCGAGAGCTTGCTAGAACATTTGTAGGTATTGATCCTGTTGAGAAGCCAATTCCAGTAGTGCCAACATGTCACTATCAAATGGGGGGTATCCCTACCAATAAGTTTGGCCAAGTAATTACCCAAGAGAATGGCCAAGATAAAATCATCGGTGGTTTATATGCTGTTGGTGAATGTGCCTCTGTTTCTGTGCATGGCGCAAATAGACTTGGTAGTAACTCGTTGTTGGATTTAGTTGTGTTTGGTCGAGCTGCGGGTATGCATGCTGAACAGAGCCTAAAAGAAGGCATGGTGATGAAAGAAACTTCGCAAGAAAATATTGAGAAAGCTACTGCTAGAATCAAAAAATGGGATACTTCAGAGCAGAGAGGTTGTAAAGAAAAAATTTCTGAATTAAGAAAAGAGCTACAGCAAATAATGCAACAATACTTCTCTGTATTTAGACAAGAAAGTACGATGAAAGAAGGGCTTGATAAGTTATTTAAACTTAGAGAAAGGCTTGATAATGCTATATTAGAGGATGGCTCGAGAGTTTTTAATATGATGAGAATTGAAGCGCTAGAGTTAGATAATTTGATGCTAACAGCAGTTGCTACAGCAAAGCTTGCTTTAGAGCGAAAAGAGTCTAGAGGAGCACACTCTAGAGTTGATTATCCTGAAAGAGATGATAAGAATTGGATGAAGCATACGCTATACTTCCTAGATAAAGATAGAACATCATTACGTGATGTAAACATGTCTCCTACTAAAGTAAAAGCTTTTCAACCATCAGAACGTAAGTACTAATACAAGGATTTAATATAATGGAAGTAAGATTTAAAATTTATAGATATAATCCAGAAGTTGATAAAAAACCTTATTACGATGAGTACACGGTTGAAGTAGAAAATCAAGATGTTAAGGTTCTAACAGCTCTTGAACTAATTAAAGAGCAGGATCCTTCCCTTGCTTTAAGAAGATCTTGCCGTGAAGGTGTTTGTGGTTCTGATGGTATGAATATCAATGGTAAGAACCGTTTGTCTTGTATTACTTCGGTTGGTGAGTTGAAGCAACCTATCAAAGTTAATCCTCTACCAGGATTACCTGTGATTAGAGATTTAATTGTGGATATGAAACAGTTTTATAAGAACTATGAGAAAGTCAAGCCGTATCTTATCAACAGTGATGAGCCACCTATTAAGGAAAGACTACAATCGCCAGAGGATAGAGCTAAGCTTGATGGTTTGTATGAGTGTATTTTATGTGCTTGTTGTACTACATCATGCCCTTCGTTCTGGTGGAATCCGGATAAGTTTATAGGCCCTTCTGGATTGCTACAAGCTTACAGATTCATCGCAGATTCAAGAGATACTGCTACAGAGCAAAGACTTGAAGATCTAAAAGATCCATTTAGTCTGTTTAGGTGTAGGACTATTATGAACTGTGTTTCTGTATGTCCAAAAGGCCTTAACCCTACAGAAGCAATAGGTAAGATTAGATCAGCATTATTAAAGAAGAGTGTATAAAAATTAAAATCTGATATTTGGGTATCTATATGAAAAAAAAACAACTGGATTTTAGTCAATGGCTGGAGACTACTCAGTTTTTTGGAGGTAATCTAGAATACCTTGAGTCAATATATGACGATTATATAACTGGCAACCATGATGGAATAGATCCTAAGTGGATGTCCTTTTTTGATTCTATAGCAAACTCAACAGATACAGTTCATCGTAAACTAGTTGATGAGTTTAAATACTTGGCTAAAAATAAAACTAATACAGCTAACGTAACCATAGTTGTAAGTGCTGAAGGCAATATTAGTCTAAAAGCTAAAGCTCTAGTTAAAGCTTACCGTTCTTATGGTTATAAATCAGCTAATATCGATCCACTTAGACTGACAAGGTTTGAAAGAGATTCAGATTTGGAGTTAGCAGCACATGGATTATCTGAAAAAGATCTAACTGAGTTGGTTAATTTAGGAAGCTTTACTGGTAATAAAGCAGTTCCTTTACCACAGGTTATCAATAAAGCTAAGGCAATCTATGAATCTAATATTGGCTATGAGTATGGATATATTGGTAACAAAGAAGAAAAACTTTGGCTTCAAGACAGAATAGAAGATACTAATGCTATTTCTAATGACAACAAAAAATGGATTTTACAACAATTAGTAGCTGCTGAAGGCTTAGAAAAATATCTTGCACTAAAGTATGTAGGTCAAAAAAGATTTGGCTTGGAAGGTGGTGAGTCGCTAATTCCATCTTTACAGCATATAATTGAAAAATCTGTTTCTAGGCATTCAACTCGCTTTATCCAGTTGGGTATGGCACATAGAGGGCGCCTAAATGTATTAGTCAATGTGTTGGGTAAAAACCCTAAAGATTTATTTGAAGAGTTTGAAGGTAAACAAAGCGAAAAAAGCTTATCTGGTGATGTGAAGTATCATATGGGTTATTCTAACTATAGAAGCACTGATGGTAAAGAAGCTAAGATCGCCTTAGCATTTAACCCATCGCATTTAGAGGCTGTTGACCCGGTTGTTGAAGGTGCTGCTAAAGCAATTCAAGACAAACTAGATGATGATGTTTACAGTAAAGTTTTACCAATATTGATACATGGTGATTCAGCTTTCTGTGGCCAAGGCGTAGTAATGGAAACCTTTGGTTTCTCGCTTACAGAAGCATATAGCACAGGAGGAACAATTCATATTGTTGTAAACAATCAGGTTGGTTTCACTACAAGTAGCGCTTTTGGTGTAAATAGAAGCAGTAATTATTCTACTGATGTGGCTAAAATGGTTGATGCGCTGATATTTCATGTAAATGGAGATGATCCAGAAGCTGTGCTTAAAGTTACAGATATTGCTCTAGAATATCGTATGAAATTCAACAAAGATGTTGTTATTGATTTAGTGTGTTACCGTAGAAATGGGCATAATGAGACTGATGAACCATCAGGAACACAGCCACAGATGTACGAAGTGATTAAGAAACTTCCTTCAACACTGAAACTATATAGCGACAAGTTGATAAAAGAGGCTGTGGTTGATACTGATTATTTTGCGCGCATGAATGCTAATTACCGTAGCAAATTAGATAGTGGTAAGGTTACAGTTGATATTCTTGATAGAAAACTAGTCAAGGATAAGCTAAATGTTTATGATTGGATTCCTTACCTTGGTAAACAAGAAACTAAATACACTTATAAACCTATACCAAAGAGAACTCTTAAGGAATTGGCTTTAAAAATGTGCAAAATACCTGAAGAAATAAGTGCACAGATGCAAGTCAAAAAAGCTGTTACTGATAGAATCAAAATGGCTAATAGTGAAATTCCTCTAAACTGGGGATTTGCTGAGTCGCTTGCGTATGCAACATTACTTAATGACGGATATCCGGTGAGAATTTCTGGTGAAGATAGTGGTCGAGGGACTTTTTCTCATCGTCATGCTGTGGTCAAAAATATGAATACTAAGTCGCAGCTAAAAGAGTATGTACCGTTAAAACACATCAATGAAAATGTGAGATTTGATGTTATCGACTCGACTCTTTCAGAATATGGCGTATTAGGTTTTGAATATGGTTACAGCTGTTACAGTCCTGATGCTCTAGTCGTATGGGAAGCTCAATTTGGAGATTTTGTTAATACAGCACAAGTTGTAATTGATCAGTTTCTTGTTGCAGCAGAAGAAAAATGGGGTATTCTATCAGGTTTAACTTTATTCTTGCCACATGGTCAAGAAGGTGCAGGAGCAGAACATTCATCTGCAAGATTAGAAAGATTTTTAAGCTCTTGTGCTAATGATAATATGCAAGTATGTACACCTACAACACCTGCGCAAATTTATCATCTATTAAGACGTCAAGTTATTAGACCGCTTAGAAAACCTTTGATTGTAATGACACCTAAGAGTTTGTTGAGAAATCCTATGGCAGTCTCTTCATTAGAAGAGCTCTCTCAAGGTAAATTTGAGGCAATAATTGATGATGTAAATGCTAAAGAAAATAAAGTTAAAAAACTTATACTATGTAATGGTAAGGTTTATTATGATCTTATGGCTAAGAAACAAGATACGCATGAAGATACAGCTGTTGTAAGATTAGAGGAGTTGTATCCTTTTCCACAACAGCAACTTGCGGAAATATTTGCTAAATATAACAATGCTAATAAAGTAATATGGTTACAAGAAGAGCCTCAAAACAAAGGTGCTTGGTATAATATTAGACCTTTTATCGAGAAGTTAATAGGTAAAAACCAAGAGTTGCTATGTGTCGCAAGAGATAGATCTTCAACACCTGCAGTTGGATACCATGCTTTATATGTAAAACAACAAGAAGAAATTATTAACAGAGCTTTAGAAAATATAGAATTAAATTATTACTAGGAGTAAAAGATGGTTGAATTAAAAGTACCTATGTTCCCAGAGTCTGTAGCAGATGGCACAGTTTCTGAATGGTATAAGGAAGAAGGTGATACTGTTTCTGAGGGTGATATCTTAGCAGAGATTGAGACTGATA
>LVCE01000005.1 GCA_002095075.2 Francisella endosymbiont of Ornithodoros moubata | reverse complement strand
GGAACTTCCATACTCGCTTTATCTGTTTCTAGTGTGATTAACGAATCCTCTTCTGCTATCTCATCACCTACTTTTACAGATACTTCAATCACATCAACGTTATCATAATCCCCAATATCAGGGATTTTAATTATCTCTATAGACATTAATATCTCCTTACCTAATTAGCTATAAAATGGTGCCATACGCTCTGGATCTATATTGTACTTATCGATCGCATCCTTAACTTTACTAGCTGCAATTTTACCGTCTAGATATAGTGCATATAATGAAGCAACAACAACATGGTATCTATCGACCTCAAAGAAACTTTTTAGCGCTGCACGAGTATCAGATCTACCAAAACCGTCCGTACCTAAGTTTACAAATTTATGTGGTATAAACTCTCTTAACTGATCAGTATAAAGCTTAATATAGTCAGTAGAAGCAATTACAGGACCTTGCTCGTTCTTAAAGCACCTCTCGATATAGCTTTCTTTTTTCTCTGCAGTTGGATGAAGCATATTAGTTCTAGCTACATCTTTAGCTTCTCTATAAAGCTCGTTTGCTGAAGTCATGCTCCAAACATTAGAAGTAATACCATACTCTTCCTTTAACATCTTAGCTGCAGCTTCAACTTCTCTTAGGATAGAGCCAGAACCTAATAACTGCACATGTTTAGCCGCTGGGTTTTTCTCTTCTTCTAACTTATACAGACCTTTGATAATACCTTCTTCACAACCTTTTGGCATCGCTCTATGAGAATAGTTTTCATTCATTACTGTGATATAGTAATATACATGATCACCATCAATATACATTCTCTTCATACCTTCGCCAAGAATTACAGCTAATTCATAAGCATAAGTAGGATCATAAGAGATACAATTAGGGATAAGTCCAGCTTGGATATGACTATGGCCATCCTCATGCTGTAGACCTTCACCATTTAGAGTTGTACGCCCTGACGTTCCACCAATGACAAAACCTTTTGCCATCGAATCACCAGCTGCCCATGCAAGATCACCAAATCTTTGGAAACCAAATATTGAGTAGTAAATCATGAAAGGAATCATGGGCACTTTATGTACACTATATGAAGTAGCTGCTGCAATCCAAGAACAAAAACCGCCTTGCTCGTTGATACCCTCTTGTAAGATCTGACCATCTACTGATTCTTTGTAGAACATCAATTGCTGTTTATCTTCTGGTACGTATTGCTGACCATGCGGATTATAGATACCTAGCTGTCTAAACAAGCCTTCCATACCAAAAGTACGCGATTCGTCAACTGTAATTGGTACAATATGCTTACCAATTTGTTTATCTTTTGCTAATGCTGATAAAATTCTTACAAAAGCCGTAGTAGTTGAGAATTCTCTATCGCCACTATCATCTAATAAGCTCTTAGCAAAATCTTTATAGCTTGGAACTTGTAGTGCTTGCTTATTCTCTAATCTCCTAGGAATATAACCACCTAAGTCTTTTCTCTTAGAATGAAGATACTTCATTTCTGGAAAATTTTCATCTAACTTAATAAGTCTATAGTTTTCAACATCTTCTTTTGTAGCAGGAACACTAAATCTATTTTTAATATACTCAAGTGCATCAGTATCAAGCTTTTTAACATTATGGGCAATATTTTTAGACTCTCCCCACTCACCTAAGCCATAGCCTTTAACAGCCATAGGTAAGATAAGGGTTGGACGACCATTTGCATTTTCTACAGCTTTTTTGTAAGCAGCATAGATTTTAAGTGGATCATGCCCTCCCCGACGAAGTGCTGCTAAATCAGCATCTGACATGTCGTTAGCTAGAGCTTCTAAGTCTTCATCTCCACTAAAGACTACCGATCTACACTCTGCCCCGCCATGTGCTTTAATAGTATGCATCTGACCATCATTTAATGAGCTTAACCTTTCTTGTATTTTTTTGCCTGCTTTTGGATCATTTAATAATTTATCCCAATCACTACTCCACAGTACTTTGATAACGTTCCAGCCTGCACCCATAAATACATCTGCAAGCTCTTCTACAATATTACCATTACCATTTACAAGACCATCTAGTCTTTGAAGATTACAATTAACTACAAAAATAAGATTATCTAGACCTTCACGACCTGCTCTAGTGATAGAACCAATTGACTCTGGCTCATCCATCTCACCATCACCACAAAAAGCCCAAACTCTACGATCAGAAGTTTTAGCTAAGCCTCTTGCCTCTAGATACTTCATAAATCTAGCCTGATAAATGGCTTGCAGAGGACCAAGTCCCATAGAAACTGTAGGAAACTGCCAGTATGTAGGCTGTAAATAAGGATGTGGGTAAGAAGAAACAGCATTTTCGCCATTAAAAGCTTGTTTTCTAAAGTTTTCTAACTGTTCTGCTGTAATTCTACCTTCCAGAAAAGAGCGAGCATAAATAATCGGAGAAAGATGTCCTTGATAGAATATCAAATCACCAGCATGTTCACCATTTGACGCTTTCCAGAAGTGGTTAAAACCAACTTCATAAAGTGTCATAGCACCAGCACCAGTAGCAATATGACCACCTATTGAGCTATCTTTTTTGTTAGCTGCTACTACTATAACTGTAGAGTTCCATCTATTTATAGCTTCGATCTTTTGCTCAAGCTCAATATCACCAGGATAACTAGGCTGTTCAGAAACATCTATAGAGTTAACATATTTTTTAACTTTAACTGTCGCATAAGCATTCTCAAAACCAAGCTCAGAACCTTTATTTAACAATTGTTCAAATAAAAACTTAGCTCTATCAACACCTTCTCTTTTAATGACATCTTCAAAGGCCTCAAGCCATTCTTGGGTCTCTAAAACATCAATATCTTTAGTAAAATCCAACATCCTTTATCCTCCGAATTAATCGAATATTAACGAAATTAAAACTTATTGCCCGATTATAAGCCAATAGATAGACAACATCAACCAGTAACAAGCTTGTTAACTGTTAATATTAGTTAATTATAATCTTGTAAAACTTTATTAAACAACTTTAATAACCTCAAAGATTACTATATGACTTAAATTATGGCTTAGATATTTTCGCTAAAACACTTAGTTTACAAGGCTTTTTACCTTAATTAAATCTCATCAAGGATTTCTTCTAAGCCTATTAAATACTTCTCGAAATATCTTTTTCAAGCCAAGAAGATAAGACTTCGACTTATGCCCAGTAAGATTTTCAACAACCTATTATAAATCACAGACTAATTTATAACTACTAAAATGCTCTCACTATGCTTTTAAATAATCTATAAAAGATAATCAATATTATCTTGATTATCAAACGCATCTAAAACAAAGTCAAAATCTAATGAAAAAGCAATAACTTTAAAGACTTCGACAAGCTTGTTATTAATTAGTAATTCTTTTATATCATTACTGTATTTTAAGCGCTGTTTTGTACTTAAGCGTTGTGATATATCACTAAAGACCTCAGAGATACCAGCTCTTTTGAGAAAATTCGCTTGTGTCATATAGCCATCAAGTTGAAAACCCACTTCAACTGCTACCTCAGTAACAGTTGTAAAATCAACATGGGCAGTAATATCCTGCTCGCCAATATTTATAAATGGTTCAAAATTAACATGATGCTGATGATAACATACTAAATTCCCCATATATCTTTCTTTTGAATAATACAGAGCTCTATGGTAGCCATAATCACATAAAAAAACTATACCCTGTGATAAAACCTCAAGCAAAGACTTAATCCATGGTCGTATCCAAGTGTTTATCTCGCTTATATAACCATCATCAAAGGTCATGCCATCATTTAGAATTCTATTTAACTCATACTCAAACCGAAAATCATTTTGTGGCATGTCAGAGAATTCAAAACTATCGTTTGCAACAATAACACCCTGCTGTATTAATTTATTATTTTTAGATCTAAAAACATCAACAGGCATTGCATCTAAAAGTTCATTAGCAAAGACAATAGCTTTAATCTTTTGTTCAGGTAATTTATTAAGCCAGATAAATCTGTCATATAAATGTGGTGTATTTTCCTTAATGTATCGCTGCTGTCTTAATTTCAGATCATTACTTAACTCTATAATTATGTAATGTTTTGGCAACTTTGCCAAACTCTCAAGCTCATCAATACAATCTGCAGCAAACTTACCATTACCTGCACCAAATTCTATAATACTACAGTCATTACCAAGTTGACAAAGTACAATCGCAAACTGTCTAGCAAAGGTTCGCGCAAATAAAGACGTTTGAGAGGTGGCGGTAATAAAATCACCTTGAGAGGAGATTTTTTCTTTTGTTCCAGAATAATAACCTAGTTGAGGATAGTATAAAGCCATCTGCATAAAATCTCTAAACAGCAGTGGCTGCTTAGATGATTTTATCCGCTCTAAGATAATATTTGTAAGCGACACAAAAATATCAATTTATCATAAAAACTCTAGTTATTTTAAGCTCAAAATGTATTTTATTCAAAAAATATATGACTTTCTAAAAAAAAATATTAAAATTTGTGCTCAAATAATTTTTTACAAGCAAGTTGTAGATGAATTTTATAAATACTTATCCAATTGGTATAACTGGCTGTATTGCAAGTGGTAAATCAACAGCAACAAGAATTCTCAAAGAGAAACTAAACTTAAATATTGTGTGTGCAGATACTATAAGTAGAGAAATCACTAAAAAACCTTCAGTAATAAAAAAAATAGCCGAAAAATTTGGTAATGAAATAATAATGAATAAGCAGATAAACAGAGCAATGCTTAGAGCTATTATTACTGAGTCTAAAGAAGCTAAAAAATGGTTAGAAGATTATCTACATCCAGTAATCAACAAAGAGATAAAAAAACAAGTAAAAGAATCTGACACTGTTATGACGATTGTTGATATCCCACTACTAGGACCATACAACTTTCGTCACTATGACTATCTAAAAAAAGTAATAGTTATCAAAGCAGACCTTGAAACTAGAATTAGAAGACTAATGGAACGTGATGGCAAAAATAGACAACAAGCCGTTGCTTTTATCAATCTACAAATATCTGATAAAGAAAGAGAAAAAATAGCTGATTTTGTCATAGATAATACTGAACTAAGTGATCAAGAATTAGAAAATAAATTAATTGAGACAATTAATGACATAACAAACTTGACTAACTAAAAAAAACTTGACTAACTAAAAATAAGACTATACAATAAGCTCAAGTCTTGCACCCATAGCTCAACTGGATAGAGTACTCGGCTACGAACCGAGCGGTTAGGGGTTCAAATCCCTTTGGGTGTGCCATATCTCAGAAATTTGCGGGAATAGCTCAGTGGTAGAGCACAACCTTGCCAAGGTTGGGGTCGCGAGTTCGAGCCTCGTTTCCCGCTCCATAAATTTACGATAAATTCTCTTATTTTGACAACCCTTATATGCTAAAATTTACATTATTTTAAAATGCATTTAATATTTTAAAGCCAATAGGATAAAAATGACACAAAAAATAATTTTAACTGGGGTTACTCCATCAGGAACGCCACATTTAGGTAACTATATTGGTGCTATTAAACCGGCAATAGAAATGATTAAGAATGATCAATATAAATGTATGTACTTTATTGCTGACCAACATTCATTAATCAAGCTTTGGGATAAAAAATTACGCCAGCAATACATTCATGAAATAGCCTCATCTTGGCTGGCACTTGGTCTTGATTCCGATAAAGCTTACTTCTATCGTCAGTCAGATATCTCTGAGATAATGGAATTAACATGGATTATCAGTACAACTACTGTTAAAGGACTACTTAATCGTGCTCATGCTTACAAAGCCTTAGTTGACCAAAATCTTCAAGAGGAGAATATTGATCCTGATAAAGGTATAACTACAGGGTTATTTAACTATCCTGTACTTATGGCTGCAGATATTCTTATTTTTGATGCAGATCTAGCTCCTGTTGGTAAAGACCAAATTCAACATATAGAAATAGCTCGAAATATCGCCAACCGTTTCAACCATATTTACCAAAAATCAATTCTCAAAGCACCTCAAGCTATGACAAGTGAAGATAGCCAAACTATACTTGGTTTAGATGGTCGCAAGATGTCAAAAAGCTACGATAATACTATTGCTATTTTCTCAACAGAGAAAAAACTTAGAAAACAAGTGATGAAAATTATTACAAATTCTCAAACACCTGAAGAGAAAAAAGATCCAAATAATTGTACTATTTATGCAATATATAAAAGTATTGCAAGCCAATCAGAGATAACTGCCCTAGAAGAGAAATACTTAGCAGGTGGGCTTGGTTGGAGAGATGCCAAACAAATACTTTTTGAAAAAATAAATGAGCATCTAAGGGATGCTAGAGAAAAATATGACTATTATATAAATAATCCTAAAATTGTTGATGATATTCTTAGCCAAGGAGCTGCAAAAGTACGCCCTTTCGCAAAAAATAAACTCAAAGAAGTTAAAGATATCATAGGAATGTAAAATGCAGAAGTTAGATAATATAATTATTGCTAATTATAGCATTCATTCTTTAGCACTTATATGCTGGACAAAGCAAAATTTATCAGATAATTTCTGTGTTTTATCTGTAGATACAGGATTTGCTGCAGCTAGCTGGAATAGTTATTTAGCAGCAGTTTTTGACTGGCTAAAAAGAGAAAATATAAACTACTTTCATTTAAATTCAGAAAATACTTTCCAAGAATTAGTTTTAGCACGTAAGCAATTTCCATCGCAAAAGTTTAGCTGGTGTGCTGGTTTTCTAAAAGGCATAACTTTACTTAATAAAATCGATGAGCTTGATGCTAATGGTGATGCCACTATTTTACTTAGTCATCGCAAAGATATGTCTAGTGTATCACAGCTTTTAAAAAACATAGATGAAGAAGAAAGATATGATTATAGACCTTTATCATATCCTTTACTAAATCATAGCTATGATGACATTCGCAACTTAACCAAAGAATTACCATTTGAACCTGCAAAACATAGTCTTGAATGCCAACCATGTATACATTTAACGCAGCAGTTTAAAATATTGACAAAACAAGATATTGAGAAAGTAACTGATTTAGAAGTTAAAACAAACAGCTTTATGTTTGGAGATCTACCTTTTGATAAATTAAGTGATGATTTTTTTACACAAAAGAATTTATTAGAAGAGTTATCAAAAGCATGTAGTTGGGAATATAGTTGTGGCTTATAGGGAATTATTATGAGTGAATATTTTTTATTTAGTTTGCTAACTGTTGTAGCAGCATTGATGAGTTACATTAACATTAAGCTTCTAAAGTTACCCAAGGCAATAGGCTTAACAATTCTCTCAATAACATTTTCGACACTGTGTGCCTCTTTTTTAAGTCCGTCAAATTTTTTAGTAGTTGCTTTATCAAGTTTTGATTTCAAAAAAAACAGTTCTTGATGGAATGTTATCTTTCTTATTATTTGCCAATGCGCTACATTTTAATATGATTGATCTAAAAAAAGAGCTAAAAGCCATATTTGGACTTGCAAGTATTGGTCTACTACTATCAGCACTTACAACTGCTATATTAATTTACGGCTTCTGTCTATTAGTCGGTTTTGATATTAGCTTAGGCTATTGCTTAGTTTTCGGCGCATTAATTTCTCCTACTGATCCTATTGCTGTAATTAGTACTCTTGCTGGTAACAAATCTATACCTAAGCATATAAAAACTTGTGTAGTTGGCGAGTCATTATTTAATGACGCTACAGGTATTGTCCTTTCCGTTGTATTATCAAATATCGTTTTCTTTGGTAGTGGTGGTGATTTTGGACAAGCTATTAATGGTCATGGTATTGAATATGTTTGGATAATAGCTAAACAAATTGGTTCAGAAGCTGGTGGTGGCATACTACTTGGTTATATATTTGCTAGAGTCGCACTTATATTTCTAAAAACTAATCAGGACTCTGAAACTTCAATTTTTGTAACATTAGCTGTAGCAAGCATGGGATATGTAATCGCTCATAGCTTACATGTATCAGGACCTATTGCCATGGTTGTTGCTGGTTTATTCATTGGTAATAATCTTTCAGATCATAAAAAAACATCTCCAGATCAAGTAGAAAAACTCGATAACTTTTGGATGGTTATTGATAATATGCTTAACTCTTTCTTATTTATACTCATAGGTCTAGAGTTAACTAGTATACCATTTAATCATAGCGCTTTTTGGGTTGGTGCTGCTGGCATATTCATTGTGACATTTGCTAGATTAATTAGTATCTCAATACCAATTACTGTAATTGATAAAAAACTTACTCGAACTTCAGCTAGAGATAATTTGCTTGTAGCTTGGTCTGGAGTCAGAGGTGGCATATCTTTAGCCTTAGCATTATCATTACCTGATGAAGGTAATGTTATAGTTAGTATCACCTATACTGTAGTTATCTTATCGATACTTGCTCAAGGCTCTACTTTGAAGATAGTTCTAAATATGATTTATCCTCACAATATTACTAAGAAAGCTGCAAATACTATAGATAACTAATAAATTATTCGTATTTATGTTTATAGTAAGCATCACCCAAGTATTTGACTAAGTAATTATCTACCTGTATTGCTTATGGCGTTGAGTCTGTAGGCAGGTTTACACGGATTAACTCAATAATTAATCCACGCATTAATGTCCCAATAGTTTGTAGTTTACATACATTCTTTTACAAATTTTTTGATCAGATAACGATATTGAATCCGTATACAACCTACTATAAATAGGTCAACATATGACTATATAATCGGGATTTTTGCGTTGGCTTTTGGATATCTTTTGGTTGTCTTGGATATATCTAACAATCACTATAACAAGATTACCAATCCAATTGGAATTTAAATGCAATATACTAGACTGAAAGCCTAAAATTAGTGTAACTTCACCAACATATACCACAAAATCATCCTCTTGAGAATCTCCAAATAGAGCTGCAAATAAAAATGCTAAGCTATCCCGCCACTATTCGACTGGTAAATGTAATAGAGCCAATTACTGTTAAATTAGATGGCAGTAAAACGATAAAACCATAATATTATCCATCCACAAATTGCTTAACTTGAAAAAATCTCTAATTTCTTTGAATTTGCCGGCATTAAAGAAAGTTTAAATAAAACATCAATTAAAATTATATTAACTCTGCATCAAATTAAGTATTTATAACCAAATTATATTTGTCTGATTAACTTTTCAATAAAATATTGATAATCTTTTTCACTCTGATATAGCTAAAAATAGTGATATACTTGGTAGAGGGCTAGGCTTGTGTATCGTAAAAAAGATATTTGAAGCCAACAGTGTCCAAGTATCTATCGAAAACAATAAACCACATGGTTTAAAAGTAACTACTAACATTTAAAGATCAAAATTATTAAATAGTTTAACTGTATATAAATTTTAGCTGATTTATAAACCAGATTTACAATATTAAAATATCTAATTTCATAAATAGATAATTATTTTCGCTTAAAACTAACAACTACTAATCAAAACAAGCTTTTATCAAATATAATAGAGGAGCTAAGACATTATTTTAGCTAGATTATAAAAATGATATTTTTACAATTTTAAGTAACTATTTAATCTAAAATAATAAAAATAGGAGTAAAAATGAAAAAAATAGTTTTATTAGGTTTAGCTCTTTCTAGCAGTCTATCTTTTGGTTCAGAATATGTTAATTTATTAGCTAGAAATAATATTAACTCTCTTGTATTAGTCAATATTTCACAACAGCTAGGATTATATTCATAATTTAGAATTAAATGAAGCAGATTTAACTCAGAAAATGGATAAATTACAATCTGAACTTAGTAAATCTAAACAAAACCTTAAACTAGCAGAGTCAAGTGGTTCTTACCTTAATTTATATCACTGGTTTATAAACAGAAAACAGTCAGGATACCTAAGTAAATATGATTAAACATCATTTCCGGTAGACTTTTTATATAGAAAATTAAACCAGAAGAAATAAGCATGTATGCTCGATTAAACGTCGTTTACAATATTTCAAATGAAGACACTCTTTCTCAAGATGATGAATTTTACAACGATATACAAGAAAGTATTAACTTTTATGAAAGTTTATTAAAAATAAGTAAAAGATAAATTATCTAAAAAAGAAATAACTAAAATTATTGAAGAAGAGGAGTATGACAATAATCCACTTTTAGACAAGAAAGTCAATAATATAAAATCTCTTAAAAATGAACAAAAGAAAGAAAAAAGTTTAGATAACCGTTTTGTCAAGAACTTAAAAGAGAGTGTTATATTTGGTAAATTAGAAACAAGCCAATTTGAAGTTGTTAATATTCTTTACCGTAATAACTCTGAATTATCAGGAGTTATTCTTTATAGTAAAAAAGAAAATAAGATGATTATTGTTTATCCAGGTAGCAAATGTGCATCTGATTGGATTGGAAACTTACAGGCTTGGAGACTTATACTGGTAATGCTGAACATAATGTTGGTAAGGGTGATTTCAGTATACACAAAAGTATTCTGTCAATGTTTATTGAAGAGTTAAAACCATTTAAAATTTAATAAAAGAGTTTATAGATAAGTATTCAAATACTACTCCACCAGAGATAATTGTACTAGGGCATAGCTTAGGCAGGTCATTATCTACACTCATGACTTATCATATTAAATCACACATATTACCAGCTTATGCTAAGAATAATCCTACGATGAAAAATACAAAAGTATATAACATCAGTTTTAGTGCACCTAGATTTGTTGATAGCAAAGGTGCTAAAATTATTGAAGAAAAAATAGGTAAAGGAAACATTATAAGGTTTTGGAATGCTAGAAATCTAGTACCTTCTATTATGTTAGGATCACTTAATTCAAAACATGTAGGTATAGATATACCTTTAAAAGATAGATTTTCACATGAGTGGTATAAGCCAATACTAACCCATTACTCTCTATGCAACGTTATTGGAACCTCTCTAAAGAAAGTTTTGAGGAAGTCAGATATGAAAATATCAAAAAAATAGATCAGCTAGATGACATTAATATAATTTCTGATTACTTAGAATATCTAACTTAATCTAAAGATAGAATTAAGCAATTAAGAAGAATTGCATCATTATATTAAAGATATACTTAATCAGGATAAATTAGAATTAAGAGCTAAATTAAAACAAATTATTAAGAAGCTTGAAGAAAATAAAATGTCTGAAAATGATATTGAGTATCGTAAAGAGATTGATCAGTTAAAATTTTAAATTCTAGAAACTAAAAAATCAAGCCTATTAAATTTTCTATAGATACTCATAAGCCTAAAGGTTAGATTAAATCATCTTAAAACTTAAAGAGCTATTAGAAAGTGATGATGATTTGTCAACTTATGATGAAGAATGGGATGTTCTATAAATAACCTAAACAAAATCTACTATAATATCTAAACTGTATTATCATCTAAGATCTCATTTATATAAGTCATATTATATGGGCTGAAATCTCAAAAATGGAAATTTTCTAAAATGATGTCCAAAAACTTTAAAGAATAATTACATTTATTTACATTATATCATTAGATGTAGATATAATTTTTAGAATTAAATAATTATGAAAAGTATTTTAGTAGTCGATGACGAAAAAGAAGGCTATAAATTTTATATTACAGATTCAGCAGAAGCTGCAGAACATATTCTAAACTCAGAAAAAATTGACTTAATGTTATTAGATATTATGATGCCTATAATGAAAGTGGCTTAGATTTTTGTAAAAGGATATGTTCACAGAAAGGTATAAATATAATTATTGCTACAGCTTCAAATTATGAGATAGATCAAATTCTAGCATACGAATTTGGTGCTAAAGACTATATATCAAAACCTTTCAATAGAAAGCTTTTATTAATAAAAATTAAAACTAATGTTAACAGTAGTCTGATTCGCTCTAGATATTTATTTTTTGACGGAGTTGTTTTTGATACTTTAGAGAAAACAATTAAAAATAAACAGGATATACTTTATCAACTTAGTAATATTGAATATAAAATATTGCTCTTATTGACTGAAAATATTTATAGTTTCGTTAACTGCGACAAACTTTTTCAAGCAGTTTATAATCGTCCTTATGATGGTTATAGCCGAAGTGTAGATGTTACAATTAGTAAAATTAGAAAAAAGACAAATGATAAAGATAAAGTTACTATACTCACAAGTTCACAAAATGGTTACTCCTTAAACAAAGAAGTAAAAAAGTTTGTCTCACAAAGTGATCTATAAGATTTCATAAAATCTTATAATCAATAGTTTGAATTGTAATTAATTTAGTAATTTCTTTGCAGACGCATATTACTTGCATCACTTGGTGAATACATACTTGTACCCATTATTGATGAAATCAAGCTATGATATTGATAGTTTATACCATAGAAATCAAAATAATTATCTGTAAATTCTTCTGGGAAAGCTGCTTGAAGCGTATCCTCTTGTGGTTGAGAATAAGACATATATCCTTGCTGCTGATTACTACCCCAAATTATTGTGCGCGGGTATTATTCATATCAATCATAGAAACTGGATCATCACTAAATTAAGCTGTTTGGCACCTTGAGATTCTGACTAGAGAATTCTGGCACACCATTTTTATATGTCTCATAAATAGCAGCATAAACATTGAAACTAATCATAAGAGCTATAAATAATATTAATAATCTCATTTTAACTCTTTGATAAAATCACTATTGTTCTTTAATATTGCCAAAGCTTTTTCATAAGCACAATCATTTAGTATCATTACTATCGCAACCTTGACGGATTTATTCGCTTTTAAGTAAAAATCTGCTGCTGTCGTATAATCTACTCCAGTAGCTTCACAGATAATATTTTTTGAGCGCTCGACTAGCTTTTGGTTAGTAGGTTTTACATCTATCATTAGATTTTGATAGACTTTACCGACAGCAACCATTGAAAGAGTCGATATCATATTTAGAATAAGCTTTTGAGTAGTTCCAGCTTTTAATCTTGTTGAGCCTGTCAAAACCTCAGGCCCTGGTACTGCCTCTATAGTATATTTAGCATATTTAGATATTTTTGCCTGCTTAGTACAACTAATAGCAACCGTAGCTACACCAATAGAATTAGCATACTCAAGAGCACCAATCACATATGGTGTCCTACCACTTGCAGCAATACCTATTACAATATCTTTAGCTGTAAGATTTATGATCTGTAAATCTTCTTTGCCAAAATTAGCATCATCTTCAGCTTCTTCTTGGGCTTGGATAAAAGCCTTTCCCCCACCAGCTATCAAGCCTATAACCATATTATAATCAACACTGAAAGTTGGTGGACACTCTACAGCATCTAATATACCTAATCTACCACTAGTCCCTGCCCCAATGTATACAATCCTACCAGCATTTTTTAAAGTATAAGATGTTGCTAAAATCACCTCTGTTATATTTGTGTGCTGTTCTTTTAGAGCTTCAATTACACTATACTCTTCATCTATCATTAAACTGACTGCTTCAGCTATAGACATTGAATCAAGATTAAAGCTTCTAGGGTTTCTTTTTTCCGTGTTAATATTTTCTAAGATATTCATAATTTGATTTCCTTGACTATTCCTAAAGGATAAAGGTACTTACTATCTAAATATACAGGAGCAGCTGGTTTATTATCCTCTTCATCTTTAGCTTTGCTATTCTTTTTTTTAACTCTTGTTTTTTCTTTCAGCTATCGATTTTGATTTAGTTTTATTTTGGGAAGAAGATTTACCTTTATCATTAATTTCAGACTTATCCTGTGGCTGATCTTCATCACCTAGTTCATCTCTAATTTCCTGTACTTTAAGATCTAATGCCCCTGATTGAATATATATCTTATTAATTGTGTTTTTGACCGCATCAAAATCAGCTAAAATTTGTGGGCTAGATGCCTCTAAATCAATCTCTTGGAGTATATCAAAGTCGTAATCAAGTTGCATAACTTTATCTGGTGTAAATACAAATAAATAGCCAAACTTTGATACAACTAACTGAATGCCTTCATCTTTTTTATCAGCTTCTTTTTTTTGATTCTGGTAAGCTAACAACAACCATATCACTATTTTTATTATCCAAGTCAAACTCTTTTTCAAGACCATTTGAGCCGCATTCCAAACTTATAAAACTACCATAACCTTTTTTATATTCATAACGATGTAATTTATTAGGCTCAAATGTAATTATATACATCGAATCATTAGATTTGGACACTATTATTGGTTTACCAAAGCTCTCTCCATCAATATATGTATCTAGACTCTTACCAACGCGATGATTACCGTTATAATTAAAATCACTAATACTCATCAGTGTTTTACTTTGATCATTAGGATGAAATATCAGCACCATATTAGCCTCAAGATTACTTGCCATATCTGGCACTAGTAACTTAACTGTATCCTCATTTAACTCTTCTTTGAAGTCAAGTTTATCAGCCAATTTGACAACATACTTTTTATTGGTAGATGAATACTCTGAATAGTAGACTTCTAACTGTTGCCTAGTTATTTTTTTCTTTTAGTAGTATTATCCTTGGTATTACTACCACTTTGGTTTTGTCCACCACTTCTAACAATTAACAGCTCAGGAGGTGCATTATTTTTCTCAAAATACCAAACTACATCAATAATACCATCTTTGATAAACTGTTCTCCTGATGAACTCATATCTCTGCCACCACCACTAGTTACAGCTTGCCACTTACCAATTTGATTACCCAAAGCTTCATTATCAGCTGCTAAACCTTTGACCTCTTCATTAATAAGGTCATCTAAAAGTATATCTGTAGTAAATAATTTATCTGTATCATATAGCAGTAAATATAATCTCCACTTACCCTTCTCAAGGTTCCAGCCTACCTTAACTTTATAGTCTGTTGCTATTTTATCTAGAATTGGCACACCAATTTTTGCATTTTTTGTAAAAATATTTAACTGCCTATTCTGTTTTTGTATAAAGCCAATAAGTCCTTTTGGCGCATCATCAATAGTACCATCACTTTTTAAGCGATAAATTCTCTCTTGGTAATCAGTCATAGCGTCAAGATTTATCATCGGCACATTAATCGTGATAAAATCGTCATCAAAACTTTGGTAGCTATTTGCCGCTAACGAATTATAGATAATCCTTTCAGTAAGATCAACATGTGTACCTAAGCTAAAAGCTTTATATATTACATCATAACTATCATATTGCTGAGACTGAAAAAGTTCTGCATTTGTGTTATTAGGGAAAAACGGTGATATATTATCCTTATTAACTATAATTTGAAACTTACTATCGCCTATTTCAAACTCCGATGATTTTGTGAAATTTATATCATCTTTAACTTATAGATATATAGGTTTCACCTAAGACTTTCTCATTATTATTTTTAATGATACTTTTAGTAGTCAAAAGCCCCATCTTAAACGTATATAAAAGACTTGTAAGCATCACCATAATCACAAAAGAAAATACCAAAGCCATTAACAATGCCAAACCAGAAACTTTCGCTTTTAGTCTTTTATACATATAAGCCCCTAAACTTGATCTAATAAGAATATTTTACTAGTTGGTTGACCTGATACTTTAAAAGAAACCTTAAGTGCCGCAATTGTTGCACTTTTTACTTTTATTGGTTGTTTTTGTAGTGATTGCCACTTTAGCTTTGCACTTCCTTGATGGATATCAGAATTTAAAACATATTCGATCTTCAAATCACTGACATTATCTATTAACTCATATATTACCGAGTCATCGGAGTTTTGTTTCACATACTCATATAAAGAGTAAATTTCTTGACCACTTTTATCTTTTTACCACTATCTGCTACAAAGAAAACTTCTAGAATATACTTACCAACATAGTCACCAATCTTAAACTTATCTTCAACTAGTCTAGTAGTCGAGATAAAATCTAGTGTAACAGCACTAACTTTAACTAGCTCACACTCAAAAACATTACACAAAACTAGATAATCATTAGCTTTAAGATCTTTCTCCGGTAGCGTATCTTTTTGAAACTCATTTATTTTAAAAATATTATTTGATGAGTTAGTTTTTAAAGTTGAGTCTAAGATACTTCTTTGAATCATCAGAAAATCTGTACCTGGTTGTACACAGTGAATACTTTCTTTTATATTCATACTTATAAGATCTTCATCGTGTAACATCCGCTCTTTACAAGCTTCAACTGAAAGACTTAATCCCTTTGGCAGACCTTCTAACTCTTGAATTGGAGCTTTTCCAATGGTTATTATCCCCATTTTCCCAAAGATATCTCCAAAGTTATCCCCTGAGTTATTCACAAGCTGTTGATAGATATCACCATATTTAGTAGTAAATCCTACATGACTGATAGCATTATAGAAAATTTGCTTAATCAAAAGCTGATTGGTATTTATCTTATGTTTGTCACTTAATTTGATATACTGCTTATTCATATCAATATAAATACCAATAGCCATTACCATAACTATAGCTGCTATAACCATTGAAACCATTAGCTCTGGCAGTGTAAAGCCAGCGTTTTTATTATTGCTCTTGGCTATCATTTTGCTTTACCTCACGCTCAATAACCTTAACGCGATCTGCAACACTAAGCTGGTCATCAATAGTAACAATATTGACTATTTTGTATACTATATTAACATTATTATCAGTAGCTTTTTTGGATTTTTTATCTGCTTTTTCGACCATCTTTCTGATGTCAGCAACACTAAACGCTTTGAATCTTTCACAGCCTTTGGCTTTTCTTCAAGCTTAGCATCATTTTGTTTCTCTAACACAGCTGTTTTGATAAATTCTATACCATCTTTGGTTTTAGTATCATCAAAAACTCCAGTTAGACGATAAACACTTACTCTCTCATCAAGAAGAGTTGCTATCTCATTTTTTTGTTCTCAAGAATTATGTTGACTAAGACACTATTTAGCAGCAGAAAACCTGAGGATAACACAAACAATAAAATCAAAGCGGCAAGCATTGACTCTACTATACCAAAGCCTGCCTGTGGTTTTATCTTTTGTAAGAGCATTGAAACATTTTTGATTTAGTATTTATAAACTATGCTTCCTTGAACCTTCCAAAAGACATTAATTTATCATATCTTTTAGCATTTCTTTGTTCTACTGTCATGTCAGAAAGTATTTTTATCTCTGCAGTTATAGCTTTTCTAATATTAGTAGCAGTAGTTTCATAATCACGGTGAGCTCCACCTAGTGGCTCAGGAATTACTTCATCAACTATTTTTAATTCTTTAAGACGCCCTGAGGTGATATTCATCATTTGTGTAATCTCAGATGCTTTCTCAGCTGTTTTATGCAGAATTGAAGCACATCCTTCAGGTGAAATAGTTGCAAAATAGCTATACTGCAGCATAAGTAATCTATCACCAACACCTATACCTAAAGCTCCACCAGAACAGCCTTCACCAATTACGATACATACAACAGGAACTTTTAGAGCGCTCATCTCTAATAGGTTTCTTGCAATAGCTTCACTTTGACCACGCTCTTCTGCTTTGATGCCAGGGTAAGCACCTGGAGTATCAATAAAAGTCACAACTGGCATATTAAACTTCTCTGCTAGTTTCATAAGTCTTAAAGCCTTACGATACCCTTCTGGATGCATCATACCAAAATTGTGTTTTATTTTACTCTTGGTATCACGACCTTTTTCCTGACCAATAACCATAACTGGCTTATTGTTTAATTTTGCCAAACCACCGATAACAGCTAAGTCATCACCGAAAGTTCTATCACCATGCAATTCTTGGAAATCAGTAAAAATTAACGGTAATAAATCTTTAAAATATGGTCTATTAGGATGGCGTGATAATTGTACTACTTGCCAATCTGTAAGCTTAGAGTAAGTAGATCCCATCAGCTCCAGTCTTTTCTTACTTAGCTTTTTAATTTCGACTTCTGTTTTTTCATCTTCAAATACATGTGATAAAGATGTGATTTTATCTTCAATTTCTTTTATTTTTGACTCAAAGTCTAAATAATTCATTTATTTTCTCCTTTCAAATGCAAATCACTTCATAAAAAATCGCCACATTGGTATTTTAAAGTATTTTAGCAAAATAAAAAAGTAACAACGACTGATTTTAAAAGTTTGTTATGCTAAACATTTATATATAATCAATTGCTATCAAATAAGATTCTACAATTTAGCTATTATGCAAGATACTTCTAATCACACCCCGATGATACAGCAATATTTAAAAATTAAATCACAATATCAAGATATATTATTATTTTACCGTATGGGTGATTTTTATGAGCTTTTTTTGATGATGCTAAAAAAGCTGCAGAGTTTTTAGATATTACTCTGACTGCTCGTGGTAAGTCAAATAGTGAATCAATTCCAATGGCTGGAGTACCATACCATGCCGCTGAAGCTTATATTGCAAAAATTGTCAAAAAAGGTCTATCGATCGCTATCTGTGAGCAAACTGGTGATCCAAATACTTCAAAAGGCCCAGTTGAGAGGCAAGTCACACGCATTATAACTCCAGCAACAGTTTCTGAAGAAGCTTTTTTAGATAGTAATCAAGATAGTATTCTTGTGAGTATTTTTGTCAAAAAAATAAATACAATTTAACATACACTAACTATACTCAAGGAAAAATTTATCTAGTTAAAACACTAACTAGTCTAAATGAACTAAAAAATGCTGTTCTGAAACTATCACCTCAAGAAATTATTACTCACTCTCGTGAACTTGCTCAAGAAAATCCTTTTAATAGACCAATTAAAGCTTTAGAAGAATGGTACTATAGTAATTTTGATGCAAAAAAATATATTAAAAACTCTTTTGATACCAATATTGCTAATAATATTCTCAATCTTTATAAAAGTGAACAGCTAACAACTATTGGCTCAATACTTAGCTATCTTGCAAATATTCTCAAGGATACTCCTAGGCATATCACTGATATCAGCTATGAACAAGAACAAGATATCCTTAACATCGATATAAACAGTCGTATAAATCTTGAGTTAGATAATAACTCAAAAAGTAGTTTGCTCAGCATAATTAGCAAATGTAAGACTAGTCTTGGTAGTCGTTTACTAAAAAGGTATTTCAGGAATCCAACAAGGAATTTAAATATTTTATCTACTCGCCATAATGTTATAAATAGCTTAAGTGAAAATCAGTATTTTTCAAAAATTTAAGATGTACTTAACTATATCAGTGATATTGAAAGAATAATCTCACGAGTTGCACTTGGAACTGTAAAGCCTAAAGATCTTGTCGCACTACGCGACTCTCTTGAGCAATTACCAACACTCAAAAAACTCCTTAGTGACAAAAATATTCAAGAGATTGAGAATATCAATAGACGTATCCACCAGCTTGATGAACTTGTCGCACTTTTAGAAAAAGCTATCGTTGAAAATCCCCAGCAAATATTCGTGATGGTGGCGTCATTAAAGATGGTTTTGATAAAGAACTAGACGAACTAAAAAGCATAAAAGATAACTCTTATGATTTTCTAGTTAAATTTGAAGAGTTACAAAAACAAAAAACTGGTATAAGCACACTTAAAGTTGGTTACAACCGTGTCCATGGCTACTATAGAATTATCGAAACAGCATGCTGATAAAATCCCAACTGAGTATGTCAGACGCCAAACTCTAAAAGCTAGTGAACGCTATATCACTGAAGAGTTAAGAAACTTTGAAGATAAAGTCCTTTCATCAAAAGAGAAAGCCATAGCCCGTGAAAAATTAATCTATGATACACTATTAAAGAAAGTTCTAGAATATTATAAGCAAATCTAAGAAACTGCTGCAAGTATTGCAGAAATAGATGTCTTAGCAAATTTTGCTGAAAGAGCTATTAAGCTTAAACTTAGTCAGCCTAAGTTTAATAACTTAGCAAAATTAGAACTTAAACAAGTTCGTCACCTAGCTATTGAACAGAATATTGATGAACCATTTATCCCTAATGATACATGACTAAGTAAAGATACCAATTCCCTACAAATAATCACCGGTCCAAATATGTGGGGTAAGTCGACATATATACGTCAGGTTGCACAACTAATATTCTTAGCTTACATCGGCTCATTTGTACCGGCAAGTTACGCAGATATTTGTGACATTGATACTATCTACACAAGGATTGGTGCATCTGATGATATCTCTAGCGGCAGATCAACTTTTATGGTTGAAATGACTGAAACAGCCTATATCCTCAATAATGCTAGTGCTAAATCGCTAGTAATAATGGATGGATAGGTCGTGGCACAAGCACTTTTGATGGGCTGGCTTTAGCTAAGGCATGTGCAGAGAAATTTGCCAAAATAGGTGCATTTACTTTGTTTGCAACACATTATTTTGAGCTCACAGAATTAGCCAAACAATATCCAAATGTATGCAATATTCACTTTGAAGCAAAAGAATATAAGGATAATATCTACTTTATGCACAAAGCTATTGCAGGAGCGGCTAAAAAATCTTATGGCATCCAAGTAGCTAAACTTGCTGGAATATCTCAAGATGTTCTAGAGTCAGCAAAGCAGAATTTATATAATCTCGAAAAAAACAGCTGCTAACAGAACCAACCCAAATCCAACCCCAACTTGAGTTAGAACCAACAACTCAAAAAAATCTTTTACAACAAAAACTTGATGCAATCGATATCAACACAATAACACCTTTAGAAGCACTAAATATTCTCTTTGAGCTAAAAAAGCGCTAATTTAGTTATATAAATCTTTTTCAATTTGCTATAATTTTCCAAAACTATAAAACTTTATAAAAGTCTTAGGAAAAATCATGCAAAATAATGAAATCCAACCATCTTTCTTAATCCAGAAAGTATATACAAAAGATGTTTCTTTTGAGACTATTAACTCTCCTGTTTGTTTTAAAGAACAGTGGGATCCTGGTTCTGATTTTAACATTGACATAAATACCACAAAAATAAATGATGAAAATTTCGAACTACATTTAACTATTACTGTAACTACGAAAAACAATGATACTAATGCTTATATAGCTGAAGTTACTCAATCTGGAATATTTACAATTACAGGCATGACAGCAGAACAAATTGATTCTGTACTTAATACATATTGTGCAAATACTCTTTTTCCTTATACCAAAAGAATAATTGACTCCTCAATAATCAAAGGAGGTTTCTTACCTCTTAATCTTCCTCCAATCAACTTTGATGCAATATACCTACAAAAGAAAACTAAGCAATTACAACAATCCACACATTAAGTAAGGTAAATAGCCTATGCATCATTCACAAAATAGTTTAATTAAAATTTTAGGATCTATAATGATTACTGTCGGCACCATGATTGGCGGCGGTATATTAGCTTTACCAATAATTACCGCTAAGCTTGGTTTTGTAATAGGTTCACTCCTCATATTCATAGTTTGGAGCATATGACCTACACAGCGGTAGTTATATCAGATATCTCATGCTCGATGCCTTATCGCAGTAGCTTCAAAACCATAGCAGAAAAATATCTTGGTAAACCAGGTGGAGTTGTTGCAAGTATTGCTTTTTTGATATTAATGTATTTCATAAGTACTGCATATATCTCTGCGGCGGCATCTTCATTATCAACATCATTACCAAGTCTTGATGAAAAACTATCATCTTTAATCTTTGTAATTATCTTTGGTAGTATCGTGGTCTTAGGGACTAGGTTTATTGACTATGCTAATAGATTTTTTATAATCCTTAAGATCTTAGTTTTAGTAATTTTGTGTGTAGTTTTTAACAGATATATTGATGTTCCTAACCTTTTTGTAGCTCCTGTTGACCTTGGAATATCACTAGTAATAGCTATTCCTGTTTTTACAACATCTTTTACTTCACATATTATCGTACCGGCATTGTCTGACTATCTTAGTAAAAATGCTAAAGATATGAAGCGTATTGTTATAATAGGTAGTATTATCCCATTAATCCTATATTTAGTATGGGTCGTAACTATTTTAGGTGTATTACCCCTACACGGCCCAGTAAGCTTTATGGATTCAATTTTCAATCATACCCCAGTAGATAAGGCTAATATCGGCGATATTCTAAAAATACTAGGTAGTAAAGTAAGAACTCCAACAACAGATGCTGTATTACATATTTTTGCTTATGTTGCGATTATAACATCATTCTTAAGCGTAAACTTATCTCTATTTCATTTTAATTTAGATACTTATAAATTATATAAAACTAAAAAAGCTATAGGTTACTCAATAGCAGCAGTACTAACCTTTGCTATACCATTAATAATAAACCAAATGGATCCAGACATCTTTATTCATGCAATGACTTGTGTTGGTTTATCAATCTCTGTTTTGTTAATGATTATGCCAACGCTTATGGCATTTAAGATAAATAGCCTCAGTGATAATTTCAATTACAAGATATCAACTTATAAAAGTCTATGGCTAATTTCACTAGTTTCTGGTGTAATAGTTATATTATGTGTTGTTGCTTAAAACCTAAGTATGATTAATCTAGAGTATATCAGTAATTTTCTTGATAATTTACTTTATCTCAAAAACTACTCTCAAGAAACTATCAATAACTACCAAAGAGATTTATTACAACTAAATCAATCTCTTAATGATAAAAATATTACTAGCTTAACTCATAATGATATATTGATATGGATAAAGAAGCTCCACGCTCAAGGTAATTCTCCTAAAACACTTCAGCGTAAAATTAGTTCGGTGAGAAGCTTTTTTAATTTTCTAATAAATAGCGAAATAATATCACAAAATCCAGCTAGTGGTATCAAAGCACCTAAAAGTAGTAAGAGACTACCCAAAGCAGTCAATACAGATGAACTGGCATATCTACTAAATATAAATCCAAACAATGATATTGAAGCTCGTGATATTGCCTGTTTTGATCTGTTGTACAGCTGTGGCATTAGACTTAGTGAATTATCATCAATTAACCTAAAAGATATCAGTATCTCACAAAAAAGTATCCGTGTTATAGGCAAAGGCAACAAACAGCGTATTGCATACTTTGGTTCTAAAACCCTAAGTAACCTCGATAGATGGCTCAAAATCAGAGATACCCTTAAACCAAGCTGTGATTATCTATTTATTTCTCGTGATGGTAAACATTTGACAAATAGATCAATCCAAAAGCGCCTTGAAATATTTGCCGAAAAATATGCTAGCCGCCATATTCACCCACATATGCTACGTCATTCTTTTGCTAGTCATGTACTTGACTCATCTAAAGATCTGCTAGCTGTAAAAGATTTATTAGGTCATGCTGATATTTCTAGTACACAGATATATACTCATTTAAACTTTCAACAATTAGCAAGTGTTTTTGATAAAGCACATCCTCGAGCAAAGAAAAAGTAATGCAGATAAATATTTCTAACTTAGATTAAAAAATCATCTTGATAAGCTTATAGAAGGTACACTAGAGTATAAGCTTTGCCAGCAACATAAATACTTATATCTCGAAAATGATAATCTAAAACTTCATTATGATAATAAAGAATTATTTATAGATTTCAATGATAGTGAAATCTTAAATAGAATAAACCCTAAAGCTAAGAAATGTAGTGTTGTACAGGTAGTTGAAGGTCGCTCTAAAGCTAAGCTTACTATCCTTGATACTACAATTAGGTAGTGATACTGTTACATTAGCTGCTAGAGGTCATACGCTAATAACTCTAGAAAAAGATCCATATCTCTATCTGCTGCTAAAAGATGCTTTGCAAGAGCTCAACAAATAGATTATCTGAAAGAGATTGTCACTAAAATAACCTTAATCAACATAGATAGTAATCATTATATACTTACAACTTATAAATCATTTGATTGTATCTATGTCGATCCAATGTTTCCATCTCGTAAAAAAAGAGCTAAAGTCAAACAAGGCATGCAAATACTCCATCAAGTTGCATTTAATGATGAGATATCTAACTCCAATTTATTAGATAACATTATACAAGGGACGAATAACCAAAAAAGCTGTAGTTAAAAGACTTATAAATGCCGAATTTCTCAGTAACAAAAAGCCAAGCTCTCAGCTTAAAGGCAAGACTAATAGATTTGATATTTATGTCTATAAAAATATTAAACACTTCTTTTAGCGTTAGTATACGAAGCGACAATAACTATTCCTTCAATAAATAGCAATAGTGCTGATAGCCAATAGTATGGAATAAAATCTCTATAATACTGTGGCGCATTTTGAATAACCATTGCAGAGTTTGCATAATTAAACAGCATAACTAATAAATACTACAGAAAAATAATAATTCCTATAGCTAATCTAAAAATAAGAAATATTCCACCTATAACAACCAACATATAGCATAAATAATCAAAACCAAACAGTAACTCGTAATCTAATATATAAGGGTTTACATATTTATACATTAGTCCAACCCATACAGCCAAAATAATTAACGCAATAACTAATAATAATTTCTTTTGCTTGGATGCTTTGATGTAAGTTGAATTTCTTAGCCAAACAATAGCTGCCAAAATAGCAGTTAGTATTTGTGTAGATAAGTAAATCAGTGATGTTGATATTCCATACTTGCCATAGATAAATACATTTATAACTAAACTAGCTAGTACAAATAACCATGCATAGCTATTTTTAAAAAAATCAAAAAAGCAAATATTAACATACATGCATTATTTTATGAATTATCTAAAATATCTTTATTTACTAATATTCATAGGCATGTTAACAAATATAGCTTATGCTTATGCTGATGATAATATTTATACTTGGCGTGCAGCAAATGGTAAAGTAGTCTTCTTACAAACAGTCCCTATTTTTGATCAATAGTATCAAAAAAGCGTTTATCATAAAAATCATATTGAACAAAGAAACCCTGTCAAACAACAACTTGCTTCTTTAAAACACAATAATTT
Source organism: Francisella endosymbiont of Ornithodoros moubata (assembly GCA_002095075.2). Classification (GTDB taxonomy): domain Bacteria; phylum Pseudomonadota; class Gammaproteobacteria; order Francisellales; family Francisellaceae; genus Francisella. The sequence continues at coordinate 113,352 of LVCE01000005.1, read as the reverse complement.
TTATTTAGATAACGAAAATCCCCAAGCAACGACAACTCAAGCAACTAATCAAAGAAGTACTTAAAGTAAAAATTATCTCACCAGCTAATCGTGAAAGCCGCTTTGTGCATAATGAGAAATTAGCAATAATACTAGAGCCTACTTTAACAGCCGATGATCATCCAATATTCATCATAAATGGCATACCTTACCATGCTCATTTTAAAAACGATGGCTGGAAAGTCAATCGACCGAACCCAGGTCTAGTAACAATTGCCGTTCGAGGTAGACAAAAGATAATAAAATTATTAACTCTGATAATTCTGAATTTTATAGAAGGCAAGTGCTAAGTAGATAAATTTAATCTAAGCACTCTTTTGATTAGAACTAATTTTATATATACTTGATACTATTAGCACTTTGAGAATTTAATAATGTCAAAATTTCATAAAAATGTCTTTAGCGTTATAGTTTGCATATTGAGTTTTTTATCTCTTGCTAAAGCAACTTATCCAAAGGTCTATTCTTGGCGAGCTGAGAATGGTAGTGTGGTATTTTCAGAAGAAAAACCTAGTGATAATGTTGATTATAAAATTATTGAAGTAGATCAGCCTACTGTTATTGATACTAAAACTCAGCAAAATCCTACTGATGATAAACCAGTTAAAATAAACCAATCTGATGTAGAAAAACTAGCAACATCAGAGTTAGCTGAGAAAAACAAAGAAGTTCTTGAAGAAGGTCAAAATACTGAGTTAAATGTTGAGATTACCTCACCTGCTAATGATGCTAACATTTTTACTAAAGAAGATAAAAGCTATATCAACCAATCCTCAGATAGCTAGCAATGATAGTCTAACATTTATAATAATAGTTCAGCTATTCCAGCAACCTATGAGGATGGACAGTGGAAAATAGCTCGACCTATACTCCTGGCGAGAATAAACTTAGTATCTCTGGACGCATTGCTCAAGGTGATGAAATAAAATCAACTAATCAAGTAACTTTTTATATCAAAAATGGCTGGTTACAGCAAGCTAAAAATACTGGCAACTATCGTGGCAATTAATAAACACTATTTATCTAAATCTGAAACAATTGAATTTTTGATACAGTCTTTCGAACCTTGCTGAGCCAATTTTATAACTCACCCATTCACATTCAATTAACTAATTTCTAACAATTACTATCTAGTCTTCACTATCCCAATTAACTTCTATGAATTTCTCTGGACTTTTCTCTTTGAGATGATTTAAATTAGGACAGCTTATAGTATGTATAACCACCCCTTTTGAAACACTCATATATCCTTGAATTTGATCGGGATAAACAGGATGACAACACTTAGCCATCTCATATTTCATACCATCAAAGCCTGAAACTAAGACTTTTGGAGTTTTTGCTTTTATCGTTATTGGTTTACTTTTTTTCTTGATTAGTTTTTCTTCTGCTGAATATGTGTCAATAATATAGTTAACAACACTATTAGCCTTTAAGCTACCACCCTCAATCGCTGCAAAAAGACTATCACTAGTTTTCATATTAAACTTAGCAGCAACTTCAACGAAGTCAACCTCTTTAAGATCATAGCCTCTTAGCTCTTTTAGAAGCCGATCTTTTCCTAAAGCTATATTATCTTCTTTGTTCTGCTCATTAAACCATTTAGTGACTCTTGACCTATTACGTGCAGAAGATAAATAGCCTAAATTTTCTGACGCCCAATCTTTATTTGGATTAGGCTCTCTGCTTGTTAGAATTTCGACTTTATCACCAGTTTTTAGCTTAGTTGTTAATGGTACTATCTTACCATTTAGTTTAGCACCTTTAGTACGGTGACCGACCATCGTATGCACTGAATAAGCAAAATCTAAAACTGTCGAACCTTCAGCTAAATCTATTAGCTCATTTGCTGGCGTAAATACATAAATCTTCTTATTAAGCTCTTTAGTGATTTCACTACCATCTTCATTAATCTCTCTCTCCCACTCAAGAAGAGATCTTAACCAAGCAACTCTAGCCTCATAAGAAGCATCAAATTTAACACCTTCTTTATAGCGCCAATGTGCCGCAAAACCTAACTCAGATTCATCATGCATTTGCTGTGTTCTAATTTGAACCTCAATATTCTGCTCACCAACTTTAACAACTGTATGTATTGATTTGTAGCCATTTGGTTTAGGATGGGCGATATAGTCACTAAACTCTTCTGGTATTGGCGAGTATAAGTTATTAACCTCAGCAAGTACTTTATAGCATTCATCTACATTATTTGTTATAACTCTAACAGCAGTAATATCATACAAATCATCAAGTTCTTGATAACCTTTATTTTTAAATTTCTTGTAGATACTATATATATGTTTAACTCTACCTTGAATACCTGCATGTAAATTATATTTCCTAAGTATTGTTTTTAAATCTTGTATTACTTGAAGTAAGAAATCTTCACGCTGTTTTCGCGTAGCACCTAGGCTTTTAGCTATTCGTTTGTATTCATCTTGTTGTAAAAAGAAAAATGCTCTATCTTCTAGCTCCCATTTGATAGCACCTAAGCCAAGTCTATTTGCTAGGGGCGCATAGATATCTAATGTTTCTCTAGCAATAACTAGTTGGGTATTACTACTTAAAAATTTTAGATGACGAATTGTACATAGTTTGTCGACAATTTTTACCAGAACAATTCTAACATCCTCAATGATTGTCAGCAGCATTTTCCTAAATGTATCAATTTGCTCTAAGGAGATGTTATCTGAACGATACATCTTAATAGCTAACATTTTACGCGTACCTTGTAAAATCCTAAGTACTGTTTGGTTAGTTGCCTGCTCGATATTTTCATCAGATATATCGCCAAAATTATATAGCTCATAAAGAATACCTGCAGAAACAGATTCTTCATCTGCTCTAATTTTGAAAAGGACATACGCCATCTCAATAGCATATAAAAACGAGCTAATACCTGTAGGATGGCGCACAGATTCAGCACTTTTACTCTTAAGAAGCTCTAAAGCTGCAGCTATAATCTCAAACTTATCACTAGTATAAAAACTTTTAAGCTCAAATATCAAAAGATTATCTTTTATTTGACCACCACTATCTAGAAGTTTAGAGTCAATAACTTGCATAACTACCCACTTTTTGTAAAAAATACAAAGTCAGTCTATAAGCCGGGTTCTGTAATAGACAGTCATTTATCTAGGCTTACTGTCACCAGTAAGCTCAAGCGACCTACCCCTGCCACGATGCGAGCAACATCATAGTGGCACTATTTGGTCTTGCTTTAGATGGGGTTTACAATGCCATTGAGTGTTACCACTAATGCGGTGCGCTCTTACCGCACCTTTTCATCCTTACCTTACTAAAAATAAGGCGGTATATTTTCTGTTGCACTTTCCGTAGGCTCACGCCTCCCAGACGTTATCTGGCATCTTGCTCTGTAAAGCCCGGACTTTCCTCACTCAATTACAAGCGCGACTGTCCGACTGACTTTGTATTTATTAGCTTTCTCTAATTTTAGCTAACTCAATATTATTACTAGATTTTACCGAATTATATTCTTCCTGCAAAGCACATATCTTTGCATTATATTGTTTTTTTAGTTTGATAACTTCAAACTCAAGATACATTCTGTCATTATTAAGTTTTAAACGATAGTTATTGTATTCTTCTTGCAGTCGTGTTCTATCATATCTAACTGCTTGAACCAGTTTAAAAAGCTCAATCATATCACTAGGGAATTGCTTAAGCTTATCTATACTAAACTCCTCAACACTAGGGTTCTTACTATACTCATCGCCTATTAAGTCATCATTAGCAAAAGATTTTTTATTAATATCAAAATTAGGTTTCTTCATAGAAAATAGTCAAAGATTTGAAAGTTAACTAAATTATATACGAGGTAATCTACCAAAGGCTACTAATAATTGCAATCCAATAATACCTAGACCACTAAATAATATCAAAGATAAATATAACTTACTAAGGATATCATTTTTACCTTGCTTAGTTCTTATAGCCCAACCCATCATTGTAGGCTGCACGATCAGTAATACTGAAACAAAGATACTAGCATAGCCCAAAGCAGATATAAAACTGTTGACAAAATATATCGCAAAAATAAGTGGTGGTAATAGTGTTATCACTAAAGTTAGCAATTTTTTCCTGATATCCAAACCATAAAGATCTCTATTAAAAGAGAATAAAGCTAAAGCAACACCTAAAAAAGATGTAATAATCGCAAAGTTCTCAAAAAGTCTTATAAAAACTAATGGACCATTCTGACCTAAACCTTGATACGCTTCTACTAGAGTCTTGCCTGCATTACTCAACACTATAAAACCATTATCCCCATATAGACTTACTGTCCCAAGTGTAGCTACAACCCATACTAAATAAACAATTAATGGCGCTAATGCTCCAATAGCAACTGTTTTTTTGAAAACTACATCATTCTCAAAGTAGTTTCTAATTGCTGGGATAATAATATGAAAACCAAATGATGTAACAAGTATTGGAATAGCAAACCAAACATACTCTACCCCTAGAGCTTTATTTTCTAGTATAGGTGCACGAATTTGTGGAGCAACAAAAGCAATAAATAAAACAAAAGCTAGTATTTTTAGACTTAAAAATAGTTTATTAACACTAAATACTACTTTGATACCTTTATATATAAAAAAACCAAAGATTAAACAAAATAGCAGCTTTGCTAAGCTAGCATTTTCTAGGTTTAACCAACCAAGTATATAAGTTTGAAAAAGTTGCCCGCCCATAAAAATATAAGTTGTAAGTAACGAATATAATAATAGTAGATAAAATAACAAATTTAATACTCTACCAGGCTTACCTAATATATTGTGCGCGATCGAGTCCATATCTGTACCTAAAGGCTGGGAAACATTTGCCTCAACAATTAATAAAGCTGTTGCATACATAATTATCCAAACAATAAATAAAGCTGCCGCTGCATAATTAAACCCAACTGCTGCTACCGCAAAAGGAATCCCAAGCATGCCTGCGCCAATAGCTGTTCCGGCTATAATAGCTATAGCACCAATTTGCTTAACTTTTGAGACTTGTTTCATTGCTTAACCTTTGAGCACTTTTTTTCAAAAAACACTAAATTATACCAATTTTAATAATTTAATGTAAACAAATATCAACGATTGACTAACATCAAATAATACTTCCAATTATGTAATTAGATACAAATTTAAGCAAAACCACAAAACTAATCTTCATCTAGAATTTATAGCTTGATTTTAAGAGCAAATAGCTAAAAACTTATATCATATTTTGATCTTAAATTATTATGAGTATTCAAAGAAAAGCTATTCTAGCTCTTTTTATAGTTACTATATTTTGGGGAGCAACATTTCCCTTAATAAAAATCTCTCTTGTGTATATTTCGCCTGGGCTTTTTGTGGCTATTAGGCTTAGTTTATCGTGCCTATTATTTTTGCCTTTAGTCTTTGAAAGCTAAATTTAATAGTAAAGTCTATTTACTAAAAGTTGGTACCATATTTCGCTCACTTGGAGATATGAGTTTTTATTTCCAAACTCAGGGACTATATACAGTTTCTTCAAGTATGTCAGCTTTTTTAACTGCTTTGAGTGTAGTTATAATTCCTTTTATTAGTAGTCTTTTTAAGGTTGATCCGCCTAACAATATATGGCCTAATAGCATCTTGCGTCTCATTATTAGGAATCTATGCCCTATCTGGTTGAGTTTTGACAACTTTACTATTGGCTACCTTTGGTTAGTGCTATGTGCTTTGATGTATGCTGTATCAGTTGTGTATCTAAGTTATGAAACTAGAAAAGATCATCGTAGTGAAGCTTTTAAAGATTTACTCTTACCTAATAATACTACAGGTAGCCTTTAGTATACCTATGCTACTAGTATGTCACAAGTTGCTGTCATTTTCTCTTTTGAGCCTGTTTTTGCAACAATCTTTGAAAAATTAATTAATGATGAGAAAATTTATCTATCGACAATAATTGGTGGTGCATTAATACTTATAAGTTACTGTATAATTGAAATTGATAATAGAAAAAGATAATCCTAAGCCCTAGGATCGAAATTCATTTTTTCTTGCATCTGCATGTAGAACTCTTTTTTCTCATCAGTATCTGCAAGAGGTAGCTTAATATCATAAACAATATAAAAATCACCATCACCAAGACCTTTACCTTTGATACGCATTTTACGCCCTGATTGGCTTCCTTCTGGTACTTGCATTTTTTTCTTACCATAAGGAGTATCTATTTCTAATGACGTGCCAAGAGCTGCTTCCCATGGTGCAATATTGATATGTTCATAAATATCATTACCATCAACCTTATAATTTTTATAATTTACTACTTCTATTTTGATATAAAGATCACCTGCTGGAGCATTTGCTCCTATACCTGCACTACCCTTACCTTTAACACGAAGCTTCTTACCATTACCCATCGCTGGCGGTATTTTAACATCAACACTTTGATGCTGCATTGTTGGCATATCATTAGCACCTACTTCTTGATAACTATATGAAACTGTTCTCTTACCGCCCTTGATTGCATCTTCAACATTTAGACGTAATGATATATTTATATCCTCACCTTTTCTTGCTCTTGGCTGACCACCAGTAAAACCTCTAGCGCCAGCACCACCAAAAAGATCGCCGAAGATATCACCAAGATCCTCAAAATTAAAGCTATGAGATCTACCTTGAGAGAAACCACCAAAGCCACCACCAGCTCCGCCAAAGCCTCCTTGCTGGACTTTATCCCAGTTTTCTCCGTAGTTATCATAAAGTGCTCTTTTTTCTTTATCGCCCAAAGCATCATATGCTGTCTGGATTTCTTTAAATTTTTCTTCAGCTCCTTTTTCTTTATTAACATCAGGGTGATATTTTTTTGCTAACCTTCTATATGCTTTTTTTATATCTGCTTCTGATGCATCTCTACTCACCCCTAGTAAAGAATAATAATCTGCCATACCTAAAACTCCCAAATAATACTGTAATAATATATCTACACTAGATATAAACTACTTGATTAATGTTATAAAATTTCTGCTATTGGATATAAGGGTTAATTGGCAAAAAACAAGTAATATAACTAAATTCTGAAAGATTTATACAAAAAACAACCTTATCAATGAATCTGTCATGAGATTATTTAAGGCTAACAATTTTATATATAAGTCCTGCTAATGGTATTTTAACTAAAAAATTAAATAAAATAACTGCTAAAGTTATAATATGAACTTTTAATAAAAATATTTTTTGATAATGGTAGTGCAAATAGGATAGCCTATAAACCACACTCCGTATCATTAAACGATATAATCGTATACTTAAGCTGATCATTAAACTCAATACCATGCTGACGAATAAGAGTAAAATAAAATATAAGATGCAAGCACTAATTAAACCAGCCATAAAACCAACAAAAGTTTTATTCAAAAAATTTCTCATCGAAATTTACTCCTTTCCTTATCATAAACATAAAATTCATAGCAACGATATAGCGTCGTCCATAAAACTAATAATGTATAAATCAATCCGAGCATAAGTACTATACTAGGAAATAAAATCATTATGATAAAAAATATAAATGTAAAAACTCTTTATTGATTCTTTTTGACTGAAAACACCAACTAACAAAAAACTACTAATACAAACAATTATAGACATCATCATTAACAAACCAAACCATATTTGTGGCTGATTAATAAAAATAGCAATAATAATAAAACTCTCGACAAAGTGATCAGATAATATATCAAGCATCGTACCAAGATGAACTAGATTTTGTAGCCTTGCCAAACTACCATCTAACACATCTAAATAACCCAATATTAAAAGGAAAAATAGCTAACCATGGTAAGTATAAAACTAAAACAGCACTTAGTAAACCTGTTATAAAAGATAGTATAGTTACTTATATTTAGAGCAGACAGCAGAATTGCAGCTTTATTAACAAATAACCTCTGAAACCAGGACCTAATATTTTGTTTTATCACGTCTATTTTGGTTGTAATAACTTATAAGTGAAGTCTATCACTGCTCCATATATAATGTGAAGTACTAATGTTATTATTGGAGCCATCATACCAAGTTTTAATTCAAATAAACCTTCTCCACTCATTGGCATAGGTATAAACATCATAAGCAGCCAAGCTATTACACCAAAAGATATACCCTTAACAACTAGAGAACCAGGTAATTTATTATATAAAATAAAAAATGCTATACCCCAAACAATCGTTCCTATTATAAAATTAACTATCCACCCGATGAGAGGATTAAGAGGCATTCCTAACATATCATGTGACATCATAGTTAAAATCTTTATAGGGTTGAGTTGGGCATAATGTCAGCTTTTATTTTTATAATCATGAATAGCGAAATTACTATAGTAGCAATAAACCCCAAAACCATACTTTTAAATAAGTTTTTTATATTTATTTTTCCATTTTTTTTCTCCAACTTCTATATTTATTACTAAACTAAAATTTTATTTATTTTTCTCTATTCCTCTAGTTTCTTATTGTCCTTAGGTTAAACATTAGTAAAAAATGGATTATTTTTTAACTCTATCACTATATTTAACTCACTTAGAGTCTGATATGCAACTACGTGTGTTGGCATGTTTTTTTATTTTTAATAGCTATCGTCCATTGTACAATTAACTTACTAACATTCTCACCAATAATTGTAGCACCTAATATATAACCTTTCTTACTTACCGCTACCTTTATCAGTCGATCAGTTGCTAAACTTGCTACTACACGGTCATTACTTTGATATAACAACTTTAAAAGTGTTACTCCGTGAGTTTTGCCTGTGCGATATTTTGTCTAACATAAGCTATTTCTGGATTAATATATATAGACCATGGTAAACTACTATAATCAACTTTTGCTGGTAGTTTAAAAAGAATATTTTGTATCACAACACCTGTATGATAACCAGCAACATGAGTAAACTGATACCATCCTGTAACATCGCCAATTGCATAAATATTTTTGTAATTCGTTCTTTTAGACGTTTATTAACATTTATGTCTCTTGAGGTAATTTAATGCCAACTTTATCTAAATCAAGCTTATTGTAAGTTTGGTGCTCTTCCTAGCCGCAATTAACAAATGAGAACCTTGATAAAGCTTATCACCACAGTAAAGACTTATTTCCTGTGCATCATGCGCTACCTCACCAATATTTACATTTGTTATTACATTAATAGCTAATCTATCAAACTCTTTGAGGATAATCTTTCTACATTCACTATCAAGTATACCTAGAATAGTATCTGACGCCTCAAAAATAGTAACCTTACTAACCAAGTAAGGTATGAGCCTAGGCTAGCGCAACACTGATAGGCCACCACCAATAATCATCAAATGCTTAGGTTTTTCTTTAAACTCAAAGATTGTTTCATTAGTTAGGTAATCTACCCTCATCCAAACCTTTAATTTTAGGTATAGTTACACTTGATCCTATTACTATGACAATATACTTAGCTTTAATATATATTGTAACCTGCTTTGACTGTATATTGATCAATTATTTGAGCATATTCTTGGATAATCTCGACACCTAAAGCTTCAAAGCGCTCAACTGAATCATGTGGTTCTATCTTTGCTATTGTGTCTTGGATATGCCCTTATACTTTTTTATAATCAACATCAAACTTATCTATATTTATGCCGAAATTTTGTGCTTTATTTATTTTTGCAATAACTCAGTGTATTATCTTAAAAGGCATAATATACATAATAATACTCATGCTAAAAACTCATCAAATTTATTTAGCTATGCTAAATAAAAATATCTATAAAACTATATTTTATGCTCAAGAAATACAAACGCCAATTGGTAGTTTAATTGCAATTGCTGATACTAGTTATTTATATGCTTGTTTTTTTATCAGTAATTCAAGTACCTACTCAATAGAAAAGTTGCTAAAAATTTATACTGCAAAGATAATTTTTAAAGCTAATAGCATAACAATGCAGACAGCAAATCAATTAGGCAGATATTTTAAAAAAGAGCTAAGAGATTTCTCAATTCCACTACAACTAACAGGTACTAGTTTTCAAAAACAAGTTTGGCAACAATTAATAAAAATTCCTTATGGTGAGACTATCAGCTATCTTGAAGAAGCTAGAAAAATTGGCAAACCAACAGCTTTTAGAGCTGTAGCTAATACAAATGGTAAAAATCTTTTGCCAATAATTATTCCTTGCTACCGAGTAATAAATACAAATGGTAAACTTGGTGGTTATACTGGTGGATTAGATAAAAAAGAGTTTTTGCTGAATCTCGAATCAAATATTTAGAATGCTAAGAATAATCATAATTTCATAAAATCAATGTTATGGTAAATATATACTTCACCTAAATAAGATACTAATGCCTGTGGTATGTTTTAGAAGTAGCTAGTTAATTAATACAACATAACTCTTAGATGTGCTACTAAAGTAAAATATGGTCGTGATGAATATGTACTTATTGGTTTTTTGATAAAAAAAGAGAATAATTATTCTATAAAATGCTGTAAAAGATCTTAACAAAGCAGCTGCTGAAATTTTATCAAATTAATTTTCTAACACGTCTAGGCTGTAGGCATTGCAGTGTCTGCACTTCATAATTGATTCATTTAAGTCAAGTATAATATTTGATTTTTTAGTGTTCTAAAATCTGAAAAATTGATAAACTTTTATCGAGTCTTAAAAGCTTGTATGGTCTTGTTTTTAAAGCTATTAAAGGGATAGCTTTGAATTTATACTAGCCAAGTTGGAGCTTGGTTATTTAACAAGTTGCCGTGTGGTCAACTACTTGCTGTAAAATTGACTGCACTCCAAAACTAATGAGAATTTAATGGTTAAATTAATAACAAATAATTCTTAACACCAAAATTATAACTATCGTTATATAACAAAATAAAAAAATAAATGATCTTTTCTACCACTTTTTGTGAATCACAAAATTCTTTTTCTATGTAGCCAATTATAATTTCTCTTACCTACGTGACAAACCCTATGAGTATCTGGTCGTGTAAATCTAAGTCTAATAGCTGCTATAAAATACCATTATCCACATTACTACAGTAAACTGTGAAGTAATAGCAATCAATAAAGCAAATGCTCCATATACTGATGACATTATTAGAAATATCGATGATAATACAACTACAATTAGTACTTGTATCATCAGCATATTTACTGGCATGCCGAATTTATTCTTACCCTCCATAATTTTTGGGAAAAGCTCTTGCTCTGCTACTGTTTGCATACCACGAGCTGGCCTAAGATCCATGTACTAAGTGATGCTAACATACCTAAAGGATTACCACAATTATTGGCTTAACATCGCCTAAACCGATTATATTCAGTACTTGTGAAATACCTTGTATCAAACCATTTAAGATATTAACATCTTTCACTGGAATAATAATAGTTAAACCAACAGTGGTTAAAATAGTCAGTGATACAATTATCATGCATATTTTTTTAGCAATATTTACTATCTTACGATAATTATTTGCCTTAATTGCATAATGAATTTCCGCATTTTTGAAATTCTTATCCAAAGCTTTTTTTGCAATAGCAAAAGTATCGTCTAAAAGCTATAAATCATAAATATAGCAAGGTGTTGTAAGAGAATTATCTCTTATATAGTTGACTAATTTTGTATTATCAAAAATTATATATTTATTCATTAATTTATGCCCTTATAATAAATCAGGTAATTGCTAATCATTTTTAATTTGATCATAGATATGTTGTGATAGTTGTACTAACACTGAATTTTTATTTGAGTAGTGATGCTTGAATATCACTAATATCTTCTTCAGCTATAGCTGTACATCCTTCTGTACCAATAGTTGCAGACTTCCAGATATGCATAAAGATACATGAGCCTTTTCTTGGTACTGTTGAATTTGTATTCTACAAAACTTCTATACCGTATTCATAGAATAAAATCTCTAACATATTTTCTGCTGAGCGCCAATCTTTATCACTAATTTGCTTGCTATTAACTATGTGATTGTAATATTTTGAATTACTGTCATCGATACACATTCTATGCTTGTTTTTTAACTTGAATATAGTCAGCTGATGTCCTATTAGCAAAACCAAAAATTTTACCTAAGCTAAAAACTACTGCTGGAGATCTGCTATCGCCTTCTTGCTTTAGTGGCGCCTTTACTAAATTTTAGTAAGAGCTATCTGCCCATGCTAGACCACTTTTACCAATCACAACAGCTGAGGCTGGTTTAATAACTCTCCAAGTGTTTGCACCGTTTCTGGTAAAGTATGATAATCTAGCTGCCATCCCTTGCCAGCTATCTGTCACTACAACAATCAGTTGTTGAGCTTGAACTATTTTGTCTAAAGCTTGTTGTTGAGGATTCATAAAGGCCAACCTCTAGATATTGTTATTACTTAAAGATAATTCAAAGAAGTCTTGTTTGTGTATATTACTTTAGGCAATTTATATCTAGTGGTGAATAGAATTGATCAAAATAATTAATTAGTATACACATCGACATAACTCCTTTTTTATAGATTCCAAACAACACTCATAAAACTAAAACCAAAAGTCATACTAATGTTTATATCCTCTTATACCAGAGAAAATACTTAATCATCTAAAGACTAAATAATAACCACTTTGTAAAATTTATGTACGAAATTAAATTATTTGGTTTTTAATCATAAAAAACTATTATAAAATCGTATTAATATAAACTAAGTTAGTTGTAAACTAGCTTGGTTAAATACAAAATTGTACAAGCAGAGGATATTTATTCATAAGTTTCTTTATAATAACTGCATAAGGGGACTTGTTTTAAACATATGAAAAAATATTCTAATAAATTTCAAATTATAAAGGAGATGCATAAATGAATGCTCATGAGTATATTGATAGCGTAATTGCCCAAGTAGAAAAAAGAGATGGTCATGAAAAAGAATTCATCCAAGCTGTAAAAGAATTATTTTCTACGCTTAAACCAACTCTAGAACAAAATCCTAAATATATCGAAGAAAATATTCTAGCACGTATAGTTGAGCCTGAAAGAGGTATTTCTTTCAGAGTGCCATGGATTGATAGAGATGGTAATATACAAGTAAACCGTGGTTACAGATATCAATTTAATGGCGCTATCGGTCCTTTCAAAGGTGGGATTAGATTTCACCCAAGTGTATACTCAGGTATTATCAAATTCCTAGGCTTCGAGCAAGTTTTCAAAAACAGCTTAACTACTCTACCTATGGGTGGTGGTAAAGGTGGTGCCGACTTTGATCCTAAAGGTAAAACTGACGCTGAAATCATGAACTTCTGCCAAAGCTTTATGATGGAATTACAACGTCATATTGGTCCAGATATCGATGTACCAGCTGGCGATATTGGTGTTGGCGGTAAAGAAATCGGTTATATGTATGGTCAATACAGAAGAATTCGTGCTTGTTTTGAGAACGGAGTATTAACTGGTAAGTCACTAGAGTCAGGCGGTAGCTTAATCCGTCCTGAAGCTACTGGTTATGGTGTAGTATTCTTCTTAGATGAGATGCTTAAGCATGATGGTGACACTCTACAATGTAAAACAGTAGTAATATCTGGTTACGGTAACGTTGCTTGGGGCGTATGTAAAAAAGTTGCTCAATTAGGTAGTAAAGTTGTTACAATCTCTGGTTCAAAAGGTTTTGTACATGATCCTGAAGGTATTACAACTGATGAGAAAATTGAATTCTTGCTAAAAATCCGTAATGGTGAAAAAACAATGCAAGACTATGCTAAAGAATTCAATGCAAGCTGGCACGCAGGTGAAAAACCTTGGGGCATAAAAGCAGATATCGCAATTCCTGCAGCTACTCAAAATGAAATAGATGTTGAAGATGCTCAAAAACTTATTGATGCTGGTGTTAAGTATGTTGTTGAAGCATCTAACATGCCAACAACTAATGAGGCGATTGAGTTCTTAATGAAGAAAGGTATAATTCTAGCTCCAGGTAAAGCTGCTAACGCAGGTGGTGTTGCTGTTTCTGGTCTAGAAATGAGCCAAAACTCAGCTAGACTATCTTGGACAGCTGAAGAAGTTGAATCTAAACTTCAACAAATCATGGCTAACATTTTCCATGCTTGTAAGTTTGCTAGTAGTAAATACAACCTTGGTTATAATTTAGTTGCTGGTGCAAACCTAGCTGGTTTTGAAAAAGTAGCAGAAGCTATGATTCAACAAGGTAGATACTAATCATAAAACATATTATCTTATAAAATGCTAGCGACTATTTATTCACTAGTAAAATCTGCTAAAATCATACTCTTAGAGTTTTTTCATTTAAAATAAATTGAACACTAAAAAAACTAATTCTATAAATGATGATTATAATCATAAAATACGAATATTTATCTTACTTTAATTCCCTATCCTGATGGGTATGAGTATAGATCTATTTGCAACATCCTTACCCGGAATAAGTACTTCAATTAACACTTCAACATATATTTCAAAAATGATCATATCCATATATCTAATAGGCTATGCTCTGGATAATTTAGTAGTAGGTACCGTTACAGATGTATTAGGACGTAAGGCACTACTAAGAGTTTCATGTGTACTATTTGTAGTAGCTAGCTTACTAACCTATATTAATATCAAATGAATACGTACCTCTTAAGCTCAAGATTCTTTCAAGGATTTCTTATGGGATCAATAGGTGTTGTTACAAGAGGTTTTTTTCAGATATACTTTCTCCTGAGAAACTTATAGAACTAGGATCTACTATAGGCTTTATATGGGGATTAGGGACTATTGCAGGGCCAATAATCAGAGGCTTTTTCAATGCTTTTGGTTGAAAGTCTGATTTTTATTTCTTTAGTATAATTTGTAGCTTTATTGACGATATTAGTTTTTATTATATACCCCCAGAAACAATAAGCAAAAAGTCAAAATTGAGTATTATATAAAGTTAGAAAAGATATCACTGAGGTAATAACCAATAAAGAGTTTATGACCTTAAGTATCGCAATGGGAATTGCCTATTTACTTATCATAACCTTCAACACCCTAGGTCCTTTCTTAATTCAAGATATAATGAGGTTATTCAGCCGCTTATTTTGGAAAACTTGCTATATTTCTAGGTTTTGCTTTTTACCAGCACCAATAATTCGGCGCAAGTTATTAGATCATTTTTCAGTTCGGAGGATTTTTTTTTTTATATTTATACATCTAATTCACCTTATTAACAACAAGCTTTTTTGTGATTAGCTTATTAACTAGTGATATCGCTTTGATTATTATAGCTACTATGGTTGTTTATTTTACGTGTGGTTCAATTTTCCCTCTATCTATGGGAAAAGGCATATGAATGTTCCGCCATATATCAGGAACTGCTGCAGCTATTATGTACTTTGTAAATATTCTATAACTAGCTTAACTTCTTTTATACAAAATTATATCCATGTTCACAACATTATAGATATTATAATTATTTATCTAGTTTTGATGTTTATCATTGTTGGTTATACTAGTATAAACTAAATGATCTTTAGGATTTTATGTCAGCAAAAAATTATGATGTAATAATAATCGGTGCTGGTGTTGCTGGACTTATGTGTGCTATACAAGCTACAAAAGAAGTCGTAAAACTCTATGTCAGGTGGTGGACGCTGTAATTTTACTAATTATAATATCGCTGCTGATAGATATCTAGCTGATAATCCACATTTCATGAAAAGACTTTAGGACAACTCTTCTGAGATAACAAAACTAAAGATATCGTGAATATGCTCTTAGAAGAATGTGATAAGTATGATGCTAAGATACAACTATATACTAATATTGAAAATATTATTAAAAAAGGATCTTTATTTCATATCACAACACAAACAGATGAATATAGCTGTCAATCACTTGTAATAGCCACAGGTGAATTATCTATCCCAACGATGGGCGCTACACAGGTTTTGGTTATAAGATTGACAAGAAATTTGGACTAAAAGTAAATCCACAACGCGCCGGACTTGTACCTTTCATATTTAATTTAGAAGATCAACAAAAATTTGAGCAACTACGTGGTATTTCAATCTTCTGTCGTGTATCTAATCATCAAGTTAGTTTTGATGAAAATATTCTTTTTACTCATGAAGGTTTAAGTGGTCCAGCAATTTTGCAAATATCCTCGTATTGGAACTCTGGAGAAAGCATTAAAATTGATTTATCCCTTAATATCAATATTACTGATTTTCTAAACAGTAAAAAAGAGCAAGGCACAAAGGCTATACTAAAAAACACACTATCAGAATTATTACCTAAGAATTTTGTAGCTAATTTTTTCGATAGTGATATTCTCGAAAAAAGAGTCTGTGATTTAGCAATCGATGAGATTAATAGTATTGCTAAAAAATACATCAATGGCTAGTATATCCTCAAACTACAGAAGGTTATCGTACTGCAGAAGTCACCCTTGGTGGAATTAGTTGTGACGAGCTTTCATCTAAAACTCTAGAAACAAATAAAGTCAGGACTTTATTTTATTGGTGAAGTTGTCGATGTTACCGGTTGGCTCGGTGGCTACAATTTCCAGTGGGCTTTGGCTTCTGGTTGGGCTGCTAAGTTGTATAAGTGACAAAGCTAGGCTATAATTAGTTAAACATTTATAAGTGCTATTTTGTGGTATGAAAATTCCTGCTGAGAAAGAATTTGCAATAAAAAAAGCGATTCTAAAAGCAATTGAACATGGTTATAGTCCAGCTCAGTTAGCAGATAGCTTTGGTGTATCTAAAAGTTTAATCTATAAGTATCGTAGAGCACTTAGAGATCAGGGTTTCATAAGAAAAAATGAAAATGATGTATATGTCATAACAGAAAATAAATTCTCTATCAAACCGAGAATGCCTGAATCTGGCAAACTTGATTTAGATGATGATATAAAAGATCAACCAAAGCAAACTCGACAAGCTAACAATCAAGATATCCAGCAACGCGTAATAGATGAACCTAAACCTCAAATCAATCGTACTGAAATAAAGATTCAAGAAAAGATACAACAAATCAGACAAATCCAGTTACAGCAACAACAAAACACTGCTTCTCAAGATAAGAGACTTTTCAAAAAGATTCTTGATAAATTCAAAAAGATAATTTAAGTTTATTTTTTATCATTATATAACAAGATTAGCACTTATAGAGCTATCCATTATAAAAGTTGTACAAATATTCTCTTTTGGTTATCGTAAGATGCAAAAATAAAAGTCAGTATGACATTTTTATAATTAACTAGCTATATTTAACTATAAGATATTTTAGAAAATATTAAATAAGATAAATTTACATAGTAAACATTTTAACCTAAACTAATCAATATGCAAATAAAATACACTAATTTCATATTATGTCAAGCAATAGCAAAACAATCCTCATAACTGGTTGCTCTCATGGTGGTATAGGCTACGCTACAGCTATCCACTTAAAAATTTAGGTCATAGAGTTTTTGCTTCAGCAAGACAACAAAAAGATGTCGAAGCACTTAGTCAAGAAGGTTTTGAGACCTATCTTATAGATGTAACTAACTATGAGCACATAGATAATGCTTTAATTGATATTTTAAATAAAACTGGTGGTACTCTAGATGTAGTATTTAATAATGCTGGATATGGTCAGGCTGGTGCTTTAGAAGATATTGACACTAAATTTCTCAAACAACAATTTGAAACAAATGTATTTGGATTACATAACTTAACATATAAAGCTTTGAAAATAATGCGTAAACAAGGTTATGGTAAAATCATCCAACATAGTTCAGTACTAGGACTGGTTGCGATGAAGTATCGCGGCGCATACAACGCAAGTAAATATGCTATTGAAGGTCTGACAGATACCATGCGTCTAAAACTAAGAGACTCTAATATTTTTATAACTAGTCTAAACACAGGACCTATTACTAGCAAATTTAGAGAAAACTCTATTAAAACAATTACTAATGTTGATTATAACTCTTCAGTATATAAACAGCAATATGAAAAAATACTTGCACGCCAACACAAAAAAGTTCCATTTAATAAACCTGCTATTTCAGTTGCAAAAGTTGTTGAGAAAATAATAAATTCCGACAAACCAAGACCAAGATACTATATTACAAAAGCGACTTGGATTATGGTATCTTTTAAAAAGATACTACCAACACATATTCTAGATAATTTTCTTAATAGATACTAGCGAAGCTACTTTTTGATTACCACTTGAATTTATATAATAACCAACCAATAAATATAAAGATCTTAGGTCCGAGAGTTAATTCAAATTCATATATAAAAATATCATATTCACCTGTTAAATCAATAGATGGTTGAAAACTAAATGATAATCCCAATTGATGTCGATATAAACACAAAAAATCCCAATAAATATTTGTAAGCACCATCAATAAGTTTGATGTAAGCAACTACTAGATATAAAGTAAGAGATAAAATAAAGTACTATAGTATAAGTATTAAAGCTTGATACATCAAATTTACTGATGGTAAAAAGTTTGTTAGTAATATTATAGCTGTTACTAATACTACCATAAATACTAAGGCATTTTTAGGAGAATCATATTTGTTAGTTTTGTGTACCCACTCTGACAATATTCCTTTAGGTATACATTTAAAGAACATTACTACTTGGGCTAGGAGCCAAATACTCACAGCAGCCAGCTCTGCAAATGTCAGTAAAAAACCATTAATCTTGGGAACTAATCCCAGCCAAATCTATAACCAATTATTTCAAACACCATCAATCCTGAAGCACTATTTATCGTGTTAGGTGATGCAACAAGATTCAAAATAATTGTCCAAAATATATACAAACCCAACAAAATAAATGCAGAAAATATTAGACTATAAATATAGATTTTTCTTAGCATCTTTGACTGAATTAGCAAAAGTATGCTATGAAACCTAGAACAATAATTACTATAGCAGGCAAAAATGAACCTAAGACACTACCGATATCAACAAGGTATTTATTAGCTTTCAAACCACAAAAACTAATCACTGTAGCTAACCAAAAAGCCACTAAAATAACTACCGTTATATAATAACATATTATCAACCAAGTCAGGCTGACCTATGAAATATGCAAAGTTAGTAGCTAAAAAAATAAGTACAGTTGGATAATAAAATATTGTATTTACCTAGTATAACCACGCTACCATAAAACCTGCCTTTTGCCCTAAAGCTCTGACGGTCCATGAGTAAATACCTCCCTCATCAGGATGTTTTCTGGATAACTGAACTGCGATTATGACCAAAGATAAGAAAAACATTACAGCACCAAGTATACAAAAGAATATTGCTGAAGCTCCCAAGCAAGCTGCTACAGGTATCCAGCGAATACCAAAATTATCTGTGACAGCCATGATTGTAACACCTTTCAAATCTAGAACTTTATCTTGATTGGAATTTATATCCATATAGTGAACCTTTATCTTAAAATTTGATAAAGGTTACTACAGGTAAAAATAAAGAATTTAGAAAAGTATTTTGTGTTTTAGAAAGAATATAACCAGATTTTACATCATACCCGGCATACCGCCCATACCACCACCCATAGACATAGCTGGAGCTGCTTCTTTGATTTCACCAACCATCACCTCTGTTGTGATCATTAGACCAGCAATTGAAGCAGCATGCTGTAAAGCTGAACGAGTAACTTTAGTAGGATCTAAGATACCCATTTCAACCATATCGCCATAAGTATCATTAGCTGCGTTATAACCATAGTTACCTTGGTTAGCTTTAACTTGATTAACAACTACAGAAGACTCTACACCAGCATTTTGTACGATCTGTCTTAGCGGAGCTTCTATCGCCTTTCTAAGTAGAACTATACCATGGTTTTGATCATCATTTTCACCTGTTAAGCCATCTAATGCTTTCTGTGCTCTAATTAAAGCAATACCTCCACCAGCAACAATACCTTCTTCTACAGCTGCACGAGTAGCATGTAAAGCATCATCGACACGATCCTTTTTCTCTTTCATCTCAGTTTCTGTAACAGCACCTACTTTGATAACAGCAACACCACCAGAAAGTTTAGCTAGTCTCTCTTGTAGCTTCTCACGATCATAATCAGAACTAGCTTGAGCAATATTAGCTTTAATTACATTTACTCGTTTAGCGATAGCTGCTTTTTCACCAGCACCATCAATGATTGTTGTATTATCTTTTGTTACTTGTACTCTACTAGCTGTACCTAAATGCTCCATTTTAGTTTCTTCTAACTTCATGCTTAGATCTTCAGATATAAGTGTAGCACTAGTTAAGATAGCGATATCTTCTAGCATAGCTTTTCTTCTATCACCAAAGCCAGGAGCTTTAACAGCACATACTTTAACTACACCTCTCATATTATTAACAACTAAAGTAGCTAAAGCTTCGCTTTCTACAGCTTCAGCAATTATTAGTAACGCTCTACCAGACTTAGAAACACCTTCTAATACTGGTAATAGATCACGTATATTAGAGATCTTCTTATCAACTATTAAAATATATGGATTCTCTAAATCAGTAGTCATATTCTCTTGATTTGTTGCAAAATACGGAGATAGATAACCTCTATCAAATTGCATACCTTCCACAACATCAAGCTCGTCTTCAAAACCTTTACCTTCTTCAACAGTAATTACACCTTCTTTACCAACTTTTGCCATTGCATCAGCGATAAGCTTACCAACAGTAGCATCAGAGTTAGCAGAGATAGTACCAACCTGCTCAATTGATTTTGGATCTGAACATGGCTTAGAAAGTACTTTTAGTTCTTCAACTAGCTTAGCAGTTGCTTTATCGATACCTCTTTTTAGATCCATAGGATTCATACCTGCAGCAACAGCTTTTAGACCTTCTGTTAATAATGCTTGAGCAAGTACAGTAGCTGTAGTAGTACCATCACCAGCAACATCAGCAGTTTTTGAAGCTACTTCTTTAACTATCTGAGCACCCATATTCTCAAACTTATCTTCTAGTTCGATTTCTTTAGCAACAGATACACCATCTTTTGTGATAGCTGGCGCACCAAATGATTTATCTAAAACAACGTTACGACCTTTTGGACCTAAAGTAACTTTTACAGCATTTGCTAATGTATTAACGCCATCTAGCATTTTTGTACGAGCTTCATCTGAAAATAAAACTTGTTTTGCAGCCATTTTAATTTCTCCTTTAAAATTTTGTAAGATTCTTTGATTACGCAATAATACCCATAATATCTTCTTCTCTCATCATCAGAAGAGTTTCATCACCAACTTTTACTTCACTACCAGAATATTTACCAAATAAAACTTTATCACCAACTTTTACATCCATAGGTAGTGTAGAGCCATTATCTAATTTTTTACCATTGCCGACAGCGACAACTTCACCTTCACTAGGTTTCTCTTGAGCACTACCAGTTAAGATAATCCCACCTGCAGATTTTGTTTCTTCTTCTGCACGACGAACTAATATTCTATCTTGTAATGGACGAATGTTCATAACAATCTTACTCCTTTATTAATTAACTTTATGTTTAAACGTTTTAATTTGTGTACATCTTAGAACAATCCCATAGTTCTAAGTTCTTGCAACTCTAGATATTGAGTCAAAAAAAATTTTTTCAAGGAAATTTTTTATTTTTTTGTCAAATAAACTCTCTCTAATATTTAAACTTAGATTCCTTAGTGCCTAATCAATATATATAGAGAAACTTTCAAATTTAAATAAAAAACTAGCGCAATAAATTGTATAATAATAATTAAGCTTTATAAATAAGAATCTATAAATGAGTGTAAAAAGTATGAGCTTTTTAGCTCGAATAATCCACACAATAGGGTTTGAATTTTTTAGCATTGTGATATTTACACCTTTCGCTATGTTCATTTTACATCAAGATGTATTTCATATCGCCAGCTTAGCTATTATAATTTAACTAATAGCAATGTTATGGAATTTCATCTATAACTATATTTTTGATATAATCGAAATAAAATTTGGTGTATGCCGTTCAAAGTGAGGAATTATTATTCTTGGTTTACACGCTTTGCTTTTTGAACTGGGGCTACTTATAGTTACAATCCTTTTGGTAGCTTATATACTAAATATGAGCTTTATTAGCAGCTCTTGTAGTTGAGATATTGGTTTTGTTATTTTTTTACCTTGTATATGCTTTTGTGTATAATTATATCTTCGATAAGATATACTTTAATTTTATCCATAGATAAATAACTTGATACAAGCACCCATAGCTTAACTGGATAGAGCGTCGCCTTCCGGAGGTGGATGCGGGGGTTCGAGTCCCTCTGGGTGTTCCACTGATATTCTAATATGCTAAATTCAATTAGCACTAGAAAAATTATCTAGCCCATGTAGCTCCATTTGCTGAACTTAGTGTTACTGAAAATATGATTATTTGAAGTGATAAAATTACCTTTTTTATTTATCAAATCATGACATTATTATACATGACTACTTCCCAAACTTTAAATATATAAATTTTAATATATTAATAAGATTTACTTATAAATAAAAAGTGACTTTTGCTATTTTTTAATTTTGCAGAAATAAACTTTTATCCAAAAGTACAAAAAAGTCGAATCTGTACTAAATTAATTATAAAAAACAGTTTAAATATTATGATTACTTTAATTTAACTGAATCAAAACCATAGTAATTAGCAAATTCTTTGTTATACCATCCATTAGGATCAGAAGTAAGTTCAAAATAATATATACCATCCCTAACAAAGTCCCTCAAAGGCAATAGCTTTAAGCTAATATTTTTTTCCTGAGTTAATAATATCCTATTTCATTAATCCTTTTATAGGATAAAATATAACTATAAGATATATAAAGAGTAACACTACAACAATAGCAAAAGAAATTAATTTAAAATAACAAATATATTTATCACGCAAAAATAATCCTAACCTACTTTCAAAAAAATACTTATTTAATATAAAAATAAATAAGCATATGTATCCTTTTAACTCTTACGACTAAACCATACATTATAAAAAATGTAGTCAGTGATATAGATATTAAACATAAAGAAATTATTAACTTAGTTATTATATTTTTTTCTAATAGCCACACGGTAATAAGTGAAACAATAAAGGGTAAAGAAACCTCAAGTTTTGAAAAATGATATAGTAATACTAAATATATTCTGGAAAACATAAATTAAAACAGACTGCCCATCAAGCACACCATCTGTTCTGATAAAATTTCCAGGTGTTATAATCATTATAGTACCAGATAAAAATAAAAGGAACAAAAAAATATAAAGTATTTCGATTTAATTTAACTTTTTTTATGAATTTATATAAAATATAGAAAAAGAAAATAGTAAAAATAACCATAAAAAAATTCATTATACAAGCCAATTATTATAGCTAATAGTATGCTTTTTATTGGAGAAAAATTATCTCTTACATAAAGAGTATAAAACATATAAACTAATAAACTCATTCCACATAAATATTGTATACCAGCAGTTTTCTATATAGCACTTTTTATAAATCCAGTTATACTAAAATACATAATAAATAAAGATATATACAATAAATTTTTTTGATAATATGTTCTCATGATTTTTAATAACCGATTTATTTATAAGTAAACAATCAATATAGTAATGGCAAAAGCATTTATCAAGTCTATAAAATATATCAAACATGAATAACTTCTACCAGAATTTGAGCAGAAGCTCTGCCTGTCCAGTAAAAATAATCATTATATACATGAGAACAAACAGTATTATTTATAAAGAACATTTATATTTGATCGCTAAAAATCATCCATCATTAATGGCTGGCAGAGATTTATAATTAAAAATAAACAAATATTATAAGATAAACCAACATTAGATAATTTCTACTTGGATTTATTTTTAACATTATAATTACTAAAGTTAGACATGTTTTTATTATTTATAAGTAATGAATTGAAATGACCATAAAATTTCTGAAGTGCTGACTTAGCCTTGACACGGCACATGAATCAAAAGTTACCGTTGCTTCCTTCCGGACCTAGCGGGGTTCACAATCTATCATTGCGTGGAAACCAAGTCAGCGACGTGTATAATACTAGATATAGCTAAAAATTACAAGTTATCAAAGCAAATTCCATTATTTAAGATAAATTGGTATCATTGTGTTAGTAAAAAATACACATATTAACTAAAATGATTATAGTAATATCACCAGCTAAAAGCCAAAATTTTGAGCCTATAAAAACAGGCTATCAATTCACGCAGCCAATATTTAAGGAACAAATAACAAAACTTATAAACACTCTAAAGCATTATGAAGTTGAAGAAATAGAAAAACTAATGAAAATTAGCCCTAAATTAGCTGAAGAAATATTTGCTAAACACAACAACTTTGATCCTAATAAATATGATAAGTCAAATGCAAAAGCTGCAATATTTACTTTTAGTGGTGATGTATACAAAGGACTAGAAGCAGATACTTTAAATAGTAAAACCATAGAGTATTCACAAAGTCATTTATTAATGCTATCTGGTCTATATGGATTGATTCGCCCTCTTGATTTAATACAAGCTTATAGACTCGAAATGGGCACAAACATTAAAATTGAAGGCAAAATTCTGCATAAGTATTGGCAAGATAAAATCACAACTCAATTAAATGAGTATTTTAGCCAACAGCAAAATAAAATTTTGATAAACCTTGCCTCTAATGAGTACTCTCAAGCCATAGATAAAAAGTCTTTAAATGCTAAATGGTTAGATATTGACTTCAAAGAGAATAAAGCAGGTACATATAAGACTATTGGCATCCATGCCAAAAAAGCTCGCGGCTTAATGGCTAGATTTATTCTTGAAAATAGAATTAAAGATATTAGTGATATCAAAAACTTCAATGTAGCAAGTTACCAATTTAATCCAGACTTCTCACAAGAAAACATTTTGTGCTTTACAAGGTAAACCATGAAAATAAAAATAATCACACTTGGAGAAAAACCACCTAAATGGGTTAGTGATGGCTATGATGAATATAAGAAACGTTTAAGTAAATTAATACCTCTTGAGTTAATCGAACTACCAATAGCTAAACGGTCCAAAACTGGTAATCCTAAACTATGGATGGAACAAGAAGCTAAAACAATTATTAGTAAACTCAATCATTATGATCACTTGGTGATACTTGATGTTAATTCTAAAATCACCTCAACCGAAGAGTTAGCAGAGAAAATGCAAAATTGGAAATTTAATAATACAAGTGTTGTGATTCTAATTGGTGGTCCTGACGGTATTGACCAAAGTGTTAAAGAAATTGCAAAAGAGAAAATATCAATATCAAAAATGACTTTTCCTCACCCTTTAGTGCGTATTATTATTGCTGAACAACTCTATAGAGCTTATACAATACTAGAAGGTCATCCCTATCATAAATAGCTAAGTCGCGCCTTAGTACATCTATCGTTATTATTTAAATCTTTAATTGTATTAATATCAGTAAAATTATACTGTGAAAATAACGCTGCAACAGCATTTGCCTGAGTGAAATCATGCTCTATATAAATACAACCATTTTGTTTTAGAAAGTTGTTTGCTTGAGATATAATTATCTTAATATCTGCTAAACCATTATCTTTGGCAAATAAAGACTCTGCAGGTTCATAGTCTTTGACGCTTTGATCAATGTTTGTATCAGCCAAACCTATATATGGCGGATTAGAAACTATAATATCAAATTTACCATCGTCAAGGCTTGTATACCAACTACTCTGGATAAATTTGACATTAGTGATATTATTTGATCGAGTATTTTTTTTAGCAACATCAAGGGTCTGCTGATGCAGATCAACCGCAACAACTTGACTATTTGCTAGCTCAGCTGCTAAAGCTAACGCTATTGCTCCTGTACCCGTGCCAAGATCAAGTATTTTAATATCAGCATTTTTATCAACTATATCATCTAAAACTGTAGATACCAATACTTCAGTATCCGCACGTGGTATAAGCGTATCTTTAGTTACATAAAGTTTTTGATTCCAAAAATACTTATAACCAAGAATATAAGTGAATGGCTCACCAGCTAGAAGACGCGATATTTTAGCATCTATTAGTTTAACTATATTACTGTCAAGTTGACTATCTGAATTTAGATAAAGATATGTTTTATCAACACCTAAAGTATCACAAATAATCATTTGTAACTCATGCTTTACTATATTGGATTGATTAAAATTAGCTAGGCTAGTTGCTAGTAATTGAGAGATTGTAATATTACTACTCATCAGACATAGTTGCTAAAAGATCCGCCTGATGCTCTAGAATTAGTGGTTGTATAATACTATCTAGACTACCCTCCATAAACTCATCAAGCTTATAAAGAGTTAAATTTATACGATGATCGGTAACTCTACCTTGAGGGTAATTATAAGTTCTAATTCTCTCTGATCTATCACCACTACCTACTAGGCTCTTACGTGTATCAGACTGCTCTTTTTGCTGTTTATCAATTTCAGCTTGTAGAAGTTTTGATTTAAGCATAGACATTGCTGCTGCACGGTTTTTATGTTGAGAGCGTTGATCTTGACACTCGACAACCACTCCAGTTGGGATATAGGTAATCCTAATTGCTGAGTCAGTTTTGTTAACATGCTGTCCACCAGCACCAGATGCTCTAAATGTATCAATTTTTAGATCTGCTGGGTTAATATCAATTCCCTCAACTTCATCAGCCTCAGGCATAACTGCAACAGTACATGCTGAAGTATGGATTCTACCTTGTGACTCTGTAGCAGGAACTCTTTGTACTCTATGAGCACCAGATTCAAACTTCAACTGTGAATACACACCATCACCATATATTCTTGAGATAATTTCCTTGTAACCACCATGTTCACCTTCACTAGCTGATATTACCTCAATCTTCCAGCCTCTTTGCTCAGCGTACCTTGAATACATTTTAAACAAATCACCTGAAAATATCGAAGCCTCATCACCACCAGTCCCAGCTCTAATCTCTAGGAAAACGTTAGCATCATCATTAGGATCACGAGGTAAAAGAAGTATTTGTAATTCACTCTCAAGTTTTTCAATAACCTCATTAGCTAACTTTAGCTCTTCTTTTGCCATCTCAACAAGCTCAGCGTCTTTTTCATTAAGCATTTCATAAGCGGATTGTTTATCTTCTAAAGCTTGAGAATACTCTTTAAAAGCCTTTACAATCGGCTCAAGATGAGAGTACTCTTTTAATAAGTCTCTAAACTTATTTTGATCAGAGGTAATCTCTACATCACTTAATAAGGCATTAACTTCCTCATGCCTTTCTATCAATCTTTGCAATTTTGCTTTAATAGAATCTTTCATTTATTTTTCCATATTTAAACCAAACATACGTTTCATACATACAAGACAGTCATTTCTACCCTGCTTAGAAGCTTCTTTCATTCCTACAACAGGGTAGTGTAAAACTTTCTTTTTAATTTCATAGGCAAATCTTTTAATTATCTCTTCGGCATCTTTACCATTTTTCATTTTAGCTAAGCTTTTCTCTAGTGATAGGTCAACCAAGCCATCAGCCTTTTGAAAAAGTTCTTTAATCGCGCTATTTGAGATAATAGCTTTTTCTTTTTCAAGATATTCCTCAAGAGATTTTACAATAATTTTTTGAGCTTTAGAGCTCTCATGTTTTCTTTTATCTTTGTTATCTTCAATAACTGCATTAATATCATCAACACAATAATAGACATTTTGCTCTAACTCACCTAATTTAGGATCTAAAGCTTGTGGTATTGATATATCAATAAAAACTCTAGGTTTATCACCAACATCTTTGCGTGTAACAATATATTCCGAAACATTCACTGCAGCAATTATAATGTCAGCTTTTTTGATCAATTGCGGTAGTTCTGATAAGTAATGAGCACTAGCATTTCTAAAAGCAGAAGTAATCTTGTGTGCTTTCTCGATAGTACGGTTTGCTAACATTATCTGCTTAGGAGCAAGCGCTGTAACATGACGAAACAAAAGTTCTCCTGTTTGACCAGCACCAATGATAAGGACATTTTTGCTAGAAATATTATCTAGTTGTCTTTTAGCCAAAGTGATTGCTGAGAATGCAACTGAAACGGGACAATGACCAATTCTAGTTTCACTGCGTACTCTTTTAGCAGTTGCAAAAACTTTCTGAAAAACCCTATCTAGTTCTTTACCGATAGCATGATTTTTTTTACTAAGAGTGTAAGAGTCTTTAACTTGTCCTAATATTTGTGGTTCACCTAAAACCATTGATTCTAAACCACAAGCTAATTTCATAAGGTGCATGATTACTTCTGTACCTTGTCTTAGCTTAAAATAATCTTTTATTTTGTAATTAGGATTTTTAACATAGCCTTGCCACCATACCAAAACATCATCGACAACTCTTAGATCAGATATTTCAAGGTACACTTCGGTGCGATTACAAGTAGATAAGATTACAGCATGTACAGCACCATCTATAGCAAGTATTGACCTATACAACATAGATACATCTAAACCAGAGAGTGCAAACTCACTACGAACTTCTATCGGAGACTTTTTATAATCAATTGCTAAAGATATTAATGCCATATTCAAATATTATTAAATGTAATAAAATAAACTAACCTAGAAAAACAAAAGCATATTTTAACACAAAAGACTAAGACATTACATTCTAATCTGATTAATAAAATTACAACGTTGGTAACTTTTATGTTAAGATGTTATATGTTTACTAGAAACTCAATAAATTTGTAGACGTCACTAATATGAAAAACTTATCCAAGAAACAAAATCAAGTTCTGTATACGATAGCTGGAATAATCATATTTGTAATAATTTGCGCGATAATTTTGCAGTTTTACAACTCTAGCAATGATAAAAAAATGCTCGAGGCAGCAACAATGTATCAAAAGGCGCTAATAGCTAATGAAAATCCAAAATCACATCTTGAGACAAAAATCTCCAAATTTGAGCAAGTAATTAACGACTATCCAAATACTAGCTTTGGTATATTCGCAAGTTGGCAACTAGCTAACCTATATACTACAACAACGAAACTAGATACAAAAAACTTCAATATAAATGTTACTAATCTACCAAAAACTATTGCAGTACTACAACAAAGTATAGAAAATAACCATAAAGATAGCCTTAGCGATATTAGCAAAGTAAAGCTTGCTCGACTATACATCTTAGCAAATCAACCTGATCAAGCTATTAAAACGCTTCAAAATATCAAATCTTTTAAAGAAAATGCCTATCCTTTGATGTTATTAGGACAAGCATATAGAGAGAAAAAAGATAAAACAAAATCCATTGAAACTTGGCAAAAAGCTTTACAAGATCTTAATAGTTCTGGTCAATTTAAACAGATTATTAGTCAACTTATAAACAATACTAACTAGTTATGAAAAAACTATTATTTATTACGGCTCCTTTGCTGTTGTCTGTATTAGCAACTAGTTGTTCTAAGAGTAATGTCCCACCTCCTACGCCATTAGTTGAGAAACCTCCTAAAGAAACTTATGTAAAAGTTATATGGAAGAGAAAAACAGGAAATGGTAATGGTGGATTAGCAAATTACAATGTTGCTCCTGCTTATGCAAATAATACTATATTTGTCCCTAACCAAAATGGTATGGCATACGGTTTAGCAATTACTAATGGCAAAATAATCTGGAAAAATGATACTGGTACAAGTCTATCAGCACAACCAAATACTATAGCAAACGCTGTTATTTTTGGCTCTATAAAAGGAACATTGACTGCTATAGATGGTAAAGATGGCCAAACTCTATGGCGTACAGATGCTCCAAGCAGTATTTTTTCCCAGCCAACAATTTACGATAATTCAATTTATTTACAAACTCATGATGGCTCAGTTTCAGCATTTGATGCAAGAAATGGTTCTAAAGAATGGAGTGTTTCAAATAACATTCCTGAGATTACATTACCTAGTAACTCATCACCTATAGTTCTTAATGATACCGTAATGGTTGGTAATGCTTTTGGTGCAGTTTTAGGCTTTACTATAAAAAGTGGTGATAGAACCATCAATATACTGATAGCGATTTCTCACGGCTCATCACCTGCTGATAAAATGGTAGACATCATCACCGCTAACCCAATGTTGTATGATCACTATCTTATTTTTACCGCTTACCAAGGAGCTATAGTTGCTTTAGATAAAGATAATGGTAAAATGCTTTGGGCTAAAAAAGCCTCTATTATCAATAATATGGCAATTAACAATGGGGTTATTTTTACTACTCAAGATAATAGTGAGCTAAAAGCTTATGATATACAAACTGGTGATACTGTCTGGACTCAAGATATTCTAAAATGGCGTAAAATAACTGCGCCAGTTTATTATAAAGGCTTAATAGTTGTTGCTGACTACCAAGGTTATCTACACTTTTTTAACTCATTAAATGGTGAGTATCTTGGCATATACAAGTTAACTCCTAAAAGTGATATTTTTGATTATGGTATTTCCGGACAGTTAGTCCCAACCGAGAAAGGAATTGTTATTGAAGCTGATAATGGAACTACATACTTAGTTGATGCTTATAGTGATAAAGTTATCTATGATAGTATACTAAGTAATTATCAGGTTGACAAAGGTAATAGTGTTGCGCAAATTTATCCACTTAAGCAAGACAAACATGCTAAAGCAACAAGTGCTGTAGCAGCTAAAACTACACAAACAACAGAAACTAAACCAAAAGGTATCAATGCTACTATAATAATTGGTGATTTTAGTAAAGGTAAACCTAGCTAATGTATAAAGGCATCAGACCATCAATATTTATCTTAATCCTCATGGTATCTCTAGGACCATTTGGCGATACTATTTATGCTCCAGCCTTACCTGAGCTAAAAACAATTTTAGGTACCGACTATCCCCATGTACAACTTACTATCACTTCATATTTACTTGGCTACTCGATTAGTCAGCTATTATATGGACCATTTTCTGATAGGTTTGGTCGCAAACCTGTAATGTTAGTAGGATCGTGCTTTTTCATAATTAGTTCAATAATATGTATATTAAGTAATCATATCAATACTTTGATATATGCTAGAATGATACAAGGCTTTGGCGCTGCAGCTGGTGGTGTTATTGCTACAGTTGCCGTCAAAGATGCTTTCAAAGTTAAAGAGCAAGGTGCAGTATTTGCTATTATGAATATAGCTTTTGCTCTAGCCCCAGCATTTGGTGCAGTACTTGGAGTATTTATTAGTTCTAAAGCGATTTTTTGGATATTGCTAGTTGCAGCTAGTCTATTATTCATAAAAGTAGCAATATTTTTTCCAGAAACAATCAGAGAAAAAAACTTTGAGGCTTTAATTTTTAAGTCCTTTTTAAAAAACTACTTTTTACTTTTCAAAGATCATCAATTTTTCTTTGCTACTTTTGTTTTAGGAATAAATATCAGTGTGATATACGCATGTTTAGTCACAGCTCCAGATGTATTTGTCAATATTCTCAAACTTGATAAATCTAACTTTTTATACTTACTAACAATAATGGTTACAGCTGTTGTACTAGGATCTCTTGTTTGCTCAAAACTAAGCCATCTAATTGCATACAAACATCTTGTAAATTTCGGTATGTTTTGTACTTTAATTTCAGGAACACTATGTATCTACGCATTCAAAAAACTAACAGGCTTAGAATTATCGATAGCATTAACTGCAATATTATCACTGACATTTATAAGTATCTCATTTAGTGTGCCTTCACTAACACCTATTGCACTAGAAAACTTCACTACCACAGCAGGTGCTGCCTCATCTGTAATGGGCTTTATGCAAATGGGTATAGCCTCAATAACAACAGCAATTATGAGTCAGATCAGCTTAGGTAGTGAGTTTATGCTATCTTTTGCATTTGTGATATTACCACTTATTGGTCTAACGATATTTTTACCTTATAGTTGCTACTTCCTCAAGAAATAAAGCTTTAACGCTCAGCTAAGCTTAGGATTAAAATGATTATATGATAAAATCTAGATTAAATAATATAATTTCACCTATCTAAAAATTGTCAATGCAAAACTATAATGCCAAATCTATTGAAGTTCTTACTGGTTTAGACCCTGTCAAGAAAAGACCAGGAATGTATACTAATATAGAAAATCCAAATCATCTAATCCAAGAAATTATTGATAATAGTGTTGATGAAGTCCTTGCTGGATTTGCTAGCAAAATAAATATCACTTTATATGATGACAACAGTATCGAAGTAGCAGATGATGGTCGTGGTATGCCTGTAGATATTCATCCTGAGCATAAAATGTCTGGTATTGAACTTATTATGACTAAGCTCCATTCTGGCGGTAAATTTAGTAACACAAACTATACTCATTCTGGTGGTCTTCATGGGGTTGGAGTATCGGTTGTTAATGCTTTATCAACTAGACTTGAAGCAGAGATTAAAAGAGATGGTAATGTTTATCATATAGTCTTTGAAGATGGTTTTAAAACCAAAGATTTAGAAATTATTGATAGTGTTGGTAAGAAAAATACTGGTACAAAAATTAGATTTTGGCCAAACAAAAAATATTTTAATGATATCAAAGTCAATTTTAAAGCCCTTAAGAACCTGTTTGAAGCAAAAGCGATACTTTGCAAAGCTCTTACAATAAAATATTCAAATGAAGTAAAAAAAGAGAAG
The DNA here is from genome assembly GCA_002095075.2 of Francisella endosymbiont of Ornithodoros moubata. Classification (GTDB taxonomy): domain Bacteria; phylum Pseudomonadota; class Gammaproteobacteria; order Francisellales; family Francisellaceae; genus Francisella. Next base: position 80,677 of record LVCE01000005.1, on the reverse strand, counting down.
TTTATATGGCATTTTGAGGCTGGACTTAAAGGCTATCTTGATCATAAATTAGCTGGTGAAACACTCCCAGCTGAACCATTTATGATTGATAACTTTTCAAAAGGTGACTCTTATTTAGATGCGGTATTTTGCTGGTATAAAGATCCTACTGAAAGTAGCAAAAATAGCTATGTAAACCTAATTCCAACACCTCAAGATGGTACACATGTTATTGGTCTTAAAAATGGTGTTTACGATGCGATTAAGGCATATATTGAGAAAAACTCGCTTAGCGTAAAAAATATCAAAATTACTGCTAATGACTCTTTTGCTCAGCTAAACTATGTAATATCTGTAAAAATTACAAATCCTCAATTTGCTGGTCAAACCAAAGAGAAACTTTCTAATAAAGATGTTACTACTTTTGTCGCTACTGCTGTTAGAGATTTACTGACTATATGGCTAAACCAGAATCCTGATGAAGCGCGTCAAATTGTTGAAAATGTTAGCAAAGTTGCACAAAAGAGAATTAACGCAGACAAAAAAACTACGCGTAAACGCATAATGAATACTTCTATTCGTTTACCAGGTAAGCTTACCGACTGTATTAGCTCTGATATTAATTCAACTGAACTTTTTATTGTTGAGGGAGATTCAGCTGGAGGCTCAGCAAAACAAGCTCGTGATAAAAACTTTCAGGCTGTATTACCTCTTAAAGGTAAGATTCTTAATAGTTGGGAACTAGATGCTGATACTATAATGAACTCTCAAGAAATTCATAACATCGCTACAGCAATTGGTGTTGATCCTGATAGTGATAACATTTCCGGTCTGAGATACAATAAAATATGCATTCTCGCAGATGCCGACTCTGATGGATTACATATAGCGACACTACTGTGTGCAATGTTCTTAAAACATTTTAGAAAACTTATTGAGTATGGCCATATTTATATAGCTCAACCTCCTTTGTTTAGAATTGATATTGGTAAAAGCACTTTCTATGCTCTTGATGAAAATGAAAAAGAAACTATCTTAGCTCAAAATTCCAAACTAACAGGCAAGATAAATATCATGCGTTTTAAAGGTCTTGGTGAGATGAACCCTACGCAACTGCGTGAATCAGCAATGGATGTATCATCAAGAAGACTTTTACAACTTACTATATCTGATGTATACGATGATGCTGAAATGTTAGATATGCTTTTGGCTAAAAAAAGAGCGAAAGATCGCCGTGATTGGCTTGAGAACTATGGTGATAGAGCCGAAATCGAATAATAAGCTCTTTTACTTACGTTTAAATCAAAATAATATTATTATTTTTATTATCAATTTATACTAAATTCTTACCACATAATCTTAGTCCACTCAAAACACTTACCTGGATCAGTTTTTCTCTGTGGCGCAATATTTTGATGACCGGTAATATTTACTAATCTTGGATATGCCTTTCTAAGATCTTTTAGCAGTCCATTCAAACTAAGATATTGTTGCTCAGTATAAACTGTTTTATCAGTACCCTGTAGCTCAATCCCTACGGAAAAGTCATTACATCCTTGTCTACCTTGAAATTCGCTTATCCCTGCATGCCATGCTATATTATTAACTGAAACGAACTGCACAATTTCACCATCGCGTTTTATATAGAAATGAGCAGAAACCTCAACACCTTTAAGGCTTGCAAAACTTGGGTGCAAACTACAATCTAATTGATTGGTAAATAATTTCTCAACATTGCCATTATCGTATTGTCTTTCAGGTAGACTTATACAATGTATCACAACTAGGCTAATATCATTTTTATTAGCTCGTTGATTAAAGTTCTGACTCTTAATACATTTAGCTTTTTTATACCAGCCTTGATTAAACATTTTAGTTTTTGGAATTTAGTTATGATAATATTACATTTTATCAATTAATCTGGTGATTTTGAACAAATTTAAATATAAATTGCTTTGACTGTAAACTCACAAAAAAGACTGCTATATATAGATTTTTAACGCTGATAATTGTAATCCTAAGCTATAATTTGTTGGATATAAAAGTTACAACACTAGTAACATGCCAGTGATTTCTTTGGCACTGAAATTAGTACAGTAGCAGCTTTGACTTCTAAGATTTTTTCTCCTAAAATCTAGACTGTTATTACAGCTATAGTCACAGTAATTTGTACCTACAAATATATAACAAAAAAACCGTCACAAAAGTTATATGTAATGTCGTTATCATTGATAATGACTATTATAATTACAACTATCCTTAAAGTTATACTTGTCAGATATAGACTGGAAGTGCTGTTGTTTGATAAAATCACTATGGCTTTCACTTTTTTCCTTTTAAAAGGCTTATAACTCTATGACATATGGTCATACCGCATTAACCTTTGCTGGATTATTAGGAATAGCTAACTTTTTTGAGAAAAGATACATAACTTTAATAGCTATACATAATTAGCTGTTTAGTTGCAGTGGATAGGATTATTATTTTATTTCCAATGTTATCATTGTTGCATATGTAGGAATATTTACATATTTATGGTCTAAGGCATTTGTTGAGAGTAGATAAAGTTTACCACTCTCTACTCTAGGTAATCTTTAAAATAAGTCAAAGCTTTACGATAAACTTCCTGTTTGAAATACACAACATGATTGATTGGATACCAATAACTTACCCAACGCCAATTATCAAATTCAGGTGAATCATTAACATCTAAATCAATGTTACTTTCAGGGCTTTTTAACCTTAATAGAAACCATTTTTGTTTTTGACCAATACATACAGGTTCTCTAGTTCTAACTAATGAGTCTGGAATATTATATTTATACCAATCTCGTGTTGAGGCAATTACTTCAACATCTTGAGGACGCAATCCAATCTCTTCATGTAGCTCACGATACATTGCCTGTAAAGGTGTTTCTCCACCAGCTACACCACCTTGAGGAAACTGCCAGGATGTTCGGTTTCTTCTCTGCCCCCAAAACACTCTATTTTGCTTATTAAGCAAAACTATCGCTATATTTGCTCGATACCCACTTTTATCTATCATTATTCAAAAAAAATTTCTTCTACCTAGTTATTTATTCTAAACTAATTCCTCTTGGTTTTATATTGCATTTATAAAAGATAATAAAAAAATACCTAAAAGTTGTATTTTGCGAAGAGGATCGGCTATTATGAGCTTAAATAATTAGTTAGCAAAAATTAGCGATAATGAAAGAATTAATAAGAGATTTACGAAATTTACTAAATCAACGTACCTATAGCATCGTTGTGCTATCTTCTCTGTTTATTGTTATTTATGCCTACTTCATTTTATCTTGGAGTATTGGTATGGATACGGAACTTGCGACCTATGGATTAGGTAATAGTGAATTATTTATATCCATTACATATCTAGTACTTTCTTTTAGGCAGGCCTATCTTAGCAATCATAACTTATGTTTTAGAGCAAGTTGCTATTCCATATTTTACTTTACAATAATAAGTATGTCATTACTATTTGTATCTGGAATTGCTTGGATTGTTATTCTCACTAAGAAAAAATTCTCTATAGTCGAAACCTTGACTTCTTGTTGTTTTTACCTTATCTCACCTATTATATATATTTTAGTTTAATTTTGTTAATTAAGCATTGGTATTGGTATTATATATTACTTCTCACTTATACTTAAATCATAACTATGAAAAACTTAAAAACTACCTAGTATCTATAACTTATTTATTTCTATCTATTGGAATATATCAGTCATTTATAATACTTTTTGCTGAGGGAGTTATTTTTTTACTGATTCTAGACCAACTTAACAATATAAGACCTAACTTAAAAGACATTACAGATATTTTAATAAAAATTTTATTTGTCCCTTTAGCTGCACTTATCGGCTATTTTTTAATATCCAAATTAACCTCTATATATTTATTGGTTAATCTCATTATTTAGCTAATGTTTACGGAAGCTGCCATAGTGATAGCTTTTCCCAAATTATAAAACAACTAGCACTTTACTTTGCTAATATTTCCTTCTTAATTTCACATATGTATTAGCATGGCTATTACCTATATACTTTCTTAAGAAGTTTTCTTTCATTGTAGTACTAGCCTTATTAGGGTTGTTTAGCATTACCATTTGCTTTTGTGGTATTTTTGAGTGCGCCAATACCAATAAGAATACTATTTCCAATACCTCTAAGTATTGCGATAGCTATGTTATTAATCTTTAGAGTATCCTTCTAAAAAGAAGATATTTATTGGTCTTAGTTTTGCAATTTTAGCTGCTATATTTTGGTGGCTTGAAAGTGTTATTATAAAATACTGCTCAATGTTAAGTAGCAATAAATACTTTATTTTTTTATGTAAGATCTCAATAATAATAATTTTCCTACCTTTTACTTGGGCGATAATTCATAGTGTTAATATGTTCATTTTACTTCTAACTTTAATTATAGGTATCATTGGCTATATAGCTGATTTATCATAGATGAAAGCCTTTAAGCATTCAAATGTCACGCTAATAATGTCTCTAAATATTATATATACTATTTGGGGACCATTGTTTTCATTGTTACTACTTGATCAAAATATTAATATAACGATTATGATAATTTGCGCTATTTTAATATTTTTAGGTATTTTTTAATTTTTAAATCAAAATCAGTATACTAAAATCGTGAATTTTCACCATATAAATAGTTTGGTAATTGTAGAGTATTTAGTGTATAACCACCTACTAGATCTGATGACTGATCACCTATAGAAACAAGTATTTTATATCCTAGTGACTCTATATACGCTCTTCTCTCAGCCTTAAAATTCTTAAAATCTTTAGAATTGTATTCCTCAATATCCTCTGGAAATACAAACACATCTTCAAAATCTACATAGCCAGCATTTCGCAAAGCCTGTTTTGTATATTCCAAATATTCAGCAAAACGAGCACTTATAAAAAATACTTTAAGACTCCTATCAAGATAATAATGATAGAAATCTAGTGTTGATTTTATCGGCATCACTTTTGTACTTGAAGTTAATTGATGCCAGATACTATGATTCTCATCTTGTGGAAAACCAGCTTGTTTAAATGGATAATAATTATTTAGAGCTGTCTCATCTATATCAAGAATTATAGCACAATCTTTTAATTGAACACGCGCCTCTATTATTTGCTTAGCTTTTTCAAGAATACTTCTTACTTCATCTTCATGAACTTGACTCTCATAATAAGAAATAACTTGCTCTTTAGTCATATAGTTTATTTTAGACCTAGTTCCTTTAGTCTTTCATTAAGAAAGATCTCTGCTCTTGGATATTTATCAGAGAGATAAACATCTGATTTAGGATGTATAAAGCATGGTGTTGAAATTCTATCAAGATTTTCCTTTTCATCTTCAGGCTTAACAACTCTATGCTTAGTAGCTATGTATTCTCCATTTGTCATTTCTTGAAGCATATCACCAATATTAATAATTATAGACTCACTATCACAAGGTACATCATACCATTGGTTGTTAAATGGAGATAATACTTGTAAACCTGGTGAAGATGCTATTGGCAACAGTGTGATAAGATTAATATCCTCATGTGCAGCTGCTCTAACTGCACCTGGTTCTTCATCTCCTTGTATAGCTGGATAGTGTAATATCCTAAGTAAAGTATTTTCATAAGATGCTGTATCTCTCAGTCTTTGTCGTAACTTGTTTGCTACTGCAGGATCCATGTGATCATCAATCCACTGTAACAGCGTTTCACCAAGCTTCATCATTTTCTCAAACATCTCTCTAGCAGCACTACTGACTTCTGTTGGATATCTACTATTTGGAAAATATAAATGATAAAAATGTTTAATGTCTTTTACAGTTGCGCCCTTAGCAACTTCTGAGACATCTTTAGGAAAATAGCCATCTTGATTCTCAACATTAAAGATATACTTATCAACAACGCCTGATTTGAAGAACTCTTGCCACTCTTTATAAACTGTTTGAATTAGGTTCCAATCAATAGGATGAGTTCTAAGAACTGCAAAACCAGTTTCTTTTAAAGATCTAGTAAACAATTCAGCTGCATCATCTGCATAATAATCAACACTAAGGATATTCATTACCACTCCATTATTTTTAATAAAAAAATTTGCGCCAATTATAGCAACTATTTCGTATTGTTGCATTAGCTAGATTTATTAATCACTGCTAGTTTATATAGGCATTAAGCTTAAAAAAGTAAAATACTTGTAGCAAAGTCAGCCTCTTGGGTGATGCTTTTGATAAATCTCTTGTAGACGATTTTGAGATATATGTGTATAAATAGTTGTTGTTGAAACATTACTATGACCAAGTAATAACTGTACCGATCTCAAATCAGCACCATGATTTAGCAAATGGGTAGCAAATGCGTGTCTTAGGGTATGAGGTGAAATATCAGTACTTATATCTGCAATAAACGCATAATTTTTGATACGGTGCCAAAATGACTGTCGCGTTATCCTTTTTGCATGTTTACTGATAAAAACCGCTTTCTCTTTGAAATTTTTAGATAAACTTAAGCGAGCTTCATTTAAATATTTTTGCAAATACTCCAGTGCATACTCACCTATTGGTACTATGCGCTCTTTTGATCCCTTACCCATTACTTGAATTACACCAATATTAATATCTATATCATCTATATTCAACCACACTAATTCGCTTACACGCAAACCGGTAGTGTACATCAGCTCAAGCATTGCTTTATCGCGAATACCAACATCCTTTGTCATATCAGGGACTTGAAGCAATCTCTCAACATCAGTTTCTGTCATATCTTTAGGCAATTTCTTAGATAATTTTGGTAATGTCAACTTAGCTGTAGGGTTGTTACCAGTTTGACCAGTTGAGACAAGCCAAGCATAGAATTTACGTAATGTCGATATCATTCGAGCATTAGAACGACTACTATAACTATTTTTTGAACGATATGAAATAAAAGCATATAGCTGCTCAAAATCTAAACTAATCAAATCAATTTTTGCAAAATAATTTTGTAAAAATTTAAGATCAGTACGATAAGATGAGATAGTATTTTGGCTTAAGCCATGCTCAAGCCAAAGATTATCAAGAAAAGCATCAACAGCTGAAGCCACTTTTTAACAATCCTAGAATTATACTTTTTCTTTAATTCTAGCAGCTTTACCAGTAAGGCCTCTCATGTAGTAAAGCTTAGCTCTACGCACATCTGCTCTCTTCTCTACGATGATACTATCTATTAATGGTGAATGTGTTTGAAAAGTTCTTTCAACACCCATGCCTGAAGATATCTTTCTTACTGTGAAAGCAGAGTGAAGACCTCTATTTCTTTTTTTAAGAACGAAACCTTTGAAAGCCTGAATTCTTTGCTTATCACCTTCTTTAATCCATAAATTAACAGTGATAGAATCACCTGGATTAAATTCTGGAAGATCAGTTCTTAATTGTGACTTTTCTACTAACTCAACAAATTTATTTTTCATTATTTTTCTCCTTTTGTGCTTACCTTATCTATTTTATAATCATTTATAATTTGCTTATCTTCTGCAGATAGGCATAGGCACTCTATTAAATCTTTACGACGCTCATAAGTTCTTATTAACTTTTGCTTACGCCTCCATTTAGCTATTTCTTTATGATTACCAGATAACAAAACATCAGGTACCGTTTTACCATTTGGCAAAACAGCTGGCTTTGTATAGTGTGGATAGTCCAAAAGACCATCATAAAAGGAATCTCCTATAACAGATTCTTTATTGCCCAACATTTCTGGTAATAGCCTAATTAGGCCATCCATAACTAGCATAGCAGGTAGCTCACCACCACTTAATACAAAATCGCCTACAGAAATTTCTTCATCAACATAATCTTGTATTAGGCGCTCATCAACTCCTTCATACCTTCCACAAAGCAGTATTAATGAATCATATTTCAAAAGCTCAAGGGCCTTTTTATGATTAAATACACCACCCTGAGGTGATAAGTATACTACTTTTGCACTACAACCTAAAGTATTTTTTGCATCTTCGATCGCGGCTGACAAAGGCTCATACTTCATTACCATCCCAGCACCACCACCAAAACTAGTATCATCTACTGTTGCATACCTATCTGTAGTATAGTTACGCGGATTAAAGCAGCTAATCGATACTTTAGAGTCTCTTAAAGCTCTAGCTGTAATCCCAAAATCATTTATTGCCCTAAACATTTCTGGAAATATTGATATTATTCCGAATTTCATTTTAATTACATTAAACTCAACAAAATTAACTCAACTAATTGTAGTTTTTAGAAAGCATAAATACAAATGTTTGTTTCTAATAAAGGCTCGACCACTACATTACTCCCTTTTGTTAAGATTTTTTTAAATGAATTTTTCTTATATGAAAGCAGATAATTGATCTATCAGAATATAATATTTTATAGCCTAATGCAGCATAACATACTTGTCACTACGCAAATATTTTTGGCAATTTTGAAACTAGTAATCATATTCCCAATCAACTACTATCTTCTTTAAATTAAGATTTTCACTAACAATATATTGCTTAACATAAGGAATCAGATATTCACTACCATCTTCCTTACACACCAAAACTTCATTAGCGCCAGTTTCGATAATATCTACTACAACACCAAATGAATCATTGTTAGTATTTTTGACACTACAACCAATTAGATCTTTAAAATATGCTTCATCTTCAGCTAGTTTTGGTAACGCTTGCTGTGGCACACCAATCAGTGAGTTTACACACCTCTTAGCAGTCTCAGCATCATTGATGTTGGCAAGTTTAATATAAATTTTATCAGCCCTTTTTAGCACACTTTCGCCTTTGAGATGTTGCCAAACACTAGTTGCAGGTAATTGAATATACCAATCGCCATAGTTTAGAAGTGTTTCTATTGAATTTGCCAAAGGATATAAATTAAGCTCACCATCAAGCTTATAAGTAGCACCAATTTTGGCTATTTCCACAAAATTCTGTGACATAGGAGATAAAATTTTATTAAGGAGTAATATTGTATTAAGCAGTTTTTTTAACTTCTTTGATTAGGCTAGCTACTCTATCAGAAGGTTTCGCGCCTTTTGCTAGCCAAGCTTCAGCTTTAGCAACATCAAGTTTTAACCTCTCTTCACCACCTTTAGCTAAAGGATTAAAGAAACCTAATTTCTCGATAAATCTACCATCTCTTGGACTTCTTTTATCAGCAACTACGATTCTATAGAAAGGACGCTTTTTAGCTCCACCACGAGCCATACGAATTACTACCATTTATTATTCTCCGATTTTGTATTTTAATTTTTTAATTACTAATATCTCACTAGCTAAGCTTAGCAGCCATCAACTTAGTAAAAAATTCTGCAAAAATTTACTAGCAATACTTTAAAGTCTCTTAGCTAAAATGTCAATAGTTGACTTGATATAAACATAAACTATATAATAGAGCAAGTCGCTGTATTTAACAAACAACTTGCTTGCGACATTAAATAAATAAGCTAAAGCGTTTTTACCAAATTTTTGCCTAAAAAATTTTCTAGAAGCCTTTCAGCTAAACTAAAAGGAGCACAAAATGTCAAAAAATTATTTATTTACTTCTGAGTCTGTATCAGAAGGACATCCAGATAAACTAGCTGATCAAATATCAGATGCAATTTTAGATGAGATTCTAAAACAAGATAAAAATGCTCGTGTAGCATGTGAAACTTTAGTAAAAACTGGTATGGTGTTAGTTGCTGGCGAAATTACAACATCTGCTTGGGTAGATATTGAAGAACTAGTAAGAAATGTTATTACAGAAATAGGATATAATAATGCCAGCAAAGGTATCGATGGTAGAACTTGCTCTGTAATTAATGCTATTGGTAAGCAGTCTAGAGATATTGCTCAAGGCGTAGATCGTGGTTCCCTAGAAGATCTTGGTGCTGGTGACCAAGGTTTGATGTTTGGCTTTGCTACAAATGAAACACCAACATTAATGCCATCAGCCATTTACTATTCTCACTTATTGATGAGAAAACAAGCGGAACTTAGAAAAACTGCTAAATTAGCATGGTTACGCCCTGATGCAAAAGCTCAAGTAACTCTAGCATATGAGGATGATAAACCTAAATTTATTGATACGATAGTATTATCAACTCAACATGATGAGTCAATCTCTCAAAAAGAACTACATGATGCTGTGATTGAGGAAATCATTAAGGAAGTTATCCCAGCTGAGCTAATTACTAAAGATACTAAATATCATGTCAATCCAACTGGTGTATTTCTAATTGGTGGGCCACAGGGTGATTGCGGTCTTACAGGGAGAAAAATTATTGTCGATACTTATGGTGGTGCTGCTCATCATGGTGGTGGTGCTTTCTCTGGTAAAGATCCTTCGAAAGTTGATCGTTCAGGCGCTTATATGGGTAGATATATGGCTAAAAACATCGTAGCAGCTGGTCTAGCTGACAAGTGTGAAGTACAAGTAGCATATGCGATTGGTATAGCAAAACCAGTTTCTCTAATGGTTAATACTTTTGGTACTGGTAAAATTACTGATACTCAAATAGAAAATCTCGTGGCTAAGGTTTTTGATCTTAGAGTCGGTAAAATTATCGAAAATCTCGATTTATCAAGACCAATTTATCGCAAGACTTCTAACTATGGTCACTTTGGGCGCGAATTACCAGAGTTTAGTTGGGAAAAAATCGATAAGGCTGACATTCTTAAATTAGCAGCTAAAATATAAGCGTATTGTGCTCTAAGTCTTTAACACTATTAACTATTTTAGCCACTTTTAGATAATTCATCATTTTATTTGTTCTTACTAACAACTACACATTTACTGCAAAACTTATTAATTTAGGAGTATTCGAATGGTTGAACTATGTAAAGTACTCCATCTACTTTTTTGATTGAATTAATTAAACAAACATAATTAAACCATACCCTTACAAGATTATTTATTTAATATTGCAAGAGCATTGAGTAATCCAATAAGCTTAGCAACTACCTTTATAACTTATTAGCTTAGAATCTCTAAGAATAAAAAGTAATTTTTTATAGTGATTAATTTGATACGTTTGAAAAACGTATGAGAATGATATTTATGCAATAGTACTAGATTTATTGTATTTTTTCTTAGCCTGGATAAACTCAATTTTTAAATCTTTATATTTTGATTTAATCTCTTTAATATCAGCTTTAGACAATACATTATCTTTCTTAGCTTTCAAATATTCTTGCTTAGTGTTGTACATATTTTTAACATTTGTAACAAGCTTAGTATACTTCTCTTCAATACCAAAATGAAAAGTCTTATTTTTCTTAGTTAATGCTTCTTCTAACTTAACTTTTGCTTTAGCAATTTCAATTAAATGCTTAGGTGTTGTCTTAAGATCATAACACCAGCCTATCTTAGCCAAACCAGCAATAAACCACTTAGATGGATCTAAATCAAACCATCTAATACCATTTCTATAATCACCAGCAAAGGCATGATGGTAATTATGGTAACCTTCACCACCTGTTACGATAGCTGTAATCCAACTATCTCTAGCTGTATTTTTTGTAGAGTAAGGTCTTTTACCGATAGTATGTGCTAGAGAATTGATACAAAAAGTCGCATGATGGACTAATATAACTCTAAGAAAACCACCTAGAAGCAAGAAACCTAGGGCACTGTGCCAAGCAGCTGTAAGCGTATGACCACTTAAAAAACTAAATATAAATCCTACTAGTGCAGGTAAACCAAAACACAATAAAATCGCTAAAACAGTATAATAATTATGCTGGAATACTAGTGCTTTATCTTTTAGAAGATCATTTACACCTCTGATTTCTTGAACATCAGGGCTACTATGTCTTAGTAGCCAACCAAAATGAGAAAACCAGAAGCCACGTGTAGCAGCATATGGATCTTTGTCAAGATCATCAACATCTTTATGATGTTTTCTGTGATCTGAAGCCCACTGAATTACACTATTTTGTAGTGATGCAGTACCAAAAACTAAAAGTATATAGCTGACAATCTTATTAGCCTTATAAGTCTTATGTGACCATAATCTATGATATCCCATTGTGATACCAATACCTGTCAGTGCATAAAAAACGACTAAGCAAACATAGTCAGAAGTCGTAAAACCATAAGTCATAACATACCAAGGTACTGCTATCAAAGTAAATAGCGGAAGGATTAATAGCCCGAAAACACTTTTCCAGACTATACTACCTTTTTTTTCTATGGTTTGGTGTATTATTTGATTATTATTCATTTGGAACCTTTGTAACCCTTTTTGAATTGATCCACTCTGGTGTGGATGTGGAAAATTTACTACAACTTTAATGATAGCACAACGAGGATTTTTTTGATAGTACTTTAATACAAAGGCTGGATTGACGACCTTGCTTTGACATTAATCTCTAAATTAGTGTCCTTAAAACCATTTACATATCTATATGCTCCTACCAGAGCGATCATTGCACCATTATCTGTGCAATATTTCATTGGCGGAAAAAATATTTGATAGCCTTTATTTCTAGCTAATAGATCTAGTCGTTGCCGCAATAGTTTATTTGCACTGACTCCACCTGAAATAACCAATCTTGTATTTTTGGTTTTTTGTAGCGCTTTAGCACATTTAAAGACTAATACATCTATAGCAGCATCTTGGAAAGCATAGCATAGGTTAGCCTTATTCTCTAATGACTGATCTTGCTCATCATACCATGTATTTAGAACTGCAGTCTTTAAACCACTAAAACTAAAATCTAGATTAGGCTTATTTTTCATTGGCCTTGGTAATCTATACTTACCCTTATCAATAGCTTGGTCAGCTAAATTTGCCACCTCAACTCCACCAGGGTAACCTATACCTAAAAGCTTAGCTGTTTTATCAAATGCTTCACCTGCAGCATCATCAATTGATTCACCTAATAAACTATATTTACCAAAATCTTTTACTTCAACTAGCTGTGTATGACTTCCAGAAACTATTAAAGCTACAAAAGGATATTCTATATCACTATTTTGATCTAATAATGGTGATAGTAGATGACCCTCTAGATGATGTACCGCAATTGTATCAATACCTTGGATTAAACCTAATGTTTTAGCAAATGTAGCACCTACCATCAAAGCTCCAACTAAACCAGGCATCGCAGTATATGCTATACAACTAATATCTTCAAAGCTAAAATTTGTTTCTTTGAACATCTTTTTAGCTAAAGCATTAAGCTTAGCAATATGCTCACGTGAGGCAAGCTCAGGAACAACACCACCGTAGTTCTTATGTAACTTGACTTGACTATATAAAGCATCCACTATCAACTTTTTTGTCGAATAATCATATATCGCTAAACCTGTTTCATCACAGGAGCTTTCAATACCAAGTACTAGCATTATTTCTTAGCAGTCCCCACACCACCATTAGTTTTAGTAATCTGAATAAACTTAGTTATGAAAGAGCCAACAACCAAGCCAATAATAAATGAGATTGATAACAAGAGCATTAATGGTAAAGTGGTATTACCAAAAATATAATCAAAGCTAACAGTATCCGTATTTAATATAGATAATAATACAATTAATATGATTGCTATACCAAATAATAACTGCCAAAATAATTTTTTAATCGCACTAAACATTAGCTACATTCTTATAATATATCATATAGGCACTATTATAATTGAAAATATTTGAATAATAAAATTTTATTTGAATTGAAAAATTGAAAAATAATCAAAGATTAGAAGTCTAAAGACTCAAGAGCATTTCTTAATGACTCTTCAATATCTTCATTAATATCCTTATCTTCTTTTCCAGATTGAGTACTCTCAAAAGAAATTTCTTCAGGATTAAAAGATAATAAATCAGTAAACATCATATTATCCTCAACTCCTAACTCTTCACGCATTTTTTCAATTTTAGCTGACTCTTTTCTTACTGCTAGACCAGTACCTGTTGGTATTAATCTACCGATAAGAACGTTTTCTTTAAGTCCTCTTAAATTATCAACCTGCGAATTTATCGAAGCCTCAGTAAGTACTCTTGTTGTTTCTTGGAAAGAAGCAGCTGACAAGAATGACTCAGTAGATAAAGAAGAGCGTGTAATACCCATTAGTACAAGCTCATACTCGACTACTTTTTTACCTTGCTTACGCAGTTTATCATTCTCTTCAAGAATTCTTACTAGTTCAACATTCTCTTCTTTGACAAATTTACTATCATCCTCATTAAGAATTACAGCTTTTCTCAACATTTGTCTTACAATTGTCTCAATATGTTTATCATTGATCACAACACCCTGCATACGATATACAGACTGTGCTTCAATAAGGATATAATCAGCAAATTCCTCAAGCCCTCTGTACTTAAGAAGATTATGTGGGTCAGTAGGTCCATCAGCTAAAACATCACCCATAGAAACTTGTTCACCATCAAAGACTACTAAGTGACGAGATTTAGGCAGTAATATTTCTTCAACAATATGGCCATTCTTATCTATAATCTCAATTCTCTGTTTCTCTTTCGTGTCTCTATTTCCAAGCCTAACCACACCATCACATGGAGAAAGTATAGCAGCATCCTTAGGGCGTCTAGCCTCGAAAAGCTCAGCAACACGTGGAAGGCCCCCAGTAATATCTTTATTCTTAGAACCTTCTAGAGGGATCTTAGCCACGACATCACCAACTGCGAGATTAGAGTCATCAGCAACGTTTAACACCACACCAACTGCTAAAGGTATTGATTTAAGCTCATTACCTTTTTCATCAACAACTTTAACTACTGGCTTTAAGTTCTTAGATGTTGTTCTTTGTGATATAGAAGTTATTTCAATAGTTTGCTGGCCAGTTAGATCATCATAAGTATGCTTAGATGTTATACCATCTATGACATCTTCAAGAACAACTTTACCAGCCACATCAGTGATTAATGGCTGAGCATGCGGATCCCATGTAGCAATCACATCACCAATTTCAACAGCTTTACCACTCGCTAAAGGAACAGTTGCGCCCATAGGGATCTTATGCTGTTCCCTTACTCTACCCATAGTATCAGAAACGATAATCTCACCTGCACGTGATATAACAATTTCTTGACCTTCTTTATTGGTTACAGTTCTAATATTCTTAAACTTAATCTTACCAGCAGTCTTAACTTTAATGTCAGAAACTGTAATACCTAAAGAAGCAGCACCACCTGTATGGAATGTTCTCATTGTTAACTGTGTTCCTGGTTCACCAATTGATTGTGCTGCAATCACACCAACAGATTCACCAACATTAACTTGTCTCTCACGAGCTAGATCACGACCATAACACTTAGCACATAATCCTCTACGCGTTTTACAAGTTATTGGAGATCTGATCTTGATCATATCAATGCCATTATCATCAAGCAACTTAACAAGATTTTCATCTAATAGAGTACCTGCTTCGAGTAACACAACACTTTTTTCAGTAACAACATCTGCCGCTAAAGTTCTTCCTAAAGTTCGCTCTGCTAGAGGAACTTTAACTTCACCATCCTCAACAATAGCTGAGAACATTAGACCATCATCAGTACAACAATCTTCTTCAATAACAACTAAATCTTGAGCAACATCAACTAATCTACGAGTTAGATAACCTGCGTTAGCTGTCTTAAGAGCTGTATCAGCTAGACCTTTACGCGCACCGTGCGTAGATGTAAAGTACTGCAATACTGACAGACCTTCTCTAAAGTTTGCCGTAATTGCAGTCTCAATCATCGTACCATCTGGTTTTGCCATTAGACCACGCATACCCGCAAGCTGTCTCATCTGATTATAAGAACCTCTTGCACCTGATTTAGTCATCATATATACAGAGTTAAATGACTCAATTTCTTTTTTCTCGCCATTCACTATAAGAGTGGCTTTAGATATCGCATCCATCATCGAAGCTCCAACCTCATCAGAAGTTTTACTCCAAATATTGATAATATTGTTATATCTCTCATTTTCAGTAATTAATGAAGATTGATACTGTTCAGTAATGTGTTTAATCTCTTTTTCTGCTTCTTCAATTTTAGCTTCTTTGTTATTAGGGATAGTCATATCATCAACACCAACAGATACACCTGATAATGTTGAATATTTAAAACCTGCATACATCAATTTATCAGCTAAAACTACCGTGGCCTTCCCACCTAAGACTCTAAATGCTTGGTTGATAATTTTAGAAATTTCTTTCTTAATTAACACTTTATTTAGTAAAGAGAAAGATAGACCTTCAGGTAGTATTTTTAGTAAAAGTGCTCTACCAACAGTAGTAGTAACTACACCTCTTTCATTATATGTATTACCTTTAGTATCAAATACTTGTCTATATATTCTTAGCTTTATCTTAGCATGGATATCTATAGTGCCTGAGTTATAGGCTCTACTTACATCCTCATAACTAGAGAATAATTTACCTTCACCACGCGCACCTTCTTTCTCTCTAGTGATATAGTATAGACCTAATACAATATCCTGAGTAGGAGTAATAATCGGTTGACCAGATGCAGGCGATAATATGTTATTTGTTGACATCATTAATACTCTAGCTTCTAGTTGTGACTCAACCGTTAACGGTACGTGTACAGCCATTTGGTCACCATCAAAGTCAGCATTAAATGCCGCACAAACTAATGGGTGTAACTGTATAGCCTTACCTTCAATAAGCTTGGGTTCAAACGCTTGAATACCTAGTCTATGTAATGTAGGAGCACGGTTTAATAACACTGGGTGCTCATTAATTACAGTCTCGAGAATATCCCATACTACTGCCCCTTCTAGCTCAACCATTCTCTTAGCTTGCTTGATAGTAGTTGCATGACCACCTAATCTTAGCTTAGAGTATACAAATGGCTTAAATAACTCCAGTGCCATCTTCTTAGGTAAACCACACTCATGTAGCCTAAGCGATGGACCTACTGTAATCACCGAACGACCAGAGTAGTCAACACGCTTACCTAATAAGTTTTGACGGAAACGCCCTTGCTTACCTTTAATCATGTCAGCTAATGATTTAAGTGGTCTCTTGTTAGAACCTGTTACTGCTCTACCACGTCTACCATTATCTAATAAAACATCAACTGCTTCTTGTAACATTCTCTTTTCATTTCTAACAATGATATCAGGAGCATTTAGGTCCAATAGCTTTTTAAGCCTATTATTTCTATTGATTACTCGACGATATAAATCATTAAGATCAGAAGTTGCAAACCTACCACCTTCAATCGGCACCAATGGTCTTAAATCTGGTGGTAGTACAGGTAATACAGTCATAACCATCCACTCAGGTTTATTACCAGAAGCTTGGAAAGTCTCAAGAAGTCTTAATCTCTTGATAGCCTTTTCTTTCTTAGCTGTAGATTTACTCTCTTCATACTCAGCTTGAAGTAATTCAATCTCTGACTCAATATCAGTATTCGCTAATAAATCTCTTATAGCTTCGGCGCCCATCGATGCTTCAAACTCATAGCCATAGTTTTCTAATGCTTCAGTATACTCTTCATCTGTAAGAAGTTGTTTTTTTTCTAATGGAGTTAAACCAGAGTCAGTCACTATATACGACTCAAAGTATAAAACCTTTTCAACGTTCTTTAATGGCATATCTAAGAATAAACCTATTCTAGAAGGTAAAGACTTTAGATACCAAATATGCACAACAGGACATACTAAATCAATATGTCCCATTCTTTCCCTTCTTACTTTAGCTTGCTCCACTTCAACACCACAGCGCTCACATACTACGCCACGGTGCTTAAGTCTCTTGTATTTACCACATAAGCACTCATAGTCTTTTATCGGTCCAAATATCTTAGCACAGAATAATCCATCTCTCTCAGGCTTAAATGTTCTATAGTTTATAGTTTCTGGTTTTTTAACTTCACCATGAGACCACGAACGAATAACCTCAGGAGATGCTAGAGATATTTTAATAATATCAAACTTTTTACTATTGTAATTTTGATGTAGGATACCGTTACTCACAGGTAATTCTCCTATACTTTTATTTTAATAACAAAAAAATAAGTAGCTTTAATTAAGATGCTTATTCTTCCTCAGATGAATAGTCAAAATCCATATCTATACCCAATGCTCTAACTTCATTCCTTAAAACATTGAATGATTCTGGAACATCAACATTCATAGTTAATTTACCATCAACTATATTCTTATACATTTTAGATCTACCTGCTATGTCATCTGACTTAACTGTTAACATCTCTCTTAATGTATAAGCAGCACCATACGCTTGTAATGCCCAAACTTCCATCTCACCAAATCTTTGTCCACCAAACTGTGCCTTACCACCTAATGGTTGCTGTGTAACTAAACTATATGAACCAGTCGACCTAGCATGCATCTTATCATCTACTAAGTGATCTAGTTTTAGCATATACATATAACCAACTGTTACATGTCTATCAAAAAGCTTACCAGTACGACCATCAAAAAGCTTCATCTGGCCATTAGTTGCAAAACCACCTATTTTCAGTAGAGATTTGATGTCTTCTTCTTTAGCCCCATCAAATACTGGCGTAGCAATAGGTACACCACTTTTTAGGTTTTCACAAAGAGTTAGTATCTCTTCATAATTTAAAGCCTCAAGATTAACTTTCTTATCACCAACACTATTATATACTTCTTCTAAAGTCTTTCTTAGCTCAGCTGCTTTTCTAGTTTTATCAAGAGCTTTTTCGATCTTTTTACCCAATCCGTAAGAAGCTAAACCTAAGTGTGCCTCTAAAATCTGTCCAATATTCATACGCGATGGAATACCTAAAGGATTTAGACAAACATCGACAGGAGTACCATCTTCCATATACGGCATATCTTCAACAGGTAGTACACGCGAAACCACGCCTTTGTTACCGTGACGACCAGCCATCTTATCACCAGGTTGGATACGCTTTTTAATCGCAACAAAAACTTTAACAGTCTTAAGCACACCTGGAGATAATTCATTACTTTGAGTAATAGATTTTTTCTTAGCTTCAAATCTAGCATCTATAGCAATTCTAGCTTCTTCATAATATTCTCTAGCATTTTGAACTTTCTCTTCAAGCTTCTCATCTTCAAAAGAGATTTCTAACCACTTAGCAAATGGTAACTTCTCTAAGAACTCTTTAGTAAGAATAGCACCTTTTTTAAGACCTTTTGCTTTTTGGATTCTTGCACCAACAACATCTTGCTCAATTGATGATTTAACTACAGATTCAATTACTATAAACTCCTCATCAAAGTCCTTACGAGCTTTATCGATTAGTTCTTTTTCAATCTTAAGAGCTCGCTTACTCTTGCCACCTTTGTCATTCTCAAATACTTGAACATTAATCACCGTACCAGAAGTACCACTTGGCATTCTTAATGAACTATCAGTAACATTTGATGCTTTTTCATTAAAGATTGCTCTAAGTAGTCTCTCTTCAGGAGTTAATTGCTGTTCTGCTTTTGGTGTAATTTTTGCCACTAAAATATCACCAGCTTCGACATTAGCTCCAATATAGACAATACCTGATTCGTCAAGTTTTGCCAAACTAGATTCGCTAACATTTGGAATATCTGCAGTTATCTCTTCAGGACCAAGCTTAGTATCACGAGCCACACATGTGAACTCTTCAATATGGATACTAGTATACTTATCATCTTTTACTATTCTTTCAGATAGTAAGATTGAATCCTCAAAGTTATAACCATTCCATGGCATGAAAGCAACCATCAAGTTATGTCCTAAAGACAACTCACCAAAATCAGTTGCAAAGCCATCAGCTAAAATATCACCAGCTTCTACTTTATCACCAACATTTACTATTGGACGCTGGTTAATACAAGTATTTTTATTTGAGCGTTTAAATTTAGTTAGACTATAAATGTCGACTAAACTACTAGTTTGTGATTTTTCAGTATCTACCTTAATAACGATTCTATTAGAATCAACCTCAGCCACTTCACCAGCATTTCTTGCGATAATACAGTTACCAGAGTCTCTAGCAACAATTTTCTCCATACCAGTACCTATTAAAGGCTTCTCAGATTTAAGAGTTGGTACTGCTTGACGTTGCATGTTTGCACCCATCAATACCCTGTTAGCATCATCATGCTCAAGGAAAGGAATAAGCGCTACAGCCGCTGAAACCATCTGCTTTGCAGAAACATCCATATACTGAACTCTACTTGACTCAGTAAATATCGCCTCACCACCAGAACGACATTGAATAAGGTCTTCAACGAAGTGGTTATTTTCATCAAGCTTGGTAGATGCTTGTGCAATTACATAATTATCTTCATCTATAGCAGATAAGTACTCAATTTCATTTGTAACTCTACCGTTAATAACTTTCCGATATGGCGCTTCTAAGAAACCATAATCATTAACACGAGCATAACTTGCTAACGAGTTAATTAAACCAATATTTGGGCCTTCTGGAGTCTCAATTGGACATAACCTACCATAATGTGTTGCGTGAACGTCACGTACCTCAAAACCTGCTCTATCACGTGATAAACCACCTGGACCTAATGCAGATATTCTTCTTTTATGTGTTACTTCTGATAATGGGTTATCTTGATCCATGAATTGCGATAAAGCACCAGAAGTAAAGAATTCTTTAATTGCTGCTGTAATTGGCTTAGAGTTAACGATATCTTTTGGCATAAGCTTATCTTTATGCACTAAAGACATACTTTCACGAATACCCTTTTCAACACGATAAAGTCCTATTCTAAACTGGTTCTCAACCATCTCACCAACAGAACGTACACGTCTATTGCCTAAGTGATCGATATCATCAACTTTACCTTTACCATCACGGATATTTATAAGCTCTTCAATTACGCCAATAATATCACTATTTTCTAAAGTATAGATATCCTTAGATACTTTATCTGAACCTAATCTGGCATTTAATTTCATTCTACCAATATCAGAAAGGCTATATCTACTTTCGATAAAGAATAAACCTTTAAATAAAGCTTTAACTGAAGCTGCTGCAGGAGGATCACCTGGTCGTAAGACTTTATATATTTCAACAAGAGCCTCATCAGTATTTCTTGTAAGATCATATTTTAGAGTATCAGATATATATCTGCCTCTTTCTGTGGTTATAAAATCAATAACCTCAAGTTCAATCATACCAATCTCTACGCATGTTTCTAATAAACTTTCTGTGACATCATCATTTGCATAAGCTATAACTTCACTAGTAGCTTCATTAATGATATCTTTTGCCACTCTAAGTGTGCTTACTAGATCAAAATCAATTGCAACAGAGTCAACACCAGTATCTTTGATTTTCTTAACATCTCTTGAAGTTAATTTCTTATTCTTTTTAACAATAACATTGTCTTGAGCATCAACGATGTCAAATTTAAGTAGCTCACCCTTCATATTTAAAAGGTTATCAAGTTTAAGAGCAAAACCTTTATTGTTAAAGGTAATTGTCTTACTATCGGAGAAGTTCTCTAATATTTGCTCTTGAGTATAACCAAGAGCTTTTAAAATAACAGTAGCGCAGAATTTTCTTTTTCTGTCAATCCTAGCACATATAATACCTTTTGAGTCAAATTCAAAATCAAGCCACGAACCTCTATATGGAATAATACGTGCTGAAAATGCTCCTTCCTCAGAGTCATCCTTACTAAAGAACATTCCTGGTGATCTATGCAACTGAGAAACTACCACCCTTTCTGTTCCATTAATGATAAAAGTACCATTAGTTGTCATCAGCGGAATATCGCCCATGTATACATACTCTTCTCTAATATCTTCGACAATTTTCTCATTTGGAAGAGCATCCTTATTATATACAACCAATCTTAACTTCACATTTAATTGTGCATCATAGGTAGCACCACGAACCTGACATTCAATTTCATCGAAAGTAGGCTCACCAATTTGATAATCAACATAGTGAAGTTCATATTGACCATTTTTACTCTCAACAGGGAAAGACTGTTTTAAAACTAGTTCAAGTCCAGAGTGAATTCTTCCCTTTGCTACGTCTGCAGTCAAGAATTTTTTGTATGACTCTGTTTGAATAAAAAGTAAATATGGTACATCTAAGATATGAGGAAGAACCCCAAACTCTTTACGAATTCTTTTTTTCTCAGCGTATGAGTAAGACATCAAAAACATCCCTAAGATTTTGTTTACACAAAATAAAAAGCAAATATGACTATATTTGCACCAATATCTATGTATCTTTCAATACTAGAAAGACTAGGGGCCAAAACTGACCACTAGTCATAAATTTCTAAAAGCTATAGTTTAGAATTTTATTATTTAAGCTCAACTTTAGCGCCAGCTTCTTCAAGTTGCTTTTTAAGAGCTTCCGCTTCTTCTTTAGAAGCAGCTTCTTTAACTGTGAAAGGAGTACCTTCTACAGCATCTTTAGCTTCTTTAAGGCCTAGACCTGTTACGCTTCTTACTGCTTTAATAGCAGCAATTTTGTTTGAACCACCGTCAACTAAAACAACGTCAAATTCAGTTTTTTCTTCAGCAACTTCAGCTGGATCAGCAACTGGACCATCAGCAACAGCAACAGCAGCTGCAGCAGAAACACCAAACTTATCTTCTATCATTTTAACTAATTCACATACATCCATAACGCTCATTTCAGCAACAGCATTTAAGATATCTTCTTTTGTTATAGCCATTTTATAACTCCTATTTATTTAACAATTAATTCTTTCAGCTTTCTAATAAGCCAGTGTAATTATTTACTATCTCCAACAGCAGCAAATACTCGTACCGCCTGAGATGGAATCTCATTAAGAGTACGAACAAACTTAGTAACTGGTGCTTGCATAACATTAAGTAATGTAGCAAGTGCCTCTTCCCTAGTAGGAAGCTTAGCAAAGTCATCTAACTTTTCAGGACCAAACAGTTCACCAGACATGACTAAATTCTTAACTTCAAAAGCATTATGATCTTTTTGGAAGTTTTTAAATAGCTTAGCTGCTACACCTGGCTCATACATAGAAAGAGCAAGAACAAGAGGACCTTTAAGAGCATCAGCAAGACACTCCAATTCAGTTCCTTTAATTGCTAAACGTGCTAAGTTGTTACGCACAACTCTTAAATAAACTCCAGACTCACGAGCTTGCTTTCTTAATGAAGTCATTTCATTAACAGTCAAACCACGGTAGTCTGCTACTGCTGCAGACAATGCTGAGGACACTTGTTCAGCAACTTCAGCAACAATTGCTTTTTTATCCTCTATTCTAAGTGCCATATCGACTCCTTATTTATATTGTCCACACTTTATTTAATTAACACGATATTTAGACCAAAAAAGGTTGCCAACATCGTCTGCGTAGGATAATTATTAAGCCAAGCAAGCTTAGCTCCTACGGTCTTTGATCGTTGCATTTACATACAACCCAAAGAAATTGTAAAGCAGCATTTTATATGTTCAAATCTAAAAAGTCAACATTTATTCCCGGACCCATTGTACTAGATACAGAAACTTTTTTCAGATAAACACCTTTAGATACTGCTGGCTTAGCTTTTTTTAGATCAGTTAATAACTGCTCTAAGTTTTGCTTAAGTGCATCACTAGTAAAGTTAACTTTTCCGATTGTAGTATGAATTATACCAGCCTTATCAACTCTATATCTAACCTGGCCTGCTTTAGCATCAGTTACAGCCTTAGCAACATCCATAGTTACAGTACCAACCTTAGGATTTGGCATAAGGCCTTTAGGACCAAGAATTTGGCCTAGTTGTCCAACCACTCTCATAGAATCTGGAGAAGCAATTACAACATCAAAATTCATATTACCCTTTTTAATTTCATCAGCTAAATCTTCCATACCAACAACATCAGCACCCGCCACTTTTGCTGCATCAGCTGCAGGACCTTTTGCAAAAACTGCTACTCTAACAGTTTTACCAGTTCCATTAGGAAGAACTGAAGCTCCTCTTACAACCTGATCAGATTTACGTGGATCTACACCAAGAGCTACAGATACATCTATAGACTCAACAAACTTAACAGAAGAAACTTCTCTTAAAAGATAAAAAGCTTCTGATACTGGATACTTTTTCTCAGCATTAATTTTTGCTGAGATTTCTTTCATTCTTTTTGAAACTTTAGCCATCATTAAACCCCTTCTACTTTTACGCCCATACTACGAGCAGAACCAGCAATAATTCTTACAGCAGCATCTAAATCAGCAGCTGTTAGATCAGGATCTTTAACTTTTGCAATCTCTTCTAATTGCGCACGAGTTATAGTACCAACCAACTCTTTAGAAGGTTTTGATGAACCTGATTTTACATTAATTGCTTTCTTAATTAAGTAAGAAGCAGGTGATGTCTTCATTTCAAATATAAAACTACGATCACTATATACAGATATTTCTACCGGTATCGGCATACCTGGCTCCATACCTTGTGTCTTAGCATTAAACTCCTTACAGAATCCCATAATATTCACACCGTGCTGACCCAACGTTGGTCCAATTGGTGGACTTGGGTTAGCCTTTCCTGCTGCAACTTGCAACTTAATAATAGTTTCTATTTTCTTCTTAGCCATTTTTTCTCCAAATTTAGGTTAATAGCACTTATAAACCAATATAAGCTCCCCAATATCTTAACTTAATACTAAAACTCTTTTTCAACTTGTGAAAATTCAAGCTCAACAGGTGTAGATCTACCAAAAATAGACACTGCAATCCTTAATCTTGACTTCTCATAGTTAACTTCTTCAATAACACCAGTAAAGTCGTTAAATGGTCCTTCTAGAACTCGCACGACCTCACCAACATGATAAGTTTTTCTTAATCTTGGTTCTATAGTAGATTTACTTCCTTCGACAAATTCAAGTATTCTTTCTACCTCTAGTTTACTCAAAGGTATTGGCTTACCCTTAGAACCAATCACTGTTAAAACACGTGGAACTGATTTAACAAGGTTCCAAGCATCAGTAGTTAGATCTACCTCAATCAAAATATAACCTGGGAAATATTTTCTTTCACTCTTACGCTTTTGACCACCTTTCATCTCAACCACATTTTCAGTAGGAACAAGAATCCTACCAAAGTTATTTTTCAATCCAGCTATTTCTATATTTTCTTCAAGCTGAGTTTTCACTCTCTTTTCGTAACCTGAGTGCACCTGCACAACGTACCAAAGCATATTTTATATCCCTTTATTAACTCAGAAAATACTGAATAAAATTTTCAAATATAACACCAAATAAAGATATTATCAGTGCAAAAATCATTACCACAACTATCACCATCACAGAGATAGTCATTGTCTCCTTACGTGTAGGCCACACAACTTTTGCCAACTCAAGTCTTGAAGCTTGGAAAAATGCCCAGAAACTACGTCCCTGGTTTGTAAACCTAGCCACAACAACAGCAAGTAGTACAACAATCACTGCTAAAGATGTATTATAAGTACTATAACTATCACCTAAAACATCCGAATACATTGTAGCAGCAACACCTAAAACAATGATTGTCACCACAGCCAACCATAACATTAAATTGTTAGATTTAGAGATTTTCTTAACTTCAGTGGTCTTTATAGCTCCACTTATCCATACTTTGTTATTATTAAAACCTTGATTCTTTTTCACAAAACAATCCTTCAAAAAAGTAACTTTATACACAGGGAAATTATAAATGTAGCCTATAAAATAACATACAGAGAATATAATATCAAGAAAATAAAAAAGGCAGTGCTGCAAAAATTACAACACTGCCTTAATTATGTGGCAGGCCAGGAGGGACTCGAACCCCCAACTTGCGGTTTTGGAGACCGCTGCTCTACCAGTTGAACTACTGACCTAAATACTAGTAACTATCAATTACTCAATAATTCTAGTAACAACACCAGCACCTACTGTTCTACCACCCTCACGGATTGCGAACCGTAAACCTTCGTCCATCGCGATTGGATTGATTAGAGTAATAGTCATCTTAACGTTATCACCAGGCATAACCATTTCTACACCCTCTGGAAGCTCAACTGCTCCAGTAATGTCTGTAGTACGGAAGTAGAACTGAGGTCTATACCCTTTGAAGAAAGGAGTATGTCTACCACCTTCTTCTTTAGATAATACATAAACTTCAGCTTCAAACTTAGTATGTGGTTTAATTGAACCTGGCTTACATAATACTTGTCCTCGCTCAACGTCATCTCTCTTAAGACCACGAACTAGGATACCAACGTTATCACCAGCTTCCCCTCTATCTAGAAGTTTACGGAACATTTCAACACCAGTTACAGTAGTTTTTTGAGTTGGGCGGATACCAACAACTTCAACTTCATCACCAACGTTTATAACACCACGCTCAATACGACCTGTTACAACAGTACCACGACCAGATATTGAGAATACATCTTCAATTGGAAGAATGAATGGCTTCTCAGTATCACGCTCTGGAGCTGGTATATAGTCATCCATAGCTTGAACTAGCTCAACAATCTTCTCAACATATTGCTCTTCACCTTCAATAGCTTTAAGTGCAGAACCCATAACTACTGGAGTATCGTCACCAAGGAACTCGTACTGATCAAGAAGCTCACGAACTTCCATCTCAACTAATTCTAATAACTCTTCGTCATCTACCATGTCACACTTGTTTAAGAAAACAACGATCTTAGGTACACCAACTTGACGAGAAAGTAGTATGTGCTCACGAGTTTGAGGCATAGGACCATCAGCAGCAGAACATACAAGAATAGCTCCATCCATCTGAGCAGCTCCAGTAATCATATTCTTGACATAGTCAGCGTGACCTGGACAGTCAACATGAGCATAGTGTCTATTAGAAGACTCATACTCAACATGAGAAGTATTGATAGTAATACCACGCGCTTTTTCTTCTGGTGCACTATCGATCTCATCAAAGTTACGTGCTGAACCACCGTTTTTCTCAGCCATAACTTTTGTAATAGCTGCAGTAAGAGTAGTCTTACCATGGTCAACGTGACCGATTGTACCTACGTTTACGTGCGGCTTCGAACGCTCAAATTTTTCTTTAGTCATTTTTTACTCCATTTTTTTCAACAAAAAACAAAAAACTTTAAATATGGTGCTCACAACCAGACTTGAACTGGTGACCTCTCCCTTACCAAGGGAGTGCTCTACCACCTGAGCCATGCGAGCTTATATATTTTATAAAATAGTTTAAGGTGGAGCGGGTGATGGGAATCGAACCCACGCTATCGGCTTGGAAGGCCGGAGTTCTACCATTGAACTACACCCGCATGGTGGAGGGAGCAGGATTCGAACCTGCGAAGGCTGAGCCGTCAGATTTACAGTCTGATCCCTTTGGCCGCTCGGGAATCCCTCCCCTAAAACTTTTAGGTAACTATAAAGTTTATTTGACTAAAAATCAAGCTTTTTTACACTTATTGTTTACCTTTCGCATATATACAATAGTGTTTTATAAAAAAACTATTCTTATCCTACTATGCCTAAATATAAATAAAACTATTGATAATTTTTTGCTCTAGTCATTACAACATAAAGGATCTGATTTCTTTCACTGATATTTGTATTTAACTGAATATCCTTTAAAGTAGTACAAATACCTTATTATCGTTGAACCTTGTGCCTTATGCGCTGTAACAGCAAAACCATAATCAAGATCCTTTTTAATAAATTGTTCTTAGATCTAGGTCTACCATTACGGTAGCTATTAAATATCAATCAACAATAGGTTATTTTTACGAAATTCGTAATATGTATTCAATAATTTATCAGATCTTGCAATTGCCAATAAGTTATCATGTATTTCTGCATAGCCATGCAAATTAGTTTCATCTTGAGAATCTATCACAAAAATATATTTCTCATTGAAAACTTTAAATATTTTTGCTTTTTCTAAAATACTCACTGTATAACCATATAATCCATTTGTGTTCTTTTGCCTTTCAGATACATCCACCACTTTATAATCTATACAGTTATTTATCAGAAAAACTTCTTTTGAATTAGCTTTTATCGCTCGATAATCTGTTAATATATTATCTTTTTCAATAAGTCTTACATCCTCACCAAACACCAAATCTCTGATGATCCGATTTGATTGCATCATAGTTTTTTACGCCAAGCTATCAATTTAGCATAATTCGGATCAGTTTTTGCGTAACTAGAACCAAATGCTTCGGTTAATTTCTCACGGAACTCTTGGTTTGAATTTACAAAAAGTATTCCCCTGCTGCTTTACTTAAGAGTTTGCTTTTAAATTAAAAATTCTGGTAATTCATTATTGATTTGGTGAAGTTGTTAGCTTAATGGTGCTAATGGATTATCACTTTTGCCTGACGCATCAACTTTGTTAGATCATAGCTATTTTTAAGCTCAAAGAGCGCTGCATTTACCATACTTGCTTCATCTATGACAACAAGATTATAGTTTCAGATAGTCGCTTTTTTTGATCTGTCCAAACACTGGATCATTTGGATTAAAATCTTCTAAATTTATCTGGTTGCAAACCTAACAACGAGTGAATAGTATAGCCTTGTGTAGCTATTACTTGGGATATAATAGCATTGGCTTTACGTGTAGGGGCAGATACTATAGCTTTTAGGATATTCATTGAGAATTTTTTTTAACACAGTAGTTTTGCTAGTACCAGTAAAACCTGATAACAAAAAATAACAATCTTCACTTTTGAGAAATTCATTTATTTGAGTTACCGCTTCTAATTGTTGCTGGTTGAGAACTATCTTTTGACCATTAGGTAAATAGAGTTTCTCTGAAGAAAGAAGCTTTTTTGCGTTTATTTATCTGCTTGAGTAAACCTAGTAATTACTTTAGACATAACAATACTATTTGAAATTACAATTTCATTACCATCGTTATCATCAAGCTTAGTATATAAAAAACCTATTGATTTAACAGTACCTTCGACACCACCCAAATCGACTTTTTCACCAACTTCAAAAGGCTTACTAAATATCAACATGATACCAGAGGCAATAGCATTATAAGACGTCTTTAGTGACATTGAGATACCAAAAACTATACCCGTTAGAACGCCTGTAACAGGGGATATCGGCACACCCAACTTCGCCAAAACAATCACAACCACAAGCACTAAAAATATTGTATAAACTAGACTAGCTAAAAATTGTGATACTGTTTTGTCATATTCTTTCAACAAGTTATACACAAAAGACTTTATATGTTTAGATATCCAGAGACCGACAACCAAAATAACAACAACAACCAAAAGGTTAACAAAAAAATGAACTACCATTAATTACCTTATCAAACATCTTTATTTTCCTTATATATCCTTTTTGCTCTAGTGAGCATATACACCGATATGATACTTAAGACTATAGATATAATCGCAAACAATAACTCTTCAAATATTATATCATATTGATCATGAGCTACTATTGCATGAAATATAAGTAAAATATTTTCTATTATAAATAAAGCCATACTTACAGCAAACGCAGATAAACATATGGCAAATCTATATAAAAAAGCTGAGATAGCAAACAAAAATAACAAAGGATAAATAACTATCTGTAATGCATCTATAAAAAACTGATGAAGCTCTTCAACACAACCTAAATTATATCTTATCGTTAAAATATAAATGGAAGCAAAAACAAGAAAAGTTGCAAATAAAATAGCTGTATTTTTACTTACAAAGGTATTAGCAAAATCAACATACCTTCTTCTTGAAAATAACAGTCCACAAACTGTTATAAAAGCAGCTCCAGAAATAAAACCATCATATGAAAAAGTATTTTCCAGATAGATACGATTAATAACATAACCATAACTATAACTATAACTATAACCACCTAAGATAAATAAAAATATTGAAAAACAAATCCAAAAAGCAATATCCCAAGGCTTTTTCCTAGCAAAAATATAACTTAGAATCACGCAACATAAGAATAAAATAAAAGAAATAAACAACCTCAGAACATCATCTGCAAGTAGCGGTATAAAAGTTATTTCACACATTACTCTAAAAAACCCCTCTGCCTTTAGTAATAGATAAAAAGCTGTAGCAATTACACTTCCACACATAGGGCCAACTACTGGTATCCAAGCATAACTCCATTGTGAAGAACCTTTTCCTTTTATTGGCATAATAGCATAAAATAGTCTTGCACCAAAATTTCTAGCTGGATTGATTGCATAGCCTGTAGTTCCACCTAAAGACATACCAATTACAACAACCACAAATGCCACGGGAATACCTCCTAAAGCTCCCATATAAATTGGATAGGCTGTAATTATATTATGATTACCAACCTGAACAACAACCCCATGCATAGTCAAAATAGCTAAAACTAGAACAAATGTTCCTATTACTTCACTGGCAAAATTTGCTGGAAAATGCTTAATTGCCGGTGATGTACAGCAAGTTGCTAGTTTTAGCTCAGGATTATCAGTAGCTGAATAATGTGGGTAATACATAATCCAAACTAATAGTTGACCAAGCATAGCTCCTATAATATGGCTTATGATAAATGGTAACACCTAAGCCCATGAAAACTTACCCGCAAGAGCTAGAGCTAATGTCACAGCAGGATTAATATGCGCACCACTAATAGGTCTAGCAACTAACACACCGATAAAAACAGCAAGACCCCCAAGCAAATGTAATAACTATCCAGCCACCATTATGTGCTTTTGTCTTATTCAAAACTACACCAGCAACAACACCGTTACCCAAAAGGATAAGTAACATTGTGCCTATTACTTCTGCAATACATGCTGTTAACATAAACTTCCTCTACTTATACAACTCTTCAACATTAAAGTTTTTAGAAAACTCTATGAAACTTTCAATTTCCTGGTTTTGCCAAGCTTGATCTTTACCAAGCTCTTTTGCCATAAGCCTAGCTACTATTGGCGCGGCATCAATACTTGTTTTGATATCAAAAAATGCTGCTCTAGTTCGACGCGCAAGGACATCTTCAACAGTTTTAGCTTTTTCATGTCTAACGTGATATATAACTTCTGCTTGATAGTATGGCAAACCTCTAGCTAAAAGTTCAAAATTATTAAGCTCATTTTGAATATTTTTGATATCTTTAGCATTTTTGCCATAAACTTTTAGTGGATAACTTTCTTTAGGTTCAATAGCGTCGATAAGTAATTGATCTGATGTTTTTGAGGTTTTTAGTGCAATTTTCTTAGTTTCAATATAATCAAGAGTATCTTGACCCATTCTTCTAAAAATAGTCCACTTACCTCCAACAACCGTAATTAAGCCATCTTTTGACTCAACAATTTCATGCTTACGCGATATTTTCGCAGAATTTTTAGCTTTTCTTGGAGTTACTAAAGGACGCTGACCACAGTAAACTGATTTAATATCTGCAATAGTTGCTTTGTCTTTAGCATATTGGTTGAAAGTCTCTAATATAAAGTCTATCTCCGATTTATCAGCTTTCGGCTCAAGACTTGGTGTTTCTTTTTTAATATCAGTAGTACCAACTATTAGGTGATTATGCCATGGCAAGATAAACAATACGCGACCATCCTCAGTCTCAGGTATCAAAATCGCATGTTCAGTTGGAAACTTATCCCTAGCAAAAACAATATGGGTTCCCTGTGCGACAGAAACATAGTTATGTGCATCTTGCTGATTTGCCAGACTTATAGTTTTATCACTAAATGTACCTGTAGCATTGATTATATGTTTAGCTGTGAATTCTTTGTACTCACCGTTTAAAACATCAATAACCTTAACAGTATCTAATTTTGAATTAGTTGAGCTATATATTTTTTCAACTTGATGATAATTAAGCGCTGTACTACCATTTGCCTCAAAAGTTTTCATCAAAGAGATCAAAAGGCGAGTATCATCAAACTGCCCATCGTAGTAAACTAAGCTTTTTTTTAGTTTTGCGGCATCTATATTAGGGAGCTCTTTAAGCGTTTGTTGTTTATTTAGATTATAACTTTTGCCAATCTTATATTTACCTGATAAAAACTCATAAAGCTTAACACCAATAGTATATTTAATAGTCTCAAAATAGCTACGTGTTGGAATAAGATAAGATTGTTTATGTGTCAGATGTGGCGCATTATGTAAAAAAGAGAATCTCTCTTCAAGACCTTCTTTAACTAAAGCAAAGTCAAAATTCTCTAAATATCTTAAACCACCATGAATCAGTTTTGTTGACTTCGAAGAGGTTCCTTTACCAAAATCACTCGCTTCTAAAATCAGAGTTTGGTAACCTCGAGAAACTGCCTCAATAGCACAACCAAAGCCAGTTGCGCCACCACCAATTATTATAATATCGTAATTATTGTGCATTTTTTATTCTACCCATGCTTTACTTCTTTCTACTGCCTTCTTCCAACCTTTATAGTCATGAGCAACAGTTTGAGAGTCTTTCTGCGGCTCAAAAACTTTTTCAGTTGTAAGAATAGATTTCAACTCCTGTTTGTCTTTCCAAAAACCTATTGCTAAACCAGCTAGGAAAACAGCTCCTAAACCAGTGATTTCATTTATTTTTGGTTTTGAGATTTCAGACTGCAAAATATCAGATTGAAACTGCATTAGGAAGTTATTTTGTACCGCACCACCATCAACACGCAAACCAGCAAGGTTAAGTCCTGTATCCTTTTTCATACATTCTAAAACATCTTTTGCCTGATATGCTATAGCCTCTAATGCTGCACGTATAATATGCTCACGCCTTGTATCACGAGTAATACCCACTATAGTGGCACGAGCATACATATCCCAATATGGTGTACCCAAGCCAACAAATGCAGGCACTAAATATACACCATTTGTGGAATTAATCTTAGTAGCGTAGTACTCACTATCCTCAGCAGAACGTATCAGCCCTAAACCATCACGAATCCACTGAATAACAGCTCCAGCTATAAAGACACTACCCTCTAAAGCATAAGTTGGCTTACCATTTTCTGCCCATGCAATAGTTGTCAAAAGCCCAGCATCAGAAAATACTGGCTTATCACCAACATTCATTAGCGCAAAACAACCAGTACCATAAGTATTTTTTGCCATACCTTTTTCAAAACAGCAATGACCAAATAATGCCGCATGCTGATCTCCCGCAACACCTGCAATAGGAATCTCAGCACCACCTAAAGTATGACTATCTGTAACCCCAAAAACCTCACTTGAGTTTTTAACCTGCGGCAACATTGATTTAGGAATATCTAAGTAATCAAGAATTTTTTTATCCCATTTTAAGGTGTTAATATTAAATAGCATTGTGCGCGAGGCATTACTATAGTCTGTTGCATGCACTTTGCCGCGAGTTAAATTCCAAATCAACCAAGTATCTATAGTGCCCATTAGCAATTTCCCAGCATTTGCTTTTTCTCTAGCACCCTCAACATTATCTAAAATCCATTTTACTTTAGTGCCCGAAAAATATGCATCAACAACTAGGCCGGTATTTTCTTTGATATATTTGACAAATTCAGGATCTTGCTTGATTTCATCACAAATACTCGAAGTACGACGACATTGCCATACTATGGCATTATAGATAGGGTCGCCTGTTTCTTTTTCCCAAACCACAACTGTTTCACGCTGATTTGTGATACCTATCGCCGCAATTTGATCTGGCTTGATACGACCAAATTCCAGTGCTTCACGCATTACACCACTTTGAGTTCCCCATATTTCCATAGCATCATGTTCTACCCAACCACTTTTAGGATATATTTGTGTAAATTCTTTTTGAGCAATCTTTTTTATATTACCTTTTTTATCAAAAATAATTGCTCGTGAACTTGTTGTACCTTGATCTACAGCTAAGATGAAATCTTTTGACATAATAGATGTTCCTTTTTTAAAAATTAATACAAATTGTATATCGTTAAAGAATATTTTAGTTTTTTTTCTCTTTAATAAAAAGAGATAAAATTATTGATAGTAACATTAATACTGGCAAAATGAATAAAGCATACTTAAATGCTATAAGCTGCTCAAAGCCGTAACTCTCTAGTAGAGATACAATAAAACCAACAAACGGCTGTAACACAGCACCACTAAGCGGGATAAAAAAATTTACAGCTGCGATACCTGTTGCGATATATAATGGGCTTATATGCATACGCAAAATCGTGAAGTTAAGCACATGCACAGCTTGCATACCGCCCCATAATATACATAGTATGCACATTATTATTGGATTAACATGCATATATATAATCACAATAACTATACACAACCCTAAGATTGAAGCTAAAGTAAGTAAAGATTTTTGCTTATTTAAAAGTGTCGCGATAACTCCCCAAAGTGGACTAAATATAGCAATACCAATAAATATCATTGATGAAGCAAGACCTGCATAATGTACCGAATATCCATCTAAATTTAAAAATCTATAACTCCATAAATCAGCAAAAATAGCCGTTGTCCCATAAATAGTAAAACAGAAGAAACCATTTAACAGAATCTGTTTGATTTTAAATACAATCGGAATATCTTCTATCTTTGTATGTGTATCTGCTAACTCATCAGTATCTTTTTGATTATGTGGTTCAACTGCTGGTATAAAGAATATCACATTTAAAAATAGCAAGATTGAAACGACTAATATCGCTGACATAATCACTTGGATACTAAAATGATTTGCCAAAATAACTAATGGTAAACCTGTTAAGGTACCCGCAACATACATTAGCATTTGCGTAGCACTGGTAAATAATGGAAATGTTCTTTTTGGTAACCATATTGCAATAGATTTCAATGCCGATAAAAATGCAAAACCACCACCAACACCGGCTAAAACTCTATATACAATTAGATACTCTTGCGATGTCGCTCTTGTAGCAATAAAAACACCAATAGAAAATAGCAAAGTACTTACTAGCATAATCTTTTTTACACCAAATTTGTCAATCAAAATTCCTGCTGGAAGTTGAGACGCTACATAAGCCCAATAAAATACTGAACTTAGTACACTGATTTGCTCGGGACTAAGGTTATATGGTGCAATCGAGAAATCGTTATATAAAGAGTTTCCTGATGCTCTAATGATAAATTCTAGAGCATAAAAGAATGCACATATAAACCATATAATAAAACCAGCTTTAGTAACTTTTTGCATAGAGTAACTGAAAATGTGTTTTAATATTTCAAAATTATGCTCCAAAAGCCCTTATATGTAAATATAAATAATTTCTTAGCTACCAACTAATCAATTAGTTATAAATAACCTTAATCATCAATCAATTATACAATCCTAAAAGTTTATTTATCTATACTAGAAATTCCACTCAAATCCAG
Source organism: Francisella endosymbiont of Ornithodoros moubata (assembly GCA_002095075.2). Lineage (GTDB taxonomy): Bacteria > Pseudomonadota > Gammaproteobacteria > Francisellales > Francisellaceae > Francisella. The sequence goes on along the minus strand of LVCE01000005.1, from coordinate 45,481 downwards.
TCTTTACTAATGTCGAATTACGATATTGTGCACCATTAAAGCCAGTAAACATATCAGTATTGTCAGCCATTTCACCTGTGAGATTATACTGTCCTTCAACCAATAAACCAAAGTTACTTGAAACATTATATTTAGCACCTGTACGTCCACTTGCAAAAGCAGCTATTCTAGAACCAGGATCATAAGCCGAATTTATATTATTCAACTGATATGGATTTGCTCCTAAAACTGTTCCACCATAAAGCTCAAGTTTATCATTCCATAACTTTTTAACTAATTTTATTTCTTGGGTATAAAACTTTGTATCTTTGAGATCGCCCATTGATCCTTGCGCTATCAGACTAGTTGAGCTTGTATATGCATCAAAAACAAGCGAATCATTGATATTAATAGCACTACCTGATATTCTATCTGAGAATTCTGAGGTATTTTCCCTATCAATAACTTCATTACCTCTTTCGTTACTTGGACGATAAAAGAAATTATTAGCAGTGATATAATATATACCAGTTCGAGGGTTAAAGTTGTTATCTGCATAAACACTCGAGAAACCAACTAAAAAAATACAACCCCAAACAAATTTCATACACACCTCTCTGAAATTACTATTTAAGTATATCATAATAAATATCAAGTATGGCTTTGAAGAAAGCCTTAGTTATATAAAAAACTATGCTTTTAGTGCATGAATTCAATTCACTATATGTCTTAATAAATATTATTAACTAATTTTTTAAAAGAGCCTTCGGATATAGTAAATATCCATATTTAAAGTTTTCTTAACAAAGTTACTATTCTCCTCATAATGTAACGCCTGATCAATTGTTGATAAAACATTGCTCTCTTCACCAGTACATATGTTAGGCCATTTTTCTCCAGGGAAAGTATAACCTCGCTGATATTTTCCTCCAATTTCCGAACATGTTTTCTCTGAAATAGTTATATACTATAACTTTATCAACTGCTTTTTCTTTTTTAATTGTTAAATATTTTCATAAGCATTAAGTATCCTAGTATTTATAGGATTTTTTCCATATTATCTATATCTGATAAGTTGTATTCCTTTAAATTCATCTTTTTTCACATACTCAACATTAACATATATCATGCCTAGCTGTCTAATAGCATCTGCATTTCCTTTAACTTGCAGATTTTTGAAAATACTCAAACACTTCTTTTTTAGATTTTTGAACGCCTTGACCATTAATTTATATAGAAGTGCTATAAGAAACTCTCCAACAGAACCCCCCTGCTGCGCTAAAGATGAACATTTCTGAAAAGCTTCTTGAAAGTTTTGCTGTCTAATCTCCTTTTGGCACTCTGCTTGTTCATATGTATCTTTAACAGTAACAAAATTAGAATATTATATAATGGTAACAAAAAGCATAAGATTAAAGGTGCTTTTTCATAATAAATAATTTTTTATAGTCATAAAAATATTATACTCAATTCATAAGTATTTATACTATTAAAAAAGTTAATTAGACAATCTTTTTCTAAAACGATAAATTAAGTTATAGAAATTATTCACTTATACTTAATATGCAAAAATTTAAACTTTTGTTGATTCTAGTTGTTGGTATTAGCTTTTACTGCTACGAATTCTTTCTAAGGACCCTAACAGGTGTATATCAAGAACATATAGTTTAGCATTTTCATCTATCAACACATATATAGGATTTTCTTTCTTAGTATCAAGCTATAACATTACTTATCATTTTAATGCAAATCTCCGCTGGAGTACTACTTGATAAATTTGGTAGTAAAAAGTACTTATTAGTGCTACTTTATTGTGTGGTATTATTGGTAATGTAATTTTTGTCTCAGGTGTCTATGAGTTAGATCTATTTGGTAGACTCTTAGTAGGATTAGGTTCATTATTTGCTTTTATTGGTGTACTAAAACTAACTTTAGAAAACTTTGAGTTAAAGTATTTTCCGATTATCACAAGTTTAGTAATATCTTTGGGCACCCAGCAGCATTCTCACAAAACATTAGCGTTATAATTTCTCATTATGATACTTCTTAGATAAATATTTTTATCTACTCTGGAGTTATAGTCTATACCTTTAGCGATACTATTTCAGATTATCATCCCACAGGAAAATACTCTGCAACATTAATGCTAAAATTTAGTGAAATTCTCAGTAAAGACAAACAACTAATCAAAAATAGTTGAATCTGGAAAATGCGATTTGGGCTGGATTACTCTATACGCCAACAGCTATATTAACATCACAATACGGTGTACTATATTTTAAACATATATTATGGTTTTGATAGTATCTACTCAACAACCATAATAACTGATATTTTTGTTGGGTAAATTATTTTTTCGCCAATTATGACTTATCTTTGTAATAAATTCAACGATAAAAAAATTATTGCTATTTCAAAAATTGGTATTTTGTTAGTATCAATATTGAATAAATGCACAAATGTTAAAAAAATTATGCAATAATCATAGCTTTTTTATTTGGCACATTTTCTGTCTCACAAGTTTTAGTTTGGTATTACTTTAATAAAATATGTCTACCAAGCTTTGCTGCTGTAGGTATTGCTATTACAAATATACTAATAACTTTAGTTATAGAGATTAGTCAACTTGGTGCTGGTTTAGCTATTAATAGTGGCGATCATTTTAATGTCCAAGCAAATACAAGTATAACTTCAGTATTTGTTGTTGTTTTAACTTTAGCGTTTATCGTTATGAAAAATATGGTCAAAAATATTAAATCTTAACTAAGTTTGCGATATCTGCTAACAGTATTTTCTGACCAACATCTACGCCAAAATCTACAGTATAAAACTCTTTTGTCCCTTGTGCTTGCGCTTTTATAAATACTCCTTTGCCAAAAACTTTATGAAATACTTTATCACCTGGTTTAAAGCTATTAGTAGTGTTATTTGATTTAAGAAAATCAAAAGGCGACATTCCAAAATTTGCTTTTTGTTTAGTTTTAGGCTTAGCTGCTGTAAATTCTAGTTTACCTTGATTAAGATGCTGAGAGTCTATCTCTGCAACAAAGCGTGACTTAACCTGCAAACTACTACGACCAAATATATTGCGTACTTGTGCATGACTTATAGTTAAGGCTTTCATAGCTCTTGTTATTGCCACATAAAAAAGACGGCGCTCTTCAGCGAGTTTATCCTGTATTTTTTTAGAGTTTGTATTATCAAATACTTCTTCAGAGTTAACAATTGAACTTGGTGGAAAGACACCTTCTTCTGCAGCAACTAAAAACACATAACGAAACTCTAAACCTTTTGACGCATGAATAGTCATTAACTGAACACTATCTGTAGTCTCATCCGCTTGCATTTCACCGGCTTCTAAAACAGTAAATGATAAAAAATCTTGTAGTATATCAGTATTATCATCAAGTAATTCTATTTGAGGCTCAAAATCTTTAGCAGCACTTATTAATTCTTTTAAGTTATCAATCTTTTGGCGATCCTTTTCACTATTTTTCTCTTGATAAGATACTAAAAGCCCACTTTGATTTATTACTAATTCTAAGAGTTTATCTAAGCTGTATTGACTTATTTGTGCAGAAATATCATTAATTAATTCAATAAACTTTAAAAGCAAACTTGCTGTTTTTTTGGTTACAAGCTCTTTTTGGATAATATCTAAAGTAGCTTGCCAATATGGCAATAAATTAATTTGCGCATAATTTCTAATTGTCTCTAATGTCTTATTACCAATTCCACGCGTTGGTGTATTAATAATTCTCTCAAATGCCAAATTATCACTATTAGTAATAGCTAACCTTAGGTATGCTAAAGCATCCTTAATCTCAGCTCTATCAAAAAATCTAAAACCTCCATAAATCCTATATGGAATACTTGAGTAAATACAACTCTCCTCTAGGACACGAGATAAATAATTTGAACGATATAAAATAGCTATATCGCTATAATCAACACCCTCATTATGCAGCTGGCGAATTTTATCTATAATATATTTTGCTTCATCACGCTCATTAACAGCACAATAAAGCTCTACCTTTTCGCCATCTTCAGCTACTGACCACAGCTTCTTTGACATTCTATTATCATTATTTTTGATTACTGAATTAGCTACTTTTAGGATATTTTTCGTTGAACGATAGTTTTGCTCTAGTTTTATAATCTCAACATTTTTGAGATCTTTTACATAGTTATAGATATTATCCACGACAGCACCACGCCAACCATATATTGACTGATCATCGTCTCCAACTGCCATCATATAGTTATTATCAGTTACAAGTAGCTTTAGCCACATGTATTGAACATGGTTAGTGTCCTGAAACTCATCGATCAAAATATATTTAAATTTGTTTTGATAATATTCTCTAAGCTTTTGATTAAGAGAAAAAAGCTCGTAAAGATGTAAAAGCAAGTCTGCAAAGTCCAAAGCATTATCTAGCTGAAGTCTCTCTTCATAAGCAGTATAAATATGACTAAAATTAGCATCATATTGCTTAGCAAGCTTATTACTGCGGATAGCTTTATCTTTTTGTTTGTTGATAAAATTCTGCAATAATTTAGGCGGATATTTTTTATCATCAAGCTCTAGGCTATTAATTACTTTTTTGATCAACTGTGCTTGCTCATCTTGATCAAGTATCCTAAAGTTTTTATCCAAGCCAAGTTCATGGGCATGTTTACGCAACAATCTATGTGCGATACCATGAAAAGTACCTATCCACATACCAAATGTAGAAATCCCCAGCATCTTTTCAACGCGCTGTTGGATCTCCTTTGCTGCTTTATTGGTAAATGTTACAGCAAGAATATTCTCAATAGATACGCCTTTATCACGACAAAGATATGCTATGCGTGATGTCAAAACCTTTGTTTTACCACTACCAGCACCAGCGAGAATCAAAGCATTACAATCATCTAGTAGTGTTGCTTTTTGCTGCTCTAGATTTAATCCCAAGACAAAGTCATAATTAGACATTAGAAATTTATATTTTATATAACTTAGATAAACAATATTTTAACAAAAAATATTCAGATAGTGCTAAGTTTTAGAAATTAGTTTGTAGTGTTAATCATTAGAATTAAACAACGCACTAGTGAAATCCCTAGCATTAAAGACTTGTAGGTCATCAATTTTTTCACCTACGCCTATAAATCTAAGTGGTAAACCAAGTTTTTTAGCGATTGAAAATACAGCACCGCCTTTTGCTGTGCCATCAAGCTTAGTAATTGTTATACCAGTCAGGTTGACAATTTGATTAAATGCCTCTGCTTGGCTTAACGTATTGCCCCCAGTTGTTGCATCAACAACAAGCATAATTTCATGTGGTGCTGTCTCATCAGTTTTTTTGATAACTTTGACGATTTTTTTAAGCTCCTGCATAAGATTATCTTTATTGTGTAATCTACCTGCTGTATCAGCAATCACAACATCTATTCCTTTTGATTTAGCTGAGCTTATAGCATCATAGATAACCGAAGCACTATCTGCTCCTTCATATTGATAAACAACTCGAGTACTATTTCTATTACCCCACTCGCGAAGCTGCTCGACTGCAGCAGCTCTAAAAGTATCACCAGCAGCTAAAATTACTGATTTGCCCTGTGATTGTAGTTTCTTTGTGAGTTTACCTATTGTTGTTGTTTTACCAACACCATTAACCCCTACAACTAATATCACAAAAGGTGTTTTTTGTGTATCAACTTGTAGTAGTTTCTCACAAGGTAAAATTATTTCTGTGAGTTTTTCTTGGATTATTTCATTAAGCTTATCAGCTGTTTGTAACTCATTTCTAGCAACCTTATCGCGCAAATACGCAACTATCCCATTGGTTGCTTCAACACCCACATCTGCTGTCAATAGTTGCATCTCAATATCTTCTAAAAGCTCTTCATCGACAATTTTTTGGCCCATGAGTATATTACTTAAGCCCCTACCAAACTTATTTGCTGTTTTTGATAGACCAGCTTGAAGTCGGGAAAATAATCCTTTTTTATTCTCTTGTTCTTGTACTCTTTCTATAGATGAGTCAATTTTTGTATTCTTTTTTTTCTTGAAAAACATCTTTATCTCTAAAAAATTTAATTAAGCAAATAATCACTCAAAATATTTATCTCTAAGTTTAGCAATTTTTTGATGTAATGGATCAAACATGCTGACAATATTTTTAGACTTAATAAAATGAACCTCGCCTTCAAAAGCTATTTCATCACCTACAAGAGCATAGACTTCTAAAAGCTTATAGCGTAAATCAATATTATTTGGATCTTTTTCTAATAAATCCTGGATCGTGATACTAGCCTCAACATACTTTTCACTATCTAAGAATTGTTCAATAAGTTCATTTATGTATTGTAGCTCTTGCTCTGCTTGCTGCTGTGAATCTATTTCTTCAACTTTAGTATCACCGTCTGTAGGGTTGATAAGTGTGTCATCTGTATTTGTCTCAAAAACCACACCTTTCTCAGTTTTGACAATAATATTTTTATCTCTTTCAGCAAATAAATCTTGTTCATTCTGAGAAGATCGCTCAAAAGCATCTTCAAATTCTTGATGTGATTGAGTTTCTTCATCAATAGCAGTTGTATGTGATCTAAATGTTTTTGCAGTTCCAAAGAAATCAAATTCTTCTTGTGGGCTATTATTAGCCTTATCAGATCTATAGAACTCATTATCCGAAACAACTGGAGATATTCGCGACATCAGATGATCTCTTTTCTTTTTTGATATAAGCTCAAGTTCTTGCTCTTTTCTTGAACTTCTAGTTTCCCAAAATCTTTTGCCAACAATAACAACTACAGCTAATATTATGACATAAATAATAAATCTAAATAATGATCCCCAAACATTCGAATATTGTGTTAAGTGTTGCTCATAAGAAGCTGTTTCTTGAATATTATCCGAGCTTATTTGAGTATCTAGGTTACTTTTATAAGTCTCTGGAGCACTATTATAATCAGTAGGGATTAGTACCGGAACTTTATCTTGACTTACTAAACTTGGAGTTGAACTATCATAAGCATCATTAGTAACTGCTGTATTCTCACCAAGATTAGCACCAGATGAACTAGGTTGTTGCGATGTTGCATCGCTGCTAGATTGTTGATATGAGCTTTGAATTATCTGACTTCTCATCAGTGTTAAACCATCCTCAACCTCAGCCTTTGTAGTTGGAATAGCAAGCTTATCACCAATTTTTATCCTATTATCAATAATCCCTAGTATCTCAGATTTATTAATACCTTTAATAGCATCTGTTAGATCAGATGTACTTACACCTGTTACTACGTGATTTTTTGCAATTTTGTATAGATAATCATTTGACTTAACAGTATATATTTCCATCGAGAAAACTGGACTTACCATCGCTAATGCAAACCCAGCTACAAAAACCTTACTGATACCTTTTAACATTTAGCACCCTAATAAATTATAAACAAAGACTAAAAAATTATAGCATATTTTCCTAGTTAAAATATATGACTCTAGTGCTCTCTTGTTGCACTAAATATGATATCTGGATTTTTTTCTTGTGCTAGTTGTAAATTAACTCCAGTTGGCGCAAGATATGTAAGGTATCCAGCTCCATCATAAGCTAAATTACCTCATACTTTTTCTTAAAATCATTAAGCTTCTTCTCGTCACTACAAAAAACCCAACGCGCTAAAGTAACGTTAACTCTCTCATACGAACAATTGACATTATACTCTGATGCCAAACGCTGTGCAACCACATCAAACTGCAAAACACCAACAACCCCAAGTACCAAATCATTAGATATAAAAGGTTTGAAAACTTGTGTAGCCCCTTCTTCTGATAACTGCACTAAACCTTTTTGTAATGCTTTTATCTTTAATAGATCATTTAATTTAACTCTTTTAAAAATCTCAGGAGCAAAATTTGGTATCCCTTTGAATTTTAGTTTTTCTCCTTGAGTAAAGCTATCGCCAATCTGGATACTACCATGATTATGTAAACCAATAATATCTCCAGCATAACCCTCTTCAACTTATTCTCTTTCACCTGCCATGAAAGTTAATGCTTTTGAGATTTGCATCAGCTTGTCTGTTCTTTCATGAAAGATTTTCATACCCTTTTCATACTTACCAGAACAAATTCTAAAAAATGCAATTCTATCGCAATGTTTTTCATCCATATTCGCCTGTATCTTAAATACAAAACCAGTCAGCTTTTGCTCATCAGCGGCGACAACTCTTTGATCAGCTTCGCGGTGTTGTGGTGCTGGAGCGTATCTTATAAAACCATCCATCATTTCTTTGACACCAAAGTTACTTAGTGCAGTACCAAAATATACTGGCGTGAGATTGCCCTCTAAAAATTCCTGCTCATCAAATTCATGACTTGCGCCACGCACTAAATCAATTTCCATCTCAAGATCTTCATAGAGATCTATGCCTATTGCATCCTTAGCATTTGCTAAACCTTTGATCTTCTTATATGGATATATCTCATGACCATGACCTGTTTCAAATATAGTAACTTCATTATTATACAAATCATAAACCCTTTTGAAATATTTACCCATACCAATTGGCCAATTCATCGGTGCACATTTTATCTTAAGGATATTCTCAACTTCATCTAAAAGCTCAAGAGGATTATGAGTATCTCGATCAAATTTATTCATAAAAGTTACAATTGGAGTATCTCTTAAACGACAAACATTCATCAGCTTAATAGTCCTATCTTCGACACCATTAACTGCATCAACAACCATTAGTGCTGAATCTACTGCAGTAAGTGTTCTATAAGTATCTTCGGAGAAATCCTCATGCCCTGGAGTATCAAGTAAATTTATAATATACCCATTATATGGAAATTGCATCACCGAGGTTGTGATTGAAATTCCTCTTTGTTTCTCTATTTCCATCCAATCAGATGTCGCATTTATACCGCTTTTTTTTGGCTTTAACAGTACCTGCTGTTTTGATAGCATTACCAAAAAGTAACATTTTCTCTGTAATCGTTGTTTTACCCGCATCTGGGTGAGAAATAATTGCAAAGGTCCTACGCTTAACAATTTGTTGTAGATATTCACTCATAATAATTCTTTCTAGCTATTTGAAGATAATATTTAATGAAAAGAAGTTTACTAAAAATAGATTAATTTTGAAAATTAAAATGCTTATCCAATGACAGATATATTTGCTTTTCAACTTCTTGGATAGGCTGTGCAGCATTAATTTCAATAGCATTATCTGATTCTTTGACAATATCTTTGAAAACTTTACGGGTTCTATTGAAAAATTCTAGTCCAGTTTTTTCGATCCTATCAGGACTACCAACTTTTTGAGCTCTTTGTAATCCTAATATCGGATCAATATCAAGATAGATTACTAAATCTGGCTCACAATCATTAAGGAAATTATCATTTAAAGCTTTAATCTTGCTTAATTCAACTCCACGACCACCACCTTGATAAGCCATACTTGACCAGTAAAATCTATCTGAGACTACATTAATACCCTTTTCTAAAGCTGGTGCAATAAGGTTTCTATAATGCTGTATTCTTCCAGCATAAATCATTAACAGCTCACTATCTGAATGAATTTTTTCATCATACTTATTATGTAGAACCAGGTTTCTTAACTCTTCAGCTATTTTAGTTCCACCTGGTTCACGAGTATAAATTACTGCTAGTTTATTCTGTTCTAAATATTTCCTAACAAAGCTAATAGCTGTACTTTTACCAGCACCATCAAGGCCTTCTATTACAATAAATTTACTTTGCATTTTCTTCGCTTGCTAAACAATAAATCCTACAACACATGCAGATAGTATACTAACTAAAACTGCACCATAGAGGATTTTTAGACTAAATCTTGCAACTTTAATTGATGCCTTTTTGTTTAAAGCTTGTACTGCTCCAACTATAATGCCTATTGAACTAAAATTGGCAAACGATACTAAAAACACTGAAACAACTGCCTTTGTATGTTCTGAAAGCTCTTGTGAATTTTTAGCTAATTCTTGCATTGCGACAAATTCATTAGTAACAATCTTTGTTCCCATTATTTGACTTGATAAAAATATCTCATTACCATGAATATTTAAAACCCATGCGATTGGATAAAAAATATAACCAAGAATTTGTCTAAAGGTAATACCTAATATTTCTTGGAAAATACCATCAACAAGATTTAATAGCGCAATAAAACCTATAAGCATTGCACAAACTATTACTGCTATTTTAAAACCATCTAAAATATATTCAGACAGCATTTCAAAAAAGCTCTGTCTGCCTGTTTCATAATCAGCATGCAGAGTATCATAGTTTAAACTAGGATCTTTATCATATGGATTTATTATATGTAAAACAAAAAATGTACTTAGCATGTTTAACACAATAGCTGTGCATACATATTTAGGTTCGATTATAGACATATATGAACCTGCTATTGCCAATGATACAGTCGACATTGCCGTTGCAGCCATTGTATATAATACATTTGCTGGCAAATGACCAATTATTTTTTTGTAAATAAGAAAATTCTCTTGTTGTCCAACAGTCAGAGAGCTTACCGCATTAAAAGACTCAAGCTTACCCATTCCTGTGATTTTAGTTAGAATAAAACCAACTCCTCTAATAATAATATATAGTATTCTAAAGTATTGGAGTACACCTATTATTCCAGATATAAGCACTATTGGCATTCCAACATTGAAAAAGAAAACAAAACCATTTTTACTAGTATCAGCGAGGCTACCAAAAACAAATGCAGTACCTTCTTGAGCATGTTGTAATATCTTATCAAATCCAGTAGATATAAGAGCAACAAGCTTTATCCCTTCACTAGATTGTAATATAAAAAAACAAACTAATAACTGAAAAAATAAAATAATAAATAAATGCTTATATTTGATTTTTTTTCTATCGCTACTCCAAATAAAAGATAGTATAAAGACTGTCACCAATCCTAATAAAAAATATAAACTCTTTATAAACACATCTACCTTCCTAAATATCTATAAAATAAAATCCACAATGTTAGCGGATAAAAAGCTCACTAAAACTGCACCATAGAGAATTTTTAAACTAAATATTGCAACCTTAACCAATGCTTCTTTGTTCAAAGCTTGAATAGCACCAATAATAATTCCTATAGATGAAAAATTTGCAAACGATACTAAAAATACTGATACAACTGCTTGTATGCTGAGAAAGCTGTGTAGAATCCTTAGCTAACTCTTGCATTGCGACAAATTCATTTGTGACAATCTTTGTTCCCATTCTTTGACTTGATAAAAATATCTCATTACCTTGAATATTTAAAATCCACGCAACCAGATAAAAAATATAACCAAGAATATCTTGTAATGATATCCCTACGAAACTTGAGAAAATACCATCAGATAAATTAAGAAAAGCAATATACCCCATTATCATAACACATACAATGATAGCAACACAGACATAGCTTGGATCTATTATTGTCATATATGCTGCTGCAGTACCTATCAAAATAGTTAATATAGCTGTTGTATATAAAACATTCGAAGGTAAGTAATTAATTATCTTTTTGTAGTATAGAAAATTCTCAGACTGACCAACACTTAATGAACTTACAGCATTAAATGATTCCAGTTTGCCCATACCTGTTATTTTGGATAAGATACTCCATATAGCAACCACAATAAACTGAATACCCTTAAATATTGCAAAATCCCTATCACTGCCGACATTACTACAATCGGCATAGCAGCATTAAAAAAGAATATAAACTCTTTTGTATTAGCTAAATTACCAAAAAAGAATGACACGCCAATACGCGTACTATCAAGTAATATCTCAAAGCATCTATTAACATAATTAATAATATTGATACCTATTGAAGTACTTAGCGTAAATTTAGCTAAGATAAGCTGAACTATTAGGATAATTATAAGGTTTTTATATCTAATATTTTTACGATTATTACTCCAAACATAAGCTAAAAAATAAATAATTATAAGGCCTAGTATAAAATATAGCGATTTAATAACCATCTATTTGCTCTTTTTGCTCGTTAAGCAAGTTATCTAAAAGACCACTTACACCAAACCTAAATGTTTGCGGGTTGACAAAATTATTAGAGAGTATACTAGCAGCTAATTCAATATACGCAACCGCTTGAGAATAATTTCTTATCCCACCAGATGCTTTAAAACCAATTTTTTTTGCGCTATTTTTGATTGTTTCAAGTATTATCTCTGCAGCTGCTAATGTTGCACCCTCGAAGGTTTTACCTGTCGATGTTTTGATAAAATCTGCTCCAGCATCTATGACATCTTGGCAAACTTTTGTAATCATTTTTTGTAACTTAAGCTCTCCAGACTCAATTATTACTTTAAGAGTTTTATCCTTACAAAGTTTTTTAACTTCAACCATCATTTGACAAGACTTCTCAGAAAAACCTTGATTAAGGTACTCTTTGTAGTCTATAACTAAATCTATCTCATCAGCTTCTAAAGACAAAGCTTGTTTGACTTCTGAAATCACATCCTCTATGGTGTTATCTCCATTTGGAAAATTAACTACAGTCGCAACTTTAAAATTATTACCTAGCTGTTTTTTTACTACAGGAATAAATTGTTTATAAACACAGATTGCCGCAACTTCACCAAGAGAATTTCTCTCTTTAGTACAAAGATTAACGATATCTACTTGTGTATCATTATCTCCAAGTTGTGTTAAGTCTATCAAGGATACTATTTTTTGCTTAGTTATCATAACTGGCTCCAAAGATTGATTTACCATACTCTAGAAGTTCAATACCCATAAAGTCAGCTATAGTTTGTCCAATATCTGCAAAAGTATCTCTTGCCCCGATAAATTCAGCCTTGATATTTTTACCCCAAAGTAAAAATGGCACACTCTCTCTAGTATGATCTGAACCTGGAGCAGTTGGATCACAACCATGATCAGCTGTTAAAACAACAATAGTATCATCATCTAGTTTAGCATCTAAATCAGGTATTCTTGAATCTAGGTATTCTAGTGCTTTTCCATATCCTTTTGGATCTCTACGATGACCAAAACTTGAGTCTAAATCAACAAAATTTGTAAATACTAATGTATTTTGTTTTGCTAAAGTATATTCGTGTATAGTCTTATTAAATAACTCTTCTAGCCCTGTTGCCTTAACTTTCTTAGTAATACCTTGATTTGCGTAAATATCAGCAATCTTACCGATTGAGATAACTTCCCCACCTGCTCTAACTAACTTATCTAACAAGGTTGGTGCTGGAGGTAAGATTGAAAAATCTCTACGATTACCAGTACGCATATACTCATCAGCTGATTCACCAATAAATGGCCGAGCGATAACTCTACCAACCTTCATATCCATTTCATCAAGGACTTCTCTAGCTACTTGGCAAATTTTCAAAAGTTTATCTAAACCATAATAATCCTCGTGGGCAGCAACCTGAAAAACACTATCAGCAGATGTGTAAATAATTGGTTTTTTGGTAACACAGCTTTCACAGCCATGCTCTTTTAGAACCTCAGTACCAGAAGCATGCCCTGCATCAATAAAGCTATCTGTAATACCAGCTCTCTCGACCCATTTATCAATAAATTCTTTGTCAAAACAACTTTGATCTTGTTTTTTTGTAAAGTAATACCAATCAAACATAACTGGCACTCCAGCAATTTCCCAGTGACCACTTGGAGTATCCTTACCTTTACTTACTTGAGCACAATAACCATATTTTGTATTTTCAGCTTGCCCCGATTCTGCAATATCTTGACTAAACTCCTTGCATCTATTATATTCTGCCGCTTTTTTAAGACCTTTTTTTGATAAATTTGGCAGACTAATACTCATGCCATTGTTAGTAAAGTAATCAACAATATGACCTAAAGTATCAGCACCTTCATCACCAAAATCAGCTGCATCAGGAGCTTGCCCAATACCAAATGAATCAAACAGTAAAATAACAGCTTTTTTATTTTTTAACATACTATATAAATACCTTTTTTATTATTCTATAAAAATGTAATTCTAATTCCACGTAATATCAAATCAGTAGAAATCTAATCAAATATTATACCTTCTTCTTTAAATAATCCAATAAAACCACCTGTAGCTATAGTATAAGCAGAACTACCGAACTCTTTAATACTTCTCCTTTTAATGCGTCTAGATGACCATAATATAACCCTAAACTGATATTTGTTTTAGTATCATAACCAATAGCAACCTCTAGCTTAACAACAGTCACAGATGATAATTGCGAAACACCTTGACACAAAGCATTTAAAGAGACTTTGACTCCTGGCATAGTTGAGCCACTCAAATATTTTTTTACCCTTAATTACTAAACCAAAGTTAGTTGCTGTACCTAAATCTATTATCAACAAATCTTTGTTAGGATGATCAGCTATCTCACCAATACAACTAGCTATCTTATCAGCGCTAACTTGATGTGCTTCAACGGCAGACATATCTAAATTTGTAGTATCCATACTTATAAAAAATGGCTTAATATTAAAATAGTTGATAACAGCTGATCCAAGAGAATAATTTAAGTGTGGTACTACCAAAGATATCGCGCAGCCATCAATTTTACTTAAATTTACCGAATTTTCCCTTAGTGTTTGTCGAAGAAATACACCCATCTGATCAGAGGTTGAGTCTACAGATGAAGTTGCATATCTAATCTGAGAAACTATTTTCCCACACTCAAATACACCAATATGTATATGAGAATTACCCACATTCATTACTAATAACATAAAATATCCTATACTTAATGGGCTTGGTCCCAGCTCTCACCAGCATCAACATTTACTTCTAAAGGCACGTTAAGCTTTACAACTGCTTCCATTATAGCTTTTATCTTCTCAGTGATCTCTTCAAGCTTAGTTTTTTTAACTTCAAAAACAAGCTCATCATGAACCTGTATCACCATCTTAACTTCGCTATTATACTTCTGTAAAATCATCGTGTTAACATCTATCATTGCTTTTTTGATAATATCTGCAGCTGTGCCCTGCATTGGTGCATTAATTGCTGCCCGCTCTGTTGCATTACGCTGCATTATATTTTTTGAGTTAATTTCTGGTAAGTATAATCTTCTTCCTAGTATGGTTTCAACATAGCCATTTTGCTTAGCAAATTCTTTTGCTGTAGCCATATACTCTTTGACACTTGGATAGCGATTAAAGTAGATATCAATATATTCTTGTGCCTCAGCTCGAGATATTTCTAACTGTTTAGCTAGACCAAAGGCACTCATACCATAGATAAGACCAAAGTTTATTGCTTTAGCTCTTCTTCTTTGCTCACTGCTAACCTCATCTAGACCAATACCTAAAACCTCAGCAGCCGTTGCACTATGGATATCTAAGTCTTGATTAAAAGCTTTGAGGAGATTTTTATCTTTTGATAGATGTGCCATGATTCTAAGCTCAATTTGCGAATAATCTGCAGCGACTATACAGTAACCATCCTCAGCTATAAAAGCTTCTCTAATTTTACGCCCTTCAGGACTTTTTATAGGGATATTTTGTAAATTAGGATCCGAAGAAGATAATCTACCTGTTACCGTACCTGTTTGATTATATGAAGTATGTACACGACCATTTGCATCTAACATCTTAGGTAGCTTATCTGTATATGTATTTTTAAGTTTTGATAAATGACGATATTTCATTATCAAAGCTGCAATTTCATAGTCTTCAGCTAGTTGAACTAGCACCTCTTCAGAAGTCGATACTTGGCCCTTTGCTGTTTTTTTAACTGGAGGAAGTCCTAGCTTCTCAAAAAGAATCTCTCTTAATTGTACTGGTGAAGATAGATTAAATTCTTGCCCAGCAAGATTATAACATTTGTTTTCAAGCTCTTTAATAGATGTTGCAAGGCTAGTACTTTGCTGTGTAAGCTTAGCAGCATCTATCTTGACACCTGCTTTCTCCATTTGATTAAGAATGATAGTCAAAGGCATCTCAGTCTCACAATAAAGTTTATAAAGAACTTCATCTTGCTTTAATAAAGCTTTAAAATGATTAAAAAGCCTAAAAGTAATATCAGCATCTTCAGCAGCATACTTAGCAACTATCTCGATATCTATCTGATCCAAAGTTTGTTGTTGTTTACCAGTACCAGCTATCGCAGTATAAGCGATTGGCTCTATGCCAAGATGTTCTTTAGAAAGGCTATCCATATCATGCTTACCACTACTTTTTAGCACATACGCCATAATCATCGTATCATCGACTTGACCGTTTATCTCAACCGCATATTTTGCTAGAACTTTTTCATCAAATTTAAAGTTATGCGCAACTTTTGCTTTCTTGGAATCTACAAATATTGGTTTTAGCTTATCTAGAACGAAACCTATCTCTAGTTGCTGTGGCACACCTAAGTATCTATGTTGTAATGGAATATAAAAAGCTCGCCCCTCTTTTACACAAAAAGATAAACCCACCAAGTTCGCTTCATAAGTATTTAAAGAATCAGTCTCAGTATCAAAAGCAAAGCTACTAGACTCGTCTAATTCTGCAATTAGATCCTCAAGCTGGTGTTGTGTGGTAACAATAATATATTCAATAGTGATATCGGCAGCTTGCACTTGACTTAATACTATATTAGTATCACTGTTATCTAAATCTTTTAGTAAAGATTTAAACTCATATCTTGTATAAGCTTCAATAAGATATGCTTTATCAGCTGCTTTACATTTTAAATCATCTACAGTTAAATCAAGCTCAAGATCACATTTAATTGTTGCCAACTGATAAGATAGCTTGAGCAAATCAATATTCTTGCGTAAGTTTTCACCAACTTTACCTTTAATTTGCTGCTGATTTGCGATTATACCATCAATATTTTGATAGTCTTGTAACCATTTAACTGCAGTCTTAGGGCCAACTTTTGGAACACCTGGAATATTATCTGATGAATCACCCATTAAAGCTAAATAATCTATCATCTGATGTGGACTAATTTGATATCTTTGTAGCACTCCTGCAACATCTGTGGTGACATTTTTCATTGAGTCATATAAAACTATATTATCTGTAACTAGTTGAGCCATATCTTTATCACCAGTAGAGATGATGATTTGATAACCTTGTTTTTCAAGGTTTTGCGCTAAAGAGCCTATTACATCATCAGCCTCGACACCATCTTCGACAATAACAGGAAATCCCATCTTCTCTATAATTTGATGCAATGGTCGAATTTGAACTCTTAGCTCATCATCCATATCTTTACGGTGTGCTTTATATTGTGGATATAATTGATGACGAAAATTCTTACCCTTTGCATCAAAAACAACTGCAACATATTCCGTATCATAGATTATTGGCAATTTTTTGAGCATATTGATAACACCAATGGTTGCTCCCGTAGGCTCGCCTTGGCTATTAGTAAGATGTGGTAAAGCGTGATAGGCTCTAAAAAGGTATGAAGAGCCATCAACTAAAACAATTTTTTTCATATACCTTATTGTAATTTTTTATCATCTTAATAGTAATATATATGCCTTAGTATAGCAAATTCATTTGTTGTAATGCTGTTGTGACTTAGAGGATTTTTAAACATCAACATCTAAGGCTATATCCAAATACCACCAATTATCTTTAGCAAAAGTTTTACATTTAATAGCATCTTTGTATGTCATCACTACAGTTTTAGTATTATCAACATCCTCAAAATCACTCTGAGTAAATTTATGATGATCTTTAAAAACTTTCCTCGCTATTAGAGTTATTGCGTTATTTTCTAAAGTCTCAAAAAATTTTGTTGGATTACCAATCCCTGCTATAGCGATTACACTTTGATTACAAAAATTGGTCTTAGATACTTTTTCAGCCGTTAATAGATTAACAAATTCAGTAGCTACTACTTTTGCACAAGTTACATTTTTATAGTTTGCAAGTAACTGCTTATCTTTATCTGAGCAGTTACCTATAACTATAATCTGATCTACTTTTTTGAGTCTCTCAATTGGTTCTCTTAGTGGTCCAGCAGGTAAACACAACTTATTGCCAAACATTCTACTAGCATCTACAACTACTATTTCTTTATCTCGAGCTAATTTATAGTGTTGTAAACCATCATCAGATATAATTATATCGGTATCGGGAAAATTCTTTTCAATGTACTTGACAGCCTCAACTCTCTGGGGTGCAATAACTATTGGCACCTTTGCTTGTAAAGCATCAAACAACATCACAGGCTCATCGCCACATTGATTTACCAAAGTACTATTTGTTACCTCAAAAGGATAATTATCCGCCTTTGCACCATAACCACGACTGATTATAGCCGGTTTCCTACCTTGCGCTAAATACTGCTGAGCTAACATTCTAACCACTGGAGTTTTACCAGTACCACCAACAGAGATATTACCAACTACTATTATAGGAATTTTTGATTTATATTGATTGAATTGCTGTTTTATTTTACGTTTACTTGCAAATTTTGTAAAAACCAAAGATATTGGTCCTAGCAAATAACTAAGCAAACTTGGTTTTGATCTGTACCAAATTTTATCTATCATAAGTACTATTGGAGTCCTGATTGATATAGCCTCGTGTAAAGTCCGCCTTGCTCTAACAATTCTTTATGCTTACCACTTTCAACAACCTTACCACAATCCATCACGACAATCTTATCAGCATTTTCAACCGTACTAAGTCTATGTGCTATAACTATAGTAGTGCATGATTTAGTCAAACTTTCGAGAGCTTGTTGTACTACTCTCTCAGACTCATTATCAAGAGCACTAGTTGCTTCATCAAATATCAACACTGGAGCATTTTTTAATAAAGCTCGCGCGATTGATATTCTTTGACGCTGGCCTCCTGATAGTTTTAAACCATTATTACCTATACTAGTACGAATACCATCAGGCAATTCTTGGACAAACTCATATGCATTAGCTCTTTTTAACGCATCAATTACTTCTTGTTCAGAGACTTCTCTTGAAAGGCCAAAAGCTATATTATTATAAACTGTATCATCAAATAAATGAACATTCTGTGAAACCATTGATAAGTGCAACCTTAGGTTCTCTAAGGTTAATTTTCTTGTATCAAATCCATCAAGAAGAATCTCACCTTTCTGCTGAGTGTAAAATCTTGATATGATACTAGTCAAAGTAGTTTTACCACTTCCTGACTTACCAACAAACGCTACAGTCTGATCTGCTTTGATATCAATACTGACGCCACTAAGTACTTTATGATCACCAAATGCAAAACTTAGGTCTTTGATAATTACATTACCATCAACTTTACCTAGTTGTTCGTTACCAGTTTCCTTCTCTGCAGGGTAATCAAGAATATAAAATATATCTTCAGTTGCTGCTACAGCTTTTTGGATAACAACATTTACCTTAGTAAGGTTCTTAATCGGTTTTAAGATAGCTGCTGCAGCTGCAAAAAATGAAGCAAAAGAACCTGCTGTCAACCAAGATGAACCACCATCCTCATTAGTCCCAAATATAGCTATTGTAAATAACGAGAAAGCTAAAACTAAAGAAGCAATAATCTGTATTACTGGTGATGTTAGCGCATCTAAAGCTATCGTTCTAATTTGTTGTGAATATGTATAATCAAGATTTTTAAAGAATTTATTTTGTTGTTTTTGTTGGGCACCAAAAATTCTTATTTCTTTATAATTTCTAATCGTCTCTTCAGCTGTATGGGTAACATTACCCATCGATGATTGAGTATTTCTACTTAAAGATCTAAACTTTTTGTTAATAATAGATATAAACAAGCCCAAAAATGGCCCTATAACTATTAAAAATAATGATAATTGCCAACTTGAGATAAACATTACAATAATTAGACCAATAACAAAAGTTCCATCTTGAACAACTGTTATAATTGCAGTTGAGGTAGCCTCTGTAACCTGGTCAACATTGTATAGTAATCTTGAGATAATCTGTCCTGTTGAGTGCTTATCAAAGAAGCTAGCTGGTAGATCCATAAATCTCTTGTAGATATCTTTTCTAAACTTATAGACAACTTTCTGCCCCAAAGAACCTATAAAGTACTGTGATACAAATGAACCAATTGACCTGAGTGCTAATAAACCAACCATACCAACACCCATAAGCATTAGTATCGAAGCACTTTGTTTAGTAATACCACCACCAGGACTGAAACCATAATTTAAGATCGGATTAATCAGATATATCATTGAAGCATCAGCAGCTGAGAAAAATATACTTCCAATAGCAGCCAAAACCAGAAAATGCCATAAATGTTTAACTTGTAATAATAACCTTTTATAAAGAGTGCCTACTTTCTGCTTGTTGGACATTTCTCCACTCAGATTACTAGATCCTCGAGACTTAAGATCTATTTTATCAATCATATTAGCCATAAAAATTTATAAATTTGTTAAAAAGCGACACAAATAACAAATAATTATACACTTTTTTCTGCTAACATAAAGTAATCAGAGAGATGCTTAGTTTATTTAAGCAATGAAATTTTATTTAGTCGGCGGCGCTGTTAGAGATATGCTATTAGGCATAACACCTAAAGATAAAGATTGGGTAGTTGTTGGTACAACAGAAAGAGAAATGTTAGCAAATGGTTTTATAAAAATAACTGCTAACTTTCCAGTTTTTATACACCCACAAAGCAAACAAGAATACGCTTTAGCAAGGTCAGAAAAGAAAACTACCACAGGCTTTGAAGTCAATTTCTCAAAAGATATAACTCTCGAGGATGATCTTAAACGTAGAGATCTTACAATCAACTCGATAGCAATCGATAAAAACAATAACGTAATCGATCCTTTTGATGGTCAGATTGATCTCCAAAATAGGATTTTACGCCATACATCAGAAGCTTTTATTGAAGACCCACTCCGCGTAGTCAGGCTTGCGCGTTTTAAGACCCAACTTAGCAATTTCAACTTCTCAATAGCCCGAGAAACGCTTAAACTTACAAAAAAATTGCTTAGATCAGGCGAATTAAATCATTTAACGCGCGAAAGATTACACATAGAGCTTATCAAAGCTCTTAACAACCCTAATATATTTTTTGCTACCTTAGACCAATTAGAGGTATTGGAAATAATATTCCCAAACATTAGTAAAATTTTATCATCGATACCTAGTAGATGTTTTTTTGAAAATAACAGCTATCAAAGTTCTAATGTCGATGAAAAAATAACTCTTTGCCTACTTAAGATTCCCCAACAACAATTAGATGATGTTAGAAAGGAACTTTTATTGACAAATAAGCAGTACAAACTTTTAAAAGCAAGTAGCACTATCAACAAAATACTCGAAGATAAAACCATAACTGCTGAAGATACATTTCAACTAATCAAAAATGCAAATATTATACGTGACAAAAATTTATTTGAGATTAGTTTAAATGTCTACAAAAAATACCTAAGCATACGCAGTTTTAAGATTCCACCTAGGAATTATCAGCTATTACAAACCACTATCAATACGATTAATAGTATAAAAGTTCATGAGTTAGTAACAAAAACACCTAAAGATAAACTCAGAACCACTCTAGCTCAGCTATATACAGATATTATAAAAAAGCAATTAAAACTATGATACAATTACGAAAATTATTTTTATTTCTGTGAATATTGTAATGAAAAAATTAGGTATCTACATACTTATATTTAATACTTTAGTTTGCTTTATAGCTTTAGGTATAGTCATTTACACGGTTAGTATATTAGATTGGAAACCATGTCCTTTATGTCTAATTCAGCAATTATGTGTATTTTGTATTATGGTACTTAGTTTATTAGCATTAGCAGTAAAAAATTTCAAGAATTTTCCACAATAATACAACTAGTAACCATAATAGTATTAGTATTAGGTGCATATATTGCCGCGGATCAAGCTTATATGCAGTATTTCTTGACAGATATTAACAGCAATAATACCGCTTGTAGGGCCGTTAGCAATAAGTTTTTACTTGATGCTACCAAATCAATAACAGGAACAATCAATAGCTGTACTGGTATTTCTGAACAAATATCTGGCGTTAGTTTAGCTGTATATAGTTTTATATTTTTTATATCATTATTGGTCATAAATTGTGTAAACTTTTTAGTTAGAATATTAAGAAAATAAGTGGGATAAAACAGTGGATTTTAAGAAAACTTTTTTAGACATGAAAAAAAATCAACTCAAGCAAAAAGAACTATTCTATTTTTGTTATCACAACTAGTAATAGCTTGGCTTGTGCTTAGAAAACTTGGAATATCATTAGCAATCGTTTATTTCATCTTCCAAATTAACTATATTAAAATAAACTCCATAAACTCAAATATAAAAGAACAGCTTCTATTGCTATCGTAGTTGCAACACTAATACTTTTTGGTGGTATTTTTGGTTTTGCTGAGTTTATTCAAAGCATGATCAAAAAAGGCATGGCAGTATATGTACCACAGCCTGTTGTGACAACATCATCAGTAGTTGAAAAAACTGATTGGAAACAAGTCATTAACACTATTGGTGAAGATCAAGCAATTCAATCTACAGAAATATCTTCATAGTCTGGTGGTATTGTTAGCGAAATTCATTTCAAGGGTGGTCAAGAAGTTAAAAAAGGCGACTTATTTTAAAAACTAGATACCAGCCAACTTTAAAGCTAACCTTGAAGAAGTTTTATCAAAACTCAAACTAGCTAAAATAACAAAAGATCTTTATAACAAGCTTGTTAAGCAAAGAGCAACTTCAAAAGAATCTGCTGATAAAGCTAATGCTGATTATCTATCTGCATTAGCTCAAGTTGAAAACATAGAGTCCCAAATAGGCTTCAAAGAAGTTAGAACACCTTTTGGTGGTAAGATTGGTACTAGAAAGTATTAGTTTAGGACAATATTTCAATAATGGTAATAATGCTACCACACTTACTACAATCGACCTTATTTTTATTATATTCCAGGTACCTCAAAATAAATTAAGTATGATAAGTATTGACTATTAGATAAATTTCTACTCTGACTCATATCATATCCTGGTGAAACTTTTACAGGAAAGATAAGAGCAATCAACTCTTTTATTAATGACTCTAATAAGTCAATCACTGTTCAAACGACTTATGCAAATCCTCACCATAAGATTTGTAGTAGGAATGTTTTTAACAGTTCATGTTAACTTACCAGTTAGAAAAGATTCAATCGTGATACCTCGCAATGCTATTTCATATAGTCTTTTTAGCCAATCAGCGTTTACTTTAGAACCTAAAATTAAAGATGGTCACCCTGTAGAAGCATCTTATACATCTATTGAATGGCGGTATGAAACAGTCAATACCGATAAAATACTATACAAAGTATGACAAGCAAATATTGAAATACTTGAGACAAGAAATAACCTAGCTTTAGTTGAAGGTCTAGAACCAGGCACAACAATTGTTACCTCTGGACAAAATAAGTGTGTAAAGGTATGAGCTATCATAAATAATCGTGTAAAAATTGGCAACAACATATATCAGCAAGGAATTCAGTAATAAGTCTGATTGATCTTTTTACAGAAGACCTGTATTATCCCTTTCAATAAGTCTTATGATTATTGTTGTTAGGGTTGGTTAATTTTTTAAACTTAAGGTTAGATAGTATCCTTACATGGATAGTACAACAATTACAGTTACAACATCATACTCCTGGAGCAAATCCAGCAACTATTCAAGCGTTTGTCACTAAACCTTTAGAAGCTACGGTTGGCTCATCAAAGGGTATTGACTATATGACTTCTAAGTCTGCACTAGGAAACTAGTATGATTACTATATTATGTAAAACTTGGATACAACACAAATGATGTACTCTCAGAAGTAGTACAAAATGTTAACTCTGTACTCAATCAGCTACCTCAAGATGCATACTCCCTTGCTATTAAACTTAATCCTGCAGATAACTTTCCTTTTTTGATTTTGGCTTTTACTAGTAAAACCACGAATACCTCAGAGATATCTGCATATATAAACTCTGAGATGACTCCAAAACCACTTGCACAAGGTAGTTTATCAAAAATTAATGTATGAGGCAATATGCCATATGCAAGGCGTATTTATCCAAATAAGACTCGTATGGTCAGTGCGGTTAACACCAGCGGAATTAGCCACAGCTATTGGCTCAAATAGTTTACAGGTGGACAAATCCAAGGACTATACTCAAACTATACGCTAAACCCTGAGACCCGCATTACAGCTCAAGAGTATAGAAACCTAATTATCAAGAAAGTGATAATCAAATAGTTCGCCTTAGTGATGTAGCCAAAGTAGAACTAGACGCACAAACTATAACTCTTCGGTTTACTTTAATGGTAAAATACCATACTTGCCGGTGCTGTTATATCGCCTGAAAAAAATCCTTTCAACGTTGTCGATCGATTAGTCAGAGAGCTTCCAGATATCACAGCTTCTCTACCCAACGGTTTAAATGTTGATGTTGCTTATAATAGCACCTCATTTAGAGTTCAATTGATGAAGACATACACTTTTTGAAGCTGTAATAATCATATCTATGGTGATGTTACTATTCTTAGGCTCATTAAGAGCTATCATTGCACCAATAATCGCTATTCCTCTATTCATTATTAAGGGTCATTTTCCTTATGAGTATTATGGGATTCTTAATTAATCTACTTACCTATATTAGCAATGATTTTGGCTATAGGGCTAGTTGTTGATGATGTAATTGTTGTCCTAGAGAATATTTATCGTCATATTGAGGAAGGCATGGAATCTTTTGCTTCTACAATCAAAGGTACTCGAATATAATGGATAAAGGCATTAAATCTGAATTAGCTCCAAATGAAGATATGGGCTTTTTGGGAATTATGGGACAAGCACCTTTATCAGCAAACATCAACTATTTAGAAACTTTTGGTAAAAAATTAGCAAGTACACTTGATTATGTTCCAGACAGACAAAATAATTTCATTCTTAATGGTGTAATGGGTTCTAATATAATTTTTAGCGGCTTTATTATGAAGCCTTGGTATGAGCAAAAAGTATCACAACAACAAGCTGCAAATATTGCTCAAGCAAAAGTTACTGAATTACCTGGTATTCAAACATACACATACCAAATACCTGCTTTACCGGATATCCCACGTGGGGGAGCTCCACTATTTCTAGTTATACAAAACGTTAACAATTATGAAGCTATTGATGAGATTACTAATAAGATCATTGACAAAATGATGAAAAGTGACTTGTTTGTATTTGCTCAAAGTGACCTTAAGTTTGATAATCCTGTTGTTGATATTAATATCGATCGCGATAAAGCCGGAATTTTAGGCATTACAATGTCTCTGATATTGCTAAAACTCTCGGTTACTCGTATCCTGGAGGTTATATTAACTACTTCTTCTTAAAAGTATAATTTCCAAGTTATTCCACAATTAGCTAGGAATAAAATGCTTACTCAAGAACAACTTGGTAATATCTATATTCGTTCCGATGAGGTTAGTAATTTATTTGATTCTGAGGTGTCATTATCAGCTTTAGTAACTTTCAAAACAGAAGGACAGCCTCTTACTCTTAAATACTTTCCAACAGTTAAACGCATCGACAATTTCAGCTGTTATGGCTCCTGGCATAACATAAGGACAAGCTATAGAGTATGTACAAAGTGTCGTTAGAAGCATGCTACAGAAGGCTTCTCATATAACTTCTCAGGCTCAGCGCGTCAATATATCGAAAATGGCAATACCATGATGGTCGCATTTGCTTTTGCGATTGTACTTATATTCTTGGCATTATCAGCACAGTTTGAAAGCTTTAGAGACTCATTGGTAATCATAGTTACTATTCCAATGGCAATTTCTGTGGCGTTGATTCCATTCTATGTTGGACAATATTTAGGAGCTGATTGGCCATTTTTAAATATATATACTCAGCTAGGGCTGGTTACTTTAATAAGGTTAATATCAAAGCAAGGTATCATGGTCGTTGAGTTTACCAACTACCTACAAAAACATGAAGGGATGAACAAATATGATACAATTGTTACATCATCTTCTCAACATCTAAGACCAATATTAATGACTGTATCAGCAATGGTAGTTGGTGTAATACCTCTTGTAACATCATCTGGAGTGGTACTATCAATAGAAACTGTATTGATGTAGTTATTTTCAAGTGGTCTAGTTATTGGTGCTATATTCTCATTATTCGTACTACTTGTGGTATATATGTATATAGCTAGTGATAAATCTAAATCAGTCAAAACTGATGCTGAACAATAAAAAATAATTGATCAAATAAATTAAACTACTACTCTAATTAACTATTTCTTAACTATAAAATATTAGATAAAAAACCAAAGCACAACTAATCTTACTACTTGGATAATTAATAATTCTCTGGTATTCTAATAGCGTTAATACATCAACCTAAAGCAAATTATAAATAAATCACATATCTTACTACTTGTATAATTAATAATTCTCTGGTATTATAATAGTGTTAATACATCAACCTAAAGCAAATTATGAATAAATCACATCTACCAAATACAAAAACCTTGGTCACTTTAGCTTGGATAATATGCCTAATTGCAACGCTTAATTATAGTTATGACTTTTTTATTCGTGCTGCTCCAAGCGTTATGGGTAATGATTTAATTAGCGATTTTGGAATCAGCCATACAGAATTAGGTATGCTATCATCGGCATACTTTGTATCTTATACAATAATGCAAATCCCAGCAGGAGTAATATTGGATAAATATAATCGTACATTCGTGATTAGTTTTGCTACTGTTTTTTGTGTGTTAGGAAATTATTTATTTTCAGCTACTAACTACTATGAAATAGCATTCACAGGTAGAATACTGATGGGAATAGGTTCTGCATTTGGCTTTATAGGAGCTGCAAAAATGGCTGGGATGTGGCTTCCGGAGAATTTTTTTTCCACGTTTATAGGTTTTGCAACAGTCGTTGGTATTCTGGGAGGTTTAGTGACGAATATAATACTTTCTAGCTTAGTTTCTGAGCTTGGCTGGAGAGAGGGTAATGCTGTATTTACATATATTGGTGTTGGTATATTATTGCTTATCATTACATTTATTCGCGATAATCCTAAACATGTTGTGAAATTTGCGCATTTAAGTGAAGCTAATTTTAAAGAAACTATAGTTAAAGTAATAAAAATCTTCTGTAATCTACAATTCTGGGCAGCAAGTATTATTGGCGCAGTACTGTTTATTCCAATTAATGTTTTAGGCTCTCTGTGGGGTGTAGGACTAATTCAAGCTAAATTTAGTCTAAGCCAAGAACTTGCATCACATTTTAATGGAGTGCTATTTATAGGAGCTGCTGTAGGCTTTACAATTGCTGCGATTATTGCTTCACTGACAAATAGATATCGCCTAATGCTAGTTTTAAGTATAGTCTCACTTGCTATCATTTTAGCTATTATACTTTATGTACCAATGAATTTATCGGTTTTTACTTTGTTTTATTTCTTACTTGGCGCTGCAGCTGGCCCTCAAGCTGTAACATTCGGAATAGCTAAAATAATCTCTCCAAAAGGAACTACGGGCTCGGCAACAGCAGGTGTAAATATGATAAACAACTTTGTACCAATTATTTTACTACCACTTGTTGGTTACATTCTTACACACTTTGGCACATTTATAGCAAACTCAACGACTATATATAGCATCACAAGTTATCAAAATGCTCTTAATATAGTAATAATATTTTTGTTAATATGCCTACCAATTGCTATGCTTATACCTAAGCAAATACAAGCTGATCTTAATCACTAATAAATATTTTAATCCTCTATATAATTCAAACTTTCAAGGTGTGGGTTTTAGTAACTCTGCTCGTTTAAGTAAAGGTATATTATAGTTCGCATCATCTGTTGTTGTTTTAGATAAAAGATCCTTAGGTATATCGATACACTCTGTCTCTAATTCACAAACAAGATAATGCGCTACTAAATGCTCGGTAAGAATATAAGGTTTATCATACTCCACCTCAACACCAATTTGTTGAAGTTCATAAGATAAAGATTCCAGTAATACTTTAGATGCAAATATATCATTGCGTGCATCTCCAGTAAAAAACTCCGTGATTCTTTTTTCACCATCTTTATGAGCATTCTTATATAACCGGATATACTCATTTAATGAATATAATGTTTCTATCACCACTTCATAGTATCTCTCTTGTACTACATTTGTAGGATAGCTAGACATTGTATGCAAATCTATTGAAATAGCATTATAGCTTTTCGCTACAGCTACGATATGACATAGTTTTTGCATATAATTCTTATATAGCTTGATAAGTACTTGTTTTAATTCTAGATGCTAATAATCATAATCGATAATATTTCTTAAACAATTAAGATATAATCTTCCAGCAGCTAATATTAAACGGGGAAAAGACGGTTCAGCAACTAAGGTATATAAGCCATATTCTGCATATAGTTTGGGCTATTGCATGATTAAGTGAGTGAGTACCAAAATCGTACTCTATCTCCAAGAAATTATTAAAATCATTCTTACTAAGTTTAACAAGCTGACCAATAGCAGGAAAATCAAACTCAACAAAACTCTTACCAAACTCGGCATGATGGCATGTGATAACCACATCAAACCTTAGATTTTCTTGAGTATAGAAATACAAAGCTGCACACTCATAGTATTTTGTATAAAAAGGTTGGTTATTTTATTCACAAGATTTAACAAAAATTATACTTCTTATAAAATTTATAATAATTACGTTTAATTATAACAATTATAAAACTAATAATAGAATTCAAAATTGGTTATAATTGTGCTAAGTATAAATATATTTTAGTTAAAACATGTTTTTCAAAAACAAAAAAGAAAGCTCTATACTAAGTTTTCTTGTTGTTTCGTTCGCAAGCTTTTTTGCAGTGTTTATGCTCGTTATCTCAATTTTTAGTTTCTATCAAATTAAGCACCAAAATGATTCACTCTTTGACTACCAACTAAAAACTGCTGCTGAAGTTATCGAGACTGTACTAAAAATATATCCTTTAGAAGATGATGAAAATACCACCCACATGATAATGAATAGAATCTCAAATTCTTTCTTAAATATAAAAAACTACAACAAAAGTATCGGTTTCATCGTATACGATCGCAAATACAAAAAGCTCTTACTAAAGACTTCTAATTTACCAAACTTTCATAAAAACTATGATGGAATAACTTCTACAACAGGATTTGAATGGGTATACACTGACGAGGATGATGGACAAAAAAATTGGTATACTTATACTCTAAAAACTGATAATGGTAACCTTATCATAGTTTTTGCTAACAACACTATTAAAGACAAAATATCACGCCAAATAATCTTTAAATTTGCTCTACTTTTAGCATCAACTTATATCGTACTTATTGGATTTATCTACTATATCTTAAAGACCTCACTTCATCCACTAGAACGTATAAATAAACGTGTTGCTAAAATAAATCCGCGTAAAAACGAAAAACTTAATGAAGATATTATACCATATGAGATAAGATCTATCGTTGATCAAATTAATTCTTTAATAGAAAAGTTTCATGAAACTCTTGAAAGAGAAAAGCGCTTTTCAGGTGATGCAGCTCATGAGCTTAAAACACCAATAGCTGGAGTCAAAACGCTTGTTGAAATAGCTCTAGCATCTAATGATATAGATGAAATCAAACAAAAGCTTGAACGGATCAAAAGCTCAACAAATAGATATTCTCATATTATTGACCAATTATTGACATTAAGTAGAATTCAACCCAATGAACAGATTACATTCGGCAAAAAACTTATGATAAATAAGGTTCTTGAGACTTTTATTGCCGAAAATGCTATCAAAGCTATAGAGAAGGATATTGAGATAGTCTTTTATCCATCACAACAGCATTTATATTGTTATAGTAATGACTACCTACTTGGGATACTATTTAAAAATCTAATTTCAAATGCTATCAAATATACTCCACATAATGGCCTTATTGAGATTAGCTCATATCAAGAAGAAAATAATATAGTCGTTGAAATAAAAGATAATGGAATTGGTGTACTTCAAGAAAATATTGAGCGTATTTTTGATAGGTTCTATCGTGAAACAGGCACTGGTGAAGAAGGCAGTGGCCTAGGTTTAGCAATTGTTGCAGAAATCGTTAGACTCCATAACGGTAAAATTTTTGCTCAAAACAATACTAACCAAAAAGGCTTAACTGTTACTGTTAAAATTCCTATCGATCATCGACATGAAGATTAAATATATCTTTCTAAAGCTTGCTGTTTTTGAATCTTCGAAAACAAATCCCAATGATTGTAATTTTGTTGGCTTGATATTTTGACTTGAAAGAAGCAATTCCTCACCGATTTGCCCAAACATAAGCTTTACTACAACATCAGGTATTTTGATAATACATTTTTTAGCTAGATATTTTCTTAAAAGCTCGATTAAGAACTTATGCTGAGCTACATTTGGTGCAGTTAAGTTAAATACTCCTTTACTGTCTTATTATCTATGATAAATTCAATAGCTCGTGATAAATCATACGCACTTACCCAACTCATATAGTTATGACCATCGCCAAACATAGTTAAAAAACCAAACTTAGCTGGTAGTGTCATTTTTTTCAAGCACTCTATCATTACCTATAACAACCCCAAAGCGTAAAAGTATAATGCTGTAAGTGAGAATCAACTAAGCATTTTTTCCACTGATCAACAACTTCTTGACCAAAATTAAGCTTATCATAACTTCTATCATGATTATCTTCATCTTGCGCTAGTTTAGAAAAGTGATAGTAACCAATTGCACTAGCATTTACTAACCAAATATCCTTATTACCTATCAGTTGTATAAGCTTATTTGTGGGTTCAATACGGCTTGATAATATTTTATTTTTAACTGCTCTATTCAAACGTTTTTGACCGATGTTGTAACCACATAAGTTTATGGCAATACATAATTAGCAATATTCTCTTGTGTCAAATGCTGCCATGTTATGAGATCTTTGTAGGCACCTGAACTTTGTTTTGCTGTCCTACTCAAGAGAGTTAACTCATTTCTACTACTTAGGTATTTAGACAGTTCTCTACCAACAAAGCCTGAGCCTCCTGCTACCAACACTTTTCCAAAAATTTTTATCTAATCCTTATTAAATAATATTAATATTGGTAAAAATAGCCTAAATAACATTACATTTCATTAATCTTACCGTAGTAATATTGAGAATAACTCTAAGATATGACAATCTTTACACAAAAAGGTTATTCAAGAATAAATTAGGTTCTCATATGTATTGGGTCGAGATTCTATCAAGAATACAATTTGCGTTCACTGTAAGTTTTCATATTTTGTTTCCAGCCTTTAGTATCGGATTATCAACATTCTTAATGATTTTTGAAGCTCTTTGGCTAATTACAAAAAATGATAGGTATTTAGCTATTGTTAAATTTTGGATAAAAGTATTTGCTTTGACATTTGGTATGGGAGTTGTCTCTGGGATTGTGATAGAATTCCAGTTTGGCGCCAACTGGGCAGGATTTGCCGGAAAAGTAGGTCCTGTACTTGGTTCATTGTTTACTTATGAGGTATTAACAGCATTCTTCATCGAAGCAGGTGTTTTAGGGATAATGATTTTTGGTTGGGGAAGAATTAACAAGTATATCCACTTCTCAGCTAACTTTATTATATTTGCTGGTGTTATACTCTCAGCTTTCTGGATATTATCAGCAAACTCTTGGATGCAAACTCCAGATGGTGTGAATTATATAAATGGTAAATTTGAAGTTTATAGTTGGTATCATGTTATATTTAATCCTTCAGTGATACCTAGGTATATCCATATGCTTATAGCAGCATATTTAAGTACTCTAATGGTAATCTTGGGAGTTAGCGCATACTATCTCGTCAAAGACAAATATCATGCTTTTGCTAAAACTTGTATTAAGTTTTCGGTAATCTCGATTTTGATACTAAGTATAAGTCAACTTATAATTGGTGATGATGTTGGTAGAGAAGTTCATAAACATCAACCACTAAAAACAGCCGCAATAGAAGGTGTTTGGGATACTCAAAAAGGTGCTCCTTTTGTAATCTTTGCTTACCCGAGTGAAGTACAAGAGAAGAACTTGTTTGCTATAGAAATCCCTAAACTAGCATCTTTGGTTAACACCCATGAAATTAATGGTGAGCTTATCGGCTTAAAATCTGTACCTGAGAAAGATAGACCTGTAGTCACTGTAGTTTTTTACAGCTTTAGAATAATGGTTGGTATAGGCATATTAATGATACTAATAGGCTTAGTTGGAACTTTATTGTTATCTAGAAAAAAACTAGAATCATCAAAATGGTTCCTAAAACTTTGTATATTAACTACACCTTTAGGATTTGTCGCAATTATTACCGGCTGGTTTACCGCTGAATTTGGTAGACAACCTTGGGTTGTATACAATATTCTTAGAACCCAATATTCAGTTAGTGACCTTAGTTTTTGGCAAGTTTTTGGCTCTCTCACTTCAATAATTATCGTTTACTTTATCATATTTGGATACTTTTACTTCAAGTATTTACTTAAAATTATTAATGGTGGACTAAGCACTGATGGAGAAGAAAGAATGCCTTACTCATATTTCCAATCAGTTGAAAAAAATACAGGCGAAGAGGAGTAGATTATGGATCTAGGATTAATTTGGCTAGCAATTATTGCTTTTGCTCTATTACTATATGTAATCTTGGATGGTTTTGCATTAGGAATGGGAGTATTATTTCCACTCTTAGATGACCACCAAAAAGATATAGTAACAAGTATCTTATTACCAACATGGGATGGCAATCAAACATGGCTAGTTTTTGCGCTAGCATGTTTCTATGGAATGTTTCCGATAGCTTTTGCATACATTTTCCCAAAGATTTATCTCTCGGCAATACTATTAGTAGTAATGATATTATTAAGAGGAATATGCTTTGAATTTAGATTAAAATCTTCACAAAGAGGTATAAAAAATTGGGATAAATTATTCTTTGTATCATCGTTTATAGCGACATTCCTTCAAGGCTATATAGTTGGTGAATTAATTGTTGGCTTTCCTCATGCTCACTTTTATAATATTGGTTTTTCTGCTGTCACAGGTATTACATTAGTATTTGGCTATAGTCTACTCGGCGCAACACGCTTAATTTTAAAGACTGAAGGAGAGTTATTTAACAAAGCTAAACAATTTGCTAAGATATACTGCCTTATTCTAGCTATTCTAATGCTAATAATCGGTGGGATGACTCCCTTATATATAAAACTACCTATAGATAACTTCTATAAAATGGCAATATTAATAGAATTATTTGTACTTACTATAATTAGCTTCTTACTCCTTATAAAAGTTATCGAAGCAAAAAATCATGCTCTACCATACTGGCTAGCAATAGTGATATTCATATTAACTTATATAAGTATGTTAACACTAATATTCCCATATGTTATTCCTTATCAAATAACATATACACAGGCCCAAGCTAGTGATACAACATTACTATTTACTTTAATCCCAGCAATTATAATGATTCCTTTATTATTGCTTTATACTAGCTACGCGTATTATATTTTCAGAGGAAAAACTAAAGAAAAATTAAGCTACTAAGCTTTCTATCTGATAACTATATATTTAGCTGCTTCTTCTGGTGTAATTGTCCCAGCCTTAAGAAGATTCTCAATACTTATGTTCCAATTGTTGCCATTCCTTTAGCTATACCAGTTTGTAGTGCAGTATAAATCTACGAAAGTTTGTTTTCTTTAATCATATTTCTAATAACAGTATTTTAAATAAGAACCTCATATGCTGCAACACGGCCACCACCCTTACGTTTAAGTAAGCCCTGTAATATACCAATTTGTAATGACTCAAGCTAACATATTGTGCACAAGCTCCTGTTCAGCAGGTGGAAATACAGATATAACCCTAGCTGACATTGTATGTAATGTCCCTAAAACCAAATTATCTGTTTCAGCTGTCTCTAGCACTAATATAATAGCTTCTAAATCATGCATCTCACCAACAAGGATACAATCAGGATCCTCCCTTAGTGCTGATTTTAGGGCTGCATTAAAGCTTCTTGTATCCATTTTAACCTCACGCTGATTAACTAGTGATCTTTGACTTGTATGGACAAATTCTACTGAATCCTCAATAGTTAAAATATATGAACCCACTTTTTGATTAATCTCATTGACTAATGCTGCCAAAGTACTACTCTTACCCGAACCTGTAGACCCTGCCACTAGGATCAAACCACCCTTTTTAGCTTAGACTTCTTTGAGAATTCTTAGTACACCAAACTGATCTAAAATTGGAATAGTATTTTACAAACGACAAAATACTACACCATAACCACGGTTATGAAAAAAGCATTTACCCTAAAGCTTGCATCATTATCTCTATCATCTATAGAAAAATCACATTCGTAGGTTTCTATCAGCTCATATTTTTGATCATCAGTCATGATTTCTAAAAGCATCTGTGAAATCATCTTATCATTTAGTACAGGTGATGATTCAATATTAATTAAATCACCATCTATCCTATATTTAGCCTTACAACAAGAGGATAAATGCAAATCAGAAGATTTTTTTCACACAAAGAGTTAATAATTTTCTTATCATATCAAGAATAGAACTTAAATTTAATAATGGTATTAGAACTTTACCCACTATTAAAGGATAAAAAAATAGACAATTAATGAATTCTTTAGATTTATTATTTAAATAGTTTCTTGAAAAAATTAGCGATCTTTGCAAATGGGCAAGATGTCTCAGAGGAAGCATCTATACTGCCACAACCAGTAGTTGTCGATTCGGCAGTCTTAGACTCTTTTTTACTCCCCATAATATCTTTAAGAACAGTTTGTAAAATACCTCCATTCTTTAAGTAGTCAACATCAACATCGGCATCTAGACGAGCTAAGGCCTCAAATGTTGTTGTGTGAGCAGTACCAGGATGAACTGCTTCAACTACTACTCTTTGACGTGGTTTAATGTTGTTTAGGTTCTTAATATTGAATATTTCCGAACCATCTAAACCTAAAGTCTTAGCATTCTGTCCATCAACATACTCAAGAGGTAATACACCCATACCAACTAAGTTAGATCTATGGATTCTTTCATAGCTCTCAGCGATAACTGCTTTAACACCTAATAGGAATGTACCTTTTGCAGCCCAATCACGTGAAGAACCAGTACCATATTCTTTACCAGTTAATATAACTAATGGAATACCTTTTTCTTTGTATTTCATAGCTGCATCAAATACATACTGTTGAGAACCATCAAGATGATACTTAGTAAAACCACCTTCAACATTATCTAAAAGTAAGTTACGGATACGGATATTAGCAAAAGTACCTCTCATCATAACTTCATGGTTTCCACGACGAGAACCATAAGAGTTAAAATCTTTCTTCTCAACACCATGCGATTTTAGGTATTGTCCAGCAGGATACTCTTCTGGAATAGCACCAGCAGGTGAAATATGGTCTGTAGTTACAGAATCACCTAACATTAGAAGAGTTCTAGCACCTTTGATATCTAAATCATCATTACCCTCTGCAAACTTCTCAAAGAAGTTAGGACATTGGATATAAGTAGAAGATTTATCAAACTCATAAAGCTTGCATTCTGAAGCTTTAAGTTTTTGCCAGTCCTCAGTACCATCAAGGACTGTTGCATAAGCTTTTTTGAACATGTCTGAGTTAATCACATCAGCTTGTATAGCAGCAATCTCTTCTGTATTTGGCCAAATATCTGCAAGGTAAACATCATTACCCTCTGTATCTTTACCGATAGCATCTTCAACTGGATCAAAATCAACAGTCCCAGCTAATGCATAAGCGACCACATGAATTGGTGATGCAAGGTAATTCGCTTTAACATGAGGGTTAATACGTCCTTCAAAATTACGATTACCAGAACTTACAGAAGCAACCACAAGATCAGCTTTATTTATAGCCTCAACTACAGGCTCATCAAGAGGACCAGAATTACCAATACAAGTAGTACAACCATAACCAACTAGGTTAAAACCTAAGTTTTCAAGCTCTGGCAACAAATTAGCCTTCTCAAGATATTGAGTCACGACTTGAGATCCAGGTGCTAACGATGTTTTAACATAAGGTTTAACTTTAAGTCCTTTTGCATTTGCTTTCTTAGCTAACAAACCAGCACCTAAAAGTAGTAATGGATTCGAAGTATTTGTACATGAAGTAATTGCAGCAATTGCAAGTGAACCATGAGTAATTCTTTCACCAATACCTTTTACTTCAGCTGATTTTTGTAACTGTTCTTGAGTTAAACCAAAACCATGTAATCCTTGCTCATGAACCAAAGCTTCTGCAAAAGCTTTCTTCATATCATGAAAGGCTACTCTATCTTGTGGACGCTTAGGACCAGCAAGGTTAGATTCGACTTCTGATAGATCTATTTTTACTGTACTAGAATATTCTGGTTCTTCAGCAGGATTCTCTCTAAATAATAATTGCTCTTTATACATTTTGCGTGCAGCATCTACTAGCTCACTACGGTTTGTATTGTTGAAGAAATATAACGTTACTTCATCAACTGGGAAGAAACCAATTGTTGCACCATATTCTGGAGCCATATTTGCTATAGTTGCTCTATCTGGTAAAGATAAGCTCTCTAACCCTTCGCCATAGTACTCAACAAACTTACCAACAACACCATGTTTTCTAAGTACTTCTGTAATCTTAAGTACAAGGTCAGTAGCTGTTATACCAGTTTTCAATTTTCCAGTAAGTTTCACACCAACAACATCAGGAAGAACCATATAATATGGTTGACCAAGCATTACAGCCTCAGCTTCAATGCCACCTACACCCCAACCTACTACACCAACACCATTGATCATAGTAGTGTGTGAATCTGTACCTACCAGAGTATCTGGATAAATTAAATCTTCACCATTGATGTTTTTAACTAAAGCGCCTTTTGCAAGATACTCTAAATTAACTTGGTGAATAATCCCCATACCAGGTGGTACAACTATGAAATCATCAAATGCTTTTTGGGCCCACTTAAGTAAGCTGTATCTCTCACCATTTCTTTCAAATTCTTTAGCTATGTTTTGAGCTAAAGCAGTTTTTGTTCCATAGAAATCGACCTGTATTGAGTGGTCAATTACCATAGCTGTATCTACAAGAGGATTAATTTTATCTGCATCGCCACCAGCATCTTTAATCGCCTTTCTCATCACAGCTAAATCAACTATTGCTGGAACACCTGTAAAATCTTGCATCACAACCCTAGCAGGCATATGTGGAATCTCAGGTCTTGAACTAGCATTAGCGTCCCATTCTAAAACCTTATGCATATCATCTTCTTTTACTTTATAACCATCTATATTTCTAAGTTGGTTTTCAAGTAATACTCTGATTGAATAAGGAAGACGTGTAACATCTTTACCAAACTCTTGAGAAAGTTTCTTTAAGCTATATAGAAAATACTTCTTTCCTTTATCCTCTATTTGCAGCTTAGTGATATTTTTAATATCAAACATGCTTTAACCTCCGTAGATACTAATTATTTTTTGCAAAACACGCATATATTTTAACCTGTTAATAGCTATTTGTATATAAAATAAAGAATTTCAAGTAGTTTGTTCTAATTTAGTAGTAGAAATATCAAGCTTGGCTTTTTTAAAAGGTGGACACCATAAATAACTAGTCTCTATAATCTTAGAAAACTTAAAAACACCATCGATGATACCATCACTGCAGCCAAGCATATTGCCCATTTGTAAATTAAAAGATCTAAAAGATGGTGCAAACCCTGAAAACATAAACCCACCATTTAGTTGATCATCTGACCATGGCATTGATTTTCTTAAGATTTGTGCTTCTGGCTCAAAATTTTCTTTTGCTGATCTTTTAACATGAGCGAAGTTTTTTAAATTCTCAAGTTGATGTGAATCATCCAAGGATCTACCAACACACTCTTCTTTTGCTGATTGACTAGCACTATTGAGCCAATCAAAGTCATGAAGCCACTGCTGTAACACCCAAAAACTAGAACCTTCTAATTCACCTTCAGAGATTATTGCTGCTGGTATGACTTCTGCACCTTTAGGGTTCTCAATAATAATCTCCAAGAGCTTTTTTAATAGCTAGTACCTTGTGAAATAATTCTCCTCTATCATCATTTCTTAACCAAAGAACCAAATCATAACCATCATCATCACACATTCTTGGATTATTAAATTTAATTCTTTTAAAGTTTTCATTCTCCGGTATTTTAAACATTTTTAGCAGATTATTGCCGAAGCCTGAGACTACACTTTTACCATCAACAAATCTTTGTAAAATTTTTAATCCAAACTTAGTATCAGTATTTTTTGATGTTAAACATCATATATAAAGCTGATGATGGCAAGTTTTCAACAATTCCTAGTTGATATTTAATTATTTCCACTTAACTTTTCCTTATAAAACTTTCTTTAATAGTTATAATATAAACAACTACGATAAAACTCCATAAACAATGCTAAAAAAACAACTTTCTTTATTTATTATTGTCGGTATCTTAGCTTCTATAACTAGCTTTATTATCGTTTGGATACTTGTTGAAGTAAATATTTTTAGACCGTTAGTTGCAAACTTTTTTGCTTTTTTAATTGCATTTAATGTTAGCTATTTTGGTCATCGATTTCTGACATTTTCGACAACTACCCAATCTCATAAAAAAGCTGCAACACAATTTTTTATAAATGTTACGATAGGTTTTGGGCTTAATGAATCAATTTATTATGTATTAATATATATCTTAAAAATACAATATCTACTAGCTTTATTCATAACTATGGCGCTAGTTGCCATATATACTTTTGTTGTAAGTAAATTTTTAATCTTTAAGGCATAAAATGTTTAAAATAAACAAACAAATTGGAATTTATATCCATTTTCCTTGGTGTGTGCGTAAATGCCCATACTGTGATTTTAACTCTCATCCGATAAGAGATAATAGCTATCTTTTAGAACAATATTATCAAAAACTTATAGCCGATTTTGATACTCATCTTGATGATTTACAAGCTAGAGAAGTTATAAGTATTTTCATTGGGGGAGGCACTCCTTCGCTTTTTAAAGCTGAGTATCTCGGTAAAGTGTTACAACATATAACTAAAAATGTAAAAATTAGTACTAGCTGCGAAATAACTTTAGAAATGAACCCAGGAACTGTAGAGAGAGGTACAATACTAAGTTATCAAAATATTGGTATTAATAGAATATCACTTGGGGTGCAAAGCTTTCAAGATGATAAATTAAAAATTTTGGGAAGAATTCATAGTTGCAAAAATGTTTATACCACTATTGATGAAATTAAAAACTCAAAAATCTCAAATTTTAATGTTGATATAATGCATGGGCTTCCGAACCAGAGCTTTGATGATGGTATCTTTGATATAACTCAAGCTATAGCAATGCAACCAATGCATATTTCTTGGTATCAGCTTACTATTGAGCCTAATACCTTATTTGCAGCAAAACCACCAAAACTCCCTGATGAAGAAATTCTCAAGAGTATTGAAATAGCCGGCAAAGAGTCTCTAGCACAGGCTGGTTTTAAGCAATATGAAGTTTCCGCTTTTGCCCAAAATGCTCTAAGATCTATTCATAATTCTAATTACTGGATGTTTGGCGATTATATAGGTATTGGCGCTGGAGCGCATAGCAAGATTACTGAACTTAAAACTAAACAAATCAAAAGAGTTTGGAAACATAGGCACCCTAAGATATATACTCAAACTAACAAATTTATCAAAGACTCAAATATAGTCACCAAAGATGAGATTATATATGAGTTTATGCTCAATGCCCTGAGATTAAAAAACGGCTTTAATCTTAGTAATTTTGAACAACAAACTTTTTTATCAAGAAGTACTATCAGCCAACAGTTACAACTAGGTATTGACAAGGGTCTCTTAAAGCTAAATCATAATCAAATTAAACCAACAACTAGAGGCTATTTGTTCCTAAATGATTGTATCAATCTTTTTAGCTAAAAATCATAACTTATTTGTGAAATTTTGTCACTAACTGCATCAACCAAAACTTCAACTTGTTGATTATTACTATCTAGGCACTCTACTTTGTATGCACCATTATAATACTCAACACTTGTAATAGTCTTTACATTTATCTTGACGAATACTGCTTATAGCCTGACTCATATTAATACTCTTTAACACTTTGTTTTGGTGCAGGTACTGTTGTTGCTGTAGCAGAATCAATATACAAATACTGCTCTTGACTATCTTTATTAGTAACTATTGCCTTTATACGTCATCATCATATTCAACTTTGTTGACCACTATAACCTTGTAAGTAGATATTACTAATAACTTTTGCTAGTAGTACTGTTGAATTTGGAATATCCTCAGCAAGCCCATTAGATGATACTGCAGTTACTCATAATACAAATGTAGAAATTAGTCCCGTTGCATTACTCATATATAACCTTCAAAATATAATCGTATTTTATATAATCAATCTAACATTAATTAGACTTTAATAATTACTATTACCTTAGCTATTTAATTAGAACAGTATTTATATATTCTTCTGTCTGCTTACGAAAAAACTTTACTAATTTAGTTTTATTTTCTAAATACTTTGAAACTATGACTGTCCGCTCATCAAGTAGAGTTTCCGTTGTGACGCCTTTTAAAGGTATGATATTTAGTTTTGATATTTCTTAACTAAACACCCAACGCCTAAACCTTTCTCAATAAGCTTAGTCTTGTAGATATCATCTTCAATAATATATCTTATATGTTTTAATGAAGAAGTTAATTGTTTACCATTGATAGTGATAGTTAAATTATAGTCACTACTATCTCTACAAATTATAAAAGGGACATTAATATATATTCTTTGGTTCGTTTTCTAGGTTATACTCAATATAAATAGCTTGGTTAACATAAATCTTTGATGGTATTGCTGTTCCATCAATATTTGCAGCAATAATCGAGCAGTCTTGATCTATTTTTTCCAAGTATTTAGAGGTTAATATTGTGACATCATAATTGCTTAACTGATAAAAATAATTATTTGCCTGATATAAAAAATAACTATCAAATGTAAAAGTATATTTACTACTTTCATGGACCTGATGTATCTTTGGAGAAATAAAGTCAATAAATGCGCGTGTCACAAAGATTCTAATATATTTAGGTTATCTATACCTTTATATTTGCTAGTGAGGATATTGTTTTCTAAATCTGTGTATAGCCTATGACAAAATGCATAACGTTTTTTACCATCTCTTGTTATCTATATTTTATTACTATTTGGTTGTAACAACTTAACTCCCAAGTATTTCTCTAATAATTCTAACTTATTTCTAACTGTATTTATCTCAACAGAATAGAGATTCTTGGCAGCAGTATATGAACCTAATTCAACCAAAGATATAAAATATCTTGTTCCTTCAATTACATTCTTATCAACTACTTCTTTAATAACTTTACTCATTTGTACTAGATAAGAAAAATTTATATATTATAAGTATAATATCAGCAAAAATATATTTGAAACATTATAATAACTTGGTGCACTGAGCGAGACTCGAACTCGCATATCCTATGGATACCACCCCCTCAAGATGGCGTGTTTACCAATTCCACCATCAGTGCAATAGAACTTACTTAGAAGTTGCTTTAGAGTTATCTGTTGTAGCAGCTTGAGAAACTTCTTTTTGGTACTGATCGTACTGACTAGCAATTGAGCTATCAGAACTAGCAGAACTTACATTTGCTGTTGTCGCTTTGCTTTTACCTAAGTACCCTAAAGTAAAGCAACACAAAAAAAATACTGCCGTAAAAAATACTGTCATCTTAAATAAGAATGAGGCAGCTCCTTTACTTCCAAAAACTGTATTTGATGCACCTGCACCAAAAGAGACGCCCATACTAGCGCCCTTACCTTGCTGGAGTAATACTAGTACTACAATCACGATAGCTGCGATAATATCAATAGTTAAAATTATTCCGTACATATCTTGTTTGCTTGATTTATTATTTCGTTAAACTCAGTAGCTTTTAAAGAAGCTCCACCAATTAAACCTCCATCAACATCTGGCAAGCTTAATATATCGCTAGCATTTTCAGCTTTTAGACTACCACCGTACACTATTTTTATGTTTTTAGCAAGACTTTCATCAACTTTAGCTAGCAATGAACGGATAAATTGATGTGTTTCTTGAATTTGTTCTAGCGATGCCACAACCCCTGTACCTATTGCCCAAACAGGTTCATATGCAATTACTACTTTTGCTAACTGCTCGACAGATAAATTCTCCAACATTAAGCTTAGTTGTGTTGCCAAAACTTGTTTGAGCCTACTGCTTTGTCTATCATCTAATGATTCTCCTATACACACCACCGGAGTTATATTTGTATCTATGACCTTGTTAAGCTTTTTAAAAACATCTTCATCAGACTCAGCAAATAGAGATCTTCTTTCAGAATGACCAATTAACAAATAATCACAACCGATATCTTCTAACATCTTACTAGATATTTCGCCAGTATAAGCACCATCATCATAAAAAGTAATATTTTGTAGACCAACACCTACTTTTTTAGGCAGTTGTGTAATTACTTCTTTAACATAAACACTTGATGGA
Source organism: Francisella endosymbiont of Ornithodoros moubata (assembly GCA_002095075.2). Lineage (GTDB taxonomy): Bacteria > Pseudomonadota > Gammaproteobacteria > Francisellales > Francisellaceae > Francisella. The sequence goes on along the minus strand of LVCE01000005.1, from coordinate 2,874 downwards.
AAAACAGCAACAGCTACTTTAAAAGTATCATATTTTGCTTGTGATATACCACTACACAGCTCTTTTATGCTTGTAGAGTCACCATTCATTTTCCAGTTACCCATTATTAATTTTTGCATATCTACACCAATCTTTGTTTTACCTTTTCAACCAAATACTCAGCTTCGCTCGTAGCAAGTCTCTTATCATCTGCCTCTACCATAACTCTTAAAACAGGTTCGGTTCCTGATGGTCTTAATAAAACTCTTCCTCTGTTACCTAAGCGCTTCTCAATATCATTAACATCGCTAGCAACCTTTTGTAAATCATAAGGTGTTACTTTTTTAGTCAATGGCACATTGATTAATATTTGTTGCATTAGCTCCCTCTGCAATTTAAACTCAGATACAGGCTTATCAGCTTGAGAGAAAACAGCTAAGAGTTGTATTGCTGTAAACAAACCATCCCCAGTAGTACCAAAGTTTAGGTTAATGACATGCCCAGATGATTCTCCACCGATTTTATAACCATACTTGACTAAATCTTCTAAAACATATCTGTCACCAACTTTTGAACGAATAAATGGAATTTTACTAGACTTATAATGGTTCTCATAACTCATATTTGTCATTTGTGTACCAACGATACCTTGAGTACCACCACAAATATCACTATATTGAGCAAGAATATTTAATATTCCATCACCATCAATTTCTTGACCATTTTCATCGACAATAATTATCCTATCTGCATCACCATCCAGAGAAATACCTAAATCAGCATTATACTGCTTAACAGCTTTTGTAATATTTGAAATACAAGTAGCGCCACATTCAACATTTATGTTTAAGCCATCAGGATTAGAAGCTATAGAAACATAATCTATTCCAAATTTATCAAGTAAAGCCTCAAAATTATGTGATGCTGCCCCATGAGCACAATCGACAACAATTTTACCTTTATAATTGACAAAATTAACAAAACGACTATAAATACTCTCGATATACTCATTTATAGCGTTTGTCAATACCTTATAGCTGCCAAACTTAAATTCTGGCTGATAGATAAAATCACTATCAATCTTAGCTTCAACCTCTTCTTCTAAAGCATCGTCTAACTTAAAACCATTAGAAGAAAATAACTTAATACCATTATCAGTAAATTTATTGTGCGATGCTGTAATTACAAAGCCAGCTGCAGCTTCATACTTAACAGTCATAAACGCTACCACAGGAGTTGGTACGACTCCTAAGTCTAGTACATCGATTCCCGCAGCATTTAAACCAGAAACTAAGGCAAATTTTAAGAATCCTCCTGAGCTACGTGTATCTTGACCAACAACCACAAATTTTGGATAATTCTTTTGATTTATTAACGAACCAACCGCATTACCTAATTTTTGTGTAAACTCTGCTGTTATTGTTGAGTTAGCAACTTCACCACGGATACCATCTGTTCCAAAATACTTTGCCATAATTTATCCTCTATACCATACTCTAATTCATACTTAACACTATAAGTTTCTCTTGGTAGCTTACCAGACTTTCTAACTGGCACAAATTCTAGACCTAATACTTCAACAAGGGCAACACCAAAAATAAAGCCTCTACTTTCTGTGCCAGCAACAACAGTTGGTTTAATACCTTTATTTTTTAACTCTTGTGCCATTGCCTCAACGGTTTTTCTCAGCCCTTGTGGATGTGCAAACAAAGGAGTAATATCTCGAAACATAATACCTGGTTTTGGAAAATCAGGCACAGCCGCAATCTTACTTTTAATAAAATCTAGGTTCATAGAAAAATACCTTTAGGATAATTTAAAAAATAATAACTAGACTTGAAGGAGAATTCTATTTGGATCTTCAATTAACTCTTTGATCATCTTCAAGAATCTAACTGAAGTGCTGCCATCGATGATTCTATGATCATAAGATAACGCTAAATACATAATTGGACGAATCTTAATCTCACCTTTAACTACTATAGGACGCTCAACAATATTATGCATACCTAAAATAGCACTTTGTGGTGAATTAATAATAGGAGTAGACAACATCGAACCATAAGTACCGCCATTTGTGATAGTAAATGTGCCCCCTTGCATATCTTCAAGACTTATTTTACCATCGCGCCCTTTAATTGCCTTGTCTAAAACATCAGCTTCTAGTTCAGCTAAAGATTTAGTATCGGTATCTCTCAATACGGGTACTACTAGTCCTCTATCGGTACCTACCGCAATACCAATATCAAAATAATTATGATAAACAATATCATCACCATCAATAGAAGCATTCACATCTGGGAATTTCTTAAGCGTTTCTGTTGCTGCCTTAATAAAGAAAGACATAAAACCAAGCTTAGTATCATGTTCTTTGACAAACATATCCTTATACTTATTTCTAAGCTCCATAACTGCACTCATATCTACTTCATTAAAAGTGGTTAATATTGCATTAGTATGTTGAACCTCAACTAATCTATTTGCTATAGTCTGGCGTAGACGAGTCATCTTAACTCTTTTTTCATATCTAGCACCTTGATTTACTAGTGTTGTATATTGTTGAGGTTTGTTTACTAAAGTAGCTGCTTTTTTAACATCCTCAGAAGTTATACGTCCTTTTTTACCTGTACCTTCGATATTAATAGCAGAATCTAAGCCACTTACATTAAAAGCCTTACGTGCTGAAGGTACTAGGTGTGGGTCATTATTTGCTTTAGAAACTTCTACTGCAGCTTCTAGTTTTGCCACAGCAGGAGTAGCTGCTCCCGTTGTAATCTTAGCAATAACCTCAGCAGATAGTACTGTATCTCCAGCCTGTTTTTTTATCCCTTTTAAAACACCACTAGCTGTTGCAGGTACTTCTAAAACAACTTTATCAGTCTCAATCTCTGCTAA
>LVCE01000004.1 GCA_002095075.2 Francisella endosymbiont of Ornithodoros moubata | reverse complement strand
GTTGATGTGATTGAAGTATCTGTAAAAGTAGGTGATGAGATAGCAGAAGAGGATTCGTTAATCACACTAGAAACAGATAAAGCGAGTATGGAAGTTCCTTCTCCAGTTGCTGGTAAAATCACTAAATTAACTGTAAAAGTAGGTGATAAAGTTTCACAAGGAACTGCGATAATGGAAGTTGAGGTTGAGGACAGTATTGATCAAGCTGCTGTTACAAAATCACAACCACAACAAACTAGCCAAGTGTTGATGTGATTGAAGTATCTGTAAAAGTAGGTGATGAGATAGCAGAAGAGGATTCGTTAATCACACTAGAAACAGATAAAGCGAGTATGGAAGTACCATCTCCTGTAGCAGGTAAAGTTGTTGAAGTTGTTACAAAGGTTGGTGATAAAGTTTCGCAAGGTAGCTTGATTCTTAAAGTTGAGACTGGTACTAGTGCAGTAGCTCCAGCACTAGTATCAAGTTCAGTAAATGAGTATGCCGTAGATAACTCTAATGCTCATGCTTCTCCTACAGTGAGAAAGCTAGCACAAATTTTAAATGTTGATCTAAGCAAGGTTAAAGCTACAGGTCATAAGGGTCGTGTAACTAAAGAAGATTGCTACAATTATATCAAGCACGCTGTTATACAAGTGCAGACTGGAAAGGTCGCTGCTAGTGGAAGTCTTTTAGATCTTTTAGATGATCCAGTAGTAGATTTCAGTAAGTTTGGTGAGATTGAGACCCAACCATTATCAAGAATTAACAAGATTAGCGCTAAGAATTTACACCGTAACTGGGTTAAGATTCCACATGTAACATTCTATGATGCTGCTGATGTCACAGACTTAGAAGAATTCAGAAATGCTAAGAAAGTCTTTACTGAGAATGAGGGTATCAAGATTACACCTTTATCATTCTTAGTTAAAGCTGCTACAGTTGCATTACAAGAGTTCCCAAGATTTAATAGCTCATTATCAAATGATGGTGAGAACTTGATTATCAAGAAATACTACAATATTGGTTTTGCTGTAGATACTCCAGCAGGCTTAATAGTTCCGGTAATCAAAGATGCTGATAAAAAAGGTATTATTGAAATATCAAAAGATATTATGGAGTTGGCTGGCAAAGCTCGTGATGGTAAACTTGGTGCAAAAGATATGACAGGTGCTACGTTTACCATCTCAAGTTTAGGTGTATTAGGTACTACATCATTTACACCAATTATTAATATGCCAGAAGTAGCTATTATGGGTGTATCTAAAACAGCTGTGAAACCTGTTTGGAATGGTAAAGAGTTTGTTCCTAGAACTATGCTACCATTATCACTATCTACAGATCATAGAGTGATAGATGGCGCATTAGCAGCTAAGTTCTTAACTAGATATTGTCAGATTTTATCTGATTTACGTGAAATCATAATGTAAGTGGAGTTTTAAAAATGAGTGATATTAAAACACAACTTGTAGTTTTAGGTAGTGGTCCTGGTGGATATAGTGCAGCGTTTAGAGCGGCTGACTTGGGACTAGAAGTAACTTTGGTTGAGAGATATGAAAATATTGGTGGTGTGTGTCTAAATGTTGGTTGTATCCCATCTAAGGCACTTCTTCATATTGCAAAGGTGATAAATGAAGCTAGACATTTAGCTGCTGATGGTATCATTGAAATGAATGATATGAAAATTGATAAAGCTAAAATTCTTAAGTATAAGGATGATGTTGTAGCTAAGCTTACTGGCGGTCTTAAAGGTATGGCTCAAATGAGAAAGGTCAAGATCGTGCAAGGTTATGGTAAATTTATTTCTGATAAAGAACTAGCTGTAGAGGCTGCTGATGGTAAAGTTACAAAGATTACTTTTGATAACTGTGTTATTGCTGCAGGTTCAAGTGTTATTAAGCTACCGTTTGTACCAAAAGATGACAGAATTATTGATTCAACTGGTGCATTACAAATGAAAGAAATCCCTGAAACTATGCTTGTAGTTGGTGGTGGTATTATTGGTCTTGAGATGGCACAGGTTTACTCTGAGCTAGACACAAAAATTACAGTTGTTGAGTTTGCTGACCAGCTTATGAACGGTGTTGACAAAGATATCATCAAAGCCTACGAGAAGATGAATAAGCATTATGAAGTGCGTTTGAAAACTGCTGTAACAGCTATGGATGCGCGTAAAGATGGTATTTATGTAACTATGGAAGGTGATCATCCGGCTAAAGAAGAGCGCTATGATAGAGTACTTATGGCTATTGGTCGTAAGCCAAATGGTAAGTTAATAGATGCTGAAAAAGCAGGTGTTAAAGTTGATGAAAGAGGCTTTATCCCAGTAGATAAACAACTTCGTACTAATGTTCCGCATATCTTTGCTATTGGTGACATCGTTGGTCAACCTATGCTTGCGCATAAAGCTGTACCAGAAGGTAGAACTGCTGCTGAGGTTATCTCAGGTCTTAATCATAGTTTTGATCCTTTAGTGATTCCTTCTGTTGCTTATACTGATCCAGAAGTTGCTTGTGTTGGTGAGACAGAGACTTCTGCAAAAACTAAAGGTATTAAGTATGAAAAAGGTGTGTTCCCATGGGCTGCTAGTGGTAGATCATTAAGTATTGGTAGATCAGAGGGTATGACTAAGGTTCTATTTGATGAGAATCATAGAATTATTGGTGCTTCTATCGTTGGTACTAATGCTGGTGAGCTTATTTCAGAAGCAGCTCTTGCAATAGAAATGGGCTGTGATGCTGAAGATATAGCTCTTACAATTCATCCACATCCGACTCTATCTGAAAGCTTAATGATGGCTACAGAAGTTTATGAAGGTACTGCAACAGATCTTCCGCCACAAAAGAAAAAGTAATTTCTATTAATTTCAAATTCTGTAAACTTTTTTCTTTTTATATATTTCATTTTGTTATAATCATAAAAAAATTCTAAAAAATAGTCTTTCAATGGTTATAACTGAATCTCTATCAGCTAGAGGCTCATTTAGGTATTTAATTAATTAAATTTTACAGGAGTGCCAAAAATGACTTGGTCAGATATTCTCTCAGAAGAAAAACAAAAACCTTATTTTAAACAAATACTTGACTTTTTAGCTTGTGAAATCGCTAAAGGTAAGGTGATTTTCCCAGCTAAAGAAAATATTTTTAATGCTTTTAAATATACTGAGCTAGATAATCTAAAAGTGGTCATTTTGGGTCAAGATCCATATCATAGCTATAATCAAGCACATGGTTTGGCCTTCTCAGTACAAAAAGGGGTGGATATTCCTCCATCGTTACAAAATATTTATAAAGAGCTTGTTCAAAGTATTCCAGAGTTTGAAATTCCAAATCATGGTTTCTTAGTTGATTGGGCAAAGCAAGGAGTATTTTTATTAAATACTACTTTGACAGTTGAAGCTCATAAAGCAAATTCACATAAAGATATAGGTTGGGAGACTTTTACAGATACTGTAATTAGCAAGATTTCAGAACATAAGGAGAACGTTGTATTTATGCTTTGGGGTTCGCATGCACACAAGAAAAAAGCTCTTATTGATAGTTCAAAGCATTTGGTTTTAGAGTCTACACATCCATCGCCGTTATCAGCAAATAGAGGTTTTCTAGGCTGTAATCATTTTGTTGATTGTAATAAGTATTTGATTGAGAAAAAGGGTCAGAAAATAGACTGGAATTTACTTGACTAAATCATTCCACCATGGGCAGCCTAGAAAACCATGATTATTTAACAATATTCCAAGGATCTTGATATTGAGTATGATTTTCTACAGGATTAACTCTTTTATTCCACCATTGTACGGCGTATTCGACACCATTTATTTCAACAATGTCACCAGTAATATACTCTTTTGTAGGATCCCATGTGCCTACTGGAGTTGGTTTGGGTTGAGGGCTTAGGGTTTTCCTAAGCAGCATCAGAGAAGTTTCCTAATGGAGTGTAGGCAGAATTGTTGCACCAGTCAGCTACTTTACTCTTATACTCACTATTACCTGCTTTTAATACAAGTTCCATTTACATAGCTACCAATAACCATCTGGATATGTATATTGACGCTCTGGCGTAGGTCCAGACTCTGGTCCTGGTTTGCTTGCATCATAAGTTTTAGTGAAATCAATATCATTGTTTTGAGCAAGATTAGTTATTGATTTTTTAATTATCTTATAAGTTAATAATCTTTGTTGATTGGCTGTTTTTTGAGTATTTGAGGAACTTAGTTATTCTAGTATTTGCCCATCTGTTTTTGTAACTTGATTGATAGTTTGATCAAATGCTTTATTAACATCTTTTACACTGATAAAGTGAAGATCATTATTATCTCGATAAGATAATTTATGTATCACCATTGCCAATACTTGTTTTAGTCTTGCCACTGAGAAAGTAACTTGGTTGTTTACTTCAATATACCTGTATCTTCAAGTTTTTTGTTATTATTTATTGAATATTTGATTGATATAGAAAGAAACTTGACGTGGATATCTGTAATATGTAGCTTCACCAGTATTCGGCTTTTCAGCTCCAATTCTAGTTTAATAACTGATTGTATCTAATAACTAATTATTCATATTTTTATACTCTTTAGTGTTGAAACTACCTTCAGCACAGATATTTATAATATGTCTTAAGTACTGGACTATAGTCACCAGCATTATAGACAACATTCATCATAAATGGGAATGTTAAACCACCAGCAGTATTTTTTTGAGAGTTTTGTAGACATTTATTCCATTGCTCATGGTACATATACCAATCATCTGTCGAGTTAACATTCATTCTATTAATATCGTTGCAATGATAGAAAGTAGTTATCATTGGCCCAGAGTAGATATTATCTAATGCTTCAGGACCTATTTTTTTGTATGTGAACCATCACCTGATCTTGTATTGAATGCGGCTACAGCATCGTAGTTTGCTAGACCAAGAGCTACCTTAGCTTCAGATGAAGGTAGCTTTTTGAGTAGTCATTAATCTGATAAGGACCACCTTGATCAGCTTGTAGTAATATATTTGCATATGTGCTGTTATGAATCAGTTAATCAGGATTGTTTGGCTCAAAGTTTTGAGCTATTTGACTAGACATATCCGACTCTTGCATTAGCTGGCCTATCAATGAACCATATAAGATAGTCTTTGTTAAATTTCATGTTTGGATATTTTTGCTTAATCAAATAACCATACATCACACCAGCTATAGCATTTGACATAATAACTATATTTGCATATTCGGTATTGGTAATAAAAATATCATATGCCTCTGACTGACTGATAGGAAAAGTATTGTGATAGGCTACTTTCACCTTGATTTAATTGTTTATTTATTAGCAAAAGTTGCTGCTGGCAACATAATTGATACATTAATAGAACTAATGATAACTTTCTTCCTTGTTTTTCTAAAAAGTTAGATTTTAAAAAAGGTATTTCAGATTATAGATTTTTTTGCAAGATTTTCCTTATCAGTTATTTAAATAAGAGTTATCAAAAATTGATAGGTGTAATTTTATTATTTGTGATAGTCAAGATATTTTTGGCAGTTAGATTTTGTAAGGTTTTTGAATGGATTGCTAAAGAGTGCTTTTTGTTATAGGTTATGTTAAAATAACGATTATATGTTTTATCTTGATTAAAAGCGATAACTAATGTCTATAACTACAAAAGAATCATCATCGATAAATATCGAAAAAGAACTAAAACAATCATATCTTGATTATGCGATGAGTGTAATTGTTGGTCGTGCTTTGCCAGATGTGCGTGATGGTCTTAAGCCTGTCCATCGTCGTGTACTTTTTGCGATGAATGAGTTATCTAACTACTACAATAGGCCATATAAAAAGTCTGCAAGGATTGTCGGTGATGTTATAGGTAAATATCATCCACATAGTGATACAGCTGTTTATGATACTATTGTTAGGATGGCACAGCCTTTTTCATTACGTTACACTTTGGTAGATGGACAAGGTAACTTTGGTTCTGTTGATGGCGATTCGCCAGCAGCAATGCGTTATACCGAAATTAGGATGGAGAAACTAACGCACGAGCTTTTAATCGATATAGACAAAGAAACTGTAGATTTTTCACCTAATTATGATAATACTGAGTTAGTTCCGGATGTGTTGCCAACAAGAGTTCCCAATCTTTTGGTAAATGGTTCATCAGGTATCGCTGTTGGTATGGCGACTAATATTCCACCACACAATATGACAGAGGTTATCAATGGTACTATAGCTCTTATTGATAATTCTCACTTAACTATCGAAGAGCTTATAGAATATATTCCTGCACCTGATTTTCCTACTGGATCATACATTAATGGTACAGATGGAATACTAGAGGCGTATAAGACAGGTAGAGGACGCGTAATTATGCGTGCTAAAGCTAATATTCATGAAGATGAAGCATCTGGTAAATCACAAATAGTGGTCACAGAAATATCTTACCAAGTAAATAAAGCTAAGGTTGTAGAGAAGATTGCTGAGCTTGTTAAGGATAAGAAAATAACAGGTATTTCAGAGCTTAGAGATGAGTCTGATAAAGATGGTATTCGTGTTGTAATTGATCTGAAAAGAGATGAATCACCTGAGGTTGTCCTAAATACTTTATATGCCCAAACACAATTACAATGTAGTTTTGGGATTAATATGGTTGCTCTTAGTGACAACAAGCCTAAGTTACTAAACCTCAAAGAAATTCTAGAACAGTTTATTAAGCATAGAAAAGAAGTTGTAACTCGAAGAACAATTTTTGAGCTGAGAAAATCAAAAGAAAGAGCGCATATACTAGAAGGTCTGTTACTTTCATTAGTAAATATTGATGAGATGATTGAGCTTATCAAGGAATCTCCTTCACCGGCTGATGCAAAAGAGTCTATACTTGCTAGATCATGGAATGGTTCTATGGTTAAGAGTATGCTAGAGGGTGTGGATGTCAAAATGTATCGTAAAGAAACTTTAGCATCTCACTATGGTATACAAGCTGATGCTTCATATAATCTAATTGACGAGCAAACAGATGCGATACTTGCTTTGAGATTACACAGATTGACGGGTTTGGAGCAAGATAAGATTGTCAATGAATTCAAAGAGCTTATTGATAGAATTAAATATCTAATTAGTATTTTGAGCGATGTTAATGAACTAATTCGCGTTGTTAAAGAGGAGCTTGTTGAAATTAGAGATAAATATGGTGATCAGAGGAAATCAGAAATTATAGAGTCAAGATTAGATCTAACTAGAGAAGATTTAATTGCAGAAGAAGATATGGTTGTAACTTTGTCTATGGATGGTTATGTTAAAACTCAACCATTAAGTATATATAATGCGCAAAAGCGTGGTGGTGTTGGTAAATCTGCGACTAAGACTAAAGAAGAAGATAGTATATTTAAGTTAATGCTTGCTTCAACTCATGATACTATGTTGTGTTTCTCAAGTTTAGGTCGAGTGTACTGGTCAAAAGTTTATGATTTCCCAGTCGCAAGTAGAATTTCGAAAGGTAGACCAATTAACAATATTTTGCCATTAGAGAAGGATGAAAGAATAACATCAATGATGCCAATTTCTCAGTTTAACGAGGGTTGGTATGTGTTTATGGCAACTAAACTTGGCAGAGTCAAGAAAGTTGATCTGTCTGAATTTGCTAGACCGCGTTCAACAGGTAAGATAGCAATTGGCTTAAATGATGGTGATGAATTATCTTACGTTGCTCTTACAGATGGTAATAAGCAGATTATGATGTTCTCTGATGCAAGTAAAGCAATCCGTTTTGATGAATCTAATGTGAGGGCTATGGGTCGTTCAGCAGCTGGAGTAACTGGTATGCGTATTCAGCCTGACCAAAAGATAGTTTCAATGCTTGTGACAAATGCAGATGAGGGGATTGTTTTAGCAGCTACAGAAAATGGTTATGGTAAGAGAACAGCAGTCTGTGAATATCGTAAAACTAAGCGTGCTAGCCAGGGTGTTATAGCTATATCAACATCACAGCGTAATGGTAAGGTTGTAGTAGCTGTTTTGGTTGAGAATGATGAAGATATTGTGATGATTACTGATAATGGCACTTTGGTAAGAATATCTTCTGATGAGGTTAGAGAATGTGGTCGCTCTGCTCAAGGGGTTAGATTGATTAATCTGAGAAATAATGAAAAACTTATTAGCTTAAAAGTAGTTAAGCAGGATGATGTTGAGAATAATGAAGATATAGAATCTTCTGATGATACTGCACAGAGCGAATAGTTGGTATGTTTAAAAAAACTAAGATTACCATATTAGGAGCTACAGGATCTATAGGTGATAGCACTTTAGCTGTTATTAGAGAGAGTAATGATTTTGAAGTTTTTGCTTTAACAGCATTTAGTAATATTGAGAAACTGGCAAAGCTATGCCAAGAGTTTAAGCCTAAGTTTGCTGTGGTTCCAAATTTAGCTAAAAAACAAAAGTTACAGTCATTAGTTACTAATGTTGATATTTTGATAGCAGAACAGGGGCTTGAGAAAGTATCCAGTTTGCCAGAGGTTGATATAGTTATGTCTGCTATAGTTGGTATCGCAGGGCTTAGGCCAACTTTTGCAGCAGCTAAAGCAGGTAAGAAAATTTTGCTTGCTAACAAAGAATCGTTAGTAACAGCAGGACACTTATTGGTAGATGAAGTTATAAAAAATAATGCTCAACTTATACCTGTAGATAGTGAGCATAATGCAATATTCCAATGTATAGATAATGCTAACAAGCAATATGCCAAAGATATTGACCAAATAATTTTGACAGCATCTGGAGGACCTTTTAGAGATAAGCAGTTGCATGAGCTAATTGATGTAACGCAGGAGCAGGCATGTGCTCATCCTAAGTGGCAAATGGGACGCAAAATTTCTGTTGATTCATCAACAATGGTGAATAAAGCTCTAGAGGTTATCGAAGCATATTGGCTTTTTGGTGTCCTAGCTGATAAAATAAGCGTTCTAATTCATCCTCAGAGTGTAATTCACTCAATGGTGAGATATATTGATGGTAGTTATTTGGCTCAGCTAGGAGCACAGGATATGAAAACGCCTATAGCAAACGCCTTATACTATCCTCTTAGAGGTGAAACACAAGTCGCTAAGTTTGATTTTACAAAGTGTGAATTGACCTTTAGAAAAGCATGTTTTGAAAGATTTGAAGCATTGAAGATTGTATTTGAGAACTTACAGAATAAAAATTATGCTGCTAATATAGTTTTTAATGCTGCTAATGAGGAGCTGGTAGCAGCATTTTTAGATGAAAAGATTAAGTATTTAGAGATTATAGAAGTAAACAAAAAAGTAACAAAAGAGTTAAATTTTGAGAATCCAAAAAATATAGAAGAAGTTTTTGAAATAGATAGAAAAACTCGTGAGTATGTGGATTCTGTTTTGGGGTAAATTGAGTGTTTTTTTTGAGAAAGAAGTTTGTATTATCCTCTCTTCTTATGAGTATTGCATTTAGCGGCTGGGCTGATAATGACAACTTTATATTAGATAATGTATCTATTAATGGATTAGAGGGCTTACAGAGTGATGTAGTTAAAAGCCGCATTGGTTATAAGAAAGGAAGCTACATTACATCTGAAGATACAAATCAGATTATTAATAATCTTTATGGCACTGGATTTTTTAACAGTGTCGATTTATATCGTAAAGGAAGTAATCTTTTTATTAATGTCAAAGAAAGACCGATTATAGCAGGGTTTAGTTTTAGTGGTAATAAAAAGCTTAGTAAAGATAATCTTGAGAAAGTTTTTACTGATGCGGGTATATATGTAGGTAATGTTTATAATCCTAATATGATGTTTTTGCTTAAGCAATCTTTGCTTAATCAGTACTCTATGCTGGGTTTATATGGTGCAAAAATACAAGAAAACATCAGGAAACTACCAAATAATAGGATTGATATAAATATAAACTTTCAAGAGGGTAAACTTGCAACTGTTGATTCGGTAAACTTTGTCGGTAATAAAAATTTTGATGATGCCGACTTAGGTACTAGTGTTGCATTTCAAGTGCCTTCGATATGGAATTTATGGGGTTTTTTGTCATCTTTTGATAGTTATTCACCAGATGGTATGAGTCAGTCTGTCCAAGGCATAACAAACTATTATTTAGATAGAGGTTATTTAGATTTTAAGGTTACATCGAAACAAGTATCAATGTCCAAAGACCGTGAGCATTCATATATTACTTTTGATGTTGCAGAAGGACAGATTTATAAAGTTGGTAGTATTTCTTTAACTGGTAAGTTTATTTTACCAAAATCAGAGTTACAATCTTTGGTAAAGATAAAACAAGGCGAAGTGTTCTCAAAATCCAAACTGGTTGATACAGTTAAGGGTATAAAGACTCTGCTAGGTAGTAAAGGATATGCTTTTGCTACAGTTAATCCTATTCCTACGGTTGATAAGAATAATCGTATAGTTTCTTTTAAGATTGTTGTCGATGCTGGGAAGAAGGTTTATGTGAATAGAATAAATTTCTTTGGAAATAATGTAACTAATGATTATGTATTTCGGCGCCAATTACAATATTATGAGCAAAGTCAATATAATAAGGAGGCAATAGATAAGTCTCAAAGAAGGTTAGACCAATTGCCATATGTTGGCTCAGCTGATATGGAGCTTGTTCCTGTTGCAGGATCTGATGATTTGGTTGATATGAATTATAATATCAAAGAGAGGAATGCTAACTCAATAAGTGGAAGCTTAGGATTCTCGGATTTGTATGGTTTTATGATAGGCGGTAGGCTAAATATGCCTAACGTTTTTGGTACTGGTAATACTTTTAATGTTAATGTGCAGCTTTCGATCCCATTCCAACAATTAGATATAAGTTATATTGATCCATTTTTTACTACTACAGGAATTAGTCAAAATATTTCTGCATACGTAAATAGATCAAACTTTGCTAAGACAAATGCTGTTGCTGCGTATCAGTTAGATACTATTGGTGCAAGATTGATATATGGTTTACCTATATCAACGTTTAGTAATGTTTCAGCAGGTATAACTTTTGCTAATAATACAGTTAAGCAATCAACTATTTATCAGTCTTCAATTGTACAATGGTTTATCCAACAACAAGGCGGTAGAAACAACTTTAATGAGCCTGCATTGACAGCAGGTTGGAGTTACGATAATTCAAATAAATATATTTTTGCTACATATGGAGGATCATTTAATTTAAATGGCTCTGTTAACATTCCAGTTATTAGTAATATTAATGCATATAAGGTAGAAGTTGGAGGTACTTATAATATAGCTGTGCCAAATACTGATATGTCAGCGCTAACTATTAGAGCTGGAGTTCTATATGGTGGCGGTTTTGGTAAAACAAAAGAACTACCTTTCTACGAGAACTTCTATGGTGGTGGTTGGGGAAGCGTACGTGGTTTCCTACAAGGTTCACTTGGTCCACGTGATATTAACTTAATAGATGGTTCGACGGGTAACTCAATTGGTGGTAACCTTAATATTTACAATAACTATGATCTATTGTTTCCTGTACCTTTTATAAAGGATAGTTCTAATATGAGGATAGGCGCATTTGTCGATATAGGTAATACATATACAACTTATAATTTAAATGGGGTAGTAGCTTCTCAACCAAAGCAAGAAACTGTACCTTCATTTTCTAATTTGAAATACTCTATTGGTGTTGAGTTTAGATGGGCTTCGCCAATGGGACCATTAGCTATGTCATTTGCTCAGCCATTTAATGTGCAAAAAGGTGATATAACTCAAGTATTCCAATTTTCATTAGGACAAAACTTCTAAAACAGATATGTTATTTTCTTGTATAAAAAGCTAGATTAATTGTATCTGGTACCTAAAACGGCTTAACAACTTTGGTAATATTGTGTTAGAATCTATTATTAAAATGATTATAATAAATTTAAGAGAGATCTTCTAAATGAAAAAAATTGCTTTATCAATATGCGTTTTGGCGAGTGCATTTACTGCAGCGTATGCAGACACTAAAATAGTTGTAGTCAATCCAGTTGAGATCTTCAATGATTCTGATTTAGGATCTGTGAGCGTCAAAAAACTTGAAAATGATCTTAAGCCAGATGCTACTAAGCTTAAGCAAGAACAAGATAATATTATGCAGCAGATGAAAGCTTTACAAGATAATTCTGCAACTATGACTAAAAGTGAATTAGACAAGAAACACCAGCAAATCCAACAAGAACAACAAAACTTTGCTGAAAAAGCACGAATCTTACAGCAAAAAGAGTATATGGCAAAAGATAAGCTATCAAAGAAATTTCAAGCTTCATTTGATAAGGCGGTACAGACAATTGCTAAGCAAAAAAATTATAACATAGTGCTTACAACACAGGCATTAGCTTATGTCAATAATGTTGATGATATATCAAACCAAGTTATTGAGTTGATGAATAAAGACTCTGAATAATCTTAGGGAGTTTTATTAATGTATACTTTAGATTTTCTAGCATCAAAGCTTGATGGTAAAGTCAAGGGCAATAAAAGTATCGAGATAAATAAGATTGCTACACTATCACAAGCTGGTGAAGGCAATATTTCTTTTTGTACTAACCCTAAGTATTTAAAGGCATTATTTAAGACAAAAGCATCAGCAGTTTTAATTACAGAAGAGGAATTAGAATACTGTAATACAAATGCAATAGTGTTATCAAATCCTTATATGGCTCTAGCAAAGGTTATGGAATTATTTGATAAATCGCCGCGTCCAGATGGTAAAATTCATAGTAAAGCTGTTATAGCTGCAAGTGCTGTAATTGGTGAAAATGTCACTATAGGAGCTAATACGGTTATTGGCGAAAATGTAATTATCGGTGATAATGTCTGCATAGGTGCCTGTGCAACGGTTGATAATGGCACTAAAATAGGTAATGATACTCTTATTAAGAGTAATGTATCTATTGCTCATGATGTTGTAATTGGTGCTGGATGTATTATTCATCAAAATACTGTAATTGGTTGTGACGGTTTTGGTAATGCAAGAGATGAAGATGGTAGTTGGACTAAGATTCCTCAACTAGGTAGAGTGATTATCGAAGATAATGTTGAGATTGGCTCTGGAACAACTGTTGATAGAGGGGCTATTGATGATACGATAATTAAAAAGGGCGCACGTATTGATAATTTAGTACAGATAGCTCATAATGTAGTTATCGGTAAAAATACCGCCATAGCTGGTGTTACAGCTGTTGCAGGTAGTACAATGATTGGTGATAACTGTCTTGTTGGAGGTCAGTCAGCTATAACTGGACATATCAGTATTTGTGATAATACTATCATAGGTGGCGCATCTAATATTGGTAAGTCGATTACTAAGCCAGGGATGTACTATGCTGCGTTTGAAGCTAAACCTAGGATCCAATGGGGTAGGTTTGTGGCTAAACTAGCTAAGGTTGATACTCTAATTACAAAAGTAAAACAACTAGAAGAAAAAATTAAATAATTAAGGATTGTTTAATGAGTCAGTTTAATGAAAATAATAAACAGATAGATGTAATTGGAATTAGAAAAATCTTACTTCACAGGTATCCTTTTGCATTTTTGGATAAGATCGTTGATTGGAGTATTGAAGATAGAACGATTGTTGCACAAAAAAATGTCACTGTAAATGAGGATTTTTTTAACGGGCACTTTCCTGATTTTCCAGTCATGCCTGGTGTATTAATAGTTGAAGCAATGGCCCAAGCAACAGCAATACTTGGTGAATTAATGGCAGAAACATTGTTTGCTCATGTGGTTGAGAAAGCTGGCGGTGGTAGAAGAACGTTTATGCTAGCTGGTATTGATAAGGTAAGAGTTAAAAAACCTGTTATACCAGGCGATGTGTTAGTGATTGAGTCACGCATGGTAAAACAAAAAAATATCATCTGCACTGCAGAGTCAGTAGCGAAGGTTGATGGACAAGTTGTTTGTTCAGCTGAATTAATGGCAGCATATAAGGACTATTAATCGTGATACATAGTTTGGCAGTAGTACATGAGAGCGCCAGAATAGCCGATACTGCTATAATAGGACCATTCTGTGTTATTGGGAAAAATGTTGTTATTGGTGAGAATACTGAGTTAAAAGGCCATGTAACAATTGGCGATAATGCTGTTATAGGCAAAAATAATCGGATTTTCCAGTATGCTTCAATCGGTGATGACCCAATTGATTATACATATAAAAAAGGCGATTTTTCTCAGGTTGTTATTGGTGATAATAATATTATCAGAGAATGTGCAACCATTCATGGTGGAACCGCAAAAGAAACTGGAATTACATCAGTTGGTAACAACAATATTATTATGTGCTATGTGCATATTGGTCATGATTGTAAAATAGGTAGTTACATAAATTTGGTTAATGGGATTGGTTTAGCTGGACATGTGCATATTGATGATTATGCAATCTTAAGTTCTAATGTTGGTGTTCATCAATTTTGTAGAGTCGGTAAACATGCTTTTATTGCTCATGCAGCACTGGTTGGTAAGGATGTCCCTCCATATCTAATGGTTACTGCTGTGAATGCTGGCTCAACTCCTTGTGGTATAAATACTGAAGGCTTAAAGCGCCGTGGTTTTACACCTGAAGAAATGAAAAAAATCAAAGAAGTTTACAAGGTGTTATATCGTAAAGGTTTAATGATGAAAGAAGCTTTTGAGATAATCAAAGATATGGCTAAAGAAGACAAAGTTTTAGAGCCTTTTGTTGATGTGATTAGTACTTCGCGAAGAGGTATACTAAGGTAATGAGAATAGGTATTGTAGCTGGAGAACTCTCAGGTGATCAATTGGGTGGTACACTAGTTGAGGTTTTAAAGCTAAGATATCCTAATGCAACAATTGAGGGTATTGGTGGCCCTAAAATGGCAGCAGCTGGTTTTAAAAGCCTCTACTCAATGGATGCACTATCATTAATTGGTTTTTTAGAAATTATCTCAAAAAGTCTACGCATATTAAGTATTCGTAGCAAAATTATCAATTATTTTAAGCAAAATAAACCTGATATATTTATAGGTATAGATGCCCCTGATTTTAATCTTACGGTTGAAAAAGAATTAAGAGCTGCTGGTATTAAGACTATACATTATGTAAGTCCCAAAATATGGGTTTGGCGGGAATATCGTATCAAAAAAATACGCAAAGCAACTGATAAGATATTAGCAATTTTGCCTTTTGAAGTTGGATACTATAAAAAAAGGCATAATTTTGAAGCTATATATGTTGGCCACCCATTAGCTAAGAATATCCCAATACATATTGACAGAGCTAAGTATAAAGAAAAACTCGGTTTAGAAAATAATTCTTTGTCAATATTATCAGTTTTACCGGGAAGTCGTACTACAGAAGTTACAAGGCTGTTACCATTATTTTTGACAGCATTACAGAAATTAGTAGATGCCGGGTATAAATTTAAAGCTATTATGCCTTTAGCTAAGCCATCATTAAAACCACTATTTGCTAAATATAAGCAGCAAATTGATGATCTAGGGATTGAAGTTTTTGAAGCAAGTTCGCATGAAGTTTTAAAAGCATCTGATTTGAGTTTATTAGCATCAGGAACAGCAACATTGGAGGCTATGCTATGTAAACTACCTATGGTTGTAGGTTATAAGTTATCATGGCTTTCAGCTTTTATTGGCAAAATCCTTATTGGTAACCATAGTTATTGGGCTTTCCCTAATATCTTGCACAAAAGCGAAATCGTTAAAGAATTAATACAAGAAGACTGTACAGCAGATAATTTATTTAGCGAATTAAAAAGATTGTTTGATGATAAAAAGCGCAACGATCATATAGTAAAAGAATTTGAAAAAATTCATACAGAAATGGTTATTGATACTGAGAGTAAAATCATCGAAGTATTAGATATTATGATAGAAAAATCTTAATTTTTATAGTCTTTAGAGATATAATACATGAGTATAAAAACATTATAGGTGTTAGGTAAATGACAATAATATTGGCATTAGTTTTAGTTTTGGTGATATTGATCATAATAGATTTATATCGTAAAAGTTTGCGTCTCAAACAATTAGAAATACTTAGAAATATTGAACAAAGTAATACTCAAGAGCTTATAACTCAAGCTAAAAGTTACTCAGAACATGCTGCTAATGTTGAAAATATTCAGCATGAATATCCGCTCTTAAGAGATGGTTTTTTACTACTTTACTTTGAAGCGATTGAACCAATTCAAATAAAAGATTTAACCGAATTTTTAAAGTACTATGGAGTGAAATATACTGATGACAAGGTTTTCCAAAAAGTTAATTATAAGGATGTTATCTTTAGCATTTTACTTGATAACCAAGAGCAAGAGTTTTTTAGTGCTAAAGATGGTAGTATAACTGGTATTATCGCTGTAATGAATTGTAGAAAACTTGCCAGTATCGATTATGATGTTAAAACATGCTATAAATTAATGCTAGATGTCTTAGAAGATTTAGCTAAGTCTTTTCATGGTACGTTAATGAATGAGCATAAAGTTAGACTTACTAAAAAAGATAAACAAAACTATTTAGCAGCAATTTTATAACAATAAAAATATAAAAAAACTTTTATTTTTGGTTAATCATGTCCATAATTTTTGATAAAAAATGAATATCTAATATTTCTTAAACTTTACATCAGGTAGAATTTGTATTAGATTTCTGTCTTTTATATCTTTTTCAACTAAGCTATCAACAGTTAAAAAATTCCAATCCTATCTTTACAGACTTGATTAAGTACATTAAAGTCATCCATAAATAATATTGGTGTGGAACATGATATATAATCTCTTTTCTAAGAGCAGCTTTGTCCATGGTTTTCTTAGGCTATATGATATAAATGGATAATTGAGTAAATCTTTTATTGTATTTGGTGTACCGTATTTTTAAATTAAATCAAGTGGTGGTACATAATATATTTGATATGAGTTGCATTTTTCTATATTTAAGGTTGTCAGTAATAAGGGGAATTTGAGGAAAAC
The DNA here is from genome assembly GCA_002095075.2 of Francisella endosymbiont of Ornithodoros moubata. GTDB lineage: Bacteria > Pseudomonadota > Gammaproteobacteria > Francisellales > Francisellaceae > Francisella. Next base: position 186,475 of record LVCE01000004.1, on the reverse strand, counting down.
CTACTATTATATTAATATTGCTTTTTGCTAAATCACCATTTTGTTCAGAAAATATTAGTTCACTCTCAATTAGAGGATATTTATTTATAAGGTCACTTAGATGCTTTAAGATTAGTTTTTTAGCTAAAGTCTTTAATACTAATACAGTTAATTTACCTTGAGGAGTTTTTTGTCTAGACTCTAGAAATTTTTGAAGATTATTTACCTTCTTTAAGTAAACTCTGGCATTTATCAAACATTATTATACCAAAAGTTATTAGCTGGACATTCCTCGTGTTACGAAAAAATAGTCTCTCAGATATTTGATTTTCTAGGTTTTTATTTGCTTACTTACAACTGTAGTTGAAATACAAAGTTCAGCACTAACTTGTTTGTAACTTAAATATTCTACAATTTTTATAAAACATCTTAATTGTGAATAATTTAAAATATTTATTAATCTTTTATGTTTCTGTTATTATTATAAACCAGAGATTTATAAAGCATGGCTATAATTTGATTAAATTAATTAATAATTTTTTTTATAATATAGATATAAATAAAAAATATGGATAAAAAGTTATGAAATACGAATACCACCATGTAGGAATTTCTGTCACTGAACGACGACCTGGAGAACGCTATAGCCCTATTATGGATATGTATACCTCAAGTGGTGAACTCCCAGACAGAATACAATATTATCGTTTTAGACTAAACTGCCTATAAATAAATTTAATTCAAACACTATCTCATATAGCCTATAAAGTAACAGATTTAGATAGTGTTATTAAGAATAAAAATGTTCTTTTAGAACCTTATTTTCCTATAGAAGGATTTAAAGTTGCTATAGTTGAGGAAAATGTAGCGATAATAGAGTTTATACAAACTGATTTGTCAGACGAAGAGGTATAGAAAGCATGATTTAAAAAAATCAATCTTGTATACTACATTTAGATTTTTTTATAAAGCTATACTTTCTATATTGTTTTCTAGATTTTTAATTTAGAAAAGGGAAAATAGAGTTTCTCAAGCTGGTTACTACTGACAAAACTATTGAAGTACAAATTTGGTGCCTAATAGATTAAGCACTCTTTCGGTAGCAAACCTAGAAAGTGCTTAATAATTTATTTTAATTAGTAGCATATTAATTATCTTTATATTGTATTATCCTGTCTCGTTACTACATTTTAAATTACTACATTAACTACAATAAAAATTAAAAATATTGAGAAAAGTTAACATGAAATATTTTTTTTAATAAAATGAGCTTTATTTAATACTAGTCTTGCTAGCAGATTTAGATAAGTAGCTGTGAGCGATGAATCTATCAAAGATATGTGTAATATTTTTGCTTACTTATTTTAGCCATGAGTGTAAATTGAAAATGGGTACAAGTACTCTTAATGTACACCACAATATAATCTACTACTATCAAGGATTAAATAATCTAAGTAATACATAGTTTGATACAACAAAGATATATCAAAACATCTTTATTATTTGATTTGTGATATAGTATGAAACAGTATGAGAAATATGTTTGGTGGGCCCAGTAGGACTCGAACCTACGACCTACGGATTATGAGTCCGGCGCTCTAACCAACTGAGCTATAGGCCCAAAACTTAGACGTAATTATATTTAAAATAAGGCTATTAGTCAAGAGCTATTTTTGTTTTAGAGTGTTATTTATATATTTTTGAAGATGTACCTACGATAAGAGGATCCGGTGGGATTGCTACCTCATGATCTTTGTTGTCATACTCAGCGTTATTAAGTATATATCTTATTGCATTTAGTCGGGCGCACTTTTTATCATCAGATTTAACGATTACCCATGGTGCGTATGGTTTGTCCGTATATATAAACATTCTTTCTTTAGCTTCAGTATAATCATCCCATTTATCTAAAGATGCTTTATCTATTGGGCTAAGTTTCCATTGTTTTAAAGGGTGACTTTCTCTGGCAGTAAATCTGTTTTTTTGTTCCTGTTGGTTAACTGAGAACCAAAACTTTATTATCATAGTACCACTATCAACTAGCATTTTCTCTAGTTGAGGAGCCTGTTCTAGGAATAAAAAATATTCCCTTTCGGTACAGAATCCCATAACTCTTTCAACTCCAGCACGATTATACCAAGATCTATCAAAAAGTACTATTTCCCCCCAGATGGTAGATATTCTATGTATCTTTGAAAGTACCATTGATTTCTCTCTCGTTCTGATGGTTTCTCTAGGGCAATTACCTTAGCACCACGTGGATTGAGATGTTCCATCATTCTTTTTATAGTTCCACCCTTACCAGCGGCATCTCGCCCTTCAAAAATTACCAGAACTTTTTTATTATTTTCTTTTACCCACTTTTGAAATTTTAATAGTTCTATTTGTAGATAATGCTTTTGTTTTTCATATACATTACATGGAATTTTATGCTTATATGGAAAAATATTTTCTAAAAGAGCTTTTGGCGCTCCTCTTGGCTTAAAACTTTCATATAGAATTATAAAAACAGCTTAACTTAGCTAATATATTATCATATAGAAGTGATTAAGAGATAAACAGATTAACTTTTTACAGGTTTAAAATTTAGCTTTAGACTAAAAAATATATAAAATATTGAGAACATTAATATTATTGTTATTAGAGGTGTTGGTGTTTTTAGTGGGTAAAGTAGTACTGCTAAGAAAGTTACAATAGCCACTAACATTGTGAAAATAAATGTAAATGTTTTGACAAATTTACTCTCACTAATATGCTCAGTTCTTGATAGGTATATATATTTTATCGGTATAAAAGAGAATATTGATAATATTATTATCGTTATTTCATTAATCAATTGACTTGACTGAAAACACATCATATACATTACTATAACATTCCAGTAACTTGGAAAGCCGACAAAAAAATAATCATTAGTTTTTGCATTTAGTTGACAGAACTGATAAGAAGAAGAAATAGTTATCATTATTATTATTGGAATTAGCCATTGTTGGCTAACTATTGCAGACACATATATCCAAATGCAAGGAACAATTGAATATGTTGTAAAGTCTATAATGTTATCAAGAAGGGAGCCATCTAGAGGAGCAAGTTTTTTGATATCAACCAATCTCGCTAGGCTACCATCTATTGAGTCAATAAATATCGCCATTATAATGCTAAACATTGAAAGCTTAATATAGTAGTGATGTAGATACGTTTGACCTAATACAATTGTTTTGGCAGCTTCTATTGAAAATATAATAGCTAAGACACCAAATACAGCACCTAATGATGTAAAAAGATGCACTAGCCAAGCATATATTTTTTGTAGGGTTTGCATTTTAAATTAACTTTTAAATAAACTTACGGAATTGTAGCAAAAATAACTAACAGTTTCTATTAATAACTAAATTAATAAGTTTTTCAAGTTTGATTGAGCTAATGTTGTTATTTTTGAGGTTGTTGATAATTTGATTGATTTCATTTTTTTTATCTAATAAATATTTATTTGCGCCTTCCAATCCTATTAATGAAACATATGTGGATTTATTAGCATCTATATCTTTAGCACTAGTTTTCCCTAGCTCAGTAGTTGTCTTCGTGACATCTAAAATATCATCTTTAATCTGAAAGCATAAACCTATTAAGTCTGATAACCTTATTAATAAATCTTCTTTTTTGTTATTTTGATTTTGTGAGAGAATATAAGGTAAAACTATACATGCTCTAAACATTTTTGCAGTTTTGTTAGCATGTAATATCTCTAACTCATTAAGCATAAGTTTTTTATTCTCACCCTCAATATCTAACTGTTGACCACCAACCATACCATTAGCGCCACAGCATTGAGCAAAGAATTTATTTATTTTTCTTAGTTTATCTATATCTCGACAGTTGATATCTTGTAATATTTCAAAAGCTAAAGATTGTAAGGCATCACCTGCTAATGTTGCAGTAGCTTCATTAAATTTGATATGACAAGTAGGTTTACCCCTACGGAGTCTATCATTATCCATAACAGGAAGATCATCATGTATTAGCGAGTAGGTATGGATAGATTCTATTGCAAAAGCAATTTTATCACAGTTTGCTTTATCAATAGCTAAAGCCTCGCCAATTACATAAACAAACTGTGCTCTTATTCTCTTACCACCACTAAAAAAACTATAATACATCGCACTTAGTAATGTTTTGGATATACATCCAAACTGAGTAAATACTTTTTCAGCAAAAATTTCGAAATCTTTTATTATCTTTTCACTACTCATAAAAATTTTACGATATTATTATACTGCTTTTCAAGCACATCACTATGCGCTTTAAAGGTTTTAAGCGCGCCTGAAGACATCTGTTGTGATAGTTGTTTATCTTCTAATATTTTAAGGATGTTATTTGCAAGCTCTTGTTGACTTCTTACACGAGTTAGAGCTTTATTACGAATTAGTTCTTTGGATATTTGACTAAAATTATAAAGACTTGTACCGCTTAAAATTGGTTTTGCTAGTGCAGCTGGTTCAAGTAAATTATGTCCACCATTATCTATTAAAGTTCCGCCAACGAAAGTTATATCTGCAATGTAATAAAGATGTAGCAGTTCACCCATTGTATCGCCTAAATATACTTGGGTGTGACTAGAGATTTGACATTCTAAAGAACTTCTTTTTTGGTATGTCAAAGAATTATTCGAGATTAGTTTTTCTACTTTCTGAAAGCGTTCTTTATGTCTTGGAACCAATATTAATAAACAGTTTGGACGTATTTTTAAGATTTGTTTATGTGCTTCAAGGATTATTTCTTCCTCGCCTTGATGAGTACTGCCTGCGATCCATGTTGGTCTAACTTCTAAACTATCTTTGATGCTATCTATTTTATTTTCAAGGTTTTCTGGAGTGATAAGGTTATATTTTAAGTTTCCTGTTACAGAAATATTGTTTTTATTTGCTCCCAAAGAATGAAATCTCTTGGCATCTTTCTCAGTTTGAGCATTGATGTGAGATAGATTCTTAAATAGAAATTCTTTACCAAAAGGAATTTTGGTATAGTTTCTCATTGATTTTTTCGATAGTCTGGCATTTGTTATTATTACAGGAACTTTTTCAGCAAAACATTTATTTAGAATATTTGGCCAAATTTCTGTTTCAATAATTATAAAAATTTTAGGATTGACTTTAACGAAAAAACTATTAATAAATGGAATTATATCATAAGGGATATACATATGATGTATATTTGAATATTTACTATATAAATTATTTACAACATCACTACCAGTTGGTGTAGTTGTGGTTATAATAAAATTTTCATCAGGAAAATTTTTTAGTAATTTTTTTACTAGTGGCGCAGCAGAAATAGTTTCACCAACTGATACTGAATGTATCCATATGCTGCTGTCAAATCGAAGGCTAGTTTGTGCGAATCTTTCAGCCCATCTTTTTCTATAATTGATATTTTTGAAGCTTCTTTTTAATTTTTTTACATATAGAAAGGGTATATATACAATAAATAAGCTCGAGTATATGTGAGCTAGAAAAACATAAAAGAATTTTTTTAATTGTTCCACTCTTTAAACCTAAAGCTAATTGTTATATTCTTGATAAGAATTATTTGTACATTTTAGCACATAACAATATAAATTTATATAATCTAAATTGGTAAAATTTAGTTTTCTATAGTAGTTGTATCATTTTATCAAGTGCAAGGGCTCTATGGCTTATTTGATTTTTATCTATTTCAGAGATTTCAGCTAAGGTTTTTTGCAATTGTGGCAATACGAATATAGGATCATAACCAAAACCATTTGAACCACTAGTTTGATAAGCTATCTGTCCCTCTAAAAAACCATAAGCTAAAATTGGGGTTGGGTCAAGCTCATGCTCTACATATGCTAGGGCACAAACAAATCTAGCGTTCCTATTATCATTACCAGCTAATTTAGCTAGTAATTTTTGTATATTAGCCTTATTGTTACCATGTTCTCCACAATACCTTGCTGAATAGATTCCAGGCTCACCATTTAAAGAAAATACTTCAAGCCCTGAATCATCAGCAATCGCAGCTCGACCTGTATGTTTAGCGCAGTTTCTTGCTTTTAAAATAGCGTTCTCAATAAAGCTAAGTCCAACTTCATCAGCATGAGGAACATTAAAATCTGTTTGAGGGATAATCTTAATATTCTTTTGATTAAAAATGTTAGTAAATTCTTTAATCTTACCTTTATTACTAGAGGCTAAAGCTATTTCTTTCATACTACAGACTTTATATAAGTTGTTTGCTTAAGAATATATTAGCAATATTTGTTGTAAATGTTATCCTTTAGGTACATGTATTTTGAAATATTGGTAGAGTAAATTAATGAAAATATGTTTTATCGGTGGTGGCAATATGGTAGCAGCAATGATTGCTGGCATGACTTCCCATGGTTATAAGGGTCAAGATATAATTGTTTTTGATAGAAATGATTATAAGTGCTTAAACTTATCTATAAATACAATATTGAGATATCTGCCTCATTACTAGATGCAGTTAAACTTGCTGATATCCTTATTTTAGCAATTAAGCCACAAAATATGCCTGAACTTATCAAAAATATTAGAGAGGTAGTTACATCTAGACAAGTAATAGTTACAGTAGCTACGGGGATACAGACTAATGCATATGAGAGATTATTTAATAAAGAGATCTGTTTTGCTAGAACGATTCCTAATATACTAGTAGCTTAGGCTATGGTGCTACGGGGATTTATTTTAACGGCAATATTACTGCTGATAAAAAACTATAGTTATAGACATTATGCAGACAATAGGAGTAGTAACAGTTGTTAGTGATGAAAGGGCTTTGAGCAAGCTTTTTGGGAGCATTAGTGATTTTAAATTAAATATTTATTTTATGTATCTTATACTATATACTTGTTTTAATAAAATGCTATGCAAAATATTTTTAACAGTAAAGGTGAATTATGAGATTATTGTTAGCTGAAGATGATCTTAATTTAGGAGAAGGTTTATTAGAAGCTTTACAAAAAGATGGACTTATTGTAAACCTAGTTTCAGACGGTGAAGCAGCACAAACTTTTATAGAATCTGGTTTGTATAACATAGTTGTTTTAGATATTGGTATACCAATAAAGACAGGTTTAGAAGTTCTAAGGAATGTTAGAAATAGAGGTATTAAAGTTCCAATAATCTTGTTGACTGCTAGAGATGGTTTAGAAGATAGAATTAAAGGCCTAGACCTTGGTGCTGATGATTATCTGACAAAGCCATTTGAGCTAAAGGAGCTTGTTGCTAGAATTAAGGCTATTTCTCGCCGCATCAATACTAGATGCGGTAAAAGTCTTAATGAAGAGATTAGATTTGGCGATTATAGTTTTAATCCAAGTTCTGAAACAGTAACTAAAGATGGTATTATTATTCCAGTGTCTAAAAAAGAGTTAGCACTACTTGCGATACTAGTACAAAATGCTGGCAGAGTAGTGCCGAAGACTCAGCTTTTAGAAGAGGTTTATTCTACAGATAAAGAAATGGATACAAACACCTTAGAAGTGCATATGCATAATTTGAGAAAAAAAATTAATATTCCTAATTTTATACAAACTATTAGAGGGGTTGGTTACTTTGTACAAAAGGATAAAGTAATTAAGTAACTTCATGGAACTGTTAAATTATATTCTAAACCTAGGTTTTACATTTTGGCTTTTGTTCTTAACCTTTGCAAGTGGTTTGATCTATATTATTGATCTTGTATTTTTCCAAAAATCAAGATTAGCTCCCTATGCTAATGAACTAAAAGGTTTTTCTAAGAAACAGAAATGCCAATTCTATAAAGATAAAGGGTTAAAAGCACCTTTTATAGCTGATCAAGCAAGGTCTTTGTTTAGTGTATTTTTTGTGGTATTCCTACTTAGAACTTTCTTGATTGGTAACTTTTTAATCCCAACTGCGTCGATGACACCAACACTTCCAGTTGGTGACTTTATTTTCGTTAATAAAACTGCTTATGGTATCAGAGCTCCATTTTCAAATGAAACTTTAATAAAAGTCGGTGAACCAAAAAGAAGTGACATTGTAGTATTTCATTTTCCAGTTAATCCTAATGTTGATTTTGTTAAACGCGTGATTGGTTTACCAGGTGATGTAATTTCATATAAAGATAAAATGCTAACAATAAATGGCAAAAAGCTTGAATATACTGATTGTAATCGTGATGCTATAAACTATTACAACCAATCTTTAGCTGATGGCAGTGGTGATACAGTATGTACAGAGAACCTTGGTAGCGTTAAGCATGAAGTTAACTGGATAAAGTCTATAAAAGGAACTGATTTTGAAAATCTTAAAGTCCCAGCTGGTCAATACTTTGTTATGGGAGATAATCGTGATAATAGTGAAGATAGTCGCTATTGGGGCTTTGTACTTGAGAGAGATTTAGTAGGTAAAGCAAAAATTGTCTGGATGAGCTGGGATAAGGTAGATAAGAAAGTTCGTTGGGATCAAATTGGTAAGGTCTTTTAACCAAAAATGGTTCCTGAATATTCACGATTTTATAATATACTTGGTTATAGTTTTAAAGATTATACTCTTCTAATAAGAGCCTTGACACATCGAAGTAAGACTAAAAAAAATTATGAGAGATTAGAGTTTCTTGGTGACTCTATTTTAGGTTTTGTAATTGCTGAAGCATTGTATCTACAATTTAGAGATATAGCTGAAGGAAGACTTTCGCAGCTTAGATCTAAACTAGTCAAAGGAACAACTTTAGCGCAATTAGCCTTAAGCCTTAAAATGGATGAGTACGTTATTTTAGGAGCTAGTGAGCAGGGTGGACGAAAAAGTGAGAAAGTATTAGAAGATGTTTTTGAAGCTGTTATAGGAGCTATTTATCTAGATAGTGATTTTGCAACTGTCAAGAAAGTTATATTGAAATGGTATCAATCAGTAATATCGAATATTAATCTAGATACTATCAAAGTCAAAGATAGTAAATCAAAGCTTCAAGAGATTCTGCTACAGAATGCTTTGAGTTTGCCAGAATATAGTATTGAAACTATAGAGGGTAAAGACCATGAGCAGCAATTTACTATAGTTGCTATATCAAAAGATTTAAATCTTCAAGTCAAAGCTAAGGGAACTTCACGGAAAAAAGCTGAGCAAAAAGCAGCTGAAAAAATGATAGAAATGTTATCACAACAAGGCTTACATGAAAAAAAATAGACTAAACTTAAATGGTGTGGTTGTTATCAATAAGACTAAAGGTGTTAGTTCAAATAAAGTTTTACAACAACTAAAGTATTTATTTAACGCACAAAAAATAGGTCATACAGGTACTTTAGATCCTATGGCGACAGGAGTTTTGCCTATATGTTTTGGTAGAGCTACTAAAATAGCACAATACCTGCTTGATGCTGATAAAGAGTATATAGCTACGATTAGGCTTGGTATTGAAACAGATAGTGGTGATGCTGAAGGTCAAGTAATAACTAGAAATAATAACATACCGAAGCTATCAAATCATCTAATAGAAAAAGTATTAGCAAATTTTCGTGGTAATATCGTACAGGTTCCGCCTATGTACTCTGCACTTAAACATAATGGTCAGCCTCTTTATAAACTTGCCAGAGAAGGTAAGAGTGTTGAAATTAAACCAAGAAATATCAATATTTATGAGCTAGAACTATTAGATTTTGACAAAGATACTTTGAAAGTTAGAGTTAAATGTTCAAAGGGAACATATATCCGTAGCTTAGCGATAGATATTGGTAAGAAACTAGGTTGTGAGGGGCATTTGATAGCTTTACAAAGAACTCAAAGTGGACCTTTTAAGTTAGCTGAGGCTTTTGAGCTAGAACAACTAAAAGATTTAAGTTTTGAGCAAAAAATCGCTAGTATAACTAGTATAGAGAGTGTATTTATCGACAAGCCGATATACTCTCTAGTAGAAAATGAGAAAGATGATTTATATAAGAGAGGACTCTTAGCTACTAAACGAAATTTAGATAAAACTGTAAGAATATATGATAACGATCAATTTGTAGCTATAGCAGAGTTTGATAAAGGTAAGTTGATTAATAAAAAATTTTTTGATCAGGATATATTGATAAGTGAGTAAATATAGCATACATAATGATCCGAATAGGGATATTGAAGCACAAAAATATGAAAATCCAATCCCAAGTAGGGAGATGATTTTAAATTATATAAGAGATGTAAAACTTCCTGTAAGCATTGAGAATATAGCAAATGCTCTAGAGATTTTTAAAAAAAATCTTTTTGAATGTCTTGTAAATCGTTTAGGTGCAATGGTTAGAGATGGTCAGTTAGAGAAAGATAAGTCATATTATAACTTACCAGAAATGGCAGCAATTTATATAACTTCTAAAGTTACATCTGATAAAGATTCTCACCTTGAGTTATTTAGTCATGCTTTGAATACTAAAGTTGTTATTGTCTCTTATCAAGCAAAAATGGTAATGGTTGGCGATGAGGTCACAGCAAAAGTTTTAGGTCTTAATAAACGTGGACGAATTGAAGCAGAAATCAAAACAATTGTTTCACGAGCACAAAAGACTATAACAGGTTATTACTATAAAAGCTTTGATTGTCATTTTTTAAAACCTATAAGTAAGAACATTACAAATAACATTGTTCTGTTACCACCGAAACAAAAAATAGAGCATAATTCGTTGATAGAGGCTGAAATGATAGTTTATCCTAGTATCAATAGTGCTGCAGTAGCTAGATTTAAACAAGAGGTAGAAGCTGTATCTCCAGTTAAAGAAGCAATGATGATGGCAACTCAAAAATATGATCTAGTAGAGCAATGGAGCAAAAAAGCGCTGAGGTATCTAGATGACATCTCAGAACAGATAACTGTAGGTACTAGAGTAGATTTGCGCGATAAACACTTTATAACTATAGATGGTGAGGATGCTAAAGATTTCGATGATGCAGTCTATGCACATAAAACTAAGAGTGGTAGTTGGAAGTTATATGTAGCAATTGCAGATGTTTCAAATTATGTTGAGAAAGATTCAGCTTTGGATTTAGATGCTACACGTCGTTCAACATCAGTATATTTCCCTGGTTATGTAATACCGATGTTACCAGAGAAACTATCAAATGATTTGTGTTCATTAAGACCAAACGAAGATAGGTATTCTCTAGTTTGCGAGATGAATATCAGTAAGGAAGGTAAACTTTCTAGGTATAAGTTTTATTCAGCAGTAATAAATTCAAAAGCGCGCTTAACATATACAGAGGTAGCTAAGCTTTTAGAAAAGAAGCAAAATCTTATTGTTGAGCAAAAGCCAGAGCTTGTAGTAAATATTTTTGATTTATATGAGTTGTATAAAATACTTCATCAAGCTAGAGTTGAAAGAGGCACTATAGATTTTGATACAGTTGAAACACAGATAATCCTTGATGAGCATAATCATATCGAATCAATTGTGCCAAGGCATCGTAATGATGCTCATCGATTAATAGAAGAATGTATGCTTGTGGCTAACGTTGCGGCAGCTAACTTTACAATAAAACATAAGAAGACATCACCATTTAGAGTTCATAGTGAACCTAAACAGGATAGAATGGATACTCTTAAGAAGTATCTAGCTAAATATGGTATACATCTTGCTTATGGTAAAAATGGTAAAGTCACTCCAAAAGCATTAGCACAGATGCTAGATAGCATAAAAGATCGTCCTGATTATGATGATATTCAGATAATGACTTTGCGGAGTATGAATCAGGCTATTTACAGTATAAATAATGATGGCCATTTTGGTTTGGCATATAGTGAATATACACATTTCACATCACCAATTCGTAGATATCCAGATTTAGTAGTACATAGGATAATTAAATCAATTATTGGTGAATATGAGCATGGTGCTGCTGATTATAAATCTTCTGAACTAGCTAATATTTGTGAGAATGCTTCAGATCAAGAGCGTAACGCTGATGCGGCATCTAAGCAAGTTGAGAATTGGCTTAAGTGCTACTTTATGCAGGATTATATTGGTCATGTCCTTGAGGCACAAATCAAGCATATAAATGGCTTAGGTCTTTTTGCTGAGCTAAAAGATATGTATATAGAAGGTTTGATACATGTATCAGCAATTCCGGGTGATTATTATATTTATGATGAGACTAAGGATATATTGATAGGTAAGAGAACACATAAAGTCTATAAGATTGGTCAAGATATAACAGTAAGAGTTGTACGTGCGGATCTAGAGAATATTCATATAGATTTCGAGTTATTTGATCCAAAAAAAACATTTGGTTACAATAACTTAGATAAACCATTTGCTAATAAAAAGACTAAGAAAGTTAAAAAGAGAAAAGCAAGACATAGAAGAAAAAATAAGTCAAAAGTGAAATACTAATCGTAATTTAATCTTAAAATTAAGTGGTTTTTTAGGTTGTTTAAAATCCCAGACAATCCTAAGTTTCGAATTATATAAATAATATTAATTTGCCAAAATTTGAGGTTGTTTCTCACCGAATAATCAAATTTATGATGGTTGTTGTGCCAGCCTTCACTGAATGTAATTAGTACTATAAGAAATTATTGCGACTATTGTCTGAAGTTTCGTAATCTTTAGATCCAAATATGTGGCAAATTGAATTTACACTAAATGTAGTATGATAAAGTAATACTGTACTTAAAATTCCTCCCCAGAATACAAATACTAAGCCTGATGTTTCAAGACTATGATAAAAGTGATTTATTAAACTACCTAAGATGAAAAGACCTATTAAATACAAGGCAAAAGATAAATGAGCGTGCTTATCAAACCAAACTATTTCAGGGTATTTAAGCCAATCTTTGATAGATTTAGGGTCTACTTTATCACTTCTTGTTTCAAAAAACCAACCAACATGAGATTGGAAAATGCTGTTTTTAGGTTAATGAAGATAGTATCTTTATCAGAGTGAATGTGGTGATATCTGTGATGATCTGATCACCATAATGGACCTTTTTGTGATACCCAAGTATCTATTAGCGCTAGAATAAATTGAAATACTCGAGAAGTTTGAAATGCCTTATGTGCAAAATAACGATGATATCCAGCAGTCAGTGCAAATGTTCTTACTGAAAATGTAACAATAAAAACCACTAGTGCAGTAATAATTATAATTCATAAAAAATATTGCCAAGTACGCTAAGTGTATAATAGCAAATGCTATTAATCGTCAATTTATTAGATTGTGTTTACATGATTTCTCCGATTTTAGATCATTTTCTTAGTAATCTTAAAGTATAGTTTATAAGGTAGTGCTGCAGTAAGTTTTAGAATTATAGTGAATTTTTTATAAAGTGAACCTCAAATTTACTTGTTTGAAAACCTTTAATAATACTCAAGGCTATGCCTATCGAGTAAATCTGTTGCCCATTTAAGAGATTTAGAGCCATCTCTCAAGCCATGATTTTATCATATAAACTATATAAATTAGGTTTGTTTATACTTAAAAAATTAGCTTTGTTTTGATTAAGTTCAAACATATCCAAAATTATATAGTATGACCTATATACAAAAGAATTTTGCTTAGGATGGTGTCTTTTGTGAAAGACTTTTGAGCTTAAAACAAAATCCTTCATCACGAGGTTGTAACTTCTAGTTTAGCTGTAACATTTACAGCACTTAGTATACCATATTCATGGAAGCCAATATGGCTCCACAATAATAGGTATTATTAACTCCTTGTATTTTATCAAAGTCTTCTTGTGCTTGTATCGCTTTTTTATCAAAAACAGGGTGCTCAAAAAATATGTTGATTAATAATTTTCGACTGCTGTGGTTTTTGATCAGGATTAATTGTTACAAAATAGTAGGTAGTGTTCAATGGTTGAAGATTATTCATCCAGTAACTAAGAGAGACAACCTTACGTTTATCTATAGTTTGGCTACTTAGATAGTTCCAACTTGACCAAGCAAGTTGACGCTTTGGCATGATAGAGTCATCTGTGTGAAGTATTGCCATGTTAGGTTGATATTATAATAGTTAAGATTAGCTTTTTTCATTATGATTTGGATCATCTAATAGCTCTAAAATTTGATTAAAATGACAGGCAAAAATTACTTTGTCAAACTCACTAATATTGTTATGGTTATTAGTAATGGTTATTTTATCAGCTCGTGATATTTATAGTCGCTTGTAGAGCAAACTTAACATCAGCTGATTTTAGTTGATTAATAATTTTTTCAACATATACTTTACTGCCGCCTTTAACTCGTATACCACTGAACTGGTTTAGTAGTTGTAAGTAATCCATGATTATTAAAAAACCTAATAAAACTAAGAGTAGGAAAGTCATACATCTTCTCTAACTGAGTACTCTAGATACAAGCTTCCATAGCTAATAAATAATAGCCTTTAAACCATCTACCAACTTTTATATCATCATAGATATTGTGCCAAAGTGATGTTTTCATCAAGAGTGTTTTATTCATGGTGTTGTTTTGATATTTTATTAAATTTTTAAGATATCTTTTATTATCCTATAATTATATAATAGCGTGGTCTAAATAATATTAGACCACTGTGCAAATAGGCTCTTGATACTACTAGAACCATATTTAAATTGACCATTCTTGATAGATACACCAAAAAGACATATTACTCTCAGCAACTGGTATATCTAAGTGCTTAAATAATCTAGATAAGTGATAGTATGTATGGTAATTAAAAACAATAAAACCTGTCTCTATAGGAGTATTATTTACTTCTAAAGTACGCGCATGACCACCAAAATAATTATTTTTCTCGTGGAGAGTGATTGATAATTATATTTAAGCAGATAGCTTATCGCAAGTTCAGATATATCGCTACCTATTACAGCTATTTTTTCCATATAATATGTATTTTTTATAAGCTAGTTATTACAATAAGGTTAATTTCATAAGTCAAAAAAATATAGTTAAAATTTGTTAATGTAGAGATAGCGATATTATTATTTTTAGACCTTGAGGATTGTTATTTTTGGCGATAATATTACCATCATGTAGTTGAATAATCTTTTTAACTAGAGAAAGTCCTAAGCCATTACCTGTTTGGCTACGGCTTTTTTCTTCACGGAAAAATCTTTCAAAGATTTTATCAGTATTTTCATTATTTATACCAATTCCTTGATCAGCTATTTCAATTATGTACTTGGAGGGTTGTATTTTTGTAGTAATTGAAATCTCAGTATTATGATCAGAGTACTTGTAGCAATTATCGAAAATGTTTGTAATACTCTGAAAGATCAGATTTTTATCAATATTAAGATTCCTAGGTAATATATTGGTTTGTAGCTGAATATTTTTTTGCTCAAAGATTGGCTCGTATAGTTCAATAGCATCATCAATAATATTTTTTATATCTAAGCGTTTTTTGATTAGATTCTCACGCCCATGCTCTAAGCGATTAAGCCTTAGTAAGCTATTAAAAATATCAAGTAATTGGTTGCATTCTGCTAGTGCTTCTACAATATCTTTGCTTGGATTGGTATGCTCAAGGTTTTCTAATCTATTTTTGAGCCTGGTCAAAGGTGTTTTTAGGTCATGGGCAATGTTATTTGAAACGCTTTTTATATCTAATAAAAGATACTCTATATTATTAGCCAAAAGAATGTTAAGAATATTAGCTAGATTACTAAGGTCATCCCAGTTAGTATTTGATTTGATCCTTTGACTAAAATCTTGGGTATTTACTATTGAGGCTGCTGAGCTGGCGATGTGATTAATTTTTCTTACAACAAAGACACTGATCAGATAGCTTATAATCACAACACTTGCTGTGCAGAAGATTCCTATACTCAAAGGAACTATATGTTCAATAACTCTATCTCCAAGAGCAGTGAAAATTATATAAACCCAAGAGACTATACTTAGTCCTAGTAATATGGTAAAAAGCATTGCCATTTTAAAGCTAGAACTTATTATGTATCTACGCTGAATAGTATCAGAGAGACTATTCTTGGATGACATAACCAAAGCCCCGCATAGTTTTTATTGGATCTGTAAGACCATCTTCAGTTAATTTGTTACGCAGACGAGAAATATGTACTTCTACTACATTGGTTTGCGGATCAAAATCATAGTCCCAAACTTCTTTGAGCATCATCGTTTTGCTGACAACTTCATTTTTATGTTTTAGAAGAAGGTGTAGAACCTTATACTCGCGTTGTTGTAGATGTATTAACGCACCATTACGTCGTACTTCATGGGCAAGCTCATCAAGAACAAGATCACCACAACTTAACTGATGAGTTTTAGCCTCGGTAATTTGTTTAGTTCTTTTGTAGAGTATATTTACTCTTATCATTAATTCATCTATCGAGAAAGGTTTGGTAAGATAGTCATCACTCCCTGATTTGAGGCCTTGAATTTTATTTTCAGTACTATCAAGAGCGCTTAGAATAATAATGGGAGTATTTATATTTTGCTTGCGTAATATCTTAAGCAAAGAAATACCATCTAAATATGGCATCATCCAATCTATAACGATGACATCATAGTTATTGGTGTCGATTAGAAATAGAGCTTCTTTACCGTCAAAAGCTACAGTTGTGTCGATGCTATTTTCTTCAAATTTGGTTTTTATGAACTGAGCTATCTTTTTATCATCATCAGCTACTAAAACCTTAGGGTTGTTACTCATCGTATTTGGTTTATAATTCTAATTAGATATTATATTATAGCTAATTAATAGCTTTCTATCTTGAAAAAATAGCTATAAAACTTATTTAAAAAACAAAATCTTTTATGTGTAAAATATTTATAGCAAAAAAAGGAGGTTAAAATGAAGAAAGTTCTAGCGACAATCTTAGGGTTAACTGTAGTTTCTGGAGTATATGCTGATAGCTACACAATGTATGTAAAGCCAGATACTAAAACACAAAAGCTTGCAACTATAAATGATCAAGATCCACGTTATAAAGCAATTTTTGCAAAAGATGACTGGATTGAGGTAGTTGATAATAAAGATGGTAGTGTAGGTTGGGTCAAACAAAAACCACAAGATAAAAGTTCACAAACTATCACTCAAGATCCAATTGAGCAAATGATGGCAAACTTTCACAAGCAACAACAGTTATTAGATGAGCATTTCAACAAAATGCTAGCTAATATTGATTACAATATTACTCAAATGCAAGCGCAGTCTGGCACAACTCAAGCTAAGAATAATCCTCAAGTATTTAAAAAAAATAGTTCTATTACTATAAATTTAGATGGAAAAACTGCAAAGATTGTTAAAAAGACTGAGGATAGTAATGGTGATATCCAAACTATAGAAAAAGAAATTCCTGCAGATCAGTTAGGTAATATTAAGCTTTAGTTGAGTATGGTGCTTATTCTGTTAACTGATATCTTCCGCAAGCTAATCTGCTTGTGAATCTATTTAAAAGCTTATTGTTATAAGTTAGTGTTATGAGTAGATAAATGATTAGTCTGAGGAATTGGTTATGTATGAAGAAGATTTCTTATTAGAAAAGTTACAACAGTTTAGCTTACTAGACATCACTTTAGTTTAAGTTGTCTATTTATTAATGTTTCTAACTGCAGCATAATAGTAATACATTTATTTTTTTTATTTGATTTCATATATTTAAAAGGTGCGTCAATACCTAAAAACTAATAAGCCATCGTATCAAGGCTTTTGTTCTTTAGTATGTTCTTTTTGCATGTATGTTAGCGGTGTTAATTCCAGCTTTAACACTAGTGCCATGGTATGTTTATCTGATACTAATAGTAGTTTTTGCAATTAAAACAATGCACTAAAATATGTTTTGGTAATAAAGAAATGGTTTTAACAATATTGCCAAAATGCTCAAGTATGATGGAGTAGCTTTCGGCTCAACAATAATCATCAATATAACTCAAAGTTAGTTACTACAGGTTGCAAAAAAATTAATGATAAAGGTATTTTTGTAATAAAAATGACACTAACAAATCTATAAAAATTATCTTAACAAGAATTTCAAACAATACTCAATTAAGAAAATAGGCTCAGTATGTGTATATACTATGAGCCAACCGCTAAAGTAATTTTTACTATTTATTAACAATAACATTATTAATTATTTTTGTTATAATCGCTATATAAGTAATTTTTAAAGCAACACATTAAATGAAAAAAACTTTTGTTTACAGCTATATCTGCTGGGTTAGTATTAGTACTTAGTTCATGTGGTAAAACTACTGTAGCATATGAAGATCCAAATGGTGTTGATACAACATCTATAAATTTTAGTTCAACAGATTTACAAGCTATAACTAACAAAATGGCTGAAGATATGCTTAATTCACCTGCAGTTAAAAGGATTACTTATATGGATATGCCGGACATTGTTTTTTAGTAATATCAGTAATGAGACTCGTGAGCATATAAATACGACTATGCTGTCAAATACAGTGCAAACGCAGATTATAAAATCAGGGTTATTCCAAGTTACAGATATATCACAAATTAAAAATATCCGTGAGCAACTTGGCTATCAAGCAAATAGTGGTATGGTTGATCAAGCTACTGCAACTAAGGTTGGACAGCATATCGGTGCTAGATATATGGTCTATGGTTCTATCCAAGATATTGATAATACTAATGTTGATGGTGATAAGAGATCTAAGTTCTTCTTAGCTACACTAAAAATGATAAATCTAAAAACAGGTTTGGTTGTATGGCAAGATGATAAACAGATTCGTAAATCTCAAACTAAATCAACTTTTGGTTGGTAAGATATAAAAATTAGATATCCTTAATTACTGTTAAGATTCTTAAAAAGAAGATATTATATGAAAAAGAAAATTTTAACTTTATTAATTGCCTCGTCGTTGCTAGCAAGTTCATTATTTGCTGCAGATGCTACAGCTGTAGACTCTAAACCAATTGCGACAACTACTCAAGATAAAAGATCAGCAGAAGAGATATTAAATGATGTTATGGAAAATTACATTGATCAAAATAATCTCAGAGATAGGTATGATTATGTTGGTTCTACGATTGGTACAGCATCTGTTAATCAAAAAAATCGAACTATGTTGATAGTGTGCAGCTTGCATTTGAGAAAGTATTAATAAAGGCCCAAGCAAGAGTATATATCATTTATCTCAGCAAATGCCAAAGTTGATAAGAGTTTAAGTATAGATAATACTCAAGGCTCAACTGCGAATGAGGTTGATACAGATGCTGATAAACCAAAACAGGGAACCCAAGCAACTATTTATGCTAAGCAAAAGGCTCTTGATGAAGCAAAATTAGATAATCAGCTTAAAAAGCAAGGCCTAAATCCTAATGATTTTGCGACACCAGAAGAGAAGAAAAAATATCTATTAAGCCAGCAAATGACAATAAAAAGCTTAACTATAGGTTTTGGTAATTTATCAGGATTACTACCAATTAAGACTTTTGTAGTTGAGAAAGACGGCAATGCTGCTATTGGAGTAATAGTTATCTACTCAGACAAAATTAAAGGGTTGTTTGAGGATATTAAGCATGGTAATGAGTTAGTAATAGTTGGCAAAGGTGGTCAATCATCATCTGACTTATATAAAGATAAGTCAGGTGAGGATATGATGGGTGATTATGGTATCCGTGTTGGTTTTGGTGAGGATAACAAACCATATATTTTAGCTTATAGTCAAGGTTTTTATAATGGTCTGAGTATTCAAGGTGTTTCAGCAAGTGATTATGGATACAAACAAGCAGCAATTATGGCAAGAGCAAATCTTGTTACTCTAATTGCAGGACAGATGTCGACACAAGAAGCATTGACTATGTCTGAGGATATATCAAGTACTCTGGCTAAAAATACAAAGACCCAACAAACACTTAGAATAGATGCTACAGATATTGAAAAAACACTATCGATATATTACAAACCAAAAACTAATTTAGATATCATCGGTCTTAAAACTGTCAAGAGATGGAGCTATAAGCTGCCAGGTACTGAGAAAATCGTCTATGGTATAGTACTTAAATGGGATCCTAAGCAAGTAGCTAGGGCTAATAAGATTAAAAACTTTAGTTATGACGAGTATCGTAAGCAAAATACCCAAAATACTGAAAGTGGTCAAAGTTCTCTAAATGGTAAGGTAATTATCAGACAAAGTGATGATAATAAGTATCTAAATTAATACTAAGGACCTTAACCATGCAAAAAAGATTAATTGCTCTTTTAGTATCATCTATATCTTTTGTCACAGCTACAGCTATTGCGGCACAGAGCACTTTAGTAAGCACTAGTATGCTCTCAGGTAGTACAAATATGAGCTCTGCAAGTTCAATGCTTAGCTCAGCTAGTAGTGTTGGTTACAAAGGTGCAGATGAGCGTAGTAAACTAAAAATGTTTAGAGTTGCAATATTACCTTTTGATACAAAAGGAGCCAAGATAGATGGTGACATTGACCAAGAGCAACTTCAAGCAAGCTTAAATGATATTATAATTGCACAAATCACGCAGTCACGTAAATTTAGAGTATCAAATCATGATGTCAATGATGAGAAAGCTTATGAAAAAGAAATTAAGCGTATATTTAATTCTGATACAGATAATGAGAAAGAAAAACTTAATCAAAAAATAGACGTGGACTTTATCCTTACTGGCGATATTTTAAATCTAAATATAACTAAAAACAAAACCTCATACTATGGTGAAGGGTTTACGACACTAAATGTTTCTGCTACTGTGGCATATCGTATGGTAGAATTAGCGACAATGGAGGTTAAATGGTCAAATGTTGTTACTATTGAAGTACCAACAAATATTGCTAACCAATATGCTAATGCCGATGATGCTAATTATATGCAACTATTAAGATATTTAGGTAAGCAGCTAGGTAAGACAATATCAGACCAAGTTATTGGAGCTATATATCCTCTTCAAGTCTTGAAAGTTGATGATGATGAGATTTATTTTAATTAAGGTGGTACTAGAATTATCAAAGGAAGTGTCTATGAGGTTCGTCAAGATGGTCGAGTTATATTAGATCCTACTACTGGACAACATATTGTACTTGATAGTAAAGTTTTAGCAAAAGTTAGAATTACTGATGTTATGTCTAAATATTCTATTAGTATAGTGATTGATGGTAGTCTAGCTAAAGTTCAACCGGGTTTACGCGCTTATCTAACTAAATAGCATTATGAAAGCGAAGAGTTGTTTACTACTACTTTTGTGTGGGATTACTTCGAGTTGTGCTACATTGAGTGGTAGTAGTCATCCTAGCAAAGTTGGGAATGCTAAAAAAGCTATAGAAACTTGCCAATATAAGCCGGTAGAAACTAAGTTTATAAAAACTTTTGATAATGATGGTGTTGATGCAGCTATTGGATTTTTAGAGACTGGTCGTTTTGAGCAACTAATAGGTAATACATATTTATCACAAAAAAATATACCAAAGCAACTGAGTATGTTGCTAAGTCTGAAGCTGAAGCAAAATAAGAGTTAGAAATATTCTTAAAGATACTCAAGCAACTCTGTTAAGTGATAAAGAAAGATATTATTACATATCTGATTATGAGATAACTTTTTTATATGCTTATCAAGCACTTAATTACCTAAAACAGCATGATTTAGAAAATGCTGCTGTAAGTATCCGCAATCTATCCTATGCACAGTATGCAACATTTCAAGCCAAAGATTTAGCTACTCAAACTCGTGATACAAATTATCAACAGTTAAGTCATGTTAATTCTAGGCAGATATCATCAAATATCTCAAACTCAAAACAGTACAGACAGCTAGCAACAATCGCTAACAGAGTAAGAAACTCTTATGAGAATGCTTTTGGCTATTATTTAGAAGCGGTAATATATCAATCATATGATACAGATTTAAATAATGTTAATCTATCAATGAGTAATGCATTTAGGATTGTGGCAGATAATCCATATGTCAGCGCAGATTATCAACAAATTAAAAAGGCTTTTGATAGTGGTGGCAATATCTATCCACAAGGACAGGGAAACTTGTAGTTATCTATGAAAGTGGTTGGGTTGAGTCGCTAAAAAAGTTTGATATTCCAATAACTGTATTTTTCAACAAGCTGCTGGTGTACAAAAAATTTCTTTGCCATACTACAGCCCTTATAACCTAGCACAAAGTGCCGATATTAAGATTTTTAAAGATAACGAGCTTATTGATCATGGCAAAAGCGCCTTATTGGTTGATACTACTGCAATGGCAGCTAAGTCTTTAGCTGATCAGTATTCTGCAATTGTGACTAGAGAAGTTTTGCGTTTAGTTACCAAAATAGCAATTTCTGTAGCAGCAATTAAATCTTCTGGAGACTATGTAGCTTTAGCTGCTATCGGTACATCTATTTACAACTTAGCAACGACTCAAGCAGATCAAAGAAGCTGGAATCTTTTACCTAAGAATGTTGATTTGTTTTCTAAGAACTTAGCTGAAGGTAATTACACTCTAAAAATTAATAATAACACCACAACTATTACACTACAATCGCAAAAAATAACTCTTGTGTGGTTAACTAAAGAAGGCTGTTATGAGCGGATTTTATTAAAACAAGTTCTGTAATATAGCTAAATCACTATATTTTAGTTTTAATATTTCGTTCACTAGATTTTCGTCAAAAAGCGCTATTGATAAAAGGGTTAGAAGGTTTAACATACAAGCTACAGCAGATAGATTTAAAGTTCAAAACATTTATATTTAACTCTGCTAGATAATCAATTATAGCTAAATGTAAAAACTTTTTATTTCCTAGTGTTATTGATAAGGTTAGGTAAGATCTGCTACCGATAGGTTTTATGCTCATATTAAGGAAAATAGAAAGCCTAAATATAATAAATTAGATTCGAATTTATATTTTTTTATTATAGCTTGTTAAAAATATATAAAGTATTTTGTTAACAGTGTCATATGTGATTTATTAAAAAGATAGTCTTTATTGACAAGACTTTTTAACAGAGTGTTTAAAATTACAAATAGGAGTTATTTTACCTAAAATGACAGGAGAGATTTCAACTCCTATACTAAATTTTTGATGAGCTGGTTGAATTTATAAAGTCTGCTGGAACTAATATATGAAGATATAAATAAAGATGAAATAAAAGAGACATTAATCAAGGATTTTGAGATTTTTTAGATAAAAAGATAATTCCAGAATCACAACTCTTAAAAGAAAAGGTTAAAAGCGTCGTTGAAGACGAGTAAGCTAAAATGATATAGGATAACTTTTTGATCGAACCACAGGAAAAGTGGTCGGGTGGTAATTTTAGCTGTAAAAGTTTAAATTTGGTGTAACCTAGGGGTTGGGAATATTAAATCTGTCAGCTTATAAATGGATTTTTGTTTCATAGATAAATTAGTTTTCCATGAAAACCCTAAAATATAAAGCTACTTTAAATTACTAGCTTAATTCAAAGAATAAAATAAATTGAAATATTGTTAGTTTCTAAGACTAATAGAATAGCTTCAATTTTTTAGTTGCTAAATTGTAAGGAGATAAGTTTGAACTTAGTTATATATTTTTCTGGAACTGGTCAAACTGGTATTCTTGATAACTCGAGAGGGATGGACAACTACTAGTGGTAAAATGTGACACAATCGTTGTCATGAATCATAGACACCATTGCCGTATATGTAGTGAAGGGCATTTCTGTGATAAATGTGCCCCAAACTTTTCAGGCCTTGATAATCTAAGGGTTTGTGAAACCTTGTATTATACCATATAATAATTCTTATTTGGACTATGATATATAACTATCTATAAAACTAGTAAATATATACTTTTCTACAGAACGCTTATATAATCTAGGCTAGATGTAATGTTATAGTGGAGATTGATAGTAAATTTTGCCTTAATTATTCAAACATTAAACAGTTTTTAAGTATGACTTTTAAATTTTCTACAATTACGTATTCAAGAGATATATTCTGGCTTTAATGAATTATAGGTGGTACTTATATATAGTTTAATAATATTTTTAGTAGTAATTAATAGAAGAGCAGATTGGAATATAAGTAATATTACAAAGCTTTTAATCAAATCTATTAATAAACCAGTTTCAACAAGTAATTTTTTTAAAAATTATCTTAATTCAAAAGCTTAACGTCTCCATGAATTATGATAAAATGGCCCTGAATGTAAGCGGTTTTATATAGGAACTTCTGAAAAAATGCTAGACAAAAAGTGGTTGAACTACCAATAAATTACTACTTTAAAAAGAACAATGGCAGACAGTTACTACTAGGACTAGTGTATGTAACTGTAGAGTGCAAATAAAGCCAATGGCAGAAATATTAAATTGTCATAAAGTTGAGGGAGTTGCTTATTCTATTTGTCTAGTAGTTATTGGTCATGATTTCGTTTTAGATGATTTTGAAGGAGAAATTAAATATGAGTCAGAACATATTTTTAACTTTGAAGAAACACGATATTTGATATTTGATGCGTAAAAAAGGTATTTAGCTGATTTCTCAAGAGAAATGCTAAATTCTTCAAAATTGAGTGTGTTGGTAATAAATATAGTCAGAAAATAATATGGATTATTTTATTCCTGATGAAAAAATAAATACCCTACGGCACGGCAAAAGAAGGCAATGATTTAGCTATAGTTTGCTTTGAGCCTATAAAGTCGGCTATAGAAAGAGAACTTGTTTTAAAAACTCTTCAACAGTCAAATAAATAATAGATATATTCTTAGAGCAGATGTACCAAATGTGTGGTAATTTTTTAGAGTTAAAAATAAAGATGATAAAAGCTTTTTAATACTCTCGCAAATTGCATACAATGGTTTTTCTCAAAGTCAATTGGCAATGATTGATAAATATGCAACATCTATAGCTTGCGATATTATAAATATCGAAGTGGTTGGTGAGGGTAATGCTAGATGTGTGTTAGCTGAGGTTTTTTATAGCTAGACTAGTTATTTAATTGATGTAAGCTAACTATACTGAGTTATTTTATCAGCGTATCTAATCTATAAGTTACTTTATATAGTATAATTGTTTTAGTTGTTATTTTTTATAGTAATACTATATTAGAAATTGATTTTTATGATATTTTAGCTATTGTTATGTCTTAGTAGTAACAAAGTAATCATCCATATATAAATATTTACAAGTATTAGATATCTAAACTACAATGACACAAGTTAACGATTAATAGGCATAATATGAGAATTTTATCAGTCCAAGATATGGCAAAAATAGAGCAAATACATGATTTTAATAATTTCATAACAGATCTTGTTGAGTATATAAAACAAGATTTTATTTGCTGAAGTGAATTTGATAAGTCTCCACGCTATGCAGCACATGTACTAGGTGGCGTTTTAGAACTTATGCCGACAGCAGATAAGAAACTATTTACCTATAAGTATGTAAATGGTCATCCAGGTAATATAAAATATGTTAAACAAACAGTAATTGCTACAGGACAGCTTAGTGAAATCAAGTATGGTTATCCATTTTTAATATCTTAAATGACAATTCTTACTGCACTAAGAACAACAGCTACAACAATTTTAGCAACTGATTATCTAGCGCGTAAAGATAGTAAAACGATGGTACTAATAGGTATAGGAGCACAGAGTGAGTTTCAAACTTTAGCACATAAATTGATTAGATCTATACAGACAGTTAGATATTTTGATATAGATCAACAAACTATAAAAAATATGCTAATAATATGAAAGATGTCGATCTTGAATTTATAGCATGTGATAGTGCTAAAGAGGCTTGTGAAGGTGCTGATAATTATCGTTGTATGCACTGCATGTAAAATTCATGCAATTGTTATTGAAAATGAATGTATCAAAGAAGGTGTTCATATCAGTGGTCTAGGTGGCTTGCCCTGGTAAAACTGAGCTTGATATTGAGGGGTAAGGTTGTAGTTGAGTATAAGAGCAGTCAATGATTGAGGGCGAAATTCAAAATTTATCTCCGCAAGAGGTAGAACAAGTACTTCATGCTGAAGTTTGGGAAATCTTAACAGGCAGAAAGGGCATGAAAATGATAAGGAAATCACAATCTACATTCTGTAGGTTTTGCAATTGAAGATTTCTCCACTTTACTCTTAACTTTAGATCTAGCTGAAAAATATGATATTGGCAGTCAGATGGACATGGTTCCGCCAATAAAAGAGCCTAAAAACTTATTTTCAGTTCTTTAATCTATATTTATTATTTTATTCTCATCCTATATAAGTTTATAATTTCTGTTATTTACTAGTAAATTATATTATGAGTTTTGATAACCTGCTTCTAATGACAGATAGTTATAAGCATTCACATCCGTATCAATATCCTAAAGATACTAGCTATCTACATTTTTATCTAGAAAGTCGTGGTACAGCAAATCAAGATTTAGGTAATCATACTAAGTTTTTTGGCTTGCAATATTATATAAAAAAATATTTATCTCAACCGATAACTCAACAAATGATAGATGCTGCAGAGAAAATCTTATTAGCTCATGGGTTACCATTTTATCGCGTTGGATTTGAGAAGATATTAAATATTTACAATGGTTATTTACCAATTAGAATTCGTGCAGTTAGAGAGGGTAGTCTAGTTCCTTTGCATAATGTTTTGATGACTATAGAAAGTACCGATAAAGAACTATTTTGGTTACCTGGATTTGCTGAGACTTTACTTTTAAAAGTATGGTATCCAACAACTGTAGCAACAATTAGTTTTAATATAAAACAGGTAATAAAGAAATATCTATTTGAGACAGCAGATAGTTTAGATAAATTAGACTTTATGCTTCATGATTTTGGTTATAGAGGTGTTTCGTCAGAAGAGTCAGCTGGGATTGGCGGTGCGGCACATCTAACTAATTTTTTAGGTACAGATACATTAGCAGCATTACATGTTTGTAAAGAATTTTATGCTGAGAATATGGCTGGATTTTCAATTCCTGCGAGTGAACATTCAACTATGACAAGCTGGGGTGTCGGCACTGAGTGTGAGCATCAGGCTTTTGAAAATATGATAACACAATTTGGTGATAATAGTATTTTATATGCTTGTGTTTCTGATAGTTGGGACTTCAAAAAAGCAATTCAAACATGGATTGATTTAAAGGATAAGGTTACAGCTAAAAAAGCAAATTTAGTTATTCGCCCTGATTCTGGAGATGCGGTTGATAATATCTTATATGCATTATGTGAGTTAGATAAAGGTTATGGTAGTAGGTTAAACTCTAAAGGATACAAAGTTCTAAATAGAGTCGCTTTGATTCAAGGTGATAGCGTAAGTATTAGCTTAGCAAAGAAAGTTTTAGCAGCGATGAAAGCAAAAGGTTACTCAGCGGAGAATATGGCTTTTGGTATGGGTGGGGCGTTGTTGCAAGGTAATCATGAATCATCAGTAAATAGAGATAGTTTCAAATTTGCAATCAAGTGTTCAGCAATTATGCGTGGAAATACTCTAATAGGTGTCAAAAAAGAACCTATTACAGATCTAGCTAAAAAATCAAAACAGGGGCGTCTTGATTTAATAAAAGATGATAAGGGAAATTATAAAACTATAGTTCTTGATGACAGTTATGCTCTTGGTGAATACCACCATGAGACACAACTACAAACATATTATGATAATGGTGAAATCAAGTTTGAGCAGAGTTTAGCTCAGATACGCAATTACAGTAACTAAAGTTAATTATATAATTTGTTTGCTTTTATCTCTTAGTAGGTATACAGTTAGGTTATAAATCAAAAATGCTAGGAGCATTTATATGTTAGAACATCATCGACTAGTCAAAGAATTCCCTGAGTTAAGAGAGCAATTAAATAATATTAAAGAAGATTATCATATCAGTAACCAGATGAAAAAATATGAAGAGCTAAAAAAATATATAATCTCGAAAGTACTGGTATGTTCGAGGATTCACAACTTGAAGATCTTAAAAAGCAAAGACTAGAAATTAAAGATATGCTTTATAAATCACTAAAAATATTATTTAAGTAAAATCTCCAATAAGTAACTTTTCCTTTAATTTCTTATAAAACTTTGGCTTTATTTAGTATATCATTTATAGTTATGAGGTTATTAATTAATTGTTAAGTACTTAATTCAAATTTATAATAAAGAGAATCTAATGCTAGTAACTCAATACCAAAAAATAGTCATAACCCTAATAATCTTAAGAGGTATTTGCTCTGGATTTGATATAGGCGTGATCTCAATGTACATTAACATTTATAAAAGAGGAGTTATCCCTTAATCTTACGCAACTATTGGAAATAGCTGGTATTGTATTTTTTGGTGCACTGATATCGAAGTTTATATCAGGACCTTTAATGAATTTTTTAAGTAGAAAAAATGTTTGAGCTGAGGCATTCCTATTTACAGTTTCTATGGTTTTGATGATGTTTTCTAATGCTTATACAACATTATATTATCAATGCTTCTACGAGGAATATCAATAGGATTTTTATTAACGGTAATTCCGGTTTATATCTCAGAAACTAGTGTAGCTAAATTTCGTGGTAGAGCAATGGAGTATTTCAGTTATTTCTAGTTTCTGGAATTTTCTTAGCCAACTTTTTTTGCTATGGTATTTGGGTTGTGTCTAGAGTGTGTATCTGGTTAGTTTTATCAGAGGTTTTGCCTGTACATATACGTGATATTGGAATATCTGTGGTTCTGGTTTCAAAAGCACTTATAGAGAGTATGTTTATTTCAAGGGTTTTGGATCTTACTCATAATTATGGTTATGCACCAGTGTTATATTTTATGGGAGCTTGTATTGTTGAATTTATCGTTATTGTGTATAAATTTTTACCAGAAATGGCAAATAAAGAACTTATTTAAGATGTGCGACTAAATCTTCAAGATTGTAACTAGAGATATTTTTTTGTTTGGTATGATGTTCTTCTAAAAGTGCAAAATCCGCATCTGCATAAGCACATAAATCACCTTGTTCATTATATATATTAACCTTAATCCAAACGGTTGTGCGACCCTTACGAATAATAGTAGTTTTGAATATATGTTCTACCTTACTATAAGTTGGTTTTAGGTACTTGATATTTAAGTTGCGAGTCATACAAAATGACTTACTAATACTTAAAACATGCTTGCCAAGAATATAATCACAGATTAATGCGATAATACACCATGAATGACATTATCCCAACCAACATGATTCGGTAAGCATTTGAATCTGGTGTACGTTCACCGATATAATACAGAGGTAATTGTATGCCAAGAGGATTTTTATCTATCTTACTAAAGCAAGTAAAATCCCATGGAAAATCAATTGGTGTGTAATTACTTAAATCTATCATTTTAGTTAGCCTATAATTAATTTAGAATTTGGTTATATAAGTTTAGCTATTTATATAGGTTGCTTAGCTTTAATGTACATTAAAATTAGCATGCTTCAATAATACCTGCAGCGCCCATACCAGTACCGATACACATTGTAATCATAGCATATTTTTTACCAGTACGATGTAGTCCATGTAGGGCTTTGACTGTTAGTATAGCTCCAGTTGCGCCAAGCGGGTGACCCAAAGCAATAGCACCACCACAAGGGTTAACTTTGTTTTTATCAAGCTTTAAATCATTAATAACAGCTAATGATTGTGCAGCAAAAGCTTCATTTAGCTCAATCCAGTCAATATCATCAATATTTAAGTTAGTTTGTTTAAGTACTTTTGGTATAGCCTTAATTGGTCCTATTCCCATAATGCGTGGATCAACACCAGCTACAGCAAATCCTAGAAATTGACCTAAAGGTTTTAGATTGTGTTCTTTAAGATATTTTTCGCTAACCAAAATTACTGCTGCAGCACCATCTGATACTTGTGAGCTATTACCTGCAGTAACTGAGCCGCCATATGCAAAAGCTGGTTTTAACTTAGTCAAAGCTTCTAAAGAAGTATCTTTACGTGTACCTTCATCAACTGTTATAGTTTGTTTGTAATTGATGATGTCACCTGTTTCTTCATTTGGTTTAAAATGATCAACATCGATAGGTAGAATTTCATCTTTGAAATAACCATTCTCAATTGCATTGATAGCTTTTTGATGACTTTCAAGGGCAAAAGCATCTTGATCTTGTCGTGATACATTCCAATCTTTAGCAACCATTTCAGCAGTGATACCCATACCATAAGCAATAGCAACATTTTCATCCTTAGCAAAGATCTCTTTGCTAAAAGACATCTTATTCCCACCAAATGGAATCATACTCATACTTTCAACACCACCACCAATAGCAACATCGATGTTACCTAGAGCAATCTCATTCGCGGCAATAGCAATAGATTGTAAACCAGAGCTACAATAGCGATTAATCGTAAAAGCAGGGACAATATTAGGTAATCCTGATAAAAGTGAAGAAATTCTTGCTACATTGAGACCTTGTTCAGCTTCAGGCATAGCACAGCCTACAACGATATCCTCTATGTCATTAGGATTAATATTGGATTCAGCGACTGTTTTTTTAAGTACATCTGCTAGTAACTCATCAGGACGTTTTTTCGCAAAACCACCTTTTTTACCTTTTGTAACAGCAGAGCGTTTTGCAGCGACTATATATACGTTTTCACTCATGACAATTACTCCTTAATTTCTTAGTGGTTTGCCAGTTTCTAGCATATATTTCATTCTAGCTTCTGTTTTTTCAGATACTGCTAGTTCTTTGAAGTTTATTAACTCTCTTTCTAGTAGCCAATCTTCAGAAACTTCAGTATCTTTTTCTATTTGACCACCACACATAGTATCAGCTAGATTTACAGCAATTTTATAATCATGTTCAGATATCTGATTACCATCACGCATATTTACTAGTAGAGCTTTGATCGTAGCAATACCAGTTTCACCAAATACAGGAACTTTTTGTTTTAAAGGAGGTTGGTAACCAGCCAAAGCCATTAGTTGAGCTTTCTTAATAGCTACTAGTAATATTTCTTTAATGTTCATTACAATTATATCATCATCGCGTAAAAAGCCCATTTCTTTGGCTTCATAAGCGCTTTTAGCAACTTGTGCCAGAGCAAGGTTTCTATAGAGACGCTCAAAGTCTTTCCAATAGTCTTGAGCTTTTGATGCTCTAACAGTCATTTCTTTGGAGCCACCCCAACCAGGGATAATTCCTAACGCGGCTTCAACAAGACCTATATAGCTTTCATAGGCAGCTACAGCAGCATCACTATGTAAGACAGTTTCACAACCACCACCAAATGCAAAACCTTTGACAGCTGCTACAACAGGTATTTTACTATAACGTAATTTTTTGCTGATAATTCTGTGACCCTTACGAATTACTTCTTCAATAGCAGCTTTACCATTCATCGCAAATTTTATAACAAACTCTTCTAAGTTGGCACCTACTGAAAAGACATCTTGTTCTTGCCAAATAACAATCCCATCAAGATTTTCTTCAGCATAGTTAATAGATTCAGATATGCCATCTAAAACATCATCACCAATAGCACACATTTTGCTCTTAAATGATAGTATCCCAATATTGCTATAATCATCTATTTGCCATAGTTTGACACCATCATTTTCATAAAGTATTTGAGTATTTAGCGTAGTTGTATGCTCAATTACATTATCAGGGAAGAGTTGGCGTTTATAGACATCTAGGCTATTACGAGATATTAGTGTTTTATCATCGAAACTAAACTCTTTATTATTTTGATAAACACCGATATCTAGAGTATCAACCCAACTAGGTAGAGTATTTGTTGATAAAGCTTTGCCTGCTGATATATCTTCTTTTAGCCAAGTAGTAACTTTATGCCAGCTAGCAAGTTGCCATATTTCAAAGATACCTTGTTTCCAACCGAATCCCCAACGAATTGCCAAATCCATATCTTTAGGAAAGTTAGAAATATCTCCTACTAGATGAGCAGCATATAAGAACATCTCTCTAAAAGTTGCCCATAGGAATTGAGCTTGAGGGTTGTTACTATTGCGTAAACCTTCAAGCTTTTTACTCCAATATCTTTCAGCTAAAATATCTAAGACTTCTTTATCAGCTTTTTTATCAGCAGGGAGATATTCTCCAGTATCTAAATTAAGTATTTTGATACCATCGGTTTCTTTTATGTATATACCTTTTTTGGTTTTTTGACCAAGTGAACCATTATCGATTAAATCTTGAATCCAACTAGGTGTTTCGTATAATTTTTGCCAATCATCTTCTAGATTATATTTCATGGTCTTAACAACGTGAGATAGTACATCTAAACCAACTAAGTCTGCAGTTCGGTAAGTAGCACTTTTAGCACGACCTAGTTTTTTACCTGTAAGCTCATCAACAACTTCTAAGGGGATATTCATTTGCTCAGTGTAGTAGCAAGTAACAAGCATCGAGAATATACCTAAGCGATTTGCGATGAAATTTGGAGTATCTTTAGCACGGATGATACTTTTGCCAAGTTTTTCAACCAAGAATGTTTCTAGTTTATCTAAAATTTCAACATTAGTATTTGCATGTGGAATTAGCTCGACTAGAGGCATATATCGAGG
This sequence comes from Francisella endosymbiont of Ornithodoros moubata, assembly GCA_002095075.2. Taxonomy (GTDB): domain Bacteria; phylum Pseudomonadota; class Gammaproteobacteria; order Francisellales; family Francisellaceae; genus Francisella. The sequence goes on along the minus strand of LVCE01000004.1, from coordinate 154,070 downwards.
AGGATTGAAAAAGTGCACACCACAAAAATTAACTTTTAGATTTTCTGGTAATACTTCAGCAAGCTTTGTGATACTTAAACCAGAAGTATTCGATGCTAAAATAGCATTTTCTTTTATATGACTAGAAACCTTTGTATATAAGTTTTCTTTTATATCTATACGTTCAGCCACAGCTTCTATAATTAAGTCACAATCTGCCAAAAGATCAAGATTATCTTCATAGTTTGCTGGAGTAATATACTTGATAGCATCTTTTGAACCAAAAAGGGTTGGATTAAACTTAGTAAGCTTTGCTAAAGAATCTTCAATAATAGCATTAGGATTATCTTGTTGAGATCTTAAATCAAAAAGTACAACTGGAAATCTAGCATTTGCAAAGTGAGTGGCAATTTGTGTTCCCATTGTTCCGGCACCAAGTACAGCAATTTTATCAATAGCTTTACGCTGTGATTTATGTTCTACAGGTTCCAGTTTATTTGTCACTGTGGTTGGCTTACTACTATCACTTTCTCCAGCAGGAAGATACTCGTTGCCAAAAACCTTTAAGTAACCGTGCATAGCATCTTCTTTCGACATACCTTTAATTGCATCCCACGCCATCCATTTAGCACGCTCAACCATCTTTAAAGCCGAAGGTTTTTTAGTATTGTTATCTCCTTCTTTAACTTGCTTATAAAAAGCATACAGTTTTAGTTTTTGACTATTATCAGGCTTAAAATCAATAGTCGCATCACGAACAGCTACTAGGATTTCTTCAAATTTCTTTTCTAACTCCGTCATATTGTCCTCTCAATGTCTATATCTGCATCATTTTTAGATTCCGCATTTAGGCGGAATGGCATTGATACACTATTTTTCAGGATTTTTCTGCCATTCTGGATGAGCATTTTTAGGTCCTAGAGCATAATCATCAAACTCATCTGTTTGAATAATATTATCAACCTTAGTAAGCATTTCTTTAACAGTATTAGCTTCTTGTTGTGAGATGATTTTATTTTCTATAGCTGCATCAATACAGTTTGACCAGTTAGTTTTAGGTAATTTATCAGCCTTAATCGCATCAGTTATTTTTTTCTTGATAGTATGAGTTGCTAACGATGCTAAGTATGCATTTTCAACTCTACCGATCGGATCATTATCATCATTAGGAATATAACATTTATTCTTCATAGATTGTCTAGTGGCACTGTTACTAACTAATGATTTACAGATTTGCGTTTCAAGTTTGTCTGAAGGTCTTCTGAACTTTTTACCATAAGGAAAAACAAAAAGTTTCATTTTAGTAGCAAATAGTCTATTTGGGAAGTTTCTAAATAAATCTAGCATTGCTTGTTGAGCTTGGTATAGACAATGTTGGACACTCCAATCGACAAAAATATCATCACTTTGAGGCTCATCGGTATCTTTATAGTATTTCAATACAGCAACAGCCATATACAGGTAACTCATAATATCGCCTAGACGAGCTGATAATCTTTCTTTACGCTTCAGACCTGCTCCTAAAACAGTTATTGAAATATCATTAACATAAGAGTATGCCGTACTCATATGTGAAATATAGCGATAGTAACGTTTAAACTTAGAAGGGTAGCTAGGAGCAGTGAAACCACCACTTAAACCATACCAAAGTGTGCGTGTACCGTTGAGAGCCATATATTTAAAATGACTTTTAAAATTACTAATAAATTGCTCTTCATCATCATTCATCAATCTTTCTATCTCATCACGTATGTATGGATGGCATTTCATCGCTCCTTGACCAAAGATCATCAGATTTCGTGTCATAATATTGGCGCCTTCTACGGTTATACCAATTGGCGTAGCCATATACGGAATAGCAAGATAGTTATTTGGCCCCATAATAATCGCACGGCCACCATGGATATCCATGGCATTGTTGATAGTAATACGACCCATCTCGGTTAGATGATACTTGGCTATAGCAGATGATACTGATGGTCGAATATCACTATCAACAGCTGCAACTGTAAATTGACGAGTTGCATTAGCGATATATGCAAGCCCAGCAATTTCAGCAAGTTTTTCTTGGACACCTTCAAACTGGGCAATTGGAACTTTGAACTGTTCACGTACACTAGCATAAGCAGCTGTCATAACTGTAGACATTAGTGTGTTAGCTGTGCCACAGGCTGGTAATGAAATTGCTCTACCTATAGACAAACACTCAACTATCATGCGCCAGCCTTCACCAGCCATTTTTTGTCCACCAATTATCCGATCAATCGGAATAAAAACATCTTTAGCTTTGATATAGCCATTCATAAAAGCCTGTCCAAGCGGAAAACCACGTCTGCCAATTTCTAGGCCTTTATAGTTATATGGTAGTAGTGCACATGTTATGCCTTCTTTACCGCTGCCATCAAGTAAGTTATCAGGATCTTGTAATTGAAAAGCTAAGCCAACTAGGGTAGCTATAGGAGCTAATGTGATATAGCGTTTATTAATATTTTTTAGCTTGATGCCGAGAGTTTTTTGACCATTGAAATCTTCATAGCAAACAACACCATAATCAGGTAGCGAGGTTGCATCAGACCCAGCTTTAGGACCAGTCAATGCAAAACAAGGTATTTCTTGACCAGTTGCTAGTCTTGGTAGATAATGATCTTTTTGCTCATCTGTACCATAGTGGACTAAAAGCTCACCTGGACCTAGTGAATTTGGTACCATCACTGTAATTGCAGCAGTGACACTTTTTGTTGCTAGTTTCATTACAATCTCAGAATGAGCCGCAGCTGAGAAACCTTTACCACCATAATCCTTACTAATGACTAAGCCTAAGAAACCTTTAGTTCGGATAAAATCCCAAGCCTCAATACTCAGATCTTTTTGTTGATAATTTATTTGCCAATCATCAAGCATTTCACATAATCGGTTTGTTTCATTTTCTAAAAATGACTTTTCTTCTGCAGTAAGTTCAAATTTTTTTAAGCTGTGTAGCTTGTTAAAATCAGGTTTACCTTGAAATATATCTTGTTCAAACCAATTATCACCAGCATTAAGGGCAGTTTGTTCTGTTTGCGAAATTACCGGCGTGGCTTTTTTGGCTATCTTATAAATCTTGTTGAACATTTTAGCTCCTTAAGCAGCAAGCTGTTTAATTTATTTATTGTTCATACTTATCAGCATATTCTTTTTGTAATGCATTTACATCTATTTTCCAACAGTATCTTTAGGTAACTCATCTTTGAAGATTACTTTTCGTGGTAATTTGTAGTGAGCTAGTTTAGTCTCACAGTACTCAAATATTTGTTTTTCGGTTAGTTTACTACCTTGTTTAACAACCACAAAAGCAACTGGCATTTCACCTGTTTCATCAGAATGTCCTCTAATAACTGCTGCATCTTCGATTTCAGCTTTTTCGGTTAGTATTAGTTCAATTTCTTTAGGAAAAACATTAAAACCTGAGACAATAATCATATGTTTTATTCGTCCAGATATCACTAAACGACCTTGCTCATCGAGATAACCCAATCGCCAGTTTTTAACCAGCCATCATTAGTAAAATGCTCTTTGTTTATCTCTGGCAAACTCCAAAAGCCAGGGTTTTTGGGGTCCAGTAACCCAAATCTCACCTGTTTCGCCTTGTGGTAACTCATTACCATTATAATCATATATTTTTAATATCAGTATTAGGTAGAGGGAATCCAACACTACCATTAAAGTTTGAGTTTTCAAGAGAGTTGACAGTAACTACAGGGGACATCTCAGATAATCCATAGCCTTCCTTAATCTCAACCCCGGTAACTTTTTTCCATTCATTCACTACAGCTTCGAGAGTTGACATGCTACCACTTATAGATAGTTTAAAATTGTTAAATTTACTTTTTCTAAATTTTTGATTGTTCAATAACGCGATATAAAGGGTATTTACACCAAAAGTTGTCGAGAAATTATTTTTCCTCATTTCATTAACAAAACTTTTGATATCTCTTGGATTAGGGATAAGAATCTGTAAGGCACCTGAGAAATAAAACAGAAACAAGTTAGCTGTTAGACTAAATATGTGGTATATTGGCAGCGCGTTGATAACTATTTGTTCACTGAGATTTACATCAAATCCTTCTGTCCAAGCTTTTATCTGATAGATATTTGCAACAATATTTCTATGTAAGAGTATAGTGCCTTTAGGTGTGCCAGTGGTACCACTTGAGTATTGCAATGCAGCAATATCATCAGAGGTTATGGTAATTCTTGAGTAGTCTGGTTTATGATCTGAGCTTATTGCAGCAGCAAAAGTATCAAATTTATCTTTTGAGTATTTATTTTTCATACCTTTAAGATACCTTGCTACAAAAGAGATTATTTGTTTCTTAGGGCTTGGGTAAAGATCTGCAATTTTTGTAACCATTAGGTGTTTTAAGTCTTTACATTCATCTGCAATAGCTTCAACATTATGAGATAGTGCTGATAGCACGATAATTCCTTTCGCTTTTGAATCTTGGAGAATTCCTTTAATTTCTCTACTGGTATAGAGTGGATTTATATTGATAAAAACACAACCTAGCTTTATCAAAGCAAAAATTACTATAGGAAACTGTAAAATATTTGGCAGCATAATCGCGATATGGTCACTTTTTTGCAGCTGCCAGTTGTTTTGTAAGAACCCAGCAAATTTATTGGTATAGTTATCAACGTTGTTAAATGTTATTTTCTCACCATGGCATACTAGTGCGTCATTATTAGCGAAATCTTGATTGACGCCTTTGAGCATATCGTTTAAAATTATATTAGGAATATCTATAGACAGAGGTACTTGTTTGGGGTAGTTTCTGTTCCATGGTTTAGTGATCATAAGGACCTCCTGAAGCTTTTTAGATTAGTTACTAAAGTTATTTTTTATATTGTTAAGCCTCTGAATATCTATTTTAAAACTAACTTTATTAACCCTAGTAAACATTATATAATATTTACCTATGTTGATACATTAAATAAACTTAATTAATTATTTTTTTATGACTTCTACACCAATGTAATTGTATAATTATAAATATCCCAAGTGTATTATACTGTTATGAAAATTTATCATAATCCAAAATGTTCAAAATCACGCCAAGCTAAGCAAATTCTAGATCAAAATGATATCAATTATGAGATACATTTATATCTAGATAAGCCTTTTCAAAAGAGGAGATCGTAGCACTACTTCAAAAGCTTAAGCTTTCGATAAAAGATATAGTTCGTACTAAAGAAAATATTTGGAAAGAAAATTTTAGCGATAAAGAATTTACAGAAACTGAACTTATCGAGATTGTTGCAGCTAACCCTAGGCTTTTAGAACGACCAATAATTGAGCATAAGGATTTTGCAGTAGTTGCAAGGTCTGATGAGAAAATACAAGAGATATTAAATACCTATTAGCTTTATGTTAGTATTTGAGGAAATGAAATTCTATCTATAGGAGATTTTAATGCATAAAATATTTTATACATTCACAGATGAAGCTCCAGCATTAGCAACTAGATCATTTTTACCAATAGTTGAGAGCTTTACTAAAGTCGCGGATATCAAGCTAGAAACCAAAGATATTTCTCTAGCAGCGCGTATTCTAGCAAATTTTAACGACTATCTATATGATGAACAAAAGCAGTCTGATGATTTATCAATACTTGGAGAACTAGCAAAAACTCCTGATGCAAATATTATCAAGCTACCTAATATTAGTGCTTCAATACCACAATTGATAGCGGCAATTAAAGAACTTCAGTCAAAAGGTTATAAAATACCTGATTATCCATTTGAGCCAAAAGATGACAAAGAGCAAAAAATTAAATCACGCTATGTAAAAGTTCTAGGTAGCGCAGTAAATCCAGTTTTAAGAGAGGGTAACTCTGACCGTAGAGCAGCTGATGCAGTTAAAAGATATGCTGAAAAACATCCACATTCTATGGGTGAGTGGACAAAAGATTCAAAATCACATGTTGCGAGTATGGTTGATAATGATTTCTATGCTAATGAGAAATCTTATATAGTGCCAAAAGCGACTAAGGTTAAAATAGTACATACAGATACTAAAGGCACTCAAAAAGTTCTTAAAGAAAATTTTGCATTAGAAAAAAAAGAGATTATTGATGCTACTAAGATATCTGTTAAAGCTTTAAGAGAATTTTATAAAACAGAAATTGCTAAAGCTAAAAAAGAGAGTACTTTACTATCACTTCATTTGAAAGCTACAATGATGAAAGTTTCTGATCCAATATTATTTGGTCATGCTGTAGAGATTTTCTTTGAAGATGTTTTCAAAAAATATGCTAAAGAATTTAAAGAGCTTGGTGTGAATCCTCGTAATGGTTGGGGTGATGCGGTAGAGAAAATCAAGCAACTACCTCAAGATCTCCAAGATAAAATTAATGCTGATATTGAAAAAGTATTTGTAAAACAGCCTGATTTAGCAATGGTAAACTCTGATAAAGGTATCACCAATCTCAATGTGCCAAGTGATGTGATTATTGATGCCTCAATGCCAGTAGCTATCCGTTCATCTGGTAAGATGTGGAATAAAGCTGGCAAGCTTCAAGATATAAAAGCGATGATTCCTGATAGGTGTTATGCTGGAGTATATGCTGCAACTATTGATTTCTGTAAAGAAAATGGTGCTTTTGATGTTGCGACTATGGGTGATGTTTCGAATGTTGGTCTAATGGCGAAAAAGGCTGAGGAGTATGGCTCACATGATAAGACATTTGAGATTCAAGCTGATGGTAAAGTTGAAGTTATCGATGCTGATGGTAATGTGATATTTGAACATCAAGTCGACAAAGGTGATATTTGGCGTGCTTGTCAGACAAAAGATATCGCTGTTAAGGACTGGGTTAAACTAGCTGTTAATAGAGCTAAAGTAACCCAGAATCCAGCAATTTTTTGGTTAGATTCAAAAAGAGCACATGATAGAAACCTAATTGCCAAGGTTAATGAATATCTAATTTTACATGATACAACTGGTTTAGATATCCAAATCTTATCACCGATAGAGGCGACTAAGTACTCTTTAAAAAGAATGAAAGCTGGCAAAAATACGATTTCTGTTACAGGTAATGTCTTGAGGGATTACTTAACTGATCTTTTCCCAATTCTAGAACTTGGCACAAGTGCTAAGATGCTGTCAATTGTACCACTTCTAGCAGGTGGTGGTTTATTTGAAACAGGTGCTGGTGGTTCTGCACCGAAACATGTTGAGCAGCTTATTGAAGAGAACCATTTAAGATGGGATTCTCTTGGAGAGTTCTTAGCTTTAGGAGCATCTTTAGAGGATTTAGCTATCAAAACAAGAGATGCTAAGATTAGAGTATTAGCAGAGGCGTTATCTCAAGCAAATAAGGATTTTTTAGATAATGATAAGTCGCCACGTCGTAAAGTTGGTGAGCTTGATACTCGAGGAAGCCATTTTTATTTAGCTTTCTACTGGGTTAAGGCTCTTGCTGAGCAAACAGATGATGCTGAGCTAAAAAATAAGTTTGTGCCAATTTATACAGAGCTAAAAGCAAATGAAGATAAAATTGTCAAAGAGATAAATGATGCTCAAGGTAAAAAAGTTGATGTTGGTGGCTACTATCATATGGATAGAGCAAAACTAGATGCGGTAATGAGGCCTAGTAAGACTCTAAATGCAATTCTAGCAAAGCTTTGATTCTTTATTAAATCAATTATCTTTTATTCATGTTATAATTCTTTCTTAAGAATATAAATTTCTATTGATTACTATGAAGCTAAAAGCTTTCTTCTCATTATTAGAGCTTTTCTGGAATATTTTAAAAGATATTATTGTTTTAGTTTTGTTAGCTGTTTTTGTTTTTATAAGTAAAACCATCATGTTGGTTTTAAGATTACTTAATAAAATTCTAAAACTAACAGGTATAAAAAAGCGATTAATTAAATAGAATGAACATAAATAAAAGTTTATATAGTGATTATATTAATCAAATACCAACTAAATTACGCGCTAAATATATAGCAATCTTTAAAACTAAAAAAATCCAGACATTGAGATTATTGCTGAGTTAAAGTCTTTGGTTGCATTATAACTAATCAGCAAAATTTACCTAAGATAACTTATCCAGATTTACTGTTAGTAACAAAGTTGAGCAGATAAAAAAACTTATCAAATAGAATCAAATTATAGTTGTCGCAGGTGAGACAGGCTCAGGTAAATCAACTCAATTACCTAAAATATGTCTAGATCTTGGTTTAGGAAAGCGTGGTTTGATAGGGCATATTCAGCCTAGAAGACTTGCAGCTAGAGCTATAGCTACTAGAATTGCTGCAGAAATTAGTTATCAGTCAAAAGTTGCCTATAAAATTCGCTTTAGTGATCAAAGTGATGAAAATACTTTAATAAAGGTAATGACTGATGGCGTATTACTCTCTGAGATAAAAAATGATAGATTTTTGTCACAATATGAAGTAATTATTATAGATGAGGCTCATGAGAGAAGTTTAAATATTGACTTCTTACTTGGGTATATAAAGAAGATTTTACCTTTTAGACCTGATCTTAAGATTATTATAACTTCGGCAACTATTGATTATCACAAGTTTATAACATTTTTTAATAATGCTAAAGCTATTACAATCAGCGGTAGAACTTACCCGGTAGAAATCGGTTATCAAAATGATGAGGTTTTTAATGAGTTTTCACTACAGGAAAGAATTTTATATGCTATTGATGAACTTGGTAGTGGTGATATATTAGTTTTTTTACCAACAGAAAGAGATATTCATGAAACTTTAGCATATCTGAATAAGCAAGATCTTAAATTTACAGAAGTTTTACCTTTATTCTCTAGGCTATCAAATAAAGATCAAAACAAAATTTTTAATCCTGAGTGTTCTACACGCAGAATTATTTTAGCGACAAATGTAGCCGAGACTTCTTTGACAGTGCCACGCATAAAGTATGTTATAGATTCGGGTTTAGCTAGGATAAGTAGATATAGTTATCGCACAAAAGTACCACGCTTACCAATAGAAAAAATCTCGCAAGCAAGTGCTAATCAAAGGGCAGGACGTTGTGGTAGGTTATCTGCAGGGATTTGCGTAAGGCTATATAGCGAAGAAGACTTTAATAATCGTAAAGAATTCACAGATCCTGAAATTTTGCGTACTAACCTAGCATCAGTTATTTTGCAGATGTTATTTTTGAGATTAGGCAATATCCAAAATTTTCCTTTTATGGATCCTCCGGATTCGAGATTTATTAAAGATGGCTTTAAGCTTTTATTTGAGCTACAAGCAATTTCAGAACTTAATTATTCAAAGCCTAAAATTACTGATGATGGGATGAAAATGGCAACTATGCCATTAGACCCAAAATTAGCAAAAATAGTTATCGAAGGATATAGACAAAATACTCTTAAAGAGATAGTTTCAATCGTTAGTTTTTTGAGTATTCAAGACCCGCGTGAGCGACCTTTGAATTTTAAACGAAAGGCTGAAGAAATACATTCGCTTGATAAGGATAAGTCTTCAAATTTTATCACTATCCTTAATTTAGCAAATAGATTAAATTCTGATTTAAAAGAATTATCTAATAGAGAGAAAAAAGAATATTTTAAAAAGAATTTTATTTCACCAGTTAGATTTAATGAGTGGAATGATATTTATCGACAAATATTGAGGTTGTTCATCAGTTTAAGTGGAAGTTATCTTCAACCGAAGAATTAAATTACGAAAATCTCCATAAAACTATCGCAAGTGGTTTTTTAAGTAATATTGGCTATAACTATGAAAATGCAGAGTATTTAGGTACTAGGGGCCTTAAATTTTTTGTATTTCCTGGATCTTCACAATTTAAAAGTAAACCTAAATGGATAATGTCGTCTGAAATTATCGAGACAACCAAGATTTATGCTCGTAATGTTGCAAAAATTGAATCGTAGTGGCTAGAGAGCTTGGCAGGACACCTTGTTAAAAAACATTATGATCAACCTGTTTGGAGTAAAAAACGCAGAGCTGTAATAGTAAATGAAAGAGTAACATTGTATGGCTTAGAAATAGTTTCAAAAAGGCTAGTACAATACTCGAAGGTAAATCTTCAAGATGCACGCGAGATTTTTATTCGCGAAGATTTAGTTAATGGTAATTTTGATTCTAAGGCATATTTCTATCAACAAAATCTTAAGCTTATAAATCAAGTTGAAGATCTTGAAAACAAATCGCGTAGAAGAGATATCTTGGTTGGTGAAGAGGTATTATTTGAGCATTATGATGATCTTATTCCAGATGATGTCTATGATGGTGTGACTTTCGATAAATGGTCAAAGACTCTCTCTAAAGAGCAGCAGCAAAATTTTGTTTTTGATATAAAAACGCTGATGCAACATAATGCAGAAGACATTACACAGCAGAAATTTCCTGATGTTTTGAATATTGGTGATATGTATTTACCGTTAGAGTATTATTTTGATTCATTAGATGAGCGAGATGGTATAACTATTACCGTACCTATTGTTTTTCTTAATGATATTAACCTTACAGTAATAGAGTGGGGCGTGTATGGTTTTTTATATGATAGGATTGTCGCGCTACTAAAATCACTACCAAAAAATATCCGCAAAAGCTGTGTACCTGTGCTAACATATGCCCAAGCAATATTTGAATCAATAGACTTTGAAGCTGATAGATATAAACAGTTAAAATCTGTTATTGCAAAACATATTACTCGTATTGTTGGTTTTGTTGTTGATGAAACTATTTGGCACAATCAAGAGCTAGAAAAACACTTGGTACTAAATATAAAAGTTGTTGATGAACAGGGTAAAATTCTAGCTATAGATAAAGACATATATAAGCTAAAACAAAAACTTAAAGACTTAGTGCAGCATCCGCAGCGAATAGTTGAAGATAAAGTTTATAATGATTGGCAGTTTGGTACTATTGAGCATACTAGTCAAATAAGAGAACATGGTATAAATATCAAGGTTTATAATTGTCTTGAAGAGTATCAAGATGGTGTGCGACTAGGATATAAAGCAACAGCTGCAGAAGCTAAAGTTTGTATGCAAAATGCTGTGAAAAAGCTGGTTAAATTACGCTTACAAAGTTATTTATCAAAAAGTATTAAAAACAATGATTTAATAAGCTTATCGATGTCATTGAAATTTATGATTCAAAAGATAGTATTATTAATAAAGCTATTGATTTGAGTTTCTTTACTGAGAATGAATTACCATATTGCCAAAAAAGCTTTGAAGCGCTTTATAATAGAGGCTTAGAGAGTTTTGTAGCTAATAAAACTAAGGTTGAACTACTATTTGCAGAGATAGCTAAAGCAAAAGAGCAACTTGATAGAAAACTTAATGTGAAGAAAATAGCAGTTAATTTTATCGAACTTTTTACAGCTGTCAGAAATGAGCTAAATGAGCTTTTTAGTGACAATTATCTAACACAACCTATGCCTTATTTGCAGAGGTATAAGTATTATATTCAAGCTTTAGAAAACAGATTAGATAAGACTAAACTAAACCTACAAAGAGATAGAGTTTACCAATTAGAAGTTGATGAGCTTAAGGCTAAGCTAGCGAAAAAGATTAACACTAAACACTTTGCTAGTAATAGTGTAGATGTAATCAAGATTAGCTTTCTGATAAAAGAGTTATGGATATCTTGGTATTTGCAAAATGTAAAAACTGTTGAATCAGTTTCATATAAGAAAAATTTAGTTTACATAAACGAGATATAGTTAAGATACTTTGGTATAATCAAACCAGTAATGTCTATTATTTTTTATTGAATGAAATCTTTATATGATAAAAGAGTACTTAATTTTTTGGTAATAATATTCCTCACTATTATTACAGTAAACTGGACTTCTTATATTTTCAAGCAAGTTGTTAATTCATATTTTTTAGCTTTTCTTATTTTTTTAAGGTGTTTGTCATCTTTTCTACTTCTTAGAGACTATATGGCAAGCTGGAGAAAATCTACACAAAAGACTTTCTTGCGTAAAGTATTTATTAACCTTCCAGTATTTTTTATAGTTGCATTTATTTTTTATGGTAAAGTTCGATTTGCACTAATATTCTCAGAATTTTTATTCTATGTATTTTTAATAAATTTAGGAGTATATTTTTATTGGCATTTGACTAATAGAAGATTGACTAATAAATCAAAAACAGCTGTAATTTATGGTGCTGGTGCTGCTGGTACAAAAATAGCTCAAGAGCTTGCTTCGGTTGGTTATCGCATAAAGTGTTTTGTTGATGATGATAAAACTTTGCAAAAAAGAAGTATAGATGGTAAAAGAATTCTATCTAGTGCACAGCTAAAAAAAATGTTACTTTCTTCAAGGTTTGATTTATTAGTTATTGCTCTACCCAAAAGTGCTAATCAAATTATTAAAAAAATTTATAAAGAATTAGAAAAAGATTTTAGTCAAATTAAAATTATGCCGCCTCTTGAAGATGTGCTCCAAGATGAGAGTTTTATGTCACAGTTAAAGCCTGTTTCAGTCTATGATCTTTTATCTAGAGATTCTAAGAGTTTAGATAAACAATCTATTTCAAATTTTATCAAGGAAAAAATTATACTTGTCACCGGTGCTGGTGGAAGCATAGGTTCTGAAATAGTTAGACAATGTATTAAATATGAAGCCAAGCAGATAGTTTTATTAGATCATAGTGAATTTAATTTATATAAAATCACGGAAGAGTGTAAAAAAATTAATATTAAGAGTATTTTATGCTCTGTTTGTGATAAAGATTCGTTTGCTAAAATTTTTGAAAAATATTCACCAAATATAGTCTTCCACACTGCTGCTTATAAGCATGTCCCTTTGGTTGAGGAAAATATTTCTAGAGCTATTAGAAATAATATACTAGGTACCCAGAATGCTATAGATCTAGCCATAAAAACAGGTGTTGAGTCATTTATTCTGATTTCTAGTGATAAAGCAGTGCGTCCAACCAATGTGATGGGAGCTACTAAAAGAGTTTGTGAGCTGTATTTACAAAATGTTGATCCAAAAAATACTAAGCTTGCTGCAGTGCGTTTCGGCAATGTGCTTGGTAGTAGTGGTAGTGTAATTCCAAAATTTGAAGAGCAAATTAGAAATGGTGGTCCTCTTACTGTTACTCATCCTGAGATTACGCGTTATTTTATGTTGATACCAGAGGCTTGTGAACTAGTACTACAAGCTGGAGCCATTGCAAAAAATTCTGAAATTTTTGTTTTAGATATGGGTCAACCTGTCAAGATACTTGATCTTGCTAAGCAGTTTATAAAATTATCAGGCAGAGATGATATTGATATTGAAATAATAGGCTTACGTCCTGGTGAGAAACTATACGAAGAGTTGCTTGTCGATGAAAATGATATTAGTACTGAGTATAAAGATATTTTCATTGGTAGAAAAATATTTTATGATATAAGGATATTAGAAAATAATTTAAAAGAGCTATTTGCAGAGAAGCCAGAAGCCCAGGTGGCGTTGCTGAAGAAGATAGTTCCAGAGTTTGATCATAAGTTAAATTAATTTCGCTGGATACGATATAATCCTGTAAGTTCTGATGTCATTGGGATTAGTTTTTTGTTAATGAGAAGATTATCAAGAAGTTTCTGGCTATTAAGTAATAGGTAGTTATCGTCTTTACAGTTCGATGACTTTACCTGCGCTATGATATTTGTTATATCGATTATGCTCCAGCCTCCTGTAAGAATTCTATCTTGGTATGCTGATAGGAAAAAGTTATATTTTACAGGTTGATCGTTTGTGTATAATACTGAGCACTCTGACTTGGATAGGATATTGCTTATAATAAGTCCTGTTTGCTTTCCTCCGCCTATATTAGCTTGAGCTTTTTTTGGAAGTTGTATAGCTTAGTGTTACAGGTTAATGATATAAATATAACTGTTAATGAAATAATAGTTGCTTTTATTATAGGGCTTGTCAAACTTAAGTTAGGTTTACTTTTGTTGGGTTGGTAAATTTTTGTATTGCGCTTATATGTCAATAATTTTGAAATATATATAACTTAAAGAAGTTATTCCAAACATTTAGATCCACACACTATTTCTATAATCATATGAGAAAGCTAAAAGCCAAACTATAGTACCAATTAGATATGCTAGAAGCGTTAAGCTTTCGAGTTTTACTATATTTTGGACTTTTATATATCGAGTAGATGAATAGCACAGGTGTTATAATAAGTATTAGAGTGTTTATAATCAAGTTTAATACCGAAGCCCCTTTAAAAAAATATAGATTTTATGAGAGAAGCTATTATTTTTTGTTAAGTTTATTAGATACTCTAAGTTACCAGCATAATTGTGTGCATGCTTGTAGAAAATAATTAAAAATGAGCTTATAAATATTAATGAGCCTAGCGTCGAAATAGAGATAGTTAATAAGCTTCTCTTTGAGAGGTGTTTTATATTTACTGCTATATACGAGATTATAAAAATAAAAAAGAATATACCAGATTGTTTGATAATTATTGAAATGCTGGCAATAATAATAGCCAAACATATGTATATTGTGAATGTGTATTCCTTTTTATTATTTTCAGCTAAATAAAGTAGTAATAGAGAGAAGCTGCCAACAAAAGCTATTAGGTAGTCCATGTAGCCACTTGTCGCAGCTGGAGTAATCATATGTGAATAAATCATTATTAGAAATAATACCGCAGATATTTTGCTTATTTTTCTGTATATTGACAGTATCATCAATAATACTATGAGAATTGGATACAGAAGAGAAAATTTTGCTATGATATTAACTTGAGTTGTACCTTGTAGCTTATATATAAGTGACCAAATAGAGGGCAGTAATATAGGATAGGCTGTATCCATTGGGGAGTATTTGTTTTGTGCTAGCTCTATTGCCCATCTATTCCATGAAACCAAAGCATCCCAATCGATAAAAACTTTAGTATTAAAGCAGTATATTGGTATGATTAATAGTAGTACAATAGTAACTATAGAAAACTGATATTTATTAAATCTCATTTTAAACATATATATTAAAGTTATATAAGCGAGTGTTAAAACTATAGCTCTTAGTATATTTGTTGATATTGGATTACTTTTATATTAAAAAAAATTATAAATAGTAACCATGATCAGCTAAAACTAACTATTGTATATAAAGCTATCTTCATAGCCGAATCGTATCGTTTAAAAAATATGTAACTACAAATTAAAGGAAGAGCAAACACCGCTAGATAAAAAGCAATGCCAAATAATAAAATCACTATTAACTAACATCTTTTTTGTTAAAAACTATAGTTCTAACAAAACTATAGCTGATTATAAAAAGTATACTTTCTACAAGTATTTTAACTAGCAAAACGTTTAGCCCTGTCGAAGAAGTTATTTTTTCTTGAATTATTACAGATACTACACCACTTAAATATACATATGCTACAAAAAGTATAAACTGTATTTTTTTGCTACATTTATTTTGAAAACATATTTTTTAGAAGCATTGTACTGAAAAACTATAGATGCTGTTCTAGCTAAGAGGTTTGACCATAAAACACTTGCACCTAGTCCAAATGATAGTGAAAATACTAAGAAGTCGATTAAGAAAGTTACAAAAGAAACAGATACATATCTTAACAAAATAAAGTAAATTCTTAATGAGTCAAACAGTGGATTGAAATGACTTCCTGAATTATTCTCTATATATATTGTTTGAATATCTGTTTCATAAATATTTATTTTGTCACGTACAGCAATTACAAACTGCTCTGTTTCAAATTCGAATCTATTTGATTTGATGCTAGACAATCTTTCATGAACTCTCTACTTAAGCCTCTCAAGCCTGTTTGAGTATCTTTGATTTTTCTACCAAGTATGAAAGCGTAGATTTTTTTAGAAATAGTATTTCCTAAGTAAGATTTAGAGGGATATCTTTGGTAAATGTTCTACAACCTAAGACAAAATCTTCACCTGTTGAGAGTATCTTTGCGATTTTTAAAGCATCTATAACATTGTGTTGGCCATCACTATCTAAAGTTATGCATCCTTTGATATTTAGGTGGTTAACGAGTATTTCATTAAAAGCTGTTTTAAGTGCTGCACCTTTACCCATATTTATAGCATGCTTGAGGAACTAGTACATTCTCAGTTTCCAAAACTTGATCAAAGAATTCTAGTCCATTTTCGCTACCATCGTTAATTATAATTATTTTATCACTAGATTTTTTTCTTATTTTTTTGACTAAGTTTACTAGTATATTAGTAAGATTTTTGGAGGGTATTACAAATGCAAACATATCATTGATTTTTTTTAAATATTTTTTTAATTATACTAAGTTTGATCAAAATATGAAAAAAACAAATCAAAAAGTATGGTTGAATTTAACTGAAGTAGAAATTTTATTTGCTATAATTATCTCAGTAATAATTAGATTTTATAAGGATTAGATGTTTTATAGGATAATAAAGAGATTACTGGATGTTTTTTTGTCTTTTATCGGATTGGTGCTGTTAAGTCCGGTTTTTTTAATTATTGTTTTGATGATAAAAAAAGACTCAAAGGGCCCTATACTTTTTAAACAAAAGCGTTATGGCAAAGATAAAAAGTTTTTTTATATATACAAGTTTAGAACAATGTATACATATACTCCAAAAGATATGCCGACACATTTGTTACAAGATCCATCAAAATGTATAACAAAAGTAGGAGTATTTTTGAGAAAAACTTCTTTGGATGAGTTGCCGCAAATTATAAATATTTTAAAAGGCGAAATGAGTATTGTTGGGCCAAGACCCGCTCTATGGAATCAGAGTGATTTAATAGCTGAACGAGATAAATATGGTGCTAATGATATTCCTGTAGGTTTAACGGGGTGGGCACAAATTAACGGACGCGATGAACTGCCAATTCCTGATAAGGCTAAGCTTGATGGTGATTATGCTAAATATAAAAGTACATGGTTTGATTTGAAGTGTATTTTCTTAACGGTCTTTTCTGTATTTGCAAAGAAGGGTGTTGTTGAAGGTGGAACAGGCTCTCTAGATAAGAAAGAAGATCAGAAGTAGTATGAAAAGAGTTTTAATCACTGGCTTAAATAGCTATATTGGTAATTCTTTTGAGATCAAATACAGCAATGAGTTTGCTATCGAAAAAATATCATTAAAAGATGAGTCATGGCAAACTTTAGATTTTTCTAAATATGATGCTATATTACACGTTGCAGGTATTGCTCATACATCAAAAGATCCTTCTATGAAAGATAGTTATTTTACTATAAATACAGACTTAACCTTTGAATTAGCAAAGAAAGCTAAAAGCTCTGGTGTGAGACAGTTTGTTTTTATGAGTAGTATAATTGTATATGGTGATAGTGCGCCAATAGGACAGCAAAAAATAATAACAAAAGATACAGAACCTCAACCTGATGATTTTTATGGTGGTAGTAAGCTTCAAGCAGAACTTAAATTAAAAACATTAGCATCGAATGGTTTTAAAATTGCTATAGTAAGACCACCAATGGTGTACGGAGAAGGTTCTAAAGGCAACTATCCTAAGCTTGTTAAACTTGCAAGGTATGCTTTTATATTTCCTCAAATAAATAACCAAAGAAGTGTTATACATATTGATAACCTTACTAGAGAGTTGAAAGATATTGTAAATAATAATCAAGATGGTATCTTTTTACCCCAAGATGCTAAATATTTTTGTACATCTGAGTTTATTAAAGAGTATAGGCAAAATTTATCAAAAAAAACCTATCTGACAAAATTA
The DNA here is from genome assembly GCA_002095075.2 of Francisella endosymbiont of Ornithodoros moubata. Lineage (GTDB taxonomy): Bacteria > Pseudomonadota > Gammaproteobacteria > Francisellales > Francisellaceae > Francisella. Next base: position 136,366 of record LVCE01000004.1, on the reverse strand, counting down.
TTTAACCCAATAATTAGGTTAATAACTACCAAGATAGGGTTTTTGAATAAAGTTTTTGGTAATATGGTATATAAGAAGTAGTAAGTTTGTAATTCTCTTGGTTTGTGGAAAATTACTTTTAAAAGTAATATAATTTTGAGGGTCAATAATTGTTCGCTTATTGCGATACATACTATAGGGGATGTTGTGATAAACTTAATACTTTGTGGTGGTAGTGGTACTAGGCTTTGGCCTATTAGCAGAAAGCTATTGCCAAAGCAGTTTGTGAAAATGTTTAGTGATAAGTCATTATTTCAGTTAACTGTAGAGAGAAATTCCGCTTTATGCGATTCAACGATGGTAATTTCTAATGAAGGACAGTTGTTTTTAGCAAAAGATCAGTTAGATGAGCTTGGTATTTTAGATAAAAGTATTTTTCTTGAAGAACCAGTTGGTAGAGATACTGCCCCTGCAATTGCTCTTGCATGTATGAAGTTAGATCTACAAGAAATTGTATTTGTTACACCATCTGATCATGTTATTAATGTTAATGACAAGTACAGAAGTATATTGGTTCAGGCTAAGAGATTAGCTAGTGAGGGGTTCCTTGTAACGTTTGGTATTACACCAACTTTTGCCAATACTGGTTTTGGTTATATTAAATCTTCAGGTGGCTTTGATGTTGGGAGCTTTCACGAGAAGCCTAATGCTGCTACAGCAGAGAAGTTTTTAGCAGATAGGTCTTATTATTGGAATTCTGGTATGTTTATGTTTAAGGCGGGAGTCTTCTTAGAAGAATTAAAAAAACACTCACTAGAAATATATACAGAGTGTGTTGAGGCTTATGATAAAAGTGACTTGAAAAATTCAGATGTTATAAAATATGATGAGATGATGAGTATTCCAGCTAAGTCTATAGACTATGCGGTAATGGAAAAATCTGATAGGATAAAAATGGTTATCGCTGACATTGTTTGGAACGATGTAGGTAGCTTTGACTCTCTTTTTGATCAACTTCCTAAAGATATCAATAATAATACAATAAATAGCAACCATATTAGTATTGATAGTAAAAATAACCTAATTTATAGTGAGAAGGGTTCTAAGAAAGTTGCTACTATTGGAGTAGAAGATTTAATAGTTGTTGATAGTGGAGATGCTCTTCTTATTGCTAAAAAAGGAAGTTCACAACGAGTAAAAGAAGTTGTGGAGCTTTTAAGTGATGAATTGAAAAATATTCACTTAACATCACATAGACCATGGGGTACATATACTGTTTTAGAAGATACTCCAGGTTACAAAATTAAAAAAATAGAAGTCAAACCAGGTAAAAGATTGTCTTTACAGAAGCACTATCACCGTAGCGAACATTGGATAGTAGTATCAGGTACTGCTACAGTTACTAAAGGGGATCAAGAATTTACCGTTAGGTCTAATGAATCTGTGTATATTCGTATAGGAGAGGTGTATAGACTAGCAAATAATGGCAAGATTCCAGTGGTCTTGATTGAGGCGCAAGTTGGTGAATATACTGGTGAAGATGATATTGTTAGACTTGAAGATGATTTTAATAGAATTTAATAAAGTAAATATAAGAATTACAAATGAAAAAAGTAGCATTAGTAACAGGTATTACTGGTCAAGATGGTTCCTATTTGGCAGAGTTTTTATTAAAGAAAGGCTATATAATTCATGGTATCAAAAGAAGAAGTTCGCTCTTTAATACAGATAGAATAGATCATCTTTATCAAGATCCTCATGTTGAAAATAGAAATCTAATTTTACACTATGGTGATATGACGGACTCTATGAATTTAACTAAAATTATAGCAGATACGCAACCAGATGAGATCTATAATCTAGCGGCTATGAGTCACGTACATGTTTCATTCGAGACTCCTGAATATGTTGCTAATGCTGATGGTACTGGTACGCTTAGAATTCTTGAGGCTGTTAGACTTCTTGGTTTAGAGAAAAAAACTAAGATTTATCAAGCAAGTACTTCTGAGCTTTATGGTAAGGTTCAAGCAATTCCACAAAGCGAAACTACTCCATTCTATCCAAGATCGCCTTACGCAGTTGCTAAGATGTATGCGTTTTGGATAACTGTAAACTATAGAGAAGCGTATGGTATGTATGCTTGTAACGGTATTTTATTTAACCATGAGTCTCCAGTTCGTGGCGAGACTTTCGTAACTAGAAAGATTACAAGAACAGCATCTAAGATAGCCCTAAATCTTCAAGATAAACTATATCTAGGTAATCTAGATGCGAAAAGAGATTGGGGTCATGCAAAAGATTCTGTAAGAATGATGTGGATGATCCTTCAGGCTGATGAGCCTGAAGATTGGGTTATTGCTACTGGTCAAACAACTACAGTTAGAGATTTTGTTAAGTTATCATTTGCTTATGCTGGTATTAACCTAAGATTTGAAAATGAAGGTGTTGATGAGATTGGTGTGGTTGATTCTGTAGACTTAGCTAGAGCTGAGGAACTGGGGGTTGATTTATTGCATTTGTCAGAAGGTCAAGTAGTAGTTTGTGTTGATCCTAGATACTTTAGACCAACTGAAGTGGACTTATTATTAGGAGATCCTACAAAGGCTGAGCAAAAATTAGGCTGGAATAGGGAGTATGACTTAAGAGATCTTGTTAATGATATGATGGAAAGTGATCTTAAGTTAATGACAAAAGATGTTTATTTAAAAGAAGGTGGCTATAAAATTATGAGCTATTTTGAGTAAGGAATTATTATAGATGCATAAAGATAGCAAAATATATGTAGCTGGTCACAGAGGCTTGGTTGGTTCTGCTATTGTTAAGAATCTTGAGTCTAAAGGCTACACTAATTTGGTACTAAGAACTCATGCTGAGCTTGATTTAACAAATCAAAAAGTTGTTGAAGATTTTTTTAGTGCTGAAAAACCTGAATATGTAATTATTGCTGCTGCTAAAGTTGGTGGGATTGTTGCAAATAATACTTATAGAGCAGAGTTTATTTACGATAATATTCAGATTCAAAACAATGTTATTCACCAAAGCTATGTAAATGGAGTTAAGAAGCTTCTATTTTTAGGTAGTACATGTATTTATCCTAAAGAAGCCCCTCAGCCAATGCAGGAAGATTGCTTACTCACTAGTCCATTAGAATATACCAATGAGCCGTATGCTATTGCTAAGATTACGGGTATAAAAATGTGTGAAAGCTATAATTTACAGTATGGTACAAACTTTATATCTGTGATGCCGACTAACTTATATGGACCAAATGATAACTTTGATCTTGAGAAATCGCATGTTTTACCAGCTTTGATTAGAAAAATACATCTTGCTAAACTTCTTAATGAAGGGAAAATAGAAGATGTGTTAAAAGATTTAGCTGTAGATTCTATTGAGCAGGCTAAACAATACCTGTTTAAATTTGGTATAAGCAAAAGTTCTGTGGAGATATGGGGTACAGGTAAGCCAAGAAGAGAATTTTTATATTCTGAAGATATGGCAGATGCTTGTGTGTTTTTACTTGAGAATAGAGATTTTAAAGATACTTACTCTAATGATTCAAAAGAAATAAGAAACACTCACATTAATATTGGTACTGGTATTGATATCTCTATTAGAGAACTGGCTGAACTTATCAAAAAAAATATTGGTTTTGAAGGTGAGCTTAAATTTAATACTATTAAGCCAGATGGTACTATGGTTAAACTTACAGATCCATCTAAGCTTCACTCTCTAGGATGGAAGTATAAAGTTGAGCTTGAAGATGGTATCAGAAGGATATATGATTGGTACCTGGCGAAGTCATAGTTCTCCATCTTGTTTTTTTATTTATAACATCTAGTCTTAGGTTATATATTGTCTATAAATATCTCTTTGTTGAAATTTAGTGGCTTTACTCGTATACTATCTCTTAGATACTAAATGTGTTCTTATTAGGGTATTTATGAAAGGAATAATATTAGCTGGTGGCAGTGGTACTAGGCTATATCCAATTACAAAAGGCGTAAGTAAGCAACTAACCCCTATATACGATAAGCCACTTGTATATTACCCTCTGTCTGTGTTGATGCTAGCAGGATTAAGAGATATCTTAATAATTACAACAGAACAAGACCAACCTAGTTTTAAAAATCTTTTAGGAGATGGTTCTGATTTGGGTATTAATCTTAAATATGTAGTACAGCCTAGTCCTGATGGACTTGCTCAAGCTTTTATATTAGCGGAAGAGTTTTTGGAGGGCGATTCAGTTTGTCTTGTGCTAGGTGATAATATTTTTTATGGGCATGGTTTGCCAAAAATGTTCGCTAAAAGTATTCAAAATGTAGAAAAAGAGAATTGTGCGAGCATCTTTGGTTATTATGTAGATGATCCTGAGAGATATGGAGTTGCTGATTTTGATGCAGAAGGAAGTGTTATAAGTATCGAAGAAAAACCAAAAAAACCAAAATCCAATTATGCAGTCGTAGGGCTATATTTCTATCCTAATGATGTTGTGGAGAAAGCTAAGCAGGTACAGCCATCAGAGAGAGGAGAGCTAGAGATTTCAACGCTTAATCAGATGTATTTAGATGAAGCGCGCCTAAAAGTTAATATAGGTAGAGGGTATGCATGGTTAGACACTGGTACGCATGAAAGTATGCTTGCTGCTAGTAATTTCATTCAAACTATAGAAGATAGACAAGGATTAAAAGTCGCATGCCTTGAAGAAATTGCTTATGAAATGGGCTATATTTCTAAAGAACAGCTTCTAAAGTTAGCACAGCCATTGAAGAAAAATCAATATGGTCAATATTTGATCAAAAGAGCTAAAGAGCGAGTGGTGCTGCCATGATGAAATTTACTTGTGCAGATATTGAGGATGTTATCATTTGTGAACCGGCTGTACATAACGATCACAGAGGATATTTTGTTGAGACTTTTCGCGAAGATAAACTGTTTGACTTCTTAGGATATAAGATTGATTTTTGCCAGGATAATGAGTCAAAAAGTTCTTATGGTGTGCTTAGAGGATTGCATTATCAACTGCCACCTCATTCACAGACAAAGCTTGTAAGAGTTATCCAAGGTAGTGTACTTGATGTTGCTGTGGATATTCGTAATGGTAGTCCTACATTTGGTCAGTATGTTGCTGTAGAACTAAGTGCTGAGAATAAAAAGCAGCTACTAGTTCCTAGAGGTTTTGCTCATGGTTTTGTCGTGTTAGAGGATGATACTATATTTGCTTATAAGGCTGATAGCTACTATTCACCTGAGTGTGATAGAGGGATAGCTTTTGATGATAATTATATTGCTATAGATTGGCAAGTACCATTATCTGAACTGAAACTTTCTGCAAAAGATAAGGTTCAGCCAAAACTAGCTCAAGCAAGCGATTTGTTTGAGTATGGTGAGAACTATTATTAATGTTTAATTGGTGATTAGTGAAGTGATTGGTAATTAGTACCAATTAACTAGTGCACTACTAACTAATAACAAATAACTGTAAAAAATAATAATATATGAGAATATTAGTAACAGGTAGTAGTGGCCAACTTGGATCAGAATTAAAAGAATTAGTTCAAAATTTAAAATTTAAAATTCAAAATTACATATTTGTGTTCACGGATAGTAAGTTATTGGATATTACTAATCATGAGGCGATTGAGAAGTTTATAAAAGATAATGATATAAAAGTTATTATTAATTGTGCTGCTTATACAGCTGTCGATAAGGCAGAGTTTGATATGGAAATGGCTGAGAAGATAAATCATTTAGCAGTTGTAAATATGGCTAGAATTGCTAAAAACTACAATATTAAGCTTATACATATATCTACGGATTATGTTTTCAACGGTGAGAACTTTAGACCATATATAGAGACAGATATTACGAATCCACAAGGCATATATGGAGCTACTAAGTTAGCAAGTGAAAAAGCTATCCAAAGCATAAACCCTAAAAGCGCTATCATTATTAGAACATCTTGGGTTTATTCATACTATGGAACTAATTTCGTAAAGACAATGATGCATTTAGGTAGTGAAAGAGAATCTTTAGGTGTAATCTTTGATCAAGTAGGTACGCCTACTTATGCTAGAGATTTGGCTAGTGCTATATTGCAAATATTGCCTAAGCTTAACAATCAAGATGTTGAAGTTTATAATTATTCCAATGAAGGTGTAGCAAGTTGGTATGATTTTGCTAGAGAAATTATAAGAATTGCAAAATTAAACTGCCAGGTTAACCCTATTGAGACTGTAGACTATACAACTCTGGCAAAACGCCCACACTATAGTGTGCTTAATAAAAACAAAATAAAACAAGATTTTGATATCACAATACCATACTGGAAAGATTCCCTACAAGATTGTATAAAGAGATTAAAAAAGAATTTATTAAAATGTATAAAGCAAAAAACATATTAGTAACAGGGGCAGCAGGTTTTATAGGTAGTAATTATGTGCGTATAATGCTATCACGTTACAATGATATTAAGATAGTATCTTATGACAAAATTACTTATGCAGGTAGCTTAGATAATTTAAAAGATTTAGCAAATGAGCATAATCACACTTTTATCAAAGGTGATATTTGTGATGAAGCTTTAGTTTATAAAACTCTAAAAGAGCATAGTATTGATACTATAGTGCATTTTGCAGCTGAATCACATGTTGATAATTCCATTGCTAACCCTAAAGTGTTTTTAGAAACAAATGTGATAGGGACTTTTACACTTCTAAACTGTGCCAAAAGATATTGGCTAGATGAATTGGGTTTAGATGAGAATGGTTGTAGATTCCATCATGTATCTACTGATGAGGTGTATGGAACACTAGCAAAAGATGATCCAGCATTTACCGAGACAAAGGCGTATGAGCCAAATTCACCATATTCTGCATCTAAAGCAGGTTCTGATCATATTGCTAGAGCATATTATCATACCTATAAGCTACCTGTGACAATTTCTAATTGTTCAAATAATTACGGGCCATATCAGCATCCAGAGAAGCTAATACCAGTTGTAATTAATAGTTGTATAAATCAAAAACCCATTCCAGTATATGGAGACGGCTCAAATATTCGTGATTGGTTATACGTGGTAGATCATTGTGATGCCATTCAGACAGTTGTGGAAAAAGGTATAGTAGGTGAGGTTTATAATATTGGTGGTATAAATGAAGTTGATAATCTCACACTTATAAACACTATATGTAAGTTAATGGATGAATACAAGCCTCGAAATGCTCCATATAATAGATTAATCTCATTTGTTGAAGATAGGAAAGGCCATGACTGGCGATATACTATAGATAATGGTAAAATCCAAAGTGAGCTAGGATGGAAGCCATCACAAGATTTTGAGAGAATGTTTAAAGAGACTATTGAGTTTTATATAGGTGAAATAAATACTTAGTAAGTGCAGAGGTTTGTAAAATGTTTAATAATAAGAGTATATTAATAACAGGTGGTACAGGTAGCTTTGGTAAAAAATATACAGAAATTCTTTTATCTGAATATAATCCTAAGAAAATAATTATTTATAGTAGAGATGAACTTAAGCAATTTGAAATGTCTCAAGTTTATGACGCACCGTGTATGAGATATTTTATTGGAGATGTAAGAGATCCTGAGAGACTCAAAGAAGCAATGCAAAGTGTTGATTATATGATACATGCCGCTGCTCAGAAGCAGGTTCCAGCAGCTGAGTACAATCCTATGGAATGTATAAAAACAAACATATATGGTGCTGAAAATGTCATAAAAGCAGCGCTATTAAATAATGTTAAAAAAGTAATTGCTTTATCTACTGACAAAGCAGCAAATCCTATTAACTTATATGGAGCAACTAAATTAGCATCAGATAAGCTTTTCGTAGCAGCTAATAATATGGTTGGTGCAAGAAAAACTCGATTCTCGGTCGTTCGTTATGGAAACGTACTTGGTAGTAGGGGCTCTGTGATTCCTTATTTTCAGAAGTTAATATCAGAAGGTGCAAAAGAGCTTCCGATTACTCATGAGAAGATGACTCGTTTCCTGATTACTTTGGAGGCAGGGGTTAGGTTTGTGCTGAAGAACTTTGAGAGAATGCAAGGTGGTGAAATATTTGTACCAAAAATTCCGTCTATATATATAACAGAATTGGCAAAAGCAATGGCTCCTGATTTATCGTTGAAAATTATTGGTATTAGGCCAGGAGAGAAATTGCATGAGATTATGTGTCCTTCTGATGATTCCCATTTAACACTTGAGTTTGATGATTATTATGTACTTTGCCCTACGATTCAGTTTGCATATAAAACTAATTTTCTTGAGAATGTTCTTGGTGAGAAAGGAAAATTTGTTGAACAAGGTTTTGAGTATAATTCGGGTAACAATACTGAGTGGTTAACTCATGAATCATTTTTGGAAATGATGTCAAGGATGTGATTATGGATTTTATCCCCTATGGAAGACAAAATATATCTGCTGAAGATATAGAAGCAGTGGTAGAGACTTTAAAGTCTGATTTTTTAACTCAAGGTCCAGCTGTGATTAGGTTTGAAGAGTCTATTGCAAAATATTGTAATGTTAAGCATACTTTTGCTGTAGCAAATGCAACATGTGCATTGCATTTGGCATATTTGGCACTAGATGTTAGTAAGGGTGATATTATCTGGACATCTCCAAATACTTTTTTGTCTACCACAAATGCTGCTTTGATGTGTGGAGCGGATGTCGATTTTGTAGATATTTGTTTAAAAACATATAATATGTCTGTTGAGGCATTGGAAAAAAAACTTATAGAGGCAAAAACAATAGGAAAGCTTCCTAAGGTTGTTGCACCCGTGCATTTTGCAGGGCAATCATGTGATATGCAAAGGATTTATGAATTATCAAAAAAGTATGATTTTGCAATTGTGGAAGATGCTGCGCACGCTATTGGTGGTAGATATATTGGTAAACCGATAGGGTCATGCCAGTACTCAGATATTACAATTTTTAGCTTTCATCCAGTCAAAATAATTACTACAGCTGAGGGAGGGATGCTAACTACAAATTGTGATAAGTTAGCACAAAAGATCAGTTTGCTACGTACACATGGTATGACTAGGGATGAGTCTTTGATGATTAAGGAGATAGAGGGCCCTTGGTACTATGAGATGATAAACCTTGGTTATAATTATCGTATTACAGATATACAGTGTGCTTTGGGCTTATCTCAGATGTCTAGACTTGATGAGTTTGTTGCAAAGAGACACGTTGTAATGGATAAGTACAAAGAGTTGATGTCAGATTGTAAAGAAGTTATTCTTCCTTACCAGTTTGAAAAAAGCTATTCAGGGCTACATTTATTTCCAGTGGTGGTTCCAGCAAATAAGAGAAGAAAAGTTTTTGAACACTTGAGAGATAATGGTGTTGGTGTTAATGTGCATTATATTCCAGTATATCTGCAACCATTTTATCAAAAGTTGGGCTTTAAGCAAGGGTATTGTAAAAATTCTGAATCATATTACTATGGCACAATAAGTCTACCTATGTATCCTGATTTGACAGGAGATCAAATTAAGTTTATTTGTGATAAATTAAGGTATACTTTAAAATGAGACTTGCTGTAATACCAGCTCGTGGAGGCAGTAAAAGAATTCCTCGTAAAAATATCAAGCACTTTGATGGAAAGCCTATTATTGCTCACTCAATACAAGCACTGTTAGATTCCAAAGTGTTTGATAGGGTTATTGTATCTACAGATGATATTGAAATTGCTGAAGTTGCTAAGCAATATAGTGCAGAGGTGCCATTTATGAGGCCAAGCAATATTTCAGATGACTTTGCAACAACTGGTGATGTGATTAAGCATGCGGTTGAATGGTATTATTCCAAATGTGAGTTTGTTGAAACTGTATGCTGCTTATATGCGACTGCACCATTTATAAAAAGTCAAGATTTAATTGATTCTGTCGGAATTTTGGAGACAGGTGATACCGAGTGTGTATTTTCTGCAACTGAATTTAGTTATCCAATATTTAGATCATTTGCACTAGATCAACAGTTACACCCAAAAATGTTTTGGCCAGAAAACTTTGCAAAAAAGTCATATGACCTACAGGTAGCCTATCATGATGCTGGGATGTTTTATATTGCAAAACCAAGTATTTTCATTGAACAAAAACCTCTATTTTCAGATTACTCAAAAGCTTATTTAATTCCACATTATAGGGTGCAGGATATAGATACTTTAGAAGACTGGAAAAGAGCGGAATTGATGTATGGAGCATTAAAAAGTTCTGGAGAAATTTAATGAAAGTCATAATCAGAGCGGATTCTTCGTCTAATATAGGTACCGGACACATTATGAGAGGTCTTGTATTGGCGACTCAGTTCAGCGATGTAACCTTTGTTACGAGAGATTTGCCTGGGAATATTAATTTTAAGATTAATGATGAGGGGTATAAACTAGAAATCATTAGCGATAATAGTGTTGTAGAGTTTGAAAAAGTTGTTAATAATATCTCTCCTGATCTAGTGGTTATAGATAATTATGATATTAATTATACTTTCGAGAAAATTCTTAAAGACAAGTATCCTAATGTCTCACTAATGGTTTTAGATGATACTTATGAAAGACATTATTGTGATATTCTTTTAAACCATAATATTAGTGCTGATGAAAAAAAGTATAAAAACTTAGTTCTTGAAAACTGTGAGCTTCGCTGTGGATCTGAGTATACTCTTTTAAGACAAGAGTTTTATGACTATAAGGTAAAACCAAAACAAAAAAATCAAGTTCCTAAGATATTTGTTGCAATAGGAGGAGCAGACTATAGTAATATAAATATTTCCATTTTAGAAGTCATAGAAGAGATTGGCGACGTATATGTAAATTTATTAACAACAATTGCCAATAAAAACTTAGATGAATTGAGAGAATATTGTCGAGATAAGAAATGGATTAATCTACATATTAATTCTATTGAAATAGCAAGATTAATGTATGAAAGTGATTTTGCTATTGTAACACCAAGTGTTACGGTTAATGAAGTCTATTTTATGCAATTACCACTGATAGCTATTAAAACAGCTGAAAATCAGAGTGATATTTTTGAATATTTGATTAAGAATGGTTATGATGCAGTTGATGGTCTTAATACTGGTCTGTTGAAAAAGTATATAGAAAGACATAAGCAAAATGTAATTGTGGGTTATGAGCTTCAAGATTTTGTAGATTTGTCACAAGATGATAGCTTAAAAATTTTATCATGGCGTAATGATCCAACCGTTCGTAATAATATGTATAATAGAGAAAAAATATCTGTAGAAGATCATTTGAAGTTTGTTAAGAGTTTGTTTGCTTGTACTAATAAAAAATATTTCGTAGTGAGAGAATATGGCCATGATATTGGTGTTATTGATTTTACCCAAATCATACATGGTGACAGTCTTCATATGGGTTTGTATGCAAAGCCGAATGTAAATGGTGCTGGCAAGATTCTGATGAACGCTATTGTTGAATACGCTTTCAAGATTTTAAAAGTTAAAAAAATATTTGCTGAAGTTTTTGAGTTTAATAATAGAGCCTATAACTTATATTTGAGATACGGTTTTAAAAAAATAAGTGATAAAGAAGTTAATAATAAAAAAGTAATTTGTATGGTGTTGAAGAATGAAGATAGGTAGCTTTGATTTAAAGAGAGATGGTGTTTTTATAATTGCAGAGTTAAGTGCAAACCATGGTGGTAAAATTGAAATAGCAAAAGAATCAATTAAAGCTGCTAAAGATATTGGTGCAAACGCTATTAAACTGCAAACATATACCGCAGACACATTAACATTAGACTGTGGCAAAGATGATTTTATAATCAAAGGTGGTACACTATGGGATTCACAGAAATTATATAATCTTTATCAAGAAGCATTTTTACCTTGGGAGTGGCACGAGGAGTTATTTAGATATGCTAGAGAGATTGGTATAGATATTTTTTCTTCGCCTTTTGATAAGACAGCTGTTGACTTTCTAGAGCAGTTCAAACCAACTGCATACAAAATAGCATCTTTTGAGATTACTGACTATGAACTTATTAAATATACAGCTTCAAAAGGTAAGCCAGTGATAATATCAACAGGTATAGCAACTATTGATGAGATTCAGGATGTGGTCAATATTTGTAGGGATGTTGGAAATAATAATATTGTACTTCTAAAATGTACGAGTGCATATCCAGCTAAACCAGAAGATGCAAATCTAGTAATGATTCCTAGTTTAGCCGATACTTTTGGCGTGGTAGCTGGATTTTCTGATCACACATTAGGCTCTACAGCACCTGTAGTTGCAATAACACTTGGTGCAAAAGTTATTGAGAAACACTTTATTCTTGATAAATCTATTGGTGGTGCAGATGCTGACTTTTCCTTGGATAGGGATGAGTTCGCTCAGATGATAACTGAAGTAAGAAATGCTGAGAAATTGTATGGTAAAGTAGACTATACACTTTCTGAGAAGAAAAAGAAAAGTAGGCAGTTTGCTAGAAGCTTATATGTGGCAAAGGATATAAAGAAAGGTGAAGTTTTCACAGAAAAAAATATTCGCAGTGTAAGACCTGGATATGGAATGCATCCTAAGTATTTAAATGATATATTGGGTAAGACTGCAGAAAGAGATTATAAGTTTGGAGACAGGTTTGAAAAATAAATTAAACTTAATATGGAATATTATGTACTATTATTTAGTAGAATGTTTTTCAATATGATTTTTAAAAAATGACTAAAGTAATAGCTATGAGTTTTCTGATAGGTATATTTTTAGTAATAGTAGTCAATATTTAGTTGATAAGTTTAAGTCATGATAAAAGTTTAATTATAGGAGATGATGTGCAGGCGTTAATTTTGACAGCAGGAATGGGTAGTAGGCTTGGTAAATATACAAAAGATAACACTAAGTGTATGCTCGAGATTAATGGGGAAACATTAATTAAACAAGTAATGGAAAAGCTAAATAATGTGGGAATAACAAAACTCATTTTAGTTGTAGATTATAAGAAAGATAATTTAATTGATCATGTTGGAAGTAGATATAAAAATATAAAAATAGAATATATAGAGAATCCAATTTATAGTAAGACGAACAATATTTACTCATTATATCTTGCGAAAGAAAAATTAGCCGAAGATGATACTATTCTTTTAGAGAGTGATTTGCTGTTTGAAGAAAGTATTCTAGAGAAACTATTAAATGATAATAGAAAATCATTAGCAGTAGTTGACAAATATAAATCATGGATGGATGGAACATCTGTAACAATTGATAATGAAGATCGTATTTTGAATTTTTTTTCTAAAAAATCATTTCGTTTTCAAGACGTGGGTAACTATTATAAAACAGTTAATATTTATAAATTTTCTAAAGATTTTTCTAATAATATATATTCCTTTTTTTAGAAGCTTATTCTAGGGCTATGGGTGATAATGAATATTATGAATCAGTATTAAGAGTTCTTACAATATTAGACAGTCATGAATTGCGAGCACTTAAGCTAGATTGTGAAAAATGGTATGAGATTGATGATGTTCAAGATAAACATAATGCTGAGGTTATTTTTGCTAAAACGCCAAAAGATAAATTAAATTTAATCCAAAAAAGTTCGGTGGATATTGGAGATTTCCTGAATTAAAAGATTTTTGCTATTTAGTGAATCCATACTTTCCAACTATTAAAATGCAAGAAGAAATAAAAGCATTTTTTTATGATTTAGCTTCTCAATATCCATCTGGGTTAAGTACTCAAAATTTACTAGCAGGTAAAATGTTTGGTATTGAGTCAGAAAATATATTAGTTGGCAATGGTGCTGCAGAGATAATTAAAGTAATTGGAGATGTTATCGAAGGGTTTTTTGGTATGATGTTTCCAACTTTTAATGAATATCCAGAAAATTTAAGCCATGATAGAATAGTTAAGTTTATTCCAGATAACCAATCATTTGTTTACGGAATAGATGAACTAAAGTTGTTATCTGATAAGAGCGATAATCTTATTTTAATAAACCCTGATAATCCTAGTGGACATTTTAATAGAAAAGAAGATTTAATTGAACTTATTGACTATATGAAAAAAAGTAATAAGTTATTAATCATAGATGAGTCATTTGTTGATTTTGCAGATGGTGGTGAAAAAGAAACATTAATTGAGCAAAACTTAATTGATAAATATGATAATCTTATAATTATAAAAAGTATCAGTAAGAGTTATGGAGTTCCAGGGATCAGGCTAGGTGTGGTTGTATCGTCGAATACAGACCTTTTAAAAAAAATTAGAAGAGAAATTTGTATTTGGAACATTAATTCATTTGGGGAGTATTTTCTTCAAATAATAGGTAAGTATCAAAAAGATTATTTAATGGCGTGTGAACTTGTAAGAAAGGAAAGGTCGAGATTTATTAAAAATTTACAACAAATAAGTTTTTTAGAGGTATTCCCATCTGGAGCAAATTATTTTTTATGTGAAGTAAAGGCTAAATTTACTGCTACAGAATTAACTGAACTGCTAATAGATAAAAATTTTTATATAAAAGACTTAACTGGCAAGATAGGGTTTGAAGGTAAAGAGTATGTGAGAATAGCAGTTAGAGATAGTGAAGATAATGATTCTCTCATGCTGGCTTTAAAAGGAATGGATTAATATGATGAATAACTGGAAAAGAGTATGGAATAAACGTGAGATTGATGCAGATAACGACTCTATTTTAGGAAGATTAATAGTTGTAGATGGTTTTGATACTGGATATGGAAATATAAGTGAAATTGATTGGTTAAATTATGTTGATTATATATCAACAAAGTTAAATTTATCCATTAATGATAAAATATATGAAGTTGGGTGTGGTGCAGGTGCTTTTTATATCCATTATATAAAAAAGGTCATAATGTTGGCGGTATAGATTATTCGATGAGTTTAATAAACATTGCAAAGGAATATTTTAATGAAGGAGATTTTATAGTATCTGAAGCATCAAAGATTAATATTGATATAAAATATGATTATGTTATTTCGAATAGCGTATTTTTTTATTTCCCAAATTATGAGTATGCAGAAGAAGTAATAAATAGGATGATTTCTAAGGCAATTAAAGGTATTGCTATTCTAGAAGTAAATGATCTTAATTTAAAAGAAGAATCAATGGTTATAAGAAAAGGGTATCTAAGTAATAAAGAATATGAGAAAAGATATACTGGTTTGGAGCATTTATATTATAGTAAGCAGTGGTTTATAAATATAGCGCATAAAAATAATTTAAGAGTTGAAATTGAACAGCAGAATATTAACAACTATAAAATAATATTTATAGGTTTAATGTTTTTATATATAAGGATTGATTTGTGAACAGTTTTAAATATGTTTAAAAAAGGCTAGTATTTTTAATTTTTTCTTAAAAACATTTTGTGAATTCATAGCAGTGTACATTGGTAAAAGAGTCCTTAATGGTGATCTTATTAAAGTGAAAATGTGTTTTGTGATGTCGTTAAATCTTGTGAGTTTAATTATTATTTTACTGCTGGGGGCCGGGAATAATATAGAAAAGGTAGTTTTATCAAGCATGATGTAAATATTAATGTTTTAAATGCAACAAAAGTACAGATGCAAAATTTAAAAAAAGTTACTGAAGGTTGAAAATAGGTAGAGAATTGTATTCCAATGGTAAAATTCAACAAATAGGAATTAATAGAGAATCTATTATATAAAAGATTTAACTGGTAAAATTGGTTTTGATTGTAAAGAGTATGTAGAGATAGTGTAGGTAATGATTTATTAATATGAATGTTGAAAAAATTGAGAATTAATGTATATGTTAAAAAAACTTAGACATTTAATAAAAGATTATTTATTCGTATTGAAGCATGGAAAATTTGTAGAGTTCCATTCATTTCCATTTGATACAAATCAAAAATTACCTAATGGAGCAGAGAAAGTAATGGAAAAATGTTGTAACTTTATTAAAAAGTTAGGTGTAGACTATAGGCTTACTGATGGAACTATATTAGAGTTATATAGAGATGGTCATTTTATTCCTCATGATAATGACATAGATATTGACATTATTGGTGATACTAAAGTAAAAGATATAGAAAGAAATTTTAGAAAACTGGGAATGAAGCTTGGTAGAAAAGTAATTTACAAGGGCAAGGTGCAACAGTTCATCTACTATACATCAGAACATATTATTATTGATATTGTTGTATGGCGGCAAAAGAATAATTTTATCTATAATTATTGTGAACGCAACTATGAAAGAAAGCAGGATATTAAGTTCTTTGATATAGATAATTTGGATGTTATAGAGTTTAAAGGAAATAAATATACAATGCCTACTCCAATAGAGGAGTGGTTAGAAATGAGATATGGAAAAGATTGGAGAATTCCAAAAACCTATAAAGGTGATTGGAAGGAATAATGTTTTGATATGAAAAGAGTTTAACTATATATACTTTTGAAGTATGGGGAAGAAGAGTATTTTAGAAGATTTTAAAATATCTCCTATTGTTGGTTCATTCATGAATGACTATATGGCATTTCACTTTGAACTTGATGTTGATGATATTTTTCCTTGTGGCATATACCATATGGCAGTTGATGCAAAATATGATTCATTATTGATGAAAGTTCCAAATCGTCTTTTATCTAAAATAAAAACACACGAGGGTGTAAGTAAAGATAGAATTAATAAAATTCAAGAGACTGCTAGTAAGTCTATGTATGTTTCTATACCAGCGACAATCTTTGTTAAGGATTTTATATTTTCTATTTTAGAAACATTTGTTGTTGGTGATAAGAAGTTATCAAGAATTAATATTAGTGAAAATTTTCTTGATAATGACTTTTATTTAATGGATGGTCATCATAGGTTAGAGGTATGCAAAAGGTTGAATTTAGATCTATTTATTATGGTGTTTAAAGAGAAAGATGTTTCTATATTACCAATGCATAGAGTTTTAAATAAGCACTTAATTGACCTGGATGTAAAAGTCTGGATTGTTACGATAAGTTAACAATTTGGGATCATGCCACTCTATGTGATCAGAATTATGGTATGGTTAAGATTTATAGTAATAGAGTTGATTTATATAACATAGTAAATACAATGATTGACATTTCTTGCCGAAAAGACGACCAGTTAAATGTGTCGTATGTGGGCAGCTGGCATCTAAGCTTAAATGATTTTCATTATTATTATTGTTTAAACGCTACTGGTTTTTTTATGCCGGGTATTAGTATGGAAATTTTTTATAAATATGTTGAATCTGGAATGCATTTTCCTATAAAGTCAACATGTTTTTCACCAAAAGTAGGATATTTAAATATCTTTATTAAAGTGAAGTAATGGAAATTTAATATTTACCATAAGTGTAGATCTTTAACACTAAATTTTCGTAGAGCTAGCTACTTTTCTACAGTCAAAATACAAGCTTAAGCATTACTCAAGTCATGTTGCTTCAACATGCTGAAAGCTGTCAATTTGATGGCTTAACTAAGATAAATGTATCTATATATACTAAAAATGGCAAATATAGATATAAAATGATCAACCTATACTTGAATTTTAGACAAAATATATAATTTTAAGAAAAGGGTCTAGATAACTTTAGCTTGTCAATAATGATTGATGAGACTATATTTTATCTATATTTGGAAGGTGTAAAAAACGTTCGCATATTTTAGATGCTAAAATTAGAGAAATTTTAAAGTGTTTTTGCTTAGATTTAACATAACAAATACAAGTAAAAATTGCTAAGGTTAGTAGAGTTACAGTTAACGGCTTGATAGATTTCGCAAATAATTCTATTGTTTGATAAAAAATTCTTAGCATCTAGCAGAGAATTTGAAATAGGTGAATCTTATTTGTAGTAAAAAGAGTAAGTGGTAAACGCGGTTATGGTACTGTAGGAAAAACACCAGTATTGGATGTTTTAAAGCGAGATTAGCATAATAAAGTCTATGTTTCTATTGTGTAAAACTGCTCCAAAGAGTCCTTAATGCCTATAGTACATGGCAAAATACTCGAAAACAGTACAATCTATACAAAGGAATGGAAAAGTTTATGGGCTTATTTTGAACAGCTATGATCATTACTGCATTTACCACTCTCATAATTAGTTTACACGTGGTAAAAACCATGTTGTCATTTAGTGCTAAAGTTATCTAGACCATAAGAAAATTATAAAAATTGAGCATTAACTCAATAGGTTATAGAATGCTTTAGATGTTACTGAGTTTAAGCACTATAGAATTAACCATAGTAAATTATTTGCTAAGAAGTGAAATCATAAATAGTATAGAGAATTTCTGGAACCAGGCTAAGAGGCGTTTAAGGAAATTTAATGCATTCATAGGGAGCATTTTATTTGTTTTTAAAGGGAATGGAAAGGCGTTAATCATAGTGATTCTAAAGAGCAATTAAAGCTAATTAGACATTGGGTTAGAAAAAGTTTAAAGTAGTATTATCTAGGAAAACCACTATTTTAAAATTTGGGATATTATGTGGCGGTTAGAATAATAAGGATTACATTTATGGTTTTAAATAATGATATAAATAGTTTGATATTAGAAAAAGATATTATTGAAAACTGGCAAAGTGAAGATGTTTTAGTGAGTATATGTTGTACAGCATATAATCACAAACTATATATAGAAGACGCACTAAGAGGATTTTTAGGTCAAAAAACAAATTTCGCTTTTGAGATAGTGATTAGCGATGATTGTTCAACAGATGGTACAACTGAGGTAATACGAAGATATTTGGAGATGTTTCCCAATATTATTAAGTTTATATATCAGGAAGAAAATCAATATTCCAAGGGAGCATTACCTATAAGAGACTTTATTTTACCTAATGTGTCAGGTAAATACATAGCACTATGCGAGGGAGACGATTATTGGATAGATTCAACTAAGTTACAAAAACAAGTAGATTTTCTAGAGTTAAATCCACAATTTATGGGGTGTGGACATAATACTAATTTTTTAGAAAGAAATGAGGAGATAACTAAAGCATTCATAGATTTTGAAAATTATAATGAGGTTTATACTTTTGATAATTTTATTGAGTTATCTTATCTTCATACTAGTTCTATTATTTATAGGTACGAATCTAAATTTAAAGAACAGATTAATGAGTATCTGAAATTGTATTCAAATGTTGATAGAAATGATTATTACATGTTGTTAGTATTTTCATATTTTGGGCCAATAAAATATATAAATCAGGTAATGTCAGTATATAGAGTTAATGATGGAGGGATATGGAATGGTGCAAATAAAGAACAACAGCTTTTAATGTTTCT
Source organism: Francisella endosymbiont of Ornithodoros moubata (assembly GCA_002095075.2). Classification (GTDB taxonomy): domain Bacteria; phylum Pseudomonadota; class Gammaproteobacteria; order Francisellales; family Francisellaceae; genus Francisella. The sequence continues at coordinate 117,100 of LVCE01000004.1, read as the reverse complement.
TAAAGGGCACCTAGATTTTAGTTATATTTTTGACAGGAAATATACAGAAAAATTTGTATATTCTTTTATAAATGTTCTTAGTGAGAATTCTGAGAGTTGCTCTCATCACTTTTTTAATAAGTTGCTAGATAGTCTTTGTAATAAAGATTTAGAGTTATTGCTAAGTTATTTTGCAAAATTGAGAAATAGTGATATTAAAAAAATTAAAGAAAGTAGGTATTACATTAATGAGTTAGAAAGTCAATTAAATGATAATAGCATTAGGTCACTTTTTACTAAGTTTTTAAAAACTATAAAAGTGTATGGTTTTTTGAAAAATATTAAAAAGTAAAAAAATTAGAATTTTTTTACAAGAGATATTAACTTATGGAAAGGACGAGTCATCTTCTGGCTTGGTAGGATCGATCGTATACATCATTTAACTTTTTAGTAGCTTATTTTTCTGAATTGCTTTTTCTAATAAGAACGAGTCTTTTATAGGCTCTAAATTACAAATATTTTTAATATTCATATTTTACAAAAAAATAATTTTGTGGTGATTAAATCAACAGTCTTTTAAATGAGATGAAATTGGGTTAAGTAAAAGGCAATAGGTGTAACTTTTAGCTATAAGGTTTTCGGTTGACTATATTTGTATAGGTTCAGAACTTTTGCCTATGAAATAATTTTGCTTATGATATACTATTTCGTTATGTGAGGTTTTAAGGTTTATTTGTATTAATTATGAAAGTAAAGAAATCTAAAGCTTTACTTATTGCTTACGATTATGGCGAATCTGGGGATTTTTTTTTAGAATGTTTGACCGAAGAGTTTGCGCGAAAAAAAAACTTAAATCTTCGTGCAATTTCGTTTGAAAAGCTTTTTGAGAGTGTAAAGCCAAATAAGATTAATAAGTACTTTTATGGTTTTATCTCAGTATTAAGGTTACTGCTAACTCTTTTGGTTAAAGGTAGGCGGTCAAAACTACTATATAAAATGAGAAATTTGAAATACAAAAAAATAGATGTTGGAGTTTTTATTTTTTCTAGCTACTTAAGGTCTTCAAATTCTGATGGCTTTATAAAAATGTCGCCCGGCTTTATGAAATTTTACTTCGTGGCATTTATTTCGTTGTTATATAAATTTAGAGCACTTGATAAAATTATAAAGAAAGCGGAATATGATGAGATCTACTTTTATAATAGTGAGATTGTTTACCATTATGGTGCTGTAAGAGATTTTCTTGTTAATAGAGGTATTAAAGAGTTAAAATTTGATAAATGTAATCAAAGATATATTTTATCTTTGAGTAAAAGCTATAGTTCTTTTGATGAAAAAGTAAAAATGTTATGTTTGTCTGATAAACAAGTGATGGAAGGACTTAATCATTTGAAATCCCTTGTTTATAGAGAAAAAACGTATTTTTATATGAAAGATGTAGATATTAGCATATCTACCGAATTTGATTATTCTAGAATAAGTTTGAGTAAAAATGTTGCAGTAATTTGCATGCATGCGGTTTCAGATGATCAATATGTTCATGGTCCTGATGGCTTCCTAGATTTGCATGATTGGCTAATGTCTTCGATTCAGGTTTTAAGAAAAAACGGTTATATGGTTTTGATAAAGCCACACCCCGCATATTTCCCAAGAAATGTTAAGCAGTTTTATATTGCTGATCACAGATATTTGGTTCATCTAATGGCAATTTTTAATACATATATCTCTTTTGATTCAAAAAATATTTTTAGTACAAGTGTTGAAGATGTTTTTTTCTTGCCTGCAAATCTTTCCTTAATTGAGATGAAGGAAAATTTAGGTGACTTCTTGGTATTGACTCATCATGGTAGTATTGCTGTTGAGGCTGCTTATTTAGGGTTGGGAGTATTAGTTAGTACTTCATCACCTTATTCAAAATATGATTCGTTTGTTTCATTTTATAGTGATAGACATACATTAGAGCAACAATTAATTAAACAAAATAGCGAATCCATAAGAGATTCATCAAGTATTATGAGATCACTTGGTACGTATATGTTTAGTAAAGATCTACTTGGTGAAGGTCGATCTTCTTCATACTATTTTAGAAAAGCGGCTTTTCATGATGTTGATGGACGAAAAGCTAATTTAGATATGATTTCTGAGTGGTTAAAAAATTTACCTGCTACTGAGAAAAAAATATTGTCGAAGCAAATTAGAGCACTTATCAAAAAAGAAATGGTTGAGGTTTGAGAGTTTAGGTTAAAATTTGTTAGAAGCGCCGCTATCACTGCTATTATTTTAATGTATCTTAACAAAGATAACGTGATTTTATACAAAAAATTATTATCTTGTTATATCTAACTAGATACACATTCTTTTAAAACTGATATGGACTTTATTTTACTCATTAAGTACCTAAATACCAGATACTAGTGCTTTATTTATAGCTCTACGACTATGCTATGTTTATTACTTACTCTTTTATTCCAAAAGATGATTGATTTAGCCTATAATTAGAGCATTTTTATGTCTCATATAACTTTATCTATGGTTTTGAAAGACTAAGTTTATTATTGTGTATGGTGAAAAATAAAAATATTGATTAAGGACATTGCAATATCTATATATTATATAGAGTTTAATTGTTGATTATGCTATATTTGTTGGCGTGAGATATCATTTTACAGGGTTTTTATGGTCTACATTAAAGAGTTTTATAGGTTTATAAAACATATAATTAACAGTAGGAAAATGTTATTTACTTTGGCGTATCATGGTTTTAAAGAAGAGTTTTTAGGCTCTTATTTGGGTATTATTTGGGCTGTTGTAAGACCTGGGATGTTTATTTTTGTTATTTGGGTGGTTTTTACTTTCGGTATTAGGTATGCAGGAAGTACTGGAGGACCTCCGTTTATATTATATCTTTTGTGTGGAATGATTCCTTGGTTTTTTTTCACAGACTCAATAATAAAAGCTTGTAGTTGTATAGTTTCTAATGAGTTTTTAGTTAAGAAAGTATCATTTAGTGTTAATATTTTGCCTTTAGTCAGTATACTTTCATGTCTAATTGTCCATTTAATATTAATACTGTTTTTGATGATATTAGTAGTTTCTAATGGTTTTTATCCTAGTATTTATTGGCTACAACTACCTTACTACATATTTTGTAGTATTATTTTACTTCTTGGTTTAGGGTGGTTCACATCTGCTATACGAGTATTTATTAAAGATGTTAGTGAAGTAGTTGGACTAGTGGTTCAGTTTGGATTTTGGTTTACTCCTATATTTTGGTCGCCATATATAATTTCAGAAAAGTATAGGTTTATACTTAATATAAATCCTATGGTATATATAATTGAAGGGTTTCGAGATACTTTTCTAAATAAGGTTTGGTTTTGGCAACACACCTTTAATACTTTTCTATTTTTTGCTATGGCCTCGGTAGTTTTATTTTTTGGCGCAATAGTTTTTAAGAGATTGTCACCACACTTTGGAGATGTGATCTAATGAGAAAAAATTTGGCAATTAAGGTAGACAATATATCAAAATTTTATAAGATCTACAATCGAGCTAGAGATAGGGTTAAAGAAGCTTTTAATCCTTTCAAGAAAAAGTATTATAATGAGCATTATGTTCTAGAAAACTTAAATTTAGAAATTGAAAAAAGGGATGTTTTAGGTATATTTGGTCTTAATGGTGCTGGTAAATCAACCCTTTTAAAGATAATTGCTGGAGTTGTTACTCCTTCAAAAGGTAGAGTTACTGTTAGTGGTAGTATTAATACTATGCTTGAGGTAACTGGATCTTTGAATCCTGAATTAACAGGGACTCAGAACATAAACTTTAATTTGGATTTAAATAGAATTAAGGGAGAAGATAGGGCAAGTATAACTAAAGATATAGTGGATTTTGCAGAAATTGGCTCTTATATTGAGCAGCCTGTCAAGAGTTATAGTAGTGGTATGAAAGCAAGGTTGGGTTTTGGTATTGCAACATCTATAGAGCCAGATATACTTATTGTCGATGAGGTTTTGGCTGTTGGTGATGCAGTATTTCAGCAAAAGTGCTTTCTTAGAATCAGGAAACTATTAGAAAAAAATAAGACAGTTGTTTTTGTGTCGCATAGTGTTGAACTTATGGTAGAATTTTGTAATAGAGCGATTTTTTTGTATGATAGGAATATAGTTTTTGATGGACCCGCTGTAGATGTGGCTAATTATTATAGAAGAGTTTTACTTAGTGAAGATAAGCATAAAGAAATTTTGTCTATCCAAAATAAATTGAATATGGGCTTGGAAGCACAAAAAAATATTTCTACGAAAAGAGTCATAGGAGATATTCCAGACAATTTTGTAGGTTATAAAGATGCTAATATTGTAATTCATAATGTTATGATATGTGACGCTCATGATAATGAAAAAAGTTATCTTAGTTCATTTCAAGAATATTTCTTTAAATTTGCAATAGATTTTAAGCAAGATTTTAATAATGTTGAAATATCTTGTATCATGATGGATGTTACAGGTAAAAAATTGCCATGGGTAAGTCATGGGGATTGTAATGTGATACCTAGTGTTAGAGCAGACGATAAATATATAATAAAGAATAGTTTTAAGTGTAATGTTTATAATGGGTTTTATACTTTGAGCATAGTAATAAAAAGTATTGATTTAGAAAATAATCATATAGTTTTAGTTGATGCTTCTGACAAATATAAGTATAAATTTGAGGTGGCTAATATAGTCAAACCAGAGTCAAGCTTGAGCTTTCAGAAAATATAAAGTCTACTATTGAGTTGTAATGTTGAAGAAGAAAATATCAATAATCACTATAGTATGTGAAGATAGTCTAAATATTGATAAGACCTTAAAGAGTGTTTTTTCTCAGAAATTATTTCATGAGATTGAATATATAGTTGTAGATATTAGTATGGCTGAGTCTGCTTTTAATATTATTAACAATGATGTTGATAAAATTGATAGTCTTTTGTTTTTAGAAAATACAAATAAGGTAGATGCTATAAAAAAAGCTATTGAAATTGCTAGTGGAGAATGGTTGAATGTCCATTTTTCTGGAGATATTTTTGTTGGAAGCAACTTAGTAGAGAGTATTTTATATAATATATCAAGTTTGCAAAATATAAGTATTATTTCTAATTTACCTTTTGAAAGTAATAAAGAGGAAATAAGTATTCTTGAGCTAGAGGAGCTTCAAGTACAGTTAACTTTTTTTCGAAAAACGATAGTGGAAAGGTATGGTTTGAATTATTTGTATTCTGAGCAAGCTATTTATGACCTAATAATTAAGTGTTATAAGGAGAACTCTAATATATTTAAAATATATAAGGAAACGATAGGTGATGACTTAGAAAAGAGTACTTTTCGATCAGAGATTGAAAGATTACATATCTTGTTAAGAAGTTTTGGTGAGAGTTTTTTGTGTGATAGTCTCAGATTTGGATGGATATACCAAGAAGGTTTAAAAAATCAAAAAGCTAAAATAAAAGTGAAATCACAACTTCTAGAGTTAAGGAAGAGTGAATTAAAAGAAATACGTAGTACTAATGTATATAAGTTAGGTTCATTTTTTGAGAGAATTTTTTTTAAAAAAAGAAAAAAAAGTATAGATTTTAATGAAGAAATTAATAAGTGTTGTAACAGTCGTATATAATTCTGAGAATTTAATAGAAAGAACTATAAAAAGTGTAATTGAGCAGTCTTCCTTATCTAGTATCGAGTTTATAATAATTGATGGTAATTCTTCTGATAGGACTTTAGATATTATAGCTAAGTATAAAAACAAAATAGATATTGTTGTTTCAGAGCCTGATAATGGTATATATGATGCCATGAATAAAGCTATAAGGCTTGCTTCAGGAGTTTGGATAAATTTTATGAATGCGGGAGATACTTTCTTTAGTAATAAAACACTAGAATTAGTAATAAAAAAAGTGAATTTAGATATCGATATTTTTTATGGTTCAAGGTATATTCTTGATGAAGAAACAGGTGATAGTAAAGTTGAATTAGCTGATAAAATAGAAACAATTAGTAAAAAGATGCCATTTGGACATCAAGCAGCATTTACAAAAACAGAATTATTAAGAATGTATGAGTTTAATACTTTGTATAGGCTTTCTGCTGACTACGATTTTTTTATAAAATGTTATGAAAAAAAACACAAATTTTTAAAGTTAGATTTGCCTATATGTTATTTCTATGAAGGAGGATTAACAACTACTGAACAGATATTTTCCTTTGTAGAAACTCTTAAGGTATTGCTTGATTATTTTGATGAGAATCTTGTTAAGAATAATGTTGCATACACTGATTTACTAAACTCAGGAAGTGTTAAAAATAGGAATCAAATAAAGTTGCTAGAATATGAAATTCATAAGAGAGATAAGGAAATAACATCTTTTTATAGTGATTTCCCATACAGGGTTGCTAGATTTTTAACTTATCCTATAAATAAGTATAGATTAATAAAGGGAAAAAAATGAAATTTTCTATAGTAACAGTATCATATAATTCCGAGAAATATATTGAAGAAACTATTTTAAGTGTAATCTCTCAGAGGGGTGATTTTGATATTGAGTATATTCTTGTTGACGGTAAGTCAAAAGATAGTACTTGTGATATTATCAAGAAGTATGCTGATAAGCATGAAAAAGGTGAGCTTGACATATATTGTAATAATTTAGATATCAAGTTTATATGTGAGCCTGATCAGGGTATGTATGATGCTTTATCAAAAGGTCTTTCTCTCGTTACAGGTGATATTGTTGCATATATAAATTCAGATGATTTTTATTTACCAAATGCTTTTAAGGCAATAGCCGCTGAAATGAAGATGTATGGTGAGAAAGCTCAGTGGATAAATGCTAAAAATACTTGGTATAATAAAGATGGTGTTATTGAAAATTCTATGTTGCCTTTGGTGCCTTCAAGAAAAAGAATTTTGAAAGGTATTCATGGGACTAGTTTGCCATCAATACAACAAGAGTCAACTTTTTGGACAAAATCATTACAAGATAAAATGGATATGAAGAAATTTGCTGAATATAAGTTGGCAGGTGACTTTTTCATGTGGCATGAGTTCGCAAAGCACGCAACTTTACATATATGTAATAGTAATGTTTCAGGTTTTAGACATCATGAAACTAACAAAAGCCATGATTTAAGTGGTTATATGAATGAATTCTATAATATTATTAGTGGTAAGCCAAGAAGAAATATTTTTGATTTATGGCATATCTTTATGTATAAATTTTATGTTAAATATACATCTGATAACATGATCAGAAGACATAATGAGTATGTAAGGATATTTAGGCATATAGGCTTTAAACTTAGAGAAAAGTTTGGTAAAAAGAGTCATTAATATCTTAGGAGTTATCCTTGTCAAATTCTCAAACTCAAAATCAAAAAGCTAATTATCCATTAGTAACGATTGTAACTGTTGTATATAATGCCAAAGAACTTTTAGAAGAGACTATTATAAGTGTACTAAACCAATCATACCAAAATATTGAATATATTATTATCGATGGTGGTTCTATAGATGGTACTTTAGATGTTATCAAAAAATATCAAAATCATATTAGTCAGTACATAAGTGAATCAGACAAAGGTATTTATGATGCTATGAATAAAGGTATAGCTTTAGCTAAAGGTCAATGGTTAAACTTTATGAATGCTGGAGATAGCTTTTATTCTAATGATGTTTTACAAGATGTTTTTAGTCAAGAATTCACTCAAGATATAAGTATTGTTTATGGTAATACTGATATTGGACATAAAATCTTAACGTATAAGCCTAATTTAGATTTAAAAGATATGGAACAAGGGATGATGTTATGTCATCAGTCAACTTTTTATAAATTAAGTAGCTCAATAAAGTATAATCTTAAATATAGAATATGTGGTGATCAAGATTTTACAATGCAATATTTTAAGCTTGGTAGAAAATCTAAGTATTTAGATATTACTATTTCTAAATATGACCTTGATGGTATTTCATCTCAAAGCTTAAATAAAATTCTAAAAGAAAAGATTAAAATAAATAAATCTTATGGTCTTTCATATATTCCCGTAATAAAAAGTTACATTATTTCTATATTAGTTAAGTTAAGAAGATACTTTAGGAGTTACTAATTGTATTGCTATATTATATATAAGTCTAAGTTTGCTAAAAGGCAGGATAGAATATTATGTATGATTATGTCATAGTTACTCACATTCCAGCTTTTTATAAAGTTAACTTGTATAATCAATTGGCAAAGAAACTAAATATCTTTGTTATTTTTTTAGCCGCAAATACTAATGAAAAAAGGGCCGATGATTTTGTTGGTTTAGAGAACGCCTGTTTTGAGTGTAAAGTTCTATACTCTGGTAACCTACAGGAGAGAAGTTATTCAGCAAATATCAGATGTTTAAAGAATATTTTAAAAAGCCTAAAATATAAAAAAGTATTAGTAAGTGGCTGGGATTTACGTGAATTTTGGTATCTTATTTTTGCGAATCGCAAGAGTAAAAATTGTTTAGCTCTTGAGTCGACTATTAATGAAAGTAAGACAACAGGTACGCAAGGTATAATAAAAAAAATATTTTTATCAAGAATCTCCACCGTTTTTGCTTCAGGAACACTTCATCGACAATTGCTAATGAGGCTTGGATATAGTGGAGATATCAAAATTACTAAAGGAGTTGGTATTATTAATAAGCCAAGTTTTAATAAAGAGGCTAAAGAGTATCATAAAAAAATTCTTTATGTGGGAAGATTGTCTACAATTAAAAACTTAGAAAGATTAGTCCAGGTATTTAATCGTTTAGAAGACTGTAGCCTAACTATAATTGGTGTAGGTGAGCAAAAAGAATATTTACAAAAAATTTCTAATAAGAATATTACATTCAAGCCTGCTATTGAGAATAAAAAAATTAAAGAAGAATTTCTTAGTCACGATGTTTTTATTTTGCCTAGTCTAGTTGAGCCATGGGGATTAGTGGTTGAAGAAGCATTTTATTTTGGTTTACCTGTGATCATCAGTCAAAATTGTGGTGCTAGAGATATTGTTAATAATGGTATAAATGGATATTGGATAGACCCAGAGAATGTGGACGAGTTAACTTCAGTAATACAAAAAATTGATTCAAATAAATATTATGAGCTTATTTTGGGAGTTGAAAAGTTCTCTGTAAATACAAAAGATGTTCAGCAAGTTGAGGCTTATTTATGAAAATTTTGATTGTTCATAATAGATATCAATCGAATAATATTGGTGGTGAAGATATAGTCTATGAAAATGAGTTAAAGTCTCTACAAAATCTTCGTGGCGAAGATAATGTTTTAACCTATGAAGCTTCTAATGATAATATTAGCAAGTTTAGTTTATTATTAGGGATATGGTTTTCGCGTAAACATTATAGGAATATTAAAAAAATAGTCAAAGATAATAGTATTGATATAGTTCATGTGCATAATTTTTTCCCCTTGTTAACACCAAGTATTTTTAAGGCTGCAAAAATAGCTGGAGCTAAAGTAGTGCATACACTCCATAACTATAGATTATGGTGTATATCTGGGATATTTTATAAAGATGGTTATGGCACATGTGAGTTATGTACTAAAAATAAATTGCCTTTTTTTGGTATCAAAAATAAATGTTATAGAAAATCTACGTTACAAAGCTTTGTAGCTCAGTTAGCATTTAGTTTTTATAAGTTTTTGAAAATGTTTAAAAATATTGATTACTTTTTTGTATTGACTGATTTTCAAAGTCAAAAAGTTAAAGAGCTTGGAATTCCGGCTGATAAAATTATTTTAAAACCTAATAGTATGCCTTTGATTACTCAACAGCATATTTCAAGAGAACAGCAAAATTACATTTATGTTGGTAGACTTGAAGAATCTAAGGGTATATTTGAGCTTTTAGATACTTGGAGATCTTTAGATGATAAGTTTATACTAACAGTTGTAGGTGATAGTCCTGATAGTGACATTAGTAAATACTCATCAAAAAATATCATCTTTAAGGGAAAGTGTTCGAGAGAAGAGACTTTATTGCTTATATTCCAATCAAAATATTTGATCCAACCAGCTCTGTTATATGAAACGTTTGGTTTGACAATAATAGAGGCTATGAGTTTTGGTGTTCCTGTTATTGGTTTTGATATAGGCACACGCAAAGATTTCATCAAAAATGAACAAAATGGTTTTTTAACTACTAAACAAGATTTACAAAAAACTATAGAAAAATCATATAATTATGATAATTATAAGCAGATGAGTGAAAATTCAAAAAATACTGCAAAGCAATATCAGAATGATTATATAATAGTTAAGCAGTTAGAGATTTATAAAAAAATTTTAGAAGGTTGATAGTTGAAAGTATCGATAATTACAGTTTGTTATAATTCTGCGGAAACTATTGAAAATGCTATAAATTCAGTATTATCACAAACTTATCAAAATATTGAATATATTATAATAGATGGTGGTAGTGATGATGGTACGTTAAATCTTTTAGCTAAATATGGCTCTAAACTATCAAAAATTATTAGTGAACGAGATAATGGCATATATGATGCTATGAATAAGGGTATTAGTTTAGCTACTGGAGATATTATTGGAATTTTAAATAGTGATGATTGCTATAGTGATATTGATATTATAAATATTATTGTAGATGAGTTTAAGCACAATGATAAAGATATGCTTTTTGCTGATCTAATGTTTGTAAATAAAGATAATAGAATTCTTCGTTATTATTCTGCTAAGAGATTCTCTCCAAATAAACTAAAGTTTGGTATCATGCCACCACATCCAACACTTTTTGTCAAAAAAAATATCTATGATAAGTATGGTTTATACCGATTGGATTTTAAGATTGCTGCAGACTATGAAATATTCGTAAGATTTTTATTGGTAAATAGACTTTCGTATATTTATTTAGATAAATGTATAATAAAGATGTTAGTAGGTGGTCTAAGTACGAGTAGTTTAGAGAGTAAAAAAATTATTAACCAAGAGACAATAAAAGCACTTGAGTCAAATGGAATTAAAGCTAATTACTGGTGTATTTCAACTAAATATGTGACTAAGCTACTAGAAATATTTAAAGGTCGGCTTTTAAACTATTATAAGGAAAAATAAATTTGTATTTGTATATATGCAAAACTTATCTTGGGAGATTTGTGTGGAAAAAGTAGTGATTAAGGATGTTATTACGTCTAGTGGTGTAAAGTTTGGTACCAGTGGAGTTAGAGGTTTAGTAGCAACTATGACTGATAAGATTTGTTGGTTATATACTAAGGCATTTATTCAGTTTTTAGAGCATAAATACTCTATGTCAGAAGGTGCTAAAGTTGCAATTGCTCATGATTTGCGTGAAAGTAGCCCTAGAATAACAAAAGCAGTTATTAAAGCAGTGATAGATAGTGGCTATGAACCTGTATATTGTGGTGAGATACCATCGCCGGCGGTGATGCTGTATGGTATATCTAATGAAATTCCTTCGGTTATGGTTACAGGTAGTCATATTCCAGAAGATAGAAATGGTATTAAATTTAATACCCCTTATGGTGAAGTCCTCAAAGAAGATGAGGAAATTATAGTCAGTCAAGCTATTATACTTAGTGAAGGTATTTTTGGTAAAAATGAGATGTTCTTACAAAAAACAAAGTTTCCTAAAGTTTGTAAGCAAGCACATTCTCAGTATGTGGAGCGATACATAGACTTTTTTCCTAAAAATTGTCTAACAGGTAAAACTATAGGACTCTATGAACATTCTTCTGTAGGGCGTAAGATAGTAAAAGAGATTCTTGAGAAATTAGGTGCTAAGGTTATCTTATTAGGATTCTCAGAAAGATTTGTATCTGTTGATACTGAGGCAATTCGACAAGAAGATGTAAGGCTTGCAAAGCAGTGGGCGAGTGAGTATAAAATTGATAGTATAGTTTCTACTGATGGTGATGCTGATAGACCTCTAATGAGTGATGAGTCTGGTAATTGGCTAAAAGGTGATATTTTAGGTGTATTGACAGCTAAATATTTACAAGCTAATGTTGTCGCAACACCTGTTAGTAGTAATACTGTGGCTGAAAAGATAGGCTATTTTAATAGTGTAATTAGAACTAAAATAGGTTCTCCATACGTTATTGCTGCGATGAATGAATTACTTTCAAATAATCAAAATACTGTAGTTGGCTATGAGGCAAATGGTGGATTTATGTTAACTAGTGATATATCTAGAGATGGGAAAGAGTTAAAGGCATTGGCAACAAGAGATGCTGTAATTCCTATGCTTGCTGTGATTATGTTGTCTATTGACTCTAATAAAACAATATCAGAGCTTTTATTTGACTTACCACCACGATATACGGCAAGTAGTAAAATAGATGATTTTGCAACTGAGAAAAGCCAAGAAATTTTGAAATCAATACTAGCTAGTGAATCTGATTTGTTGGATAAGGTTATATTAGAGCATTTTGATGGCAATAATAGTATAGAAAGTATAGATACTACTGACGGTGTTAGAGTAACTCTGGCAAATCAAGATATTGTTCATATAAGACCTTCAGGTAATGCTCCAGAATTAAGATGCTATATAGAAGCGGCTAATGAGGAATGTGCAAAGAAGCTTAATCAATGTTGTGTAGATTTAATTAATAATTATTCTTAAATAAGAAGAGATCTAATTTTGTTAATTTTTACAAATGTTCATATATTCCTGTAATTACTTCTCCATGAACTTTAATTTCATGAATGAATTTATATTCTCTTAGTGTATCTTTATCATTTTTGATTGCTTGTGGGCGATGATATGTCGTAATAATATAGTCTGGTTTATCTGAAATGGATATATTACTTATTAATTATTTGTTACTTAGTATTACTTAGCATAAAAGTAGAAATATTATCTATCCAGAAGCCTGAAGCACCAATAGAAATTTTGTTGCGATTTTGTCATGACCTAATATATATTTCAAGGTGGTAACGCCTGATAAACCCCAGTAATCAACATTCCATCTGTTTCTCTAATTCTTTCCTGTTAATATATTGAAGTATACATTTGATAGAGGGTGCGATTATACTATCCAATAAGCATTCCAAGTAAAGGAGCAGATTAGTGCAATACATAGTAAATTTCTTAACTTTTGTTTCAAATTGTTAAATAAATACATAAAGCCTTTTAAAGCTATTAAAACAAATGCTCGATAAATAAAGTATAATTGGCTCCAGCCATTATATAGTGTCAAAGATAAAACAATAATCATAACTATAGGAGTGATAAGTAATGCTAGATAAATTAAATTATGCATCTCTATTTTATTTGACCATAATGAAAATCTATTTTTTATAAACTCCTTAGCTGTTGTACTAACTCCAATAAACATTAGTAGAGTACATTATCGTTGTTGTTATAGTTATCCAGATTATTGAGTAATACTAAGGTATTCTTTGGTTATACTATAGTTCTCTTCCGTTAAAGAATGAGTAACCCTGCCATCTAGTGAAGTGTGATATGTCACTAAAAACATATAGCAAGTTACTAACAGGGAGAGACCATAGTAATGGGAACATGGCGGTAACTAATAGCTACGTTAGTATGAGGTATCCGATGATATACTTCCATTCTTAATGGAACGGTCCTTTTTGACTATATTAATAGTAATTGCTAGCACAGTCGAAAAGATAACTATGACTCCAATTATTCTTACATTAGTGCTATATTTAGATGTGAAAGAGAGTATTAATAGCCATTTTAAATTACATATTTCTAATATATAGATATAGCAATTGTGGCCATAAAAATGATATCTTTACTATTATAGAATGATTTAGCAAAAAGTCTTGGTGATATAATGATAAATAAAGCGGCTAAAAGTCCTGCTCGATAATCATAATAAATACTTTTAGTAATGGCGTAGATAGCTAATACACCTAAAAAATAAATTTAAAAAGTCATTAGATGTCTTAATTGATATAACTCCGGAGGAGCCTTAGGGTGAATAGTTTGTTCGGCTATTATTAAGGGTATTTCAAATGCTGATCCATAATCTTTATCATTTAGACTATCGAGTTTAGGTATTTCATTATTGTGTTGAGCTGAAAAAAGTTTCTCTTTTATATCTTGCACATTAACAACACCAATCCATCGTTGAGTCGGCTCATCAAGAGAAATCCCATAATCTTTATCAATAAGTAAATAAATTGCAAAGAAACAAAAAAACCACTTGCTCGCTCTTTTTTTACGGCACTAAAAAATAATGTCACTATAATCCCTCATAGCTGGCGTATCTCTTTTACTTATTCTAAGTATAATGTTTTTGTTTGGAGTTATCTAGAGTTATACTTGCTTTATGATATTTAAAGTCTATAAGCTTTAATGATTATAGATAATTTATATATAACTTTTTACAATTTGTTGGTGGAGCTATATAAAAGCAAGTGGTTAGTGGTTGAACGATTATAGTGTTTTTAATCACTATTTCTAAAAAATAATTAAATTGTTGATAAAATCTATAGTAGGATTGAATATTTTTAAAATTAGATGCTATTTGTAATAGCAACTATAAATATTACATTGAAGTATTAATCACAGGGAATTTAAAAGAAGCTAGATAACGCCTCTTTTCATAGTTTCAAAGAATTCTTCATTAGTTAATGATCCTTTCATCTTCTCTGTTAAGAATTCCATAGCTTGGACATCTTCCATACCACCAAGAATCTTACGCAGTACCCAAAGTTTTTGTAGTTCTTCTGGAGTAGTAAGTAACTCTTCTCTACGCGTACCAGATCTATCAAAGCTAATAGCAGGGAAGACACGACGCTCAGCAATCTTACGATCAAGATGAAGTTCCATATTACCTGTACCTTTGAACTCCTCAAAGATAACTTCATCCATCTTCGAGCCGGTCTCGACAAGAGCAGTAGCGATAATCGTCAAGCTACCACCTTCAGCGGTGTTACGCGCAGCACCAAAGAATCTTTTTGGCTTTTGTAAAGCGTTTGCCTCAACACCACCAGATAGTACACGACCAGAAGCAGGTGATACCGTATTGTATGCGCGAGCAAGTCTTGTGATCGAGTCAAGTAGGATTACAACATCTTGTTTGTGCTCAACAAGTCTTTTAGCTTTTTCAATTACAATCTCAGCAAGTTGAACATGGCGTGCTGCTGGTTCATCAAAGGTACTAGCTACTACTTCACCGCGTACTGAGCGTTGCATTTCGGTAACTTCCTCAGGACGTTCATCAATTAGTAGCATGATTAGGTTACATTCTGGATGGTTTTTGACAATAGATGTGGCAATATTTTGCATCATGATTGTTTTACCAGTTTTAGGTGGTGCCACAATCAAACCACGTTGACCTTTACCAAATGGTGCAGCTAAATCTATAACTCTAGCGGTAATGTTTTCATTTGAGCCGTTACCAATTTCCATAGTTAGTCTTTCTTTGACATATTCTGGAGTTAGATTTTCAAATAAAATTTTCTTTCTAGCTAATTCTGGCGAATCAAAGTTAACACTATCGATGTGTTTAACAGCAAAGTATTTCTCATTTTCACGTGGAGGGCGAATTTTACCTACGATGCTATCACCAGTACGCAGATTTAATTTTCTAATAAAAGCAGGTGAAACATAAATATCATCTGGAGATGCGAAGTATGAGCTATCGGAAGATCTTAGAAAGCCATAGCCATCTTGGAGAACTTCTAAAATACCTTCACCGTAAATGTCTTCACCTTTATCAGCATGATATTTTAAGATTGAAAAGATCAGCTCCTGCTTTCTTGCGCGAAGTGACTCAAGATCTAGACTTTGAGCTATATCCATTAGCTCATTAACAGACTTATACTTTAATTCATTTAAGTTCATTGGGTTCTCTATTTATAAAAAAATAATATGTTGATATAACTAATTATAGATATTTGTCTACGATTGAGATTAACTGAGTCTTTTGTACTACACCAACTTTAGTTTCTTTGTTTTCACCATCTTTGAAAACCATAAGTGTAGGTACGCCACGCACACCAAATTTCGTTGCTGTCTCTTCATTATCATCGATATTTATTTTGCATACTTTGATTTTGTCATCGTAGTGCTCTGCAACTTGGTCAAGTATTGGAGCAAGCATTTTACAAGGACCGCACCATGGTGCCCAAAAATCTAACAATACTGGGATATCACTATTTACTACTTCATTCTCAAATTGACTATATGATATATCGATACATTTTGACATGCTTTGACTTTCCTTTAAGTTTTTTTGATTTTAAAACTAATTAAGCAGAATCTACTGCTGTATATTTGACAATTCTATAAGAAGTTAAACTAATTGCTAGTTATTATAAACAAAAAAACTTCTTAGACAAATTTTTTTAGCTATTTTACAGATATTTTTTTATAATGGTGAGTAGTTAAGAAATAAGCTTTTGTTTTATATGTCAAAGATAGTAGCAACAGTAGATTTAGGTTCAAATAGTTTTCATATGCTTATAAGTGAAATCAAGCCTGATGGCGAGGTTGTTACATTATCTAAGCAGAAGCAGAAAGTGCAACTAAGGGCTGGTCTTAATAATAATCTAACAATTAGTAAGGATGCCCAAGAGAGAGCTATTCAATGTCTTGAATTCTTTGCACAAGAAATCAAAAAATACAAAGTTGAGTATGTTCGTGCTGTAGGTACATATACTCTTAGAAAAGCAAAAAATAATATAAAAGGTTTTAAAAAGAAGTTAGATAAGGCGCTTGGTGCTAAGATTAAGATTATTTCAGGTCCGGAGGAAGCGAGGCTTGTCTATGTTGGAGCTAGATATAATCATGATATTAAACAAAAAACACTAGTTATAGATATTGGCGGCGGCTCGACAGAATTTGTAGTTGGTAGAGGTGATAAGATATTAATTGCGCGTAGTTTAGATATAGGCTGTGTTGGTATGCAGAAGGACTTTTTTGCGAATGAAAAGCTTGATTTTGCTAATTTTCATGCAGCAGCAACTAAAGCTAGAGAAATAATTGCACCAATCCTATATAAATATAGGAGAATAGGCTGGAGTACTGTTCTGGGTTCTTCTGGAACAATTATTTCGGTTACAAATATTTGTCAAGAACTTACCGGTGACACTACTATTACTAGAGAGTTTCTTAATAATCTGATAACGATGATGATGGATAAGCGTCAAGTCGAAAATATCAGTTTTAAAGGTCTTAGAGAAGATCGTGAAAGTGTACTTGCTGGTGGTGTTGTTATTTTATATACAATATTTGACTGTTTAGACATTTCTCAAATGAAGCTTTCAAATGGTGCTGTGCGTGAGGGTATGCTTTACGAGCTTGTTAAAAGTAAATATAGATTGTGATTAAATAAACTCTCTTGCTGTCTCTCTTAGCGAGAGATAGGTGAGATGAAATACTCCTTTATCATAGAGGAGGTTAGGTAGAGTTATTACCTAAAGGATTAAAATGAAATACATTCCATTAGCAGCAAGAATAAGACCTCAAATTATTGGTGAAATAGTAGGTCAAGAACATTTATTAGCACAAGATGGTATTTTAACAAAAATACTTGCTGGTGATGGAATTTGTTCTTTAGTACTGTATGGAAAACCAGGAGTTGGTAAGACAAGCTTGGCTAGAATTATTGCAAGCTCAAAAAAACTAGAGTTTTTTGAGTTATCAGCGGTTGATTCAGGTGTTAAAGATGTTAAAAAATTAATAGTAGATAATCAACATTTAGATAGTTTTGTGTTATTTCTAGATGAGATTCATCGTTTTAATAAATCACAACAAGATTTACTTTTGCCTTATGTTGAGTCAGGTAAAATTATTTTAATTGGTGCTACTACAGAGAATCCAACATATTATTTAAACGATGCTTTAGTTTCGCGGCTGTTTATTTTACGCCTTAAAAGATTAAGCATAACAGCTACTCAAAAACTTGTCCAAAAAGCGTTATCACAAGATGAGGTGCTAGCGAAACATAAATTCAAAATTGATGATAGTTTATATAATGCTATCCATAATTATAGTGAAGGTGATTGCCGTAAGATTTTAAATCTACTTGAGAGAATGTTTTTGATTAGTGCTAGAGACGATGAAATTTATCTAAATAAAGAGCTTTTCGATCAAGCATTAGGTGAGGCTTCACGAGATTTTCATCGTGAGGGCAAGAAGTTTTATGAGCAATTATCGGCTTTTCATAAATCTGTGCGAGGAACCGATCCTGATGCAGCTATTTTTTGGTTAAGTGTAATGTTAGATAATGGTGTTGATCCATTAGTTATTGCTAGAAGAATGCTATGTATTGCCTCTGAAGATATTGGTAATGCTGATCCGCAAGCGCTAAGAGTAGCGATAGATGCTTGGAATGCCTATGAAAAGCTAGGTTTACCAGAGGGAAGATTAGTGTTAGCGCAAGCAGCTATTTATTTAGCGGTAGCGCCAAAGAGTAATGCTTGTTATAAAGCATTAGCACAAGTTCAACAGCTTGTTAAAAGCTTAGGTAACATAGAAGTGCCACAGCATCTTAAAAACTATAAGGATAGTAACTACCTTTACCCACATAATTACCCAAACTCATATGTTATTCAACAATATTTGCCAGATGATATCATACAAAATTTTTATCAACCTTCAACAAGTGGGTTTGAAGTAAAGATAAAAACTAAGCTTGATAGTATAAACAAAATCAAGAAGCTATAAAATTAAGTTATTAAATTTTTGTATTTATATGTTATAATCTTTAGAATTAAACTATATATGTAATAATATAACTAGGTTTTAAACTGCTATGGCATTAGAAAATTTACTACATCCTACTAATATTAAAATTGATAAATATGCTAAAAATGCTACTAAGTTTTCTTTTGAAGCCCTAGAGAGAGGGGTGGGTTATACACTTGGGTTTGCTCTTAAGCAAAATATGCTTTACTCTATTACTGGTGCATGTGTTACTAGTATAAAAATTAATGACGGTAAAGTTACTTCTTTAGAAGATGTGATTCCATGTGATGAGACAGTTGCTGATATTATTCTAAATGTCAAATCTCTTCCTGTGACTTTAGCAGATGGAGTTGATTCGGGTACGATAACTTTTGAATTATCAGGTTCAGAAGAAGAAGTTTTCTCAGAGGAAGCAAAATTATCTGAAGGTTTAACTATAACAGAAGAAGTATTTATATGTAGTTATAATGGTGGTAAAAAGCTAAAAATCGAAGCTAAGGTTGAAAAAGGAGTAGGCTTTAGACCTGTACAGGATAATTTTAAAGACGGTGAATTCCTTCTAGATGGGACTTTCTCACCAGTTGCTTTTTGTGATTTTGAGATTAAAGATGCTCGTGTCGGTAGACGTACAGACCTTGATAAACTTGAGCTTAATATTAAGACTAATGGTAATGTAAGCTGTGAAGAAGTACTAAGGCTAGCAGCTACTAAAATCCAAAATCAGTTAAGAAATATCGTAGATGTTGAAGAGATTAATAAGGGTATTTTTGTAGAAGATCCTACTAAAGATATAAATCCTTTACTATTAAAACATGTCGATGAATTAAATCTAACGGCTAGATCTTCTAACTGCTTGAAAGCAGTAAATATTAGATTAATTGGTGAACTAGTACAGAAGACAGAAAATGAACTTCTTAAAGCGCCAAATTTTGGTAAAAAATCATTAACAGAAATCAAAGACAAGTTATCTGAGCTTGGCTTATTTTTGGGTACAGCAATTGATAATTGGCCTGAAGATTTATAATCACTTCTTGCCGGAGTGGTGAAATTGGTAGACGCGCCGGATTCAAAATCCGGTTCTGGCAACAGAGTGCCGGTTCGAGTCCGGCCTCCGGCACCATTTAACTTTTTTTCGTATTATTCCCAAACAATCCCAAAACTATTAAAATAAATGCTTTTAAGTGGTCTTTTAATCCCAGCTAGTACCATTAAAAAACATTATAACATTTGACAAATTTACATACTGTATTTATATTTGTCTATTTTCTGTTTTTGAGTATGTAAATATGTTTAAAAATACCATTGATAAAGAGTTAAAGAGCAGATAACACTCTAACAAAATAGCCTTTATTTAGATGATAGGTTATCTCTAAAGTTAGATAAAAATAATAACAAATAGATAGGCTTTCTTAACATTTTTTCTACTTCACCAATATGAGTTTCTTCCTCAACTATTAATTTTCTAGCATATTCTTCTAGTATTATTAATTTTACATTTACAAGCTTTAGAAGTTCATAGTAGGTTGAAACAGCTTTTTTTCATGTTTTAGACTTTCAATTAATATATCATTAATATTGTGCTGATAAGTTTTTATTAAGTCTGCTATTTTTAAAGATGGGTGCTCACCAAAATGAGTTATCATTTCTCCAACAGCTATTGCATGAGTTAAACTTTCTTTTGCTTGAGATTGCATCCAACTAACTATAGGAATTCTATTATGGCCTATAATCATTAAATGAGTAATGAGTATAACATACAACACCAGACATTTCGAGTCTAAAATTTTAATCATTATAAATAGAATGATAACTAATAATACTTAAATTAGGAATGTAGTTATTATACAAAACAAAATTTAATTCCTATATGGCTTTATAATGTTTTTAAATGATCATTATTAAATTTCTTAATATAGTGTTGAGTTATTTCATAAGTCATGCAGAGTAAAATTCTTAAGTCTACTTTTAATACCAATTTATTTAGTTTTATCTGTCATATATGAGAGTTTTGGTTTTAATTATTTATGGCTTCGTTTATCAAGTGCTTAGAATAATCATTCTAGAAGTATGTATTTTTAACAGAAGTAGTCAGTTTAATATCAAGAGTATTTAAGGACTCAACTTAGATATTTTAATAAAAATAATATTATATTTTTTAAATAAGTTAAATTTAGTATTAGTAATATAACACTTAAGCAAAATAAATGAAGAAAATTAATTTTAATATTGTGGTGATGGCAATAATGACCATCATGGGTATGGATCTTATTGATACTACAGTTATGAATAATATCTTACCTACGATTACAGAAAGTCTTGATACTAATCCTGTACATAAAGATAGGGATTAGTATCTATGATCATTATGGAAATGTTTTTACCACTTAGTTCTTGGATAGCTGAGAAAATAGGTTATAAAAATACGCTTATTTTTACAGCATCTGGATTTGGATTATTTTCTTTACTTTATGGTTTAGCAACATCTAATGTTGAGTTATTTACTTTTAGGGGCATCCAAGGTTTATTTGCAGCCTTCTCTGCGCCAGTTGCCGGGCTAGCATATTTAAAATTTTCTGAAAATATGTTGGAGGGCACACAGCATCATTATCTAACTATACATTAATAATGGCTATCGCAGGTCAAGTTTTAGGTAGTATTTTTGCTTCAATCTCTGCTGAATCATGGCGTTTGGCATTTTTGATGCAAGTGCTATTTGCCTGTTTTACTGTGATAGCCATATATAAATACTTTCCTGATGAAAAGCACAACAGCCAAAATAAGAAAATTGATTTTGTTGGTCTTACATTACTTGGGTTATCGATATCAACGCTTTTTATACTAAGTGAAATATTTCTAAAAAATGTGGCTATAACAACAAAACTTGTTTTAACTATGCTTATAATAATTTTCATATCTTTATTATGCTTTTAGTTACAACAAAATAAAAAATCCAATAATCAATCTTATTAGTATATATTTTAAATAAGGACTTTAGAGTCTCTTTTATGTCAAACTTTTTTTGTCGATTAACTACATATTAGATATTTTTTGCTTGGTCTGTAGTTTTGTATCACTTAAGTCACCTAAACACTATATATTGATTATGTCAGTATCTTTGATGTTGGTGACGATTGTGTCAAAAAGTATTACTAAAAAACTATATATCTATGGTTATAAGATTTGTATGATACTAGGGTTAGCTGTTATAACAGTAGTGATGTTAATATCTATAATTTTTGATATTCATTATAGTTATATAACTTTTTGTACCGTTGCTATGGTATATAATTTTGTATTAGGAATGTATCAAACCTCATCAAATACAGTATGTACTCAGTAATTGATTATGAGAAATTAGATAGTTTTAACACAATAAAGAATTCTGGCAATATGATTTCTTCGGCTATTGTATTAACTATTTTTACATTAGTTTATGATATTTATCATAACTATGTAATCTATCATCATTGGTTACAAATATTTGAGGAGGCATATTTCTGTATAGTAGTTACTAGTGCTGTAGTTCAGATTATAATGGTAGTATGGATAGCTTTGAGAATGGATAATTATTAGTGAAAAAGCCTAGTTATCTAACAACTTTGTAAATAGTTTTTATACTACGAATAATTTATAATACTCACAGATACAATATATTTGATAAATTATGGTAATAGATTCACATTGTCATCTTAATTATTTAAAGCTTGAGGATATAACTCTTGAGCAAGTTATTAATAATGCAAAAAATGTCGGTATTGATAAAATTGTCTCAATAGCAGTAGCATGGCATGAAATTGAGGATATACAGAAAATAACTGAAGATTATAGCGATGTTTATTTTTCTGTAGGGGTACATCCTAGTGAATTAGATACATATCAGCCAAGTGTTGATGAGATTATAGCACGATCACAACATCAAAAATGTGTTGCTATTGGCGAGACAGGCTTAGACTATTACTATAATGCTAGCGATACTAAAAGAGCACAAATAAATAAATTTGCTAGACATATCCAAGCAGCTAATCAAGTAAATAAGCCTGTAATTGTACATACTCGAGCGGCGAAACAAGATACATTAACTATTTTAAAAGCTGAAGGTATCGAAAAATGTGGTGGGATTTTACATTGTTTCACAGAAGACTACGATATGGCAAAAAAAGCTCTAGATATCGGGATGTATATATCTTTTTCAGGAATTTTGACTTTTAAAAATGCTAAAGATATTCAAGAAACAGCAAAAAAATTACCATTAGACAGAATCCTTATCGAAACAGATGCTCCGTATCTAACACCAGTACCGTTACGTGGAAAACCAAACTATCCAGAATATGTGAAATATGTGGCACAGTTTTTGGCTGATTTAAAAGCTATATCTTACCAGCAAGTAGTAACACAGACTTATCAAAATACTTGTGAAATTTTCAAATTTTAAGATTAGGTTTTTAAATATCAGATAAATTTTGTGCTAATATCCAGTTGCTAGCAATTTTTCAGTGTTGTTATTAAGGTTACTGATGATTGTTAGTATAGCGATGGTAAACCATATAAGTAGCTGAATATGACTAAACAAACTAGCACTAGTATCTATGATTTAGAACCTAAAAACTCTAATCAAGAAATATTTACTGATTTACTTAAAAGTGATGATATCCATATTGAAAAAATAATTTTCTATGAGCAAGTAACTCCAGTCGACCAGCCATATGTACAAGCTCATGATGAATGGGTTGTGGTATTAAGAGGTCAAGCCGTAACTTAAACTAGAAAATAAGTACCATAATCTCAAACAAAGGCAACATTTATTTATCGCTAAAAATACAAGGTATTGGGTTACTTTTACGACTAATCCTATACTATCTGGTTGACTATTAATTTTGGGAGATTATGATGCAACATTTCTTTGCGGAACATTTGTATATCTTATGTATCTTTATTATATAAATGGCCTTTTTGGCAAGTTTTATCGATGCCATAGCAGGTGATGGAGGTTAATTAGTATTCCAGCATTAAGTTTGACAGGTTTACCGATCGTTACTGTCTTAGGAACAAATAAGTTTCAAGCTAGTAGTACAGGTATGGCAGTTCTTAAATACTATAAAAAGTAGTCTTATTGATATAAAAACATTAGTAGGAGGTTTGGTGGCAGGTTTTATAGGTTCTTGTTGTGAGCACTGCGACTTTACTGATACATAATGATTTTATGAATAATATTGTGCCGATACTGCTAATTATTGTTTTTATTTTTAGTATCGTTAACAAAAATCTTAGAGTAGCTCAGGGCAAAAAAAGAATGTCAGAAGTAGCTTTTTAAATCTATTTGGTTTTGTTTTAGGTGCTTATTATGATTTTTTTGGACCTGGTACGGGTAATTTCTGGATTATTGCAATTGTATATTTTCTTGGCTATATATTTTTGCGAGTCTCAGGTTATGCTAAGATGCTTAATTTAAAAAGTAATGTTTTTTCTCTGACTGTTTTTTTGTTGTCAGGACAGGTTAATATCACTTTTGGACTTTTAATGGCAATAAGAAGTTTCTTTGGTGGTATCGCTGGCTCAAGAATGTTTATTTTAAATGGTTCAAAATTAGTTAGACCAATATTTATAATTGTTGTTGATGCAAGTATTTTGCTTATAATCAAAACGCGATATTTTGTATAGTTACATTTTGTACTCAAATTATTTAAATAAATCTTAATGTTAATGATTATCTAGCAATGTTATAATATGCTAATATATATTTTTAATATAGATTAATGATTATGGATAACCAAAAAGCATTAGAAATAAAAAATCTTACCAAAGTTTATAAAGGTGGTTTGAAGGCTGTTGATGATATCAGTTTTGAAGTCAAAAAAGGTGATTTTTTTGCACTTTTGGGACAAAATGGCGCTGGTAAGTCGACAATCCTAGGAATGATATCCTCACTTATAAATAAAACATCTGGTCAAATCAAGATTTTTGGTCACAATATAGATACTGATTATATCCAAGCTAGAAAGCACCTGGGTGTAATGACTCAAGAAATAAACCTTAATATCTTTGAAAAGCCAATAGATATACTCATTACCCAAGCAGGATTTTTTGGGATTGTTAAAAAAGAAGCAATTGTGTATGCAGAAAAGTTACTAAAAAAGTTGGTCTTTATGATAAGCGCAATACCCAAGTAAGATTTTTATCTGGAGGAATGAAAAGAAGGTTAATGGTGGTGCGTGCGCTAATTCACAAACCAAAGCTATTAATCTTAGATGAGCCAACCGCAGGAGTTGATGTTGAGCTTAGAAATTCGTTGTGGGAGATGATTTCAGAATTTCATAGAGAAGGTTTGACAATAATTTTGACAACTCACTATCTAGAAGAAGCTGAATCGATGTGTAAACATCTCGCGCTTATTAACAAGGGTAAGTTATGTGTTAATACAGATATGAAGACTTTCTTAAAATCAGCAGATAAACATACTTATATTTTTGACCTTAAAGAGAAATGTCAGCAAAAGATAAAACTTGACTTAGGTGAGGTTAAGCGTGTTGATGATTATACAATCGAGGTTGAGGTTTCAAAAGGGATAGTACTTAATCAAATATTTGCTGAACTAAGTAGCAAGTATCATTTAGATGTTTTAGATGTGCGTACAAAAGCAGCTAAATTAGAGAAGTTATTTATTGAAGTAGTAAAAAATAAATAGGCAAATTTATGAATTTAAGAGATTATTGGATAACATACATAACAATTTTTAATCGTGAGTGTAAAAGGGTCTTTAGAATATGGCCACAAACTTTAATTCCTTCGGTGATAACAATAGTTTTATATTTTCTGATTTTTGGCAATGTTGTCGGATCGCGTATAGGTAGTATGGGAGATGGGGTTACTTATATGCAGTTTATTACTCCTGGTCTTATAATTATGGCAGTGATTCAAAACTCATATGGTAATGTTGTCAGCTCTTTCTTTGGTATTCGTTTTAGTAAAGCTATAGAAGAGTTGTTAGTATCACCTGTTAGTAATCATGTGATAGTGCTAGGATATATTTCTGGTGGTATATTTAGAGGTTTTATTGTTGGAATGCTTGTTAGTATAGCAGCATTTCTATTAGGCGGCTTTACTACTATACACAATGTAACTTTGGTTTTAGCTGGCTTTATATTTTGTGGTGCTTTATTCTCTCTAGGTGGTTTGATAAATGCGATATTTTCACAAAAGTTTGATGATACTACAATATTTCCTACATTTATACTTATACCACTTATCTATTTAGGTGGAGTATTTTATAATATAAATAATTTAACTGGCTTTTGGTATGTTTTATCATCTTGTAATCCGTTATTTTACATAGTTGATTTTGTTAGATATGGTTTTATAGGTGTCTCTACAGTTAATCCATATTTTGCATTTGCAGCGATAATTATTTTAACATTTTTATTATACTATCTATGTTGGTATTTACTTGAGAAAGGTATTAGATTGAAAGCTTAGTTTAGAGTTCTTACTTATCTTTTACTCTATGTACTTGACGAATAATATATAGTGGTCTGCGCTTTGTTTCGATAAATATTCTTCCTATATAACTACCTAGCATCCCAATACCTATCATTTGTAAACCACTAAAAAATAATATAAAGGTCACTAATGATGGGTAACCTGGAACATCAGCACCGAATAATAGTGATTTTAGAACTATTATAGAACCATAGATAAAACTTATAAGTGCGACAAAAACACCAATATATGACCATATCTCTAGAGGAGCACGACTAAAACTGGTGATACCATCTATAGAAAACTTAAATAGCTTCCAATAATTCCATTTAGTTTGCCCAGCAGCTCTTTCTTCTCTAGCGTGATAAACTATTTTTCTTTAAAACCTATCCAAGTAAGTAGCCCTTTATTAAAGCGTATTTTCTCTTTGAGTTCTAAAAAAGCATTAACAGCAGCTCTATTTAACAATCTATAGTCACCAGCATTAGGAGTTAGTTTAGTATCACTGATTCTATTCATAACTTTGTAGAAAAGCCCGGCAGTGTGTTTTTTAGTTGAAGTATCTGTATCACGATTTTCTCTAACAGCGGTTACAACCTCATAGCCATCTAACCAATGATGTACCATTTCTAAAATAAGCTCTGGTGGATCCTGTAGATCAGCATCTATTGATATTGCAGCATCACCTTTACAGTTTGAAAAACCAGCGAACAAGGCTGCTTCTTTACCAAAATTGCGTGATAAATCAACTACAGCAATCTCAGGGATGTTTTTTTGTTTTTCTAAAAGTAGTTCAAGAGTATTATCATTACTACCATCATTTATAAATACAAGTTCGTACTTGGTTGGAAGTTTTTTAAGGATTGGCATAAGTCTAGTAAACAAATGCTCTATGCCTTCTGATTCATCTTTGACTGGTATTATTATACTTGTTAGCTTATCTTTTTTATCCATAGAGTTAATGTGCTTATAACTATTTTGTTAGTTATTTTAAATATATCAGTAGCGTTGAGCAACTTATATTTGTTTAAATAAAACTATAATTTATTTTTGTTTGTAAATATAAGTTAAACGATTATTATGCTAACAAGTCTTTTTGCTATAATACATTCAAGTTTGTTTTAAAGTATATAAAAGATGGTTTTTAAATATAATAAGGTTGCAATTATTGGTAAGCATTATAAAAAAGAAGTAAGTCAAATGATTGAAATCTTATACGTTTTTTTACAGCAACAAAACTTAGAAATGACTATAGAAAATGATACAGCAGCTGATACTTCACTTATAAATATTGCCACTGCAAGCCTAAAAGAGATTGCGTTAAGGTGTGATGTTGCTATAGTAGTTGGTGGAGATGGTAATTTTCTTAAAGCATCTAGAGTTTTAGCTTTGTATAGTAATATTCCAGTTATAGGCATAAATAAAGGCAAACTAGGTTTTTTGACAACTCTTGCTGCAAATGATAATGCGTTAAAAAATGATCTTTATGCAATATTAAAGGGTGATAGCTCAATGACAAAGATGAGTATGCTAAAGTGTCATGTTGATAATAATTTACGCGCACCATTAGAGGCATCTATCGCCTTAAATGAAATAGCAATAACAGCTAGTAGAGGTTTGATGTTTGGCCTGAAAGTGTTTATTGATGGGAGGTATGCTTTTGATCAAAAAGGTGATGGACTTATTGTCTCTACACCTACTGGTTCAACAGCACATGCAATGTCAGCTGGTGGACCAATTTTAAATCCTAATCAAAATAGTGTAGTTTTGGTACCAATATGTTCACATTCATTAAATAGTAGGCCGTTAGTTATCTCAGATGAAAGTATTATTGATATTTATATAACCGAATATAATGACCCTAAACCAGTTTTGAGTATTGATGGTAGACATGATACTATACTCAAAGCTCATCAGAAAGTAACTATCCAGAAAGCGCGGAAGAAAGTTACAGTCTTGTATACAAAAGGTTATAACTATTATGACACTCTAAGAGAAAAATTAGGTTGGAGTAAGGTGCTGTTCTAAAAAAGTTTAACTAATATATTAATTACTACAAAAATAGTGATAAAAATAGCTGAAGTAAATTCTATCTTTTTAATATTTTAGCAAACCCAATAAATGTACTAAGAGCTATAGCTATCCAGATAACAACTTTACCAATACTTGTAAGTTGATCAACTTCCAAGTATTGAGCTAAAAAAACTAATACTTTATCATTGGCAAGATTAGTAAGAGCCATTTAAAAAAAGTTTGATATTTGAGAGTTTGTCAAAATTTAGTAGCTTTGTGCCACGACCAGAGTGGCGACCTTTGACAAAGTTTGAAAAGCGTGGACAAAATCTCAATCATCCGATATCAGATATACTTTTTGAGAAGATTTAAAGATAAGAAGTGAAAATAGCCATATGTAATATAAAAAAGGCTTTATAAAAGCAAGTGAATATAATAGTAAATTACATTTTGATAATATTTTTTGTCCAGATTGTGGTAAGGTAAAATTAAAATTGGTACGTAAGGTTGACCAAGAGCCATATTTTGTTTTTAATAAAGATCAATAGCATGATCAGCTTTGTTCAAGGATAGCCAAACCAATTCAAGATCAAAAAATCAAGGAACTAGTTTTAAGCGATTCAAAAAAATATATTAGTAAACTTAACTTCTTGGTTAATAAAAATTTTGAAAAATGTATAAATTTTGTTACAAAATTAGAAAATAATGGTGAGCTTAAAAAAGCTGATGAGCTAAATCTTGTACCACAAAAAAATAGTAAATAACAGAAAATCATATTAGAGAGTATGCAAAACAGGATATTTTTACAATAAATATTGTTGATTTAAGTGATATTGATACACAAGAACTTAACAACAAGTATTGTTTGGTATATGGAGTAGCTGGAATTACACTTACTGATGTTGATGATATTAAAGTTGTTTTTAAAGCTGATCAAGATTCACGCTTTTCGCTCTGAAGCTTTTGATACTAGTTATGAAGAGAAACTAGTTAGACTTTTGCATTCTGATCCCAAAGTTTAATATCGTTAGTTGCTGAAACTGATGATAATAGTATAAATGGTCAAGTAATTATTTCAAAAATGATTGCAGAGAAAGATAATAAGCTAAAAATATATGGTCTTGCGCCAATATGTGTAGCACTGAGATATCAGCATCAAGAAATTGGTACTAAGCTTATAGAAATAATTATAAAAAAAGCAAGAAAAAATAATATTGATACAATATTTATATTAGGTTATCCAAGTTATTATCTAAAGTTTGGTTTCAAACCTGCTAGAGAATATAAGATAAAATGTGAGTATGATGTCCCAGCTGATGTTTTTATGGTTCTAGATTTGTCAGCTAAACTAGGTCAATTAAAAGGCCAAACTGTATACTATGCCGAAGAGTTTAGAAAAGTTTTTAGATGTATACAAATAGTCTAAGAACTTAAAATAATTTCTTCATATATCATTTTTTCTAAATTAGAATTTGCTAATATAATAATTACTTGAGGGATAACAGGCTTATGAAAATGGATGTAATGCAGATGAAATATAATGCTAGTAAAGCTTCTTCATTATTAAAGGCAATATCCCATGAGTCGAGATTATTGATATTATGCTTGCTCCTCAGAAGAGAAATGACAGTAGGAGAGTTAGCAGAGTACTCTAATCTGAGTCAATCAGCATTTTCTCAGCATTTATCAGTATTGAGAAATAAAGGCCTCGTTAAATGCAGAAAAGAGGCACAAAATGTTTATTACAGTATTAACGATCTTTCGGTGACAAAAATATTAGAAGCATTGTATAGTATATATTGTGGTGATAAATCCTAAAAAAATTAAATTTTATATTAGTAAAATCTAAATTAGATAAAGTTAAAGTAATTAGGTCAAAATGAATAAAGTAGAGAAAATATCAGTAAAGCAATTTCTTGATTTACAAAAAAAAGATAAGATTAAACTAATAGATATTAAAACTCCTGCTGAGCATAGTAGAGAGTGTATTGATTGTGCTGAGAATATTCTTGTTGATCATATCTATGATGCTGATATTAAAGCTGATGAAGTAGTGGTTCTTCACTGTCAATTAGGTAACAAAACAAATTAAGCAGTTACTGGATTAAATGCTTGGAAATAGCATAAGCAACAAACATAAAAAAATGTTAAAGAACCTCTACCTATTATGCGCCAAGTACAAATTATTGTTGGCTTTATGGTGCTTTTAGGTGTGGTGCTTTCATTTACAGTATCACAATATTTTGCAATTTTAAGTGGTTTCTTTGGTGCAAGTCTTTTATTCGTTGGATTGACAGGGATTTATGGTTTAGCAGTGATGTTAGAGTTTTTGCCATACAATAAAAGAAAATAAACAATTGTAAATAGGAACTTATGATAACTAAAAAATATCTAATCATTGGAGGAGTTGCTGCAGGGGCTTCTACTTCTGCAAGACTGAGAAGACTAGATGAGTCAGCTGTGATTATTATGTTTGAAAAGGTCCGCATGTGTCATTTTCAAACTGTGGTTTGCCATATCATTTAGGTGGTTATATCGAGCCAGCTGAAAAGTTGATTTTAATGACTCCAGAGAAGTTTTATAAACAATATAAAATTGATACACACACAAACTCTGAGGTTATAGCTATTGATAGAGTAAATAAGCTCATCACAGTTCTAAATCACCAGAACGGTGAGAAAATATAGCGAAAGTTATGACAAATTAATCTTAGCTATCGGAGCTAAGCCGATAGTACCGCCTTTTAGGGGTCTTGAGACAATTGAGCATTTTATCCTCAGAAATGTTGTTGATGTCAAAAAGATTTATCAAGCTATTTTTAATAAACAAAAACTTGTCAAAAACAGCAATTGATGCTGGGTTGAGGTCGCAGAGAATCTCAAAGAAAGAGGTTTTAATGTGACTATAGTCGAGATGGCTAATCATATTATGCGACCTTTTGATTATGAAATGGTAAAATTTTTAGAGAAAGAGCTACTAGATAATGGTGTTAAGCTATTACTTGGTGAAAAAGTTGTCGGCTTTGAATCTGATAAAGTATTACTTGAGTATTGTAAAGAAACAAAAACAGATTTAGCTGTTTTAGCTATAGGTGTTGCACCAGATACTAACTTACTAAAAGAAGTAGGTATTGATTTAGCAAAAACTGGTCATATTATTATCAATTGATAATTATCAAACATCTGATGAAAATATCTATGCCGCTGGTGATGCTATTTTGGTTAAAATGCTCTTACAGCTCAGGATTTCAACTTGCCTTTGGCAGGTCTTGCTAGTAAATAAGGTCGTTTGATAGCAGATCATATCAATGGCTATGAGGTAGTAAGTAAAGACTATATTACCTCATCTATTATTCAGATATTTAACTATACTGGTGCTGCAACAGTTCTAAACGAGGCTTGAATTAAGTTTCATAACTTAGATATTGACTATGAGGTCGCTTATACTGCACCATTTGATAGAGTCAGTATTATGCCAAATGCAGTAAATGTTTTTACAAAAATATTATTTGAGAAAAATATAGGTAAGCTGCTAGGAGTACAAGTTATAGGCTGAGGAATTGTTGATAAAAGATCTGATGTATTTACTACAGCTATCAAAGCAGGGATGACAGTTGAGGATTTACAAGATCTTGAGTTATGCTATGTACCAACCGTACTCAACTGATAAAGACATAGTCAACCATATAGGTTATATTGTCAATAACTTGCTTAAAGGTGATTTTAAGCAAGTTGCTTTTATCCAAGTTGAAGAGTTATTAGCACAAAATGCATAAATTATCGATGTAAGAGAGATTATAGAAACTCGTCGAGGTATGCTAACAAATGCAAAAAATATACCTTTGTCTGAAATAATAGACTATCAGAACCTGATAAAAATAAGCCTGTATATATACATTGTCAAACAAAGCAGGAATCATATAATGTCGCTTTGATGTTACAACAACACGGCTACAATGCATATAATATTGCCTGTGGCTATATTATGATCTTAGATTATTAAGATACTATTAGCGTATGACAGGTAAAAAATTTCCTTTACTAAATAAAGGAGTATTTTAAATAATATGATGGTTACATCTAAGGAGAATTATGATTTTCAGACAACTAATCGACAGAGATACTTATACTTATATTTTAGCTTGTGAGCAGACTAGACAAGCAGTCATAATAGATTCTGTAATATTTAATGTTAATAAGTATCTTAAGCTGCTAAACGAGCTATATCTTAAACTGATCTATGTAATAGATATTTATGTCCATGCTGATCACGTTACTGCCGCTGGGATTTTAAGAAAATAGACTGGCTGTGATATCGTTATCGGTAGTGAAAGGAAGGCAGAGTGTGCAACCAAAAAAGTATTTGATGGCGATATCATAGATTTTGGTGACTATCAACTAAAAGCTTTGTATACTCCAGGTCATACTAATGACTCATATTGTTTCATTATTGAGAATATGCTTTTTACAGGTGATACTTTATTGATAAGAGGATCTGGTAGAACTAATTTCCAAAATGGTGACTCGTATGCAGCATATGATAGCATCATGAATAAGCTAATGACTTTACCAGGTAGTACAATTATTTATCCTGGTTATGACTATAATGGCATAACTAGTAGTAGTGTTGTGGAAGAGAGACAAAATAATCCAAGATTAAAGGTTAAATCACCAGATGAGTACGCTAAGTTAATGGCTGATTTAAAGCTACCACCATCAAACTATATAGATATTGCAGTTCCAGCAAATTTAAAATGTGATATGGAAGAAGAATAAAATGTTTTTGATAATTTTTGGATTTGTCTGTGGAATTGTACTAGGGCTGACAGGGGCGGTGGTTCAATTTTGACAGTTCCTTTACTTACTTTTTGGTGTTGGTTTAGATTTTCATAGCGCTGTTATAATATCTTTGTTTGTGGTTGGTTTTACAGCAATTTTTGGTCTTGTAGTAAATTATAGCAGTATGATATCCACTACATAGCTGCAGCTATAATGATTATTATAGGGATTATTTTTGCACCAATAGGTAGTTATATCTCTCAAGGTTTGTCAGATAAATGATTAATGTTAAGCTTCTCTATACTTATGATTTTGATAGGTGTTTGGAGCTTAATAAAAAGTGAAAGTAATGTCAGGATCAGAGAAATCAGTTTGTAAGAGTATTGGTCCAAGATGTGTAGTAGCATTATTGATAAGTAGTTTTGTTGGTACATTAACTGGTTTTTTTGGCGTTGGTGTCGGCTTTTAAATCGTGCCTGCATTAGTTTTATAACAGCGATGCCGATTAAAAGAGCTATTAATACCTCATTGTTATTGATATTAGGTGTGATAATTTATTTAATTAGTTTTTAGCCAACCAGTAATACTAAATCTTTTATTCTCGGTAAGTACTGGTAAGACTTCATGTTCAATACTTTTACTATCAAAAAGAATTATTTTGCCATCAGTTGGAAATACCTTTAGTGTTTGATTTTTTAAGTATAGTTTTAGTTGTCCACCAAAACAATCTTGCCAATCTTGATTAAGATAGCAAACTACTGATATGGTGCGACGATTATCGTTTTGAAAAGTATCAATGTGTTTTTTTGTAAAATGATCCTTGAGGATAAATAGCGTAATGAAATTCTTTAGTAACAATTCCAGCAAAACAGGTTTTATTAATATACTCAATAAAGCTATTTATTTTTTCAAAAAATACTTGCGCATATTTTGTCTCGTCTAGCCAAAAATAAAATCATTGCGGATTGATCTTTCGAGATTTTCATTTAAACGATTACCAACAGCGGATTTTTGAAATAATTTGCGCAATAAAGCTTTTCTAGCTGTTGTCTTAATTTGCTGGTTTCATGAGTTGTTAGCCAGTTATCAATGATGCAAAAACCCTTATTGAGATAATTATTAATTATTTTTTCATAGAAAGGATTAATTGCAAGTAAATCAGACATCACTATAGCCCAATAGTATAGAGTAAGCGAATTACATACTAGAAATATTAACTTAGTTATCTATTTTTTATGATAAAGTCTTCTAGATACTCATCGACATCTAATTCATATTCAGAAATAGCTAAATGCTTTGCTGATTTTTTCTGCTTGTGCATTTCTTCTGTTGAACCAGTATTTAAATGATGCCAGTCAGGTAAATCTTTACTTTCAAATAAAAGTTTATAGCTACAGCTGTTAGGCAACCATTTGTGAGCATGATTTTATAGTTGTTTGTAGGTTAGATTTACACATTCAGGTACAAGCTGTTTTCTTTTTTGATACATGCTGCATTGGCATTTGCCAATATCAAGAAGTTTACAACTAACTCTAGTGTAGTAAACTTCATCTATTTCATCATCTTGAAGTTTGTTTAAACAACAAAGTCCACATCTATCACAGATTAACTCCCATTGTTCACTAGACATATCTTTTAAATCAATTTGTTGCCACCATTTACTCATCTGTAGACTCTTTTTTAGCTAAAATTTAGAACTAATTTTTTAATAATAATAACTTCTAATACTAAATACTAGGTTTTATCAAATTTCTTGAACTGGTTGGCTTAATACAGGAAATATTCCGGTTTCAACAAAGATTTGCTGTTAGATTTTTGCAAAAGCATTTTTGTATGCTTGTGGATCAAGTACTGCTGAAGAAGTATTTATCGGAGCTCCACTTTGGTTTGGATTTGGCATAGAGTTATAAATAACAAAATTTATCCTTATACTTGAGTTTTTATCAGATTGTTTATATGTTTGAATAAAGGCAGTAGACTATGTATATTGAGTATCTCCCAAAAAATTCGCAGTTTGAGTACTCTTCGCAGTGATTATTCCAGTGTTAAAATTAGTATCCTGAATTATATAATCAAGGTTTTGTATAACTGTTACAGTAGCATCGAAAGCTGTACACTTATCAACATTAAATACTTTTATTTGCATTAGCTTGATTTGCAGAGGAGTAAGGCTTAGTACTTGATTTGTAGCACACCCAGATAAAAATATAATCATTAGCAAGATTACAAGTTTAAAGATTTTTTTAACATTTTTAAGCGCTCTTTCTAGAAACTTGTTGATAATGATTTGAAGTTGGAAACTACATAACCTTTGAATGTAATAATAATTGTCATGGTTTTTTGTGATTGTATAAAGCCACTATTTTGTTGAGAACCGCCAGCAAGGATAAGAGTTAAGAAGCCTTCATTTTGTGAACTATTCTCAATAGTTACGTTTGTTTGATATGTCCAAACTGAATCACTTTCTGCATTTTGTGTCACAATATTCGGTGCGTCAAAAGCTTGTATTACTTGCTCTTTAGTAGTTACCACTTTTAAAAAAGTGAGAGAAACATTACCAGATGTATAAGGTGTTTTTGAAAATTATTGTGAATTTGTATTATTGCTACATGCTGCTAGTACCATCACTATAAGCGCTAATATGATAATTTGGATACTATTTTTCATCGGTTTATTTTAAACAATATTATTTAGGTAGTATTTTATTACAGAAATTTAATAATTGGTATCAAAAAGTTTGTCATTCAAACACATTAATCAATCATAACAGCTATATATATTATTGCTAATAGAGTATAATTATCGCCTATAAAACTTAGTTAAGAAATTATATTATAAAGACCTATGAAAACTACAGCAAGAGCTCGAAATAATGCTCGTTTATATACCGTACAAGCTTTGTACCAAAAGAAAGTTGCCGATAATACATTTGCTGAGCTTAAGACTCAGTATTATGCTGATAATGCTGATAGACACTCTACAGATTGGGATCTTTTTTATAGACTTGTAGATGCGGTTAAGTCAAATCAAGACTCTATAAACAAATACATTCAAGAAAACTCAAATAACGGTATAGAGTCAATTAATTATGTCGATTATGCAGTTTTGCAAGCAGCTATAGCGGAATTGATAGAGTGCCTTGAAAACCCATATCAGGTTATTATAAAAGAGTATGTTGAGATATGTTATAGTATGGGTACCGAAGAAGGCTATAAGTTTGTTAATGCAGTATTACAAAAACTAGCCAAAATTATTAGAGGTGAAGAGTAAATTTATCTTGAGATGTAAGAAAATTAAACTTACTACTATGTTGTTTCTATTTATCTTTATCTTAAAGTCGCGCTTAAGGTTGCTTGTTTGAATTCTTGATGAGCTAATATGTGTCACCATTATAATCAATAGTCATACTGTCATCAGCATAACTGAAATTAGGATTATTACCCACTCAATTACATGCTATGATAAAAGCTTGGTTTTCTATAGTTTGAGCTTTTAGTAATGCTTGCTAATGTTGACGGCGAGATTCTGTGCAGCATGTAACATTAATAAGAATATCATAATCGTTATTATTGCAATTAAAGATTGGGAATCTTAAATCAAAGCAAACTGTTACAAGGATATTAAAACATTTATAATTTATAATTTGAACTTATTACCTGTTGTATACTTTTTGTCTTCGCCTGCATGGACAAAGAAATGATTTTTATCGTATGTATAAAACTATTTATCAGGTGTTACAAAATAGAGTTGATTGACCATTTTACCATCACTATAAGTAGCAGCACTGCCGACTATTGCATAGTTTTTGCCTTTTACTTGATTGTACATCCAATTAAAAATGTCTCGTTGCAGGCTTGCTTCATTAATTGGATTCATTATAAAACCAGTATTAAACATCTCACACATCACAATAACATCAGTATCTCGGTCAATATCTGCAATTGTATTCTACTAGATTACAATAGTTGGTTTGTTTATTATCCCAAATAATATCTGACTAGATTATACTAACTTTTAGTTTTGACATAGCTATTATCCTTATATAAATAAGATGATCGATGTATTTCTATAAAGAGTTTGGCAAGCTTTAGCAAATTATTTAATAGTAAATTTATGTTACTGTAAAGGTATGTTGTATGTTGACAAATAAATAAGATAATAATATAATGTTAATTAATTAAAATATGTATAGTTAAAAGACTATGAAAAGACTAAAAATAAGGATATATTTTTTTGGGTGTTGCGCTAATTGTTATTTCAGGTTGTGCTAGTGACAAAGGGAATCAATATAAAGATGGTTATTATATAACTACCCTTAACTATAATTTTGATACAGTTTATAATGCTACTCTTCAAGCAATACAAAACGGTCAAACATTTGATTACAAAGGTAATCCATATGATATATCAGTTAACAAAAATAATGGTACTTATGCTGAAATAGACTCTGCTAGCGATAGTGATCTTGCAGACTCACTACAAGTAGCAATGAAGAAATTACCTGATAATACTACAAGAATTTCGATTAAATATGGTAGTCAAGGAAATTCAATTAGATCATCAGCTTTAGTAGGTATAATAGAAGGAAATATTCGCTACGCTAATATTTAGTATTCTAAGCTATGATTCTCTTACTAAAAAAACTTAATTTCTTGCTATAATCTTCGCTTCTAATTAATTTAATTGACTATGTTTACTTATGGCTATCAATTCTAAAGATTATATCTCTCTATAAGCTATGTTGAATTTGGCTATTGAGTATAGCTGATAATCAATCTAAGTAAAAATACTGATGATAATGATATATTGAATAAATTCAATATGATGTTTTTATAGTAGCCTGACTAGATTTAGATACTTGCTAAGATTTTAGTTCCTTTGATTATGTCATTATCTTTTTTAGCAAAACATAATCTTAAAAGCCCATTTTTAGGAGTTCCAAAAAGTGATGATATCGGTATTAAACCAACACCGTACTCTTTAATTCAATTACTAGCAAACTTATACATCATCTTGATTGCTTATCTCACTATAATTAAGAATTTGAAAAGATAAGCCTTGCCAATCAACGATTTTAAATTTTGAGCCTTTTAAGTTCTCTCTTAGTAACTGATTTTGCTTTTTGTAGAGTTTATGCAGGTTTTCATAATATTCAGGATGTTCTAAGATACTCTCAGCTAAGGCTAGTTACATTGGGTGTACCACAGAGAGTGTTGTAAACTGCTTTATTGCGAGCATATTTTCTATCATTTGTGAAGGTTAATAATTACACCTTGGCGCTAGCCAGTGAGATTATAAGTTTTGCCAAGAGATTGAAAACACTGCTAGTTTATGATATAACTCCGATATTTGTATAGCACTTGTAAATTTCTCTCCAGCATGTATGTGCTCATAAACCACGTCAGAAATTACTAAAAGATCTTTATCTTTGACAATCTTTGCAATTTCTTTGAATTTGTCTTTAGATATAACCGTTCCCATAGGATTATAAGGAGAGTTTAGAATTATAAGCTTAGTATAATTTGTAATAGCATTTGCAATAGTGTTTGTATCTATATTACCATTTAACAGTAGTTTTAGTCTACACATTTACCTTGATTAAATTTTGTGACTCAAGGGTAAGTATTAAATATTGGATCAAACATGATAACTTCATCATCTTGACGAACATAAGCAGAAATTACAGAGAATAAACTTCTTGTGTGCCTGCAGTAATTGCAACATTATCAATAGTTATATCTATGCTTAGTTTTTGTACTATTGCTTTACGTAGTACAGCAGCCCCTGGAATTGGGGAGTATTGATTTTTGCCTTGCTGCATGTAAAAACGTGTACGCTCAATTAGCTATTTTGGAGTATCAAAAACAGAAGCACCTTGAGTGAAATTTACAGCTTTATGCACTCAAGCCGCCATCAAAGCAAATTTGTCATATACAGATGGCATAGTGTCAATATAAGGCTTTGTTTGAATCATATTTTCTTTTGGAAATAAGTACTGATAATTAAAGTATATAATATTAAACATAAGTATATATAGAATTTTGTATGTAAAAGTTAGATTAATTGATGTTGATTTAATGTTAGAAATTATATTGATTACTTAACAAATTCAAATGGGTTACCATATTTTTCCATATATTTTCCCCCTAACAACTCTGAGCCAATATAATTAAGATGATTAGAATCTGCATATATAGGTATATTATTTATTTCAATATCACAGTATTTATCATTACATATAGCTTTTTTGGGATCTATAACTATTAACTGAGGAAATTCTTTTTTTAGTTTCATTATTAAACTTAAAAAAGAAGCCTTCTGTTGTTTTACAAAACTTATACTTAGCTGGCATGAGTGTGATTTAAACAAGGATGGTAGTTTAATTTTTTCCAATGGACAAAGGTTCATAATGTCAGTAGCGAGTGTTGGTGTATCTAAAATTAGTATTGGTGTACTACCATTTTCTATTACTAGTTTTATAGATTTTCCTAATGAATTAATAGAGTCTAAATAAATTGAGTTAGACCATTCACCAGCAAGAATTACATATTTGTATTTTTTGACTTTATTAATTGTGATATAGCTTTGTTTCTATCAGTAACAGAAACATATTCGACAACATTTTGAAAATCAGATAAGAAAGGAGTAGTTTTTTGTGTTACAACATAAGCTTTCTGGTTTGCATGTTGAAGCCATGTACTTAACATAGGTATTTCTGATCTGGCATGCGAGTCACCAACTAGAAGGAAGTTAGTTTTTTTGGAGTTTGTATTTCCAATTGAACATTTGCTTACATTTGGGAGTTGCTTTGATTTGAAGCTAAGCGATTGAATCATAAGAAAGCAGTTATTTTGATCTATTTTTTCAAAGCCATAACTATAGGTTAGCTTATTTTGGTTAAAAAGATCTGAAGAATTAAAGCCAAACTTATGGTTTGTTGAGGCAATGTAAAAACAAAAAGCTAATATTAAAGATAATAACCATAATCCTATAAAACTTTTAATAAAGCTAAACTTGTATTTATGCTTAAAGGGTTTTTCAATAAATAGATATGTTAAAAAAGCAAGTATGATACTAATAATTAATATAATAGTGCAAACAGTGCTAGTTTTTTCAATACTTAGATAATTAATATAAGAAATAATAGGCCAATGCCATAAATATAGAGAATATGAAATTAGTCCTATTGCAGCAAAAGGCTTTAAACAAAGTATTTTATTTATGACAGGAGTAAAGTTAGTATTATTACCACAGTAGATATAAAAAGTCGCTCCAAAACATGTGGTTATAGTCCAAAAGCTAGGAAAGCTGACATTAATAAAAAATATAGGTATTATCACATTATAGTAGCAATTATTGAAAGAATATTAAGAGCTAGTTTGTTGTTGATAGATGTTTTTAAGTTGTTATTTAGGAAAATAGCTAAACAACATCCAAATAATAATTCAAATGCTCTATGAGTCGGGAAGTAATACCATCTTTGTGAGCTTAAAACATATAGTTTAAATTCTCCTGATAAGAAGATAGTAGTAGAAATTACTAAAAAGATTACTGAAATAATAAAAAGTTTCTTTTTCGTAGCAAAGTTTAAACGAAATAATAAGATTAATATTAAAGGCCAAATAATATAAAATTGTTCCTCTACACCTAAAGACCATGTATGACGTAGTGGAATTATCTGAGAGTACTGACCAAAGTATCCAAAATCAAGTTTTAGAAAGAAGAAAAAATTAGATATTGACGCAATAGCACTTATAAGTGATTCACAATAGTCTGTTAAATCTTGAGGTAGAAGTATTAACCATGCAAAAATGTTGAGACGCTAAGAACAACAATTAAAGTAGACAATATTCTTCTAATCCTTCTAAGATAAAAGTTTTTTAAAGAAAAGGAGTTGTTTTGTAAATCTCTAATTATTATTGATGTAATAAGATATCCTGAAATTATGAAGAAAATATCTACACCTAGAAAGCCAGATTTAATCCAGCTAACATTTAAATGGAAGAAAATTACAGACAAAACGGAAAAAGCTCTTAAACCATCTATATTCTTTCTGTATTTAATGTTGCTCATTAGTTACTTACTTTTAAAATAATCTATTTTTATAATACATTTTTCTTACTTATTAATAAAATATATAGCTTAATATTTCTATATATTATTTAACTTAAACTATTATTTAAATCATAAAAGCTATTTAGCTTAGAACAAACGTTTTCTATTTTGCTTGTACTTTAATTTAAGTTTATAAATAATATAAGCTACTTAGAAACTTGTTTGTTTAATGTTACTTATGAAAATCAAATGTACAAATATATTAATAGCTATTTTGATAATAACTTTTTTCTTTATCATAAATTATTTACAGCCGTTAAGAGCAGATGATTTTGATAGAGCTTACACGGATGCTCTTAGCAAGGGCTTCATTATCTATCTTCGAGGTATTGCGTCAAATTATATTCATTGGACAGTGCGTGTGTCTGCACAAGCATTAATTTATTTATTCTTGAGTAAGAAGTATATTTATTTATCTGTATTTTTGATCAATATAATAAATTCTGTATGCTTTTATTTGTTTATCTTGTATTCATATAAGATAGTAACTTTTAGAAGTAGGGTACAACTATTTTCGAGAGATTTCTTGGTATACTTATTCTTTTTTATTTTTATTTTTTATCAGACAGGATTTATTGCTAATGTTATATGGAAGACCGCTGCAGTACAATATTTTTTGGGATAACTTTATTAACTATTTTCTATTATCTATCAATAATAAAAAACAAACAAACTATTTGTTTTAGTTTATTTGTAGGTTTCTTTATTGGTTTATATAATGAAATATTCATGGGTGTGGCAATTATTTATCTTTAGCTTATTTCTTAGATAAGAAAGTTTCTCGAGAAACTATAAATAAGAATATTTTATACTTTTTTGTAGCATGTACGTTAGGAGGAGTTATCTTAATACTAACTCCTGGTAATTATGTCAGACTAGATACTATATCATCTGAAAGGTATGCTAATATGTTTGGTAATATTATATATTTAATAATTGAAATTATAACAAAACCAAGTGATACAGCAATCCTTTTAGTTTTGATGTTTATTTTTTTAATTTTAATATTTTCTAATAAAAATATTCCAAAAACGAAGTCTTTTATTTATGGTGGAGCAATTATCT
Source organism: Francisella endosymbiont of Ornithodoros moubata (assembly GCA_002095075.2). Taxonomy (GTDB): domain Bacteria; phylum Pseudomonadota; class Gammaproteobacteria; order Francisellales; family Francisellaceae; genus Francisella. Next base: position 74,965 of record LVCE01000004.1, on the reverse strand, counting down.
GCTCAATATTTGTGTTAACACCAGTTTCGAAATCATATAATTTAAATCAAAGAGTTTTGTTAATATATGATGCTATTTTTTTCATAGCTACGATGCAACAGTTTTATAATCATAGTAGTTATATTGTTAATAGGCTCAATCATCAGCTTACTAAACTAAGCTGGTTATTTTTAATATATCTAGCTATACAGCTTTCTTTAATGATGAGTATTTATTTGATGATATATAGATTTGAAGAGTATCGAAATACTTTAGTTACTTATTACCAACAAAATAATGTTTCCGAACCAGTTTTGCCAATGCTCTCAGAGTATAGTCAAATAATGTTTATTAATGACATTACTTTAGATGAAAATACTTATAATAATGATGCATTTGCTAAGTTTATGATTTTGATAAAGTCTATGGTAGAGAATTAAACCAATATATTTAATAATTCTTCAATTGTTATTTGCTGTTTTTCTTGAGTTTTACGATTTTTGTATTCGATTAAACCTCGTTCTAGCAGCCTATCACCAATTACTACATGATGAGAGTAGCCTATTAAATCAGCATCAGCAAACATCACACCAGGTCTAGCACCTCGATCATCTAAAAGGACATCGATACCATTTGCAAGCAAATCTTGATAAATTTTATCTGCTACTTCTTTAACCTTGTCAGATTTGTTGTAGTTGATAGGTAATATAGCAACCTGGTATGGAGCAATAGCTTCTGGCCATATGATTCCATTATCGTCATGAGATTGTTCAATCGCGGCAGCCATCACACGCGATACACCAAAACCATAACAACCCATAAGCATAGGTTTAAATTTACCATCTTGACCGATTACATTAGCATTCATGGGTCTTGAGTAAACATCCTCAAGCTCAAAAATATGACCAACTTCGATACTATTTGTAAGCTCTAGAGTTCCTTTACCATCAGGGGAGATATCACAAGCTATTACATTTCTAATGTCAGCAACTTGATAGTTAGCTACATCTCTATCCCAGTTTACATTTGTAAAGTGATAATTATCTTGATTAGCGCCACAAACTAGATCTGTAATTACAACTGCACTATAGTCAGCAATTATACTAATATGGCAGTTATATATACCAAGTGAACCAGGATTTGCATTAAATAGTGAGAAAATCTCTTCTTTAGTTGCTAATGTATACGGTGCAACTATTTGCTCAAGCTTATTAATTTTAGTTTCATTTAGTTCATGATCACCACGGATAACTAAAGCAAAGAAGTTATCTTTAGCATCCTTGATAACCATAGTTTTAACAGTCTGTTTGATATCAAAATCCATTTGATTACAAAGTTTATCAATGGTTTTGATATTAGGTGTATGGATAATTGTAATTGGCTTTTGAGAGCTTATTTTTTGACTTAAATCAGGTTTTGCATAAGTAGCTAGCTCAATATTTGCAGCATAGTCAGAACCATTACTATAACAAATAATATCTTCACCAGTATTTGCTAATACTTGAAACTCATGACTGTTATCACCACCTATAGCTCCAGTGTCAGCCTTAACAGGGCGATAAGCTAAGCCTATTTTATCAAGTATGTTACAATAGGTTGTGTACATGGTATTGTAAGTATTGCGTAAACATTGACTATTTTCATGAAATGAATAAGCATCTTTCATAATAAATTCACGCGCTCGCATTACACCAAAACGAGGGCGAATCTCGTCTCTAAATTTGGTTTGGATTTGGTAGAGATTTAACGGTAATTGTTTATAGCTTTTGATAGTATCTCTAGCCATATCAACAATTGGCTCTTCGTGTGTTGGACCATAACAGAAATCTCTATCATATCTATCGCGTAATTTTAAAAGCTCTGGACCAAATTTATCCCAGCGATGAGTTTCTTGTAAAAGCTCCGAAGGTAGTACACTTGGTAAGAGTAGTTCACTAGCACCAGCCTTATTCATCTCATCACGCACGATGTCTTGAATTTTTTGGAGTACCTTGAGACCTAGTGGCATCCATGTATAGATACCAGAGGCTAGTTTTTTGATAAGACCAGCTTTAAGCATATATTGATGACTAATTAGAACCGCTTCTTTTGGAAGTTCTTTTGTCGTAGTAATTAGAGTTTGTGTTGCCTTCATGAGATTTGTAAATCTAAAAATAAAAATATGAGCTAAATTATAGCAAAAAATAATTAATAAAATATAAAAATTAACTCTAGATAGAAGGAAGTTAGGGAGATATGAAAAAACTAAGGAGTAACATCTAGAGTCATTTTTATAGCTAGCAAATGCATCTTTTTAGCTGTTGTTGTAACAATTTTCAATGCTGAGATTGAAGCTATATTTCGGACTAATAATATATATGCATATTAATTAATTTTTTTAGCGATTAAAGAGCCAATAACTATTTGAATCAGATGGACATAATTGTGGGTTGCATTCAACAAATACATTTAGTGTATTTGCTAATGTTAGGATTAAGATTAGGACTATAGCTAGTTTTGCTAAGATACTTAATTTTTCTTTTTATTTTCATTTGGGGTGATTAAGCCACAAATAGCAGCATATAAGATAAAAATAATACTTACTATGAAATTCCAAGTATACATATGTAGTGAAAACACCGCATCACCATAATTTCCAGTGCCTGGAACAATATGTAAAAGTATCTGAGTAATTGCCATAGCTGCATTTAATAATACAACTAAAATTATAAGTAGATAGTGCTTATAGCTACTACCATGAGTTAAGTTTAGTAACAAGCCAAAAGTTAGTAAGCTTCAAGCCATTCTTTGAAATACACACAATGCAATAAGGTAATTCTTGAAAAAATAGCTGATAATAAAAAGCCATAGCTAAGATTATACAGATACCAATGATAGCTAAAGAGTCAAAAAAGTCTAGAACACCTTGTTTCATATTAATCTCGTTAAAACTGAATATTTATTGTGGGGGATAAATACGACTAATAATAATCTTAGTGATATAAAAAAGAGTATTTTAGCTATTTTATACTTATCTGTTATCGCAAATATTAAGCTAAGTAGTGTTGTTGAGAATATTAGTAGTACCATCTTATCAAAACCAATTGTTTATTTAGATAATGGGATTATATTCTAGTTTATCTTATAATTTAAATTGAAACTTCTAAATTGATATATAAGTAATTCTGATATGTTAGTAATAAGCACACTTAGGGCTATTTAGAATTCATAAATTTAGAGATAAGAAAGGATGAGAAAAATATAAACTACTAAACAGCCCTAAGTAAAACTTTTTAGTACTGTGGAAATTTTTCTGAATTTTTTATGGCTCCCCGAGACGGATTTGAACCGCCGGCCAATTGATTAACAGTCAATCGCTCTACCACTGAGCTATCGGGGAACTTGTGGAGTATTATATGGGTGATTTTTGAGGCTGTCAACTAGTTATTTATATTTTTTATAATTTTTTCTCTGTAATAGCAATTTTTTAATCTTGCCTAAAAGATTACGATATTCAATCAAGTATCAATAGTATTTTTTTGGTCTCTCAATATTAAGTTTTTAAAAAGTTTATATACTTAGATGTATATGATAACATATTCTAAATCAAAAAATACTACTAATAAGTTAATAAAGTGATAGAAAATCAAGTTGTTCAAAATCAGCAAGAATTAGTCGAAGAATTATCATCTTTTGAAGATTGGGAAGATAAATATGATTATGTCATTTCATTAGCTAAGCAGCTACCAGAATTCCCTGAGGACAAAAAGACCGAAGAAAACTTAGTCAAAGATTGCCAATCGCAGGTTTGGTTTGATAGTAATATAGACCAAGGTAAGCTAAACTTCATAGCTACAAGTGATGCTTTGATAGTCTCTGGTTTAATTGGAATGCTTTTAAGAGTTTATAATAATGCTACTCCTGCAGAAATATTAGCTTCAAATACTGATTTTATCAAGCAAATAGGTTTTGGTAATAATTTAAGTACGACGCGTGCGAATGGCTTAAGATCGATGCTTGATTATATATATGCTACAGCTAAAAAAATCAGTAAATGAAAATACTAGTTTGTCGACCTCATGATGATGCTGTTAGTTTAACAGAACAACTCTGCCTAAATGGTCTTTTATCTGTAAGTTTACCCACTATTAAAATTTGTTATCAAAAAATTACTAAGAATATTGTTGACTACACCAGTTTAATATTCACTAGTAAATATGCTGTTGAAAGTCTATTTGATCAATATCCTGCTGATTTGTTTAAAAACAAAAAAATCTATAGTGTTGGTGCTAGTACGGCTGCTGTGCTAAAAAAATATCGATTTGATGTTATATATCCAGTTAGGTATGGTTCACAAGAGCTTTTGAATATTATATTAAAGAATGATATTTCAACAGATAAGTTTGCGATTATTTCAGGAGTCTCTGGTAATGATCTTTTGCTTGAAGAGTTATCTAAGTTGACAGATTGTCATAAATTTGAGACATATTTGCGAGTTTTTATAGATCTTGATGAATTGATAGATGCTTATAATAAAGTTTTTTTGTATCAGCAGCCGGATATCATTATTGCTACGAGTCTTGATGTTTTTAAATCACTAAATAGAGTTTTTGAAAAAATAACTACTCCAAAGGCTGCAACAATTACCATAACAAGCCCAAAGATGCTAAAATTTGTTAATCAACAAGGCTTTAAAAACACCTTAAAACTTGAGAAACTAGATAATAATTATATCTGTCAAAGAATATTAGAATTTACAGAGGCAAAAGATGTCAGTAGAAAAAAACAACCAGCAAAAAAATAGCACTCAAGATAAATCAGCTCAAAAAACAACAGTAGCAAATAATAAATCTTCAATAGAGGCATTTGCTAAGATTACTCTAGTAATATCTATAGCGGCGTTAGGTCTGTCTAGCTATGCGCTTATTAACTCGATATCTCAGGCTAAAAATTCTAATGCTAATATTCAGGCATATATAGCTCTTGATAAGCAGATTAAAGCAATCAAATCAACTCAAGACCAGCAAAAGAATATCTCTGATGATTTAAGTGCACAAAATGATGCCCTGACACAGAGTGTTAAGGTTCTTCAATCACAACTCATAACTATTAATAATCAAATGGCTATTCCTGTAAAAGATTTGTATATGCAAATGAGTGTGATAAATATTCAAGCAGCTATAAATTATTTAATTTTAGCTAAAGATGTGATGATTTTTGATGGAGATTCTCAAAAAGCATCTGAGTTAGTAGATAGCGCCTTTGATAAAATACAAGCTAGCAGGGTGGCAACTGTAAGTGTCAGTGAGCGTCAGAATATAAATAGTGCTTTAGAGCAATACTCATCAAGAGATAATACTATCAAAGAATTTATCTCAATTGAGCAGCAGTTTACTAAACTTGAGTATTTAACGCCAGAAAATATCTCCACTACAATTAAGTCACAAGATTCACAAAATAAATATATCAAGCTTTTAAGCGCTATTATTGAGATTCAAGATATACCAAAAAATCAAAATCTAGTGGCAACTACACAGGCTAAAGAGTTTGTTGCTGATAGTTTATATAGATCTTTGGTTTCACTACAAAGTGCTATTTATATTAACAATCAAGATGCTATAGATAAGGCTAAAAATAATCTTGTTTATATTGTTAAAAAATATTTTGTCCAAAATGATAATGCTAAAAAACTTGAAAATAATATACAAAGTATTAAGGCTCAAAATCTTGACAGCTTTAATACTAGTATTGATAAGCTTATTAATCAGTTATCAAAGCAACAAAATCAACTTCTAGCTCAACAGTCAAATTTAAATAAAACTAATATAAGCGCAGAAGGAAGTGAAAATGATAAAAGTTTTTAAACTTGTAATAGCTGTTGCTTTAGCTACTTTAGTTGGAATATGGGCGGCTAAGTATCATGGTTATATCATGTTGGTTCTAGCAGATAAAACTATCAAAATAAATCTAGTTGCGTTTGTATTTATAGCTTTTATAGTACTGTTTATATTAATCCTTGGTGTTAGAATCGTTAGATCAGCTTTTAAGTTTCCATATTTGTTATTTAGCTGGATTATAGGATTATTTAGTGTAGATAAGCAAGAGAAGTTTGCTGATCTTGTTGCGGATATGGCTCTAGAAAACAATAGGCTGGTTAAAAAGTTTAGTATTGGTCATATCTTGAGATTGACTCCTAAACACTTAAAAGACTATGTTCTCTTTAGGAAGCTAAATGTAGTTGGAGCTACTCAAGACATTAAAGAATTAGAAAAAGCTCTTAAGCACATTGATTCCAAAACCTTTACATATAAGTTTTTAGAATTATTCAAGCTTTATCTAGTGCAGAAATTTAGTGAAGCCCAAACAAAAATAGCTGTAATGCTAGAAAAAAATGACCCAAGATTTATGCCTAATATTGTCAATCTTGCTGGTAATATTGCCTTAGCAGATGGTGATGATGCTTTTGCGTTGAAGATTCTAGAAAAGTATGATGCCTACCTAAAAGAGGATCTTGAGGAAAAACTTATAATCTTAGCTTTAACAGCAGCAAAGGATGTTAATAAGCTAGCAGATATTTATAATAAATCTGATACGACCAAGGCTCTAAGTAGAGTGTATTTAGAACAACTGATTAAATTCGGTGAAATGGTTAGTGCAGAGAAGTTTGCAAAGAAACAATTAGCAAGTTTAAATATATCTGCTGAAATGCTTAAGCTTTATATCAATGCCTTTAATATGCCAATTAGTAGACTTTGTGATAAGGTACTTGATAGAGCAAATCATGATTATAACAGTATTCTTACTTTGTTAGATTTTGCGATACTTAAATCTGATAATTACTGTTTTAAGATGATTTATGATTATATTGAGAGATATCTTAAGGACTTCTTATCTACTGCAGAATTAGAAAAATATTCTCATATGTTATGTAAGTTTTTTATAAAAAATGGTGAAGTAGTGGCTTAGACTTATCAGTAGCAAGATTAGTTTATGACAATAATTAACTAGGTTATCAGTATGCAAATTAAAAGATGGTTTTTAAATAATAGCTTAAGAAACTATCAGTATCTCTTATATAATAAGAGTCATGTTATTGTTGTAGATCCTTTAAAATCTGATATCTTTGTCGAATTTATTGCACAGAATAAATTACAGCTTGAGGCTATATTGATTACACACAAACATGGTGATCATATTGCTGGAGTTAAAAAATTATTGGCGTTATATCCAAATGCCAAAGTCTATGCATATACTGAAAATGATTTATTTAAGCCAGATATTTATGCCAAAGATGGAAGTTTTATAAATCTTGGTTTTACTAGCTTTAGGATTATCTATACGCCTGGCCATATAGATGATCATGTATGTTTTTTATTTGAGCAAGAGCGTGCGCTTTTCTGTGGTGATACATTATTTAATGCTGGAGTCGGTGGTATCCAAGCTGAATCAGCTGATGTAAATCAATTATATGACTCGTTAGTCAAAATTGCTAAGCTAGATGGTGATATTAAGCCATATCCTGCTCATGATTACTGGGTTGATAATCTTGATTTTGCATTAAGTATCCTTGCTGATGATTGTTATTTTAATTATTACAGAAATCAAGTTGCTGAGTTAGCTGCTGAGTATAAACCAGTGGTTAATTTAGCTGAAGAGGCCAAATTAAATATTTTTATCAGGGCAATGACAGATAAGACGCTTTTGAAAGTCTTACCTGATTATAGTTTAGGTAGAGAGATGTTTGTTAAATTAAGAGAATTAAAAAATAATTTTTAAGACTGTTGATTTGATTGTATAAGAGCATTGAATACTTCGGCAAACTCAGCCAACTTTTTCTATAAAGTTTTTATTTATTAAATCAACAATTTTCTTTTAATTAAATGATTTATATTTTTGTTTAACTAGTACCGACTCATTAAGTTAAAGTATTTAAATGTCTAAATTAGACTTTATATATTAATTTTTTTAATTATTGTTAGTTGAATCTTTATCAGAAGTTTTAGAGTTAGAATCTTTATTATTATCTTTAGACTCTATTTTGGTGCGACTAATCTCACGAGGGAAACCACCATTTAGGCCAATTCTTTGTAGCTTGATGATATCCGGAGCCATCGCACGTTTACTGTCATAAGGACCTATGTACATTCTAATCCAGTTGCCTACGCGTTCAAATTGAGGGTTAAGACCATCTTCTTTCATTTTTTTGACATACCAAGTGGTTTCATCCATATTTCTGAAAGAGGCAATTTGATAGATATAAGTGTATTTATATTGTGCTCTTTGCGTTTCTGGTACTACATCTACCTCAACACTATCATGTTTGAGATTGTTATAAAATGTAAACACCATTTTATCATTTGAACCATTTTCTTTAGCAGTCAAATCAGCTGATTGATCATTAGTTGCTTTTGAACTTTGTTTATTATCTAGTGTTTTTGATATTTGATTTTTTTCTGCTTGTAGTTCTATTTTGGCTTTTTCTTGTTCAGCTTTTATCTTCTTTAAATGCTTATTTATAAGTTTAGATGCTACAGCTAAAATTAAAAGACATACAACTAAGGCTATTAAAATCTTTTTTTTCTTAGTATTTTTGGGTTGTTGAGGCTCTTGTGAGTTGTCTTTAGCTATTTTTTTGGGAATATCAAGTCTTGATAGATCTTTCATAAGTGTTATTTTTTTGAATAAATTTATTAAACTTGGCAAGCGTTTAATAATGTTAATGTTATAATAGAAAAGATTATAATTAATAGTTATGTAAATATATAGGGTTTTATTATGACTTATAACAAAAATGATAAATTTATTGTTAGAGGCTTTCATACAAATTGTCCGACTGCATTCAAAGATAAGATAATCGCAATGGGCGTGATTGAAGACCAGCAAATGACTGTAACAAACAAATCGATCTTAGGTGGACCAATAGCTTTTGAAACTAATTGTGGCTCATTTTCATTGCGTAAAAAAGATTTAGAGTTTTTAAAATTAGAAAAAATAAATTAACAAAAAGAGGCTATAAGATGCGTTTACAAAAGATATTCTTATTAACATCGATATGTACTGCTACACTTGCTACAGTCAATTTATATGCTGCACCAACTACTAATACTCAGCAGTTAAGTAGCCAACAGCAGGATAATATTAAAAGTATTCTCAAAAGTAACCTTGATTCTCTATTCCCATATCAAACACAGATAACTATAGGTGAAATTAATCAAGATGATAAGGGTAGTGTTGTAGCATCAGATATTCTAATAATGAGCAGCGACTCAAAAAATCCAAATCTAACTATAAATAAAATTATTTTCAAAGGTTTATATGCTAATCAAGCAATCAAAAATAATTTCACTACCAAAGTAGAAGGTTTGAGTATAGCTAATTTAGCAGCTGCGGTGGCTAACAGTAATCTAGTCAGTGCAGAAATAGATCCTAAACAGTTGGCTGAAAATCAGGGATTATTTAGTATTGCTATGACCAGTTTAGGGCAAGCTATCTATAATTTAGAAATTAATTATAATTATAACAATAGTACAATTAACTATAGTCTTGACTCTAAGATAAATAATAAACCACTGCTAAAAGCAGCTGCTAAATTAAAAGATATCGACTTGCCTAACACTAATGTTAACGCAGACTTTCTAGCAACTCTACTTAGTGAATCTATGGATGCTAAGATCAAAGCCGTTGAGTTTGATGCTAATTTCTTAGAAGTTCTAAAAGATATCACTAATAAATATCTTGGTAAAAATTACAAGCAAACGCCTATTTTAGATATTAATGCTAAGCTGGGTAAAAATCCTGGTCAGTTGATGTTAAAAGTTGATGGTAAATTAGGTTCTCAAAACTATACTAAGTATAATATTGTTATTAATGGAGTTAATTTAGCTAATACAACAATCAATGATATCGTTACTGGCTTTAGTAATGCTTTAGATAATGCTTACATACAGTCAAATACTTCTAGCTCTATGATTGAGCTTAATCTTGAAAAAAACTTTTTCCCTAAAGGTTCACCTATAATCGAAGTATTTTCAGCTTTAGATAAAAACAATATTAATTTTACAATAGTTTCACAGCATCAGTTTGAGGGCACTAGCTATAATACTAACTTTTATATCAAAGCAGATGGCTTAGCTAGCTTAAGTGCAAGCACTAATGCAGTAGTAAATGGCAAGCTAAATTTACTACCGTATATCGGCACAAATACACAAAATCAAACTAATCTTTATGATTGTACTAATCAGTTATGTTTAAATAATGTCGATATTAAATTTGTTAACTATGGATTGCTTGAAAAAGTAGCTCGTTATATAAATAAGGATCCAAATACAACACCACAGCAAATCTTAGGATCTTATGGCGCTTTATTACAACTTTTTGTAGTACAACAGCAAGACAAATTCTTACAACAGACATTATCAGCTTTTGCAATATTTTTACAAAATCCAAAAAATATAGCTATTCATGCTAAAGCAAATAAGCCAGTTAATGAAACTGCTTTGTTGAATATGTTAGTTACTGATGCTAAAACACTCAAAAAGTACAAGCCAGTCAATAATAATGGCAATGTTGATTTTAGTAGTACCCCTAATGTTGAGCTTATAAACAATATTCAAAATATATTCAAAATCAATTTTGATGTTAATAATTAGTTAAAAATAATTATATAAATAATATTAAATATTTGAAAAATAATAATCTTATTAATTTAAAGCGATATCACTATTGACAACTACTCAAAATAAGGTAATATATGACTCTATAACGCGGGAATAGCTCAGCGGTAGAGCACAACCTTGCCAAGGTTGGGGTCGCGAGTTCGAGCCTCGTTTCCCGCTCCATACTCTTTCATGTGTGGCTGGGTAGCAAAGTGGTTATGCAGAGGCCTGCAAAGCCTTGGACGCCGGTTCGAGTCCGGCCTCAGCCTCCAGACTAGCCTGGGTGGTGAAATTGGTAGACACAAGGGACTTAAAATCCCTCGGAGCTTAACCTCCGTGCCGGTTCGAGTCCGGCCCCGGGCACCATCTTATGGTTTCAATAAATATCATCACGTATTACAAGCCTAATAAAAACGATACTTTCAAAAGGTTTATTGTGCTATCTCGTATCATAAAATATCATCTAAACCTACAAAAAAGTACATATTGAGATATACTGTTAATAACAATCATAAGTCTTTTTAGATTATGGCTGGAAAGTTAACAGATATAAAAATCAACAAGCTTACTTTTAAAGATGGTCCAAGTCAGGGAGATGGTAATAGGCTCTATTTTAAAGTAACACCTTCAAATACTAAATCATGGGTATATCAGTATAAATTGAATAAAAGACGCTATACCATGGATTAGGGGTTTATCCCGATATATCTCTAAAACCCGATATATCTCTAAAATAAGCTAGAGAGAAAGCTTTTAAATATAATAGTTTACTAGCTAATAATGAAGACCCTAGAATACATAGAGAGCTTACTAAAACTAAAGATGAGCGTCTGTTTATGAATATAGCAATAAAAGCTATAGATAAGTTAGATATTGGATATGATAGTAAGAAAAGAAAGTTAAGAATATTAAATAAAGATACGAAGCCAGTATTTGGTAGTAGATATATTGATACTATCAAAACATATAAGATTGCAAAATTTATTGAGAAATTTGGAAATGTTCCATAAGCTCAAAGAAAAAAGAAAGATTTATTTTCTAATATTTATCAGTATGCGGTAGCTAGAGGATTTTTTGAGCATAATATAGCTAGATATTAGTGGAGTATTATCTAGAGAAAGAGGGGTAATTACACTTATATAGGCCCTTTAAAACAAAAGGCATGGTTTAGTCAAATGCTTAATGATTTTGACAGTTACCCTGGAGATATTATTACAAAAAGAGCTTTACAAATGTTACTTTTTTAGCCTTTAGGCAAAGTATCGTATTAAATCTTGAGTGGAAAGAAATTAGAGATGATGAACATGGTAAATATTTAGTCATACCGGCTGTTAAAATGAAAGGCTCACAACATGATAAGAGAAAAGACTCTGATTTTGTACAGCCATTAAGTAACCAAGCTTAATAAAATTCTAATGGAATTGAAAGAAAAGTTTTACAAAGGTGATGGTTATATATTTAGTATAGATGGTAAACAGCCTATAACTTTAAATGCTTTGAGCCAAGGGTTACAAAATACACTAGGAGGATATAATGGTTTAGATGAAAAACCTTTTGGTAGAGGGAGTTGCGTTCAACAATTTATCGTCGTGCTAAGGGTATTAATAATATTGTTGCATTTGTTACTGAGAAAGATATTGGTAGAGTTGATTATGAATGGGTAACACATTCGCTCATGCCTAAGTAACTTAATGAGATTGAGACACGAGTTAAATTTGGTGGTTCTGATTGTAAACAACCTTATATGGCATCGCATCTGAACATATCAGCAATGAGTTTTGGTGCATTATCTGCAATGCTATTATGGATTTGAATAAAGGTGCTAATCTTGGTGGTTTTTATAAATGTACGGGTTAAGGGTGACTTGACTAAGTATAATTTACAAGGTGACGATCTTGTATTTCAATTGGTGTACAGGCTATTTTGGTTGTCGAACTAAAGATATGTTCTTAGCGGAGAAATTTGCTGAAAAAGCAAATTTAGATAGTGTTAAGATGATAGAAATTAAGTTATCTCAAGGAGCTAAACCATCTAATGGTGGGATTTTACCAGCAGCTAAGATAACTCCAGAAATTGCCGAAATTAGAGGTGTTGGAATGGATAAAGATATACTATCACTGCCTACTCATAGTGCTTTTTCGACGCTATTAGAATTTTACCATTTCATTAAACGGCTAAAAGATCTTTCTAATGGAAAACCAATTGGCTTTAAGCTATGTATTGGTAGTCATGTCGAGTTTTTGTCCATCTGTAAAGCAATGCTTGAGACAGAAATAAAACCTGATTTTATAACGATAGATGGAGCTGCTGGGGGAACTGGAGCAGCACCATTTAAGTTTTCTCACCATATCGGCATGTCTTTAGAAGATAGCTTAATCTTTGTGCATAATGCTTTAATTGGGTTGTCGCTTACGCAATGAGATTCGTATAATCACAAGTAGTAAAGTAGCTACAAGTTTTGATATGGTTAGGTTATTTGCTATGGGAGCAGATACTTGTAATTCAGCTAGAGCAATGATGCTTGCTATTGGATGTATATTCAGTCACGACAATGTAATAACAACACTTGTCCGGTTGGTGTGGCAACACAAAATCCACGCTTTGAAAAAGCTTTAGTAGTCGAAGACAAAATGTATCGAGTTTATAACTTTCATAAAGCTACAATTCAATTTTATTAGAAATTATTAGAGCTATGTGGCTTACTTCAGCTGATGATGTTGGACCGAAAATCTTAAAAAGCGTATATCTGTTAATGAAATTTAATCATACGCAGATTTGTATGATTTTATTCAAGAAAATTGTTTAGTTGATAGTAACATTCCAGCAAGTTTTGCTAGAGCTTGGGAAAAAGCCCATGCTGACTCTTTTAGCTTATTCAACTATAATTTCAAACCTAAAAATTTATTTTTAAGATAAATATTAATCTTTGTAGTGTTGATTTGCTAAAATAGCTTATATAACTATTGTGATTGACAAAACATGGCATTATATACTTATCCTTCAAACAAATTAGAGTATCTTGTACAGGTTTTATCTAAGCTTTTAGATGTTAAACAGAAAGATATTTTCACACCGACACAGTTAATTATTGGTAGCCGTGGTATGCAACATTGGCTAAGTATGCAACTAGCAGAAAATCGCAATATTGCAATGAATCTTAAATATGACATGATTAATGGTTATATTCTAGATATTTGTTATGAAATAACTGGCAAACAAGAATATAAAAAAGCTTACACAAAGGATATTCTTGTTTGGCGAGTCTTTAAAAGCTTAGATAATATAGATAGCCTTAAACTTAGAGAATACTATCAAGATAGTGACCTTAAAAAATATCAATTAGCAGTTAAAATAGCCGAGGTTTTTTCAAAATATCTATTGTACCGTACAGACTGGTTAGAAGCTTGGGAGCAAAATAAATTCATAAACTTATCTAACCCTGAAGATGATGAGGATTGGCAGATGCAGCTGTGGCAAAATCTAGTTGCACAAGTGCCTGATACACCTTACAAATTGAAAACGCAAGCAACACAAAAGCTTAGTAAACAAAACCTACAAAAGTTAAATATATCAAATGATATTTATATCTTCGGGGTTAATACAATATCACCAAAAAACCTTAAATTTATATTTGAATTAGCTAAGTATATTAATTTACATATTTTGTATATTAATCCATGCAGTGAGTATTGGTATGACTTACACAAAGATAAAATCTCAGTATGGCTAGATAATGATGATTACGAAATTCAGCCACTTTTAGCAAATCTTGGTCAGCAAGGGAAAGAATTTTTTAGAGAACTACTTTTAAATGAAGGTAAACAAGAACTAGAAGTTTTTGAACAGTTTAATACAAGTGAATTAGATTTTACAAAACTTGAGAATAATAATCAAAGTCAGTTAGTTAGCTTACAAAGAAATTTACTTGAGCTAGATTGCCAAAATCACGCTAAACAAAAAGATTTAACTATAAGTATTAACTCTTGTCATAGCCAACTTAGAGAAGTACAAGTTTTGCATGATAAGCTTTTGGATATGATAAAAGCCGATCCAAGTATTAAGCCTCGTGACATTTTGGTAATGTGTCCAAATATTGGAGATTATTCACCATATATTGATAGTGTTTTCTCAAGATATCCAACAGATAAAAAGCTGCCTTGTTCAATAGCAGATAGGACACTTCTCGATTCAGAACCTTTAGTAGCTAGTTTTATTGAGCTTTTACAGTTACCAGAGAGTAATTTTGAAGTTAATAAAATACTAGATTATTTATCTGTGCCAGCAATCCAACAGAAGTTTAAAATCTTTGATGAGCAGCTAGAAACTATTCGTTATTGGTTGAAGCAGGCATGTATTCACCATAGTAATAATGACCAAACATTTTCATGGAGTTGGGGATTAAAAAGGCTGATTTTTGGTTTTAGCTATAATGATAGTAGCTGTATTATTGATGATAAATTAATGACTGTACCAGTTATTGAGGGAAGTGAGATTACCGAGCTTAGTGGATTATATGAGTTACTAGAGCTTTTAGAAGAGTACTCTCAAGAGTTACTTCAAACAAGAAGTCTTGCAGCATGGCAAGATTATCTTTTAGAAATGTTTGATAATGTTTTTGATATCTTCCAAGAAGAGCAATATATCGCTAAGAAAATAAAAGATATTATCGCAAAGACAGTGACAACAGCTAAGAATATATTAGCTGATAAAGAGATTGATTTATATACAATTAGATATTATTTAATTTCTCAATTATCAGAACCAATTATAAATAACCATTTCTTAAATGGAAAAGTTACTTTTTGCTCAATGACACCAATGCGCAGCGTACCGTTTAGGATTATAGCTATGCTAGGACTGAATAATAGTAAATTCCCACGCCAAGAATCAGCTATTAGTTTTGATCTAATGGCAAGACTTGGTAGAAAAACAGGTGATAGAACTAAGCGTGATGATGATAGATATTTATTCTTAGAGTCAATTTTGTCAGCGAGGGATTATTTGTATATAAGTTATATTGGTAGGAGTGTTAAAACAAATACAGAGCAACAGCCAAGCTTGATACTTAAAGAGTTGATTAGCTACTTACAATCAAATTATGATTTGTATACACTAGATGATGAAGCTAAAGATAAGAAAAAGCCTAAATCTGAAATAAAAAATATAACAAGTGATATAAAGGAATACCCAATACATGCTTTTAGCCCCAAGTGTTATTCAAATGAATATAGAAGTTATGATGAGGCTTGGTTGAAGCTATTACAAGCACGGTCTATAGCTTTTTATGATGACAAAAAACTACCCCGTCAGTCTACGATTACTAAACCTGTGTACCAAAGGCGAATAGGTACTAGTATCCTTCCGTCAGGCTTGACCATGGAATCCATAAATGATGGTAGTTATAGTAAATTACTACAAAATCTTACTATATCAAAATTAGCAAAAATATTTGATAATCCACTTAAAGCTTATGCAAATTATGGTTTAGAGCTGTATTTAGAAGATAACTTTGAAGAGTTAGAAGACAGTGAGCCATTTGATGTTGATGGTCTAGTAAAATATAGTTTAAAACAAGAACTATTTGATGTCTTAAGTGCTAATAAAGATAAAAATCTAACAATAAAAACAGCTAAACTAAGTGGTAAGTTTCCAGAATCTGTACTTACTGATACTGAGATTGACTTAGAAGTTGAGAATATCCAAAAGCTACTAGGTACTATCGATTTAGCTAGTTATGAGAGTAAATATTTTCATAAAGAAATATTAGGTTATGAGTTAGAAGCTAATTGTTATATTAATGATAATCAAATCCTGTTATCTACACCATCAAGTTTAAGTATAAGAAAGAAATTTGAACTATATTTAACAGCGCTATTAGTAGCATATATTGAGCAAAGAGATATTTTTGCAGTTTATTATGGGCTAGAAAAAGACCAAATAAAAGAATTTAGATTAGAAAATATCGGCTATACAACAGCTAAAGAAATGCTAGAGCATTATATAAATCAAGCTGAGCAGATAGTAACTAAACCTAAACTAGTATATTTATCTTTGGTTGAAGCTATTTATAATCCTAAAAATAATACTGATAAGAAAAAACAACTAGCTTGGCGAAATGTAATAAAGTCTTCAGAGCATAATTTTAATGCTCTAGAAGATGATAGTTATTTCAAGCTTTTCTATAATGAGTTTCCAACTATAGAAGATTTTGAAGGTGAAGAGTTTTACAGAGAGTTTTTTGAGGTTATTAATGAAAATCAACAATAAACATTCTACTACGCCACAACTATACAAAACATTTATATAAGCTTTGAAATAGCAATAGCTGGTTGTATATGTTTTTTATTAGGTTTTTATATGTCAAGCTTGTTGCATCGTAGTCAATCAATTATTGGAGGATTTTGGTGTTTGATTACAGTTTCAACAATCTTACAACTAAGTATTAGAGACTCGTATTTGGCTGCTTTTCAAATATTAGTAGGCTCTGTGATTGGTGGTGTTACAGCATTTATTTTTACATGTATTTTAGGACTATTATGTTATGATTTTAGCTGTAGCTATTAGTGTTTTACTCACTGCTAGTCTGCACCTTGAGAATGCTATCAAAATGAGTAGTGCTAATGCTGGGGTGATTGTAGCATTAGGGTTATATCAACCTAGTTATTCACCATTTTTAAATACTGGTTTGCGTTTGATAGAAACTTTTAGTGGTACAGCAATAGCATTATTTTTTATATTTGTTAGTAGGATTTTTAGGATAAGAACAGATAACTAATATATAGATTTAACTATTTTAATAGGATTAAAAAAAATAATAATGAAAAACCTAGATGCAAAAACAATACCTTTACAAGGTCGCCACATAATAGAAGCAAGTGCTGGGACGGGTAAGACTTATAATATCACAGATATATATATTCGCTTACTACTAGAAAAGCAGTTGTTACCAAGCCAAATTCTTATAATGACATTTACCAAAGATGCTACACAAGAGATTATCGGTAGGGTTGAAGGTAAGATTAGAGGTGTATTAGATGATGTATCTAAAGATAAGCAAGTTAAAGTTTCGATAGCAGGTCAAGAAACACTAATTCAAAAAGGTGATGAAAATTACAAGCACCTAAAAAAAACATTGCTTGAGATAGATGAGGCAGCTATTTTCACAATTCATGGTTTTTGTAAAAAGGTTCTAAGTGAACAAGCCTTTGCTAGTGGTATCGAGATGGATGTATCTATGGAGGTTGATACTTCTAATATTTTACAAAAGGTAGTTGAGGATTTTTTTAGAAAAAATATCAATAAAAACCAGACTAATTTTGAGTATCTAAAAGCTTACGGTTTCCATACACCAGAGAAATTTTTGGGTAGGAATAGTTTGCTAAATTTTATTAGGTCTAATTATGAGATTTTGGTAGATAGTTTTGAGCAGGAAGTTGACAAATTAATAAAAGAGAAAAAACAGGTTTTTGATAATTTAGAAATTAATAAGGCTTTTATTTTTGATAACCTTGTTATTAAGCATAAAGATAAGGTAAAAAGAATTGAAGAATGGCAGACTATAGAAATCTGGGCTAATGATAATAAATTAAGCTTGATGCCTAAAGATGTTTCTGACTTCATTAATAGTAAAAGATATTCTCGCCATGCACAAAAAGAACAATTAATAGAAACTTTTGAAGAAATTAAAGCTTTAAAAGATAAATATTCAGATATAAAAGATTTAGAAGAATATAAAAAACAGTTTGAAGCAGCTCGATTTATTCAACAAGCCTGCCTACGAATCCGCCAAGATTTTGCAAAAGCTAAAGAGCAAAAAGGTGTCTTAGACTTTGACGATTTAATCACTAAGCTTTGCCAAAGTGTCAAAAAATCACCTGATTTAGTCAAAACTCTACAAACTCAATATCCAGTTGCTCTTATAGACGAATTTCAAGATACAGATGCCCAGCAATATGATATATTAGATACTATTTACCCACAAAGCAATAAACTATCCCGTCAGTCTGCGACTGCCACCCCTTCGTACCAAAGGGGAATAGATGGGTTATTGTTACTTATGATAGGTGATCCAAAACAGGCTATTTATGGCTTTAGAAATGGTGATATTTTTACATACTTAAAAGCTAAGAATAGTTGCCCTACAGAAAATCAATGGAGTATGGATACAAACTGGCGATCTACTAGAGAAATGATAAAAGCATACAATCGTCTTTTTTATACCGAAGATTATCAAGAAGAAGGTGTTATTTGTAAAGATATCTTTAGTCAGGGGATTGATTATCAGACTGTCAAAGCCTCATCGAATGCTGATGAAAAAGCACGAGACTTTGAAGATAATCTTAAGCCGATAAATTATTTTTATTATCAAGTAGAAGAAGGTAATAACAAAAACGATATTGATACAAAATTATCTGCATGGATAGCAAATGAGATTGTTAGATTATTAAATTCTAAAAAGATAGCAGAAAATAATATTGCAATACTTGTAGAGAATGGCACTCAAGCAAAAACTATTCAGCAAGCATTACGCAAGCAAAATCTTAGTTTAGTTTATCTAAGCCAAAGAGATAATGTCTATCATAGTCAAGAGGCTAAAGAGATATTAGCTCTTATGGAAGGTATCAATAATCTTGAGAATAAATCTCTTTTTAAAAAGGCGCTATCAACTAGTTTACTTGGTGGTACTGTAGACAAAATGCTTAAATATCTTGCTGAAGATGATGTATCAGCTTGGGATGAGCAAATAGAAAAAGCCAAAGAATTACGCAGCAAATGGCATAAATATAGCTTTATGACATTTATAATGCAAGTTATACATGAGAGCTTTACTCAAAGAGGTGACTCTAAAGAACGAACTATTACAAACATTCTACATCTAGCGGAGCTTATAAAAGTAGCTGAGAATAAATATAAACATCCAAATCAACTAATTAAATGGTATCGTCAACAACTCAAAAATACTGCTAGTAGTGAAGCTGAGTTAAGATTAGAAAGCGATGATAATCTTATCAAGATAATTACAATTCATGGCTCAAAAGGACTTGAGTATTCGGTTGTATTTGTACCATTTGCAAGTTATGTAAGTCCTGCAAAGTTTAAAATAGATAAATATTATGATAGCAATTTAAAGCAAACCGTTTATAAGCTTGGTAATAATGAAGCTATAAAAAAGGCTATTGAAAAAGAAACTATTGAAGAGCTAATGAGATTATTTTATGTAGCAGTTACTCGTGCTGAGCATCGATGTTATATAGGAGTGGCAAAATATCGTAATAGTGAAAAGTCACCATTAGCACAATTTTTAGGCTATCAAAAAGATGATAGTTGGCTAGAAAAAATACAAAAAATTATATCTAATCCAGCTAATCAAAGTTTACTAATAAATGTTGCAGATACTCAAAATATTAGATTAAAAAAATCACAGTACGAAGTCGAAGCTCTTGATTATAACACTTTGAAAGCAAATGATATTAGCAGTTTAGAAAATGATAATTGGGAGATGTTATCTTTCTCAAAAATATCCAAATCAAAAACTCAAAATGCAGTTTTAGAGAAAGAAAATGATGAATCAGAGGATGATAAAACTCAAGATTTAAACAAAAAATTAGAATTTAGATTTACAGCTTCAAAGGGAGCTGATATTGGTAATATTTTGCATAATGTTTTAGAACATACAGATTTTAGCAGTGGACAAATTGATGATACTCTTTTACAAGAGCAAATCGCTAGATATAAGGTTGTTGCTGCAGAAGATTTTAGTGATTTAAAAGCATGGCTAGAAGAATGTTTAGAAGCTCTAATTAATTATATAGAGATAGAGGATGACACAAAAACTAGTTTCTGTCTAAAAGATATTCTAAATTCAAAAACATTAAAAGAAGCAGAATTTTACTTCCCAGTGACAAATGAGAAACTTTATAAAACGCATATTATTAAAGTTCTAGAGAAATATCGTAAAACAGTTCAGGCCATCCCATCAGACTTGACCACACAATCTATTAATTTTGATTTAAACAATATATCAAATACTAAAATCTTTGGTATGTTACATGGTTTTATAGACTTAATTTTTGAGCATAACGGTAAATATTATGTTGCTGACTATAAGTCAAACTATCTTGGTGATAAACTAGAAGACTATAATCAACAAGCTATACAAGAAAAAAATCAAAGTAGTTTATATGACTTGCAATACTTGATATATAGTGTTGCTCTAGATAAATATCTGCAACAAAATATTCAAGATTATAGTTATGAAAAGCATTTTGGTGGAGTGTATTATTTTTATCTTCGTGGTATGAAAGATGGCTTTGGAGTCTATAAAGCAAGACCACCCTTAGAGATTATTAACATCTTAGTTAACTTGTTTAATGGAGGTGAAAATGTATAAAACCTTCCGTGAAGCTAGTAAGAAACTAGCAAGTATCAAAGCTGTAGATTTTTTCTTTGCTAGAGAGGTGCTAGAGTTAATTAATTTACAAACTAGTTCTAGAAATAGTTCTGCTAGAGATATTCTATTTCATCTTCTAATCGAACTTATGTCAGCTTATAGTCATGGTCACAGTTGTATAAAAATAAGCAACTTGGCTGACAAGACTATTTTTGCTTGTGACAAAGATCAAAGTAAAGCAGGTTTTAAGCTACCAAGTTACCAAGAAATTATAACTATTCTAAAGTCTTTGGATTATACAAAACTACCTATTCATTTTGCTAAAAAATATAACTCTTTATATATCAAGAGATTATGGATATATGAGAATGAAATAGCCAAGTTTATTAGGCAAAAGACAGCTGTAAATACCGTAGATATTAATCAAATCAATCAACTTGTAGCTAAGCTCTTTGAACATAATCATGAGATTGACTGGCAAAAACAAGCAGTTATCAAAAGTCTAAGTTATGATTTTAGTATTATTTCTGGGGGACCAGGTACTGGTAAAACAACTACAGTTGCCAAACTTTTGCTAGCTACACAAATGCTTAATCAAAATCAGCAGAGAATAGCACTTCTAGCTCCTACAGGTAAGGCAGCACTGCGTATAACAGAATCTTTAAGATCAACTATTAAAAATATTAATGCCAAAGATTTGGATATTGACGATATTATTGATGTTTTATATAAGCTAGAAGGGCAGACTATTCACCGTTTTTTAGGCTTACGACCAAATTCAACCTATATTAGATATAATCAAAAGTCAAGAGCTCCTTATGATGTAATTATTGTTGATGAAGCTTCGATGCTTGATATTAATATTTTTATCAAATTAATACGTGCTGTTGCCGAGAATACTAAATTGGTTTTAATTGGTGATGCTAATCAGTTACCTTCGGTAGAAGCAGGTAGTCTTCTAGCTAATTTTACAGTTGCTAGTGATACAACTATTACAGCTTATACAACACAACTGCTCAAAAATTATCGTTCACAACAATATATAAATAACCTTGCTAATGATGTATTAGCTGGTTATATAGATCGACAAAAATATCAGAATGATAGCATAAACTTTTATGATCTAAAAAGCTTAGTCAGTTGCCTAAAAGTATATGCAGGTGAGTATAAACAATTAGAAAAATGTCATGACTATAAACAAGCTTTAGTTGAACTATGTAAGTTTAGAATACTTGTAGCAAATAAAAACTTAGAAATCGGCACTGATAAGCTAAATCAAAAGATAGAAAAGCTAATTGGTAAAACAATAGACTCTAATTACAAAGGCAAACCGATTATGATAACTCAAAATAGCTATTCGCTTGGTTTGTTTAATGGTGATGTTGGGATTATCTGGCCAGATGCTACTGGTAAGCTTCGCGCATATTTTGATGGTAAACAAGATAAAGCTTTTAGTCTTAATATGCTACCTAAATATGAGAGTATTTATACTATGACAATCCATAAAACTCAAGGCTCAGAGTTTGATGAGGTTGTGATAATACTTCCGGCACAAGATAATGAGGCTCTAAGTAAACAGCTATTGTATACAGCTATTACACGAGCTAAATATAGGTTAACAATTATTAGTCAGTATCATAATCTAAATGCGATAATCCAAAAATCAATTTATAGATATTCAAATATAGCTGATTTAGTTAATGATTGTGTTGAGCTTGATAATTGTTAATATACCTCTCAGCATTTAGACCTATTTGATATATTTTTTCAAGACACTGTTGTTGAAATATCAGCTTATATTGATATACACAGCTTACTAGTCCTCCTGTATTAACGATATAATCAGGTAAAACTAGCGTATTATTATCGTTAAGTATTTTCTGTGTTTGGCTGTTCTTAAAAGGGTTATTCGCAGCACTAACAAATATTTTAGTGTTTATAAGTTTTGCTTGATATTCAGTGATGATATTTGATGCAGCTGCTGCTATAAAGATGTCACTAGGAATTTGATATATCTCATCAGCGGCGACAACATTAACATTTAGCCAAGTATTTTGCGCTAATTGGCATCTATCAATAGCTATATCTGTAGCATTAATAGTTACATTAGGTAATTGTTGTTTGATTAGTTTAATTAGATTTAGTCCTACTTTACCAAGTCCTTGAATACTAATACAACTATCAGCTAATGAACTAAATTTGTATTTATAACAGCATTTGATTGCTTGAAATACACCAAGAGCTGTATAGTACGAAGCATTATAATCTCTATCGTTAGAGCCTTGATGAGACAGGTGACAAATTAGAATATTTAGCAATTAGACTCATATCTTGACAGCTACTACCTATATCTACCGCTGTTACATACTCACCATCAATATTATTAATAGCTAAGGCAAAATCTTTTAGAAGTTGTTTTCTATCTTTATTTTTTGAGACATAGATTACCGCTTTAGCTCCAGACATATCAAACCCAATACTATGAGCTTTTTGTTGCATAGTATGCGCTAGTGATTAGTGATAAAGCTAAATTAAAACCTTTGTTATCAAAATCTTGTTCAAGAATTCTGACACCTCCTATAGATGGCCAACTACCCTTATTAGCAAATAACGCAATATAACCAAAGGGTTGATTATCACTTGTTAATGTAATTAATCGGGTATTCCATTGGATATTTGGATACATTATTTATTCATCTCCCAAATTATTCTTAGACCATGTAATAATAAATCGGTGATAATAATGTCAAAGTATTGCTCTTTTTCAAACAAATGAGCATATCCTCCTGTTGCTATTAATATTGGTGTTTTGTCTGCAAAACTTTCTTGAGAAATTCTACTAATAATTTCTTTAACAGCACCTAGCTGACCGTATATTAGCCCTGACTGGATTTGTGTGATAGTTGTCTTACCTAGAGCAGAACTAGGGCGAGAGATAGTCACATTAGATAGTTTTGCAGTTTTTTGTGATAAGCTTTCCATTGAAAGATTAATCCCTGGTAAGATAACACCACCGATATAGGCTTTGTTTTCTGAAATAGCACAAATAGTTGTTGCCGTGCCAAAGTCGACAATAATAATATTTCTCGATGGAAAATGAGAAATAGCCGCAATCGAGTTTGCAACACGATCTGCACCTAAATCTAGAGGGTTTTTGATATCAAGCTTTAATCCTGTTTTTATCCCAGGTTTAAGCTCAAGTGGAGTGATACCTAAATATTTTTTACACGCTGAGTTAACTGAATACTCTAAGTGTGGAACCACTGATGAAAGCACAACTGCTTCGATAACTTCTACATCAAGTTTTTTTCTCTCGAAGAATGAAAGTAAAAATATACCCAAAGTATCAGAAGTACAAGGTGTAGTTGATGGATACCTAAAATTATATTTGATTTGATCTCCTATAAAGATTCCACCAAATATATGCGTATTACCAATATCTATACATACTATCATTTGTTATTCTCCAGTTTTTAGATCAACAAGTTTAGGTTTTATACTTTCTTTAGTAGGATCAATCTGTGCATAAGTGATTATAAAAATTTGATCACCTATTTCACACTTTCTCGCAGCTGGGCCATTTAATACTATAGTTTTACTATTAACTTGACCTTTTATTACATAGATTTCAAGACGCTCGCCATTGTTTAAGTTTATTACTTGGACTTTTTCATTTTCAATAATATTTGCTTGTTTCATTATCTCACTATCAATAGTTATACTGCCAACATAAAATAAATCTTTGCCACTCATAGTAGCGTATGAGATTTTTGATTTTAAAACTGAAATTAACATGATGGTCCGATCTCCTTTAAGAAATTATCAATTAAACGTACTTTGCCAATATAAAATGCTAAAAATATTCTCTTATCTAACTCATCGATATACTCAAGTTTTGCGCCAGTAGCTTTAATTTTGTCGATAAGATTTTCTAAGTTTGAGAAATCATCTTGTTTGAGGATTTTATAAACTGCTTTAGCAATTTCTCTATCTGTTGCTGAGAGATTTTTATTTCTAGAGCTAAGTGGTAAGCCAGATGGTTCTCTTTGTGTAGGACAATTAATAACCTTAATATCAATAAAAAAATCTTTTATAAGCTGCTTAATTAGTATAAGTTGTTGGTAGTCTTTTTCACCTAAATATAAATTATCAGACTTAGTTATTTGCAGGAGTTTTAACACAACAGTCAACATCCCACTAAAGTGTCTAGGTCTAGCTTTACCTTCAAAAATATTAGCTATTGCAAGCTCAGGTTCTATTTTCAGCAGGTTACCATCTGGGTAGATATCTTTTTCACTTGGGTTAAATAATACATCAACATCTAGTGACTTTAATATTTGTGTATCTTGCTGTAACTGATTAGGGTATGTTTGGTAATCATATTGATTATTAAACTGTGTTGGATTTACAAATATACTTACAATAACTACATCATTTTCTGCTTTAGCTTTGTTGATTAAGCTAACATGACCATTATGTAAAGCTCCCATTGTAGGTACAAAACCTATTTTTTGTTGTTTGATAAGGTTATTTCTTATTGAACGAAATTGTTGGATATTATTAGCAATAATCATAACTATGCTCCTTAGTAGGGAAGATGTTGTCTTTTGTTTCTTTAACATATGTATTTATAGCATCAGAAAATAACTTTGAGGCATCTACATATTTCTTAACAAACTTTGGTTGAAAGCCAGTATTCATACCTAGCATATCTTGGAGTACCAAAATCTGACCATCGGTATCTACACCAGCACCGATACCTATAGTCGGGATTTCTAGTAATTGTGTAATTTGTTTGGCAATTTTTGCAGGTATACATTCTAGTACTAATGCAAAACATCCTGCTTGTTCGAGAAGTTTAGCTTCTTCAAGTAAGTGTTTAGCAGCAGCTTCAGTTTTACCTTGGACTTTAAATCCGCTAAAGCTATTTACAAACTGTGGTGTCATACCAATATGTCCCATTACTGGAACACCTGAATCAACAATATGCTTTATACTATCTGAGTTTCCTGCTGTACCCTCAAGTTTGATAGCATGAGCTCCTGACTGTATCAACGTTGTTACAGCTTGCATAGTTGTTTCTAATGATTGACGATAACTCATAAATGGTAAATCAGCAATTATAAGCTTATCTGTAGCGCCATTAGCTACTGCTTGAGTCATAAACTGCATATCAGCTAGAGTTGTATATGTGGTATTTTTTTTACCAAGTAATACCATACCACCGCTATCACCAACAAGAATACAATCTATATCAGTAGTGTTTATAATTTTAGCCAAAGTGTAATCATAACATGTGATCATCGATATCTTTTTTCGATTAGCTTTAGCTCTTTTGAAGCTTAGAATAGATTTCATCTTTTATCCTTAAATGAAAATTGGTTAACAATCACTTTAAAAAAATCATAGAAATCATCACCAACTAAAGCCTCGAGATCTTTTTTTAGTGTGATGTTATCACCTCGTGCAATTGGTCCAGATAGGGCATGATGATTTTGTTTGATATTTTTAAATGTGGTTTCTAAGAAAGGTGTTAGATAGTCTGCTTTTATATCAAAGCGATTCTCCATTTCAGAGTAAAATTTTTGCCAAATCAATGTGGTTACATTGTTAGCTAAGACACATAGCGCATGATAATAAGCTTTGTCATCTTTACTAATATAGAAATTAGCATTAGGTAGCATAGGTAAAAGCTGACTAAAAGCGATATTTTTATTAGTAGTTATAAAAGTGATAGATTTATACTCGGCTAACGAATATAAATACTTGTTTGGAAAACTCTGTAACGGGTGAGCTGAGTAAGCATTTTCAATATTCAAAAGTCCTGAAAAATGAACTATTATTAACTTATCTAATCTATTTAAGAGGTGCTTTTGTATAAAACTTTGTATCTCAGCATCTTTGATTAAAACTAAGACATGAGTTGCATTATCTAGTAGATTATCAAGACTAACTAACGAATCATTTCGTGACCATTGTTTAAAATCTAATTTTAAGCATTCAAAATAGTAGCACATATGTGCTGCTACATTGCCGTTGCCGACAATGACATATCTAGGTACCTGTTGCATAAATCAAGTCCATTTTAATAATTAAACTAAAAGTGTTATTATTGCCTAGCAAACTAGGTCAATATTTTTGCAAAGTATAAGTGTTGTGTATACAATTTTATTTTTGTAATGCCGATTTATAACATATCACTAAATACTTAGCAATTTTTTAACAGCAATATCAATAATTTTTAAGATGATTTTATAGTCTTTTTAAAGAAAGAATAATTGACAAAAGATTATAATTTAAAAAGGTTTTCATCTTATGCAAAAGCAACTAAATTAGTATAAAATAGCTGCTATAAAATAATTATTTAAGATATTCATTTTAATGACTCCAAATGATTTTTTTTCTATAAATTACGGTATTTTAGCTAAAATAGAATTAAAAGCTTATATAGACAAATTAGCTGATTATCTTAGTCAACACAGCCACTTGTACCATACCTTGGATAAGCCAGTTATTTCTGATTCGGAATACGATAAGCTATTTAGACTACTTCAAGATTTAGTAGATGACAATCCTGAATTTAAACCCATAAATTCGGTACTAGATCGTGTTGGTGGTAAGGTTTTAGCAGCGTTTGAGACTGTCAAGCATAAAAAGAAAATGACATCTCTAGCAAATGTCTTTAGTCTTGAGGAGCTGCGTGATTTTTATGACAAAATAGAATATGATGTTGAGCTTGAATGTGAGCCTAAAATGGATGGGTTAGCTATTAGTATTTTTTATAAAAATGGTGAGTTTGCTTATGCTGTAACACGTGGAGATGGTATCCAAGGTGAAAAAGTCTCCGAAAATGTCAAAACTATTCGTAATGTCCCACTTAAACTAAATACTCCAAATCCATCACAAGAACTAGAAGTACGCGGTGAGATTATCTTAGATAAGCAAAGTTTTTTAGCACTTAATGAGTATATGCAGGCACATGAGAATAAGACTTTTGCAAACCCACGTAATGCTGCTGCTGGTAGTATTCGTATGCTTGATTCTCGAATTGTTGCAAAACGACCACTTAAGCTTTATAGCTATGGTATAGGCTATTTTTCAAAAGACTTTTCTCATCCTCAAACTCAGTTTGAGCTAATGCAGCTGCTACAAAGTTTTGGTTTTACAATTAGTGATAATATGTTTTTGGCAAAAAACTTTGCAGAAGTTGAAGAGTATTATCGTAACATGAGTCATCAGCGTGCTGATTTAGCTTATGATATTGATGGACTGGTTTTTAAAGTCAATAATATTAAGCTACAAGATACTATTGGCTACACAGCTAGGGGACCAAAGTGGGCTGTAGCATATAAATTTCCAGCTGAAGAAGTTGAGTCAGAAATTGTAAATGTAGAGTTTCAGGTAGGTAGAACTGGGGCTATTACTCCAGTTGCAAGACTTAAGCCAGTAGCCGTTGGTGGTGTTATAGTTTCAAATGCTACATTACACAACATTAATGAAATAAGACGCAAAGATATTCGTATTGGTGATAGAGTAATAGTGCGTAGAGCAGGAGATGTAATTCCAGAGGTTGTTAAAAGTTTAGCTAAATATCGTAAGCCAGATGCACAGATAGTCGAGATGCTAACAATTTGTCCAGTATGTAACTCAGCAATTGAAAATATCAATGATCAAGCTATACATCGTTGTACAGGTGGCTGGCATTGTCAGGCGCAGACTACAGAGAGACTTAAGCATTTTGTATCGCGCAAGGCTATGAATATAGATAAGCTTGGTGATAAGCTAATCGAACAGCTCGTTGCTGCAGATTTAATCAAATATCCGGCTGATATTTATAAGCTTAGTTTTGAGCAGTTATTTAATTTAGAGAGAATGGGTGCTAAATCATCGCAAAATGTCCTAGACTCTATCACAAAAAGCAAAACTCCAAACTTAGCAAGATTTATTTTTGCTATTGGAATCAAAGATATTGGCGAAGTATCATCAGAGGCTTTAGCAAATCATTTCGGTAGTTTACAAATTTTTCGTCAAGCTAGCTTTGCTGAGCTTATAGAAATTAATGATATTGGTGAGATTATGGCTAATAATATTGTTTCATTTTGGCAAGATTGTTTAAATATTAAGATTGTAGAAGAACTTCTAAGTATTGGGATTGAGATAAGAAACCCTCAACCACTAGAGCAAAATCATAATACTAATTTTGCTGGTAAAACAGTAGTAATTACAGGTACTTTTAACAATTATAATCGTACCGAGCTTACGCTGCTGCTAAAAGCTATGGGAGCAAAAGTTACTTCAAGTGTTTCTAAGAAAACTAATATGGTTATTTGTGGTGATAATGCTGGTAGCAAACTTACAAAAGCCCAAGACTTAGGTGTAGAAGTTATTCTCGAAGACAATCTACAAGATTTACTATGAATATTAATAACTTAAAAAAGGTGATGTAATATTTATAGTTGATGAGGCTGAAAAGGATATTTCAAGTTTGGCTACTAGTTTTGGAGGTTATAGTTATTATCATTGTGTTTTTATATATGGTGGATGGCCAAATTATTGAAGCTGTGACAGTCGCAGGAATTATAAAGGCTAAGTTATCTAAATATTTAGGTAAAAAAACTCTAGTTGCGCACGTATCAGAAAGTATTAATTTTTTAGAAACTATAATTGCTAATGCTAAGGAATTTATAGGTTTTTCTTATAATGCTTTATTTTTGCCCGATACAAAATGCAAGCTTTACTGTTCAGAATTAATTCATGTAGCTTATAATCGTACAAGTAATTCAAAATACTTTACACAACATAGACTTAATTATATTGCGGATGATAATAGTGCAGTATCTCAGTATTGGTTTGATTTTTATACTGAATATGGTTTAAAAGTTCCTCAGGCACAGTCAGGGTCATATCCAAATAATTTATCATTAGATGATAAATTTACTTACAAAGTTTTTTTAAAGTGGTGTCTAATATAGTTTACAACTTTAGTAGTTTGACATAAAATTTGCTAGCGGATACTCGTATTAAAGCATTTACACAACTAAAGGATTGATATGGAAATAAGAGAAGCCACAGCTAAAGATTTTGATGATATCGTATATATGGTCAGAGTATTTATTGAACAATTGTCAGTTTTTTACTACTAATGAGATAAATAATCAAGGAAAGTTGGTAGTAGATAAATACCTTAATGATCCAACATTTAAAAGCTTTGTATTAACAGCTGAAGGTCAAGTCATTGGGTTCTCGTGTATAAAAGATAATGAGATACTATTTTCAACTGTTGAGTCGAGGTTTTTAGGTAAAGGTTTTAGAAGCTTTATGCTTAAATATTTGTTAGAGAATTATAGTGTTGATACTGCATATGTATATAATGCAAATATCCAAACCTTAGCTTTTTATACATCGATTGGATTTATTATTGAAGATAGAATAGAAGATATTATTTTCTCTTCGCAGAGTATCATATAAATAAGTTAAAGCTTTCCGGTATTCCTCAAGAAATAGCCCAAAAATTGCTGCTAAGAACAAGAATTTTTCTTAAGTAAACAATAATAAAAGCCATCACCACCTTGTTGAGATAGTAGTATTTGATAGCCGCAATTAATTTTATATTTTTCAAGGATGTCTATATCAATAATTTCAGCATCACTATTTTTAGCTAAAAAGTCTTTTATTTGTTGTTGATTTTCTTCTGCTAATATTAAACAGGTGATATATAGTAAGTAACCATTATTGCTGAGGTTATTATTCCATAAGTTAGCTAAAATTTTACTTTGTAAGATTTTGATAGCTTGAATATCCTCTGGCTTTCTTATTATTTGATGTCATGGTTTCGCCTTATAGTTCCTAGGGCAGAGCATGGGGCATCAAGGATAATTTTATTAAATTTTCCAGCTAGAGGTAGAGTCAAATCGTGTTTAAAAACATTAACATTATTATTTTTAGATAACCTAGTTAAGTTTTCTTTAAGAAGCTCTAAACGCTTATCAATAATGTCTATAGCAGTAATATCAGCTTGTGGAGCACATTCTAAAATATGCGAAGTTTTACCTCCAGGACCAGCACAAGCATTAAGAATCTTATCATCATTTTTAGCTTTGATAATATAGCCTGCATACTGTGCAGAGATATCCTGTATTGTAAAATAGCCTTGTTGAAATAGCTGATTGTGTTTTATATCTATAGCTTGATCAAGCTTTATACAATCCTTTAGATCTGTAAAAGAGTATATTATTTTATTTTTCTCAAAATAATCTAAGACTTTCTTAGTATCTTTAGCTTGATTTAGACGAATAAACATATCAGCTTTTGTATTAATTGCTTGAGCTATCGCTAGATACTGTTTAGGATACTGTTTTTTAAGCGTATCACTAAGCCATTTAGGCATATCTATTGCTTTATTTTGATTATAGATGTTAGTTGTATCCTCGAGATTACGGGTAATTTCTCTTAGTATTCTATTAATGAGTTTCGTTGCCCAGATAATTTTGAGATTTTTACAAGCTGCTACAGTTTCATTAATAATTGCGTAGTAGGGCTGCTTGATTTCAAATATTTGTAATGCTCCAAGCATGATTAAAACTTTAGCTTTTATTTTAGTTTTTTGTTTTAGATATAAACCAGCTATCTTATCTAAAGAGTAGTAGTTTCTGAAAAACTCATAACACAAAAGTTTAACGAAAGATTTATCTTGCTCAGATAAGTTATGGCTAAGAAGTTTTTGCTCAATGGTTAGCAGAGAATATTTATTATCAAGAATATCTAAAATAGTCTTAGCTGCAACAGCACGGGTATTCATTATTTTATGTGTTTTGCTAAAATCTTAATAAGCTTTGGTTGGATTTTCTTATTACCAGCAATAATCAAACCAGTATTAATGTTATTTGTACCGTGTATATCTGTAACTATAGCACCTGCCTCTTTCACAATTATATATCCAGCAGCTAGATCCCATACTTTTACATCGCCACATGCCCATAGACCATCAATATATCCTGCTGCTAGGTATGCCATATCCATAGCAATACTTCCAGAATATCTATATCCTGATATTACCTGTTGAAGCTTAATTAGCTCTGCAATATAGCTATCGTTAAGTATTTTACGTGAATATTTTAATGATGCTGAAATCAAAGTGTTCTGTAGATTTTGGCTTTGAGCAACTCTTATCTTTTTACCATTAAGTAGAGCTCCTTGTCCTTTGTAGGCACAAAACATCAGATCTAAAAAAGGATTATAAATAACACCTAGAACTATTTCATCATCTTTTTTAGTAGCAATTGATATACAACAGTGTGGTAAACCATGAACAAAATTATTAGTTCCGTCTATTGGATCAATAATCCAAGTAAAACGACTATCTTTGTTACCAAACTCGCCGTTTTCTTCAGTTATGAAGTAGTCATTAAAACCAGATTTTTTGATGTTATCAATAATAAAGTTCTCAACAGCAACATCAATATTTGATACAGTTGTGTTATCAAGTTTTTGAGAAATTTTGATAGAGCTTAGGTCATTTTGTGCTTGAAGAATAATTTTGCCAGCTTTTCTGGCAATAGTTGTTGTAGCATTAAGAATAGGTTTCATTGTTGCAATATTATCAAATTATTATTTTTTAGATATAATACATTATTTAGTCTCAAAATAGGATAGCTTTGCTTAAATAAGCGATTAGATTATGCTAGTTATACCATAAGTGATAGCTATACCACCAAAAAATAACCAAGCAAATAAGATTAGTACAAGAAGGAGTGGTTTAATCCCTGCTTGGATAAACCTAGATACATGAGTTTCTAATCCTAGTGTCCCCGTCCATTGCTATAGCTAGTAAAAATTGATCAGCTACTCTAATGCTATTAACAGTCGCCCCAAGTAAAAGATCAAGAGAGTTAAATCCTACGACTATTATAAAACCAATTGTAAACCAAGGGATAATTTTTTAATTGATCTTTTCTGGGGTTTTGAGCCACTTACTTCACTAACAGTAGTGGCTGATTTAGCTATCCATATACCTATCACAATTAACATAGGCGCTAGGATCATCACACGAATCATTTTAACTGTAACAGCTATCTCTTCCGCATGTGGACTTACGCCATTACCAGCAGCTACAACTTGAGTTACTTCATGGATTAGAGCCACCAGCAAAAATATCATATTGAGCATCACTCATATGCCCTAAAAGCCCAGCTAAACCGACAGATGCGATTAACTGAAATGTTAGGTTAAAACCATAAAAAATTATTACAAATCTAAGAATTTTTTGGCAATAAAAACAATACCTTATTTCCACTTATGGATAATTTTGCTTATTGGAGTATGAGTCAAAGCCATATCTAAAACTATTCCTATAATCAAAGGGCTAATACCAAGTTCCTTAATAGCAGAAATCTTTGCGATAAAATATTCAATACCAGCAAGAATAGCCACTAGTAGTACACCGAAAATCATTGGTTGAGTTAAGTGTTTTTTCATAGTTATTTATAAGTTTAATTAAATCAATTTTGTATAACTATACATTATAGATTTGTAATTTTGTAACAAAAAGAACTTATATGATTTATTAGTAAAATTGATACAAACGCCTAAGCATTCTTTTGCTCTTTTGAGAAAATAATCGCCAAGATAACAAGTATGAAAGATATTATATAAAAGATTACTACAGCATGCATTACACTAGTTAAGCCAAAGTATTGCTTTATAAAAGCTCCAGTAGTAGTAGAAAGAGCTGTTCCAGTTGTACCAAATAGAAGTATAGTTGTAATTAAAGTTGATGGAGCATTTTCCATTTGAAATGTTCCATAAGCTAGCAGCCCAGCATAAATATAGCAGTTAAATAGTCCAAAAATAATTGCAGCCTTAAATACGATATCCATATTTGGTATATATAAAATACATGATAATGCAATTAGCCCAACTAGCATGAATGTTGGCAGGATGTATTTTAATGGGATAAATCTAGTTATTATTGGGCTAATAAACAAGCCACCACATTGTGCTGTCCAAAAATAAGAAAGTGGCTTGTTTGCATCAATAGTACCCCAGCCAAGTATTTCTTGGAAATATGATTGAGCATAGCTAGTCATAATTATTTGAGCTAATAAGAATAAGAAGGCTGCAAAAGCGACACAATACAAGCTAAGATTCCATGTTGAGAAATTTAAACTTGGTTTTATTTCTTTGGTGATATTGTGGCAATTAAGTGTCGTGAAATCTGAAAATATTACTAAGACTAAGGTGATTACCGCAGTTATTTGTAATATTAGATAAATAGTATACCACTCAAAGTGTTGGGTGATTAGATAAGCAGCGAATATTGGTACTAAAGCTCCACCAAAGCTAAAGAAAAAGTCAGTAAAAATTACATTCATTGCTCTTATTTTATGGTTATTGTATATATGTACAATCATATAGCTAGCAATAGCCATAAAAAGACCACCAGTTATACCAACGCAAGTAAGTAGTATTTTAAGAGTAAACATTGATGGGATTATAGTAGTGATTAATGATGATACAATCCCTATCGCTACCGCAACAATTAGTAGCAACTTTATAGAGAATCTATTCATTAAAATGCCTATAATCAATATTGTAAACCACATTGCAACATTGATAAATGTGAAAGCAAAGCCAATATTACTGTTATGAAAATATTCTAATAATGGCTGCATCACCGCACCTGTCACTAGCACTACATTTGCAGTGTAAAAATAACAAAGGTAACAGATAAATGTTATAAGAAGCTTATTTTTTAGTGATGATGAATTGTGTATTGTACTTTCCATGTTTAAGTTTTAGATAATAAGTATGTGAAAGCACTATTTTTGCATATACAGCTATTTTTAGCAAGGTCCTAATTTGTTATTCTTTATACAAATAATACTTAATCATAAAAGTTATATAATTATGGAATTTGCTAAAATAATTTGGGAAAAAATACACCTAAGTCTGCATCTTTTAATGATTTTTATTTTTCAACCCGATCTGGTATACAGGAGAGTATTTACAATTTCTTAGTATATAATCATTTACAACAGAGATTTTCTCAGTTACAAAAAAATCAATACTTTAGAATTTGTGAAGCAGGTTTTGGTAGTGGTCTTAATTTTATCCTGACAATGAATCTTTGGCATAAATATGCTTGCAAGGATTCTCAACTAGAATTTATCTCATTTGAGAAGTTTCCTATAGCACTAAATGACCTTGGAGAAATACTCAAGAATTTTGATGAGTTAGATGATTATCGAAATTTTCTCGAGCAATATAATCCTCTTGAGGGTTTAAATATTTATGAGTTTGATAATATTACCCTTAAGCTAATAATCGATGATGTTAATAATATTAATCACTATAGCCTTCCATTTATAGATGCATGATTTCTTGATGGTTTTGCACCAAGTAAAAATAGTTGTATGTGGAGTGATAATTTTTTTGAGAGTATTTCAAAACTTTGCCACAATGACAGTAGCTTTGCAACTTTTACAGCCAGTTCTAAAGTAAGAAAAACATTACAGAAGTATGGTTTTGAGGTAAAAAAAGATAAAGGCTTTGGTAATAAAAGAGAAATGATGTATGGAGTATTTAGAGCTTCGCAAGTTCTTGGATATGCTTGATAGCATCAAAACTATTGAAATGGTATTTGGCAATTTTTTTTGATATAAAACGGGGTCATCTTCGATAAATTCTTTGATCTCTTGTAGCATCTCCACGCGCAATAATAGCACCACCTGTATTTGATGTTTTAGGGCCAGATGCTAGAAATATTCCATTAAGTATAGCCATACTCAAGAAATTTCTATGTGAGGGTCTAATTTTGGCTTGTCTCTTCTTGTGTAACCAAGTAGTGTAGATCAATAATATGGATTTGCATATTTCTTCCTTAATTTTTGTACAAAAAAACCACACTTGGTGGCTTATCGAAGATCAGCTAAATATAGTGAACTACTGGTACTTAGATTTTTTTGAAAATTACAGATCCATTTGTGCCACCAAAACCAAAAGAGTTATTAAGTACATAATCAATTTTCATCTTCTTAGCAGCATTTGCAGCATAGTCTAAGTTACAACCATCATCTAAATTATGCAGATTGATTGTAGGTGGAGCTACTTGATCTCTTATTGCCAGTACACTGAATATTGATTCAATAGCACCAGCTGCACCAAGTAAGTGCCCAGTCATTGACTTTGTTGAACTCATAACTAAATCTTTTCTATATTGACCAATTACTTTTTCAACAACTTGTGACTCTTGAACATCCCCTAGTGGAGTTGAAGTACCATGTGCATTGACGTAATCTATCGCATCAGGGTTATTTTCAAGCCCAGCATCAGCTAAAGCATTTTGAATACATCTTTCTTGTCCTGGAGCATAAGGCATAGTCATATGATAACCATCTGCAGACATACCAAAACCTATAACTTCTGCATAGATTTTAGCACCACGAGCTTTTGCTCTTTCATATTCTTCTAGGACAACGACACCAGATCCATCACCAAGCACAAAGCCATCTCTGTCTTTATCCCAAGGACGTGAAGCACTTTGTGGATCGTCATTACGCGTTGACAATGCTCTAGCAGCAGCAAATCCACCCATACCAATAGCATTACTTGCTTTTTCAGAACCACCAGCAAGCATAGCATCAGCATCACCACTAGCGATTAATCTAGCAGCCATACCAATGTTATGAGTACCTGTAGTACAAGCCGTAACGATTGGTACATTCGGACCACGTAAACCATGATTTATTGAAATGATACCAGACAGCATATTTACGATTGAAGATGGAATACAAAACGGTGAAATTTTTGAAGGTCCTTTTGTATCTATTACAGCTTTAGTAGTTTCTAAAGTCTCGATACCACCGATACCAGAACTAACACAGACCCCGAACTTATATGAATCTTCTTCAGATACTTTATCAATACCAGCATCTTTAAGAGCTTCATTAGCAGCGGTAATACCATAATAGCAGAAAGGATCCACTTTTTTTGCGTCTTTTTTACCTACAAGTGCATCTACATCAAAATTTTTAATTCTTGCTGCAAATCTAACTTTAAACTCGCTAATATCAGGAGCAGGTGTATTAAAACCAGTTATAGTTTCTACACCACTTTTACCAGCTAGGATATTAGCCCAAGTCGTAGGGGCATCATTTCCTAAAGGTGTTACCATACCTAAGCCAGTAACAACTACTCTACGATTAGATTTCATAATTTAAATTAACCTGTTTATAATATTGTAGAAAAAAGTATGAAAATGCTCTTCATACTAACTTTGAGATTAATTTTGATTAGTTTACTTTAGAGTCGATATAGTCGTAAACATCTTTAACAGTTTTGATTTTCTCAGCATCTTCATCTGGAATCTCAGTATCAAATTCTTCTTCTAGAGCCATTACAAGTTCAACTGTATCTAGAGAGTCAGCACCTAAATCATCGATGAAAGAAGCTTCTGGTTTTAAATCTTCTTCTTTAACACCTAGTTGCTCAACTATGATAGAGTTTACTTTAGCATATACTTCATTCACGCTCATGTTTTTTTCCTTCTTATTTTTGTTTTGAAAATTACTTATGTCAATGATATTATTTTTTAATCATTTTTGCAATAATTTTGCAAAATTTAAGCCATATACATACCACCATTAACATGAAGAGTTTGTCCTGTTATATATTTCGCCTCTTCAGAAGCTAAGAAAGCTACTGCTGCAGCGATATCTTTTGGCTCACCCATCTGTCCTGAAGGGATCTTAGTAGCAATAAAAGATTTCTGCTTATCAGTTAGTTTATCAGTCATATCTGTAGCTATAAATCCAGGAGCCACAACGTTTACTGTGATATTACGGCTAGCAACTTCGTAAGCAAGAGATTTTGAGAAACCTATTACACCTGCTTTAGTTGCGCAGTAGTTAGTTTGTCCTGGGTTACCAGCTGATCCAACCACAGAACCTATAGAGATAATTCTACCCCATCTTTTTTTCATCATACCGCGTACGCACTCTTTTGACATACGAAAGATTGAGCTTAGGTTAGTATTTATAACTGATTGCCATTCATATTCTGACATTCTCATCATTAAGTTATCACGAGTGATACCAGCATTATTGATTAGAATATCTATTGCTAGGTTCTCAGCTTTTATTTCAACAAAGAAATTTTGAATACTTTCAATATCTGAAATATTTAAGACTAATCCTTTTGCCTTAAAACCTTTTTCTTTCATTGAGTTCTCAAATTTTTCCGCAGAAGCTTGGCTGCTAGTTGCAGTACCTATTACAGTAACACCTTTGCTTGCTAATGCATGAGCAACTTCAAAACCTATACCTCTACTTGCACCTGTGACCAGAGCAACTTTTTCATTCAAAGACATTTATTATCTCCTTTTAAATATTTTCTAAACTATCAACACTGTTTGTATCTTTTATAACTAGTGATTTATCTATTCTTTTGATTAGTCCAGATAAAACCTTGTTAGGACCACATTCAATAACTTCTGTGACTCCAAGTTTTACAAGTTCTTCGACAGATTGTGTCCAAAGTACTGGCTTGTATAGTTGTTTAATAACTGCTGTTTTTATTTCTGCTAGATTTGTATGTGATTTAGCATCAAAATTTTGTACAACAGCAGTAGTAGGTTCTTTGAACTCTACCTTATTTAACTCGGCTTCAAACTTATCTGCTGCATCTTTCATTAAAGAGCAGTGTGAAGGTACACTAACAGCAAGTATCTGAGCGCGTTTTGCACCTTTTTCTTTTGCTATTGTATTAGCTTTCTCGACAGCAGCTTTTTTACCGGAGATAACAAGTTGTCCTGTTGAGTTAAAGTTTGCAGCCTCAACAACACCAACATCGGCTGCTTCTTGACAACACTTAATTACATCTTCATTAGATAAACCTAGAATAGCACTCATAGCACATTCTTTATCAGTAACAGCATTTTGCATTAATTTGCCGCGTGTAGAAACAAGTTGTAAAGCGTCTTTGTATGAAATGCACCCAGCTGCAAGTAGAGCGGTGTACTCACCTAAGCTATGTCCAGCAAAGTATTCTACTTTTAACTCTGGTTTTTGCTCTTTTAAGACTTTATATATAGCGTAACTAGTGGCAAGTAATGCTGGTTGAGTAAACTCAGTTTTATTTAGGGTTTCTTCATCATTTTGAATAATATTCCATAAGTCATAACTAAGATGCTGTTTAGCTTCATCGACTATGTTTCTAAAAGTCTCAAAATTTTCATAATAATCTTGGAGCATTCCTAGTTTTTGTGAACCTTGACCAGGGAAAACTATAGCTACTTTTGACATAATAATAATCCTCCTTTTATGCTTTTAAAAATAATAAATTTATAAAAAGATTATATCTTTGCGATAAAACCGCCCCAGACAAATCCAGCTCCGAATGCTTCAGAGATTATTGTATCACCAGGTTTTATTTTATTTGTTCTTACAGCATGATCTAAAGCTAATGGGATAGAGGCTGCTGATGTGTTGCCATGGTCTTGTAGTGTTGTGACTACCTTAGACATTGGCATGTCAATTTTTTTGGCAGTTGAGTTAAGTATTCTATAGTTTGCTTGATGAGGTACAAGCCAATCAATATCACTAGCTTTTATTCCAGCTTCTTGTATTAGTTCATTAGCTAATGAAGATAAGCGTGAAATAGCAAATTTAAAAACCTTATTACCTTCCATTATTAAGTAAGGATCAATATTTATGTTTTGTCCTCTTGAAGTTGGTAAATTATTTGGGATATTCAGCATATTCAAACACGAGCCATCTGTGAAAAGTAAAGATGATAATATCTTTTTTTCTTGGCTTGTTGAAATTACAACAGCACCAGCACCATCACCAAAAAGTACGCATGTTGAGCGATCATTCCAATCTAAGACACGCGTCATTTTTTCAGCACCGATTACAAGAATATTTTTTGAGACACCAGCCTCTATGTACTGCTTAGCGATATCTAGAGCATAAACAAATCCACTACAAGCAGCTGAAATATCAAAACAGCGCACCTTGAAATTATCTATTTGTAGGTTCTGATGAATCATCGAGGCTGTTGAAGGCATTATAAAATCAGGGGTACTTGTTGCAACAATTATCGTATCGATATCATTAGCAGTTAGTTGCGCTGCTTCAAGAGCGTTTTTAGCTGATTGTGTAGCCATATAGCTTGTTGTTTCTATTTCATTAGCGCAATGACGTCTTTCTATACCGACTCTTTGTTTGATCCACTCATCTGAAGTATCAACAAATTTACTTATATCTTCATTAGTTAAGATTTTTTCAGGCAAGTAACTTCCTGTACCTAGTATTTGTGAAAACATTATATAGTTATACCTACTTTAAATTATGATTAACAACAAAAAACCATAAGATTTCGCCTTTTCGCCATATAGCTCGATATTTATTTTAGCATGAATAAGAAAGATTAAAGAACTTTTTCTAAAGATTCTTGAATTGTTTTAGGAATATTGTATTTAATTTCTTTGATAGCTTCATAGATTGCGGTCTCAAAAGCATTAGCGCTTGCTCCACCATGGCTTTTAACCACTATGCCAGTTAAACCTAGTAGTGATGCACCATTAAAGCTATCAAGATTCATACCTTTTTTCATTTTTTTGAATATTGGTAATGTCATTACTATAGGAATTTTCATTAGCCAAGAGCTTTCTTGTATTGTTTTTTTGATAAGAGACTCTATAAGCCTTAAGCTTCCTTCCATTGTTTTTAGAGAAACATTGCCAACAAAACCATCGCAGACTATTACATCAGTGGTATCATCAAAAATATATTTACCTTCAATATAGCCATTATAATTAATAAAATCGCAACCTTGTAATAATTTTGCAGCATTTTTGATATTATCTAGACCTTTCATTTCTTCTTCACCTATGTTTAGTAATGAAACTCTAGGTTCAGCAATACCTTTTGAACTTGCTGCTAATATTGATCCCATGATTGCAAATTGGAAAAGTTGTTCTGATGTACAAACCACATTTGCACCAAGGTCAAGCATATAAGTTTTACTAAGTTGTTTAGTTTCTCTGTTGAATGCAGGTAATGCATAAACAATAGCAGGACGATCAACACCATTAATGGTTTTTAATACAAATTTTGATGTAGCCATTAGCGCCCCAGTATTACCAGCACTGACGCAGGCATCAGCAGTACCATCTTTAACAAGGTTAATAGCTACGCGCATAGAAGAATCTTTTTTCTTTCTAACAGCAATAGATGGTGATTCATCCATACTAACTGTCTCGCTAGCATGATGAATAGCTATTCTTTGTAAAACTGGTAGTTTTATTTTCTTAACTTTTGAATATCTGTCTAAAGCTCTTTTAACTTTATGATGATCTCCAACTAATACTATTTGTAAATTAGAGTCTTTTTTTACTGCTTCAAGAGCCGCTGGGATAGTAGTATTAAAGCCGTGATCTCCACCCATTGTATCTATAGATATTTTGTAACCCATAATAGTATAAAACTTCCTATATCTCTAATTGTCTATTGCTCATCATTAATATTTAACTGTCATGTAGATAAGCTGATTTAAAAGTGTTGATGGGAAATATTA
Source organism: Francisella endosymbiont of Ornithodoros moubata (assembly GCA_002095075.2). GTDB lineage: Bacteria > Pseudomonadota > Gammaproteobacteria > Francisellales > Francisellaceae > Francisella. Next base: position 33,388 of record LVCE01000004.1, on the reverse strand, counting down.
GTCTTCAGATTTAGTTTCTACTACTTTTCTACCCTTATTAGAAACCATTAGGTGATACATGATGTCTTAAATGTAGTTCACCTGTTGATTTATCAGTAGATAGAGTAGGAGTAATTAAAGAGCTGTGAGATCTTCTCATGTCTCTCTTTGATCTGCTTTTTTTATTTTGTTGTACAGCCATTTTAGATAACCTATTAGTGTTTTTTATATTCTAAATTATGTATACTACTTGAGTGTTTTAAGAATCTCAAAAGGATTCCTTTTCTTTTGTATAACATTTTCTTGTCCACTATAGTATGAATGTTTTTTTATATTTTTACAAGTGCTTGTGTTTTTTTGGTATTAAAGGTAGGTCTAAAAGTATCTCTTCTTTAATTAAATCCTTTAGATCGATAATTGCACTTTTACATATAAAAGGTTCATGAAGACTATCTTCTACTAGTCTGTCATCCTCAGCAATTATTATAGTATTTGTTATGTCAAAATCATGGTCAAATACCTTTAAAGAATCTTGGCAAATAAGTTGTAATGTACTTTTGATTGAATATTTAATGCACGCATGATTTTTTTCTTCAAAAAAAGAAAATGAGCATACAAATGTGTGAGGAGTAGCTGTGATGAAATCAGAAATCTGATCAAGTTGCTCAATGGTTATCTCAATATTTTCCAATTCTCTTTTTTGCTTGGCATATATTGAGTAATTTATCTGACTATGCTTACCTTCCATCTTCGCTATTACTGGGGTATTTTGTTAGTAATAATTATTGTATATAGATTTCTTGTTTTATGAAAGGCTCTATTGTATCATCATATATAGTTTTTTTAAAAAAATTAACAATCACATAAGTAAGGGTTTAAATAACTAATGTCTTTATCTATTCCACGTGAATTTTCAAATGCTATAAGGTTTTTATCTATTGATGCAACACTTAAGGCTAAATCAGGGCATCCTGGAATGCCTATGGGTATGGCTGATATTGCTACAGTACTTTGGACAAGGTTTCTTAAGCACAATCCTAACAATCCACATTGGATAAATAGAGATAGATTTGTTCTTTCAAATGGACATGGCTCAATGCTTTTATATTCTTTGTTACATCTAACTGGATACGATGTATCTATTGAGGATATTAAAAAATTCAGACAGCTACATTCAAAAACTCCAGGACATCCTGAGTATGGCTATACACCAGGAGTTGAAACTACAACTGGACCACTAGGTCAAGGAGTGGCAAATGCTGTTGGTATGGCTTTAGGTGAAAAACTCTTATCTCAAAGATACAATACGACAGATTTAAAAGTTATAGATCATCACACTTATGTATTTTTAGGTGATGGATGTTTAATGGAGGGTCTTTCGCATGAAGCATGCTCATTAGCAGGAACTCTAGGTCTAAACAAATTAGTAGTATTTTGGGATGATAATAATATTTCAATAGATGGTGATACTAGAAGTTGGTTTAGTGATAATACGCCTGGGAGATTTAGGGCTTATGGTTGGCATGTTATAGAAAATGTAGATGGTCATGATTTTGCTGCGATAGAAAAAGCTATAAATGGAGCTCATGCACAGCAGCAAAAGCCAACATTAATTTGTTGTAAAACTATAATTGGTTTTGGCTCACCTGAGAAGGCTGGGACTGCTTCTGTGCATGGCTCACCTTTAAATGAGCGAGAAAGAGCTTCAGCTGCTAAAGAGCTTAACTGGAATTATCAAGCTTTTGAAATACCCCAAGCTGTTTACAAATACTGGGATGCTAAAGAAAAAGGACAAGCTTTAGAGGCAAATTGGCAAAAGCAATGGGATTTATTCAAAGATAGCCCTAGGTTTAAAGAGTTTGAAAGAATTTTAAACAAAGAGTTACCTGTCGAATTAGAAGACTCTATTAATGACTATATAGCTTCGCAACTGAGCAACCCTATCAAAGTGGCAACACGTAAAGCTTCACAAATGGCACTTGAAGTCTTGTGTAATAATATGCCAGAGATGTTTGGTGGGTCAGCTGACTTGACAGGCTCAAATAACACTAATTGGAGTGGTTCAGTCTGGTTAAATAATACTGAAGAAAGTGCAAATTATCTTTCTTATGGTGTTAGAGAATTTGGAATGGCTGCAATAATGAATGGTTTAAGTTTATATGGTGGCATCAAACCTTATGGTGGTACATTCTTAGTATTTAGCGATTATTTAAGAAATGCTATAAGGATGTCAGCATTGATGAAGCAGCCTGTGGTACATGTTATGTCACATGACTCTATCGGTTTAGGTGAGGATGGACCAACACACCAGCCTATAGAACATATTCCAAGCTTAAGACTTATACCTAACCTTAATGTTTGGCGACCTGCTGATACGGTTGAGACAATGATAGCGTGGCATCAAGCGGTAAAATCAAAAGATACTCCAAGCATAATGGTATTAACGCGTCAAAACTTAATGCTAATAGTGCAATCACAACATCAAGTTGCAAATATTGCTAAAGGTGGCTATCTAGTTAAATACTATGCTGACGCTAAATTAACTATTGTTGCGACAGGATCTGAAGTTGAACTTGCTGTCAATGTAGCTAGTGAATTTGAAAAGAAAGGTATAAAGATAAATGTTGCTTCTATACCGTGTGTAGAAGTTTTTGCTGCTCAAACTCAAGAGTATAAAAAATCAGTAATAAAAGATGACATTCCCGCAGTTTTTGTTGAAATGGCACAACCTGATATATGGTATAAATATATGCCAAAAGCTGGAGGAGAAGTAAAAGGAATCTATAGCTTTGGTGAGTCGGCACCAGCTGAAGATTTATTTAAGCATTTTGGATTTACTGTAAAAAATATTAGCAATATTGTTGCTAAATATGTGTAATAAACTTTCGCAAGGTAATATCTTAAGGAGATTAAAATGAGAGTTGCAATTAATGGTTTCGGTAGAATTGGTCGTTTAGCATTTCGTCAAATGTTTTGTAAAGATAACATTGAGATTGTAGCGATTAATGATTTAACAAATCCAAAGATGTTAGCACACTTATTAAAATATGATTCTGCTCAAGGTAGATTCTCAAAAGCAGCTGTAACGGTAGCAAAAGAAAACTCTATAGTTGTAGATGGTAAAGAGATTAAGATATATACTGAAAAAGATGCAGTTAATTTACCTTGGAGTGAATTAAATGTAGACCTTGTGCTAGAGTGTACAGGTTTCTATGTATCAAAAGCAAAATCACAAGCTCATCTTGATGCTGGTGCTAAAAAAGTAGTTATTTCTGCTCCAGCTGGTAATGATCTACCAACTGTAGTATTTGGTGTTAACCACTATATCCTAAATGCAGATGACAAGATTATATCTGCTGCTTCTTGTACAACTAACTGTCTGGCTCCTATGGCTAAAGGTCTTCATGATTTAGCAACAATTGAAAGTGGCTTTATGACAACTATTCATGCTTATACAGGTGACCAAAATACTCTAGATGCTCCTCATGCAAAAAATGACTTCCGTCGTGCAAGAGCAGCAGCTGTAAATATAGTGCCTAACTCAACTGGGGCAGCTAAGGCTATCGGTCTAGTAGTTCCAGAATTAGCTGGTAAATTAGATGGTGCTGCTCAACGTGTTCCTGTATCAACTGGATCGTTAACTGAGCTTGTTGCTGTGGTATCTAAGAGTGTGACATCTGAAGATGTTAACACTGCGATGAAAGCTGCTGCAAATGAATCTTTTGGTTATACAGAAGAAGAGTTAGTGTCTAGTGATGTTATAGGGGTCTCTGAAGGTTCATTATTCGATGCAACTCAAACTAAAGTTACTTCACTAGGTGATAAGTCTCTAGTTAAAGTGGTATCTTGGTATGACAATGAAATGTCTTATATAAATCAAATGGTTAGAGTAGTAGAGTACTTTGGAGCTCTATAAACATTATAGGTGATATAAATGGGTTTTCTAACATTAAAAGATGTTGATCTAAAAGATAAAAAAGTCTTGGTTAGAGTGGACTTTAATGTACCTGTTAAAGATGGTAAGGTAACAAGTAAGGTTAGAATTGAAGCTGCTATTCCAACTATTCAATATATTTTAGATCAGGGTGGCGCTGTGATTTTGATGTCGCATCTTGGTCGTCCTACAGAGGGTGAATATAATCCTCAGTTTTCTCTAGAGCCAGTAGCAGAAGCTTTGTCTCAAATTATCAATAAGCCAGTTAAGTTTGCTAAAGGCTGGTTAGGTGGTGTTGATGTTAAAGCTGGTGAAATTGTTATGTGTGAAAATGTACGCTTTAACAACGGTGAGAAAAAATCAGATGAAGATTTATCTAAAAAGATTGCGAGCTTAGGTGATATTTTTGTGATGGATGCCTTTGCTACAGCACATAGAGCACAAGCTTCTACTTATGGGGTTGCTAAGTATGTACCAGTAGCATGTGCTGGGATATTATTAACTAATGAAATTCAAGCGCTAGAAAAAGCTTTGAAATCGCCTAAAAAACCAATGGCTGCGATAGTTGGAGGATCTAAAGTCTCAACTAAGCTATCATTGCTATATAACCTTCTTGATAAGGTTGAGATTCTTATCGTTGGTGGTGGTATTGCTAATACTTTTCTAAAAGCAGAAGGTTATAATGTTGGTAATTCATTGTATGAACAAGACCTTGTCGCTGAAGTAAGAGATATTTTAGCTAAAGCTAGAACTCTAGGAGTTAATATTCCTATACCAGTTGATGTAAGAGTAGCTAAAGAGTTTAGTGAAAATGCACAAGCAATCACTAAAAAAGTCTCTGATGTTACTGATGATGAGATGATTCTAGATATAGGTCCAGAATCTGAAAAGGAAATTGCTGAACTGCTAAAATCAGTAAATACTATCTTATGGAATGGTCCTATTGGAGTATTTGAGTTTGATAATTATGCCGCAGGAACAAAAGCTTTATCTTTGGCTATAGCACAGTCGGTTGCTTTTTCAGTAGCTGGTGGTGGTGATACTATTGCCGCGATAGAAAAATTTGGCATCAAAGATCAAGTTTCTTATATATCAACAGCTGGTGGGACGTTCCTAGAATTTTTTGAAGGTAAAAAATTACCAGCTGTAGAGATACTCAAAGAAAAAGCAACTAGGTAATTTAGGATAATTATATGAGAAGAACGAAAATTTTAGCTACTCTTGGTCCTGCAAGTGAATCAAGAGAAGCTTTAACAGAAATGATTAAAGCAGGTGTTAATGCAGTCAGATGTAATTTCTCGCATGGCTCTGCTGAAGATCATCGTAAGAGAGTCGAGCTGATTCGTCAGATTGCTAAAGAGCAAGATACTTATGTTGGTATTTTAGCTGATCTGCAGGGACCAAAAATCAGATTATCAAAATTTAAAAATGGCTCTGTAGAGATTAAAAAAGATCAAAAGTTTACGCTTGATGCTGAACTTGGCGTTAGTGATGGTGATGAGAATGTTGTAGGCATTGACTATAAAGAGCTTATTCAAGATGTGAAAAAAGATGATATACTACTTGTAGATGATGGCAAAATTGTCTTAGAGGTTGACTCAGTAAAAGGAAATAAAGCAGTCACCAAAGTTGTCATTGGTGGTAAAGTTTCTAATAATAAAGGTATCAATAAGAAAGGCGGTGGACTTACAGCACTTGCACTTACTGAGAAAGATAAAGAGGATATAAAAATAGCAGCAATGCTACAAGTGGATTTCTTAGCGGTATCATTTGTCAGGGATGGTAAGGATATGGAGTATGCACGTCAACTTGTCCACGAAGCTGGCTGGAGACCTGCAATAGTAGCTAAAATTGAGCGAGCAGAGGCTGTATTAGAAGATAATCTTAAGAGTATTGTTGATGCTTCTGACCTTGTAATGGTGGCGCGTGGTGATTTAGCTGTTGAAATTAGTGATGAGAATGTACCAACTGTACAAAAGCTTATTATTAGTACAGCTAGAAGAAATGAAAAAGGTTCTATTACGGCTACACAAATGATGGAGTCGATGATAGATAACTCTTCACCAACTCGTGCTGAGGCATCTGATGTTGCCAATGCTGTATTTGATGGTACTGATGCTGTGATGCTATCAGCTGAAACAGCAGTAGGTAAATATCCTGTTGAGACAGTTTCTGCGATGTCAAGAATATGTGAATCAGCGGAGAAAAGTAAGTATACACACGTTTCTAAAAAGCAAAAGATAGCTGACTGTGATAGGATTGATCATGCTGTATCAGTTGCAGCAGTTAAAATTGCCAATGATATCGGTGCTAAAGGATTAATCGTATTGACAGAAGGTGGTAATACTTCGCGTTGGATGTCACGTATCAATACTGATTTACCTATCTATGCATTATCAAGAAATGCTACAACTTTAGGTGCAATGACTTTGTTTAGAGGAGTGATACCAATATACTTTGACTCAACTAGGATGTCTAAATTATATGTAAATAGATCAGCATCTATGGAGTTAGAGGACAGAAAGCTGGCTAAAAATGGTGATATTTTTGTCCTTACTAGTGGTGATAGTATGGGTGTTCATGGAAGTACTAATAAGATTAAAGTAATAATTGCAGGTCAGGTAAGATAAGGAGATAATAATAATGGCTTTAGTTTCATTACGTCAACTATTGGATCATGCTGCTGAGCATGGTTATGGATTACCAGCTTTTAATGTTAATAACCTTGAGCAGGTTAGGGCTGTTATGGAAGCTGCAGATAAGGTTAACTCACCGGTTATTTTACAAGGTTCTGCTGGAGCAAGAAAGTATGCAGGTGCATCTTTTATTAGACATCTAGTTTTAGCTGCGATAGAAGAATATCCACATATACCAGTATGTATGCACCAAGATCATGGTACATCTCCATCAGTTTGTCAAAGATCTATACAATTAGGCTTTTCATCTGTAATGATGGATGGTTCTTTAAAATCAGATGGCAAGACTCCATCAGATTACGAGTATAATGTTAATGTTACAAAAACTGTAGCTGAGATGGCTCATGCTTGTGGGGTATCAGTTGAGGGTGAGTTAGGTTGTCTTGGTTCATTAGAAACAGGGCAAGCTGGGGAAGAAGATAGTGTAGGTGCTGAAGGTACTTTATCTATGGATCAGTTACTTACTGACCCTGAAGAAGCTGCTGATTTTGTCAGAAAAACTAAAGTTGATGCTTTAGCTATAGCTATCGGTACTTCTCATGGTGCTTACAAGTTTACTAAACCACCTACAGGTGATGTGTTATCTATCAAAAGAGTAAAAGAAATTCATACACGAATCCCTCATACTCATTTAGTAATGCATGGCTCATCTTCTGTGCCACAGGACTGGCTAGAAGTTATTAATATTTATGGTGGAGCTATGGGAGAGACTTATGGCGTGCCGGTAGAGGAAATCGTTGAGGCTACTAAGTATGGTGTGCGTAAAGTAAATATTGATACAGACCTTCGTATGGCAGCTACTGGCGCTGTGAGAAGATTCTTGGCTGAGAATCCAGCTGAATTTGATCCGCGCAAATATAATGCTGTTGCTAAAGCTGCGATGTCAGAAATTTGCAAAGCTAGATATGAAGTATTTGGGAGTGCTGGCATGGCTAGTAAGATTAAGCCTATTTCACTTGAGACAATGTTTCAATGTTATGAAAATGGTGAACTAGATCCTGTTGTTAAGTAAATTTTATTTTAAAATCTTATTGTGACTAATCGATAAATGATATATAAATTAGAGTCATGGATAATAGCTAAAACCTTTTGTTGAGGATTTTTTAATAATTACTTTTTATAAATTATACGTTTTAATAAAGCTTGCAACTATTCGATTAGTCTAACCAAAACCATTTTGGACTACAAGTCTCCTTACTTGCTTTTTGTTCAGAGTTTATTACATCGTATTTTTCGCAAATTTTTCCAGTTTGTTTAAACTTTGCATTAACTGTATTTATAAACTTTTTTGCAATAGTTTTTGCAAGTTTATCAAATCTATAATTCTTTAAGAATATTACCGCCTCAAAGTGTAGCGGAGTCCAACCATTTGAAGAATCTCATTGTTGTGTTGTATTTGTAAGAGTTGTAATAAGACCATGTTCGGTTAAAAAATCTTTTTCTATAATTTTAGCAACTTTCTAAGCTTGCTCATCCGTTGTGATGTTTAAAAATAAAGGAGTTATTCCCACTAGGCTTGTAATGGCTGTAAGTTTGGTTGTATTATAATTTAGATCATAAAAAATTCTTTTTCACTTTTCCAACACTTATCTTGGATAAGTTGTTTTTTCTACTAACTCTAAATACTTGGAGGCTTTTTGTTGTTCTGAAATTTCTCTGAACCATTTAGCGAGTAGTAGATGTTCTAATCCATATAAGTAGCTATTAAAATCAACAGATAAGATATTAGTTGTTTGGATTGTATTAAAATCATCTACTTTGGCAAACCAGTTCTAGAAAAATCCCATCCAGACTCGCAAGCAGTACGAATATTTGGATAAAAACCCCATTTGTTTTTTTATATTTTTTGCATGCTCAATATCTTGTCTATATGATTCTAGTCTAGGAGTGTCGGAGTCATCCCAATATCTATTTAATTCATTGATGTTACTTTGAGAGTTCATCCAAAATGAGTATTCTTTTTCTAGGGCTGGTAGATATTTTTCGATAGCAGATATGCCAAGCTCTTGATATAGGATATTCACAATCAAATAAAGCAAAGGAGGGTGAGAGCGTGTTAGATAATATTTTCTGTTAGCATTTGGTACAAATCCAAGAGTATCTATAAGATATGCAAAGTTATCAGCAATATTTTTAATCATTTGAATTTCGCCATCTACTCTTAAACCTTCACAAGTGAAGTAGCAGTCCCAGTAATAGACTTATATGAATCTACCTCTTGGTATTGTATAAGGTTTTGGTAAAGGTATAAGAGAGCTTAAAGAGTTCTGCTGGTCAGATGACTGGTGTAAAAAATTCCACATTTGTTTGATGTATTGTGGTAGTGTGATACTTCTTTATCGTTATCAAAAGTTTTCGGCCACAGGAGAATAGAAGTTATCCTCTACAAAAGCTTTAAGATCAAAGTTTTCCATGAATTTTCGCATACGGAGGTATTAAAAGTACTAAAAGAGCTATTGATAAGGACACAATAAAATACAATTACTCCTTCAAAGTGTACAAATATTTTGCTAATAACTCTAGATCCTATAGTACCTCCTAAAGCTGAGAATATAATGATTAAACCAGCCATAGCACTTTGTAAATTCTCAGGTTGGCTACTAAGAACACTTAAACATAACGTAGGATATATTGGCGCCATAAAAAAGCCAATCATCGGAAATAGTAACGCTATAAGTATTGCTATAATACTGCCTGATTCATCAGGGTTTATAAGTTTAGATAGTTGAAGTGTTGATATTATTAGTATTGTACAGCATATAAGTCCTATAATAATATTTTTTTACAGTCAATTTTTCTGATAATAAAACCAAAAGTGATTCTACTAGCAGCAATATTCAAAGAAAAAACACTTGCCATAAAGACACTAGTTGATGTAGAAAGAATTAAGCACTCTGGTATTAAATGTTGGAAGCCATGATTACATTTATTGTTCTATAAAGAGATAGAAAATACGCTAACGGCATAACTATAGGTAGTTTTATAAGCTTGACATACTTAGTGTATCGGTAAGAAAATTAGAGCGTTTAGTTATTTGTGCTGCTGAATTAATCAAGCTTAGTAAATAAAAGCAAAACAAATACCACAAAACATAAACTAGCTAGTAGCCAGTATGTGCCAAGCTAGTTACCAAAACGTATAAATATGCTAAAAACAAAAAAGCATAGTACTACACTTATTTGAAAGAAACCTTCTAATACGCTCATTAAACTAGCATGTGTTTTTGAGTCATTTGTAATCAAACCAACAGTTGAATATACAGAAACTTTGATAAGAGTAAAAGCTACACCTACACCTATCAATATAAATAGTGTTTTGGCAGTTAGACAGCTATATAAGCTAGCCATAGCAATACAACATGTAGCAATAATTACTAATTTGGTAAGCATCGCGTTTTTATAACCAAGTCTTGGAATGAATGAATAAATAGCGAATGAAACGATTGCTATTGTTAGATCTTTACAAGCCTAAAGAATACTTGCTTGAACTTCTGTGACTTGATAGTGAGTGACCGATTGTAATATCAAGATATAACACTATTAAGTAAAATAGCACTAATAAAGAAGATGAGGAAAAATGAAAGTTTTAGTTGTAAGTACCTCATATGTACCAATAAAGAAATTGCTTCTGATTTTAGGATAAACAAAGTTATATAACTAAATAAGTTTTAAGGATTGAGTTTAGAACTTTTTTAGTATTTAATTAAATTGTATATGCTTAAAGACGAGGTATCTGATATGAGTGAGTATAAATATTGTGTAGGAATCATGTCTGGAACATCCCTAGATGGAATAGATGTTGCTTTGTGTAAGATTCGAGGTAGTGGATTAGATATTGATGTTAAATTGATAGATTTTCAAACATATCCGTATTCTGCCAAATTGTTATATGATATTAAGCAATCTTTAGATTTATCAACAAGTAATGCTCAGCTACTATGTAGTCTTAATTTTAAACTTGGTATTGAATATGCAAATGCAGTAAAAAAACTAGTAGCAGCCAATAGCTTGAATTTAAAAGATATAGCATTTATAGCAAGTCATGGTCAAACAATTTATCATCAAGCAAATAGTGATGAACAGTTTGTTAAATCATCATTACAGCTAGGAGACGCTGCGACAATTGCTTATCAATGTCAAACAATCGTAGTATCAAATTTTCGTGCTGGTGATATAGCTGCTGGAGGTAGTGGTGCACCACTTATTCCTTATGTAGATTACATATTATATAGAGACAAAAATAAATCACGGGCTTTTCATAATATAGGTGGAATAGCAAACACGACAATTATTCGAAAAAATGCAAATATCGATGATATCTATGCTTTTGATACAGGTCCTGGAAACATGATGATAAATAGAGCTATGGAAGTATTATTTAATAGAGATTATGACAAAGATGGTGATATTGCTGCAGCTGGAATAGTTATTGTAGATATGTTACAGGAGCTTTTGGAGAATCCATATCTAAAGCAGAAACCGCCTAAATCAACAGGTCGAGAACTTTTTGGAGTCGAGTTTACAGATAAGATTATAGCTAAATATAAGCAAAATAGACCTGAGGATATAGTTCATACCTTGACAATATTTACAGCAAAGAGTATTGCAGAAGCCTATCAGGATTTTGTTTTTAACAAATATAAGTTAGATCAAATAATATTTACCGGTGGTGGTGCTTACAATAAATTTTTGATAAAAACAATTTCTGATTTACTTGATGTGGAAGTTTTAACATTTGAAGATTTTAGTGAGAATAGTAATGCTAAGGAAGCAATAGCATTTGCTGTGCTAGGAAATGAAACCCTTCACCAAAAATATAATAATGTTCCAGTAGCAACTGGTGCTGAAAATAATATTATATTAGGGCAAATTAATTTATATTAAATAGTCATTTAAAATTATAATTTTTGGTTGAGTATAAAAATTTCTTAGGAAAATTACAGTAAGATATTTATTAGATTCTGTGCACAAAAATAATTTTTCAACGTAACCAAATGCTAATTTAATCATCCCTATATATGCTGATATAGTTTTATCAAATCTAGAAAAACTCTCTTAAAATGCTTAATTTTAGAAAAGAAATTCTCTATCAAATGTCTTTCTTTATACACTTGTTTATCAAAAGGTATAGGGTTTATTTTGTTTGATTTACAAGGTATAACAGCTTGGCAAGATATACTTTCAATATGTTCCCTAATTTCATTAGAATGATATGCCCTATCAGCTATAATTTTAGTTTTATCTATGTTTTGTAATAGATTTATAGCCACTTTACTGTCATGAGTTTTGCCTTTTGAAACTATTATTTCTAGTGGATTACCTAAACAGTCATAGCGATGAATCTTAGTAGTTATTCTTCCAACTGATCTACCACTAGCTAGATTATTATTTCTATTGTAGTCTGTATAGCACAAGCATCTACCCTTGTTACTGTTGAATCAAGCATTACTTCTTGTAAATCAGGATCTTGAACTGATTTAAATAATTTAGAAAATATATCCTTATCAAACCAATCTTTAAAACGTTTATGTATTGCTCTATATTTACCATAGTAAAAAGGTAACATTCTCTATTGACATCCTGTACGTAACAGGGCGTAATACACAGCTTCAATAAATAATCTCAACTTATTTTCATCGTTGGTATGTATACTTTTTTGTGCTTTTAGGAATAATAAAATACTTGACTAGAATATTTCTTTTATATGATAACTCATCTGCTGAGCCTTTGATATTTAATGCTTTTCAACTTTTAAATAACAGCGATTTAGCTATTTTCTATCTAATTTATTTTTTTGTGCATAGCTTATGATTTGAAAAAGAACTAACTATCTATATACTAGTAAATAGATTTTTTAAAAAATTAAAATTTATATGTAAGATACATAATAAATAAAAAGGAGATGTGAACATGAGTGACAAATATAAAAAAAGTTCCATATCTATTATGAGAAAGTAGAATTACTTACTAACATAGCAGACTTTAAGCTGAGTAAAACAGATATTAAAGTGCTCAAAATAAGTGATGACAAAGAAAAGAAAATATACCTATTACAATTTGGAGAAAATTATTTATCAAATATGGAAATATTGAGAGTTATTCATCCTTCAAAAATTGCAATGAGCAAAATCAAATCTATTAGACAGGAAAAAGATTCATTTATAATTGCAATTTTTTCTTTAGATACACTGATTCACAAAATTAAATTCGCTATTTTTGGACATAAAAGTGTTATTTTTGACTTTAAGAAACTGTGGGGATTAGTTGATTTTGTGGTAGTTTATACAGGTGATAAAGTTTGAGTTAATCATAAATTTACATCCTTTATGCCATTAATAACTTACTGCAACCAAAACATCATACATCTAGCATACCATTCTGATTTTTTATATATTTATCATACACCAGAATTTTTCAATAATATAGATCAGGAGAATGCAAGAGAATTAGTGGTAAAAATTCCGGAACCATTCTGGGTAAGGCCAGATATGAAAGAAAATAAAATCAATATTCCTTTAAAAAAATTTGCTAAAGGTAAAAAAAGATTTAGAAAAGGTATCCAAATTAAAAGACTTTGAAATAAGTTCAAATGATGATTTTTTCTCAAAAGCTATAAAAGCAGCTCCAACATTACAAAATAAAAAAAAGAGTAACTTATTTAATTCACTAGCAATTGAAAATAATGAGAGAATTAAAAATGATATAATCAATTATGTGATATCTGATGCCTGGTATGAAAACGAAGAATTACTTAAGAAATTAATGACATTTTTAGACACACTAGTTGTGAGGCACCTCTATTTAATAGCAGTTTACTTGGTTTATGAAATAGAAAAAGGTATTAAATCAGTAAAACCTGAATATAGTAAATTATTAAAAGCTGGACTATTAAATAAAGATATTCAAAATCAATTAGTAAATGATACAAAAAAATCAGTAGTATTATTTGGCTTGGTGAAACATTTCATGGATTAAGCATTGAAGAGGCAGAAGCTTTATGTGATCTTCTAGATGAAGGAAATATTAATCCGAAAATTAATGCTATAAATCTTCAAAAGTAGTATGAAGTTTATACAAAAAATTATAAAAAAGATCCAAAAAAACGCTAAGTTTCGAAAAGTATAAAAATAAGTATAATACTTTTTGTTACAGATGAAGAAAGGGAAAAACATGCAAGTAACCTCTCAAAAATTTTAGAAGATCCAAAATTTAGAGTTCTTAGTTATATAAATGCATTTTTATGTTCAACTAAAAATTATCTAGTACCTTATGGGTATTTAGGAAACAATCCTCTTACGTACTATAATTGTATGCTGGAAACTGGTAAACTTAGAAACTCAAAAGAAGCGTATTTTGCTGATATAAGAAACAAATTATTCATAGTATGCTATCTTCCAGGCTTCTTGAGCCCTGTAATCGCAGATGACGACTTTATAGACTGGTATTCTGATAAAGTAGAAAGTAAAAGTTTACTTGAAAACCTTTATTTAAATAATTTAAATAAATCGCATGGAAAATATATAAAGAGTTTTATGGATCTTGAGGTCGTTAAACTTCTAAAACAAACATCGTCACAAATTAAACCAAGTTATATACCAGTAGTTTTTAGATATGGTGCATTTGTTTCAACAACTGCTTTGTTAAGATCAAACGCAAATGTTTCTAATAGAATGGAATTTGAATTATATGACTCACCTGAAAAGTTACATAATAAATACTCAGAAAAAGAAAAAAATATTATGTCAAAATCTGTTAACAAACCAAAAGATCACTCAATTGACAATGGAATGTCATTATTTAGTCTTAATTTAACAAATAAAAGCGAAATTGGCCTACGAAACGCTATGTTAAACGTAGCTCAACTATATAATCTTGATTTTAAGGTAGGTATCTCGGAAAATTTAGACCAGGCGATGACTCAGGCATTACTCCTTGGAATGGCAACTACAGTAAAAAATGGTAATATAGTACTTGATGAAGATCAAATGTTATATATGACATACCTTTACTGTATTTTCATGGCACATAGTGTCGATCATACTGTAGATGAGATACTAATGTCTTCGAATACTTACTTAATAAATTCTAAAGATAAAAAGTATCCTATATTTAATATCGCTGACTTTTTTGCTAGACCAGTATTTGGATTATCTAAAAATGATAAGTTTAAATCTTTGGTCAAAAGCTATGAAGATAGTTGTAAACCAAATTCGAAAATTTTAAGAGACGCTTATATAAACAGAATAACCAAATTATCAGGTCTATATGAAGATTTATATAACTTTAACTGCTTGTACAGTTCACTTTCAGAAGGATCTTTATATGGTTTACTATCAACACACAGTGAAAGACATTCTACATTATTAGAACAATATTCTCGCAAGAAAAAAGCCGAGATAGGAGGAAGAGGTTTTATAGGAAATGGTGAAGGACAAAAACTAGCTAATTATAATACATATGCAACAATTAATCAATACAAAACTTTTGTCGCGCAAGGTAGAATGTATGATACTAAAGTAAAATATACTTCATCTCATAACAGGCAGATTGAAAGAGATTTTAATTTATACTCTATAGATAAACAGAATATAGATTATCTAAAATATAATTTTAAAGATAGCAGATTTGATGTTGTTTATAAAGAAAAAAATAAGAAAGAAGAAAATAAAAGCGGTAATGTATATGCAAAAAACAAAATACAAGATATTGTTATGGATATTTTAATGATTTTTTTGTTAAAAATAGAATCACCACATTTTATAAAATAAAAGATAGGTTAGGAAACTATTTAATAAACCTGCATGACCAAAAGTATAGCTTTGCAACTCCTAATTCAGACTCTAAAATATACAGATTATCACTTGAGTTGCTTAACAACAAAGATGATTTTAAAAAAGTAGCTAAAGATATTATAACATCATATAAATATATTAGTTTTGACAAGCAAAAAGAAGATATAGTTAAAAACTTTGGTAAAAGCTTATATAGTACTAACTATGAAATCTGGGTCGGTCTATCACATAAAGCTATATCATGTTTTTCTGTATTAGATGACTTAGGGACACAAGAATTGTCTAATGCTTTTATCGATGCCTTATATTATATTAGATTAATGCAATTATATTATGGTAGAACTATAAGTTTCTTAATGATTGATAGTAAAATTATAAGTTATTCTTCAATAAATACGCACTATTATTTACCAACTGAACTACAATTTAAAACAAATCTTGAAATTGCCCTTAGTAAAGCTTCTAGAGCAGTGATAGATAGATTTCTAATTATTCTTAATATATATTGATGATAATACTTTAAATTTGATATTATGCCGTTTACGAATAATCTTGTTTCAATATGAAGGACAACAGTTAAAATTAAAAGCTCTACAGTTATATATTCATAGTCATAAAAACAAGGATTATAAAAGTGAAATTAATTTTAGCGCTTGGTTTGAATATATTTTTTATATTCAAAACTCATTCTTATGCAATGATTATATTGGAAGTAATATTTTAATAATGAAGTTAGTTAAACAACTAAAATCTGGGTGTAGTCAATATAAAAGAAATATGATTAATCAACAAATTGAAAATAGAGAAAACAAATTAAATTTTTATCAAATTCTTATGAATCTAATAGAAATAGCCGTTCATTACAGAATACTTTTAAAATCAAAAACTACTAATACTTCTTCTTTACTTTATGACGTATTAAGCAAATATAAATATGAAATAATAAATAAATTAATTAATAATTTATTTATTATAAAAATAAAAATTTAAATGGTGATAAATATAAAGTATTTCATACTAAGCTAATAACTATTGAAAAAACATATAAAAAAATAAGTGAACTATATAAATCAAACTTTTTTGAAAAATATCAAAATAGATAAGGAGTCTACAACGTATGAGTAAAAAATATTCAAATTATCATTATTAATTTTACTGGTATTCAATATCAGTCAATCAGGATTTAGTAATGTAATAACAGTCGGTAAGTTTGATTAAAAAATAGCTCTAGGCAAGATGCTACTATTTTTCTAAACTTAGATGATGTATGCCCAACTAATATAAAATCATGTAAAGATAAGAGTGATAATAATGTATTTATATGACTGAATTAATTAGAGAACCGCTTAGTAGTATCAATTATTATTTAGCTGTCACAATTACTAGCGAATCAGTTAAAGATTTAACAGTTTCATATAAATATGATGAAAAAAATCCTCTTCCAGAAGTTATAGATTTATGCTTAAGTCTATTTAAAAATGATAAATATGAAACATACCATTCAAAAGCCATATATAATTGGTTTGTATCTTCACAATTATATTTATCACATGATGAAGGAAGTATTCTAATAAATGAAAATAATAAAAATTGTAAGAAGAATTATAATGAAGGTGATTTTTTGAATGTAAATATTGAACGAATAGCTGATGGCTGAGCACCTCCTTATTATGAGAAGAAAATTACTATAATATAAGCTCACAGAATGTTATGCTAATAGTTAAGTTTTTACTATATGATGAATGTTATTTTGTGTATTTTGCAAAATGTTATCGGCTTAGCTATAAATAATCAAGGTAGGTTTTATGAATTTTAGCCTTATTAATAAATTTACTGATATTTATTTGAGAGTGTAAAATCATAGATAATCTATTAAAATAATGCTATTACGCATATTGTATGTAGCTTTTTTTGTAATGATTATTATTTGCAAACTAGTAACTTACAAGAAATTCATAAAAATGGAATAGTAAGAATAAACAAAGATATAAATGTGAGTCATGTAGCTATAATTTTGTTCTTAATAATGGATAAATCAATCCAGAGACAGCAATAAAGGGAGCAATTATTGTTATAATGTATTATTTAGGTAAATGTTATTATATTGTTTGTAGCAAAATTATTTGGAGTAAGTAACGGCTATACAGAATTCTATAATAGCAGATAATCTCCTCTTAAATAGAGTTTGATGAAATGTGGCATTCCAATAAACTCAAAAAAATAAATGCTGGATTATCAAGGCATATGATAGACTAGACATACAAGCAAGACTATCGCTTGGGTTACGGACTGCTACTTTCAGAAGACTTTATGAGAAAGTACAATATTTTAGATAAATGTTTAATTTTAGAAAAGAAATTCTATATCAGAAAGACTATTGATTTAATCTTGGTTATTTTTATAAAATATAGATATGAAAGATATTTATTTTTATGGATTTTTTCTTTTTAGGTTTAGAAGAAAGATTAGGTTCAGATAATAAATTTGTTAAGCTAAATAAGTTAGTTGATTCTAATAAGTTTAGAAAAATACTTAAAAGTAATCTATATACAAGATGTGACAAGACAAAGTAGACCTATGCTTTTGATAGTGTGGTGATGTTTATGTTACTACTATTAGTTCAATGGTATAGTTTAAGTGATAGAAAGTTAGCTAATAGTTTAAGAATTAGAGTAGATTTTATGTATTTTACGAGTTTCACGCCAACCTCTAATCTTCCAGATTAATAAGTTTAGAAACTTATTAATAAAAAAGAGAAAGTTAAAGAAGCTATTTAAAGGGTTAAATAAGCAACTTGATGGATTAGGTTTATATATAAATAGTGCTAATAATGGTGCAATCATAGATGCTACACTAGTTGAGTCTGCAGGTAGACCGGACAAATATATAAAAGATCCTATTGAAGATAGAAAGGAAGATAAATCAAAATAAGACTGATATATCTTATGGTAAAGATAGTGATGCTAGATGGATAAAGAAAGGCAAAAGAAGTCACTATAGTTATAAGGTTTTTGCTAGTGTAGATGAACAAGCACGAATTTATTCAAACTGTTTATACAGAATTAGCAGAAGCCTATAAGGCACATATGCTTGAGGCTTTATTTAAAGATGTCAATTCAAGAGGTGTTAGCTGATAAGGCATATGATATCGCTGATAATAGAAATCTATTAAAAAGTAGAAATATCAAAGATCGTATATTGCCAAAAGCTATTAGAAACAAACCAATAACAAAAAGACAGAAAGTTAATAATATTCTTATATCTAAAATTAAATATAAGATTGAGCAATGCTTTGGTAGATTAAAAAGAGGATTTAATTTTTACTTTTCTACGGTCAAAGTACAAGCTCAAGCATTATTAAAATCATGCTGTTTTAACATGTTAAAAGCAGTCAGTATGATGACTTAGTTAACCTTAGTTAGGTATTAGAAGCCTTGTAGAATGAAGTTTAGTTGTTTTTAGGTTAAAATAAGCGAAAAACCGTTTAAAAACCACTAATAATGATAGATCAACTTATTTCAATCTTTTGCCGTATAGACGACTTTTGTATTATTTACCATAGACAATTAGAAAGCAAGTGAATTTATTATACAACAGAAAAAAAGTATAGTATATCTTTAATGAAATAATGACAATTTTGATTATGTATCAAGCAGTCAGGTATAAAAATTTTAAGAGTTACTACATTGAGTTTATAAAGATTTATTGGAAGCATTATTTCCCTGCAGCACCATAATATAATCTTTTTGTTGAGTTAATAGATAAGGCCATGTTGCCTTTGATATACTTTATCTCAAATAATCACGGCAAACATGCAGACTTATATTTTGTTGATGCTACTAAATTGCCAGCTTGTCATAATATAAGTAGAGTCCAGGCATAGAGTGCTTAAAGGTTTAGCAGCTAGGGACAACAGTACTGGTTGGTTCTTTAGCTTTAAGCTTCATTTATTGACAAACCATATTGGTGAAATCTTAGTATTAATATTAGTCCTGGTAATAAAGATGATAGAATCTCTTAACCAAATTATGTAAAGGACTTAAAGGATTAGTATTTGGCACTAGAGGCTATATTTCTAAAGAGAAAGCTATATTGCTTGAGCAACAAGGCTTAAAGCTTATAACAAAACTAAAAAAATATGAAAAAGTGAAAAAAGTTTCTAGAACTAGCTTTGAAAAAGCTATGCTTGCTAAAAGATCTATCATTGAAACTATTTTCAATTATCTTAAAAATAATCTAACTTTATGGCATACACATAGAGCAATCAATAATGCTTTTACTCATATTAGCTCAATTTATTATAAACCCTATCAAAATCAATAATTATAAGCTTTTATCTATGAAATAATTATAGAACTGAGGTTAGTTAGAATAAATGTATATATCTGCCAAAATTGCAGATATAAACATAAAAACACAAGTTCATATTAATTTTTGCGAAAAAGTACATCCTAAGGCTACGAGGTTAGAAATCTATAGATTTAATCAACAGTCTTTAGTAATTCTAAGAGTATAGGCAATCTATAGTATGCACTAGGAGATTGAAAATTTATTTCAAGGATTTAAAAGTAGATAGTTTAATCTTGAGGATACAATTTGACTTAGTACTAATAAAGTAGGAAAGCTATTAGCTTTGCTATCTATATAGTCTTTGTATGGGGCTCATAAGGTTGGTTGGTATAAGATGCTAAAATAAAAACAATTGCTAGAAAAAAGAACTCTTATTTTAGATATGGTTTAGGTATTATTGCCAATGCTATTCAAAAGTCATCCTATCTCAAATAGAGACTTTGTTTTGTGGTTAAAAATTAATAAAATAACTAAACAACTCAAATTATGAAAAAACATCGTGTACAGAGGAGGTATAGTATTTAAGTTTTCATAAACTAAAATAACCTAAGTATATACAATTTTTTCTACTATTTTCAATTGATATTTGGAACTCTATTTTAAATGGACTTCTGTAATTTTTTTCCTCAATTTTTTTAATTTGTGATTTGATTTTTTCTATAATGGATTCCTTCTTCTTAAGAAGGAATATACTGATATTTATATATAATTGAAGGCATATTTCCTCCTAAGAAAGTGTTTCCAACGCTAGAGTGCCCTATTAATCTTTGTTTTCTTTGAATGTTAACTGGTTTTTCTGTATAATTTATTACAGTACAATAGTCCTCTGAGAGTAATTTATATAGGCTATTTATTATGCTATCTATAGTGTGTTTAGGGGTAGATTGAATATAAGTATTTTCTTGTGTTAGTTTGTATAGCATTTTATTATCTAGAATGTATATATTTAGCAGAATTTTTATACCATATTCAAGCACTTGAATAGCCAAACTATTATTGTTTTGGATATATTCTTGATACATGCTTTGTAATTTGGCGAATGGCTTGATTTTAAATATATTTATTTTTACATTTAGAGTTTCTTGATCTTCATAAATATCTAATATGGTAGATGATGATAAATTGTCCATTGGTACTGGTATAAGCTTTATTTTTTCCAAAGGGTATTTCTGATTCTTTAGAAAGCTTATAAAATTATTTAGTGAGATATTTTTATTGATATTATTTATATATTTCATATTTAAGATTTCCCAAATATGGATATGGATATTATTTTACATGTTAAAAAAATCTTCAAAATAATTTTCATCTAGCTGATCTGAAATACCTTCTGTAGTGAGTTTTGATTTTTTTAGTATGTTGTTTTATTTCTATTTCTTCTTTAATAGCATCTATATCAGTCATTATTTTATGATTTTCTGTAGGAGTTTTTTTACTTCTGAAGATGTTTCATAAAAGTAATTTTTATTTGCCTCAGAAAAAGAGTTTAGAAAATTATTTTCTGGTATTTTTCAAGTGTATGTAAGAATTTATTATAATCTATATTATACATTTTTTCAGCTATACTACATTCTATACTTGATGAATAATAATCTATAGTATTATGTATATTACTAATGAATGGTGCTATTTTTTGATATAAAGGGAAAAAAATTTCTGGGAAATACTCTTTAGGATCAAAGTTTGCTAATAGATTCTGGATATCATTATAGACAATAGACACTTCAAATATCCTTCCACTATCGATCAATGATTTTAAAACTTCTATTTTCTCAATAAGCGTTATCCACTT
Source organism: Francisella endosymbiont of Ornithodoros moubata (assembly GCA_002095075.2). Taxonomy (GTDB): domain Bacteria; phylum Pseudomonadota; class Gammaproteobacteria; order Francisellales; family Francisellaceae; genus Francisella. Next base: position 11,846 of record LVCE01000004.1, on the reverse strand, counting down.
TAAAGAACCTTTAGTAGCACTGTTAATATTTTTTGATAAGGGTACTTGAGTATTCTGACTAGAGGAAGACTTATTTGTAGCTTCTTTATTAGAGCTAATATCAATCTCTTGATACTTTTTCTCTTCTAATAGTAGTGAGTCTTTAACTTTTTTAAAGGTTTTGTTTAATTGTAGTTTTGTATCAACATCATAATTTAGATGATTTTCCTCAAAAAAATTACTATGTTTTGTATTAAATCTATAATTGATTGTATGTCTTTAGATGATAGATTATTATAGTTTTTTATTTCTGCGAAGTTAGTTTGAAGCATAAATAAAATTTATTTATACCTTTTTCAGATAATTCACTTTTTTGTTTTGTGTCTGCAGGACTTATTTCTGTAAATTTCGTACTTAAAAAAGAGTAATATGAGCTAATAATTTCCGGTATCTTTTCAATTTCAGCTAAGCTAAGACATATTTCTGAGTTTAATGCTAAAAATAAATTGTATATATCGATATTTTTTTGTGTCATTAATAATACCTAGTATTTTTTTAATAAAAGATTTATATTCAGCATTTTCATATTTTGCTTGAATTTGCATATTGCTGATAAGATTTATTTTATTTAATGTTATTAACTCGATATTTTGCAATATAGACATGAGTTCGCTCATGAGTATCTCCTTTTGTTACCAACTTAAGAAAATCAATAAACTTACAGAGAATAAACCTACTGGAACACTAATTATTAATAACATTTTTATAATTTTACGATATCTTCGCAATGGTGGACTAGTATTAACGGAAATATCAATAAAATTGCTTGAATCTTTTTCAGAAAGTTGATCTAAATATTTATCTACTTCTTTCTTGTAAGTAAGATAGCTGTGATTGTATATATTTTCATAGTATTTACCATAGAAGTCATTATGTAAAATAATAGACATTGTTTGATAGCAAATTTGAGGATAGATATTATCAGATAAAAGATTATCTATTATTTCGAATACATATTCGCCACCATTTTTTCTATCATAATACTCTAATTGTAGTAAACTCTAAGAAATACTACTTCCTGATTGTTCTCTAAGTAACATTAGTTTCTCATCAACGTATGCAAGTATCGGGAAAACTACATACTTACATATAGTCTCATATATTTTTCTAAAAGCTCTTCTTGAAGAAAGAAAATATTTTTTCTTATATTATTTCGATAATAAGCTATTTGCTCATTGTCAACATTATGCTCTTTAGTAATTTCGCTGGTATCTTTTATTATATTTAGAATAATTTCTATTTCTAAAAAACTTGCCATTTTATAATCCTTTATCTAGAGTCATTCAAAACTATTTTTTTAATAAAACAAAAAGTGTTTTGACTTATAAATTTGCATATAATATTTACAAAAAAATATAAAAAATGTTTGTGTTTTTTGTTATATTTATCAGTTGTAGTTAAAATTAGTTCATTTGTAATAAGATTCACTTCTACATTTTGTAACAATTTTGATAAGAATGATATATTATTAGTATCGACCTTTAAAAGCTTTGCTATAGCTAGAAAAGTTGTTTTTGAATATATATTCTTAGAAATAATCATATCTACCATATTAAACATAGAATTATGATTATAATTATGTATTGCATTATTTATAATCACTGGTGATATATTAGAATTAATCGATGTTATTGCGTTTGAACTAATTTCAATTATATCAGAAATTTCAGTTATTTGTGTCCAGGTTGCGTATGTATGAACTTTTGTTTCTACTATTTTGTTGTTGAGTTGCGGAAAGGCTACATTATAATTTAGAGATTGTGTATTACGATTAAAGTAGTACTCATTTAGTCCTGAGAAAAGAAAACTATCAAAAGCACATTGTTTGTTATTTTCATAAACTGATAGTACTTCAATGGCCTGAGCATCATCTTTTTGATAATGTGTAAGCTTAATATTAGAAAAGTTAATCAGAGCAGTAGTTGAATTAGAATAATCATTGAAACTATTAAATACCGGAATTAAATTTGCTTTGAATAAGGAATTTACTTTTTCTTCAGGATAATTATCAATCATAACTTTTAAGAATAAATCTATTTTCTTAAAGTCATCGTTTTTATATTTGAACAAGTCTTTAATCTTTATATTAAATCCATACATTAAATTAGGTAGGTGTAAATTGAGAATTAACATTTCAGTAGGTCTTAGCTGTATGTTAATAGGCTTAATTTCTATATTTCTTATAGCATAGCTATGACTTGAAAACTCAATTTTTGCAGTACCAGAGTTACTGATTATTTGATTAAAAATATACGTTGCAAGAAAAGGGTTCTGAATGCATAATTCGGGATCTAACCATATTGTTAGATTGTCATATTCAAAGTGATTATAAAAACTTATGGATAAATTTAAAGATGTTTCATTTTGTTTTATAGTTTTAATTTCTTGGATTGGTAATACTATATTTTCTGATTTTGTGCTATAAGTCAAAACTTTATTAGTTCTCTTATTCTCTATGAGAAAGTGTTCATTGGGATAAATATAGTAGCCATTGTGTCCTTTATCCTTTACTTCCAATAAACATGACTTAGGAAGGAAATAATAAAGGCTACTATAGTACTTAAATAATAAGCTATTACTATAGTCATTTATTATATTATTACCTATTTGCTCAAAAGTTCTTTTAAGAATAACAGCTTCATTTGTAGTTAATTCTTTATTTAAACCATCTATATAAAAACCTTATTAAGTTATTTTTACATTTATTTGTCCACTACTAATAAAATTAACCATTCCTCCAGGAGCAAACATACACATTGCTTTACTATTCATCGTAGTTATAGGAGCATTCTCTAATAATGTTGTTGGGTTAGTAGGTATAAAAGGAGAAAGATTTGGGATACATACCCAAGGAAAGCTAAATGGGTTCATGGTAGGGTTAGCAGGGTTTACACACCCAGCAAAAGGCAGTATATTCGTTCCGAGTTTAGAGTCTGTAATATTTGAAGCAGGTAGGTTGCCTGCCAATGTCTTTACCCTAGTACTAAGATAAGCACCTGGAGCTAGGCTAAAAGAGCATTTAATTTGAGCTCCCATTGAAGGTACTAAAGTTGATGCGTTACTTGATATATTTAGCTGTGTAGGGGATAGCAGAGTTTTTATATTATTCAATTCTGAAATTAAATCATCTATCGAATTTTTAATACTTTCATCATTAGCTTTTATTTGCTCTAAGCGTTTTAACGAGTCATCTATAGTAGCTAACATCTAAACTTTCCAGTAAATTTCTTGTTTATTTTTCATATTATCAAAAATTGAAGTATTTGCAACATCTTTGATCACTAAATAAAAATTGTGTGAAACTGGGGGAGGTTATATATTCCTATTAATCTAGGAGATGAGTAGTATGTTTTATATAAAAGCTGCATAGTCAAATTTTTTGCGGTTAATGAAGCGTTTTGATATTTGGCATTAGCAATACTTTTATTTATTTTGGTTAATTTTTTGTCAATGTTAATATTTACATTGTTCATAGCTGTTGTAGTTTTAATTTCTTTAAAATTCAAAAATTCTTTTTTATTTATAAAAAAGTTAAGTTTACATATATCTACTGAATTTATGAAATTTTGATTATTAATTATATCAAGTTCTTTAGTTTTTAGTATATTATAAGCTTCTATTAATGAATAGTTTGATTTGACAATATTTGAAATTTCTTTATTCAACATCTGCAGATCTAGCTGAGAATTTTTAGATATCTCTATAGTTAGTTGATTAAAATATTTCTCAAAATCTAAAAAAGGCGAGATTAGTTCTAAGTCATTTTTGATAATTGAATATTTATTATTGTTGCTACTTCGAGTAACATTTGAAAGTATTTATTAGCTATTTTTGTTAGCAAAGTCGCGGGAGAATTTTCTATAATTGTTTGTAAGGGTCTTTTATAATTATCTTTATTAAAGAGATTTTTATATGGTTCATCTTTAGTATTTATTTTCTTGTAAAGAGTATTTGTATCAAAAAGAATAGTTGGTAGATCTTTTAAAGAGTAAATTAATTGCTCTAGAGATTCAGGGCTTGCTATATCTATTTGTTGATAGTGAGGTGGAAAAAATATCATTTATACAAAAATCAGAAAAAAATCTAGATAGACGAAATATTTGTAGCTCTATATGCTCTATAATTGATCGTAAATCTTTAGATTGTTGTGTTGTTTGAATTTTATTTAAAGTTTCAATATTGTTATTCTTCTCTACATACATATTAACTATATCTGACTTCTCTATATCTTGTTTCGATGAGAAAAAAGCTTTTAAAAGCAAGATATCAGTATTGCATAGCCTATTTTTCTTATAAGAGCCATTTTTGGTGAGGTACGCTAATTTTATTAGACTTAGAATAGGATTTTCTTTTAGTGGTATGAAATTTTCTATAGTGTGTTCTTCTTTTAAGAATGCGTTAAGACGATTAAAAAAACTGTATATTGATCAATTACAACCTGATTAGGGTTATTTATAGTTTTGCTATATATTTGTACAAGTTCATCTTTGTTTATGATAAATATGTCTTCTTCAGTTAATTTATCAAATAGTTTAACTGTTAGCTCAGCAATGTTTTTGATTTTGATATCTTCAATTTTCTCAGAAAAATCTTGACCTAAAGTTAGTTTGTATTTTTCTATGAGAGTTATTAAACTCTTTAAATGAATTTTGATTTCCTCGTAGTTTTTTGAATTTGATATATTCTCTAGTATTACTAATATTTTCTCACTCAAATATATAGTTTTGTCTGAGAGAATATAATTTGTCGAATATTTTATCTCCTCAGTAATAAACGTAAGATCATAAACATCACTTTTTTTAGAAATTGGCTTATAGATAAACTCTTTTGTAATCTTTAGACAATTATCTAGCTTTGAAGTAATGGATTGATATTCTTGCTGATAATATATAAAAATATTCATAACTAGAGTTTCAAAACTCTTATCTATATTATTCATGACTATCCTACCATAGTAGCTGCAGAGCCTTTTATACTTGCTGTGGTACTTCCTTTTATATTTACATTTACACCTTCAGCATTAAGACTAACATCAGCTTTGATACTAGTATTTAAGCTTTTTATACCAATATTCTGAGATGCTTGAATATTTGTATTTGCAGAACTTTTTACATTAATTGTATTAGATTCAATAGAAATGCTAGAATCATCAAGGACTATTGCCGAATTGCCTATTTTTAGAACAATTTTATCATCACTTAGCATGATGCTTGATTTTTTTGTTGCTAGGATTATTTCTTTCTCCGATATTGAGATTTTTGAGTCTTTAACATTTTCAACGATTTGTTTATCTGCACTTGATTCTATAGACTCAGTTGCATTAGTAGTAATCTTACCAGAGGATTCTAGTTTTGTTGAGCAGCCTTTAGATTCATCTTTAATATCTATGAATAATTTTTTTCTCTAAGTTAAAAATATGGTCTGCTTTTGACATAGTAATATCCTTTAATCTTTTTCTATATTATCATCATTTACAATAAACTCATTTGCACTATCAGAATTTATTAAATATTTCCAATTTTCAGTCTTTTTATTTGGTAATATAAAGTACACGGCATAATTTTTATTATCTTTATCTAGAGTGAACTCATTTTTCCTATTTTGAGATTGAATACCTTGATGTTATCATTATAAATTCTTTGAGTAACTGACTGGTAAGTATCAGAGTAGAAAATATTGTTGTTCGGTTGAGACTCTAGAACTATTTTTGTTTTAGGAACATTATTTTTGATATATAGACCATCACTTGTACAACTGGTAAGTCCTAATATTATAACTATTATTAAAAAAAAGTCTTTAAAAAGTTATTGTACATTAGCGCCTCCTTGCTTTTTCCAACCTAGTATTCCTAAAATTTTTGACTCTACTTTAAAGCTTACAGAGTATATTTTTCCCTCATGTTTTATTTTCCATGTGCAAATGTTATCCTGGCTACAGTCGCCATCTTTGATTGCTTTTAGGATAGACCATTTACCTTGATAACTTATTTGGTCTGTACTTCCATCATTAAATTTTATAGTTATCGTTGTTGACTCAGTCGAATTCTAATTGTATAGTATTTTCATACTTTCTGAGTATTCTATATTTAGTGAATTGACAAAGTTTTCCTTATCTAAAATAATGCTAAAGAAATATAGTCATTATCTTTATATTTGCAATTGGAGTCAGATCAAACTCAATAGGTTTTGGGTTTCTCTTATTATCCCATAGCAGCTTGTTTAAAGCATATACCTTATTAAATTTGGTGAGATAATCTTGTTGTTCTGGTGTTGTCAAATCTTGGCTTTCCCATTTGTCACTTGTATCATTATAAGTAAGTAACGGCTCCAGATATTCTACAAAGTTAGAGTATATATAACCGTTATTATCAAAGTCTTTTGTTATTAGTGTATGTGAAACGACTTTATCACTATTTTTGTTAAAAGGGAATTGACTATTTATTAGTTCGTATTCGAGGTTAACAGTATTTTCAAGATTAGTTATTGCATCTTGTATTGTAATTGTTCTTATAGCATCAATAGCAACATCAAGGTGCTTCTTAAGTAGAATATATAAGTTATTATTATTTGGATCATTTATTGCCGATAAGTCAGAGTAGACTTTTTGTAAAGGTTTGAAGCCTTGTTTTATATCTTTATAAGTATTTGTATAGCCTTGTTCCCTTATTAGGTTATTAAGCTCCTTAAAGATATTTTTGTATTCTGTATAGCTTTTTGACTCAAGATAGTCATTATTTTCTTTGAAATAGTTATCCTATAGGTGACCATAAGGAAACATCATATTGTTGTTTATTATCTTGTTTAACTATACTGTTAGCCATCTTTTTATAAAACTGTTGACTCTTGGTTATTTTATTTAATTTATTATCTACTTCTTCATTTATTAGATTAGTATTTGCAGCATAAAAGTCAATCAAACTATTGAAAGAAGAGTCTTTTGATGACATTACTAATAGATATAAATTAAGAGAATTTTTACTTGTTATATTTTTATTAAATTCAGGATCGCTGTTAAGTTCATTAATCATCTGAGTATAAGCTTGAATATATTTAGAATTATAATTGTTTATGGAACTTTTATAAATTGCTATCATAAAGTTAGGTTCTATATTGTAATTATTTTTTAGATTTTCAATAAGTCTATCAAACTTGTTATTGATAGGATCTATATTATCTTTTATATATTTTTTTGAATATATCGGCGATATTAGGATTCTTTTACTGTAGAAATTAGGAGCAAATTCCATATAAAGTTTTTTACTCACTGGATTTGTCAAAGGTAATTCTTTGTTGTTGTATGTAGAGTTAATAATGCTATTTAAAACATAGTTTATTAGAGAGATTGTTATTGATTGAGATTGCTCCTTATTTTTATTATATACTCCTTCAGTATTTTTCTCAAGAAATTTTATTAAGTAAGTTATATGATCTAGCATATCACTGAAACTCTCAAATTTTTTACTTGTCTCTTTTGATTAAATATTAATGAAACAGGCTTTGTAAGCGATTTAATATATGAAGAATTACATAGTTTTTTTGAAAAATACCAATTTGGTCTTCATACAATGAGAAAATTTTATTTATCTCGATAGGGATTATATAGTTATGTTTTAAAGTATGTATTACGTTATCAATAGTACATCTATATAAGTATTTTGTATAAATATCGTTTATTATTTTTACTCTTTGTATGTTAGATATTCCTAAGTATTCTGCGTTAAATCCTTGAGTACTTAAATGACCCTCAGAATCAGCTCCTACTATGATAAGATGGTTATTATAGAGTCTATTAGCCATATTGAGAACTAGTTGCATAGTTTCTGTCTTTACACTCGAACTGGTGTATTTCAATACTATTTCAAGCTGGCTTTCAGATAAATTTGTTAGACTACTTATTACTTTGAGCATATTATCTAATTCAGGGACTGCGTAATTATTATTCATATACTCAAAAAAATATCAAGAATGATGTCACTAGTAGTAGATCGTCAGTTCGACTATATTTTGGTAAGATTGCATTCTTTAAAAGGTCACTAGCATATTGTTCATAGATATAATGATATTTTATATTTTAGGATAAATACCTTCTAATAATAATGCATCATTAATTTTGTTTTTAAACTCTTGAAGTATTTCATCGGTACTATTATTAGGTAGCTCTTTTAGATTTTTAAGTGAGATTTTTGTTTTAAATCGATTTGTTGGAAAATATTTATTATAAATATTAAGCTAAATAATAATGAGATGAAATTTATAGTGATTCCTTTGGGAGAAGTGCTAAAAAAGATAGCTTCTGTTTTTGCTGTTATATTATCAGGCTTATTTATGCTAAAGTTAAAAAATATTTCTTTATCGATATTACTAAACTCAGGATAAATTACCTTTAAGCATTTTCTAATTTGGTTGAGGGTTCTAATATTGAAATATTTATTGCTGACACTATCTTTTGAGTGAAGAATTTTAGATAAAATTATTTGATCAACTTTCTTGTTAGCATCTTCATCTTTAGTAAGCTTAAATATTGATTTTTACCAATTGATTTATTGAAGCTTTCAATATTCTCAGCGTTAGAGTTGCTATAAAATGAGACTACTAAGGTTTTAAGTCTTAATTTTGCTCAATCTTTGTATGTCTCCATAACTTTATTATCTTCATAAAAATGAGGACTTGCTATATCAAAACAGAAGTTTAACTTATAAAAATGAAGATCGAGTTTTTTCTTAAGTTTTTTTAGGCTTTTAGTATTATCGTTAGCAAATATTACTGAAGTATTATTACTATCAATAGCTATTAATGGTAATTCATTATTATCAATAACTTTAGATTCGGACTTTAATTTAATTATATAATCTCTTGCTGCGGAAATCTCCATAGAATATATATAGCTCACTTAATTTATTTTTTATTTTATGACTTTTAATTAGTGCTTTAGCTTGTTTTATGATATCCGATAAAGATTTCTTATTTGATGATTTGGATAAGTTGCGCCATTTTTTTATAATAAAAGCACTGAAAACTAATAAAATGAGAGTTATTATTACTATAGAAATTACTATTATTTGGTGATTTTTTATAAAACTCATATTCTAATTTCCTTTTGATTTATATCTTAAAAAATTCTTTTTTATCATTTAATAAAAAAGAGTTCTCACTAGTACTATTTAGTTGCGTTAATGAGAAAGTCTCACCATCACTTGTTTGGCTATAAGCAATTTCACAATTTTCTTTAGCACCTAATAACTGCCTTTGTAGGAGTTGTTTTTGTGCCTTTTTGGTCGAGATTGCTGAATTTGAAATTAATTCTTTAATCTCGCCTTTATTAATTGACTGTAGCTCAATAATGATAATATCCTCATTTCTTAGAGGCATAAATTGGTTGTTGGCAGAATTTATATTTATCTTTGATGGAAGATATATAATAGGCTTCTCAGATGACTTAGCATAGAGCATCTCTTTAACTATTTCGATAGCATATAAAATGCCTACTTTACTATTTAATATTAAAGACAAACCTTTTTCACTTGATTCTTGAAATTCTTCAAAAGAACTTTCTTCTGGTTTATAGTTTTTAAAGAATTTATAAGCCTTTTTCGAGTCTTTATTTACATTTTCTCCAATTGTTATTTTACCAGTAATATAAAAACTATTGAATTTAATGTAAGTAGGATATTCTAGGTTTAGTTGCTTATAATCTTTTATAATATATTTTATAGTATTTCTATGAGTAAGGCTTGGGTATTTACTGTATGATATTTTTTCATATACATCAGACTCTGAATCACTTTAATAATGAAAATTAGATATGTTTTCATATAGCTCTTTAGTAGTATATTTGGTTCTTTTAAATGACAAAGTTTTTCTAATAATGAAAAATTATTTGTATCACTTGAACCTAATAGATAATCACCATCATTTTTTAACTTCACTAGAGAGATATCACTATCAATAAACGGTAGAGTATTTTTCGATATAAGCTCAAGTTCAAACTGTGGTAATTCTACTTCTTTATCATTATCAGGATCTTGTGAATAATATGATATTGGTCGTATATTATCTTGGTACATTTTAGAAAAAGCTTTTATTTCAGCATCTGAAATTGATTTTCTTCTTTTCTAGATGAGCTTATAACCATGTCAGGATTAACATTATTCTCTTTTATATAAAAGTTGTGGTTTTTTTGAAACTAGTGTTTGTTTTTTCAAACAGCTTAAATCATATGCTGATAATTTGGTTTTTAAATCTTCATCTGAGTTAGCAATATTTTTTTGTAGTGAAGCATCAATCTCATCGGTAACATAATAAGTTAATTTGCCAGTTTTTTTATCACAGAAGTATTTTAAGAAACATTTGTTACACTTTAGTTGCTCGATAAAAAAATCATAAAAGCTTCTGTTTAGAGTGGATATAAACACTTGGGGCATACGTGATTTTAGTTTATTACTTTTATTGGTATCTAATGTTAATAAACTATCAAAATAGAAATTATCTTTAAATATATCATCTAAGCTCTTGTTGATGTCTATATATGAAGGTTTATGCGTCATCCATAATGATTTTAGAGGATCATAAAAGTTTAATCTGAATTCTTTAATTCCTGATGAAAAATTCTTAGAGTATGAATATATACTCATATTGATAATTTTCTTGAATATTAACTTTGTCAGGGGTTAAGGCTATTGCTACATAACGAGTGGATCGCGTATGATGATCTTTTTTTGAATCTTTTTTAAAGAAATTAAAAGTGTCGTCTATTTTAATATCGATTAATAAAGGCTGATTTGGAATTAATAAGAAATCAAAATCTTTGTGATTATTAGTATATGCTAGTTGAAAAGTTAAGTTTCCTTCTAAGCCATATATAATTTTGAATTTCTAAGCATTTTATATGTAAGTTATTTAGTTTAAGAGATTTTTCTTTAAATGATTGTTTGTTTTTTGATGAAACAAAATTTAAATCTTGAGGTTTAAAATTTGAGTCTAATGGTTTTATACTTATCGTTAACTCTTGTTTTTGAAGTAAAGGGTTATAGGCGATTGTTTTAGTAAGAATGTTTTCTAATTTGTTGAATTGTTTTAATATTTTTTTGTCTAGCTCATGAGATCTTTGTATTACATTGTTAAGAATATTCATGAGTATGTCTAACTTTCTGATATATTAAGATGGTAACTCCAGGATAGTTTCATTTGAACACGATTTCTTAATTTCATCAAGAGCAAAACTAAGTTTTAATTTGTCTTTATGGCTATTAGAGAAGCATGATATATAATCATCTATATTTTGTTTTAATTTGGTGATCTCGTAGAATTTTTGGTATTTTTTATAGTCTAATTCCAATAATACACCGCTGTTATATAATGCTTTTGTATTTAATAACTGAGTATTCAATAGTTTAAAATCCTTACAATTAGTACTTGCAAGGTAATCATTAATCTGTCCAGCCATTTCTGCTAGAGACTGGTTATTTTCACTAGTTTTAATTTCAGAAGCTAGTTTATATACTAAATTATATATATTTAATTTCGATATGTTAGCTAGTACTTTCATCATTTTTAAAAAATCCTCAATGCCTAAAAATTTCATATAAAAACTACTTTTACTTATATTTATTGTAGCTCCGAATAGTTTAAATGACAAGCTATATAGACATTTATGGATGAAGTCAGCTAAATATTTAATTTTATACTTATATTTTTATATTGAGTATTAATTTTTTATTTATATTTAGGTGATTGAGATGTTTGTTGTAAAAAAAAGAAGTGAAAAAGTTAAAAAATTTTGAAAAATGACTTGCGTTGTAGTGAGGTGAT
>LVCE01000003.1 GCA_002095075.2 Francisella endosymbiont of Ornithodoros moubata | reverse complement strand
ATTTGTACCTTGAATTTGAGTAGTCGACTTCAAACAAATTATCAAGATACATCTCCAGTATGCTTAGTTAGTTTTATAAACTTAAAAAAATCAATTGTGTAGTTATTTATGAGATAAGTAGTAGGATTATCTGGACACTCATGTAAACCACACTCAAAGAATGTGGAAGCTACATTAGCAAAGATAACTAAAAGAAAAATTATAAATATAACTTTATTGAAAATACGTATAATGTTGTTTTTTGCTTGGGATATTTCTTGAGGCCGTGTACGTAATTCATATTGTCTAGAGTATGACGTAACTATAGCAATATAAATTATAGCGATCATTGAGGTTACAAATATCCAGCTGTACATATGCATACCTAAAATTCTTGAACCGAATCCAACTGGATCTGTAACATGTAAGGCAATTTGTCTAAGAGAAACAAAAGATGTAAATACTGCAGCTAGTAGTGATAATGCATAATGGCTAGGACGTATATTAAAACGAATGTTAAGTAAAAAACCAAACCCAATTGCTAATAGCCCTAATCGCTGTAATAAGCATAAAGGACAAGGAAGTTCATCCATTGCAAACTGGAAATAGAAAGCAGCAATTATAATTACAGTTATTCCCATTAGTTCTATAGCACTTAAAGCTTTAATTAGGTCATTTTCAATAAACTTTTTCATAAGCAGTTCCTTTATAATTATAAGTAGATGGGTAAGTGATTTGTTGTGTGATGTAAAAATACAAGTCCAGCTACAATTAGGAAAATGCTGAATGTGATGACTCCCCAACGTCTATTGAACCAAGCAGTTAATATTGAAATGAAAAGTAACGTAAAACTTATTAGTATACCTGGCATATTTATTTACTCCTACATTTAACAATTACAATTAAATAATAGCAGTAAATATAAAATGTTGTACATAAAATTTTTTAATTATGTTATTCAAAAGTATATTTCATACCACTATCTAATACCATTATAAGGATGTTATAACTTTGATGTTGTGGTAATTTTTCAATTAGTTTTTTGGCAACAAAATAGTTAGCACCGCTACTATGTCCAGCATAAATACCTTGTTCATTAGCTAAATAATGACATCCTTGTATCGCTTGGTCATCAGTAAATTGTATTATTTCGTCAATATATGAAAGATCCATTGAATTGCAAAAAACTGGATTACCTGGACCTTCTACTTTATAGCTGTGGATGTTTTCTTGAATTGGAGCTCCATGATGAAAAATATCATAGTAAACCGAACCTTTAGGGTCTGGCATAATAACCTTAGTTTGAGGATAGATCTCTTTTATTCTTTTTGCGCATCCGGTAATTGTACCACCAGATCCACCAACAGTTATAAAGTAATCAATATTAAATAACTGAGTTAGAAAATAATTAACTATTTCTTGCCCTGTAGTTTTGTAATGGCATTCAGTATTTAGTTGATTATCATACTGGTTAATTAATATACCACTTATATCTTTAGCTATTTGTTTAGCTTTATTGACATAAAAATCTTTATCCTTATAATCAGCAGTATTTTTACAAATAGTCAAATTGGCACCAAAACTTCTTATCATTGTTCTTTTAATTTTCCCAGTTTTGGCAGGGCAAGTTATATATACTGGATGGTCATATAATTTACCGATCGCAGCAAGAGAGGTGCCCATGTTACCAGAACTAGCTTCAACAATAGCTTGTTTCGATGATATTTTTTTATTGATAATTAAATCTTCTAAAATATATTTTGCAACACGGTCTTTGATACTACCAGTAGGGTTTAACCATTCACATTTAGCATAAAGATTATGATTGTTTATTGTGTTTTTAAGTTTTATTATAGGAGTTTTTCCTATTAGAGATAGCATTAGTTTAGTCTGTGTGTTTTAAAACTTAGAGTATTTTAACAAAATGTTTGCTATAGAAATTGATTTAAGAGTTTATTATACTAATAAGATGATAAATAACCATCGAGTAAGAATAAGCTTGATGTATTATTGCTGCTTAAGAAGCAATTACTATAGTGTATAATATTAATATTATTTTCTTATTGGATTTTTCCTAGTTTTAAGTTTTAACTTATTCTGTATCTTTTATAGGGATCATATCATTAGTGATATCTCCAGTTAAGCTATCATTCATTAGCGAGATCGTCCTAACAGCTTGACCTTTGTCTAGGTTTAATTCATTTAAATCAACATACACTCTACTACCTATTAGAGTATCTACTACATATAATTTATTTTGTGATAATGATGTTATTGATTTCCATTATGTTGACCATTTATCTTCTAAAAGCTTGGATTATTTAGACTTTCATTCCTATAGCCATTTTATAAATGGTACGGAAACTGAGTCAGCACCGGAAAACATAATAATTAAAAGCTTAATCCATAGATTTTGCCTCTGGCTCTGGAATGTTTTCACTTATAAAAGTTATTCTGACAAATCTATAGGCAGAATTTGCTCCACCAGGTAGTTTATCAACATTATAAAAACCAAGTTCTTTAGCTTATTTAAGAATTTTTTGTTGTTGATCGTAACTTGGCTCATTACTGATTGCTTTAACATTGTGATGTACAGTTAATTTACAATTTATATACTCTATTAGTACGTTATCTCCTGTTTTATCTTCAACCATATAATGAACAGGAATGTTACTCTCTTCACCATTAATTTTAGCGGAGGGTTGTATATTTGATAATTATCAAGGTTATTAAGAACTTCCTCAACGGTAGCAAAATTACTTAATACATATTTACCCAATATAGTCCATTTACGCTGTTAGTATATTTATAGTAGTATTAATTTGTCTATAGCAAGAAATGCATAACTATTATGCGTAAATGGAGGGGTCTATGAATTTTGATGATATTTTTCTTTTTGTTAAGCTTATTAATATAGTAACATTTACTGAGTTAGCAAAACAGTTAAATGTTTCTCAGAGTGCAGTTTCACGTAGAGTTCAAAGTTTAGAGGAATCTATTAATACTAATCTACTAAAGAGGAATTCAAGAGATGTTATCGAAATGACAGCAGAAGGTGAGTGTCCACTATATAAACAACTTTAGTTAAATCGAAGAACAAGCTTATGATACTTCAAAAATGGGTTAATAATTCTAAACAAGTTAATGGTATTTTAAGAGTGGAGATACCAAAACTATTTTTTGATAATATTCTTGCTCCTAAGCTTGATACATTTTATACACGCTACTCTTACCCTTATGTGCAGCTAATATTTAGTTATACAGCAGTAGCTGTTGAATTTAGTAAAAGATAATATAGATATAGCAATTACGACAGAAAACCGACAGCCAATAATTGTACGCTAGGAATAAGCTTTATGTCTCTAAAAAATATATTCAAGAAAAGGGAATTCCTCAGATAATAAGGGAATTGGAAAACCATATTATTGTGGGCTTTATAGATAAAGATAAGTGTCAGAATATTTTGGTGGGTTTCTCAGAACAAGATAATATTCTAGTCAAGAAGTTAATATTAATGCTGATTTATTTCTTAATAATGCTATTTATAATATTAACTTAGCAACTAAATGTAACAGAATTATTAATGTTTTATATATTTTTGCTGATAGTAAAGCAAATATAGAACTAGTTTAAGTGAATATTATTTTGGTAAAACAAGTTTTTACTTGATATGTGCTACTGGTGTGCGTAGTAATTATATAAAGGGAGTTTGTTAAGTTTGTCGATGTATGCTTACAAGATAAATTGTTTTAAATAATTTGTAATATTTATAATAGTTTTCAAAAAATCATTACTAAGGAAATATTCTTTTAACCAATTAAATTTAATGTAATAATAAAAATCTAAACAACAACGAGTAACTAACTGCTATGAGAAAGGTATTAATAATTTTAGTTGTTATAATTATTTAACAAATTCCTATGCAATTGTAGCTGGATATTCATTTAATACTAGAGGAAATAAGTTTGTTAATAACAACTCAGTAGTTAATGGCAAAAACATGCAACAACAAGAACCATCTAGAGTTCAACAATTAGAGGATGAATAGCTATTACTAGTAAATAGCATAATAGATAAGTTACTTACCAATACAAAAACTTGAGAATATTTCGCCTAATAAATCATCTGAACTAAACTCACCAGTAATCGAATTAAGGTACTCTTGGACAATTAACAACTCTTCAGCTAAAAGCTCGCCATTACCAAGTTCTAATTGTTCTTTGGCAAGCTTAATATGTTCAAAAGCATTGTTTATCGCTGTAACATGTCTTTCGCGTGCGGTATAAATACTTTCATTTTGATTTGTATAGCCAATTTTATTTAGAATGTGTTGTTTTAATTTATCAATGCCAATGTTATTTTCAGCTGATATATATATATGATTGTCATGGTTTTGTGGAATTTCTTTGAGAAGATCTATCTTATTATGTACATATGTAATATCAATATATTTAGGAATTTGATCATAAAATTCAGGAATTATTTGTTTTATATCACTAAATTTAACTTGACTACTTGTATAGTCATCAGTTACAAATAGCACTTGATCAGCTTCTTGAATTTTATTGATAGCTCTTTTAATCCCTTCATTTTCAATGATATCATCACTGTTGCGTAACCCTGCAGTATCAATTATATGCATAGGGACGCCATTTATTTGAATATGTTCTTTGACAATATCTCTAGTTGTACCTGCGATTGATGTTACAATTGCTGATTCTTTGCCTGCAAGAGCATTTAATATGCTTGACTTACCTGCATTTGGTTTTCCAACTAATATTAATGTAACTCCTTCAGCAAGGATAACACCTTGTTTACAGCTATTTTTTACCGCTAAAATAACCTTGTATATTTCTTCTAGACTAGTGTGAATTTTCTGATCTTCTAAAAAGTTTATTTCTTCCTCTGGAAAATCAATAGATGACTCTACATACATTCTTAAGTAGATAAGTTTTTCTAGAAGATTGTTTATTTCTTTAGAAAAATCTCCTTGAAGTGATTTAGCTGCAGACTTAGCTGCTATTTCTGATGATGCATTAATAATATCAGCAACAGCTTCTGCTTGAGCCAGATCAACTTTATTATTGAGAAATGCTCTTTCAGTAAACTCTCCAGCCTTTGCCATCCTAGCACCACAATTAAGAGCCGCTTTGATAATCAAATTTAATATAAATGGATTACCATGAGACTGTATTTCTACAACATCTTCACCTGTATATGAAAAAGGCGCATTAAAGAATATTACTATACCATGGTCTATCATTTCACTATCATGATAAATATTACAGAATGTTGCATAACGAGGCTTTAGCTGTTTTTTAGTAAGTTTCTCAGCTATCGCTAGAGCATCTATCCCTGATATGCGAACTATACCTATACCACCATTACCTTGAGGAGTTGCTAATGCAACTATAGTATCCTTTGTATACATATTTATCTTAACTTTTGACTTGAATTATCAAAATTAACATCATCTTCTTGATCAAGAATTCTACCTTTTTTGCTTTTATATTGTCTGAAAAATTCCGGATTTTCTTTAATTATTTTTCTACGTATAAAAAACAAAGAAATCATCAGAAAGATTATTAAAAAAATAAATAAAGGGGCAAAAAGGATAAATGATAATACTGTAATTGCGATAAGAGTTAGTGAAGTTAAAATTTGTTTTACATTATTGTTCATTACTTTGCTTTATAATATTTAGCTTGTATAATATGATTACAAATATATCACTTAGGTGGTTATTAAAATAGAGCTCTATAAAGTTCTACAGGCTCGGTATTCAAATTCGGAGGTTTATATGAATATTCAAATTACTGGTAGAAATGTGGAAGTTACTGATTCAATTAAAAGCTATGTTAATGAAAAAGTAGGTAAAGTTGGACACTATTTTGATAATATTACTTCAACTAAAGTTATATTAGATGTTGAGAAAGATCAACAAGTAGCAGAAGCTATAGTTACAGTTCCTGGCAGTGAATTTGTTGCAAAAGCAGAAGACAAAGATTTATATGCAGCTATAGATATGCTTGAAGATAAGTTAGCGCGTCA
Organism: Francisella endosymbiont of Ornithodoros moubata; assembly: GCA_002095075.2. Lineage (GTDB taxonomy): Bacteria > Pseudomonadota > Gammaproteobacteria > Francisellales > Francisellaceae > Francisella. The sequence goes on along the minus strand of LVCE01000003.1, from coordinate 309,053 downwards.
GCTAAAAAAACACAAAGATAAAATGAGATGTAATCACGGCGAATAATATTTCTTCTTTACGCAAATCTATCAAATTTTTACCTATGAATTTAGAAGCTATTATTGATAAAAAGAATATCATATTAAATTTGAATATTGAGTCTAAAAAACGCTTAATTGAGTTTTTTGCAAATAGAATTGCAGATACTTACCCTAATGTAAGTGAAGATCTTGTACTTAGAAATATTTATAAGCGCGAAAGAATAGGTAATACTTATATTGGTAAAAATATTTATATTCCTCATTGTCGAGTTGAGAATCTTATGACTACTAGGTTAATTATTGTCACATTAAAAAATAGTTATTATGATAATTCTGTCAATGATAATATAAAAATAGCAGTAGGTGTTTTTCCCCCTGATAATATATCTCCAATTCATATGGAGCTGTTAAAACAATTAGCTTTATATCTAAAAGAAGATAAAACACAGCAGTATTTTCAGCAGGCAGAGAATTCCGAAGATTTGTATAATTTAATTATTAATACTAGTAATGAATAATCTATTTAATAATATACGTATAGTTCTAATTGAGCCATCTCATAGTGGTAATGTTGGCTCTACTGCTAGAGCAATGTTAAGTATGGGGCTGAAAACTTATGGCTTGTAAATCCTAAAAAAGGCATTGATAATGAAGCAATAGCACTATCTTGTCATGCTTATTGAGGTAGTAAAATGCAACTATAGTAACTAGCCTAGCAGATGCTCTTGAGGATATTGATTATATTGTTGGTACAAAGTGCCAGAGTACGCAGAGTATCTTTGCCTATAGAGCCTATCACTAAAGTTGCGACAAATATCCTTGCTAAAATTCAAAAGTCTAACCAAAAGATTGTGATATTATTTGGGAGTGATAGAATAGGATTGCTAAATGAAGAACTTTTGATGAGTAATGTCCATGCTTATATACCTCCAAATGAAGGCTATACTTCATTAAACCTAGCTCAAAATTAGTAGCCTATGAATTTATGAGCAAGCAAGTTGAGATTAGTAACCTAAAAGAAGTTCCTGAATATAATTATTTGCACAAAAAAGCTTCTGTCAAAGAGCTACAAGGTCTATATCAGCACTTTGAAGATAGTATGATAAAGGAGGGGTTTTTAGATAAAGATAAACTAGGACAGGACATGTGATGGACAAAATACGAAGACTTTTTCAAAGATCTGAGCTTGAGAGTCAAGAAGTGAATATTTTGAGAGGTTTTTTAACATCATTAGATAATTATAGGATAGGTAATATGATTATTACTAGATATAGATGAAGCAGGGCATGGATTATTATCAGGACCTGTAGTCGCTGCAGGTGTTATCTTAGATCTAATGTAAGTATAGATGGTCTTGCTGCTTCAAAAAAATAACTGAGAAAAAACGCGAATATCTATATCAGCAAATAATCACTCAAGTAAAGGCATATACGATAGTAGAAATTAGTCTATAGCAAATTGATGAGCTAAATTATTCTACAGGTAACACTCAAAGCTATGTATCAAGTTGCAGATAATATTAAAAGGGCAATTTGATAAAGTGCTAGTTGACGGTAATAAATTACCAAATTGGGATTATAATTCAGAAGCTATAGTAAAAGGTGACTCAAAAGTTATAGAAATATCAGTAGCTTCAATATTGGCAAAGTTACATAGAGATAGAATATGTCTTGAGCATGATAGATTATATCCAGAGTATAGCTTTGCTAAACATAAGGGCTATCCGACAAAAGAGCATTTAGAAAATATAGAAAAATATAGCATATTAGATATTCATAGAAAAAGCTATAAGTTAATACAGCCACTACTTTGAAATGAGTAAATCAGAAGATTATTATGCCGTTGGTAAAAGCTTAGGAATTTTTGCTCTGACAGAGACATTAGTGATGACAGAATTAAATATATCTACTTTAATAGCTTTTTTAAGCTTAGGTTATCTTTATGGTTTTTCGGCATTATCTTTAGGGATGATTTTTTTAATTAGTCTATTATTTTACTCTTTTGCTGCCGCGAAAAAATGGAAAAATTTTGATGTTATCTGTTTTTTCAGCGCTATAATACTGCATTTGGTCTATTAGTAGCGTTATGTTTGCTAATAGCAATGGGGTGGGTTTTTGGTGCTAATTTTATATATTCTACTACGATTTTTATTTAGAAGAACTTTTACCTAGCTATAATCATTGGCTAATAAGTGCTGTAGTGTGTGGTTTAATGCTATCATTACTATTATTTGTATACTTGGCATATTTGATTTATCAAACTGATACTTCGTCACTTAAAAATATTGATCGAACTCATATAACGAATTTGCCAATTTCTTTTTCAATTACTCTAACAATTCTTACTGCCTTTACATGTATTCTATCACCTTGGTACGGTCAAAAGATATAAAACTTTTTAGAACCTGTGTTGGTAATATTTTATATTGTGATATTTTAAATAGCACTGACAACTATCGCAGACCTTTGAAATACTATGTCATCAATTTATTTTGTCCATTTTTATAAGCATAAAACTGATAAAAATAACATCATTACTGTAGTGGTTATAATTATTTTAAGTTATATGGTTGCTAATACTTTTATTGATCGTGTTCTTGATAAGATGTTACTTTTTAATATTCCTAATAGCAGCATTAGCATTTAGTTTATTATATTGTTTTTATAGCAGTAAACCTAATTTATTAGGAGCTATCTTAAGCACAATAGTGGGAGTAGTAAGCGCTTTATACTGTTATTTGATTTTTAATCAAGAAGACTTTATTTTTTATTGGGCTTTTATATGTATACCTTTGAGTTTTGTAGTAGTTTATTTGCCTATAATTATAAAAATTACTTCGAAGAATTAAGAGTAAAAAACTAATCTAGCGAAAGAACATTTCCTGAATTTGTCTGACTTATTTTGTTGGGATTAGCAGTTTCGTCATCTTCACCTTCATTAATATTAATACCATAACCAAATTCACGAGCATACATTCCTTGTTCTGTTTCTTTAGAAAATACTTCTAAGACAGCTTCCATAGGAATGTTTATAGACATTGGCTCACCATCAAATGTTGCATCAAAACTAATATGGTTATCATCAATAGCTAAATCTTGTATTGCTTGAGGAGATAAATCTAAAAGTATTTTTTTATCCTCATCAATATACTTTGTAGGTACTACAACACCTTCATATTCAGTATCAACTAAAACATAAGGTGTAAATCCATGATCAACTAGCCAGTTGTATGTAGCTTTAACTACATATGCTCTAAGCATAGACATACTGAACTCCTTTTGCTTTGATGGTTTTTATAAAGTTAGGTTCACTAAGTAATTCTTTAATCTCTTTGATAATATTCTTATCTTTTGTAGGTATCGAGATCTTTAGCTTAATGAAATAATAAAAAACAAAAGTTATTATCAGAGTCAATACATTTATATTTTGCGCATCAGGATTACTTTCTGCGTTTATTTCTCTTTCGCTAACTATTGTTTTGTAGGTGCTAATTATATCCCTTTGCATCATCATTTTTATTTCGACGGCTTGTTTTTCATCAAAATCAGGGTTTTCTAACTTGAAAATGTTTTGTAGAAATGTTTTATTAACATATTCTAACAATATTCTTGCATTAGCACGCTGTTTTGGAAATACCGGAAACATTGGAGGAAACGGATATAAATCTTCTATAGCTTCTATAATCACACTAAGTCTATATACAGCAAAATCATCAGTACTAAGCGTAGGGATATTGCCATTAGGTGTGATGATATTTAGCTCCTCTAGATGTTTTGAATTTTCTTCTTTAGAAACATCTATAATTTTTGCATTAGCTCCTTTAATAAGAAGGATCACGCGGACTATATCGCTATAGATATCATCTTTTTTTGTGTATAAAAGCAAGACTGTATCCTCCTAGTAATAAAATAAAAAGAATAATATAAAGGTAATATAATAGATTAACGCTTAGAGAACTGTCTTCTTCTACGAGCTTTTCTAAGACCAAATTTCTTACGCTCAACTTTACGTGGGTCACGAGTAACAAAACCTGCTTCACGAAGAGCTGGTTTAAGAGTCTCATCATACTCAATTAAAGCTCTAGTGACACCAAGGCGGATAGCACCCGCTTGACCAGTAGTTCCACCACCTTTAACTGTTACTTTGAAATCAAAGTTATCAGTGTTGTTAGTTAGTTCTAAAGGTTGCTTTACAACCATGCAGTCTGTTTCACGACATAGGTATTGCTCTAATGGAAGACCATTAACAATAAACTGACCAGTACCTTTTTTCATAAATACACGAGCTACAGAACTTTTACGACGACCTGTACCATAATTATATTCTGACATTTTACTATCCTTTATTAAATATTGTGAGCTTTAGGTTGTTGAGCTGTATGTGGGTGAGTTTCACCTGCATAAACTTTTAACTTTTTAAACATAGTACGACCTAGTGGAGTTCTAGGAAGCATCCCTCTAACAGCTTTTTCAATAGCTCTTTCTGGATGAGTTGCTATTAGCTTCTCGAAAGATACTGATTTGATACCGCCAATATAACCAGTATGATGGTAATAAGTTTTTGCTTTTCTTTTGTTACCAGTTATAGCTATTTTTTCAGCATTTACGATAACAACATAATCACCAGTATCCATGTGAGGAGTATATTCTGGTTTGTTTTTTCCTCTTAGGATCATTGCTACTTCAGTAGCTAGACGACCTAAAGTTTTATCTGTAGCATCAATCAAAAGCCATTCTCTTTTGGTATTTGATGGTTTTGCAGTAAACGTTTTCATCTTTTTTCCTTTATTTATTGTTGTCAATTACTCAGTTTTTGCAAAAAATTCTTGACTTGCAAGCTAGTTTTAGCTTATTTGACTTTAAAATTTTAAACAGACTACATGATACATTTTTCACGCGAAATAATCAAATCATTAAGGCTTTTTATTTTGAATAATTTTATCTGCTTGATTATTTGACCTTAGAATACAGTTCTCAATTGCTAATCTGTCAAAAAAGTTACCACTTATAAAAAGATTAGGGTGTTTTTGTAACTCTTTATCTAGATCTTCTAGAAATTGGCTATGATTGTGGTGATAGCATGGCAGGGCGTTATTTTTGATATATGTATACAGAATCTCTTCTTTTTTTATGTTTAACAGTTTTGTGATTTTATCTAATAACTCATTTTCAGAAAAATAATTACAACAATGGAAAACAATTGCTCTATAGTTTGGATTATCGACAACATCTCGTGAAACTGCAGAATAAAAGAATTGTTGTTTACCAATTAAGCCGGCTAAGTTTTTAATATGTTTTAAACTTGTTTTACTAGTAACAATTCCTACACTTATTAGTTTCGATATTGTAGGCCTGTATTGATGTTTTGTTAAGTTTGGTAATATCTTTTCTAATAAAGATTCGGTCACATCCCATGGTGTTGCAAAACAGAGATTTTCACAAGTATATTCGGCATGGTTTGTGTGTATATGCCATTTTTGGTGTTTTGTTACACTTATGACAGCTTCTTTTATAACATTTTGGTTATGTTTTTTAAAAAGCTCAGCTAAACCATTCTTTAGAGTAAAACTTCGCGGTAATGTCGTATCTCTATCATATTTTTTAAATAAATATTCCATTGGGAAGTTTTCACTATTTTGAGATAATACAGCATCAAAACAATACTTCAAAGTTTGATTATAATTTCTTTTACCAAATAGCTTTGTAGCATATTCACTAACAGTCTTATTTTCTTTTGAGGCTTTTCTATTTCTTAAAAAACTAAGAGCTGCTGTAAACGGATTAATATTTGTAAAAATACTTTGAATTTTATTACTTGGTTGAACTAATAAGAATGGTGCTTTTTTTCTTGATTGGATATCTTTTTCAAGAGAGTTATTGCGAATATATTCTATAGTTTCATTGTAAGAGTTGTATATGGTATGAGCTCCCATCTCAAACCAAAAATCATTGTATGAAATTGAGTCAATACAACCACCGACCTTATTAGCCTCAAATATACAGTTTTTTATTAATGCATCAGTTAATCGTTTGGCTAAAGAGATACCAGAGATTCCGGCACCAATTATTATAGTGTCAAAATATTTTGTATCAGTCATTTGGCAAAAGTATCCATAGTTTGCCGCGGTTATTCATGTGACCGGCGTTAAATTCTGCTTGTTTACCATGTCCCCAAAATACATCACCCCTAATTGCACCTTTTATAGCTCCACCTGTATCTTGAGCTATCATTAGCCTATCAAGAGGCTTAGTATTATGCTGATTATCAGCAAAGTAATCTGTCTCTAACCATAAAGGTACACCATACAGGTAGTATTTATTATCAACGGCAAGAGAATATCCAGGTGTTAGTTCAACTTCTTGTGCGCCTACAGCATTTTTACGATCAATATATCTAAAAAATACAAAAGAAGGATCATAATTTAGAACATCATCAATCTTATCTTTATTATCATCAAGCCATGCTTTTATAGCTTGCATAGATATTTGCTCAGCATTCATATAACCATGGTCAATCAAATATCTACCGATAGGTCTATACTCATGGCCATTTTGGCTATCATAACCTATAAGAATATCACCACTGTCAGTTTGGATGCGACCAGAGCCCTGAATTTGTAAAAATGTCCGGTCAACTTTTGATTCTACCCATACTAAAACATCTTTTTTCGGAAGTAGATCACCCTTTGATATTTCTTCACGTGAGTAATAAGGAACAAATTTACCATTTTGATACATCCCGAAAGAAAAGCCATCATTGCCTTTAGGTTTTTTTACTAAATTATCAGGAGTACAATAGATAGGTACAGTATATTGTAGAGTTTTAACTAAACTACCTTTCATCAAAGGCTCATAATAGCCTGTAAATAAACCAGTATCTTTTCCTTTGTATATTATTTGATATGGAGTGAAATTCAGCTCAAAAAATATTTTAGCTTGTTGTTTAGTGTTTAAATCTGTAGTTACTACCTTATGGCAGATATTTATCCAGTTTGAATATTCGGGTTTATTTTCCTCTAATATCTTTTCACATGATCTTTTAAAAGTATTAAAAGATTCAAGTTGATCAGAACTATCCCAGTTGCTTAAATCTTCGAAGCTCGATTTTTTATAATCTATGTTTTTTGAGTATTTTTTTGTTAAGTAGTGCTGAGCAGTAAGATTATTACACCCAGTTATAAGTATAAAACTAACTATAATAATTACTTTTTTTAAAGTTTCCTTTACTTTTTTAATATTCATATAAAATAAATACCAATAATTTCTTGAAAATATAGAGTTAACCACTATCTAACAAAGTATCTAACAAATTGTAGTATTAACATAACTAAAATAAAAGGTTATTTTATGAGTAAGCAAGAAAAAAGTAAAGTAGAAGATAAAAGTCTTGATATTGAAACAGAAGCACAAGTAGGAACTGAGCGAGGATGTGCTAATAGAGCTATAGAAGAATTATCTGTAGAAGAACAACTAGAAAGAACAAAGGATACTATAAAAGAGCTCGAAGAGAGTTGTGATCGATTTAAAGATGATGCTTTAAGAGCGAATGCTGAAATGGAAAACATTCGTAAAAGAGCTGAAAGAGATGTATCTAATGCTCGTAAATTTGGCATAGAGAAGTTTGCCAAAGAACTTTTACCTGTAATTGATAGTATTGAACAAGCATTAAAGCATGAGGTTAAGTTTGAAGAAACTATTGCAATGAAAGATGGTATTGAGTTAACAGCAAAAATGCTAGTTGATATACTCAAGAAAAATGGTGTAGAAGAGCTAGATCCAAAGGGTGAGAAATTTGACCCTAATCTACATGAAGCTATGGCGATGATTCCTAATCCTGAATTTGAAGATAATACTATCTTTGATGTGTTTCAAAAGGGTTATATGTTAAATGGTCGTGTTGTTAGAGCTGCAAAAGTTGTCATAGTAAAAAATTAAAAAACCACTTGAAAAGATTATAAAATATGCCCATCTAATGGCTAGATGGATTTGAAATTTAAAAAATTACATAATAAAAACAGGAGAATCAAATGGGAAAAATAATAGGTATAGATTTAGGAACTACTAACTCTTGTCTTGCTATTATGGACGGCAAGACTGCTAAAGTTATTGAAAACGCTGAAGGACATAGAACAACTCCTTCAGTAGTTGCATATACTGATAATGGTGAAATACTAGTAGGTCAAGCTGCTAAAAGACAAGCAGTGACAAACCCTGATAACACATTCTTTGCTATCAAGAGACTTATAGGTCGTAAGTATGACGATAAGGCTGTACAAGAAGATATTAAAAAGAAAGTACCTTATGCAGTAGTTAAAGCTGATAATGGTGATGCTTGGGTTGCTACTAAAGATGGCAAAAAAATGGCTCCTCCACAAGTTTCGGCTGAAGTTTTAAGAAAAATGAAAAAAACAGCAGAAGATTATTTAGGTGAGAAAGTTACAGAGGCTGTAATTACAGTACCTGCATACTTTAACGATAGCCAAAGACAAGCAACAAAAGACGCTGGTAAAATTGCAGGTCTTGATGTTAAAAGAATCATTAATGAGCCTACAGCAGCAGCTCTAGCTTATGGTGTTGACTCTAAAAAAGGTGAGCAAACCATAGCTGTATATGATTTAGGGGGCGGTACTTTTGATATCTCAATTATTGAAATTGCTGATGTTGATGGCGACAACCAGATCGAAGTATTATCAACAAATGGTGATACTTTCTTAGGTGGTGAAGATTTTGACTTAGCTTTGATGAATTATCTAATCGATGAGTTCAAAAAAGAGCAAGGTGTAGATCTGCATAATGACAAACTAGCTTTACAAAGAGTTAGAGAAGCTGCTGAAAAAGCAAAAGTAGAGTTATCATCAGCACAACAAACTGATGTTAACCTGCCATATATTACAGCTGATGCAACAGGACCTAAGCACTTAAATATCAAAGTAACTAGAGCTAAATTTGAATCTTTAGTTTCTGACTTGGTAATGAGATCTCTTGATCCTTGTAAGAAAGCTTTAGAAGATGCTGGTTTAAGCAAGTCTGATATTACAGAAGTATTACTAGTAGGTGGGCAAACTCGTATGCCTCTAGTACAAGAGAAAGTAAAAGAGTTCTTTGGTAAGGAGCCGCGTAAAGATGTCAACCCTGATGAAGCTGTAGCAGTCGGTGCGGCTATTCAAGGTGGTGTATTAGCTGGTGATGTTAAAGATGTACTTTTACTAGATGTAACTCCACTTTCTCTAGGTATTGAGACTATGGGCGGTGTTATGACTAAGCTTATCGAGAGAAATACTACTATCCCTACTAAAAAGTCACAAGTTTTCTCTACAGCTGAAGATAACCAATCTGCAGTAACAATTCATGTACTTCAAGGTGAGCGTGAGATGGCATCTGCAAACAAATCTCTAGGTAGATTTGATTTAGCAGATATCCCACCAGCACCACGTGGTATGCCACAAATTGAAGTAACTTTTGATATAGATGCTAACGGTATATTAAATGTATCTGCAAAAGATAAAGCTACTGGTAAAGAGCAAAATATAGTAATTAAATCTTCAAGTGGTTTATCTGAAGAAGATATCGAAAAAATGGTACAAGATGCTGAGGCTAACGCTGAAGCAGATAAGAAATTCCATGATCTTGTAACTGTTAGAAATACTGCTGATAATCTAATCCATAGCTCAAGAAAAGCAATTCAAGAGCTAGGTGATAAAGTAACAGCAGAAGAAAAAGATAAGATCGAAGAAGCTTGTAAAGAGCTTGAAGCATCAACTAAAGGTGATGATAAACAAGCAATTGAAGCTAAAACTAAAGCTCTAGAAGAAACATTTGCACCTATAGCTCAGAAAGCTTATGCTGAGCAAGCTCAAGCTGCTGGTGCTCAAGGTGGTGCTAAAGCTGAAGAATCTAAAAAAGATGAAGATGTTGTTGATGCTGACTTTGAGGATGTTGAAGACGAAAAAAATAAGTAATCTTTTAATAATCAATAAAGTGTGATTTATCCAAACTTTTCTTTTTATTATAATAATCTGTCCAAAATTTTTAGGTTAAGTAAAATGCAACAGAAATGCTACTATGAAATTCTAAATGTATCAAAAACTGCCTCAAGTGTTGAAATCAAAAGAGCTTATAGAAAGCTTGCGATGAAATATCATCCAGATCGTAATCCTGGTGATAAAGAGTCAGAGATTAAATTTAAAGAAATATCTGAAGCCTATGAAATCTTAAGTGATGATGGTAAAAAAGCTCGATATGATCAATTCGGCCATGCTGGGGTAAATCAACAAGCAAGTGCTGGAGCTGGTGGATTTGGTGGTTTTGAAGATATTTTTGATACTTTCTTTGGTGGAGGAGCTTCGCGTGGTTCTGCTAAGTCTAGAGCATCTCGAGGTAGCGATTTAGAGTACACTTTAGAAATAACTTTAGAAGAAGCTTTCTTTGGTGTTGAGAAAAATATAACTATACCTAGGATGGAGTCGTGTGATAGTTGTGATGGTATAAGTTCTAAATCTAGAACAAAAACTACTTGCCATGCTTGTCATGGTCATGGGAATATCCGTAGACAACAAGGTTTCTTCGCTTTTGAACAAACATGTCCAGTATGTAATGGTACTGGCTATAGTATTACTGATCCTTGTGATGCTTGTTATGGTAGCGGTAAAGTCAAGAAGCAAAAGACTCTTAAAATTAAAATACCAGAGGGCGTTGATAGTGGTGATAGAGTCAGGCTTCAAGGCGAGGGTGATTCTGGTTTGAATGGTGCTATGAACGGTGATCTGTATGTTCAAATCATAATTAAAGAGCATAAGATTTTTGAAAGAAGAGATATTAATCTTTATTGTGAAATGCCGATTAGCTTTACCAAAGCTTGTCTAGGTGGCGATATCAAAGTTCCGACACTTGATGGCGAAGTTAGCTTAAAAGTTGTTCCTGAAACTCAAACAGGCAAAGTTTTTCGTCTACGTGAAAAAGGTATGAAATCTTTGAGAGGGCACAGAAGAGGTGACTTATTATGTAAGATTGTAGTAGAGACACCGGTAAACTTAAATGCTGAGCAAAAGGAATTATTGGAAAAATTTGCTGATAGCTTAGGAGAAGATTATCAAAACAAACATGCTCCAAAGAGTAAAACATGGTTTGATAATGTTAAAGACTACGCTAAGAAATTTTTTGAGTAATATTTACAGTAAAATAATCTTTTATAATTCAATTTTTGGTAAATTTTTTTCTATATAATCGCTTTAATAACCTAACTTCTAGGAAAAGGTTATGATAAAAACTATAAAATACGCTGATTTAGGTATAAGTTCATTTTATTGGTTAGATACTAAGCATCATTTTAGTTTTGATGGTTATTATGATCCAGAATAGGTTTTGGTATTTGAAAGTGATAAATTATGACATTGTAATGCCTCACTATGGATTTGTTACCCATCCACATAGAAATATAGAAATAATAATTTATGTTACTAAGGGGTTATTACATATAGAGACTCATATGGAAACTATGGCAAAATTACACCTGGTAATATTCAAGTAATGTGGCAGGTAAGAGGATATTTCATTCTGAATATAATTTAGAAAATGAAGTACTTTTGTTTTATCAAATATGGATTGAGCCAAGACAAAAATATTATCAGACAACTTTTACCACAGTAGTGTCTAGTCAAATAAAAATAGGATTAAATATCGCTAAAACTGGAGATGCAATGAAGGTAGTTAATGAAAATGAGATAATTATAGAGTTTATAGAGGATTCTGAAGTTATATTAATTAGATGTTGCAAAAAAGTAAAATAGGAGATAATTATGAAAAAATTAGCAAAAGTTTATTATAGTGTTTATGGACATACAAAAGTTTTAGCTGAAGAGATTAAAAGAGTTCATGGAGAAAAGCTCTAGAAAATGGTACGAGCAAAAGTGGAAAAATAAAATTACTGCTGGCTTTACAAACTCTCATAACCTCAGTGGTGATAAGTTAAATTATTTGATGCAGTTAGTAGTTTTTGCTGCACAGCATGGGATGATTTGGGTTGGTTAAGCAGAGCATAATCAATCATCTGAAGGTTCTGCGGGTAAAGAAGATGTTGTTAATGGAATCGGCTTCTATCTTGGTGTGATGGCTCAATCTGAGAATAATACTCCGGATATTAATCCACCTTCTGGAGATAGAATGATAGCATTAAAATTTGGACAAAGAATTGTTGAAGTTACTAAGACATTTCCTTTCTAGAATAGAATATCCTTTTCTACTTATAATTCTTTAGCTAGAGGTACTTTAGCTTTTCTATCGTAAAACCTTAATCAAAACCAAATTACTTGTTTAATCTTATCCATGTTCTACTTCTGTTTTTGTATGATAAGTTTTCTCATTAGAAAATACTTTAATTTCTAAATCATGTTTTTCACCATTTTTTCCATTGTCTATACCTTGACGACAATCTATTCTAACAATATCCCAGTCACGTGAAAATCGCCAATAAATATTTTATTCATTCCTGAGCGTTTGATTTTAACGTCACCATAGTCGATTACATCACAATTTTCTAGTGCTGATCCAGAAACTTCAACATTGTAATATTTTTGATTTTTTATATCTTTGGGTAATTCTCCTTTTTTATTAAAGTTTACATTTTTGGTATGAGGAGATGTGATATTGATATATAGCTCTTCTTGTGGCTTACTTATAATCTTCAATATAAGCACAAAAAGTAAGTGTTGAAAATATAGGTAATACTAAGAGTAATTTTTTCATTTTTAGATTCTAATAGGTGGTTATTTTTGATTATTTTACTGCAAAAAATAAGAGCTAACCAATATCTATGTTTCGTTTTGTAGAAGAAAATTAGTTAAGTATATTTAGAAATTAGCAGTAAAAGCTGGTTTTCTCTTATGATGACTACGATTATGCCAGAAATTTATTCTTTCTAGAGGTTTTGCTGAAATTGCTTACCATCTAAGAAATCGTTGATTTCTTGATAAGTTACTCCCATTTCATCTTCATCAGTTTGTCCTTGCCATAGTCCAGCAGATGGAGCTTTATCAAGTATATTTTTAGGAACATCTAAGTATTTACCTAATTCAAAAATGTGAGATTTTTTGAGATTAACTAGTGGAAGAATATCAGTAGCTTCATTACCAAACTTTATAAAATATCTCATATACCATTCACAAGCATTATCAGTACCAATAACCACTCTATTATATTGTTTAGCACAGGCATATAAATACATCATCCTCAAACGAGCTTGAGTATTTCCTTTAATTATAAGTTATCTATCATGTTTGGTATTGGTAAATTTTTGTGTTGACGCAAGAAAAGTTTCGTATGCTGTTTGAATTGCAATAATATGATGTTCAATATTAATTTTCTCTGCAAGTTCTAGAACATCTTGTATATATTGGTGTTGATTGTTTTTTGATGGTAGTATTAAAGCTGTAGTTAATAATTCAGTTTTGACAGCTAAAGAAGCTGCAACTGCTGAATCTATACCAACCGGGCTAAGACCAATGACAAATCCTTCAGCAAGCTAATTCATACAAGTATCACTTAGCCAATCAATTAACTTTTGTGAATATTCTTTGATGTTGAAATCTTTAACTATTTTCATTTTGAACCTTATTAATAGAATTAATATGAGTTTAAACCAATCTTAGTTAGCTGATTTTATCATAATCATATAGCTTATTTTAGAGTAATTTTTTAGAGCTTTTACTAAAGAAGATTAATTGTTTTAAACTATTTATCAAAAGCTGGGTTATCATAATGATGGTCAGAGTAGTTATCAACATTATAACCACTGCCTAGAGCTTGATATAAGTTAACTACACTATTAAGAGATTTCAATTTAGCTTGATTAACTTACATTTGTTGGTATAGAACATTCAAGGTAATACCTGTATATTATGCTTTACTTATAGCTCCAGAACTGTACTTTTAAAAGAATATTTTATCTTGTCTTTGAGTTTACTCTAAAGATATAGTTTGTTTTTTGAGATTTTTGCATTAGCAGCTCTTTTAGAAAGGCTATCATCAACATCTTGGAAGGTTTGTTGTAGGGTGTTAATATAATCATAATATGCTTAGTAAAACTCTCTGTGCCTTACTTAGCCTTGTCACTATAAGCTAGAATACTTAAATTAAATACTAGTACAGCAAGCAACAGCTTTAGCATCCCAAGCCAAAGCATTCATCGTAGCAAGTTCTCCAAGTGCAATTATAGCATTTCCGAAAGTTCCAGTAAGGTCAATACTTGGGAAAAATTGTGATTTAGCTAAGCCAATATTAGCATTTGCTGGTTTCTAGTTTATACTTAGCAATAGTAATAGTAATAGTAATAGCAATATCTGGTTGATTCTCTAAAACTTGAGAAGGCATATTTACCGGCACTTTTATATTAGCATTAATTTCACTTAGAATCCTGCTCGTGACAATTTTACCAAGTTTTCTTCCAATCAAGATTGTAAGAGTATTTTGGAAATGATATGTCATTTTTGATCATAGCTACTTTGCCTTTTTGTACTTCAAGTTGCTGACGAATAACTTCCTCTAGCATTGGCGAAGTTGCCCCCTAACTTATGCTGATTTTGAGCATAGTATATTAATAGCTGTATTTGATTGACCATTAGCGTTTGTAATTTTAACTATTCTTTTGCTGTAATCAGTGAAAAATATGCAGCACTAACTTGACTTATGATGGATAGTCTTGTGGTGTCTTTAAGATTAGTTCGCATTTTTTTACTAAGACGTGAAATCTCATCTAGTTTAAACTGCCTAGCAATGTTGATTGTATAGCTAGGTATAATACCAACCAAAGATCCTGTGGTAGTTTGAGTTCCAATATTATTAAGCTGGGGATATTTGAGCTAGAATTTACATCGAATGCTTGTGCGACAAAAACACCACCAACCTTTGCTGTAGGTAACCAGCTATAATTAGCTTTATTTATTTCAGCATTAGCTTGTAAGATATTACCAATAGAAACTTGTAGTTTGTTATTATCCTTTAATGCTGTAGTTATTAGATTATTTAATACTGGATCATTAAACTCTCTTCACCTCGCAACTTTTATAAGGTCCCAATTTTTCGTAACTTCGATGTTTTTATCTTGGTCATTCCACAAAGCTGGAGCTTTGATTTTAGGTCTTTTATACTCAGGACTAAGAAGCTACAACTAGATCTTAAGAAGGTTGCAGATATTAACGCTAAAGGGAGTATTTTATTTCGTATAATTGTTGTGACCTATAATGTATCTACTTTTACTGTTGTACTTGCTCCAACTCTGAGTTGGTATTTATGATCATTGTTTAGGATTATTTTTACTGGGAAGCGTTGAGTGACTTTTATCCAGTTTCCGGTAGCATTTTCAGGTGGTAGTAATGAGAAAACTGACCCAGTAGCATAACTGATATTATCAACTTTCACAGTGTAAGTATGACTATACATATCTAGCTCAATTTTAACTTGTTATCCTGGCTTGATTCTATAAAGATCTATTTCTTTAAATTAGCATCTATCCACCATTTTTTATTATCAATAAAGCCAAATAGTGCTTGTCCTGAAGATACTAATTGTCTTTTGTGAGGTTTTAGGTTAGATACATAACCATCATCAGGAGCTGTCAATGTTATATAGCCTAGATAGGTTAGCGTTATCATAACCAAGTTTAGCTACACCAATTTGTGCTTTAGCGATTTCAATCTGTAACAAAGCTTGCTTAAGTGATGAGTAAGCTTCATCTTTTGCTTTCTGAACTTGAACTTTTTGGTTTATGTATTTTTGCGCATCTTGTAGAGAATCAGCATCATCTTTATAAAGTTTGATGTATCTGTTTGTTATGCTTGTTGAAGTGTCTAAAGATGACTGAGCTTTTGAACTATCGCTAATTGTCCCTTAGCTTGAATGACTTTTGAGTTTGCTTGAGCTACCTGTAGCTGATAATCTCTAGGATCAATTTGCACAAATTTATCGCCTTTGTGTATAAATTGGTGGTTTTGAATATAGACTTTTTCTATATAGCCACCAACTTTAGATGAAATACTAATTACATCAGCATTAACATAAGTATTATCGGTACTAGGAAAGATTTTGTTATATTTGTAATAGCCATAAATTCCTAATGCTGTCATCGTGATAATACTACAGCCAATGATGATTTTCTTAGGTAAAAATCTTGAGTCTTTTTTATTTCTTATGGTTGTTGAGTTTGTTGTATTTTTTCTTCTGACATTTTATTACCCTATAATAATTTAATGCATCGCTGCAACAGGAGCATCTTTAGGCGGTTCCTTTAATAAAAATGGTACTATAGCCAAGATTAGACTAAGTATACCCATTAAATAAAAAGAGTTAATATAGCTTAATAAGCTACTTTGGTGTAACACTTGTTGTTTTTGCAATAGGCTACTAGAGCACCAAATCAGGCATTGGCAAACTATGACTCCAAGTTTAAAAGTTATTATTTAATGATGATATATTTTGTGATAATTCCAGATAAGTAGTCTGTTGGTTTCTTGAGATAAATGTTACTACAAAAGTGGTATCAACAGAACTGCCAAAATTTCTAAAAAAGTTAAATGACCCAGACATATCACCCATATCTTTATCAGCTATACTAACTACTAATACGCTCACAAATGGAACAAAAAACATCATCATTCCTAATCCCTGAATAGCAGTTGTAAGTATAATATCAAATTCATTAGCAGTAGGAGGAAAGCCTGCATTCATTAAACAAGACACTCCAAAAGTATAACTATTCCAAGACTAATAGTTTTCCTTACCCATAGTTTTTTTACTGAAATAGATTGTGTTAGCATTACACCAATAATAGCGGCAACACCTCTAGGAACGGTTATATATCCTGCTAGATCAACAAGGATAGCCATATATTTACGGCAACATCGTGGGTAAATATGCCATAGCAGCAGAGAACAGTAGTACAAACATAAAATATAAAAGGCAAGCTAATGCAAAGTTAAAAATTTTAAATATTTTAAACTTAACTACCGAAGAGTAAATTAAACCTCTCCAAATAAAGAACCTAAGTGAAACTAGAAATATTACTAATAGTATGATCATTTTAATTGATGAAAACCAACCATTGGTATTATCGTTATCTATAAAAAGCTCTAAACAGCCAATACTGATAGCAATAAAACTAAAGCTGATATAATCATTTTGATTTTTTTATGTGTTGTTGCTTCCATCATAAAAGAAATAATTATAAAAGCTACGATAAAAAAAGACACATTGACATAGAAAATCCACACCCAAGACATATTCTCAGAAATTACTCCACCAAGTACTGGTCCAATAATTAGTCACATAACGATGACCATACTATATATAGTCATCATTTTACTATACTCTTCGTTTTTGAAACTAGTAGATATGTATGTCTATGCTACAGATGGTAAGAAAGCTCCTCTCATACTTAAAAGCCCTAAAAATAATCATTTCAGTTAAAGATGTTGAAAGGCCACACATTATTGACGATGCACCAAAAATTACAGATGAAACTAAAGCAACCCTTTTTATACCATATTTTTCAATAATTAATCCCGAAAGTAGTATAAAGATTGCTGCAGTGACAATACATACTGTAGTTATATAAGCAATAGTTTCAACATTATCCCGATAGCATCCATAGTCTGTGGTATTGCAATAGCTACACAATTGTCAAATCAACAATCTCAGCAAGTGCCAGTAAGCTTATTGCTAATACCCGTTCTTTTTTGGTTCCAAAAGCCAACAGTTTTTGTATTACTAGCTTGCATAAGTTTTAAACTTTTTGTGGTTAAAATATTACTAACATATTACATCACTTTGTGTAGTAAATAGGAAAACTACTTTATAGGTTTATTTTTGCATAAAATTATTGCACAATTTTAGCTATGTATTATAGCATAATATGGACATTAAATAGTAAAAAGTGGACAAAATATTACTGAGGAAGAGATTAAATATTTAATGATCGACTTGATGTACCAGCAATAATTGGAATAAAAGGTGAAAATGCATCTGATAGTGAAAATAGGATAAATAACCAAGAGTTAGATTGGCATTACCATTGTCATGGTAAAAATATTTTGTATCGAATCAGGTCTTGTTCATGTAAGTACTCCTAATGGCTTATGGGTGCTACCATCAAATAGAGCTGAGTGGATACCACCAAATATATCACATAAAATTCGTATAAGTGGTATTGTAGAAGGATGGGTTATTTTCATACTCCCAACTATGTGTCAAAATTTGCCTAAGAGCTCAAGAGTCATACCAATGAGCGAGGTGTTAAGAGTACTTGTACTAAGAGCAACAGAATGGGGCAAGCACGAAAATCTAAGCTTAGAGCAAGAGCATATTACCAAGATTATCTGTAATGAGATTAGGTTTGCTCCAGAAGAAGCATTGCATTTACCGATTCCAAAGACTGATAGAGTTACAAGTCGCTAATGCAATTATTGATAACCCTTAGATAAATAAAAGTTTAGAGGAGTGGACATCATTTACAGCTATGTCGCCACAGACATTGTGAAGAGCTTTTTTATCCGAAACAGGACTTAGTTTTTCACGTTGGCGACAACTAGCAAAAGATATTTCTGTTACTGAGGTTTCAGATTCTTTAGGGTATGCTTAACCGAGTAATTTTATAATAACGTTTCGTAAGGCATTTGGTAAGACACCAAAACAGTATTTTTCTAGTGAAAGGGCACAGTTGAAAATATTTATAAGAATTGATTTTTTAGTTTTTTAATATCTATTTTACCAGTATTATTTTTTGGTAAATTTTCTACAAATATACACGATTTAGGAACTTTATAACCCGCTAATTTATCTTTGCAGTATTTGATAATATCCTGCTCAGTTACATTAGAGCCTTTTTCCAATGAAATAAAAGCTATAGCTCTTTCACCAGATGTTTTTGAGTTAACTCCAGTGACAGCAACTTCTCGTACATAATCTAATTTAAGGATACATAACTCGATTTCCCTTGGATAAACATTAAAACCTGAGACAATAATCATATTTTTGATTCTATCGGATATAGTTAGGCGGCCTTTTTTGTCTATATAGCCGATATCACCAGTCTTTAGCCAACCATCTGCAGTAAAGTGAAGTCTATTATTTTCTTTATCATTCCAGAAACCTTGGCACTTTTGGGGACCTTTAAGCCAGATTTCACCTTCTTTGAAACATTCATTTATCTCTTGATGAGTGTGAATATCGCGAATACTAAGTTGTGTACTTGGAATAGGGTAGCCACAAGTACCAAAATAATCATCCTCAGACTCATTAAACTTATTTAAAGCAATTGCAGGGGACATTTCAGTCATACCATATCCTTCTTTGAGCTCTACTCCTGTTCTGTCTAGCCATTGTAAATATATTTTACGCGAAATTGGCATACCACCACTTAAAGAATACTGATATCTTGTTTTGTTAATTTTTTCAAAATCAGGATGCTCAAGCATTGCCATATAAAGAGTATTAAGACCATTAAAAATAGTGAACTCATTTTTTGACATAGTTTTAATGAGATTCTTAATATCCTTAGCGTTTGGAATTAAGACATTTTTTGCACCAGCAAAAAAGAAGCAAAGTAAATTAGCACTTAGTGAGAATATGTGGTAAAGAGGTAGGGAGGTTATGATTACTTGATTAGACATATCCATGTCATGCTTGATCCATGCCCAAACTTGCTGGATATTTGATGCAAGATTATTATGTGTTAGTATTGTTCCTTTAGGCTTACCTGTTGTCCCACTTGAATACTGTAAGCATAAGATATCATGTTTTGTCAAAACTGGGTTTTTATATAAATTTGCATTGGCTTTGATGGCTTTACTAAACGGGATAAAATTACTTTTTGTATATTTGGGTTTATTTTCAATTAGATATTTGGAGACAAAACCAATAATCTGTTTTTTAGGAAATGGATATAAATCAGCAATATTTGTAACAATTACATTCTCTAAAGAGTCGATATTTACACGGGCTTTTTGTATATTATGAGCAAACATATCCATTACAATTGCAGCTTTGACATTACAGTTATTGAATATCGCCTCAATCTCATCTGCAGTATAAAGAGGGTTAGTGTTGACAAATACAGCACCAATTTTAACACAGGCAAATAAACTAACAGTAAATTGTAAGCAGTTAGGTAGTACTATCGCTACTCTATCACCTTTGTTAATTCCAAGTTTATTTTGTAGAAAGCTAGCTATTTTAGTAGCTAGCTTATCAAGTTCAAGAAAAGTTAGATTTACATCGTGACATGATACAGCTTCTCTATAAGGAAATTGTATAATCGCTTTTTCATATAGATCTAAAATTGTATCGTGGTTTTCTGCAATATTCTCAGGAGTATAATCAGGATAATTAGCTAGCCAGGTTTTGTTAGAAAATGTACTCATATTAAATAAGGTTGTTAATTACTAGAAGTAATTCTAGCAAAAAAACAAACTATTGAAATAAATTTACAAGATTATTATATGGTAGAAACTATAAAATGATATTTTTTTAGTTCTCAGGATGGTATGTAACGTTATCAATATCTGCTTTATGATCATCAATAACTTGTATTCTATTTATATACTTATTTAATATAGGAGTCAAAATAACCATAATAATTGTTGTAACTAAATACCAATAGCGACATAACCAAATACGGCCTTATATCTTTCTAAGCTTTATTGTTTAGAGATTACATTACCATTTTGAGGTAGTACTATAAATGATACTATATAAGAAGCAATATATGATTCAATCATTGTAGCTAGAAAACAAAATCTCGTTACAAATCAGATATAAATGCTGGACATAGTTCAGCAACCATTGTTAGCCCAAGTCCTGATATTAGTAGCTTACCTAAAGAAGAACTGGCCTAAGATAGAATTAGCCAGTTACCTGAAACTATAGTGTCTGTTGCGAAGTATTTCGTAGAATATAAAGTTGCATATGAGACAAACATTAATGCTGTTCCAATATAGAATTTGGTAGCGTGTGTTAATTTACTTTTTTTGCATAGGCATTTTCTCCTAATATTAGAAGACTAAAAAATCATTAAAGTACTGAGAACAATCTTTTACAATAATTATTACTGAAATACTTGGCTATTTAGAAAGTTTATAATTGATAATATGTTTATTGGTGCAGTTTCAGCTTTGAGAATTCTCTTACCTAAATTAATTGTATAAAAATTATTGCTATGAAATTTAGTCATCTCTTTATCACTAAAGCCACCTTCTGGACCAATAAAAATATTAAAATTTGTACTAGATTTAACTCGTTGCTCAAAATCCTTTTTTGTCTGAGTATATGGACATAACACAAGATTTAAATCATTTTGAGGTATTTGTATATCATTAATATCGATAGGAGTATGAATTTTAGGGATAAAAACACGCCCACATTGCTCACTAGCTGCTATGGCAATTTTATGCCAGCGTTCTAACTTTTTATCAAACTTATGATTTGTAAACTCAGTAATAATAGGATGTATATTATTTACTCCTAGTTCGGTAGCCTTTTGAATCACCAACTCAAAATTTTCGTTTTTAATAATAGCTTGATAAATGTTTGTAATATAGTTATTTTCATTGTTGATATGTTTTTTATCGATTACTTCAAGAGTTATATTTTTATTGTCAATCGTGATAATTTTAGTCTTATATTGTAAGCCATCGTAATTATTGAATAATATCAGATTTTTTTAAGCGTAATACATTTTTGAAATAATTGTAGTATTCTCCTGAAATATTTAAGATTGTAGTCTTTGTCGAAATATCAGCAAAAAAACCTCGAATAGTTCTCATAAAGTTAAAATTTGATAAAATATTTATCTGTTATTATAAATTTTTAATTATTTAAAAAGTAGGAAAAATTTATGTGTATTTTCAATAAAAGTTTTATCACTAATTTAGTTGCTGTAATACTAGCAATACTTGGCTGGTATTTTGCTGAAGAACATATCAAAAATATTGGTTTTTATGCTTTGTCAGGAGCATTGACTAACTGGATAGTAATATATATTCTCTTTGAGAAAATTCCATTTCTCTACGGCTCAGGAATTATTCCTAACAAATTTGAAAGCTTTAAGCGAGCTATAAAAAAAATGATTATGGAGCAATTTTTTTCGCCGCAGAACTTAAATAATTTTCTTAAGAGCGATCATATCAAAAGGTATCTAGCTGATAATGTTGCAGCTAAAATTGATTATAATAAGATCTTTGATAGTTTTATTGATATGGTTATGAGTAGTAAATATGGCTCAATGATTGAAATATTTCTTGGCGGCATAGGGGCTTTAGAAGGATTAAGAGAACTATTTACTAAGCAATTAGATTCAAAAATAATCGAGCTACTATCATCAATAGATATCGATGCAAATAGTATTTCTCAAAAAGCTGCAGAAAAGATTGAGAGACTTTATAGATAGTCGTTTAGTTGAGCTAACTCCGCAAATGGTTAAAGAAATAATTCAAAAAATTATCCGTGAGCATCTAGGCTGGTTAGTCGTATGGGGTGGGGTGTTTGGTGGATTGATAGGTTTAGCAGTTAGCTTTATTGCTTAGCTAATAAAGGTTTGAGGAAATTGTGAGTATTTTTGTGTTTAGCTTGGATTTATTTATTTATATGTTTTTGGATTTTCAGATTTTTGATTAGCCAAGGATTTAATTGCGAGAATATATTTATCAATGCAGTATTAGTCATCTGAGAATATAAGTTTGCATCTACTTTATCATCTGGTATTTTTTGATGATATTTCATTGTTGTTATTTTTGTAAAACCTGTTTTTTCATTTTTTAGATAGAAGGTTATATAAAAGTAAAAACTGTTTATCATCTAAATCTAATATTGGTCCATAAGTAGTTGTTCCTGATAGAGTAAAATCTTGACGAATATTAATATCTTGGAAAGCAAGATTATTAACTATATTATGATCTAGTATATATTCAAAAGTTGCTACAGTAAGCATTTTTGATACCGGCATCGCCCAAGAGCTATTTTAAAATGTATAAAGACGATTACCTTTTAGGTAAAACATTTGCGTTGATGTTGAGGCTTGAGTTTGGATATTATATACTAGTAAAGTTGTACTAATATCAGCATTTTCAGTATCTGGTAATGGTTTTGATTCTATTTGTTTACTATAGATAACATATTCTTTTTGTTCTGGTACTTTTACGGGGCACCAAAAAACGAAAAAGCAGATGATTGCAAAGGTAAAAATAATATACTTAATAATAAATATTTTTTCATGGTTTTATTCCTCATGGTTTATGCCTCTGACAATAGTTGAAGGATCATACTCAAGTATTCTGATGACATTATTAAGTCGAGTAATGGCTTCTTGACTTTCAGTCATAGTCTCATTTATGTTCATCAGAGTTTTATTAAAGTAAATTGATGAGTTACTTAGGCTATATAGAAGTATGTTTACACTATCACTAAACTCATTAAATTTTTCTAAATTTTCAGGAGAGATCATTTTGTTAAATTTGCCATAAATCTTCTCAAGTGAGCTAGCTATTGCACCAACTCTATTCAAGATGCTTTCAAGCTGTGAAGGTTTTGATTTAATCTCGGGAATTTGTCCTTTTTTGTTAAGTAGTAGATCTAGACTAGTATTTTCTTCATCGATATCTAAAGAAAGCTCAACCTTTGACTGACCTGTAATTCCAATACTTTGTAATGTTGCTACAGTTTGTTTATATATTGGTATTTGACTATTTATTTTCACGTAAACACTAACAAGCTTAGGATTATTTTTATTTATCGATATATCAGATACTTTACCAATACTAAAACCTTTGTAAGAAACATCTGAACCAACATTAAATCCTGAAATACTTTTGAAATTTGTCACAAATGTTGTAGTATCTTGATCTTTAAAGCCTCCAGATAAAAAGAAGCCTATAAATATCATTACAAATACCATAAAAATCACAAATAGGCCGGCGATTAGATTTTTTATACTATTTTCGTTCATTATAAGCTCTTAATACTTACCATCATTACGTGAGTCAAAAAATTTTCTTATACTTTCATACTGTGTTTGCTAGGATACAAACTCAGCAGTATCATGAAGCATTATTCTCTTTTCATCCATATATATTATATCGTCAACAATATGCCAAATAGTATTAAGATCATGAGTAATCATTACTACTGACATTTTAAGCTCTTTTTTTAGATATAAAATAAGATTATCCATGGCTCTGGCAGAATATAGGTCTAAGCCAGCATTAGGCTCATCTAAAAAGACAACTTTAGGATCTAAAGCTATTGTTCTTGCTAGAGCTACTCTCTTTAACATTCCGCCACTTATCTCAGAAGGGTATTTATTAAATGCTTCTTCTTTAAAGCTCCACCATTTTTAGTTTTATAATTGCTATGTCAGTAAGTATGTCTATAGGTAGTTTTGTATGTTGCCTAAGAGGAAAGATGACGTTTTGTAGATTAGTTAAAGAAGAAAAAAGTGCACAATGTTGAAACATCATACTTATTTTACTTGATATTTCTTTACGCTTGATTGGGTTATCAGCAAGTTTTGATATCTCTTGGTTAAGCAAGAAGATTTTACTAGAGTAAATTGTTTGGAGCATAAGAATTTCACGCATTAATGTAGTTTTGCCACAACCACTAGCACCGATGATACAGCTTATTTTCTCAAAAGGTATATCAAGGTTTAGATCTTTATGAATCCATTCTTTACCAAGCTTTGTACTTAGGTCTCTTACTTGAATTAAACTCTGACTCATGGTTTGATTTCTCCCTAAGCAACACCATTTAATGCTACTACGAAAATAGTATCAACAACAATTATTAAAAAGCTCGAGTAGACTACACTAGTAGTTGTTGCTTTACCAACACTTTGCGAATCTCTTCTAACTGCTAAACCCTGATGACAACCTATTCCAGCTATAACTAGAGCAAAAAAAGGTGTTTTAAGTAAACCAATATAAAAATGGTTAACATTAACATTTGAAACAATCTTTGGATAAACTGTAAAGGTGTGATCCCTGCGATTATATCTACAATAATAATACCCCCGATAATGTTTGCAATCATCGCAATTACAGTTAGTACTGGTAAGCTTATTATCAAAGCAGTTATTCTTGGTAGTACTAGGCGCTATATTGGATCTTCACCAATAATTTGTAAAGCATCTATTTCTTCATTAACTTTCATAATACCAATTTCTGAGGTAAATGCGGAGCCACTCCTACCAGCAATAATAATCGCTGTAAATAAAGGAGCAAATTCTCTAAATGAAGATTATACCTAACATATCTACAACAAATATCTGTGTACCGTACTGCATTATTAAGTTAAGTGGCAAGTATGTTAAAACAAGCCCGATAATTAATGACAACAACATTACTATATTTAAGGCTTTAATAGTTGAGTCATAAGCAATATTTAGCACTATAGAAAAGAAAGACTTATATGGCTTACGAATAAGAGTTAGATAACCTAAAAAAATAGCTCCTAAAAAAATAATACTTGTTTTAACTTCTAGAAGAAGATTATTCGTACTTTTACTAAGGGTGTAAATGCTAATAAAAACTATATTAGATTTGTTTGAGTATTCTTTATCAATTTTAGTTGGATAGTTATTTGCAATAAACTCAATAAAATTTTTATCCTTACCATTATCCAAAACTAAATCTTTTTTAGTAAGTCCTAGATCTTTAAGAATTTTAAGAATAAAGTAAGCTCCAGCTGTATCAAGAATTTCAATCTTTGTAATATCAATTTGCTTTATAGTAACTTTTGCTCGAAAAATTTTTTTCTCAACTAGCTTGGGGTTAATTTGTTTGAGAGTTAACAAACCTGCAAAATAAATAGTGTTCTGATCGATATTTATTTTCATTTACTTTTTACATAACAACTACCCTATAATTAATATACAAGAAAAATAGCTTTAATACCAACTTGTAGTTAATATTAGCAGTATTTAATTGAATCATATTGCCTTAGATTGTTATGTTGAATTACTGAGATAAGTCTATCTCTATACTCACTACCATTAAGTTCAGAATAATTCTCTAGAGTATCAAGTAGAGCTTTTGTGGTAATTGATGGTTAATTATTTTATCCCTAGCTATCCTAAAATCTAAAAACTTTGAACCTGTATTAAGTCTATGATAATAGCCTAGAACACTTTCAGGAGCATTATTAAATATTTCAAGGTAAATATCAGAAGCTTGTGCTTTGACACCACATCCTTCATGAAAACAGTGTAACCCAAAATAATTATTATAATCTTTAGCAAATCTTGAAGTTCCCCAACCACTTTCTAGCGCAGCCTGAGCGAGTACGAAGCTTGTTGGGATCGTACCTGCTTTTATACTTAGGTAATCTAATTCTTCAGCTATGCTGTGATTTGTTTTAATTTTATAGTATTCAAGATAATAGCTAAGTTTTTTATTTTGTCTAGTACTTAATGAGCTTTTTTGTCTAAGGCATTTTTAAGCTTTTGAATTTGTTGCTGTTGTAAGCATATCTCTTTATTAGCAAACTCAATTGCTGCTAACATATATTTTTTAAAGCGTCTTTTTTTCTTTGAAATTTTTAATTTTAGAAAAATCGGGTTTTTTACTATCTTAGGGTCTCTAGATTCTAAAAAATAATTTGCCTTAATACGTTTTTTATCTTCATTTGAAGATAGAATAGCTGCTGATATGGATAATACTAGTAGGACAAAAAAATATTTTAACAATAACCTCTTATTAGTCATGCTCATAGTAGTCATAATAATCTTCTTTAAAATCCTCAAACATTTCAACTGTTTGCTCTAGCTGTACTTTTAAATTTAACATATCTTCAGGAAGTTTGCTTTTAAATTTAACCATCTTTGTAGTTGTTGGATGGATAAAAGAGAGCTTATATGCGTGCAAAGCTTGTCTAGTTGGTGCTGTTATAGCTAGTTTTTCTAGTTTTATTGAAGACTTGTTATATGTTTGGTCACCAACTAGCGGATGTTTGATACTTTTCATATGAATTCTAATCTGATGAGTTCTTCCTGTTTCAAGTTGACATTCTATAAGTGTAAAACCATCATAGACTTCGATAGGAGTATAATGTGTAATAGCTTGTTTACCTCTATGGTTGATAGCCATTTTTGTGCGATTAATAGGATCTCTGCCAATCGGTTGATTGATAGTGCCTTGTTGATATATTTCACCTTCAACTATTGCAAGATATTTACGCGAGATTTTTCTCTCAGCAAGTTGTTGGACAAGATTGTGATAAGCAATACTACTTTTGGCCACAACCATTAATCCTGAAGTATCTTTATCTAGACGATGAACTATACCAGCTCGTGGCAGTTTATCTTGATCTTTATAGCGATGTAGTAAAGCATTAGATACTGTTCCAGTAGGATTCCCAGCACCAGGATGCACTACCATATTAACTGGCTTATCAATGACAATAATATTATCATCCTCA
This sequence comes from Francisella endosymbiont of Ornithodoros moubata, assembly GCA_002095075.2. GTDB lineage: Bacteria > Pseudomonadota > Gammaproteobacteria > Francisellales > Francisellaceae > Francisella. The sequence continues at coordinate 281,583 of LVCE01000003.1, read as the reverse complement.
TAAATTATATTAAGTTTAATATCTTGGGCAATCCATTCATTAGTCGGTAGTAGTTCGACATTAATTTTAACTTCCTCATCACCTAAAATAATATATTTTGCTTTGGTAGCTTGACCATTAACTATGATTGAGCCTTCTTTTAGCCATTTTTGTATTTGAGTGCGAGAAAACTGTTCAAATTGTTCATTTATTGCTATATCAATTCTTTTTCCAGCATTTTTGGGATGCATTATAATATTTTGATGAAATCTATTAGATAGTGTATTATGTGCCATGTTATGTGCTTAATATAAGTATTTTTATATATAAAATATTAATTTTACATAGAATTATATAAGAAAATTCTAAGGATAGTTAATCAAATGAAAAGGTTTTTATATTTAATAATAACTACATTTATCTTGCTGCTACTGAGTTCATGTGGACCTAAGAAGGATAGTGAGTTGCTGCAAGTTTACACAGGTTATACTGCTAGCTTCATTTATGCTAAGGCTCATGAGCAAATGCAGAATGAAAAGTATTTTGATGCGATTAGATCGTATAAGTCTTTGGTAGCACAGTACCCGTTCACGCCATTAGCAGAGAAGGGTATGGTTGATTTGATATATGTTTATTACATGGATGATGAATTAACTATGGCGCTTGCGTTAGGGCAACAGTTTATTAAGATGTACCTATATAGTATATACAAAGGTTATGTTTACTATATGATAGGTGTTGTAGGCTTTGAAGATGGTAGAGGAATGTTACAGACTTATGCGCCATATGATATGAACTATCATGACCCTACCGGATATCAAGATGCATATACTAATTTTGAAAAAGCGATTCAATTAGATCCTAATGGTAGTTTTGTTCCGGATGCTAAACGTAGGATGGTATTTATAAATAATACTATCGCAGGGCACTATAATGATATAGCTCATTTTTATTTCAAAAGAGGTGCTTATAATACTGCTATCGACAGAGCTTCTCAGGTGATAAGAAGTTATCCACAAAGTACATCAACAGAGGATGCCTTAGTTTTAACTATCAGAGCATATAATAAACTTGGTTTGTATGATCAGGCTAAAGCAAATATTCGTGTACTTAAGAAAAACTATCCTAAAAATAAATTCCTTAAAAACCTTCGCCCAGATGGCACAGAAGAGCTGAGCTCGTATCAAAGGTGGTTTGGTTGGCTATAGGTTAACTCCAATTAAAAATTTATTATCTGTAAAATTCAATAAATTTTTGTTGAAATATAATCATCTAACATATTTACTAATAATGTGTAATTTTTGCTAAAAATGTACAAAAAATAATTACCGCTTGCATATTAGCTTCAACTTATATTTTAGCAAATAATCAAGTTTCATCAAAATTACTAATGATAATTTAAAATCTGAATCATAATGGCCAGGTAATCAGTATTGGGAGATCTAATATAAAAAATTATAAAGCTTATACTAACTCTTTTTGAATATAAAAAAATTCTGAAATTAAAGAGTGTAAATTGGTTTTGAAAAATATTAAAAATCCTTTTTATATGCAGTCAAGTTTAGGTAGAAATGAGTCAAAAGGCCAGTATGAAGAATGGCATAATCAGCCAAGTAGTTATGCTGTTGAGTCATTAGATGCTTAAAATATAGTAAATGCTATCAATTTTATAGTATATATAATTTACGTTTTGTCATAAAGGTAGCAGGGGGTGTTATGCAAAATGAAGTCATTATTACAGATGGTAAAGTAACACCGTAAATGAATGCCTAGATCAAGTTTTTTTTGAGCTTCAAATGGTGGTGGAGGCTCTTATGGGATGGTTACAAAACTAATATCTCAAGGACCACACAAGCTTACAAGCCATTTTAGTCTAATAAATGGATAAATAACAATAATGCTTATAAATCTTTAATTAAAAAATCTATTTTATTCTACTACTCAAAACTAAATAATTAACATTGAGGTGAGAGTTTGATTTTTGTCCTAAAATTAAAATGATAATAGCAATGATAACTTTTAGTTACTTGGCAAGCATTTTTTTAAAATAGCTAGAAAGTCAGTCAGATTTACACTATAAAACTAAGTATATAGATATCATACCAACACAAGTTAGGAACTATGATTTTTTAACATAGGAATTATCTTGATATGGTTGTGAAAATACAGGATCAGACTCTAGAGAATGAGAGTACTGGTAAACTTTAAATACTGGCGAAGTATCAGTATCCTAGTATATTTATCAGATTTAATATCTACCTGCGAACTAGTCGATCCTAAAAAATCATAGCCAAAACAGTACTTTTTACAAAGTTTCGAAACTTGCACACCAGTATCAATTCAGATTAAGCATGGCTTAGCAAGTGTTTCTAAACAAGTTATAGATTAACTAAGCAAATAGGATGTTAGTTTTTAATGCTGTAACACTGGCAATTATAATCTATATTAGTGATAAGTCACAATTTGGCGAATTAAGAATAAACATGATCCAGACGTTCTAATGTATTATCATCATTATGTTGATAGTAAAATTAGCAAGAATGAGACTTTATGGTGAAATAGTGTAAAACTATATTCTATATTTTGTTTCAGCCTTCTAATAATTTTTATCAAAAAATTGATTTTGATATATCGCTTACAAATAAATAACAATAAATAAATTGTTTAGATATAAAAACACTACACAAGGTGGATTATATATTTTAGAAATTTAATTTTAAGTTTATTATTTTTTAGGGAAAACCTTGCTTAAGTTTTCAAATATAGTTGCTTCTAAAGCTACATATACTTTCTCTTCGAAAGCAGGGTCAACAACTTTACCTTTAGATAGTTCTCCAGCTATTTGTTTAGAAGCTGCAACCATAGCTTTAGCTACAGGATTGTTACTATTTTTAGCTGCTGTAAAGTTACAAGCATTATTACCAAATAGGATATCCTCAGCATCACTTACTTGTTTGTAAATACCACTGTCATCAATAGCGTTAGCAACAGGACCAGCTACAGTATTTGCAGGTCTTAACATTAAAGTATGACCTTTCACATATATCACCCCTCCAGAACCTATTGCAGTACTGATTACGTTTACAGCAGCCTTGATAGCCCAGCTATTATCTAACTTATCTAGATCATAAACTGTAATATCACCAATACTAAACTTATCTAATAAGTAAGTAAGTACACTTTCCATAGTTTTTTGGTCTGATAGCTCATTAATAACGTTTCTAGCTGCACTAACATTGGCATTAGCCCTGATATTAAGTAGGCCAGCTTCACAGATCGATTGTGCCGTTTTTCTTGGTATAGTTATCTTCTTCTGAATACTACTTTCTAAGTCGCTTAGAGTAGTTACTGTATAAGCAAGTGTATTAGCATTAGCATATAGCGAAATAGCTTTTGTTGTATCATTACCTTGAATAGACTTGATAGCCTGGATAGTTAAGTAGTTTGTGATATCATTAAATGCAATAGCTGTAGCTGCATCTTTACTATCGACGTAGTATTGACCATTCCAAAGAGCTACTCTTGCATTCCAGAACATATCAATATTATTTCTATAGCTCGCATAATTAAGGCCAATAGCAGAGTCCCATGCTGCATTTAAATGTGACGATACTGGTTTAGCAATATCATTAAAATATGCTTTAGGACCATTTACAGTTATATTTTTCATAGCATTAAATTGAGTAATTTTTCCTTCAGCATATGCTTTATCACCGTTCTCAATAGCTTTTAAGATATTTATTTTAGTATTGATAGCTTTCAATTCAGCTTTTTTCTGAGTGATTTTTTGATCATAGTTTAATTGCTTAACTTTTTTACCTACTCCAGAAACATTATTTCTTTTTTCTATCCACTTTTCTATAGTATCGTTAATCTCATCTATTTCAGCGCTATATTTAGCAATACCTTTGGTAGCTGCAGCTTCATCTGTCATATACATGTCTTTAGGCTTAACTCAATTAGGAATTTTAACCTTACCATTATCAGTTAATACCAAGCCTTTTGCTAATCTTGCACCATTTGCTTGGATATCGCCAATATCAGATATGCTTTTAACAGCACAAATTGGTGAATTTATATCAGTATTAGCAGCTTTCTCAGCATCATTAGAATACTTAGTAATAGATTCACTTACGATTTTTGCATTTAAATCATCAGCATAAACAGAAGTTGCTGCGATAGTTCCTAAAAGAGCTATAGTTAATATCTTTTTCATTTTTATCTCATATACTTTATTAAAATATTATTACTAACTGTTTTAAATTTTAAGTAAATTGTACTTATAATTATATTTTGTGTCAATATATTTTATTTATTTTTTTAAATAAATTAATTTTTTTGTAGTCTTAATTTTAATTATAGATGTTAAAGCATTATAAATAAAAGGTTTATAAGTTTAATATTAAATTAAAAATCAAGAGTTGTGAATATCAATTAAGAATCATGGACTAAAAATTAAATTAATAATTTAAGGATTTAAGTTTTATTTATAAACAGGGAATTTATTACAAAGATTTAAAATTTTAGCTGCTGTTTGATGTTCTATTTGTTCATTACCGCAGTTAAACACTACATCTGCTAATAAGTTAGCGACTAATTCACATTCGTTCTCTTTAAAGCCTCTTGTCGTTATAGCAGGACTTCCAATTCTTAGACCACTAGTAACGAAAGGAGAGCGAGGATCATTTGGAATAGAGTTTTTATTAACAGTGATTTTTGCTCTACCTAAAGCTGCTTCAGCTTCTTTACCAGAGAAACCTGTATTTGTAATATCAAGTAAAAGTAGATGATTACTAGTTCCACCAGAGATTATATTGATGCCGCGCTCTTTTAAAACTTTTTCCATAGCTTTAGCATTTTTGAGTACTTGGTTTTGATAACAAACGAAACTAGGCTCTAATGCTTCTTTAAAAGCAACTGCTTTAGCTGCAATTACATGCATCAAAGGACCACCTTGAATGCCAGGGAAAATAGCGGCTTGGAATTTTTTTGCAAGTTCTGGATTTTTGTTACAAAGTATTAAACCACCTCTAGGTCCTCTTAATGTTTTATGTGTAGTTGTAGTTGCAACATCGACATATTGGAATGGGTTAGGGTATACTCCAGCTACCACTAGCCCTGCCACATGAGCTATATCTGCCATCAGTATGGCATCTAAAGAATCAGCTATTTCTCTAAACTTTTGCCAATTGATTATGCCAGAAAATGCTGAGAAGCCTGCTATTATCATTTTTGGGTTATGTTCTTTAGCTAATTGTGTTACTTGCTCGTAGTCTATATCGCCATTTTCATCTAAGCCGTATTGAATAGAGTTATAAATTTTCCCAGAGAAATTAACTTTACTACCATGTGTTAGGTGCCCACCTGCACCTAAATCCATACCAAGAACAGTATCACCTGGTTTTAAGACAGCATTATAAATAGCAGCATTTGCTTGAGAACCTGAGTGTGGTTGAACATTAGCATAATCAACGCCAAATAGTTTCTGTGCTCTCTCTATAGCAAGTTTCTCAGCGATATCAACAAATTCACAACCACCATAATACCTTTTGCCATGATAGCCCTCGGCGTATTTGTTTGTAAGTTGTGATCCTTGTGCCTCCATTACCGCAGGACTTGCATAGTTTTCTGATGCTATAAGCTCAACATGTTCATGCTGTCTTTTAATTTCAAGTTGTATAGCGTCAAAAATCTCTTTATCGGTATTTTTTAGGCTATTTTTTTCAAAGCTAAACATATTTGGTAGTCTCCTGATATTTTTTAGGTGGATAAAATAAATTTAATGTTTAAAATTATAACTTATATTTATATATAGAAACAAATTAAAAATAAAAGCTATGGGTAAAGTTATTAATCTTGATGAAATAGATCGTTTAGAAAGAGAAGAAGAAAATTCTCATTATAAACCGGTAAAGAGTAAGATATCTGTAAAAAAAGATGTATTAGAGATAGTAGATTTCGGTAGGTCTTTGACTATGCTAAGTAAAGAACAGTTAGAAAAATTACCAATCAATGATAATCTTAAAAATAATATTACTACTACTAAAAACTTACAAAAGATAGCTTTAAAAAGACAAACACAGTTTATTGGTAAACTTTTGCGTAAAACAGATAATCTTGATGAGATTCATAAGGCTTATGATGTACTTGTCAATAAAGATAAACAAGCAAATCTAATGTTTCAGCGTTTAGAAAATATTCGTAATAATCTTTTAGATCCATTTAAAATGAATGATACATTAGATAGATTGATACAAGAATTCCCAGATTTAGATATTCAAAAGTTAAGACAACTAATTAGAAATCATTATAGGGAAATAGAAAAAAATACTACAAATAAGTCATTGAAAGAGATTTTTAGATTGCTAAAAGAGTATGTAATATCAAGTAAATAAACATGGTTATGAGTATGAAGCAAAATATATTTCCTAAAATAGTTTTAGTAGCAGGTATTGTTATCTTTGCAAGTGTTTTCTTATTTGCTAGAGCATTAATATCAATAGCATTTTTTACAATAATAATTCTATTTTTTGTTAATCGTGATTTTTCTTTTGATAAGTCTAAATTTCAACGCTATATGCCTTTATTATTTTTATTAGCTGCTGGGGTGGTTATTAATGCTGCATATTTATATGGTTATGCTGTTTATGGTCAATCTATTACCCATAAGGAATTAGTAGCTTATGCTAATCCTGTTGTTATTGTAATTTATACTTATTCGCTTGGTTATTTTTTATCACAAAATAAAAAACTCGCAGACTATTTATTATGGTCGTATTTAACGGTAACAGTATTATTTTCTTTATTGTGTTTTATAAAATTTTTATATAGCTCAAATATAGATTTAATAGATGTATATGGTACTTTTGGCCATGGATCTGATGTACAAGGAGTAATTGCTTTTACTTTTCCTTTTGCTTCGGTCTGTTTTCTAAATTTAGCTCTAAAATCTAGTAAAATAAGAAATAAACTAATTTTTTTATTATCGGTTTTATTAGTGATTTTTACAGACTTATTTATCAATACTAGTAAAGTTGGCTATATTGTCGAGGTTTTTGTGTTAGTTTATTATGCTTTTGTATTTATAAAAATTTACAGCGTTCAAACTAATACCAATACATTAAGTATAAAAAAAATGCTGATAATGACTTTTCTATCTTTATTAGCTTTGACTTTTATTTTTAGTTTTGCATATCAAAAAAGTCAAATATTTCATGATAAAACATCTGAATTTACTAAAAGCATTGCTAGAATTTTTGAATCAAATGGTTACTCTAAAATAGAAAGAAGAAACTTAGAACAGCAGTCAACAGGTTTAAGGATGATTTATTATATTTCTTCTATAGAAATATTTAAAAAATATCCTAATGTTTTTATTTGGGGCTGTTCTTTTACTGGAAATACACCAGATTTAAATTATTGTACCCAAAACCTAGTAGAAAATAATCAGCAACTACAAGCTAATCCTATGGTTATTAAAAATCAACCTGTAGAACCTCATAATGAGTTTATAAATTATATTTTTAAAGGAGGTATATTTTCAGCATTGTTTTTATTAATGTTTTTTATAAGTTTATTCTTTATTACTAAAAATCTTCCTCTTCAAGATAGATTTGGTGTGAGAGTTTTTATATTAGGATATTTTATAGCATCATTGACAGGTTATTATCTATCAACACAATATGAAGTAAGTATGTTTTTTACGTTATTAGCAATACTTTTATCAAGGATTGAACAAAAATAGGTAGTCACTATGAAATATTTTAAATCTTATTTACCTCAGAGTAATGTGGCTATAGATAAACAATCTCATATACCTAAAAAGATATTTATGACTTGGCATTCTCATCAACTTAGTGATGATATGTATAATAATATCCAGTTATGGATAAAAAATAACTCTGACTGGGAGTTGCATTTATATGATGATCAACAAGTACTAGAGTTCCTTCAGGCAAATTTTGATAAAGATATAGTTGAAGCATACAACAATATATATCCTAAGGCTTATAAAGCTGATTTGTTTAGGTATTGTATCCTTTATATATATGGTGGAGTTTATTCAGATGTTAAGAATGTTCCGTTACAGCCAATATCTAATATTCTATCGGAAGATGTTGATTTTATATCTGTAAAAGATAGATCTTTAAAAGATTTTGAGTTTGATGGCTATATATTTCAAGCATTTTTATGTTCAAAGTCAAAACACCCATTTTTCAAAAAAGCTATTGAAATGATAGTTGAAAACTCACTCAATAGTTACTATGGTAATGATCCTCTAAGTCCAACAGGTCCCAATTTGCTTGGTAGAGCAGTTAATATCTGTCTAAACAAGCCTGATTTGTCAGATATTCAGCCAGGAAAGTATCGAATAAATGAATTTGTATTTGAAATACTAACTCTTAATAACCATGCTATCATAGACTCTATGGGTAAGCAATTCAGTTTAAATTCTTATCCTGGATATCGTAAGGAACTTTATGGAGGTTTTGATTTAGCTAAATGTTATGCAATATGTTGGTTTAATGATAAATGTTATATTAAAAACGATAAGCCTAGATTAAAATCAAAATATTTTTTAAAGAAAAAAGAGCTATATATCATAGATTATTTATATATTTCTAAGCAAACTAAAAAAGCTCGAATAAGGGCGTTAATTTATAGTATTTTAAAACCTATGTTAGCTGAAAGAATTTTTAAGAAAGTTATTGGTTATGAAAGAAAATAACAGAATTTTGTAGTATTTATTTAGTGTTTACTTAAAAGTTTTTTTCTTATATCTCTAAAAGTATACTTCTTGAGTTTTTTAGGGATTTTATTAATATATTCTAGATAATCTATATATGGTTTTTTCATTCACCATGGTTTACCAGGTTTACCTGCATAGTGGATAAATACAGTTTCTTTCTTAGCTTTTTCAATTTCTTTGATACTATAAATATCCTTTAAAAATGGATATTCTCTAGCCTTTGTAACATCTTCTTTATAGAAAATACTCTGAAAAGTACCGTATGAGAAAGGTAAATCATAAAATCTATCACAAGCAATATTTAATGTATCTAAGTCAAAAAACTTTAGTCTTTTGTTAAAAGAACTTATAACTTCTAGAAATTTTTGTACGGTTTTTTCTTCTCGCATTAATTTTAGATTCATAACTAAAAAACTTGAAATATAGATATATTTATTTTTATTTTCAGGAAAGTATTTATGGCAAATCATCTTATCACTGTTTAGTTCTACAGGGACAGCAGCACATTCATATCCTGATATGTCAATGTTGAAAACCTCACTTAAATCTTTTTTAAACAAAACATCTACATCAATATATATTGCTTTATCATATTGTGGTAATAGTTCAGGTGTTAGAAGTCTATAATATACTATCTCAGTCCAACTACCGCCCTTATTAATAGGAGCATCTTTAAATCTGGATTTATTGATATGGTAAAAGCTAATACTATGATTAGTATTAGATAACATTTCTTCAAAGTATTTAATAGTTTTATATGCAATATCTGGGTGGTAAACATAAATATCATAAGATGTAGTTTGTTTAGCATTATCAATTAAGCTTTTGATAGCTACAGCAGCACCTAAAATAATTCTTTTATCAAAAGTAAAAACTATAGGTATTTTATTCACAGATATTTTATTCATTTGTAATATATCCTTTGATTAATTTTTGTAAGTTAATTTTTGAATTTAAGTATAATTGATTAGTATATTGTTTTAGATTTAGTTGAATTTGTCTATATTCTTCGGATGGTATATTTATTGCTCTTATCATCGCGTCACTGTATTGAGAATCTTGTGAATATAAAATAGCATTAGTTGGATTAAATCCATTTATAGCCGCAAAATTTTCTCTAATAATGATTGGCTTTAAAAAACCATAAACAAGTTGAAAAGTACCACTAGTTTTAGATGTGATGTATTTTCTATGCTGAGGATTATCTTCATAAGCAGAGAGAATGAAATCAGCTTTTTCAATTTCATCATACATTTGATTGAAGTCTAGGCGTCCCTTGATGTAAAAAAAACTTTGTAACTGAGCTGGCAAATCTTTTATATTTCCTTTACCAATGACTGTGATTTTAAAGTTTGTAATACCGTTATCTAAAAGTTCTTTTGCAGCATTTATGAGTAATTTAGTACTTTTTCTCTTTTCTGATAAAGCACCAATGGTTATAAATTTTGTAAGCTCATTTTTATAATTTAATTTAACTTTTCCAAAATAATGAGGATTAACTGGAACTGTGGTAGCATTTTTGTAATCCATAGACCTTAAGGTAATAATATCATTGCGTGGGTTAGAATTATTATCAATATAACTATCAATCTCATGCTCGATAAAAAAGAGTTTATGCTTATTAGCTTGCTTATTAAAAAATTCATATGCCTGATTTAAATCTTTACCATCATATAGCTTACTAATAGTTGTTATCAAGAGCCCTTCGACATTTTCAAGTGAGTCTTTTTTAAAATATTTACGAATCTGTTTTTTAGATAGTTTATTATAGGAAATATTTTGGTTATCAAATCTACAAAAAAGACCTTCTTTATATCTTTTAGGATTGATAAGTATTGAAACATAGTAGCCTAAATCAAGCAAATATTTTGTAAAGCCAGGGACAGTTTCTGCATGACTATGAGAACAAGGTTCCCAAAGTAAAAAAGTATTTTCTTTGATTATTGGTTTTTTGTAACTAAACAAATTTTTAAGTTTTTTAAAAGCTATCATAAAAAATTAATATATCTAAGTAAGTGATATGCTAGGTATTATAACATTTAAAATAGAGAATATTTATATAACTATTTTGTTTGAGTATTATCGTGATTTTAGCTATAAGTTTTGATTAGCTTGTAAATATTATAAGTTTGTTTTAGTATGAGTGTAATAAAATCTTATAATATAAAATAAACTATGGAAACTAAAAATATCAATGATGTTGAAGTTATAGCATTATCACTAGGGCGTAGATTTTCTGGAATTAATGCAAGTATGTTAGCTGTTATTCCAGTACAAGCTAAATTAGTAAATATAGTTGGCATGGGCTTTAATATTGACTCTAAAGACATTAAGAAAATTAGATTTAGAGATTTCTTATTTAAATGTTGGCGTAATAAATGGCGTATTTGGCATGCACGTAGAAATATAGATATGCTTGTTGGCATAATATTAAAATATCTTTTCAGATATAAGATAATAATAGTTTTCACATCTGTGGCACAACGTAATCATAAGAAGCTTACAAAGTTTTATATAAATAGAATGGCAGCAGTTATATGTCCATCTGAGATATCTGCAGGGTACTTAGAGAAAAAACCCTATATAGTGCCTCATGGGGTAAATACCCAAGTTTTTTATCCAACTGAAGTTAGGCAACAACAATGGCAAGAGAAAAAAATGCCTGGCAAACATGGTATAGGGATATTCGGTAGAATTAGAAAATCTAAAGGAACTCAAGAGTTTATTGAAGCAATGATAGCAACCTTAAAAAAATATCCTGATTGGACGGCAGTAGTTATTGGTGAGGCAACACCGAGAGATTTAAATTTTAAAAAAGAGCTAGAGCGAAAGGTCAAACAGGCTGGCTTAGACAAGCAGATAATTTTTACTGGTTTTATAGCTGATAGCAATGAGATACCTAGCTGGTATAGAGCCTTAGATATTGTCGTTTGTGCTAGTCACAAAGAGGGTTTTGGTTTACCAGCTCTTGAAGCAATGGCTTCAAAATGTGCTGTAATTGCAACTAAATTAGGTGCTTGGCCAGAGATTATCGCAAATAATGAAAATGCTTATTTAGTCGAACCTAAATCAAGCCAGCAAATTTCAGATAAATTAGATATTCTAATTTCTGATAGTCAACTAAGGTACAAAATAGCTCAAAATGGCTATGATTTGGTAACTACTAAGTATAAGATTCAAAATGAAGCTGAAGGAATTCAGCAAGTTTATGACAGTCTTTTAGCTAAAAAAAGCTTAGCTACTTGATAAGATTAGTTGATATGTTATTATTAGGTAGGGTAATTTGTCTATATCAATAGCAAACCGCTTAGATTATTTTGATCTAGTGTATTTAAATCAATTTCTACAGCATTATTAGGTGAGTTATAGCTTTTGATATAAAGTTTATTGTTGTTAAGGTCTTTTATTACTTTTAAATGCAGTATGATCAAACATTGTCTGATTTCCAAGTTTTTTAGTAACTGTTCCTTTAGCTATGTCAACATTATTAATGATATGAGTAACTTTAGTAATGAGATTTTCATTATTATCACCTTTATTGTTAGCATAATATCCAATATTACATTTTTGATAAATCTTGATGGTGGCGAGTAGTCTCTAGGTAAGCCTAACAAGCCATTACCTCGACCGAGTGAGTTTATATCTTAGATATCTTTACCTTGTGAGGAATCAATGGAATCACTTATTTTTACTCTAGTTGTTGTTTGGTTACTTAGATTTAAGTAATTTCTCAAGTTTATAAGGTGCCAATCATAAGTTGGGGCATTTGTCACTTTGACATTTGAATTGACATCATATAATCTTACTTTTACTTTTATGTATTTTACTGAATAGCTATTTACTGTGTTTGTTAGTTATTAAAAAGTGTAACTGTGGAGCAACACCATTAATAATGGTACTTTTATCTGACCAGACTTTGTATTGTTTTAAAGCTTGTTTAACTTGCTCTACATTGGCATACTCGCTTAAGAGTAATATACTAATTTGAGTTATAGAAGCATATTTTTTATCTGTATTTGTTACTTTTTGATATTCGGTAAAGCCTGGGATATAGTTTGCACTAATACTAAGGCTTTGATCATTTTGTCCATCAACTAAAAATTCTTGATTAGCATTGACAAGCCCAGTAGCAATTATTGAGTATTTAGAAGAGTAGCTAAGTTTAAATTCATTGGCGCATTTAGATAATGCTTACTTCTCTTAGGCACATAAATGAATTGCCAGTTCCAGGTAAGCCTCCACTCCATAGTTCTACCGGAAACGGTGTTGCTATTTTTAACTAATGTTAGAGCGCGGTGCATACTAGTGACTGTGAAAATAGCATCAACAAAGCAGTATAACAGACAAAAATCTTTTTTACTATAGGCTTCATAATTCTATCCTTTGGTATTAGTAGTATTAGCTACTTCTATACTAACATAGCTTGAATAACTAGATACTATTGGTATTTTAATAACACTTGAGAATATTTAATAGCTAGGGCTAAATTTACCTTAAAAAGCCACATATAACTTTTTACTAAAATGCTTGTTTATCTATAATTTATTTATCGTTAATTTTACTAGTTAATCAATGCAACAAAATTATTAATCAAAAAAACATCCTAAAGCTTTATGGTACATTATTGCAATATATATGTGGGAGTATTTAGCTTCTATGGTATGAGAGCTCTTTTGATATTATATATTTGGTATATCAACTTAAGCTCGATGATACTACATCGTATGCTATAGCAGAAGCTATATAACTTAGGTATATTTGTCACCATAGTTGGTTGGATTGTTGCAGATAGAGAGTAGTATTAGGTTATAAAAAAAACGGTGACTTATGGTGCAGTACTTATATCTGTTGGTCATATTACCCTTGGCTTTGATGGCGATAGCAAGTTATATTTTGGTATTGCATTTATAGTTTGTGGTTATGGTTTTTTCAAAAATAATGTATCTTGTTTGTTAGGGAAACAATATAATTCTTATGATCCAAACAAAGATTCAGCTTTCACATTACTATACTTAGGTGGAAATTTTGGTGGCATATTTGCACCTATTCTATGTGGTTTAGTAGCACATTATTATGGTTGGTATTATGGATTTGGTATTGCAGGTATTGGTATGATATTTGGTTTAGCTATATTTATGCTAGGTTCTAAATATATTCCAGATATTCTTCCACAAAAAACTTTATCTAAACAGCTAACTTAGTTGTAGTTTTTAGCATATTGTTAATACTGACTCTAAGTTACTTGGCTTTAGAATATCTTTTTGATGGTTATCTATTAGCAGTACATATATTACTGCAATAGCTTTTGTGGTCATTTTTATTAAAGCAGATGCTACTACATGTAAATCATTAATTACACTATTGCCTTTTTATATTTTTGGTATAGTTTTTTGGGTGTTTGATGAGCAGTTATACACGCACGTTAGTAGAAATTTTTGTACATAGAAATGTCGATACATACTTATAGTGTATTGATATTCCTGCGAGTACTTTTACTTCAATGAATTCACTTTCAATCTTGTTTGGTGGTCTAATTCTTCCATGGATTTGGAAGAGAGTAAAATTACTTGATGATGATTTTGGCAGAATGATAAAGTTCTCATTTGGTTTTATATTTCAGTTACTGTGTTTTCTTTTATTCTTTATAGTAGCTAAAAGCAAGTATAGATTTGACAACATAGCTTTACCTGTCATCATTGCTTTAGCTTTCTTAGGTGTGTCAGAATTATTTATAGATCCTATTGCACTTTTCGTAGGTTATATCTATAAAAATAAAAAAATACAGGTTTCTTAGCAGTATCATATATGTTTTTTACAGGAAGTGTCGCTGGATTTTGGCGCTAAGGTTGCTAATTTAGCAGCTTTTCAAGATACTCCTAATAATTTTGATCTAGTCAAAGGCACAATTATTTCAAGGGTTATTTACTATTATAGCTATCTTGGCAGTGACAATTATAATATGGTATATTGTTACCTTTGGTCATAAAGAAATTAAAGTAGTTAAAAAACTTACTCACAAACAAAAAAAGGATAAACGGCAATTATTTGCTGATCTTTTAGAATTATTTTTGCTTTTGATCTTTCAGTGGCAGGAATTTGTAGTTCTTGAAAGAGTTTTTTAAGTTTATTAGCCTTGTTTCTGCTATAATATTTGCATTTATCATCAGGTTTTTTATCACGGATTACTATCTCAGTTAGATCAATTTGTTTGTTAAGATTTTCATTAAGCCAACTTATGATAGCTTTTTTGCTTACATCCTTGGCAGTTGCTGTATACTTTATAATAAGCTGATTATATTGTATATGAATTTGACAGTTGTTATTTATATCGATTTTCCAACCTGTTGAGGGATTATTGACAGCTAGATATAACTCTTTTGTTTGCTTGCTTTTAAGACTTTGCTGTGTGTTTTGTTTAAACCAAAGATGCAGCAGACTTTTTTGAATATCATCATCTAACTTTATTAACTCACTAATTATTATTGTAGTATTTTGAGATATTGATTGTAATTTTTCTGCGAGTAGTTTCTGCAAAACATTATTACCTTCCGCACAAATATTTGCACTACGAGAGAGGGTTTGACTAATATTTGGATTTACTTGTTGTAATATTGGGATTATTTCATTACGAATTAGATTCCTGCGGTATTTTGTATCCTCGTTACTATCATCATATATATGTGCTATATTATTTAGTTTGGCAAACTCTTCAATTTCAATCTTGTTATAGTTTAGTAATGGGCGTAATACGTCTCCATGATGTAGTTTTTTATAATACGGTATACCAGCTAAGCCCGCTAATCCAGAGCCGCGTATTGCTTGAATCAAAAATGTCTCAGCTTGGTCATTTTGGTGGTGACCTAGTAAAAGTAATGGTTTAAGGTATTGCTGCATTATTTTTTGAAAAAATGCCATTCTTTGTTTACTTGCCCAAGCCTCAAAATTTTCTCCTTTAGGAGCTTTACCTAATGAGTGACTAATAAATTGTAGATTATATCTTTCACAAGTTTTTTGACAATGAATTTGCCATTTAAATGAGTCACGATGAAGATTATGATTAATATAAATTGCAATGAGTGGAATATCTAAGTCTTTGCTGATATTTAGTAAAACACTTGAGTCAATGCCGCCACTATAACCAATAATGATATGAGATGGAGAGAGTTTTTTTATTTCATTTAAAATAAGAGTTTTACTTATAGACATTTATACTAAATAGCGAGCATTTATTGTAGCTTTAACTTTTTTAAATTCATCAATGAGATCTTTAGCCTGATCTGAGCTTGATTTAATATCCATAACAACATAACCAATATTTTCTAATGTTCTTAGATATTGACCATCAACATTAATATTTTTAGACGCTAAAATTCTATTTAGCTCATTGATGATACCAGGGATATTTTGATGAATATGTAAGATTCGATGAGTTTCTGTATGACTAAGTAGAGATAATTCAGGGAAGTTTACCGCATTTAATGTTGAACCATTGTCTGAATATTTGATTAATTTAGCACTTACTTCAGTAACAATATTTTCTTGTGCTTCTATAGTGCTACCACCTATATGTGGTGTCAGAAAGACATTATCAAGGTCTCTCAAAGAACTTTCAAAAATCTCACCTTTTGATGATGGCTCTTTAGGGAAAACACCAATTGCTGCGCCTTTAAGCTTAGCGCTTTTTAGGGCATTAACCAAAGTATTGATATCTATTACATTACCTCTTGAAGCATTGATAAGAACTGAATTTTGCTTCATAAGCGCGAATTCTTTGGTTGATATCATATTTGCAGTACTTGGCAGTTGTGGCACATGTAGAGAAACGACATATGATTGTTGTAGTAGTGTTGCTAAGTTGTCAACTTGACAAGCATTACCTAAAAGTAGTTTCTCTTCAATATCATAAAATATCACATTTAAACCAATATTCTCTGTTAAAATTCCAAGCTGCATACCAATATGACCATAACCGACAATTCCTAAAGTCTTGCCTCTTACTTCATTAGCATTATTAGCTAATTTAAGCCATTCTCCTCTATGAGCTTTAGCATTCTTGTCGATTACATTACGTATTAGCAAAATAGCTTCTGCTAAGACAAGCTCAGCAACACTGCGAGTGTTTGAAAACGGAGTATTAAAAACTTGTATACCTAAGCTCTGCGCAGTTTTAAGATCTACTTGGTTAGTACTGATACAAAAGCAACCAATAGCTATAAGATGCTCAGATTGCTCAAGGACTTCTTTTGTCAATTGTGTACGTGAGCGTAAGCCGACAATTTTAAAATCTTTAAGTTTATCTACTAGTTCTTGTCCTTCAAGAGCTGTATTTAGTAATTTGATATTTTCGTATCCTGAAACCTTAAACAATTCAACAGTATTTGGATGGATACCTTCTAAGAGGAGAATGGAGATTTTCTTTTTATTAAGAGATAGCTGGCTCATTTTGATATTCTTATACAGATATTTTTGCTCTGATGGCAGGGTGATGGTTATAGTTTTCAAACTCAAAATCTTCGTATTTATAATCAAAGATAGAGTTTGGTTTTCTTAAAATCTTTAATATTGGTAGATTTAAAGGTTCACGACTAAGCTGTTCATTAACTTGCTCAATGTGGTTGTTGTAAATATGACAATCACCACCTGACCAGATGAACTTGTCAACATCAAGATTACATTGCTGTGCAACCATATACGTTAGTAGTGAATAGCTAGCAATATTAAATGGAACTCCAAGAAAAGCATCAGTACTTCTTTGCGTAAGCATACATGATAGTTTATTGTCCGCGACATAGAATTGAAACATTGCATGACAAGGCGGCAGGGCTGAATTACCTTTTGCAACATTTTCTTGTGGAGATATTTTTTCTGATGGTACAACACATGGGTTCCAAGCTGAAACTAGAATTCTACGTGAATTTGGGTTTGTTTTTAGCATCTCAATTACCTCAGCAATTTGATCTATACCCTGACCATTAAAATCACGCCATTGTTTGCCATAGATAGGACCAAGTTCGCCATCTACTGTTGCCCATTCATTCCAAATCCTAACCTTGTTATCATTAAGGTACTTAATATTTGTGCTACCACTTAAAAACCATAATAGCTCATGGACAACACTAGGAATATGAATTTTTTTTGTAGTTACTAGCGGGAAGCCTTTTTGAAGATCAAAATGCATCTGATAGCCAAAAATGCTTCTTGTTCCAGTGCCAGTTCTATCACCTTTTAAAACACCATCTTCTTTAATATACTTAAGAAAATTTAGATATTCTCGCATTTATTGTTTCCTTGTTTTGATAAATACCGCGATTAGGATTACAGCTCCTAGTAATATCATTGGAATTGATAGTATTTGCCCCATAGTCATCCAATTGAAAAATATGTAACCATATTGTGGATCTGGCTGCCTAAAAAATTCACAGATAAACCTAGCGCAACCATATAAAAGCATGAAAAGCCCAAGCACAAGATAACGCGGCCTTTGCTTGATAGTAACAAGCCACAGAACAGTAAATAGTACAACTCCCTCAAAGAAAAACTCAAATAGCTGTGATGGATACCTTGGTAGTGGCCCACCAGTTGGAAAAACCATGCTTATTAGTGAGTCTGTAACCTTGCCCCAAAGTTCATCATTGATAAAATTACCTATCCTACCAGCGCCTAAGCCAATTGGTACAACTGGTGCAACAAACTCACCTAAATCAAAGGAATTTACACCAATCTTACGCGCAAATAGTACAAATGCTATAAGTACACCAATAAATCCACCATGGAATGACATTCCACCATCCCATAAGAAAAACATTTGTGATGGGTTATGGAAATAATAAGGAAGATTATAGAAGATAATATAGCCAATCCTACCACCAAGAATGACACCTAGTGCCACATAAAATGTCAAATCGCCAACTTGTTCTGGTTTGATAGGAGCCCACGGTTTAACTTTTGCTCTATATCTAGTTAAGTACCAACCAACAAAGATACCAAATAGATACATCAAACCATACCAATGAATCTTTATAGGGCCAAGCTGCAATGCAACTGGATCGATATGAGGATATTGTAGCATTGTAAAACCTTATTCTATATTAGTGCTTGAGATTCAAAATCAATTGCAGGTGAATAATTTATATATTTAGGCTTAGCTTGATTTTGTTTAGTTCCTTTTTCAGCTGGTTTTTCTTTTTTATTATTTTTTGTAGTAGTTTGCTTTTCTTTTTTAGGTTTAGTTTGACTAGCTCGATTAGTTTCTCTAAGTACTTTTTCTGGCTTTTCTCGCTCTGCTACAACCTCTAGTATTATTGTATCATCTACTTTATCAACAACACTTAAAGATTCTTCAGCTGCTACAGCTGAGAATTGCTCAACTTCAATAGTTTGATTTGATTTAGCTACTTGGTTAAGTAGAGCTATTTCAGTATCTACAGATACAGTATCAAACTTTAAGTATTTGTTAGTTTTAATTTTCTCTTGGGTAGCTATCTTTGTAGCACCATCACCATTTAGACTATCATAGTTCTTTAAGACATCTTTAACCATTATAGAGATAAACTCATCAGGATTCTTAGAAATCACCTTTTTGACATTCTCAGTCTTTGTAACCGCTGTTTGATTTTGATACTTAAGTTGCGTAATATCAATAACTTCTTCAGCATTATTTAGATTTAGATTATTGCTTCTGTTGTTGTGGTTATTTGATTTTTTATCAAACTTATTATTGTTTGATTTATTTTTATTACGCTCGTTTTTATCATTACTATTATTGGTATTGTTACTGTTGTTATCATTACGCTGGTTATGATCTTTTTGCGACTTATTTTTTTGCTGCTTTTGGAAGTTTTGTTCTTTGTTTTGTTGTTTTTGAGCTGGATTATTAGCTTGTTCAGCAGCTTTAGAATCAGTTGCAAATATTCTACTAAATAGATTAGTAAAGAAGTCTTTTTTCTTAGCTTGTTGAGTTACAGCATCTTGTTTTTTATCATTTTGTATAGCTATATTTATTTGGGTGTCAGTTTGTGGCTTTTGCTCTTGAGTACTACTAGTAGTTTTATTTTCTATGGCTTTATTTAAATCAACAGCAGCAACTTTTTTCTTGCTAGCTTTAGGAATTTCAATATTATAAACATCTTCTATTAATTCTGAACTAGTACGATTTGATTTATAGCTAGTGCCCCAGATTCTCTGTATTTGAAACTTTGGTGACTCCATATTAAAGTTAGGGATAATCATAACCTTAACTTGAGAAATTCTCTCGATCTCAACGATACTGTCTCTTTTCTCATTTAAAATATATGCAGCAATATCTACAGGAACTTGGACACGAATTTCATTAGTATCTTCTTTGATAGCTTCTGCTCTGATTTTACGCAGGATGGTAAGTGCTGTAGCTTGAGTAGTTTTGATAAAACCATGACCTTCACAACGTGGACATTTTTGCATTACGCTTTCGTTAATTGAAGAACTTAAGCGTTGTCTTGATATTTCAATCAGGCCAAGTTTAGAAATGCGTGACATTTGGATACGCGCTCTATCTTGTTGTAGCGCTTCCATTAGTTTTTCTTCAACTTGTTTTCGATTTGGGTAGAAAGACATATCAATAAAGTCAACTATAACAAGACCACCTAAGTCTCTGATTCTAAGTTGACGAGCGACTTCTTCTGCAGCCTCTAGGTTAGTTTTAAACGCTGTAGTTTCTACATCTTCAGCTTTGTTAGCGCGAGATGAGTTTACATCTATTGCTACAAGTGCTTCTGTAGTATCTATTACGATAGAACCACCAGATGGTAGGCGAATTTCTCTTTTATAGGCATTTTCTATTTGTTGATCAATTCCAAACTGAGCAAATAATGGTAATTCTTCGTTGTATAGTTTTACTTTATTTATATCAAAGCTTTGTCTAAGTAAACTAAGTTGTCTTTTGACATCTTCAAAGCATTCTTTAGAATCAACAATAATTTCTTTTACCTCTTCTTTTAAATGATCTCTAATTGTTCTTACAATAATGTCACTTTCTTTATGTAATAGTGCGGGTTTTTTGATTCTATGGTAAGCTTGAGAAATAGATTCCCATAATTCAACTAGAGTATCAAAATCATGTTTTAATTCTTCAAAAGAGCATTCAACGCAGGCGGTTCTTGCTATTACGCTCATATTCTTTAGGATATTTAATTCCTTTAGATATTTTTTTAATCTTTCTCTATCTTCGCCTTCGACACGACGAGAAATACCGCCACCATCATGATTGTTTGGTAGTAACACCATATAGGAGCCAGCTAGGGTGATAAATGTAGTCAATGCCGCACCTTTATCGCCACGCTCTTCTTTATCTATTTGAACGATTAGTTCTTGTCCTTCTAAAAGCAAAGGGGCGATATTATCGCCATTTGGAACATCTTTTAGATAATATTCTGATACTTCTTTAAACGGTAAAAAACCATTTTTTTCTTCACCATAGTTAACAAATATAGCATTTAAGCTTGACTCAATTCTTGAAATGTAGCCTTTGTAAATATTTGCTTTCTTTTGTTCTCTATCAACATTCTCAATATTTAGATCTATTAGTTTACCATTATTTAATGTGGCAATTCTTGTTTCTTCACCACTTTTGCTGTTTATTAGTATTCTCTTCATTTGTTATTAATTCCTTCAATAAATATAACATCATAGCTGATTGTTTAACGAGTCAACTCGCTTTTTGACCATTAAGGTCTTTCTTAATAAACCGCGAGATTTTTAAGCTAATTTCTCAAAGAAATTGATTAGATTTACCATATCTAGTCAGTTGCTTAATTTTGTTGCGATTTTGTTAAAGTACTATGTACACAATTATTTGATATAATAGCAATATTAGCTATTAAATAAAAGAACTATTAATTTCTAATGAATCTTATTTACTTGGATTATGCTGCGACAACTCCACTTAGTCAAATTGTCAAAAATTCTATGTTAAATTCAATAACTAGTGATAATGATTTTTTTAATCCTGGGTCATCAACATACCAGCAAGCAGAAATTGTTAGTAATAAAATTGAGCAGGCAAGGGCTGAAATTGCTCAAACTTTAGCAGTGTTACCAAGGGAGATTATTTTTACTTCAGGAGCGACTGAGTCAAATAATCTTGCGATAAAAGGAGTGGCATATGCTTATAAAGATAAAGGTAGACATATAATAACCTCAAAAGCTGAGCATAAGACAGTATTGGATGTTTGTAAGTTTTTAGAGACACAGGGTTTTGAAGTTACATATCTTGATGTCAATCAGTTTGGTGAAGTTGATTTGAAGCAGCTTAAAAAATCTATCACACCACAAACAATACTTGTAAGCTTAATGGTTGTAAATAATGAGCTTGGGACACAAAATAACCTTGTGGAAATTGGGAAAATAACCAAGCAAAATGGAGCATTGCTGCATGTTGATGCCGCCCAAGGTTATGGTAAAGTTGATATAGATATCAAAACGATGAATATTGATTTGTTATCAGTGTCTGGACATAAGTTGTATGCACCAAAGGGTGTTGGTTTTCTTTATCTAAGATCAAAACGACCAAAAGTTAAGCTTATAAAGCAAATACATGGGGGGGCTCAAGAGTTTAATTTACGCGCAGGGACACTGGCAACTTATCAGATATTTGCACTAGCTACAGCTGCTAAAGAGATATTTGTAAAAAAAGAGCAAAACTTTGAATATGTGTCAAAAATGCAGCAGCTATTTTTAGGAATTATTCAGAAATTGGCTAATATAAGAATTAATACAGATCTTGAAAATAGTTATCCAGGTATTTTAAATATTACATTTTTAGGAGTAAAGGGTGAAACATTATTAGCGCTAGTTGATGAGATTTGTATGTCAATGGGCTCGGCATGTAATTCCCATACAGTTGAGCCTTCACATGTCTTAAGTGCTATAGGTTTGACAGCAGTTGAAGTAGAATCAACGCTTAGAATATCTTTTGGGCTACAAACAACGCAAGCACAAGTTATCCAAGCAGCTAATTTGCTAAAAGAAAAAGTACAACTTTTGCGAGCTTTATCACCACAAGGAGAAGTAGATGTATAATGATTTAGTAAAGGAGCTTTTAACACAAGTTAAGTTTGAAGATAGTATTATCTTAGCAGAGCAGGCTAAATATAGTATTAGCGATAATTTTTCAACAGTCGAGATTTATATTTGTGATAAAAGGGTATCATATAGGATTTATGGTGATGCGTATAGCTTAGCTATGCTCAAGTGGCTTCAGATTAGTTTGCAAAACAAACAAAATCTAAGCCAAATTTCTTTAGAAAAGCTAATAGCAGATTTTGGTTTACCACAAGTTAGGTATAGAGATGGACTACAAATAATTCAGCTTATTGAGAAAATAAATGCAGCAGCTGTATGACTTTTATATATTACATCAGCGTAAATATAGAGAAAATTCACTACTTGGGAGCGTATTTACGCGTGAGTTCGGCAAGCTCTCGGTATTAATAACAATTAATAAAAAAACTGCTAATTTATATCAGCCACTAGTTAAACTAAAAGGACAAATTAACCTCGCTAAAAAGGCCGATGGTCTAGGTAAAATTTATAATATTGAGTTTATTGAGTCATTTTACCAAAAATCATATATAAACTTATTATCACTGCAGTATATTAATGAGCTTATATATTTACTTTTAAATTATTCTCATGAAGAAGATGTTCTCTTTGATAAATATGATTTTATCTTAAGAAATATCGATGAAGCTAATTATAGATACTTATTGAGAATGTTTGAGCTTGAGTTATTAAATAGTCTTGGTCAGGGCATTTATGTTGATAATGATATTAATGGGATATCAATACAAAATAACTGTACCTACACTATACTTCCTAATGGGTTTAGAAAAGATCTTAACTCAGCTATAAATAGTATCTCTGGCAGAAGTCTTAAGAAAATAAATCAACCGCTAAGCTTGTGGTCAAATGATGATCTAAAAGCAATTTCTAGAGTTACTCGAGTATGTATTGATTATGTTTTAGCTGGTAAGCAGTTAAAAAGTAGGAAACTTCTTGTCGATTATTTAAACCTTAAAAAGTAGATTTTAGACTTAAGAATTATTTTAAACTCTATTAAAACTTTAGTTAAGTAACAAACTAAATCTTACTAACGGCTGAGAAATTGTTGATTTAAACAATAAAAATTTTACAACATAAGTTGGCTATGCTTATCGAAGTACTCAATGCTTTTGTAATATTAAATCAATAGCCTTACTGGTTTTATTGGTGATTAAGTAGTTTGTTTTTGAAAGCTTTGATAAAAGATATTGTCGGTGGTATCAAAGAAACAACAACAATCAAAATGATAAATAAGCCAAAATATTTTTTAACAAAAGCATTATTACTAAAGAAAAATGCCAAATACACAATAGAATAAACCCAGATAAACGCACCGATAATACCTATTGCCACAAATTTAGTATATTTCATCCGTGCCATGCCAGCTGTGAAAGGCATAAATGTACGCACAAGTGGTGTAAACCTAGCAGATATAATAGCAGCTGGACCATACTTGTTAAAGAATTCTTGAGCTTTTAAAAGATGTACAGTCTTGAGAATTTTTGCATCTTCTTTAAAGATTCTTTTACCAATCATACGACCTAAGAAATAGTTACAAGAATCTCCACAAACTGCAGCTGCTACTAATATTGGCGCTACTAGGTGAACATTAAGAGTTGTCGCAGCTCCAGTAAGACCTATGGCAAAAAGTAATGAATCACCTGGCAAAAAAGGAATTATTACAAGTCCAGTTTCACAAAAAATCACTAAAAAAAGCAGTAAGCAAGTCCAGTCACCTAGTATATTTATATAAGTGCTAATAAATTGATCTAGATACAATACTATATTTAATAGTGCTGAAATTGTATCCATGGGTTATGCTTTTGAATGTTTTGTTATTTAGATTATAAAAAAATAATTTCTAAAGGTTAAGTTCTTTTTGCTTTTATTTTATTTATAATACTTTTAAGTAGCATTTGAATAATTACAGCAATGACTACTATAGTGATTAAAAGGCTTAGATTTTGTTTAACAAATTGGTTATTACTAAAGAAGTATATAGTATAGGTTATAGAAAAAGACCATATAATTGCAGATATTGTTCCTAATATGACAAATTTAGCATAATTCATTCTGCTTACACCTGCTACAAAAGGAGTAATAGTTCTAACAAAGGCGATAAAACGTGAGAAAATTATCGCTTTTGTGCCATATTTTTCTAAAAATTCTTTTGTTTTAATCAAATAAGCTTTCTTGAGAATCTGTGCATGAGTACTAAAGAGTTTTTCGCCAATAAATTTACCAGTGATGTAGTTGCACGAGTCACCGATTATAGCACCTAAGCATATTGTTAAAACTGCTAAATGAATATTTATACTTGTAGCAGCAGCTGTTATACCAATTGTAAAAAGTAATGAGTCACCCGGGAAAAATATACCTAAAACAATTCCAGTTTCACAAAAAACTATAAAGAATAATAAAATATAAAACCACACACCTAAAAGGTCAATAAAATAATTTATATACTCATTAAAATGTATAATAAAATCAAACATTGTATTTTACTCCGGTTTGATCTTTATTGATAAAGCATGAATATATGGCATTAAATTTTCAACAGCTTTGAATATTTGTTTGTGTGCTTGGATTTTTGTTATTGTGCTAAGTTTTTGAGAGTTTATATTAAGCACGAAATGATACTTACCTTGATTATAGCCTCTATGTTTTACATGTTTGTATGTTTCATCAATTACTTCGATTATAGCTTGAGGTTCAACTTTGGATAATATTTGAGTTTTTATTTGATCTGCTACAGTAGTACTATCCATAGTTATAATATCCTCGTAGGTGTAATAATTAAATCAAGCTTAATATCATGTATATCTCTGATAATAGCATTATTTTGCTGTTCATCAAAGGCTATACCTATAGTTAAAGGGTATTTATGAGTTTTTTTAAAGCTTAAGTTATAGTCATAAAAACCGCCACCCATACCAATTCTCAATTTATCGCTAGTAAAACCAACAATCGGTACTATAATAATATCAAGTTCCCAAGCTGTAACTATATCTTTAACAGAGTATATAGGTTCTTTGATTTTATATTTATTTAAGTAATAACTTTTAGAGTCTTTAGCAAACCAAAGCCCATGTTTTATAAAGGGATGAATTATAGGTAAATAGATATTTTCAAAGTGATTGTTAATAGTTTGAGTATCTATTTCATTTTTTAGTGATACAAAACTAGCTATCTTGGGATTAGTAAAATTTACTTGTATGTGGCTTATCAGTTTAGAGCTGATTTGCTCGCTAAGATAGGTTTTGTTTTTAAGAGAATTTCTAATATCTAAAAGCTGCCTACGTATTTGATTTTTATTCATGACTGCAAGTATGAAAAATTAGTTGTCCAGATTACCGTTTTTAGTCCAATATTCTTGATCCCTATAGTTTCAACGTTGGGCTTCTTTGTCAATGCTAAAGTATCAAAGCTTGCTCTCTAGTCAAAACACCAAGGCTCCTTTTTCTAAGTAGTATCGGTACAAGATTGTAACTAAATCACCAATAACCCAGACAACTAAACTCTTGATTACAAACTTATTATAAATCACTCTAAATACTGTTTGAATAATTTACACTAAAAAGTTTGTAGATATATTTCTTGACTTTTGAGTTAAGTTCTTTCTTTTGTTGATTAAATATTTGGCTGTTACTAACTACTAGCTGGTTTTAACTTTGGTTTTGAGCAGAATCTTATCAAAAAATACCTATAACTAATTATCTAGATACAGTAAAATAATTTAACAATATAATATAAAATAAAATTAATCTCTATGAAAAATGAAAAACCTAATTTTGAAGATGTCGCAGAAGCACTGAAAGTAATGCAGGCTTTAAGCTCGGCTTCTGAAGCTCATGGTTTACTTTGTGCCTTGTTTAGTTTTGGTGCTGAAGTTAAATTTACAGCTTGGTCAGATTCTCTAATGAATAAGCTAATTGAAGATGGTGATTTGATTACTAGTTCAGCTTTGAAAACTATGAAAAAACTTTATGATTACACCAAATCTCAATTCGATGAAAAAGGTCTGAGCTTTGATTTATTTATTCCAGCAGATAATGAGCCGTTAAGTTATCGAGCTGAAGCTCTTACATATTGGATAAGAGGGTTTCTATCAGGAATAGGTTTATGTGGTTTGGATTTTGAGAGTTCAAAAGATCAAGAAATCAAGGAAGCAATTAGTGATCTGATGAAAATCTCATATATGGACTATGAAGCTTTAGGTGAAGATGAAGGTTGTGAAGAAGATTTTTTCGAGTTGGTTGAGTATATAAAAGTAGCAGTTTTACTTATTAATAGTGAAAAAATTTAGGTATCAACATGAATACTAAATATGATGTGGCAATTGTTGGAGGCGGAATAGTTGGTTTATTTACTTCTCTAGCTTTAGCCAAGACTGGATGTAAAATTATTCATATTGAAAAAGATCAATTACAAGTAAAAAATGATAATAGAAGTATTGCGGTGTCTTATTCATCAATAGCTTTCTTAAATACTCTTGGTTTGTGGGATAAGGTTGCAAGTAAAACTCAAACTATTGAACAAGTTCATGTCTCAGATAAAGGTAACTATGGTCGAGCTGAGATATTTGCTAAAGATGAAAATTTGCCATTTCTAGGAGCTATTGCGCCAATACAACAGCTTCTGACAGTTGCCTTACAAAGTGTTGCTGATAATCCAAATATTGTTAAATCTTTTGGAACAAATGTTGTTAATTTAAATAAACACGATGATAAGTATTCTTTAGTAGTCAAGCAGCAAGGAGAGACTAAAACTATAGAAGCACAGCTAATAATCGCTTGTGATGGCGCAAACTCAAGTTTAAGAAAAATGCTAAATGTCGCAGCCAAGACAACTGATTATCAACAAGATGCACTTGTTTTTGATATTCAAACAGACCTTGATAATTATAATACAGCTTTTGAAAGATTTATGACTGATGGGGTACTAGCAATGTTACCTAAGGCAAAAACTACTATGGGCTGTGTTTGGACTATTGATAGAGATAATTCACAAGCAAAGTTAGTCTTAGATAATAAAGAGTTTGAACAGCTAGTCCAAGATCGCTTTGGCTACAGATTAGGAGAGATTAGACTTACTTCAAAACCCGCGGTTTTTCCTTTATATCTTGTCCAAGCTGAGCAAGTCCATAAAGACAATGTGCTTTTTTTCGGTAATGCATTACATTTTTTGCATCCAGTATCTGGTCAAGGGATGAATCTAAGTATACGAGATATTGGTTTTTTATATGATTTGCTTGCAAAGAGTGATTTTTCACAGAACTCAATTGTAGCTGTTTTAGCAGAGTTTGTCAAAGTCAGAAAACCAGATCATGATAGAACAATTTTTGTCATTCATGGTTTTGTAAAATGGTTTGTATCTAACGATGCTAAGTTAGTTGCAAGTAGAAATGCTGGTTTATATCTCTTACAAAGAAGCAAGTTAGCTAAAAAAGTTCTATCAAGAGTGATGATGGGTAAGCTTAGCAAAGGCTCAACTCTAATGAGAAAGGTGGTTGAAGATGAGCGTTAGAAATGTTCAAAAAGATGCTGTGATTGTTGGTGGTGGTATGGTAGGCTTAAGTCTTACTTTGGCATTGCACCAAAAGGGTTTGCAGGTTGCGCTTGTTGAAGCAAAAGAAATTAATGATAAGCCTTTAAGCACTGATAGAGTCGAAACTAGAGTTAGTGCTATAAACCATACCTCAAAAAGTTTTTTGCAACAATTAGGTGTCTGGCATAGTATTAAAAATAAGCGTGTATCACCATACTATCAAATGTGTGTATGGGATGGTATTCCTAGTGAAAGTATAAATATTACTGCCGAAGAAATAGCCGAACATAGCTTAGGATGTATTGTTGAAAATGATGTAATAGTTGCCGCGCTAATAGAGAAAATCAGTGCTACAGGTATTGAGATTTTTGCTAATCAAAAAATACACAAAATCCAAAGAAATGTTAATACTGAGAAAATATTTTTAGATGATAAAATCATTGAAACAAGTTTAGTAATTGGTGCAGATGGTGCTAACTCTTTTATTCGTGATTATTTTAATTTTGAAACTAAAGTTAAACCGTATAAACACACTGCTATTGTTGCAACAATTAAGCTTGAAAAAGACCATCAGCAAACAGCATATCAGCGTTTTTATGATAAAGGTGTACTGGCATTTTTGCCATTAGCAGATGCAAATAAAGCTTCGATAGTTTGGTCTGTAAAGACTGATTATGCTAATTTTCTTATGAGTTTACTAGATGAGAAGTTTGAGATAGAACTTACTAAGGCAATTGATAATAGTTTTGGTAGTCTTAACTTACTATCAAAAAGGTTTAGTTTTGAGTTAATAGAGCGTCATGCTAAGAGTTATATGCAAAACAATGTGGTATTAGTAGGTGATGCAGCACATACAATTCATCCATTAGCAGGGCAAGGAGTAAATATAGGTTTTAAGGATGTTATTGCACTAACTCGAGTTTTGAGTGAGGTTTTTGCAAAAGGGCGCTTGATTGGTCATATTTCAACACTAGATAAATATCAGCGTGAGCGTATGCTTGATAATACTAAGATGCTAGCTTTGATGAAGGCATTTAAAGAAGTCTTTGCTAGTGATAATCAATATCTCAAAAAAGCGCGTAGAGCTGGACTAGAATTTGTTGATAAGAATAGTATTTTAAAAAGTTTGGTGGTAAAGCAAGCCATGTAAACTCAAGAGAAAAAGAAACAATATGGAAAACGAAATAGTAGATGTAAAAAAGTATTTTTAGAGTTTGATAAGCAAGATGGTTTAGAAGAGATTATTGAAAATGTTGATACAATAGTAAAGTTACTATGCTTGATTTACTCAAGATGAATATTTTCACAAGTAAGCTATTTGCAGACCAAATTATCCAAATGAATACGATGATAGATGAAAATTTCGATCCTGAAAAGATACGAGTGAATTGCTTAGTAAATGTTTTGAATATGCTAATTTTTGTTTGACTTTAAAAAAATAGAAGTTTACTTATTTATGGTAAAGGTTTAAATGACTTATCAGATAAAGATTTTTTAAAAAAAATGTTTGATATTGATGATGATCAATTTATTAACGAAGTTCTTAATGACTATGAGTCACATAAAAGAAATAAAAGCAAATTTAAAAGGCACTAAAAAATAGTAATTTATAATATAAGGTTATTTATGAAAACAGATGATTTTGATTATAAATTACCAGAAGAGTTGATCGCTAGCTACCCATTAGAAAATCGTGATGCTAGTAGGTTACTAAAGTTAAATAAGCAAACAGGTGAAATAGCTGATCATAAATTTACTGATTTTATTGATTTTATAACGCCAAAAGATTTACTTGTTTTAAATAATAGTAAAGTAATGTTGGCGTGTTTGTATGGCAGCAAAACTACCGGAGCAAAGGTTGAATACCTTATAGAAAGGATCAAAACACCAAAAGTCTTTGAAGCACATATCAAAGCTAACCGTTCACCAGCCGTTGGTAGTGAAATATATATTGAGGATACATTAGCAAAAGTTTTAGACAAAGATGGTGGTATGTATCTACTTGAGCTACAAGGCGATGAAGATATTTATCAGCTGATGGAAGAGTTTGGTCATATTCCATTACCACCATATATGAAGCGCGAAGATGAAGAGTTTGATGCCGAGCGTTATCAGACTGTATATGCCAAAGATTTAGGTTCTGTTGCAGCTCCTACAGCTGGTTTGCATTTCTCACAACAGCTAATGCAACAGATAAAAGCTAAGGGTGTTGATATTGCTTATATAGTTCTACATGTTGGTTCTGGAACTTTCAAACCTGTTCAAGTTGATGATGTTGAGAGTCATAAAATGCATGCTGAGGTAATATCTGTACCAGCAGATGTTTGTCAAAAAATTCGACAAACAAAAGCAAATGGTGGTAGAGTAATAGCTATAGGCACAACTTCTGTACGCTCACTTGAGACAGCAGGACAAAATGGTCAGATTGGAACTTATCAAGGGGAGACAGATATTTTCTTATATCCTGGCAAAAAATTTAATGTTGTAGATGCGATGATTACAAACTTTCATTTACCAAAGTCTACTTTGATTATGCTTGTAAGTGCTTTTGCCAATAAACACAAAATTATGCAAGCATATCATCATGCAATAGCTAAAAAATATAGGTTTTTCAGCTATGGTGATGCGATGTTTATTTATTAAAAATATAATTTCTATAGATGCGCATATCTTTTGAATATTAGCTTAAATTGATAGGTTCCCATTTGTATTGGGAATAGCAAATATTTTAGATTATTAAGGAGAAAAATGAAAAATAAAGCGTTCTTTTTTGATATTGATGGTACTTTAGTATATGAAAACAAAGGGAAACTTTTTGTTTCAGAGAAAAATATTCAAGCAATAAAAAAATCTCAGAAAATGAGGCTATAAAACTTTCATAGCTACTGGTAGGACGCGGCTTTATTCCATTAGCGGTTCTTGAGTTACCATTACTGCTAATGGCTCAGTTGTGAGAGTCGGTGATAAACTTGTTTATAAAAAACTTTTCCCAAAAAGTGCTATAGATAGTGTTTTAGAATTCTGTGAGAAACACAATCATGACTGGCTCTTTGAGGGTGAGTATGCCTATGTAAATAACCTTGAATCATTAGGATCTCGACTATTTAATTATAATAATGTTGTTGTAAATAAAGACAAAATTATTACGACACACAACTATATAATGTCACAATCTATAGTAATTTGGTTTTAGGCAGAAATGTCGATGTTGTTGCCTTACAACATACACACGGTGATGATTATGTCACAGCTCCACATAATGAGTATGGTTATTTTGATTGTTATTTAGCTCGGCATACAAAGGCTAATAGTATTGATAAGGTAGTTGAATATCTGAGCTTAGAAGACTATGAGACTTATGCTTCTGGTAATGGTAATAATGTCTAGAGATGTTTGATAGAGTCAATGTTGCCGTTGCAATGGAAAATGTTTCACCACAACTAAAAGAAAAAGCCGATTTAATCACTAAAACAAATTAATAATAATGGTGTTTTATGCTCTAGTTAAACTAAGCTTAATTTAAACATTATATCATTTAGATGATTAATTGACTAAAGGAGAATAAAATAAAAAAATTTCTAGTTATAGCGTGAATAATATTAAAAGTTGAAAATTAGTCATTTGCTTTCCTATAGTTTTGTTAACCCTGGATAGTTGTGAACAGAGGATTAAAAACCTGCTATAATATAGCAAAATAGTTTATCAATAACAAATAAATTTTTGACAAGGAGTTCGGGTGCGCTTTGCTCATGTGATGTTGCGTGTAAAAGACTTAGATAAATCTGTATATTTCTATACAAATGTACTAGGCATGAAGTGCAAAAAAACTGATAATCTATAATGTAAGTACACTTTAGCCTTTCTAGGTTATGGAGATATATCTAACCATACGGTTCTAGAGCTGATATATAACTGGGGTGAGGATGAGTATGATCATGGCACTGCTTTTGGACATTTATGTATGCAAGTAGAAGATATTTACAAAGCTTGTGATGATGTTAAAGCAAAAGGTGGGGTTGTAACTCGTGAGGCAGGTCCAGTAAAAGGTGGTACACAAATTATTGCATTTATAAAAGATCCAGATGGATATCAAATAGAACTTATTGAAAAAGCTTAATGAATAAAGACAGATTAAATATATTAATTATAAGAGGCTATTACAGTAAGAGTGATAGCATTGAGCATGTTGATGTTGATGGTATAAAAGTTAAGGTAACTACAGTAGCTTTGGGACGCCCTATTTTTGTCAAACGAAAATTAAAGCGTATTATTAATAAATACAAGATTAGTGCAGATAACTATGATCTAATTTATGCAATATCAATGTCTGCTGGCATTTCATCATTAATAGATGAGGCACTGTATCAGAAGCTTCACTTGATTACACCATTTTTTATTCATCATAAAACTATGCGTGTACTTGGTAAGGTCAAGATTAGGAAAATGCTTGGAGCATATTTTTTATTATTGATGAATGGTAAATTAGGTAAGTTTCATGAGGCTATTCAGGTTACCTTAGCAGAGAATGATCAAATCGTTGATAATATTTTTTTTGAGAGTAAAGGTAATGTAAGTTATATCAAAAACATCGATCACACTCTTACCAAGAAAATTGTTGAAGAGATTATCCACAAAGATATTGATAATCTAAGAAAAGAAGTTTTTGGTGAGTTAGCTTTACCCTCGTGAGAAGGTTGAGTGATGAAATAGCCAATATATCAGCAATCCCCAGATACCAAATACTAAACCAACTAAAATCCAAATATTTTTTGGTAACAAAATAGTTGTAAGCCTTCTGTCTAAAACTTTGGGTATATCTTTGGCTATTCCTAGTCCACAGAAAATGTGAATCAAAACATTAAAAGCTGCGATTATAGGTAAAGAGTTGTTTATTAATGTTGCTGACATAGTGTTAATATCCATATATAAACCTTTAAAAAATTACTTTTGCGTGTTCTTTAGCATGATAAGAATTTTGATAGTAGTCTCGAATAATTTCAATAACCTCTTCAATAGTATCAACAAGGTGTAAAATTTTAAGATCATTTTTATCTATAACACCATTTTCTATCATTGTTGTCTTTATCCAATCTACCAACCCTCCCCAGAAATCTTTACCAAAAAGAATAATTGGCATATACGCTTTTTTCTTAGTTTGAACGAGAGTTGCAGTATCAAAAAGTTCATCCATGGTGCCAAAGCCTCCAGGCATTACTATATAAGCCATAGAATGCTTAATGAACATTGCTTTTCGAGTAAAAAAATATCTATAAAGTAGGCTAATATCTTGGTATTTATTAGGAGTTTGTTCATGTGGTAGAGTTATATTTAATCCTACACTATAAGAGCAACCCAAAGAAGCTCCTTTATTACCTGCTTCCATAATGCCTGGGCCACCACCTGTAATTATTGTAAAACCATGGTTAGATAGTTTTTCTGCTATTTTAACAGCTTCTAAGTAATATCTATTATTCTCTTTTAGTCTAGCTGATCCAAATATGCTTATAGCAGGAGTAAGTTTATCTAGACGTTCATATCCTTCTACAAGCTCGGATGTTATTTTCATAATATTCCAAGTTTCTTTAGCTCTATCAAAGTTTACTTCGCCATTCTGTGTAAGAACTATTTTTTTATTTTTACAATTCATAAAGTATAAATTAGTCTAGTGTTTTATTTTATGACTAATTATAATTATATAATACTTTGAAATATTTGTACTATATAATCAAGTTGAATGGATTCTAGTACTTAGATTTAATTTTTAAAAATAAAACATTCACAAAGGAGAGTTTAATGGGTTTTCTAGCAGGAAAAAAAATATTAATTACAGGACTTTTAAGTAATAAGTCAATTGCTTATGGTATCGCAAAAGCTATGCATAGAGAAGGAGCTGAGCTTGCTTTTACTTATGTTGGACAGTTCAAAGATAGAGTAGAAAAATTGTGTGCAGAATTTAATCCAGTAGCAGTTTTGCCTTGTGATGTAACTTCTGATCGAGAGATTAAAGATTTATTTGCAGAGCTTGGTAAAGTTTGGGATGGTCTAGATGGTATAGTTCATTCTATAGCTTTTGCACCGCGTGACCAGTTAGAAGGCAATTTTATTGATTGTGTAACTCGTGAAGGTTTTAGTATTGCTCATGATATTAGTGCATATTCTTTTGCAGCATTAGCTAAAGAAGGTCGTAGCATGATGAAAAATCGTAATGCTTCTATGGTAGCACTTACTTATATTGGTGCAGAAAAGGCTATGCCAAGTTATAATACTATGGGTATTGCTAAAGCTTCTTTAGAAGCTACAGTTAAATATACGGCTTTAGCTTTAGGTGAAGATGGTATTAAAGTAAATGCTGTATCAGCAGGCCCTATCAAAACTCTTGCAGCTTCAGGCATCTCAAATTTTAAAAAGATGCTTGATTATAATTCTATGGTTTCTCCACTTAAGAAAAATGTTGATATTATGGAAGTTGGTAATACCGTAGCGTTTTTATGCTCAGATATGGCAACAGGTATAACAGGAGAAATCGTCCATGTGGACGCTGGCTATCATTGTGTGTCTATGGGTAATGTTCTTTAGTTCTATCTTTTCAAACAAAGCTACTACTAAATTTAATCGTTCTTGTGATTATGTATAATAATTTCTTATATATAAGTATTATTAGTTTTTATTTATTATAATAATCATTGATAATGGCCTTATCAAAGAGATAAAAGGTTATTTTATGAATAAAAATATTTTAAATTTGACTCTTACATCTATGCTCACTATAGGTGTTTCACATGGTATTGCTAAAACTTCACCATAGTGCTTGGATAAGTTTTTACGTTGTAATTATTGGACTCTGGTGGACCTATAACTGATGATGCTAAGGGTATCAGCTGGAGAGGTTATATGGTTAGATGGTAAATCTAATATATTAATAGATGCTTGTGGTGGAACTTACATTAGGTTTGGTCAATCAGGCACTTGTTTAGAAGATTTAGAAATAATTAATATGACGCATTTTCATGCTGATCATTCTGTAGATTTACTTGCAATATTAAAAGGCGCATATTTTTCTGATAGAAAAACAAGCTTACCCTTATCTGGTCCAATTCATGGAGGACTTTTCCCAAGTGCTACAGAGTTTCTTAACATGATGCTTGAGAAAGCTACAGGTGTTTTGCATACCTACATTGGATATTTACAGGAACAGATGGTTTTTTCAAATTAGATCATGTTACTAACATTGATTATAAAAGTACGAGTCCTACAAAAGTTTTTTCGAAGAAAGAGTTTACAGTTTGGGCGTTAGGAATTCCAAAAGGAGATATGCCAACTTTAGCCTATAAGATTGTATCTGAAAAAGGAACTATTGTGGTAACAGGTGCTGGTGGTAGTAATCAGGCAGATAAATTTAGAGATGCTTTTATCACTTTTGCTAAAGGAGCAGATATTTTAATGATGCCTATGCCAATTGATGAAAATGCATATGCAGCGGACATTTTCTTAAATATAAAACCATAAACTATTATTAAAATTGCTGCTGTAAATCCAAAAGTATTAGTTTTGAACCATTTCTTAGGTAGAGGTCTAGTACTTAAAGATGAGTCTACAAAGATAGCTAAAAAATATTATAAAAGACCTGTTTATGAAGGTCGGAATTTAGCATGTTTTCCAGTTAGCGGAATTAAGTAAGGAGAGTTAATATGAAAAGTAAAATATCTTTAACAATTGTTTTAACAGCATCTATATCTTTTGGAATACTCTTGCAGAAGATGCAAAAGCTTCAAATACACACAAACACAGAATATTGAAGATTCTGAAGAAAGTAGTCCAATCGCTCAAGGTGAAGGTAAATGTGCTAGTAGTAAGGTGTGGATCGCTTAAAAAATTATGGGTTGTAGATGTTGATGTAGATGAGGCTGATAGTAAGCTAGTTAGAGTTCGAGATGGTAATTGTGGTACTAAAGTTGAAAATGCTTATAGCAAACAAAACAAAAAAGAGATAGCACAGTTAGGAAATGCTCTAATGGAGTTTGGTAGTCAATGATTAGCAAAGCTCAAGGTATTGGACTTAGATCTGAGCATCAATCAATACTTTCAACACAAAAAGTTACTGGAATTGATTTTTTAAAACTTTCTCCATAAAATTGGATAGGTTTAGGCGGCTTTAAAAGTGATTACCTAGATAAAGTTACAGAGAGATATCCAATAATAGCTCATGAACTTAATCTATCAATTGGTGGATTTCGACCTTTAAATAAGAAGTTTTAAAATGAGATCAGAGCTTTTTTAGATGATTAATAATATAGAAATATACAGTGATCATTTATGTTTTTCAGATGATAAGAAAGGTTATTTATCTGATCTTTTGCCAGTACCTATAGAAAAAGAAAATATTTTGTATATTTCTAACAGGATTGAGCAAGTTCAAGATATTCTTAAAAAGACCTCTAAGTTTAGAAAATATCTCCTATTATTATCAATACGATAATGATATGAATGAGCTTGATTTTATAAATGTTATTCTAGATAAAAGTGGCGCTAAATTACTTCTTGATATAAACAATGTTTATGTTAATAGTCATAATTATAATTATAATTATTATCCCTATGAGTTTATAAGAGGTATTAGAAAAGATAGTATCAGCTATTACCATATTGCAGGACACTATAAAAAAATGACTTTATCTTAGATACACATGGGAAAGATGTAATTCATAAGGTCAAAGAGTTAACTAAGTTTACAATAACTGGGCATGGCTGGCATCCAATACTACTTGAGCGAGATCATTTTGTTCTAAACTTGATAATTTAGTTAAAGAGCTAAATAGCATAACTAATTTTATATAGGAGAAAGTATGGATATTTCAGAACTGTAAAAATTAAGATGCAAAATTTTACTCAAGCAATACGTTATGGTAATTCAAATAGAGAATTTATTATTGGTAATGTATTAGGAGTTTTAGATAATACTTTTACATATTTTAGTTCTTATGCTTGTATAGAAATATCAGCTTCTAGAGTATATGAGAATGCAAAAAATTATTAAAGATATTAAGTTTAAGGATATTAAAAATATTCAAATAAACCGAATTTTGACATTTATATCTTTACCATTTGATGTAAGTAATTTAGATAAAAAGCTAATTAAAGAATCAGAGATTTTCTATGCGATTTATCGTAATACTAACCATAAAACTTCTTATAAAAAAATATCTAATCTAGAGTTTGTAACTATAAGTTTAACAGTTGAAAAAGGGGAGTGATATTTTTGGTTCTGAAGATTTTCAAAAATAAACAATAACTTTTAAAAGCATTTAATTCAAAAAATAATTGCTTGGCACAATCAAAATATGATTGTTTTATCAATCTAAGGGAGTGATTTATGATAAACAAAATATATGATATGTATTCTAGAACTGTTATAAAGTTTCAGTTTATAGATTTTTTTACTTTTGTTGGATATAAGACTTTATTTTGTCACTACGATGTTTGTAGGAGCTAGATCAAAGATTGAGGGGTTTCATACAACAGTAGTTTGGTTTGCAGCTCCAGCCTTTCAAAGGAGGACTAGGTCTGCCATTTCCTGAATTAATTGCAAGCTACATCTACGGAAGTTATTGGTTGTATAGGGTGTATAGTTTTGGGCTTGTTTACTAGATTAGTGTCTATACTAATGATGTTTGTCATGGGAGTTGCTAGAGCTATGGTGTATTGGACTCATGGTTGGCCAGCTATTGCTGATAAGGGTGCCGAGTCGACACAAAGTACTTGGTTAGCTAATAATTTTCCAGATAGATATAACTATGTAACATCTTTAGGTGATCCTGTAATGTTGAATGGTGGTATGGATTTTGCTGTTACATATTTTATTATGCTATTTACATTATTTTTATATGGTTGTGGTAGATATGTAAGCGTAGATCATTGGTTAAAAAATTTTATCAAATAGAAATAAATCAAATTTCTTTATCTAAGCCCAATTTTGACAAGATCATGCATCGTTATTATTCCTAGTATGTTATGATCTTCATCGATTACAGCTAAACTTGTA
Organism: Francisella endosymbiont of Ornithodoros moubata; assembly: GCA_002095075.2. Taxonomy (GTDB): domain Bacteria; phylum Pseudomonadota; class Gammaproteobacteria; order Francisellales; family Francisellaceae; genus Francisella. The sequence continues at coordinate 243,193 of LVCE01000003.1, read as the reverse complement.
ATTTCATATTTTTCCATTTTTTCGAGGGCGTTTACAGCCATTTTTTCTTTAGAGACGGTTTTAGGGTTTTTTGTCATGACTTCACAGATAGCTCGCTGAGAATTGAAACTCTCAGCTTCAAACATTCTTCTTAAGTCGCCATCGGTGAAAATACCTAAAATTTTGCTATTTTCAACAACTAAGGTACTTCCAACGCCTTTATCACTGATTTCTAATATTGCTTTACGGATATTATCTGTCGGTTTAACTATTGGTATCTCATTACCTTTACGCATAATATTTTCAACTTTTAAAATTAGTTTTTTACCTAAGGCACCATTAGGGTGTGAGAAAGCAAAGTCTTTTGCTGAAAAGTTTTTTGCCTTAAGTAATGCAATCGCTAAAGCATCACCTAATACTAAAGTTGCTGTAGTGCTTGATGTAGGAGCAAGGTTAAGTGGGCATGCTTCTTTGTCAACATTTAGATTAAGAATAACATCACTATTTTTAGCAAGTATAGATTTTGGATTACTAGTCATAGCAATTATTGGGATATCAAGGTATTTTAACATTGGCATTAATCCCATGATTTCTGAGGAGGTTCCAGAGTTGGAAATGGCTATTAATACATCACTTTTGGTAATCATACCAAAATCGCCATGTCCAGCCTCACCTGGATGTACAAAGAAAGCAGGTGTGCCTGTGCTAGCAAGTGTTGCAGCCATTTTTTTACCGATATGACCTGATTTTCCCATACCTGTTATTATTACTCGACCTTTTTCACGACTATTTTTTAAAATAATTTCACATGCTTTTTCGAAATTCTCATCGATAGAGTTTTTTAATTTTTCTAATGTTTCTATTTCTAAACGAAATGTTTCTACAGCATTTTTAATATGACCAGTCATGTTAATCTCCAAATAATAAAGCTTTCTAAACTTGCTAATAAATCTTTTTAACTAATATCTATAAGCATAAATTTTATATTTTATATAACCAGATTTTACTTTCAATATGATAAAATTTTCAAGTATATAATAATATATTTAAACTAGCTATTATGAAACATATTCAAATAAATCTTTCTATACTCTTTGCAGATCTTGCTAGATTAGGCGATGATGTTAAAGCAGTTTTAGCATCTGGGGCTGATAACATTCATTTTGATGTTATGGACAACCACTATGTACCTAATTTGACATTTGGACCTATGGTACTTAAAGCTCTAAGGAACTTTGGTATAACTGCTGGAATGGATGTTCACCTTATGGTTAAACCAGTAGATACTTTGATTGAGGGTTTTGCTAAAGCTGGAGCAACTAGTATCGTTTTTCATCCTGAAGCAAGTGAGCATATTGATAGAAGCTTAAAGCTAATTAAATCTTTTAGTATTCAAGCTGGACTTGCTTTAAATCCTGCTACTGGGATAGATTGTTTAAAGTATGTTGAGAAAAATATTGATAGAGTATTAATAATGTCAGTAAATCCTGGTTTTGGTGGACAAAAGTTTATTCCGGCTATGCTTAATAAAGCTAAAGAAGTCTCGCAATGGATTAAATCTACAGCTAGAGATATTTTGCTAGAGATAGATGGTGGGGTAAATCCTCAAAACATCGCTGAAATAGCAGCATGTGGGGTAAATGCCTTTGTTGCCGGTTCAGCTATTTTTAATTCTAATAGCTATAAGCAAACTATTGATAAGATGAGAGATGAGCTTAATAAAATTTAATTTAGCGATCATTCTCAAAACAATAGAGCTAGTGATATCTGTAATACTTGTATTACTAAGTTACTCTATACCTTTACATCTATTAAATTATGATACTAGTAATTTTAGTAGTTTTGACTTCATGGTGGTTTTTATAGCAGTAACATCTTTATTAATTTTTCTTATCGCTGAATATACTAATAGTGAAAAAGTATCTAAATCAAGGAATGTTCTAAAAGTTTTATTATGTGGATTAGCTATTGCAATTGTCATAACATCGTTAGCATTCTTTCTAAGGAGGTTCTCATTTCCGCGTAGCTTAATCATTTTGGGCTTTTTACTGCAACTGGTAATGTTATGCGTATCACGAAATATTTTTAGGTGGTTGATAAGAAATACTATCTATAGCAAAATCCTAATTATTGGTTTAGATCGAGAACAAGAGTGGCTTTGTGCGAAGGCAGAGACTACCAAGCTACCTAGAGAAATAATTGCTGGATATTTAAGTATAGATATCGATGGTTTTAACTTAGCTGATGTGGCATATAGTTATACAAAAGCATTTATCTCAGATAAGGCATTGAAGCTATTAGATGATAATGACTTATTAATTCTAGCAAATATAACCTTGAAGTGGTTCTCATCCCAAGAAAGTATGAAATATCAATTTGGGGTGCAATCCTAGTTCCTCTTGGTGATAGCTTAGCTATGAGTGTAAAAAATTTTGGTTTATCTTATGAAGCAAAAATTATCAAAAGAATTTTTGATATCTTTTTTGGTTTAGTAGTTATTATCTTAACATTGCCAATCATGTTACTAATAGCTGTGGCGATTTATTTAGAAGATAGAAGTTCACCATTTTTTATCCAAGAGAGGGTTACTAGAAATGGAAAAAGATTTAATCTAATAAAATTCCGGAGTATGAAAGTAAATGATGAATCACAAACTGGTGCAGTTTGGACTGTTGATAATGATACTAGAATTACAAAAGTTGGTAAAATAATTCGCCCTATATGGTTAGATGAGTTACCGCAGTTTTCAATGTTTTAAAAGGTGATATGTCTATAGTAGGACCAAGGCCAGAGCGACAAGAGCTGATAAATAAGTTTAGTCAAGAAATTCCAGAGTTTTCTTACAGAACAAAAGTTAAGGCGGGAATCACGGGTTATGCGCAAGTTTTGACAAGTTATGTAACTCTACCAGAGAATAAGTTAAAACTTGATCTTGTCTATATCAGAAGATGGAGTTTTGTCTTTGATTTGCTTATTATTATAGAAACTGTGAGAGTTATTACTATGAAAATTTTGCGACTGTTTATAAAAACTAAACAACAATCTCAGTCAAATTTTGTAGAGAGAAAAGATAAAAACTATATAGAGTATATTTATGAATAAAAAAATATTGGTAACAGGTGGTATAGGCTATATAGGTAGTCATGCAGTGGTAGAACTTCTTAATAAAGATTATCAAGTTGTGGTGGTTGATAATCTTTCAAATAGTAAACTATCTGTAGTAGATAGAGTTAAAAGACTCACAAATAAATATTTTGATTTTTACCAGCTAGATCTTTTAGATAAAGCTAAGCTAGCAAAAGTTTTCCAAGAATATGATATCTATGCAGTGATTCACTTTGCTGGCTTTAAAGCTGTAGGTGAAAGTGTTGAGAAGCCACTAGAGTACTACCATAATAATATCCAAGGCACGTTAAATTTACTTAAGCTAATGCAAGAGTATAAAGTTTATAACTTTGTCTTTAGCTCATCAGCGACTGCATATGGGGTGAATAATCAACCACCGTTTACAGAGGATATGCCTCTAAGTACAACTAACCCTTATGGTGCAACTAAGCTGATGTTAGAAGATATTTTGCGAGACTTGCAAAATGCTAATAATAACTTCAATGTCACTTGTCTTAGATATTTCAATCCAGTAGGAGCTCATAGCAGTGGTATGATAGGTGAGGATCCACAAGGTATACCTAGTAATCTCATGCCTTATGTAGCACAAGTAGGTGCTGGCAAGTTAGCTAAACTGAGTATCTTTGGTGGTGATTATGAGACTAGAGATGGGACTGGAGTGAGAGACTATATACATGTGGTAGACTTAGCAGTAGGGCACATATTAGCATTAGACGAATTATCACAAGATAAACCTGCTTGGCGAGCTTATAATCTTGGTTCTGGAAATGGCTACTCCGTATTAGAGATTATCAAAACTTATGAAAAAGCCCTAGGTAAAGAGATCCCATATCAGATAGTAGCTAGAAGAGTTGGTGATATTGCAGTGAGTTTTGCAGATGTTACTAAAGCTAAAAGAGAGTTAGGCTTTGAGACACAAAAAACTATAGATGATATTTGTTATGATATGCTTAGATGGCAAAACTATGCAAAAGAGAATAATATTTAATGTCAAAAAAAATTCTGATTGTTGCAAGCGTTGTTAAAACACATATTATGCAATTTCACATACCAACTTTTAAAATGCTTAAAGATATTGGTTATGAAGTTCATGTGTGTGCGAAAAATGATTATGAAGAAGTATTGCAGTGCCAGATACCTTTTTGTGATAAATACATAAATATAAGTTTAATAGGTCACTATTATCTATTAAAAATTTCAAAGCGTATAGACACCTAAAAGAGCTTATAATCAAAGAAAAATATAATGTTGTGCATTGTCACACCAGTTCCAAGTGTTTTAACAAGACTAGCAATAAAAAATATTAAGAAAAAACCTAAACTAATATATACAGCTCATGGTTTTCATTTTTATAAGGGAGCATCACTTAAAAATTGGTTAATTTTCTATCCAATAGAAAAATATCTATCAAAATATACAAATGTTTTAATAACTATTAATCAAGAAGATTATAATATAGCTAAAGATAAATTTAGAGCAAAAAATACTAAGTTAATAAACGGTGTTGGAACTAACCTGGGTAAGTTTAAACCATTATCAGCTTATGAAAAATTACAACTTAGAGAAAAGCTGGGTTTTCAAACAAATGATTTTATAATCATATATGTTGCTGAACTAGTCAAGAACAAAAGACAAGAGGATTTAATAAAAGCAGTACAACAAATTAAAAATAAAAAACTAAAATTATTATTAATTGGTCAAGGCAAAGAATATTTTAATTATACTAAATTTATCAAAGATGATAATTTAGATAAAAGAGTAAGGTTGCTAGGATATCAAAATAATATAAACGAATGGTTAAATATTGCAGATTTATATGTTTCATCATCACAGAGAGAAGGATTACCTGTAAATATACTTGAAGTGTTTGCTGTAGGATTACCTGTCTTCGCTTCAGATTGTAGGGGTAATAGAGACTTAGTTGCAGAAGAGTATTTGTTTGAGGTTGGAGATGTTGATAGGCTTAAAGACTTGATAGTTAAAAAGGTAAACACTATTCAAAAGTATACAACTAAAATCAATATAAAAGACTACAGACTAGATAAGTGTATTAGAGAGTTAAGGAAGTTTTATGACTCTTAATTTGAAACTATTGGAAGGATTTAAAAAATATTTCTTAAATACCGGATGGTTATTTATTGGTAATATATCAAGAATGCTAGCATCTCTACTAGTAGGAATATGGGTTGCTAGATACCTAGGGCCAAAAGAGTTTGGTGTTTTTAATTATGCTAGTAGTTTTGTGGCACTTTTAGTGTGCTTACAACTCTAGGACTAGATGGAGTAGTTGTCAGAGAATTAGTAAAGATTCAAATAAATCAAATACTATTCTGGGAAGCGCTTTAAGTTTGCTGTTGCTTGGTTTTTTTGTATTTTTGGTGATACTATCAGGGACTCTTTATCTTTCAGATGAGAGTTTTTATACCAAAGTATAATTTAGTAGTAGCTATTTCTACTATGATGCAGAGTTTTAATGTCCTAGATTTTTATTTTCAGAGTCAAGTAAAGAGTAAATTTGTAGCGCTAGCGAATTTAATATCTTTAATAATATCATCAACTACAAAAATAATACTTATACTATGTGGAGCTAAGCTAATCTATTTTGCTGCAGTTGTCGTTTTAGATAGCTTTACTTTATCACTAGGATTTATATATTTTTATCAATCTAAAAAGTTTGGCAATATCAGAAAATGGCGCTTTAAGTTTGCTGCTGCAAAATCATTATTAAGAGATAGCTGGCCTTTGATCTTGAGTGGTTTGGCAGTATCTATATATATGAATATAGACCAGGTTATGATAAATCATATGCTTGGAGTAGAAGAGGTTGGACAGTTTGCTGCAGTTGTGAAGATAAGTACAGTTTAGTATTTCGTACCAACAGTTATATCATCATCTCTTTTTCCTGCTATTATCAATGCAAAAAAGTAAGTGAACACTTATACTATACAAGGCTTCAAAGACTTTATGATTTGATGGTATGGATGGCTATAGCTATTGCAATTCCTATGACATTTTTAAGTGATTGGGAAGTTAATTTGTTATATGGGCAACAGTATAATCAAGCAGGTAGTGTGCTTATGATTCATATTTGGGCTGGGGTGTTTGTATCAGTTGGGGTTGCTAGTAGTAGATGGCTTTTAACTGAGAATTTGCAAATATTTTCTACGATAAATACTTTTATTGGGAGTGCTATTAATATTTTGCTTAACTATATTTTTATTACATATGTAGGAATTCAAGGAGCCGCACTAGCTACTTTAATATCATACTTTATAGCTGCATATTTTAGTCTTGTTTTTTGGCAAAAGACTAGAAAGAACTTTTTTAGTTTATCAAAAAGTTTTTTGATTTTGAGGATATTAAATGTTAAAAAAAGTTATTAAAATTATGTTACCTCAGGCAGTAAAAGATAAATTAAAGTATTTTAAAAATACTTATTTAGATGGATATGCTACCAAATCTTATTCTTAAGAGGGTGAAGATTTGATTCTAAATAGGATTTTTGAGTACCAACAAGAAGGCTTTTATATAGATGTTGGGGCTCATCACCCTAAGAGGTTTTCTAATACTTATTTTTTTATAAAAAAGGTTGGATGGGAATAAACATAGATGCAATGCCGGGTAGTATGAAATTATTTAATAAATTTTCCCAAGGGGATATAAATATAGAAAAACTAATTTCGGATAAAACACAGACTCTAACTTATTATGCTTTTAATTAACCGGCATTAAATGGTTTTTCAAAAGAGATATCAGAAGAAAGAGATGGTGAAGATAATTACTTTATAAAATTTACAAAAGACATTCAAACATTAACCTTGGCAGAAGTTTTTAATAAAAATTTATCTGAACATCAAAAAATAGATTTTTTGTCGATTGATGTTGAAGGTTTGGATTTTATTGTGATTAAATCTCATGATTTTAAAAAAATATAGACCAAAAGTTATATTGATTGAGATTCTAAAAAATAATCTAAGAGATATTTTCAATAATGAGATATTAAAGTTTTTGTATATTAAGGATTATTTAGTATATGCAAAATCAGTAAATACAATATTTTTTATATGTAAAAATTTTTATAAAGAAAGGTACGCGTGAAAATAACAATAGTAGGCTTAGGTTATGTAGGCTTAAGCAATGGTATTTTATTGGCGCAAAATAATGAGGTTTGCTTTTTAGATATCGATGATATTCGAGTTAATTTACTTAACAACAAAATAGCGCCAATTAAGGATGAACTTATACAAAAGTTTTTGTCAGAAAAATAGCTAAACTATTTTGCAACTATTGACAAGGACATAGCCTATGAAAATGCTGAGTATATTGTTATATCTGTACCGACAGATTATGATGATACTATAGATACTTTTGATGTTTCTATTCTAAAAGCTGTTATCAAAGATTGCTTAAAAACATCCTCAAGTCCAACGATTGTTATTAAATCAACAGTTCCAATCGGCTTTACAAAATCTTTAAAGCAGGAGTTAGGGGGTAGATAATATTATATTCTCACCAGAGTTTCTAAGAGAAGGAAAGGCATTATACTATAATCTCTATCCTATTAGAATTATTATCGGAGAAAAATCAGAGGTTGCTAGAGGTTTTGCAAACTTGTTAAAAGATGGCACATTAAAAAAAGATGTTCCAATTTTATATACGGACTCTACAGAAGCAGCAGCTGTGAAGCTTTTTACTAATACTTACTTTAGCAATGCGAGTGGCATATTTTAATGAGCTTGACACCTATGCCGAATCACATAATTTAAATACTCAAAATATTATCAAAGGAGTATGTCTAGATCCTAGAATAGGAGATTATTATAATAATTCTAGTTTTGGCTATGGAGGTTATTGTTTACCTAAAGATACTCAGCAGTTAAAAGCAAATTATTTAAACATTCCCAATAATTTGATTATTGCAATTGTACAGTCTAACCAAACATGCAAAGATTTTATTACACACCAGATATTAGATAGAAAGCCAAATGTTGTTGGCATATATAGGCTAGTAATGAAAGAAGGTAGTGATAATTTTAGGAAATCTGCAGTATTTGATATTATTGACAAGTTAGTTAAATCTAACGTTAAAGTGATAGTGTATGAGCCAATATTAAAAACTATTGATAATAATTTTGTTAAAGTAGATTGTTTAAAGACTTTTAAAAGTCTTTGTGATTTAATTATCACTAATAGAAATGATAAAAATCTACTTGATGTAGAATATAAAGTTTACACAAGAGATATATTTAAAAAAGATTAGTCTAAATAAGATGCAGAAATTAGCGCCCATAGTACTATTTGTATACAATCGTCCTTTGGCATACACAACAAACAATTGAAGCTTTACAAAAAAATAAGCTTGCTATAGATTGAGTTATTTATATATTCTGATGCTCCTAAGAATGAAAATACTATAGAAAAAGTCCAAGTAGTGCGAAATTATATTAAAACTATCAAGGGTTTTAGAAAAGTAACTATTATAAAAAGAGAAAAAACTGGGGACTTGCTGACTCTATAATTGATGGGGTTACTAAAATAGTTAATCAATATGGCAAAATAATAGTAATTGAAGATGACATAGTTACAAGCTCGTACTTTTTGAAATTTATGAACGATGCTTTAGAGTTTTATAAAAATGAAGAAAAAGTTTGGCATATTAGTGGCTGGAATTATCCAATAGAAATTGAAAACTTTAGTGATACATTTTTATGGAGAGTGATGAATTGTTGGAGTTGAGCTACTTGGGCTGATAGATGGGAATATTATAAAAAAGATGTGGATGAGACAATTAGAAAGTTTAATAAAAAAGATATCTGCAGGTTTAATCTAGATGGTGTTGAGAATTTTTGGGAGCAAGTATTGTCTAATAAAAATAGAAATATTAATACTTGAGCTATATTTTGGTATACAACAATTTTTTAAAATAATGGATTGTGTTTAAACCCAGCAAAAACATTTGTTGAAAATATTGGCCATGATTCATTAGGTGAGCATTGCGGAAATTCAAATAGTTATAAAAATAATAATTTAAACCTAAAGGAAAGCATAGAGTTTACTAGAAACATTAAAGAAAACTCAATCGCAGTTTTTAAGATAAAAGAATTTTATTTATTATCAAGAGAATCATTTTATAAGAAAATAAAAAGAAGTTATTAAAGCTATTGTAAGTAGAAGTGTTATATAGTGAACATCGATTTTTCAGATAAAAATCTATCAGATGTAGAAAAAAGAGATAGAAAAATTTTTAAACAGAAAAAGCCAAAACTTAAATGACCTTGAACAAATGTGGAGCTTTATGGATTTGGTTTGGGACAAATATGGTTGTCGATAATAAACACTTTGACTGGGATAAAATAAGTAAGTTTTATGCTCATCCCGTTTGGCTTTTGAACGGTCTTTTCATAGAACAACATGAAGAATCTATGAGACATTGCCATGTTATTAGCGATTGGATAGTACAAAGTAAGTTTAAAAATATATTAGATTATAGAGTAGGCTTTGGGACTTTAGCTAGACTGATTGCTCAAAAAAACAAAGCTACTACAGTAAATATATATGAGCCACATCCAAGTGAGTTTGGTCTTAAGAGAAAATTAGAATTTAATAAAATTAATATAATAAGCAAACTTGATCAGAATTATGATTGTTTAGTATCAGCTGATGTTTTAGAGCATGTTCCCAATCCAATTAATGATTTCGTTAATATAATAAAAAGTGTGAAAACAGATGGTTATTTAGTTATAGCTAACTGCTTTCATTCTGTAATAAAATGTCACCTACCACAAATCTTTCATTTAAAGTATACTTTAAATCAGTTTGCAAAGATGTTGGGGCTTGAGGTTATTGGATTGCTTGAAGACAGTCATGCAACAATTTATAAAAAAGTAGTTGATGTAAATCTATTTGGAAAGAATAAAGTTATATGAAAAGCTGTCAAAAATTATATTTTCTACTAATGGCGGAGTTGGTATAGCAGTGTATTAGACTACATAACTCTTTATTAGATGCTGATATGGATAGCCAAATGCTAGTTTTGGATAAAAGAAGTGATGATTATAGATTATTAGCTCCAGAATCAAATCTTGAAAAATTATCTGCTTTTTAAAAACCTAGAATAGAGTAAGTTTTAATTAGAAAAAAATATAAAAATAAATCTAAAGTACTATTTAACTCAGCAAATATATCATATAAAAATCTTGTGAAAAAGATTAATGCTATTAATCCTTATATCGTCCATTTACATTGGATTAATGGAACAATGCTAAAAATAGAAGATGTTCCTAAAATCAGAGCACCAATAGTATGGTCTCTTCATGATATGTGGGCATTTACTGTAGGGTGTCATTATACTAATTAGTGTTTAAACTATCTAAAAGGCTGTGATAATTGTCCAGTACTATCTAGTAATAGCTTAAATGATTTAAATAAAAAAATTTTAAAAGAAAACAAAAAACTTATAACAAAATAAATATGACTATTATTGGAATTAGTAAATGGTTAAATGAAACTTCTAAAAATAGTCCGCTTTTAAGAGATAAGAAACATATAAATTTACTAAATCCTATAAATACAGAAACATATAAACAATTTAATAAAGACCTATTAAGAGAATTGTGGAATTTACCTAAAAATAAGAAACTTATACTTTTTGGAGCTATGAGTGCAATAAGTGATAATAGGAAAGGTTTTGAAGAACTAAGTTTAGCATTAGAAAAAATATTAAATGCTAATAGCATTGAGTTAGTAATAGTGGGTTAGTAGTCAACCAAAGAATCCACCAGATTTTGGCTTTAAATCGCATTATTTAGGGATATTAAATGACGATGTTAGTTTAGCTACATTGTATAGTACGGTAGATCTTATGGTTGTGCCTAGTAAGCAAGAAGGTTTATCAAATGTGATTATGGAAAATCTATCTTGTAGTACCCCAGTTGTTGCTTTTGATATTGGGGTAATACAGATATGATGGAGCATAAAATAAATGGCTATCTAGCAAAACCATTTGATAGTCAAGATTTAGCTAGTGGTATAAACTGGGTTTTAGATAATGAACACTAAGATGAGCTTTGTAAAAATGTTCGAGCTAAAATTTTGGCTGAGTTTGATACTAGGTTGGTTGTACAGAAATATATTCAAATATACACAGGTTTTTTAGAAAATGAAAAATGATATCAAGCCTCTAATTACAGTTATAACAGTTGTATACAATGGAGAAGCATATTTAGAGAAAATAATTCTAAGTGTCATAAATCAAACTTATGAGAGTGTTGAGTATATTATTATAGATGGAGGATCTACAGATGGTACTATCGATATTATCAAAAAATACGAGTCTAAAATAAATTATTGGATTAGTGAAGCTTATAATGGTATCTATGATGCTATGAATAAAGGTATAAAATTAGCTACTGGTGACTGGATTAACTTTATGAATGCTGGAGATCTGTTTTATAATCTTAGTGTTTTAGAGAGGCTGCATAAGAATTTTAGTTTAGATTTATCTATTTTGTCTGGTAAGGTTGCTATGTTTTATTGATAAGAGTTTTATGGATGAGTATGGAGATCAGATGTGATACCACATCAAGCAACATTTTTTAATTCAAAAGATATTAAGCAACTAAATTTAATATAAAGTATAAGATTTTAGCAGATGGTGAATTGTTAAGTAGAATGAAACTTTTAGAGCACTATTGTTGTCAATATGTTGATATATTTATTGCCAAATTTCATTTGGGAGATGTTGGTAATAATCCCAAATATCTCTTTAAAAGAATAAAAGAACAGTGGGAAATAAAATCAGAGACGCAACAGAAAATATCATATAAATGGATATTGTTTAATTTATATAATATTTTAGGTCTATGTTTTTATAATATATTTGGTGAGAGAGGTTATATTATGTTTTTTTCTAAAAATAACTTTGCCTATTGTAAGGAATAAAAGGCGCTAAAGTATGATTAAGCAATTTGTATCAAGAATAATAAGAAACAAAATATTTTATCCATTTTGGAAGAAACTCAATTTTTTGTCATATTATTAGAATGAATTTTGGCGTAGCTAGTGGATTGCTAACTATAGTGGAGAACTTTATATTATCAAAAAAGTTAAAAAATTGTTATAGCCCCTAGTAAGTGGTTTAATGATGTTAGAATTAAGCAAGATGATATATGCCATAAATCATGGATAAGAATATGAATAATGTAAAGATATCAGTGATTATGTCAGTATATAATGCTGAGAAATATATAGCTCAAGCTATTGAAAGTATTTTACAACAATCATTTAAAGACTTTGAGTTTATCATTGTAAATGATGGTTCAACTGATAATAGTTTGGCTATAATCAAAAAATATGAGGAAATTGATAGTAGAATTAGGATTATATCTAGAGAGAATAGAGGTATTATTTACTCTCTAAACGAAGCTATTTTTTTAGCAAATGGTGAGTATATAGCTAGGATGGATGCTGATGATATTGCAGATAAAACTAGATTTGCGAAACAAATGGATTATATTACAAAGTATGGTTATGATGTTGTTGGAACTAATTTAGAATATATAAATAGTCATGGGGAAATAATAGATACAAAGACTTTCCCAGAAAGTAATAGAAGTATTAGGAAGAGAATATATTATAAATGTATAATCTCTCATCCATCTGTAATGTATAAAAAAGAAACCATTTTGAAATATAATTGTTATATGGGTGGTAAAGCTAGTGAAGATTATGATCTTTGGCTTAGATTAATGAGAGATGTATCTATAAAATTCTACAATATTCAAGAAAATCTAATGCAATATAGAATACATGTTGGGCAAATTAAAGGAGATAAGACTGCTTTTGCTGAGGTAGCAGGTTATTTTTTGAGAGAGGCTTTATATATGAAATCACTTAAATCTTTAGTGGAGTGTTTTGCCTATATTCTTAAAATATAATATGGACTTAAAAAGTATTAAAAAAATGAAAATCTACGTCTTTGATCTTGATAACACACTTTATTCTTACAAAAATGGTTTATTTGATAGCCAAATGGCGAGAATGAGTGAGTATATTAAACTAAAACTAAATATCTCAGCAGAGAAAGCAAATGCAATCCGTGATGAGCTATATTATGAGTTTGGTTCAACTATGCTTGGAATGATGCGTTATCATAATATTGAGCCTAAAGAGTTTCTAAACTATATCGATGATATTGAGATTAGTCACTTTATGCCGAATCAAAAACTAAACAATTATATCAATGATTTAAGAAAAAATAATCGTACTTATATTTTTACTAATGCTTCTGATTTCCATGCTAATAGAGTATTTAAGCAACTTGGTTTAGATAAAAGTTTTGATGGTATATTAACAATACAAGATACAGGCTTAGTTTCTAAACCAAAGATCAAATATTTTAAAATAGGTAGAGATAAATTTGATATTAATTTTGAAAAGACTATTTTCTTTGAAGATTCATCACATAATTTAATACCAGCAAAGCATTTAGGTATGCAAACAGTATTAGTCCATGCAGATGATCATAAATTAGAGGCTAATTTTTATGACAATTAGGAGATAGATTATTATGTTGCAGATATCGAGTCATTTTTTGAGGGTAGATATATAGCTACCAGGAAATAACCGTTACTTTTTTATCTAAACCACAATTCATTTTTGATTTTATTTTCTCAAGGCTTTCTGATGTTTGTAACCCTGATTTTGCATTAGGATATTGGGTTACATGACTTGCATTAATTAGAGCAAACTTTATAGAATTTTCGATATTATTTCCTTTGTAAATATTTGCACAGAAGGTTGAACTAAATGCATCACCGGCACCTAGTGTATTTATGACATTTTTAATACGTAGTGATTCACTATAGTATATTTTATATTTAGTTGCAGCATAGACACCATTAGCGCCATCTGTAACTACTATTATCCTTACACCTAGATCTAGACAGATCTTAAAGAAATCTTTAAGTCTAAAAGTGGAGTTTAAAAAGTTACTTTTTTCTTCATTAAGAGGCGTTTCTAGTCTATCTTTAGATTCAACAATATCTTTACCATCAGAGGATAGTAATGATAACATCAATTTTTGTGCTTCTTGGAAGTTTAGTACAAGAATATCAATACCGAACATTGAGTCTTTTATAAAGCTTTCACCAACACTTAGCTGACTAGAGCCAGGATTGATAGCAACTTTGGTGTTATTATCTGCTGCTAATTTAACTATTTCGGGTAACCTTGCTGCAGATGATTTACTCAATGATGTGATATATATAAAATCACTTACTATAATTGCTTGTGATGGTAAATCATCTTTTAGAATATCTTTGTTAGCACCGCGATAGGCAAAAATTGTTCTATCACCACTTAGAGCAGGCACTACATATGAGGTGGCAGTACCATATTTATTAGAATAGCGAATGTTAGAGATATCTATGCCATGATTTTTTAGTTCTTTAGTGATTTGCTCTCCTGCAATATCTTTACCAATTTTCCCAAAAAAGCTGACATCTATGCCTTGTTTTTTGAATGAAACAGCAGCATTAGTAGCCCCACCACCAGAAAAAGATTTTTGATCTGTCACTTCAATCTTAGCTCCTTCTTCAAGAAGCATAAAAGATTGGGTGGTATTTTTCTTTTGCATATTCATGGTGAACATTTCTTCATACTCAATAATCGTATCAAGTGCTGCACCACCAATTGTTAGAGCTTTGAGATTTTTCATTTTAGTTAGTTTAAATTAAATAATTATGTGATAGCATATCATCAATTATCAAGAGCGTAAATAATATTTGATGCGTATCAATTTATATCCTAAAAATAAACCTTTTTTATAGAAAAATTTTCAATTAATTAGTATTTTTTTAGCAAAACGCTATTTAGCGTATATGATTTAATATTATATATAAAGGAAATTTTTAAGATGCTTTCTAAGCCAGTAAAAAAGACCAGTGTGCGTATATAATGCCGATTGGTGGTGGTGAAGATAAGTTCGCAAGCCCACAGTTCTAGAAAAATTTGTCCAACTATCGGGTGGTGGTGAAGCAAAAATTGCTGTTATTCCAACAGTATCAAAACTTCCAGATACAGGAGATATTTATGTTGATATCTTTACAAAAATTGGAGTCAAAGAAGTACATAACCTAAAAATAGAAACACGTCTTGATGCTACTACTAGTAAAAGAATATCAAGATATACTTTCCAAGTGTACAGGTATCTTTATGACTGGAGGTAACCAACTTTTACTTTCAACTACTCTTGGCGGCACACCAGTAGTACAGCTTATTTATAGGTTAAATGCAAAGGGTGTCAATGTAGCAGGGACTTCGGCAGGTATAATGTTTATATCTGGCTTTATGATCGCAGGTAGTCAAGCAAGCCTTATTTCTAGATGTAATATGTTAACCTAGCTCCTGGTTTAAGTTTAACAAATAAACTTCTAGTAGACCAGCATTTCTCTCAAAGAGATAGACTAGGTAGATTTTTAGCCGCACTTTCATACAATCCGTATATGGTTGGTGTAGGTATTGATGAAGATACTTCAGCTTTACTGAATGCTGAAAATGTTATAGAGGTTATTTTGGCTCATGGTATGGTTACAATTAATGGATTTCTCTCACCTTAAGCACTCATCACTACATAACGTGAGTAACAATGCACCAATCAGCTTAGTTGATATTCGTATGTATATGTTATTAGAAGATCAAAAATTTGATTTAAATACTTGTCTAGTAGAGTTTTGATATTTTAGCTATATTTACTCTTTTTATTTGTCATTATCAATATTTAAAATCTAGTTGTAGCTTCATATAACTGTTTAGCTTTACTATCTATAAAGATGTGATTTTAATTTTATATTAATTTGTTTGTATTTTTGATTTAACCTAATTACTTTAATTGTATGAGTTTAATAATAATTTGGTTATAATCTGTCTAATGTAACTAAATACATAAATGGATATATTATGCAAAAAATTATAATTCACGGTGGTTGTGGAGCTAGAGAAGATAAAAACTTTTTACCAAGAAAAAATGTTATAAAATACTTAATATTAGTATTGACTTGAATATATCTATATATGTATAATACCTGTCATTGGCCAGATAGCTCAGTCGGTAGAGCAGAGGACTGAAAATCCTCGTGTCGGCAGTTCGATTCTGCCTCTGGCCACCATTAATTTTAAAATTGTCGGAGCATAGCGCAGTTTGGTAGCGCATCTGGTTTGGGACCAGAGGGTCGGGGGTTCAAATCCCTCTGCTCCGACCATTTTTGATGCGTCCGTAGCTTATCTGGATAGAGCATCGGCCTTCTAAGCCGAGGGTAGCAGGTTCGAATCCTGCCGGACGTGCCATTATAATGACATAGTAATTTGTAATGGTGGTTGTAGCTCAGTTGGTAGAGCCCCGGATTGTGATTCCGGTTGTCGTGGGTTCAAGTCCCATCAATCACCCCATTTATTGCGGACGTGGCGAAATTGGTAGACGCACTGGATTTAGGTTCCAGCGGGCAACTGTGGGAGTTCGAGTCTCCCCGTCCGCACCATTGTAATTTTAAAATTTTCAATTTTGAGTAAATAATTATTTAGTAGTTTTATTTAATTTTTTAAATAAAACTGATTATTTGATTCAATTGATAATCTATTATTTGCAAAGTTGCTTTTTTATATATAAAGTATAGCCTTTAGAATAATCAATTCTTTAAAATAAATGAAACGCTTTTCCAAAAGACATGCTTTTTTTGCCTCGGCAAGTACTATTGTTGAGTGGTATGATTTTATGCTTTTTGCATATTTAACTCCTGTGATAGCAAGTATATTTTTCCCTGATTTTAGTAAATATACCTCAATTCTTATGACTTTTGGGGTTTTTGCTGCAGGGTTTTTTATGGGGCCTATAGGTAGTGTAGTTATGGGAAGCTTTGGTGATCGCTTTGGTCGTAAAAAAGCTTTAGTAGTATCTATTATTATGATGATACTACCGATGCTGGTGATAGCTATATTACCAACTTATAGTAGTATTGGAGTTTTGGCGCCAATCATATTAGTGGTAATGCGATTACTACAAGGATTCTCTATTGGCGGCTCTTATGGTGGGGTGATGGTTTTTATGATTGAATCAACTAAGCCAAACCGTCGTGGTTTTATTGCTAGTTTTGCTACTATGTCATCTGGAACAGGAGTTTTCTTAGCTTCACTAGTTGTAATGTTATTGTTTGGATTGTTTAGCCGAGAGATTCTTGATTTATGGGGTTGGCGAATAGGTTATATTATTGGTTTAGTATTAGCATTAATGGCTTTAGTAATGCGCTTAATTATACCAGAGAGTTATTCTTTTGAAGAGTTGGAGGCACAAGGAGATATTTCTATTAAACCAGTAAGAGAGATGTTTAAAAAGCAGACTAAGCCGCTATTTCTAGCAATAGCCTTATCAGCTTATGCTAATATTATGTATTATTTGGTACTTTCTTACTTAAGTAGTCATTTTGTTGAACTGCATTATTCAGAGTTTTTTTCTTTGGCAGTTGTCACGATATTTAGTTTAATTTTCTCTTTTTCAGCACCATTATGGGGTTTATTGAGCGATTATTTAGGTAGAAAACCTTTGATGAAGTTTTCGATTTGGGTATATTTAATACTTGCATATCCTAGTTTTATATTAATGGATATGGGAGTCATTTACTTATTGTGGGCTATGTTTTTTTTAAGTGTTCCATTGATGGCGATATGGGGAGCTTATGGGGCAGCTGCACCTGAGCTATTTGATACTAAATATCGTTATAGTGGCAATGGATTAAGTTATAATATAGGTAACTCATTTTTTGGTGGAACTATACCATTTATAGCTACTTCATTAGTAGTTACATCAGGTAGTATGCTAGCGCCAGCATGGCTTTTAGTAGTAGCTTCTATTATTATGATACCAGTACTTTATTATATGCCTGAGACAAAATTTACTGATATTTAATGAGATTAAATTTTAATGACTTTGTATACTAATATTCTCAGTGATATAATTAATAATGTAATTTGTTACATTAAAAGGTAGCTACATTGGATTTTTGGTTAATTATAGGCGTATTTGCTATTTTATGCGTGTATCTAATAATAGAAAACATAGTACATAATACCAGTATTAAAAGTATTCCAATTAGAATTCATGTCAATGGTACTCGAGGTAAGTCAAGTGTTGCTAGGCTTATAGCAGCTGGTGTCAGAGCTGGTGGCTATAGAACTGTAGCTAAAACTACCGGAACTTTAGCTAGATATATCGATGTTGATGGTTCAGAGACACCTGTATTTAGGATAGGCTTTAGTAATATCGCTGAGCAAGTTAAAATTATGTTTAAGGCAAGAAGAGCAAAAGCTGACGCTATCGTTATTGAATGTATGGCTTTGCAACCACTTTTGCAATCGCTATGTGAGCTAAAGCTTGTTAAAGCAACACATGGAGTTTTGACAAATGCCCGCCCTGATCATTTAGATGTTATGGGTCCTACAGAAAGAGATGTCGCCAAAGCATTAGCAGCTACTGTTCCTGTTGAGGCTAAATATTTTACTGCAGAAGATATCCATTTAGATTTTTTTGAATATGCTTGTAAAGAGCGTGGTACAGAACTAATAGCAGCTACAGCACAAGATGCTGAGAAAATATCTGATGAAGAAATAAATAAATTTGTTTATTCAGAATTTAAGATAAATGTTGCTCTAGCATTAAAAGTAACAGATGATTTAGGTATACCTAGAGAGATCGCTCTTAAGGGAATGTGGGAAGCAACTCCAGACCCAGGGGCGATGACAGAGTATAATTTTAATATTAAAAATGCTGAAATAAATTTTGCTAATGCTTTTGCCGCTAATGATCCTGTATCAACAAAAATGCTTTGGGATAAGCTTTGTGATAAATATTCAGGCTGCAATAAAAAAGTACTAGTTGTAAATTGTAGAGATGATAGAGAAGATCGCTCAAAACAAATGGCAGAAGCTGCCTTAGGCTGGCAAAAACAAGATTTAATTATTCTAATAGGTACTGGTACAGAAGTTTTTACTTCCTTTTATAAAAAATATGCAAAATCACTAAATAAGCCAATGACTATAGTTATAGTTTGTGAAGAGATGACACCTATACAAATACTTGAGAAAACAGTTGAGTCAAATCCGGCGGAATCTTATATCCTCGTTGGTGTTGGTAATATTAAAGATATTGGTATGGAATTAGTAGATTTTTGTGATATTAGCCAAAAGAAGCATAATTTATAGTTTTAAGATTAAACAGGAGAAAATATGGATCTATTAACGCTCTCGATAGGGATTGGTCTTGTAGTTGGTCTAGTTTTTGTGTCACTACTAGGATTGTCTACAGGTGGTATGGTTGTACCAGGATATTTTGCTTTAGAGATGGGAGCTCCTGATAGAGTTATAGTAACTATTATCATCTCAATAATCACATTTGGTATAGTCAGATTTATGTCTAAATTTATGATTATTTATGGTAGACGAAGAATTGCTATTACAGTACTTTTATCATTTATATTAGGTGCTGTTTGTAATATGCTTTTTTCACAATATTTGACTATGAGTTTTTACTCAAATCAAGTTCAGGTAATTGGTTATATTATCCCTGGACTTATAACTTTATCTATAGATAGACAAGGACTTATAGAAACAATAGGATCTTTATTAATAGCTTCTATTATTATACGTTTGTTACTAATAGTTTTAATTGGACCTGAGATAGTAGGAATATAATGTGAAAACGATGTATTGGCACCGTAAATTTTTATCACGCTATATAATAGTGTTTTTAAGCGCATTTATGATTATATCTTTATATATAGTTGAGAAGAATCTAGTTGATGAAACAAAAGGTTATACACAAAAGCTTGTAGCTGCCGAATTAGCTGATGATGCATTTGCATTGACACAATACTTTTTTATGTCAAAAGGTTATCTGTGTAAGACAATGGGCGATGTTTCTTGTACTGGATTGATTGGTCTGTCAATGACTGAGATAACTACAGATTCTGGTGATCTTTATGCAAAGAGATCTTCGGTTAATCCAAATATGGCAGCAATATTTGTTGAATGGTTAAGCGAACTTGATCTTAAAGAAGGTGATATAGTAGCTATACAAGCAACTGGATCGTATCCAGCTTTAGATACAGCGATGTTGGCAGCTATTAAGACCTTGAAACTTAAGCTGTTAATTATATTCTCTGCTGGGGCATCACAATTTGGTGCAAATAGACCAGGCTTTACTTGGCCTGATATATATCATAATCTTGTCGAGAAAGGTATATTTGATTATGATATCTTAGGTATTACTTTAGGTGGTTCTCATGATAATGGTTATGGAATGACTCCAGGAGCTATCTTAAAACTTAATGATGCAATAAAAAGGAATGGTTATAAAGTCATTAATATTCCATACAAGCATGCAACAAATACATCTATTGCAACGCGTATAAAAATGTACAAAGAGGCCACAGGTGCTGACGATAAAATTAAAGCTTATATAAATGTTGGTGGTAACATGGCTTCGATCGGGCTAAAACATCCACAAATTAAATCATCAGATGTAGATATTAAGGATAATAAAAAATCTAAAAAATCTAGTACTAGTAATGCTGATGAGAGTATTATAAAGTTACCTAGTTTTCCTACTGGAGTGACTAAGAGTTTACCTCCAGAATATAAAACAGTTAATTCTGTGGCTGTGGATTTCTTAAAAGAAGGAGTACCAGTTATTAATGTCAGGGACATAAACTCAAGTATAATTAAAAAATATGGTATGGTTTATAATCCTAGCAGTGTAACACCACCGGGTCATGGTGCTATTTTTGCACAGAAAAAATATAATACTATGCTAGCAGCTATCTTACTTGTTATTGATATTGGTTTGGTAATATTTATGGCAATTATTTCAAGAAAATATCTAATTTCTTTCAAAACAAAGTAGTTATAAATTGCTTTGATCTATGATTCAATTTATCATTTAATTAGGTATTGTAAAAATATTTTGCTAAATATGTTTTGTTTCTATGACCTTAATCAATTAATTTCTAAATATCTTCCTGAAGCAGAAAGGTTAAAGATTGCTCAAGCATTTATATTTGGTGCTGATGCTCATGAAACCCAGGTTAGAAGTTCTGGAGAGCCTTATTTTACCCATCCTGTTACTGTAGCATGTATACTTGCTGAGCTTAGGATGGATGTTGATACAATTATTGCAGCTTTATTGCATGATGTTGTTGAGGATACTGAATATACCGTTGAGGATATTATCAATCTTTTTGGTGAAAAAGTTGCCCAACTTGTTGAGGGAGTGACTAAACTTACTCAAATAAGGCATAAAAATAGAGCAGAACAACAAGCAGAAAATTTCCGTAAAATGCTACTTTCTGTGACAAAAGATGTCCGTGTAATATTTATCAAGCTAGCTGATAGGCTTCATAATATGCGTACATTAGCGCCACTAAAACCTGAGAAAAAGCGTCGAATATCTAAGGAAACTTTAGATGTG
This sequence comes from Francisella endosymbiont of Ornithodoros moubata, assembly GCA_002095075.2. Classification (GTDB taxonomy): domain Bacteria; phylum Pseudomonadota; class Gammaproteobacteria; order Francisellales; family Francisellaceae; genus Francisella. The sequence goes on along the minus strand of LVCE01000003.1, from coordinate 221,577 downwards.
TTTGCACCTCTTGCTCATAGATTAGGTATAAATACTCTTAAAGAGCAGTTAGAAACTTTAGCATTTGAGGGTATGTATCCTTATCGCTATCATATTTTAGAAGAAAAAGTAAAAAAAGTAGAAAAAAATAAAGAAAAGGTCTTTTATGAGGTAAAAGAGGCCTTAGCTGAAAAACTTGATGATTTAGTCTCATCAGAAGATATCAAAGCACGTAAGAAAACCTTGTATAGTATATATAACAAGATGCGTAAAAAAGGTATATCTTTTGATGAAATTATGGATATGTATGCTTATAAGATTATTGTCCCTAATAGAATAGATTGTTATGTTACCCTAGGTAGAGTTCATGAATTGTATAAGCCAATACCACAAAAATTTAAAGATTATATTGCAACTCCAAAAGCAAATGGCTATCGTTCGTTACATACGGTTGTCTTAGGACCATACAATATACCTTTAGAAATTCAAATAAAAACAGAGAAAATGGACCGTCAAGCTGAATATGGTATTGCAGCTCATTGGAGTTATAAAATAGGTGAGAAAACTGATAAAGCATTACAAAGATGGCTTAAGAAGATTTCTGATATCAATGTATATACTGCTAGTTCAGTAGAGTTTTTAGAAAATGTCAAAACAGATATTTTTAATAATGATGTATTTGTATTTACTCCTCAAGGGGAGATTGTCGAGCTGCCTGTAAATTCAACTTGTATTGATTTTGCTTATTATATACATACTGATATTGGTAATAAATGTATCTCAGCTAAAGTAAACCGCAAGATTGTTCCACTTAACTATAGGTTAAAGCAAGGTGATAGTGTTGAGATTATTACTTCAGCGATTGCCGATCCTAACCCAGCATGGTTGAAATTTGTCGAGACTAATAGAGCTAAATCAGCTATAAAAGACTTCTTGAAACAGCAATATCGTAATATTGATTATATTCGCGGTAAGGATATAGTTGAAGGTGAGCTTAGACTTTTAGGTGTTGAACTAAGAGAAGTTCCAAGTGAAATTGTTGATGGAGCATTATTCAATTATGAAGGAATAGATACAATAAATCGTTTTTATTTAGATACTGGTTTAGGTCTTATTGATCCAAATAACTTTATTGATTTTATTGTTAAGCATTTTGATGGCATGCGCAATGCTTATAAAAAATCATCATTATCAAAGCTACAAATCAGATATGGTGATGATCCTCGTATTGCTGATTGTTGTTTACCTCTGCCAAATGATGAAATAATTGGAATTGTCAACGAGGAAGGCAATGTCGAGATTCATAGGAAAAGTTGTAATGAATTATATACAAAACTTAAAGACGGTCAGACTAAAGAGATTCAAGCTGATTGGTTCACAAATAGTGATGATGATCCTAGTTTTAAAGCTAGGCTTGCAGTTACACTCAAAAATATTCCTGGTTCGATAGCGAAGATAACAGCAACTTTAGCACGAGAGGGTGTTGATATTAGAAGTTTTGATATGATGTCTGTAGATAATAAACAAGCCAAACTTGCTTGTGTAGTGGTAGTTAGAAATAGGCAAAAATTATACTTACTAATCCGTTTAGTAAGAAATTTAGATGTTTGTTTAAATATCGAAAGAATACTTAATAAGTAAATTATTATTAAATATTAGTTCTTGCATTAAAGGCATATAGTAAAGTTTGCTGATCTAAATATTCTAGTTCACCACCAAATGGTACACCAAAACCTATGCGAGAGATCTTTATATCTTTAGCAATCATTTGTGAAATAAAGTGAGCTGTTGTTTCACCTTCTACAGTAGGACTAATTGCAAGAATTACCTCATCAATTTCTCTATCGGTGATAATTTGTTCTAAAATGTTTAGCTTTAATTCACTCGGACCTATACCATCTAATGGAGAAATTCTACCATTTAAAATAAAATACTTACCTCTGTAGATTCCAGCTTCTTCAATAGCAATCATATCAAACATACTTTCTATTATACATAGTTTGGTGTCATCTCGATTAGTGTTACTACAGATATTACAAACATCATTCTCAGTAAGTGCTTGACAATATTTACATTTTTTGATACTTGCACTAGCATCCAAAAGAGAATTAGCAATAGTAACAGCTGTTTCTGGTGATTTGTCTAGCAGGTATAGAGCAAGTCTTTGAGATGTTTTTTTACCTATAGTTGGAAGCTTGTGTAAAGATTCTATTACAGCAGTAATTTTTGAAGAAAAAATTTTACTAGTCATTATTTAAAAGGAAAGTTAATACCACTAGGTAAGTCAATACCTGCGTCTTTTGCCATCTTATGGATATCTGTGGATACTGCTGAATTTTCTTCTACTTTTTTTACAGCGCTATTGACAGCAGCAGCAACTAAATCTTCAAGTATCTCTTTATCTTCAGACATAAGCGAATTATCGATACTGACATATTTGACATCATATTTACCTGTCATTATTACCGTAACAAGACCCGCACCAGATTCACCAATTACCTGCATATTTTCACGCTCTTGTTGAGCTTTTTTCATTTGTTCTTGCATTTTCTGTGCTTGTTGCATTAGCTTTGACATATCAAAGTTCATTTTGAATCCTTTACTTGTTGTTTAAAATTTCTTTTACACAATCTAATATTTGTTCACTTGAGTTTTTTATCAATGTTTTTTTTGCCATTTGTGACATTTGCTCAAGTTTAAATTTATCTTGATTAAGAGGCTTTATTATAGCGAGTAAATTTTCTAAAGTCATCTGTTGTTGTCTTAAACAAAAGCCAGCATTATTATTCACTATATTTTGAGCATTAAAAAACTGATGATCATCAACCGCTGATGGTAATGGGATAAATATAGCTGGTAGCCCAGCAATAGCACATTCTGATACAGTCAGTGCACCAGCTCGACAAATTACCAAATCAGCCCAATTATATGCTGTAGCCATATCATCTATAAAAGCAGCTATATCTTTGATATGGTTTTGTGATATATCTTTATAAGCATCTTTAGTTGCTTGGAATGATAGTTTACCAGTTTGATGCCAGATTTTTATATTTATGCCTTGCTCGCTTGCTTTTTGAATTAATTTGGGAATGATTTCATTTATTGCTTTAGCGCCTTGGCTACCACCTAGAACTAATATCTTTAATGTTGATGAGTCAGTGTATTTTTTTGTTTTATCATTAAGCGCAACAATATCTTTACGAACTGGATTACCGACAATTTTTGTTCTTGCCAATTGTTTAGAACTAAACTGATTATGGAGATTTTCGATCTCAAAAGCTAAGCATATCGTTGTTGCAAGTTTAGCTAATATACGATTTGTTAGGCCAATTTTTGCATTTTGCTCATGGATGATTATTGGGATGTTTATTTGTGCAGCTGCTAGACATATCGGCCCAGAAACATAACCACCAAAACCAATGACCAGATCTGCCTTAAGTTTTTTTAATAGAGTACGAGATTTTAAGGTATTGTAAGCAAGCTTTATCGGAAAAGTAATCTTTTTCATAATTCCTTTTCTCCTAACACCTGATGATTTAATATATTGGATATTAAAATAGTAAGGAACTATTGTAGTCTCCATACTATTAGGAGTACCAACCCAAGTTACATTGGCTTTATTTTGCTTGAGTAATTCAGCTACAGCCAGTGCTGGGTATATATGACCACCTGTTCCACCAGCTGTTATAATTATGTTTTTGTTTTCTAGACTCATATTTACATCATGAACTTTTATTTTTACAAATTAATTTTAAAGGATTTTTATGCTATTATCATTCTATTAGCTAAAATAAAGGTAGAGTTTTATTTAAGAGGAATTATGACTGAAATAAATCAAAATTATTTATATACAGATTCTAACCTATGGGTTGAGGTTAAAGGTAATATTGCAAGAGTGGGTATAGATGATTACTCTCAAGATAAATTTGGTGAAATTGTCTATGTTGATCTACCTAAAATTGGTCAAGAATATGCCAAAGACGATGAGATTTGTGTCATAGAATCAGTAAAGACCACATCTGATATTTACACACCGTTATCTGGAAAAGTTGCAAAAGTAAATCAAGAATTATTAGATAAACCAAAACTTATAAACCAATGTTGCTATGGCAAAGGCTGGATATTTGAAATTGAAATAGCTAATCTAGAAGAGCTTAAGAGCCTAATAAATCCTCAAGACTACCAAAACTATGTTAGCTAGAGTTTTATTAATTTGTATTTTAATTTTTTTATCATTATCTAGTTTTGCTGTAGAAGTATATCTTAATATACTATAAGATATATAACCTAAAAAAAGGTATAGAGTATGAGATATATACCAAGATATCTGTAGATTTTTGTAAATATTACTTAGAAAAATGTAATAAAGGATACGATAATAAATGTATTGCTAAAATGAATGGCTATCAGCGACTTTATAATACTAATTACTATGGATGTATTATATAATGTTGATTTTGATAGACTAAATAATTAATCAAATCTTTTTAATATTGTTATATCAAAATATAGAATTTAAAAGTATGCTGAAATTATATTCAGCATACTTTTTATTTTAGTGCTTATTTGATACGGCAAGTGACACTATTTAAATCACCGTTAACCAAATATGTAGCACTTATTTGGTTATTTTTAGGAAGTGGACATTTTACATAAGCAGAACACTAGCTTGGTGAGTTTTATTCCAAAGAATAATCGTTACTTGATAATTAGCTAAGTTAATATTACCAAGACTACTACTAACCATGCTCTAGTAATTACAGAATCATTTGAGTTGACTTGATAATAAGGTGTATTTGACTCAATACTAACATTAACATCTTGGTTTGTTGGTGGAGGATTATCATTATCATCAGCTATCTCTGAACTTACAACTTTAATGTTTATATCCTTCTGCCAAGCTTTTGCTTCAGCAAGTTCACTTGAGATTAATAAGTTTATAGTTTCCAGCTTTGATATTATCAATCTCTAAAGCTAGACCATAAGTATCCATAGGTGAAATCTCAATATCTGCTTTTCTATAAACTTGATTACCATTTTGATTTTACAAAACTACTGTTACATTAGCAGTTGTAGAGCTATGAGACATTATTTTTGCGTTTATATAAAGCTTTTCATTCGAACTAATATTGTACTGATCTTTGAAATCCATAAAATGAAGATCATTTTTTAGGTTTTGGCTAGCCTAATGATAGTAAAAGCTAATCTCATCATATGGTTTATCTACTGTTTGATAGATATATATAGCATTGCTATTAGGGATTTGTATTATTACTATCTTTAACACCAGCAATAATCTGGTTACTAAGATACTCGATCCTAATTTTATTAATTTTTTCAGTAAGTTCTAAGAACAAATCATTTGTACTGATTGCTTTAGGAACTGTAAGTAATGGGTAATCTGTAATAGTGCCATCTTTGAATACTTGTAGTGTGATCTTATCACCTTCTTTAATTTTTTTAGTAAATTTATCGTGAATTTTGTTGCTTCAAGAGGGAATTTATCAGAAGGATTATTTTGCTGTTGGTGATCTCTTATAAATGACTAAGATCCCTATTGTTCAACACTCAACTGTTGACCTGGGTTTACATACCATTTGTTTTGATAAACTTTGCCTTCAAAGATTATTTCAGTTTCTGGTGTTGGATATGATTTAGTAGGATCGTATGTTGGTGTTCCAGACGGTTGTGAACCATTATTATTACTGCTAGAACCATCAGGTAGAATTATAGTCAAAGCTGGCTTGCTAGTTGTAAAATCTAAGTCTAGTAAGATAGAAACTCATCCTGGTGTCATCAACATCCCATTCAGCCATAATGATTTGATAACCTAACCTATTTGGTATTGTACATGTAAATGTCAGACCATCTTTAGGTGGTTGGTTAGGTGCTACCCAAGTTGGCTGAGGATCATAACAATTTAGAGGTTTTTCTCCAAAGATATCTTGATTTAGTAGTTTATCAGAGTCCCAGTTAGACTTAGTTATATAGAATTTAAAATGCTTAGTTTATGATTGGCTATAAATTGCCATTTAATCTTTAAATGTTGTCCAGGTTGAACAACAGTTTTTGCTCAACGGCTTTGTTTTTGCTCATCAAAGGCCAAAACCAGCTACATCTGCGCTTCCGATATTATTATCTAAAACACCTAAATTAAATAGCTCACCGGCTTGCTCTATTGATTGAGGCTCATATTGAGCTCTTGAACCACAATTTTTATTTTTACCTTCTTTACATAGTAATACACGAGAAGCAGGGTTTTCGGCATAGCCATACGAATATGCTTCTGAACTAATTAATAAATGCTAAGCCAGTTAGTAATGTAATTTTATTTAGTTTCATGATAAGATTCCTTATCTATATTGTTTAAAAAACACAGCTAGTAAATAAACTATCTGTAGATTTAATCATACCAATTCTATTTAAGAATCCAAAATGGTAAAAATAGCTTTGCTTTATATCTAAAATAGTTGTTGAAAGGTTGTTTTTAAGCTAAGTACATGATTTTTAGCAGAATAATAAACATATGATTAATATTTAATTAATATTATTATTTTTGAGGGAAATATATTGACATTTTGATAATTTTTCATATCTTATATAATTATTTCTTATTACTTTTGATAACTTATATAAGATCTTTATATAAAGTTGATCACAGATTCATTTGCTTGTAAATATTTCAACATTTTTTATAAATAATTTACATAATTATAGCCATACAATATAATATATGCTATATGTGGATTTCATTAACAAATATAAAAATTAAGTATACTATAAATGATAAATATTAGATTTCCTGATGGTTCGATAAGAGAGTTTGAAAAGAGTGTTAATTCTTTAGATGTTGCTAAATCAATATCTCCAAGCTTAGCTAAAACTATAATAGTTGCATATATTGATAATCAGCTCAAAGATGCAAAAGATAAGATTAATAATGATTGTGAATTAAGATTGATAACAGTAAAAGATCCAGAAGGTCTTGAAACTCTAAGACATTCTTGTGCCCATCTCTTAGCTCATGCTGTCAAAAAATTATATCCAAGTACTGAAGTAACAATAGGTCCAGTAGTTGATAATGGCTTTTATTACGATTTTTCTTTCAAAGAGCCGATAGGTGAAGCAGAATTGCTGGTTATCGAAAAGAAAATGAAAGAACTAGCAAAGAAGTCTATGCCAGTTAGTTATAGAGTAGTTCCTAAAACTGAAGCAATTGCATTTTTTAAAGCTCAAGGTGAGAACTATAAGGTCGAAATCATTGATAGTATCGCTGATGAGCAAGTAAAAATATATACACAAGGTGATTTTAGTGACTTGTGTAGAGGTCCTCATATTCCAAATACTTCAGTACTAAAAGCATTCAAGCTAACAAAGTTGGCAGGTGCTTACTGGCGAGGCAACTCTGATAATGAGATGCTGACTAGAATCTATGGTACATGCTGGGCAACTAAAGAAGACTTGGAGCAATATTTAAATATACTCGAAGAGGCTGAAAAACGCGATCATAGAAAAATTGGTAAAGTTCTCGATTTATTTCATTTCCAAGAAGACTCACCAGGTATAGCATTTTGGCATGATAATGGCGTAAGGATCTGGCGCCAAGTAGAAGACTATATGCGTGCTTCTAATAATAAATATGGTTGTAGTGAGATTAGAACCCCACTTATTGCAGATTTTCGCTTATGGCAAAAGTCTGGTCACGCATCTAAGTATGCTGAGAATATGTTTGCAGCAAAATCTGAGAATAGAGATTTTGCTATTAGACCGATGAACTGTCCTACTTGTGTACAGGTCTATAACACAAAGCTGCATAGCTATAGAGATCTACCTATAAGAATGACTGAGTTCGGTATAGTACATAGAAATGAACCATCTGGATCGTTGCATGGGCTACTAAGAGTGAGAAGTTTTACTCAAGATGATGGGCATATTTTCTGTACACTGGGGCAAGTTGAAGAAGAAGTTATTTTGATGGTACAGCAGTGTTTTGAAGTATACAAAGATTTTGGTTTTAATGATTTTGTTGTCAAGATTGCTCTTAGACCTGAAAACAGGATAGGAGATGATGAAACTTGGAATAAATCTGAACAGATGCTCAAAAATGCTCTTGATACAAATAATGTTAGCTATGAACTACTTCCAGGTGAGGGTGCGTTTTATGGTCCTAAGATTGAGTTCCATCTCAAAGATGCAATTGGAAGAAGCTGGCAGTGTGGTACTATACAGCTAGATTTCTCAATGCCACAAAGACTAGGTGCTATATATATCGATAAAAATGGTGAGAAACAGGTACCAGTTATGTTGCACAGAGCAATTGTTGGTTCTTTGGAGAGATTTATCGGTATGCTTATTGAGCACTATGCTGGAAATTTACCATTGTGGCTAGCACCGGTGCAAGTAGCTGTGATGGGAATCAGTAATAACCAAGATGACTATTGCCAAGAAGTATTTACAACACTTGAAAAAAGTAGTGTTCGCACTAAATTAGACTTGAGAAATGAGAAAATTGGGTTTAAAATACGTGAGCATACTCTTTTGCGTGTGCCGTACTTTGTTATTCTTGGTAAAAATGAGCAAGATCAAAAGATTATCACAATAAGAAAGCATAATGGTGAAGGTCTAGGACGGATGTCTATAGGTGATTTTTGTGCTTTTTTAGATAAGCAAATACAAGCTAAAGAATAATAATTTCTGCGGAGGGAAAAGATTATTAAAACTGATAAAAAAATACCTATAAATGAGCAAATTAAAGCAAAAGAGGTGCGTCTAGTGGGTGTTGATGGTAAACAAATAGGTGTTGTATCTATCAATGAGGCTTTAGCATTGGCTGAAGAGGCTGGTGTTGATTTGGTTGAAATGGTAGCAAATGCTAATCCACCTGTTTGTCGTTTGATGGACTATGGTAAGTACTTATTTGAACAAGGAAAGAAAAAAGCACAAGCTAAAAAGAACCAAAAACAGACACAGGTAAAAGAAGTAAAGCTTAGACCTGTGACTGATGTAGGGGATTATCAGGTAAAACTACGCAACCTGATAAAATTCCTTGAGAAAGGCGATAAAGTAAAAGTCACATTGAGATTCAGGGGTAGAGAAATGTCACATAAAGAGCTAGGTATGGAAATGCTTCAGCGTATGGCAAATGATGCTGCTGAACATGGTGTGATGGAACACCAACCTAAACTGGAAGGTCGTCAAATGATTATGGTTTTAGGACCAAAAAAAAAGTAGAAAATAAATATAACAACTAATCACAAAATGCGGAGTATTTAAATATGCCAAAGTTAAAAACTAAAAGTGGTGCTGCTAAGCGCTTTAAAAAGACTGGTAAGGGTGGTTTCAAACACCGTTGTGCAAACCGTGCTCATATCAACACTAAAATGACAACTAAGAGAAAGCGTCATTTAAGAAGTATAAACCAAGTAGCTAAAGTTGATACTGCTAGCTTAGTTCAACAAATGCCTTATGCATAGGTTTGTTTATCAATTTTTAAAGTGGAGATTAAATTATGTCAAGAGTAAAAAGAGGCGTAATAGCACACGCACGTCACAAGAAGGTTTTAAATCAAGCTAAAGGTTACTACGGTGCTCGTTCTAGAGTATATAGAGTAGCTAAGCAAGCTGTGATTAAAGCAGGTCAATACGCTTATAGAGACCGTAAAATTAAGAAAAGAACATTTAGATCTTTATGGATCATTCGTATTAATGCTGCTGCTAGACAACACAATATCAGCTATAGCCAATTAATCAATGGTTTAAACAAAGCTGGTGTTGAGCTGGACAGGAAAGCATTGGCTGAATTAGCAGTATATAACAAAGATGCTTTCACTGCTGTTGTAGAAAAAGCAAAAGCTGCTTTAGCTTAATTTATTGTATTGTCTAAAATAATTTTTTTAAAAATCTAAGTGAAACATCAAAACCCCTTACTTATTAAAAAACTATTTTTAATATTCTTTTTGAGTTTTGGAGTTTTGTTGTTTTTAGGCTTCAATGGTTATAAATATTTGATCTAGATAAGCTTAACCTTGTGTATATTAGGGCGAATGCTTATGTTGATGAGGATATTATTTTAGCTTGTTTTAGCTATGCTTGTATTTATATTTTAACAGTGTTTTTTTCTGTGCCTATAAAACCATTTTTGAAGATACTAGCAGGTCTTTTATTTGGATTGGCTTGGGGTTTTATAGTTTGTCTATTTGCAGCTACTGTAGGGGCAATGCTAGCTTTTTTATTTATAAAATATTGGGGTGAAACATCTACTACTAATCCAAAATATAAAATTGTCTCTAAATTTAAATCTTTAGTAGAGAATTACCCTATAACTATACTTTTTGTCGCAAGGCTATTGCCAATACCTTTTTTTGTACCAAATATATTGGCAGGTATCTTAAAGGTTAAAAATAGTATTTTCTTTTTTACTACTTTAATTGGTATCATACCTGTGACATTTATTTATGTCTGGTTTGGAGTACACTTTAAAGAGGCTGTAATTCAAGGAAGTAAAGAAAACTTTATTGATACTAAGTTTATCTTAGCTTTGGCTTTTTTAGGAGTAATGGCTTTTGTCCCTATTTTTATAAAAATAATCTTTAGAAAACTTAACAAAATGAATGATGTTAGCTTTTAAAGTTAGCTATTTTATATTGTGATATAATATTATTATAACTGAAGTTAAATCTTAATTCTTTAAATAATTTTAAAACCTTTTTTTGACTATATTGAGAAGTTAGCATCTGATTTTACTTGGAAAATACTTGTTATATTTATATGTTTAGTTATTTTATTAGTTACAGTTTTTTTATCTATGATACATATACTTCAACGAACTAACTATCAAAATATGAGTGAGCAACTAATATTCTTGTAAAACTTGATCAAATTAAACATTATACTAAAACATCTCAAGAAGTTATGAATAATATCTATGAAGGGCTTAATGATATAGTTGTTGCTAAGCTTTTTGTTATTAGTGTCTTTACAAGAATATGACAACATTATTAGTAGCCTTTACCTTGGCTTATTTTTTACTTATTATTTGTGCCTAGTTATGTTAAAGGTAATAGTGATGATACATCAAGCATTGTTAGTAGGACTCTATTTTTAGCATCGGTTATGGTGATATTCTGTTATTTTATTCCTACAACTTGGCCTATATGGATAAGGTTTGGAGCTTTTCATTTTGGATTTAATTTTATTATATTGTATTGTTGATGTGGTATGGTAATAGAAAGAAGTAGATAAGGTTTTATAGGTTACTGAAAGTAAGTATTTTACTTAAAATCTTTCAATCTCACCATTTTTCTTTGCCATAATTACTATATCAGCTGGCTTAAGAGCAAAAATACCATTTGTTACAACACCTGTAATTTGATTTAGTTCAGTTTCTAATTTTAGAGGGTTATCAATTTTTAGATTGTAAACATCTAAGATAACATTACCATTATCTGTGATTGTTTGTTCTCTATATACTGGTTGACCACCAAGCTTTACTATTTGACGCGCAACATAGCTTCGTGCCATAGGTATAACTTCTATAGGAAGAGGGAAGTTACCTAGAGTATTAACTTTTTTTGACTCATCAATGATACAGATAAACTTCTTAGCTGCAGCGCCACAAATTTTTTCACGTGTTAGAGCACCACCACCACCTTTGATAAGTTCTTTGTGATTATTACACTCATCAGCACTATCAATATATAAATCAATTTCCCCAGCGTAGTTAAGGTCAATTACATCAAAACCTAGTGCTTTAAGTTTACGAGTAGAATCTTCTGAACTTGATACTACAGTTTTAATTTTATTTCTATAGTTTACAAGCTCTTCTATTAAAAATGCTACTGTACTTCCAGTACCTACACCTAGTGTGATTTCTGAGGTAATACTTTTAGTAGCTTCAATGACTGCAAGCTTTTTTAACTTGTCTTGGTTATTTTTTTTATTAAAAAACATTTTAAAACTTTCTCTTGTTAAATATATTGCTAAAAAATACTTACCTTGACAATATAGATAATCATACATGCCAAAGCAGCGATAAATTGCCGTATTATATAGGTATTGGTAAGAATATATAACCAATTGTAACAATAATGCAGATAAAAGGTATCATTATTCTCAGCATAATATTAAACAGAGGTGAAAGTCGAGTGTTTGTATTTTTGAGTATTTCATAACTAAGTTTTTGAGCATCATAAATCCAACCAACTATCAATACATCAAATAAAAATATAAAAATAATCACTAAATGTAGTCCAAACATTTTAGAGAAGTCTATATTAGCTATACCAGATTCTATAAATGTAATAGTCATAACAAATGGTATAAGTAAAACTAGGAGCTTTGTATAAAGTTTAGAACCAATTTCGAAGATATATTTTAATGCAGCAATAAAAACAACTAAATTAAGAGTTGTAAATATTACTTCAAGAAGTAAATAATACATCGGCGAATTGAGTTTAACGATTTTGAAAAAAGTCGTGATTTGTAAGCCTTCGGTCGATTGTAAATAGCTTCTATAATTACCTAAAATAGCATATATAGTAACGCAAATGATAAATGAGAAAATTATATTATAAAAAATACTCTTAAAAGCACTAGTTTTAAGCTTACTATAATTATCATCGCCGATATTTATTATATTTTTATAGAATGCTATTGATATAAAGTTACTTAAGATTGCATATATTAGTGCTAAAGCAAACATTTGACGCAATTGACTAATCTTTTGGTAATTTAAGTCTAAAAGAAAGTCTTTAATACCTAATATTCCTTGCGGTGAATATATTACTATTAGCATTAAAATAGTAACTAAATACAAAGATATATGGGCTGTAGTTTTTAGAGTTTCATTTAAATTTAGCTTTCTTTTATTAGCTAAAATAAACATTAAAAGGATTACAATAAATACTACAAGTAGTGAGACATATATAGGTAGGTTGTTATTAAATTTGAGACTCTCATCGTTTAAGCGATCAATAGCTGAGATGTTGTCAAAAAAATCTAAAACATAAGTTGCCATGTCAAACATTATCAAAGCTACTAAAATTATTATACAACCAGTTAATAAAACACTGATGGGCCTAAACTTAGAGCTTCCGGTAATTTTATTTACTAGCTTGCTGTGTGAGTTTAAATCAGGGAAAGCTTTTTGAAAATATATTGCAGCTATATTCATTGGATAACACAGCAATATAAGAAAAACTATGTAAGCATAAAAGAATTCAAGCCCATTGTATTTAAAAACATTTGTAAAGAAGCTAAAGCTAAAACAAATTGAGGCAGAAATAAGACCTGTAACTAGAGGTGTTGAAGTTTGTTTGATGTTCATTGTGGTTCCCTATTTAGTTTAGTTACGCAGTAATTACTGCAGAAAGTTATATTTTTAATAATCTTAGTATTTTTATCTATCGATACCAAAATTATATACATTAGTGCACCAAATTGGCCAAAGCGTGGGCTTCTATTTGCTATTATAAGACTATTCATAGGGGTTACCGGCATAGACTGAAGTGTTTGGATTAACAGCCTTACGAGAATATAAACACATGTTTCAATATTTGGGTCTATAGATACTTGGATTACATTTTGTGACATACTAAATTCTTGCATATAAGCATCAATATTTTTGCCAATCCATGCTTTTTTGTTGATCTATACTATTTCTGTCTGGTAGCACAGGAAAAAAGCATAGTAACTAAGCATGCTAATATAATTATTTTGGAGTAATCTCTTTTCATATCTTTTCCTATTTTATAAAACCAGTTTTTTCATATATATAGTCAATAATGATATAGCTGCAGGAGTTATACCTGGGATACGTGATGCCTCTCCTAATGTCGTAGGCTTTTGTTCAGTCAGTTTCTGTAGAACTTCATTAGATAGCCCTTTAACTTGAGTGTAATTAAAATCTGTAGGGATAACTTTTTGCTCAAGGGTTGCTGATTTTGCAATATCTTTATGTTGACGTTCTATGTAGCCAGAGTATTTTGCTGAGATTTCTATTTGTTCTATTACAGCCTCATCTTTTAAGTTTAGATTTAGCTCAGATATTTGTTGTAATTTGCTGTAATCTATTTCTGGTCTTTTGAGTAAGTCAAATAAAGTACTTTCACGTGTCATTTTTTTATCTAAGAATTTCTCTAAATCACGAGCTTTCTGTGTTTGTGGACCTATCCAAGTGTTTTTCATCATTGCTATATTTTCATTAATAGCATTTTTCTTATTGATGAAGTGTTGTTGATCTTCTTTATTTAAAAGCCCGAGTTCACAAGCTTTATCAGAAAGACGTAAATCAGCATTATCTTCACGTAGAATCAGTCTATATTCTGCACGAGAGGTAAACATTCTATATGGTTCTTTTGTACCTTTAGTAATCAGATCATCAATTAACACTCCAATATAACTGTTTGCACGAGTTGGGTACCATGATTTGTCACTATCTAAGCTAATAGCGGCATTAATACCAGCTACTAAACCTTGAGCACCGGCTTCTTCATAGCCAGTAGTACCATTAATTTGTCCAGCAAAATAGAGATTTTTGATATGTTTTGTTTCTAATGTTGGCTTTAGATCTCTTGGATCAAAGAAATCATATTCAATCGCATAACCTGGGCGTATTATAAAAGCTTTCTCAAAACTTTTAATTGATTGAATATAGTTACATTGAACCTCAAAAGGTAAGCTGGTTGATAAACCATTTGGATACAGCTCGATACTATTTAAACCCTCTGGTTCAACAAATATTTGATGTCTTTCTTTGTCAGCAAATCTAACCATTTTGTCCTCGATAGAAGGACAATAGCGTGGACCAATACCTTCTATTAAGCCACTGTACATAGCTGATTTATCAAGGTTATCAGTAATAATTTTGTGTGTTTCGTAATTAGTGTAAGTGATATAACAAGGTATTTGTTGAGGATGCTCTATCTTACCTTTTGAGAAAAATGAGAAATAAGGAGTAGGGTTATCACCATGCTGTACTTCCATAACATTAAAATCTACTGAGCGTCTATCTATACGTGGCGGCGTGCCAGTTTTAAGTCTATCCACTCTAAATGGTAACGATCTAAGGCGTGCAGCTAGTGCATTTGATGGTTGATCTCCTGCTCTGCCACCAGGATTAGAGACTTTACCAATATGTATCTTACCACCTAAAAATGTACCAACAGTAAGCACTACCTTTTTGGCCCTAAATGTAATTCCTGTTTTTGTAACAGTACCACAAACGGTATTGTTTTCAACAACCAAATCATCAACAGAATCTTGAAAAATATCAAGATTTTCTTGATTGTTGATAAGAGAATTTATAGCTTTTTTGTACAATACCCTATCTGCTTGTGCTCTTGTAGCACGTACAGCAGGGCCTTTACGTGAGTTGAGTATTCTGAATTGGATACCAGACATGTCAATAGCTTTTGCCATAATACCACCCATAGCGTCTATCTCTTTGACTAGGTGACCTTTGCCTATGCCTCCGATAGCCGGATTACATGACATTTGCCCAATAGTGTCAATATTGTGAGTTAGTAGCAGTGTCTTCGCGCCGATACGAGCTGAAGCTGAAGCAGCCTCAACACCTGCGTGACCACCACCAATAACTATAACATCATAAGTGAAATCATAAATCATAATAAGATAACTGTAATATGTAATTTCTAGCATATAAATTTTACTACATTTTATTCTAAAAAATAACTACTGAAATGATATTAATTATCTAAGTTTTACAATATGATTTAGGCTACGCTTTAAATACCTTAATTTAGTTTTTTTGTGCTTAGTTTAAATGAAGTTTATTCAAAATACATTGATCAAGATCCAATGCTGATTTTTCAGGATGGTGCTGTAAAATGTGTAGTTATACTTTTCTATTTTTTAGCGATAACTTCATTTTTTAATATCAATAAGAATTTGATTAGTGTGTCTATTTTATTTATCGCTAATCTAAGTGGGAATATTTTACTCGGGAGTATACAAGCTAAGCGTATAGTGTTTGTGATGTATTTAATTTCGGCAATAGTTGTTATTAATCTTTCAGCCTATGTACATAATATCTTTGAAAAAGATTTTATACTTTATTGTATTTGTGGTTTTTGTTGCGTTTTGGATTAGAAGATTTGGTGAGGCTTTTACAATATTTCCGATAATGGTAGTAGTTAACATGTATATGTTTTATTAGATTTACATTAGCAGAATATAATCATCTAAGTTTTACATTTACTGCAATACTTATAGGCTTAGCTTTTTACATTTTGATTATCAGAAACTATAAGATTATGAAGTCCGAAGATATCAAAAAAATAGTTCATGAGTTTATGTGCTTATATATAAGAAATTATCTAAATACTTTTGATAAAGCAAAGAGTGGAAAATTTACACAAACAGATATAGTAAGCGTGAGTAATCTAAAGTATCAGAATATAAATTCATTAAAAAATCATGGCTTGATGTTTTTACGCAAGAATACTCAAGAGAGCTGGAGATATTTAACTCATAACTTTATAGTCTTTAATAGATTAACACCAAAGTTTATCTTAAGTTATAAAAGACTAAGCTCAAATTATGTACTTTTGGGTTTTGAAGACAATCATGAAATTAAAGAGCTTTCACAAGATTTAGAAAGAGTCTTTAAAGAAACATTATTCTTGATGTTATATGTCCAAAAGAAAGCAGAATTATTTAAGAAAAAAGTGATGATATTGAACATTTGAAGTATAAATTAGAAATTGGTTATATCCAAAAATATCAGTCTGATAAACAAAAAAGAAAGTTGCTTTTCGATTGTATATTGCTACTAGATGATATGTTTATTAGTTTAAAGAATATTAAAGAGGCATATTATGATCTTTTTTTAAAGATAGAACTATAGATAAACTATCTGATACGACACTACTAGCTTATAGGGTTTTGATCGCTTCGACATTAGGATTAGTTATTTGTTACTCATCTTTAGTTATAGTGGTGATAGTGACTTTAGTGATAGAATATATTGGGTTGTTATAGCTGTAGTAAGTGTTGTAGCTAGTACCAGTACTAGTGTTGTATATACTCGAGTAAAAGCGATTATAATATTTTCGCTCCTAGAAACATCCACAGGCTCAGTAATATTAATGTTAGTACAAAAAAGTACACCTGATAACTTCACTATAGTAGCAAGCAATATTGTGCGGTATGGCTTTAGCATTATATATCTATACATTATTTGTTAATTTATGTAGCTAGTGTTTTCTTAATTCATATTTATTTGGTGATGTTTTTTGGTTTATTTATCGGTTGAGACAAAGAGTTTTTTTAGTACGGATTACTTGTATAGCTATCGGTACTATTTGTATTGTCTTAATTACTTTTCTAACTCGAGGGCAGAAATACAGAATTCTCTTTAATAAGGAAATGTATAGTTTATATGGCGAGCTAGAAAAACTCGTAGATGATGTTGATAAAATTGTCAAAAACCGCAGGCTTATTTCATTGATTGAACAAACTATTAAGCTTAATGAAACACTTTTAAATGCCAAATGTCAGTTTCCAACGATAAAAAAATATTATGAATATAAAATATAATTGTCTTGATTGATGAGTTGCTAATTCAATCTAAAAACATATAGAACCTTATTTATCCGGCAAAAAAACATAAAGATGATTTATCATAAAGAGTTAATTGATCATACTAAGCAACAAGTTAGAAGAAATTTTAAAAAAATAACAATTCGTTATGATAAGATTCTTTACCAATATATATTAGGTAGGTAAATTTTTAAACTGAACTATTTTTTGTATGAAAGCATTTCTAGATATAATTGGTTAAAATGTTGTTTTAGGTATTTTATCAATGAGTTTATTTTCTTAAGTTGATGTTTCACCAGTAGTGAAATAATAGATAATTTGGTAGTTTCAGCATAATCTAGCAAGACTTCGATTAAATTTCCATTTTTGATATTAGACTCTACATAAATATCTACAAGTCGAGCAATTCCTAACCCTGCTAATACGCTTGTTTCATAACTCTGCCACTGGTGACATGAATACTATTATTATGAATATGAAGAATATATCTATCCTTAGTCAAAACTAATGAGCATTGTTTGACACTGCCATAAATTAGTGGTAGGATCTTCGAGCCTGGGATTAGTTTTTGTCCGTGCTTTTGAATAAAATCACGACTAGCAGCATATTTGGTAGCAACAGTACGTAAAGATGAAACTATAAGGTTAGAATCAGCAAGGTTACCCATGCGTATTACTAAGTCGTAATCACTATCCAAAAAATTCACTCTGTGACTAGAAAAATCTAAATAAATATTAACTTTAGGGTTTTGTCTGTGAAAGCTCAGCAATATTGGAGCTATTACTTCTTCACCAAGTATTCCACCAATGCTATTTACTTTTATAATTCCATTAAGGTGATTACTTTCTTGGCTAGTAAGTTCGGTAGCAATAACTAAATCTTTGAGAGCTTTTTTGCATTTTTGATAATACTCTTGTCCTATTTCTGTTAGCCTGACGACATGCCTGTTGCTTCTAATAAAGTAGCTGTACTTTAAAATGATTTTCAAGATTTTTGATATTTTGACTAAGATTTGATTTTGCAATGCTTAGTTATCTACAGCCTTAGTAAAGCTTTGTTGTTCTGCTACATGGATAAATGAGTAGATACCACGCCAGTGGATATTGTTCATTATTATATATACAATGTTTTATTATTAGTATTTATCAGTCTAATAATATCCTATAGAATTTATAATGATAAAACACAGTAAAATAAAAAAATATAGGAGAAGTAAAATGCATAAATCATTAGTTGTAATTACGGAGCAAGTTCAGGAATTGGTGTAATTATTGCAAAACGTTTTTCTGAAGCTGGACATTCACTTTTGCTAATTGGTATAAAGAGTAGAAAAAATTGAAGAATTAAATCTACCAAATACACTGATTCGTAAGTTTGATGTGATAGATGCACAACTTTAGGAAATGCAATAAAAGAAGCAGAGGCGCAATATGGATCTGTAGATTGTCTAGTAAGTAAGGGCTAATCCTACTTGTTAAAATTGATACTTAAGATCCAACTGAGTGGAAAAAAGTATGATGTAAATGTATTAGCCATTGCTTAATGGCATACAAGCAGTACTAACTGATATGAGATCTAGAAAAACTGGGACAATTATCAATATAAGTTCAATCGCTGGTAAAAAGTCACTTGCCAACCATGCTGCGTATGTTGGAACAAAATTTGCAGTTTCTTCCATAAGTGAGAATGTACGTGAAGAGGTCGCAGATGATAATGTAAGAATTATGACAATCTGCCCAGGTGTTGTTGAAACCGAGGTTCTAAGTCATACTACTTCTGAAAAATAAAAGAAGATTATCAAAGCTGGAAAAAATCTATGGGTTCTTCTTTAGAAGAATTAACTAATACATAAAAACTTGAGTAGAGTCAAAATCTTATGTTTAGAAAATCCGAAAAAAATTATTTCGACTATTTCAATCAACTTTTAGTATTAAATCAACAGTCTAAATTATTTTACAAATAAGCTATACCATTCTAAATTATTAATCAACTTAAAGGTATGTTAAAATTCTAAACTAATAATTTAAATGAAATAAAAATTCGTATTTTAGATGTTTAGTAATCAGACTTTCTTATTTTATGATTTAGAGACTAGTGGCATAAATAATTCTTTTGATCAGGTTTTACAATTTGCTGCGATTAGAACTGATTTAGATTTTAATGAGATTGAGAGATTTAATTTTTTTGTAAAACTAAATCCTGATACAACACCATCACCTATGGCAACAATCACTCATCATATTTCTATTGCTCAAGCAAATACTGGGATATCAGAATATCAAGCAATCCGAAAAATTCATAAAATTATCAATATACCAGGAACTATAAGTATAGGTTATAACACTCTTGGTTTTGATGATGAGTTTTTAAGATTTGCATTTTATAAAAATATGTTACCACCATACAATCATCAATTTAAAAATGGTTGTTTTAGAGTTGATTTGTTTCCGATAGTTACTTGTTATTACTTATTCTGTACTCAAGTACTAAATTGGCCTAAAATTGTTGATGAGGAGGGTCAAGAAAAAACTTCTCTTAAACTGGAAAATTTAAATGAAATTAATAATCTCTATAGCGGTGGTAGAGCGCATAATGCTATTACAGATGTGATTGTCACTGTAGAGTTAGCTAAAAAGCTAAGAGTTGCAAATCCAAAGATTTGGCAATTTTTACTAGCAAAATTTAATAAGCAAAATGATGAAAATACCTTAGCACAACTTGATATTGGTCTAGATGTTAGTGATCATAAATATAAACAAGCTATTGCAATCAGCGGTATATTTGGCTCGAAGAATAATTTTATCTCGGCAATATTAGACTTAGGGCAACATCGACACTATAAAAACCAAGAAATATTTTTGTGTTTAGATAACTATCTTTTTAGTGAATTTATACAAAAATTTGGTAGTTTAGAAGCAGAGCACTGGCGCCTAACTTTAAACAAAAAGTGGGGCGATATCCCTCTCATTTTACCAGCTAAAACTCGTTTTGTAGGTAAGTTGCCACAGGATAGGCTAGATTTGATAAAAGCAAATAAAGAATTTATCCAAGGTAATCCAGAGATTTTTGCTAATTTTGTCGAGTATGTATTAGAGTATCAATATCCAGAAATTGAAAACATTGATATTGATGTAAGTATTTATCAAAGTGGTTTTATGAATATGGCTGACGAGAGAGGTTGTGATAAATTTCATAGCTTACCTATCACGCAAAAAGCACAAATGCTTAATCAATTACCAAAATCTTATTATGACAGAGCTGTGCGTATAATTGGTAGATTAGACTTCTCAAAATTACCAGCAAAAGCACAAATGGAGTTTCAAGACTATCTTAGCAAAATTGTCAGCCTCAATGCAGATGAGCTTTTGATTGATCATAAAGGTAAAACCCGTAAAACTCTAGAAGAAATTTACCAAGAAATCCAAGAGCTAAGAGCAAATCATGATTTGACTGAAGAGCAACAAGCATTGCTACATGAGTTAGAGGAGTATCTTTTTTAAGATGAACAAATTTAAACTAGTAACAAAATATGCTCCAGCAGGTGATCAGCCACAGGCAATACAAAGTCTTGTTGAGGGTATAAATAATGGCTTACAGCATCAAGTTTTACTTGGTGTAACCGGCTCTGGTAAAACTTATACTATGGCAAATGTCATCCAACAAACACAAAAACCATGTTTGATACTTGCACATAATAAAACCTTAGCAGCACAGTTATATTCTGAGTTTAAGCAATATTTTCCAGATAATGCCGTTGAATATTTCGTTTCATATTATGATTACTATCAACCAGAAGCTTATGTAGCCGCATCAGATACTTACATAGAAAAAGACTCATCTGTAAATGAGCATATTGAACAAATGCGTTTATCAGCAACTAAGGCAATACTTGAGCGTAATGATGTGATAATAGTTGCTACTGTCTCAGCA
This sequence comes from Francisella endosymbiont of Ornithodoros moubata, assembly GCA_002095075.2. Taxonomy (GTDB): domain Bacteria; phylum Pseudomonadota; class Gammaproteobacteria; order Francisellales; family Francisellaceae; genus Francisella. Next base: position 200,110 of record LVCE01000003.1, on the reverse strand, counting down.
ATATATAGTCTAGGTGATCCAGAGCAATATATGCAAATGTTGTTACATATTAAGGTTGGTGAAGATTTAGGACTCAAGAAAGCTCAAGCTAAACTTGTTGAGATGCAATATTCGCGTAATGATATAGATTTTAGTCGTGGAAGCTTTCGTGTGCGCGGAGAAGTTTTAGATATTTTCCCATCAGACTCTGAGAAAGATGCTATTCGTGTAGAGTTTTTTGATGATGAGATAGAGGCAATAAGCATAATTGATTCACTAACATTAAAGAAAATCAAATCACTGCATCGGGCTACAATTTTCCCAGGTACTCACTATGTTGCATCAAAAGAACGTAAAGAAATAGTAATAGAGGAAATCAAAAAAGAGCTCAAAGAAAGAGTTAAATATTTTGAACAAGAGGAGAAACTTCTTGAAGCGCAAAGGATTGAACAACGCACAAAATATGATATTGAGATGATTCAAGAACTTGGATACTGTACTGGGATAGAGAATTACTCAAGATTGCTTTCTGGAAGAGCTACAGGTGATCCACCACCTACTTTGATTGATTATCTTCCAGAGAATGCTTTAGTGATAGTTGACGAGTCACATGTGACATTACCACAGTTTAGAGGAATGTATAAAGGTGATCTCTCACGTAAGGCTAACCTTGTAAATTATGGCTTTAGGCTTCCATCAGCATTGGATAACCGCCCACTGAAATTTAATGAGTTTGAGAAACTACTCCCACAGACAATTTATGTATCAGCAACGCCAGCAACTTATGAATTAGAAAAATCTCAAAATACAGTTGAGCAAGTAATTCGTCCAACGGGATTATTAGATCCAGAAGTTTTTGTCCGTCAGGTCGCGATACAAGTTGAAGATGCTTTGTCTGAGATTAATAATGCTATTGCTAAAGATGAGCGAGTGCTAATAACTACACTTACTAAGAAAATGGCAGAAAATCTCGCTGAATATTTATCTGAACATGGAGTTAATGTCAGATATTTACACTCAGATATCGATACTGTTGAAAGGGTACAGATAATTCATGATCTTCGTCATGGGGTGTTTGATGTACTAGTGGGGATTAACCTTCTTCGAGAAGGTCTTGATATGCCAGAAGTGGGTCTACTACTAATATTTGATGCTGATAAAGAAGGTTTTTTACGTTCGGAAAAATCTCTTATTCAAACTGTTGGTCGTGTGGCAAGAAACCAAAATGGTAGAGCTATCCTATATGCAGATATTGTTACAAAGTCAATGCAAAAAGCCATGGATGAGACATTACGCCGGCGTAAACTCCAAGATGAATATAACCAAAAGCACAATATAACTCCAAAAACTATTATTAAGAATATTGATGATATGCTTGATAGTTCTCCAGAGATGCAAAAACGTGCTTATAAAAATAATTTGCGCTTAAAGGTTGATGATGTAGATGTTTCGGCTATACTAGGTATGACTGAGGCTTCAAAGGTTATCAAAACTCTTGAAAAGCGTATGCGAGCTTATGCAAAAGAGCTTGAATTTGAAAAAGCTACAACTATTAGAGACAAGATAGCTGAAATAAAGCAGAAGTTTATTAACTTGTGATTTTTGTTAGATTTTTTAAAAAGAAGTATTATTAATCATGGCAATAGAAAGTAGACTAAAAAAGGATAGACTTTTTTTGCGCTTTACTTGGGCACGGTTGCGAAACTACCTGATTAGAGCGAGAAAAAGCTTGTATGCCTCTATCATACTCTGTGGTTTGATAGTAGGAGTTGATTTATATTTAGGGAATGTTGAATTTGTGACTCAGTCGCTAGAGATTGGTATTACTCTAGCATTTGTATTATTTGTATTTTTTTTCTTAATAACAAAAGATGACAATCTTGTAGATATAATTATTTCTGGTGCAGAGGGTGAGACTACTGTACTTGATGAGTTAAAAAAGCTTGATAACAACTTTGTATTATTCAATAGAGTTGTTTTACCTGATGAAAAATCAACAGTAGGTAATAGAGAGATTGATTTTATCGCAATATCACGCAAAGGTATATATATTATCGAAGTTAAAAATAACCGTGGTTATATTGAAGTTGAAAATATGGCTGAGCGATGGAACGTATCTAAGACCTCACAGAATAATAAGGTTTATGCTAAGACAATTAAAAATCCTATCAGACAGACTTTTGCACAGAAAAAAGTTTTACAGACATTCCTTTACAATCAAAAGATTTATATCAAAGGTGTACCTGTAGTTACGATAGTTATTTTTGCAAATGCAGATGCACAATTAAGTGAAAATTTCATTGCTGATGATGCTAACCAAGCAGTTCTTTCTTTAGAGAATTTAATACCTTTTATTAAGGCAAAAGAAGAATATCTTGAGAAGATGTCTACTCGTTCACGCCGAAAAATTATTAGAAAACTTGAGAAAAAATAATGCTTAATAATAGACCTATAGGCGTTTTTGATTCAGGTATTGGTGGTTTGACTGTCGTTAAAAACCTTATGAACATATTACCAAATGAGAATATTATCTATTTTGGTGATATAGCTAGGATACCTTATGGAACAAAATCGCGAGCTACAATTCAAAAGTTTGCAGCACAAACAGCAAAATTTTTGATTGAGCAAGAAGTCAAAGCAATAATTATTGCTTGCAATACTATTTCAGCTATTGCTAAAGATATTGTCCAAGAGATTACTAAAACTATACCCATAATAGATGTAATAACTGCTGGGGTAAGCTTGGTAGATAATCTAAATACAATTGGTGTAATTGCCACACCAGCAACTATCAATAGTAATGCCTATGCTTTACAGATACACAAGAAGAATCCTAATATTGAAGTCTATAGTAATCCTTGTGGTTTATTTGTCTCAATGATAGAAGAAGGCTTTTTTAGTGGTCAGATAGTAGAACTAGTAGCTAAAGAGTATCTTAGTTATTTTTATGATAAGAATATACAAGCTTTAATTTTAGGTTGTACGCATTATCCAATTATCAAAGAGAGTATTGCAAAAATTTTAGGTGTGAAACTTATAGATCCATCATTGCAAGCTAGTAAAATGCTTTATTTGTTACTCTTTGAGAATAAGCTTTTAAATAAAGCTAACTGTAATCCGCAATATAGATTTTACGTAACTGATATTCCTTTGAATTTTAGATCAGTTGGTGAGATGTTTCTTCAAACACAGATGCAACATCTTGAGATAGTCAGCTTAGATAGATATTAAAAAAACTCTTTTGTAAACATTTCTTCTAAACAAAAATAAAACCATATATGATTTGCTAAATGTCAATTAACAACATTAGTGATAGAGATGTACGATAGAGATAATAAAAATGTTATATTACTTACTGGGGTTGGTACAATCTTTGAGTTTTATGATTTTGTTTTATACATGATTTTTCAAAAGAAATTTCAGCAACATTTTTTGCAGAAATAGATAATCCAACTATAAGGCATTTTTGACTGTTTTAATATTTTCAATCGCGGATCTGGTAAGACCTTTTGCAGGAACTATTCTTGGTATCGTTGGTGATTTGATAGGGCGTAGGCGACTTTTGTTATTTACAATATTACTTATGTGTGATTGTGAATAAGCAAAATAATGTGATGGTACTGATGTTAACTTAAATCCAAGTATTTTAGCTTTCTTATTCAAAAGATGAGATAAGGCTAACATAATACTTAACCCCAGTGAGCATATTAGCTAATAAATCTTGTATATTAACTGATTGAATGTGAAAATTACTAGATAATATATTTAGTAGACACTACGATGCAACAATCACTAAAATTAAGTGAATTTCTTGAACTTATAAAAAGTACTATAGAAATGAGCTTTGGCTATGAAGGTTTCTGGATAGTTGCGGAATTGTCTGAATGGCGTAAGTCTGGAAAACACTATTATGGTGAACTTATTGAGCATGATGGTATAAGTAAATATCCTATTGCTAAAATTAGGTGTAATTGTTGGGCAAATAAAGCTGATTACATTCATAACAAGTTTGGCTTAGCAACTGGAGAAAAACTTAGTTCTGATATGAAAGTCTTAATGAAAGTTATAGTAAGCTACCATATCAGTTTTGGATTGAGTCTAAATATTGTCGATATTGATCCAGCTTTTACACTTGGTGATAGACAAGCTCGCAAAATAGAAATTATTGAGAAATTAGCTAAAAAAAGCATACTAGAAAAAAATAAGTCTCTAGCTATCCCTTATGATTTTACAAGTATTGCTGTGATTACAAGTATAACAGCAGCAGGAAAGGGCGATTTTTTTGAAGAAGCTGATAAACTTCAATATTTAGGACTATGCAAGTTTGATATTTATGAGGCAAAAATGCAAGGTGTAGAATGTGCAAAAAATGTCTCTGAAGCTTTTGCTAAAATACAGCATCAGGCTGATAGTTATGATGCGATTGTACTTATCCGTGGTGGAGGTTCTCAAGCTGATCTTGATTGGTTTAACAATATCGTACCTGCTGAAAGTATTTGTAACAGTAAAATACCAGTGATGGTTGGCATAGGGCATGAGCGCGATTCTACAGTTTTAGATGAGATATGTACTAAAAGGTTTGATACACCATCTAAAGTCATAAATTTCATCACAAATACAATTATAACTAATGCTAAAAATGCCAAGTATAATTATGCAGCTATACTCAAGATTACGAGTAGTTTAGTAAGACAAAATAAACTCCAATTAGATAGTTTATATCATAATTTTAAAACTAAAATTGAATATTATTTATATCAAGCTAACCAAAATATTGAGAATAATTACAAATCAGCTATATCTATAACCAGAGGATTGGTAAAATTATATGGCAAATCTATAGATATGCAATATGATAATGTAATTTCTAATTCGCAAAACCTTATAAAAAAATCTCATAACAATCTTGAGGAGTCATATAATTACTCAATAAGTATCGCTAAAAATGTTATAAAATATTACAATCAAGCAAGTGCTTACTTATATAAGCAGATATTATCGGTATCTATTGAGCCTACTTTGAGAAGAGGATTTAGTATAACTAAAACACAAGATGGTAAGTATGTTATTAGCCAAAAGCAAGCACAAAAATACCTGAATTTAGAAATAGTCTATACAGATGGTCAAGTACAAGTAGAGGTGAAAAATAATGGCAACACAAAGTAAAAAATTCGCAAAAAACTATGATATATTAGCAGATATAAATGAGAAACTACAAGAGCAGCAAGATAATCCAGCATTACTAGATGAGTTAGCACCTATGCTTGAGCAAGCTTCAAAAAGCTATCAGCTATGCAAAGAGAGAATTGCTGCAGCACAAAAATTTATTGATGAATTTAAAAAAGATTAACTTAATCATTACTTATTTATTATTAATCATGCTCTGGCTTTGGAGTATTTTTAGGTATAGTGGTAGTATTTATATTTTCAAGCTTTTTATCAGAATCTCAAATGCATAGTTATGGGTGGAGATTGTGTTTTGTGATTGGTATGGTAATGTCATTATTAATGCTGCTTATATCATCGGCAACAGCAACATTTGTAGTTACTATTAATGAGCTATTTCCGACACATCTTAGATTTAGTGGTGTTGCAACTGGTTATAATGTTAGTAATACACTATTAGGCGGAACTGTACCATTAGTTTTAAGTATTTTGATTGTATATTTTGGTCATATGGCACCAGCATTGTATACTATTATAGCTTCAATAATGATTGTAGTGATTATTACAAGAATGCCTGAAACTAGAGTGATTGAGTTGGAAGAGTAGCTATTTATTAGCATCTATATCAAACAAACTCTTATCCATCAAATGACTAGGTAATACATTTGAAAGAGAGTTTAGAATATTACTTGGTACTTTTGGATTCTCATGTACCAAATCTTGAATAAGTTTTTTGACTTTCTTTCTTTTGAGATTTTCTTGCGAACCACATAGGTTACATGGAATTATTGGGAAATTCTCTTCTTTAGCAAATTCTATTAGGTCGCGTTCTTGTACTAAAACCATTGGGCGAATGACAGTATTTTCACTATCTTGAGTAATAAATTTAGGTGGCATAGATTTAATCTGACCTTGGTAGAGTATTGATATTAGTAATGATTGAATTAAATCATCACGATGGTGCCCAAGAATTATTTTATCCATTTTATGCTCTTTTGCATATCTGTAGATATTACCACGATGAAGTCTAGAACATAGTGAACAATAGGTTTTACCCTCTGGAACTTTATCAATAACCACTCCATAAGTGTTTTTTGTCTCGATTTCATAAGATACACCTAAATTATCAAGGTATTTTCTAAGTTGGCTACCATCCCAACCTGGTTGAGACTGATCTAGAGTATATACATGAAGATCAATATCGTAAGTTTTATCTTCAATAAAACTATGTAAGACTTTTAGAAGTCCAAAAGAATCTTTACTACCAAATAGGCAAAGCATAACTTTATCACCTTTATCAAGAAGCTTGTAGTCTGCAATAGCTTTGGTGATATAATGGCGCAGTTTTTTCTCAGTCTTCGTCATTTATTTATAAGCCTTTTTAAATAACCTGTCTTTTTCACGTGCCCAATCTTTGTCTTTTTGTACTTGGCGCTTATCATTAACTTTTTTACCTTGAACTAATGCTATTTCTACTTTTACTCGCGGACCTTTCCAATACATAGCAAGAGGTACACATGTAAAACCTTTTTGCTCAATTCTACCCATGATTTTATCAATCTCACAGCGATTAAGAAGTAGCTTACGCGTTGTTGCAGCATCTGCGACCACATGCGTTGAGACGGATAGTAATGGCGTAATTATACAATTAAGAAGCCACGCTTCACCATGCTTAATATGCACATGACTATCAACCATTTGTACTTTACCAGCGCGAATACTTTTTACTTCCCAGCCTTGTAGAACTATTCCAGCTTCAAATTTCTCTAAAATAGTATAATCATGCCAGGCTTTTTTATTTTTAGCAATAGTCGTTGGAGAAGCTTTATGTTTACTCATAACTTTATTATTTTTTGTAAAAAAATATACAATGTAAGGATTATATATTATCAGCAAATCACAAAAGATTAAATAAATGAATAAGGTTAATAAATCTGCAGTTGTAAATTATAGTGCTGCACAAATGTATGAGCTTGTAAATGATATTAGAAGCTACCCTAAATTTTTACCAATGTGTTATGATATTGAAATCTTTGAGCAGACTGAAATAGAAGCAGTAGCATCATTAAAAATAAAGTCTGGATTTGTCAGACTTGATTTTGCGACTCATAATACAATGGTCAAAAATGAGCATATTCATCTAAACTTAATGAACGGACCATTTAAAAGCTTAACTGGTGATTGGAAGTTTGAGCCACAAGGTGAAAACTCATGTAAAGTTTCATTAGATATGGAATTCAGCTTTGAAAATAAATTTGTCGAAATGGCGCTTGGACCAGTTTTTCGTGGTTTAGCAGATAAGATGTTAGGCGCTTTTTGTAAGCGTGCAGAAGAGGTTTATAAATAGTGAAAATAGAAGTTATCTACGCTTTAGCTAATGAGCAAAAGTCTTTTTTTGTTGAAGTTGACGAAGCTATAACTGTCAGACAAGCTCTCAAATTATCTAAAATATCACATAAATACCCAGAGTTAGAGGATATCGAGAATTTAAAAGTTGGTATATATAGCCAGCTAGTAGATTTAGATTATCAGCTAAAAGATAGAGATAGGATAGAAATTTATAGAAATCTAACTATAGATCCTAAGCAGGCACGCATGCTAAGAGCTGAACAAAAGCGTAAAAAAGAAGGTATTAGACTTTTTGGAGCATGATAAATAAAAAAATAGCTATTATCGGTGCTGGGCTTGCTGAATGTTCATTGGCGTATGAATTAAGTAAAACAATTAGCTTTGATATAACTATATTTGATAGGAGTTGTGAAGTAGCTCATGAAGCATCAGGTAATTTTGCTGGTATATTAGCACCATATTTAACTTCTGATAATAACTTTTCTGATCAATTTTATACTCTTGGTTATAGCTTATTAATAGATTTTATAAATGAGTACAGAAATTACATAGAAATTTACAATCAAGGAGTAATACAACTTTTAAGTGATCTAAAAGAGCAACACAGATATCAAAAAATTTTCACAAATAGAAATATAGATTCAAATGTGGCTAAATTACTATCAGCTACACAAGTTTCTCAACTTATAAATACAACTACTTCAAAAAGTGCTGTTTATTATCCAAATGCTTTAGCATTAGTACCTAAAAGTATTTGTCAACTATGGCTTAAATTAGCAAATGTGAAATTAAATTTACAGACCAAGCTAATGGTAATTAGTACAAATCAAAAAGGAAATTGGCAATTAGAATTTGATAATTTTAACCAAGATTTTGATATTGTAATTTTTGCAGGTGGATACCAACTATTTAAGCAAATAACTCAACTCCAAAAAATCCCAGTATATCCATCACAAGGTCAACTAACAGTTATCAAAAAAAGTTTTGATATCACAAAAACTATTATGGATAAGGGTTATATAATTCCAAACTATAAGCAAAATTTACAAGTTATCGGTGTAACCTTTCGTGATAATAGTGATACTAATACAGATATCAGAGAAGAGGATAATAACTTTAATATAACTCAAATAAAAGAAATGCTAGGTAATAGCAGTATAGCAAGTATAAATATAGTTGATTCAAGAGTAGCTACAAGATGTGTGACATCAGATCATTTACCACTAGTTGGTAAACTAGTTGATTATACTAAGTTTGAACAAGACTTTTATAAGCCATTATTAAAAGGCTATCTAAAAGCAAAAATGCCAAAGATTGAATATCAACAAGGCCTATATGTATCTTCAGGTTTTGGTTCAAAAGGTTTATGTTCATCATTGTTAGCAGCCAAGATTATAACTGCACAAATAACTAATCAAACACCACCATGTTGTGATAAATTATTAGAAGCTTTATCTTTAGAGCGTTTTTGGATTCGCGGCTTTAAAAAGGGTATAAAGTTTTTATAAAATTATTACTAAGCTTATTTATACATCACAATTATTGGCTATAATACTAAATTTTTTTAAGCTAAATCATAAAACTATGAAGTTAAGAGTAAAAGTTAGTAACTATTTAGAATGGGATGGTCTAGTTGTGGGATTAAATGGGAAACACCCATAAATGACAGTGATCCTTATGAGAAATATAATAGAAAAGTTTTCTATTGGAATAACAAGTTATATAGTTTTTTTACACCTGTTGTAAAAGCCTATAATTTTGTTGTTCCTGATGCAGTTCAGACAGGTATATTTAATATTTTTCAGAATTTGTTTGAGCCTAGTAGAGTGGCAAATGATCTATTCCAAGGTGAGTGGGGTTATGCAGGTGATAATAGCATGTGTTTATTAGCTAACGCTACACTTGGAGTTGTAGACTTCTTTAATGTTGCAAATAGTTGGTTTAATCTATCAATGAGGTACTACCAAGATTTTGCTGTGACATTACATAAATGGGAATTATATAAAAAGGGCTATGTATTGCCGTATATAATCTGACCAATTTTTGGTCCTGTAACTATAGAGGGATTAGTGATAGTGTTAATGCGCTGTTTAATCCACTTACATATTTATTTTTAGCTCCAGGGAGTAGGCACATTTACTGCGTATGTGGTTAACTATAGTGTTTATGGCTTATATTTATAAACCAAGGGGTTTCATATTTACCAGCATATTAAAATTTAGAAGAAGTTTCTATTGATCCATGTGCAGCTTTGCGTAATGCTTATATACAAAATTATGATTACGGTATGGCAAAAGTCCTTAAGCAAAAGATCCAGCATTAGATTCAACACAACAGAATAATCAAGCAATACTTATTATGTTCAAAAATCACACTGAGGTTATTAATGGAAAAACTATTTAGTAAATTTAATGTCATTGTTAATACTTTTACCAAGTTTAACTTTAATTGCTGCACCATTACTAACTGGTTATGATTTTATCCCCATTCAAGAAGAAATGTAGATTGCCCAACCAGTTGTGCAAAAGCATGGTATAGTTGCATCTCAAGAAGCTCTAGCAAGTAAAGTAGGTCTTGAAATTCTTAAACAAGGTAGTAATGCTGTTGATCTTGCTTTAGCTATTAGCTGTCACTCTTACCAAGAGCAGGTAATCTTGGTGGTGAATTTATGTTAATTTACCTAAAAAATAGCATAAAGTTGTTGCGATTAATTATCGAGAAAAAACTCCAGCAAAATCTTTTAGTGATATGTTCCTAAATGGTAAAGGTGATGTTGACTATAGTAAAGTCTCTAGTTCATACAATGCTTCAGGTGTCTCGGTACGGTTGCAGGCTTAATTGATGCGCAACAAAAATATGGTAAATTTGTCGATAAAGATGACAATATGGTTTCAAACACTTATACGCTAAATTACTACCAGGTAGTGGAATTTTGTTAAATAATGAAATGGATGATTTCGCTGCTAAAGTTGGCATGGCAAATGTCTTTGGTTTAGTTCAAGGTGAAGCAAATACAGTTACACCAAACAAAAGACTGCTAAGTTCAATGACTCCAACGATAGTATTTAGATAAAGATGGTAATCCTTTCTTAGCTACAGGTTCATCCTGGTAGCAACCATATTATTATAACAACTTTGCAAGTGATTTTAAATATCATTGATTTTAATATGAATCTTCAAGCAGCTGTGTTAATAACTCTCATGTTTATAGTCAATTATGGCCAGATGAGTTAGGTGTAGAGCAGGGTATATCTGTAGATACAATAAATCTACTTAAAGAAATGGGTAATAATGCTGTACCTTATGCTGCGATGGGAATAGCTGAATCAGTAATCTCTGATGGGCAATATGTCTATGGTGTAGCAGATTCACGTAGAGTGGGGCTTTAGCTGTTGGGTATTACTTTATATTGTCTGTCTTTTAATTTTTGATATGACATTTAAATATAATTGGCCAAATAACAGTATATAATTTTGTACTATTTCCCCTGATTCTTTAAACTTATCATAAAATCCTAGTTCAATTATAGAGCATTTTCTGTGACTTTTGAGGTATTTAGCATAAGCAGAAAAAGATTTGAGATATTCGATAAAACTATCGAAATTCATTTGTTTAGTTTGTTTAAAATCTGGAGCATCTAACTTGGGTAGATTAATATTGATATCTTTGTAAAAGTTATCACTATGTTCTTGTGGGAAGTACGGACGAATAATTCTATAAAACTCTTGGTAAATAACTTCAACCTTTGCGTTGATAGTAATGTTATGGTGGTATGCCCAAATAGCTACAATTCCATTAGGTTTAATTATGCGTAAGCATTCTTTTTTAAATTTAGTCATATCAAACCAGTGAGCAGCTTGTGGAAACTGTTATTAGATCTACACTTTGATCCGCAAACATACTATTAGTCTCATCTATTTTAAAGTATTTTATACTATTACGTTTTAAAGCTTTAGCTAGTTGTGCATTGCTAATATCAGTAGCATGAATCTCATTGATAAATTCAGCTAATTTGATTGCTGTTTGACCATTACAGTACCACAATTCCAAGCTTTTCCATTGGAGGTCATTTTTTCTTTTAGAAATCTTATAATCTCAACAGGAATACTAGGTCTAGCTTTTTGATATAGTGTTGCAACAGCACTAAAATCAACTTTTTACATTATTCATTATTATATATTAAAATTTGAATTTTAATGTTTACATATTTAAATATAGTATACTATTTATAAGTAGTTATTACACTTTTTTTGGAGCTGCTGAGCTATCAGCAAGAATTTCCCCATCGACATTTAACTCAACTTGTAACATATTTTGATTCATCTGCTGCCAAATATAATGCTGCATAAGCTACATCTTGAGCTTATCCCATGACTTTTAGAGGAATATAATTAATAATTGCTCTTATTGCTGCTTGTTTGTGATTTTCGTCTTTAGATAGTATTTCATCTCACATTCGTGTCAAGATAGCTCCAGGATGAATTGAATTACGGCGAATACTATATCTCATATTAGTGTAATAATAAAGCAACCGATTTTGTATGGTTTCTTACAGAAGCTTTACTTAAAGCATATGCTACAGCTTGAGATATTCCTACAAGTCCAGATCGTGAAGAAATATTAACTATACTTACACCTTTTTCTTTTATAAGTTTAATAGCATATTTACATCCTAAGACTACTCCATTATAATTCACAGAATGTACTTTCTGCTAAGAAGTCACATCTAAGTCTTTAGGATTATGTGGACCAGCACTTTCTATAAAACCTGTAATTCCTGTATTAAACTAAGATATTTAATTTACCAAATTTAGCTTTAATATATTTATAAAATTCTATCCAATTATCCTCATTACTGACATCTAAATGCTTGTATTCAATACTTTTGTATACAATACTTTTGACAAAACTACTACTTAAACTATCGTTGATATCAGAAAAAATAACTATAGCATTCTCATTAGCAAATAAAATTCTGCTGTTGCTCTACCTATTCCTCTAACAGCGCCTGTAACTAAAGCTATTTTATTTTCTAATCTTTTAATTATTAGGAGTCTTTAGTTTTTTAGATAGCTGAAGGTTAATTTTGTGGTAAATATAAAAATAATCTCAAATTAATGATGGTTAAAGAGTACCACGAGAAGCTTTTTTACGGTCTGATTCTTTTAGGTGTTTTTTTCTTAATCTAATGGATTTTGGTGTAATTTCAACAAGTTCGTCATCTACGATAAATTCTAAAGCATACTCAAGAGTAAGCTTAATTGGTGGTACTAGAGTTACAGCTTCATCTTTACCAGAAGCACGGATGTTAGTAAGTTGCTTACCTTTACAAGGGTTTACGATAAGATCATTGTCTCTGTTATGAATCCCGATAATCATACCTTCATAAACATCAGTACCATGGCCGATAAACATTCTGCCACGCTCTTGTAGGTTAAATAGAGCAAAAGCTAAAGCCTTACCAGATACCATCGAAACTAAAGTACCATTTTGACGAGCTTCAAGAGTTTGTTTTTTCATCGGGCCATAGTGGTCAAATACTTTATTTAAAATACCTGAACCTGATGTAATAGTTAGGAATTCTGTATAGAAACCTATCAAACCACGTGAAGGAATTATAAATTCAAGTTTGACACGACCTTTACCATCTGGCTCCATATTTTTAAGCTCGCTTTGGCGTAAGCCCATTTTTCCCATTACAGTACCTTGATGCTCTTCATCAATATCTATAATAGCTTGTTCATATGGCTCATGCTTTTCACCATTGATATCTTTGAAAATTACTTGTGGGCGCGATACTGCAATTTCAAAGCCTTCACGACGCATATTCTCAAGTAAGATTGATAAATGTAATTCACCACGACCAGAAACTTTGAATTTATCAGGATCATCTAGCTGCTCAACTCTTAGAGCAATATTGTGAATAAGTTCTTTTTCGAGTCTTTCTTTGATTTGTCGTGATGTTACAAACTTACCTTCTTTACCAGCAAAAGGCGAGTTATTAACTTGGAATGTCATACTGATAGTTGGCTCATCTACAGAAAGTGCAGGCAGGGCTTCAACATGCTCTGGATTACATAATGTATCAGAAATTTTTAGACCTTCCATACCTGTTACGCAAACTATATCACCAGCACTAGCTTCTGGTACTTCTTTACGCTCAAGTCCAAGGTAACCTAGTATTTGTAGCACACGTCCACTTCTTTTCTCACCTGCAGCATTTACAATTGTTACAGGAGTATTTGTCTTGATTCTACCTCTCTGGATACGGCCAATACCGATAGTTCCAGTGAAGTTTGAATAATCTAGTGAAGATATTTGCATTTGGAATGGACCATGCTCAATCAACATTAGGATACTCAATATTTTCAACTATAGCTTTGAAAAGGTCAGTCATATCATCTTTTTTTTGATTAATATCATTAGTTGCCCAACTATTAATTGCAGAAGTATATATAACAGGGAAATCTAATTGCTCATCAGTTGCACCTAATCTATCAAATAAATCAAAAACTTGATCAACAACCCAATCAGGGCGTGCACCATCTCTATCAATTTTATTAATTACAACTATAGGCTTTAGACCTTTTGCAAAAGCTTTTTCAGTTACAAATCTAGTTTGAGGCATAGGTCCATCAACGGCATCAACTAATAGTAATACAGAGTCTACCATTGAAAGTACACGCTCAACTTCACCACTAAAGTCAGCATGGCCTGGGGTATCTACGATGTTTATTCTATAATCATTCCACTTAAGAGCAGTGTTTTTAGCTAAGATTGTGATTCACCTTTCTTTTTCAATATCATTTGAGTCCATAACTCTTTCAACTTCCGGCCCACGTGTTTTAAGTGTTCCAGATTGTTGTAATAATTTATCAACTAGGGTTGTTTTACCATGGTCAACATGTGCAATAATTGCAATATTTCTTAAATTTTTAATCATTCAGTATTACCTATTTTTATAAAATCACATATTTAATTATAGACTAATAGAAGGTAAAAGTACTTAAAAACTTAAGAACTTTAATTTGAAATTAGTTTTCTATTCTTAGTTATAACCAACAAAGAAAATAATAAATGATAAAAATCTAAATAAGATAACTTAGATAACTTGTAAATCTATATAATGATTATATATTATATTGAAATATCACAATTAAACTCATAATTGATGCATTGTAATGATATATAGTTAATTAATAATCCAAAAATATAGCCAAAAACTAATAAACTACTGTCTACATATACAACTATTCCAAAGATAACTGATATGACCAATCAGTATCTGCAAAAGGAGATATAGGCAAAGTCAGATAATTTAAATTAGTATCATTAGTATAGTAATAAAATTAAAAATTTACAGTTAATAGCTTATCTTTAGTTATTTTCTTTGGTTGGATACTAAATCTATTATAAACAAGTATTGCAACTAATGGTAGTATTAGGTCATGGCTATACACTGCTAAATTATCAAAATACCTACTACTAATATTATGAAGAATCAATAAACTGAAACGAATCGATTATAGTTGCCAGCAGGTAGAAATACCAAGCATCTATTTTTGAAAGGACAAATCTTTATAGCAAAAATTAAGCTGAAGATTAGTATAAAAACCGCCATATTATAAGACAGCACTCATCTAAAATTATTTATTATTTAATTTTTAATAATAATAGAATAGTTAGTATAAATCTTAAGTAAATAAATATTTGACTTATTGATTAAAAAAATATAAAATATTGCTATACAATATTTAATTGTAAGTAAGTATTTGGCTTAACAACAATTTAAAAACATTTGCAGTATGGAGTTATTTTATGCGTAAATTATTTATTGGGTTTTTATATACTTTTTAAGCTTTTGCATTGCAGTATCTATGTACTCAGAAAAAGATATTGGATTAGAGTATATATCAGAAAATTTGAAAACAAGGCCAATAAAAGAAGAAGATCGAGATTTCTGGTACGATTTACATGCATCGGAATCTGTTTGTAAATATTTTAGAGATGGTAAAACAAGGAGTGCTGAGCAGGTTAAAGCGCAATTTGACAGAAGTCTCGCAAGGTTTAAAAATGGTGATCCAAGATATTTACATATGATAGAACAATTAATAGAAGGTAAATGGATTAGAGTAGGTGTTGTTATATTAGGCGGCTCTTCTAAACCTAAGTTTTTAGAATGTGCTATGATTACACACCCAGCTTTCGATACAGAAAATAACCAATATTTAGATATTGATTTCAAAAATAAAACTCTTGAACCACATAATCAAAAAGAAGTTAAAAATTCAATCACCCAATTTGGGGGAATAAAAATGCATCACGTATATTACAATGGGGGTTAAAAAATTATATTCCATTTATTTTAGAAACTAAAGCTAAATATTCTTGGGAAAATGACCAGGGAGAAGTGTTTGAAGAAGTATTTGATGGTTCACAATATATTGGGATCTATGCAACTGCAACAAATCCAGCTTCTATGAAAGTTCTAACAAATTATGGTTTTACTGAGAAAGGTAAAAGTGAATGCAATTGGGGTAGTAAGTATATATATGAATACTTATTTTAATATTTAATTAGGTTCTAGAACAAAAGTTTGTAAATTAATGGCTGATGTAATTAAATATAGCTTCCGAAGCTAAATAACTGCATCAATGGCAAATAAAATATTATATTCATGAATCTAATTGGTCAACTATATTGTCTTTTTTACAAGTTCAAAAAGCTTTATACAAAAGACTTACAAAAGTTTAGGAAATTTATTAAAGCTGTATATTACGTACTTAAAACTGATATCCAATGGTTAATAATCCAGAATATATGGTAAAAGTAGAGCTATTCATAAGAGCTATAAGGCATGGGCAGATAAGAGTATTTGCAGTGAACTAATATGGTTTAGATAAAGATTTAAAACAAGTTAATTTGATCAATTAAGTATCGTAAGCAAGAAGAAATGTAAGAACGATTTTTGTCAGTAATTAAGATCTTATCAGAATTTATACTTGGCAAAAAAAGCTCAATGTCACAAATCATAGTGATCAAGCACGAAATAATAAAATAGCTTATGAGATTTTGTCTAAGTCACATCCGACAAGTAAAGAAATCTTTTATGTTTTTAAATTACATTTTAGCAAGAAGATGGCAGAGTTTGCCGAAATAGTATACCTGCATCATGAAAATGGTTTCCCTATAGATACATAGTCAAACAAACAAAACCTTAAAAAATTTTATAAACAAATAACCAATCACCAAAATATGCCTATAGAGCTAAAAGATAAGTTTTTGAAAGCATTAGTAGATGAGTATGCTAGACTAAAGTATAGTATAGATAAAAAGGTTGGTTTTAAAACAAAGATTTACAATAGTGGTGGTCAATATAATCTTTTTTGACTTAGATTATTCTAACAATACTATTAATCTTATTAATCTTTTTATTGAATTACTTTCTGGGAGAAAAATATATTATTGTTAGAGTAGTATCAAAGTTTACTGATGTAAAAAAAGATTATTTATTTAACTCTATAGAAATTTTGAGAATTAAAGTAATTGAAAAATATAACCATGTCTTAGGACTTATAAGTAATGTTTTTAAACTGTTACTACTGTTATAGCACCGAGATTGAATTTAAAAGAGGTGATAAATGTATCTAATGATAATCTAGTAAATATCAAAAAACTTGAGATATCTTTTACACAGCTACACACTAGAAAACTAAGTAAAAAACTAAGAAAACAAGTATTACAAACTAAAAATAGATTCAATCAAAATGTATGCATAATAAAAACTCAGCTAAAAAGGTTAGATACTTAACTACAACAATGGCATAGATTATCTTTTAGTAAAGATGAGAAATTAACCAATAACATCGAACATGAGTTGGTATATGTTTTTCTTGAAGATAAAATGAGAATGTTTTTGTCATATCAGATGTATGAGTATATAAATCATAATCATAACTTTCAAACAAAAGAACAATATATCAAAGCTTATGCAAGATAGATTGTTAAAATCTTAAAAGAGCCATTAAACTTAGAAGACTCTTTAGTTTTAACAGCTATAGAGATGTCTCAGGCTATAAATCTTAGTTTATTAATTTAGTTAATCAAAAATTAGATACTACTTATAATTTATGTAAATATATTAAAACGAATATTTTTGAACTTAGAAGGCAAATACAAAAAATTTTAGTTGCACAATATGTCTAATTGATAAATCTTCTGTACCTTGCTAACATCGTTTGATTACCACTAATCCCGTCACAATGGATGTATATAATTGGTTTTGGTAGTTGATGATATTTTGCTAATAAAGTACGCCAAGCTATTGGATCATAAAGTAAATCAAATTCGATTTTTGTTTCTCTAAGTAGTTTTAGGTAGATATCGTAGTTGGCGATATCTAATTGACCAAAGCTATTTTTAAAATTTGGCGAGATGATCTTAGGATGAGCTAATTTAGCATCTATACTGGCAAATTGTTCTTTTAGATAGTCTGAGCTACCAACACATGGGATTGTATAGACTTTATTTGCTAAATATTTCTCAAGATATAACGCTGTTGTACCCGTGCCAGCTGCAATTACAACACTATAGTTATTTATATTATTTATTTGGCAATACTTGTTAATTTCTAAAGCACATGCAGCTATACCTTCTTCAGCATCGGCATTTCTACCGCCTTGATCAAAAAAATAAAGACTATTTTCTATCTGATAATTTGTTTTTACACTTTCTAAATTTAGAGGGTTTGTGATTTCAAATAGTTGCATACCATTTGCTAAAGCTAGTTTAAGATTACCATTTTTATTTTGCTTAAGAAACTTAGGTAGAGGTTTTATCCAGTAATGAAAATTCCAACCTTTAAGCTTAGCTAATTGTGATAATACCAACATAAAATTAGACTGATTACCACCGAAAGATACAATCGTTTGGATATGTGAGTATTTATCAGGATTGTTTAGAGTATAAGCAAGTTTTCTAGCTTTGTTACCAGAAAAGATAGAGTGGCTTAGGTCATCCCTCATTACAATAAAATCTTTATTTTCAAAAGATATTTTTTGAAATAAGGATAACATATAGAAAATTATTCTTCTAGAAGCTCAAACTCATCTTTACTAATACCACAGTCAGGACATTCCCAATCTGCTGGGACATCTTCCCATCTAGTGCCTGGTTCAATACCATCTTCTGGCCATCCTTCAGCTTCATCATAAATCAAACCACAAACGATACAAATGTATTTTCTATATTCCATAACTAACTCTAAAAAAAATTGATTAATAAATAAAAAGTTGCAATATTTTAGCATTATAAAAATTATATATCCAGTATCTTTATAACAACCTTACAAAAGGTTATCCTTAAATTCATCAACACCTATTTTATTTGATTTATTCGAAAAAAATATTATGTTATTTTCGACGAAAAGATTAGTTATTTGTTTAGGAATATCTTTGTCTAAATGTCTTCTAATAAGACGATAAAAAGCATCTTTATTATTTTTATTAAAATGTTTTTTGAAAGTTTTACAATTCTAGGTGATGGGCGTACTACATTATAGGTGAATATAAAAAGCCAAACGGTGAGTTGGTTGATTTTCATCTAAAAGGTGCTGGTTTAACAAAGTTTTCAACAGGAGATGATGACAAAGAAGTTTTAACACCTATGCTTAGAGAATATATATTTGGTGAGGCAATGTATAGCCTAGGTATACCAACTAGCTGTATCCTAGCTGTGATAACTATTGGTGAAAACACTCAAAGGAAATGAGCTACAACAAGGCATAATAGCTGTTAGAGTGGCTAGTAGTCATATCCACGTAGAAACTTTTCAATATGCAGCAATCTTAGATACTAAATATAATCAAGAGCTTTTAGACTATACGCTAAAAAGACATAATTATAAGTTATGAAGAGAATAAAGCAGCTCTAAGCCTACTTGATTATGTGATTGATAAACAAACAAGTTTAATAGCAGAGTGGGAAAGAGTAGGTTTTATTCATGGTGTTATGAATACAGATAATATGACTATCTTGGATAAAACTATTGATTATGGCCCATGTGCTTTTATGAATAGTTATGATCCAGATACAGTGTTTAGCTTGATTGAGTGATGGGAGATATACTTTTGCAAATCAAGCATCAATCGCTGGCTGGAGTATTCCAAGATTAGCAGAGAGTTTGTTGAAACTTATTTCAGAAGATAAAGAAGATGCTATTAAACTAGCTCAAGATAAATTGCAACGCTTTTCTGAAATTTATAAGAATAAATGGAAACAAATATTTCTAACTAAACTAGGTTTTGAGATTAGTCAACCAGCTGGTGATGAATTAATTTCAGACTTACTTATAGCAATGTTTGAAAATAAACTTGACTATACCAACACCTTTTACAATTTAACTTATAAAAACTTTGTAGCATTAAAAGATAGTGGTTTACGAGATTGGTTAGATAAATATATGATTAATAATGAGATAAATTTTGCAAATATGAAGAAAACAAATCCTGTAATTATTCCTCGCAATAACCAGGTAGAGAAAGTACTTAAGTCTTCCGAAGATACTAAGCTTGGCGATTTATATAATCTTGTAGCAGCATTTAAAACACCTTATGAATTTAATAGTCTAACTGAGAAATATATGGCAGAACCGGCTAAAGAAGAAACTTATAATTAGAGCAATCATCTGCCATGGCAAGCCAAAATAAGAGAAAACTACACCTGCTGCAATAAAAGCTGTACCAGGTATCCCTGAGACTCCAAGTGAAGCTAGCATACAGATTAGTGAAATTAGTACTACTGTTGAGGAAGTAATATCAACGCTAGTAGTATTCATAGTCATGATTGCTAATACTGCTGGAAATACGCCTGTACAGCTATTCATACCTAGAGTTGTGCCCATAGTTGGTACAAATGTGGCAATACTATAGTTGTAACATATTTATTTAAGCCATCAATTGATAATGGCAGTGTGTCCCCATACTCGATCTAGAAGTAGCAGCTACGAGCATAGCTTTCCAAATACTTTTGTAGAATCTAACAATATTAGTTCTAAATAAAATTAGAAGTATAATGTGTATTATCAGAACAATTATATAATGCAATATAACAAGTTAAGATAAAATACAAGACTGTTGAAATACTGTTCTTATCAAGCTCAATACTCATTTGTACCACCAAGACAAGTACACCGTACGGAGTGATAGCAATAATAATTCTAGCTAATTTTTTTATCCAAAAAAATGCTGAGTCAATAAAGCTAATAAAAGGAGCAGCTAACTTACTATCTTCGCGATGTGCAATTAGCATTGAAAAACCAAGAAGTATCGCAAATATTACCATAGCCATTACATTATTATTATCTATTTGATGGAGAATATTATCAGGTAAAAAGTCCAGATATACTCGAAGTCTTCATATCTTTAGTAACATTACCAGTAATAGATGTGATATATATCCCGTGTCCTAAATGCATAATAATAGCAACACTAGCACCTATTGCAGCACTTATACCTGTTAGGATTAAAAGTATAACTATTGCTTTATAGGAAAGTCTTATAACATAAGATCCTTCACAGTTTTTAAAGTTAATTACTGAGTGAGTGATTGATCTTAATACAACAGGGATAATCAACATCTTAAGTAAAGAAAATATAGTTATCAACTAAGATGTTACTAATTTGTATAAAACTATCACTATAGTAACTAGTAGAATTATTAGATAATACCAATAACGACACCAATGATTAAAGCAAGTATAGTTCTGAAATTAAAACTAACTTTTTCAGATGTAGAATTATTAAGTATTAAAAAAATTATAAGTAAAACTGACAACTACAAGTCTTAACATTATTCACTAAATCAGTTTACTATATAAACTATTAAAACTACTAGTACTGATTAAAAATTAATATATTCACTCAAAAATTGATATGATTTTTTGTTGTAAAAACAAAAAATCGCGCTTATAACGATTTAATCATAACTTTTTTATTTAACAGTAAAGATGACAACACTTATGTACCAAGAGGCAAGTAGTAGTTTTACCAAAGTCGCTAACTAGCTAAAATTAAACAAATATATCACTAGCTCAATAGTTAAAACACTTAAACAAAAACATATCAAAAGAATTATCACTATTGCTCGAGGTGGTTCAGACTGTGTGGCAAATTTTGCAAAATATTTGTTTGAAACTCATCTTGGTTTTAGTGTTTCTTCATTACCACCATCTATAACGACAATATATAGTAAAAATATAGGTGATGACCAAACACTAGCTATAGCTATCTCCCAGTCTGGGGAGGTAGTCCAGATTTACACTTAGCTTTAGAAGGTTGTAAGAAAGCAAGATGTACTACACTAGCGATAGTTAATGTAGAAAAATCTCCTCTAGCAGAAAGTGCAGATTTAGTTTTACCAGTAAGAGCAGATGTAGGAAATGCTGTTGTAGCTACAAAAAAGTGTCATTACATCTTTGGTGGCGCATTTGTAATATTACTAGCTGGTTTTATTACGGATATTATTGGTAGAAAGAGAACACTAATTGTCTCAGGGTTGATATTTATAATAATCAGTAATAATGGTTTACATGTCAGATAATTATGTTGAGATCCTTTTTGCTCGTCTAGTTTAAGGTATTTCAGTAGGTTTCGTTACTGTAACTATACCACATATTTTACAGAAACAGTTCCTGGAACTATTAGGGGTATTGCTGTAACATGCTTTCATCTCTTTCTAACTGCGGAAATATTGATTTCAAACTATGTTGGTCTTTTATTCGAAGTAACAGCAAATTGGCGTGGAATGTTTTTATCAGCACTAGTTCCCCAGAAGCAATATTTTTTATTGACGCAATTTTTTATGTAAATTGCCAAGATAGCTAGTATCGGTAGGTAAAGACAAAGAAGTAGAGAGTGTGCTTAATAAAATATTTGAGAAAAATGCCGTACAACGAAAATTAACTGAAATCAAAGAAGTTATTGAAAAATCTAAACAAGAAGGTAGTATTTTAAAATCTCTAAGCTATAGACACTATTTAATTTCTATGTTAATTATTTTTTGCAATAGCAATTCTAGCACAAATGACAGGTATTAATAGTATATTACAATTCTCAGCAACAATACTCAAAGAATTCAGGTCTTGGCTCTAATTATGTTGCTATACTTGGAGATGTTACAATCACTGTAATAAACTTTTTAGTAACTTTAATAGCAGTGTTTATAGCCGATAAATTTGAGAGAAAATTTATCATCACTTTTGGCTTTTATGGTTTCATTATCACTAATAGCCACCGGTTTAGTTATGTCACTAATTAGGCTTAGTGAAACTCAAGGTTGGCTAATCCTTGCGGGAATGGTTAGCTTTATCTTTTTTTTGCTATTGGACCTGGTGCTTATATTTGGGTAATTATGTCAGAATTATTACCAGGGGCTATTAGAAGAAGTAAGGTGCTAAGTATAGCACTATTTTTGAATAGTATGGCCATCAGCATTATTAGTATCAGTATTTTTACCTATTAACAATTTCTTAGGAAATAGCAGCATGTTTTATATATGTGGTACACTACTTTAGTATATAGTTTTATTGTATTTATAATTTGTGTCAAGAACTACTAGTCGTTCCCTAGAAGATATCAAAGCAGAGTTCATGAAATAATTTTTTGATATTTTTTAGTGTTTAATATAAAAATTTTTCGATAAATATTGTATTATAAGTTAGTTCTGAACAAAAACATCAAAGATAAATACTCAAAAGACTAACTCTAACAGTTATATTATTAATTTTTTCATTTAACCTATATGCACAACAGCTAATAAATCTCGACAAAATTGCTATTCCAAACAGTTTAGCTCTTTTGCCGCCACCCCCAGCTATTGACAATATTGCTTTTATGAATGATAAAGCAATATCTCAAGTGACATTTTTATCTAAAAATAAAACCACTCAGCGCTATATTCAAGCAAAGATTGATGCTGAGTATACTATAAAAGAGATAGCAGAGAATTTTTCTGAAAGCTTTGGTCAACAAATTTCTAAAGAGAAAACACCAGTTATAATATAATCTAATAGATATAGCTAGCGAAGTTGCATCAAAGTCAGAAAGCTACGCTAAGAAAGAATATATGCGGGTAAGACCATTTGTATTTTTTGATAAAGCTACTTGTAATCCACCAGGAGAGAAAAAATTAAGAAACAATGGCTCTTATCCTTCCGGTCATACCACAGAAAGTTGGGCTGTAGCGTTATTACTTGCGGAAATAAATCCAGCAAATCAGCAGCAAATTCTAAAAAAAGGTTATGAATATGGACAAAGTAGAATAATCTGTGGTGCCCACTAGCCTAGTGATGTACAAGCAGGATATCTACTTGGTAGTGCGGTGTTTTCTGCACTAAATGCAAATGATGATTTTAGAACTTTGATAACTCAAGCAAAGAAAGAATTAAAAACCAACTAGGCTGGATTAGCTATATCTATAAATTTTGTCTCAAAGTCAAACTTTTGTTTGAGTAAATCTGCAATAGCTTTTGCACCTTCTTTTTCTGTAGCGTGATGACCTGCTGAGATATAGTTTATACCTAGCTCGTAAGCAAGATGGGTTGTCCTTTCGGAAATTTCACCTGATATAAAAGTATCAGCCCCAGCTTGGTATGCGTACTCGATAAAATCTTGAGCACTACCAGTGCAGATAGCTACTTTGTTATTTTGCTGCTTAACAGCTATTACAGTAGGTTTTCTCTCAAGTTTATTTTCTATTAAATCGCTAAAATCATTCAAATCTAATTTACACTGACCAATTACTGAAATATCTGGTTTAGATCCTGTTTCAAAAAATTCTAAGTTACTTAAGCCTAGTTTATTGGCTAGTAGGATATTGTTGCCAATTTCACTATGACCATCTAAAGGGAGATGGTAAGCAAAAAGATGTATACCATTTTTGATAAGTTTAGCTATACGCTGATATTTAATGCCAATTATTGGATAGTTTTCACCTTTCCAAAAATAGCCATGATGCACGACAATAGCATCAGCATTTTCAGTAATTGCTTGATCAATGAGTTTTTGGCATGCTGTGACGGCTGTTATAACTTTTTTGATATTTCTATCGCCTTGGACTTGTAGTCCATTAGGACAGTAATCTTTGAATTGCTCAATAGCAAAATAATTATTCAAGTAATTTTCTAATTTTTTAAAGTGCATAGCTTATGAAAATTGATGTTTATAATGATATAATCTTAGATTGTATACTTTTCGAAGAATTATTTAAAAAAATATGATTTTTGGGTGCTTATATGAATAAAACAAGTGTTGTAAAAGTTGGAAATGTTTTGATCGGTGGTGATAATCCAGTTGTTGTTCAGTCAATGACAGATACGTATACTGCTGATGTTGAAAAGACAGTTAAACAGATTTTAGTCCTACATAAAGCTGGTAGTGAAATAGTCAGAATTACAGTTAATGATGAGCCAGCTGCTGCTGCAGTTGCTGAGATTGTCAAAGAACTTACTAAGCATGACTGTCATGTGCCTTTAGTTGGTGATTTTCATTATAATGGTCATACTTTACTGAGCAAATATCCAGAGTGTGCTAAGGCTTTGGCAAAATATCGTATAAACCCAGGTAATGTTGGCTTTGGTGAGAAAAAAGATATTCGGTTCACGGAGATTATACAAATTGCAATAGCAAATGACAAACCTGTGCGTATAGGTGTCAATTGGGGAAGTTTAGATCAAGTTTTATTGGCAAGACTAATTGATGAAAATAATGTTCAAGAGAATCCACTAAGCTTACAACAGATAATACATAAGGCACTTATAACTTCAGCTTTAGAAAGCGCTAAATACGCAGAGGAGTTTGGACTAGCAAAAGATAAAATCATAATCTCATGCAAAGTAAGTGAAGTGCAAGATTTAATCGTAGTATATCAAAAGCTAACTAAAGAGTGTGATTATCCTTTACACCTGGGATTAACAGAAGCTGGTATGGGTACCAAAGGTATTGTTGCTAGTGCTGTGAGTTTAGGAATTTTATTACAACAAGGTATCGGTAATACTATTAGAGTTTCATTAACTCCAGCACCAAATGCACCGCGTACAGAAGAGGTGCGTGTATGTCGTGAGATATTACAAAACTTAGGGATTCGTACATTTACCCCAAGTGTGACATCTTGCCCTGGTTGCGGTAGGACTACTAGTTCATTCTTTAGAGAGCTTACAAGTAAAGTTAAAGATCATTTAGATGAAAAAATGCACACTTGGAAAAAGCAATATCATGGTGTAGAAGCAATGAAAGTCGCTGTAATGGGTTGTGTAGTCAATGGTCCGGGAGAGTCAAAAAATGCTGATATTGGTATAAGTCTGCCAGGTTGTGGGGAGTCACCTGTTGCACCAGTTTTTATCGATGGTAAAAAAGCGCATACCCTAAGAGGAGATAACATCTCTGAAGAGTTTATAGAAATTTTAGGAAATTATGTTAAAAATCGTTATGGTAAAAAATAGGTAAATTTTAGAAGATGTCAGTAGTTTTTGTTAATACGCCTTTTGCTAGACTTAAATTAGGTTATACAAACAATACCCAAGGCTTTAGTAAAGAAAAATATGCTAAGTTTAATCTAGCTGATAACGTTGGTGATAAATACTTAGCTGTAGAAAAAAATCGTAACTTATTTAAATCGTATCTTAATGCTGAGATAAAGTGGCTAAGACAAAACCATACTAATATTGTTAAAAGTTTCGATGAATATAATGGTGATTTTTGTGATGCTATTATCACTGATAAACCTAGGCAAGCTTGTGTAGTTTTAACAGCAGATTGTTTACCTATTATCTTATTTGATAAGAAAATGACAAAAGTTGCTGCAATCCATGCAGGTTGGCGAGGTTTATCTCAAGGTATACTAAAAGTAGCTTTGAAAGAGTTTGTTGGGCTAGAGTTAGTAGCTTGGTTTGGTCCTTGTATATCTGCTAATTTCTATGAGGTTAGCAGCGATGTTTATGATAAATTTATTGAGCAACATCAGACATTTGGTCAAGCATTTCGTTCAAAAGTAAAGATAAATATCTTTTTGATATGAAGCTAGTTGCTAGACAGATATTAAATGATAGTCATTATTTTGATATAGTTTATTCTGGTGTGTGCACTTATAGTAATAAAAGACTTTACTCTTATCGTAAAGATGGTGTCACAGGCAGACAAGCTACATTTGTATGGTTTAAGTAAGTTTTAATAGGGGATAATATGTCTGAGAAATTACAAATCTTAAGAAATTTAATGCAAGAAAAAGACTATGATTTTTATATTGTACCTTCTGTAGATGATCATAATAATGAGTATGTTCCTAAGTGTTGGCAGTACCGTGCTTGGATAAGTGGATTTGATGGTTCAGCTGGAGATGTTTTAGTTGGTATGGATAAAGAATATCTTTCTACTGATGGTAGGTATTTTCTCCAAGCTGAGCAACAATTAGACAAAGATGATTTCGAACTAATAAAGCAGTCAGATTTTACACCTGGAATTGTCAAGTGGCTATGGAAAAATGCTAAAGGAAAAACTATCGCTGTAGACCCAGCTAAGCTTAGTTACAAAAGTGCTTTAGAGTTGTTAGATTTTCTTAATAGCAATGATTATAATGTGGTTTTTGATCAAAATAACCTTGTGCATAAAGCTCAGCAAGAGCTTGGTCAATTAGCTGATATACCATATACAGCAATACAAGAGCATGCTATTCAATACTCTGGTAGAAGTGTTGCTTCTAAAATTGAAGAGCTAAGACATACAATTAAAGAGACAAGCTCAGATTTTTATGTGGATTCAAAATTAGATCATATAGCATGGTTATTAAACATTAGAGGTAGGGATGTTGAATGCACACCTTTAGTGATAAGTTATTTATTTGTTTCTCTAAATGAGATAATTCTATATGTTGATGATAGAAAGGTTACTCCAGAAATAAAAAAATACTTCGATAATAATCATATTCAAATTAGGGATTATTATCAATTTTACCAAGATTTAGAATCAACTACAGGTAAGTATTTATTAGATGGCACTAATATCAACTATAAAGTTACACAAAGTATCAATCAAAATCAAAATAGTAGCTGCTATTTCTTAATGGTCGACTCTCCAGTAGGTCTGAGCAAAGCTCTAAAAAATCCTGTTTAAATTAACGGTGCAAAAGAAGCTCATCGTAAAGATGCTGTAGCATTTATATCATGGTGGTATTGGATCGAGAATAACTATCAAGGAGTTGATGAGATTCAAGCTGCAGCTAAGCTAAGAGAATTTCGTGCACAACAACAAGGCTACGTTGAAGATAGTTTTTCGTACATAGTAGGTCATGCAGCAAATAGCGCAATTATTCATTATATGGCAAAAAAAGATGTTAATTTGAAAAAGATTGATGACCAAACACCTCTTTTATGTGATTCTGGAGGACAGTATAGAGAGGGGACTACAGATATGACTAGAGTACTTCACTTTGGTAAACCATCAAAAGAACACAGAAGGTACTATACTTTAGTTCTAAAAGGTCATTTAGGACTTGGTAGAGCAGTATTTCCTAAAGGTACTACAGGATCACAGCTTGATTTTTAGCACGCGAGTATTTATGGCATTTCTGTGCAGATTATGCGCATGGAACAGGTCATGGAGTAGGAAGTTTCTTAGGAGTACATGAAGGACCACAAAGAATAAATTCAGCCTCAAAAGTTGAGCTAATGTCTGGGATGATTTTAAGTAATGAACCAGGAGCATATTTCCCAGATGAGTTTGGTATCAGAATAGAAAACTTATACTATGTGAAACAGTGTAATCAAGAGTCGCCTACAGGTCATGGACCATTTTACTGTTTTGAAGATCTGACTTTGGTACCTTATGAATACAAACTAATTGAAACTTGGATGCTAACTTATACTGAAAAGAAAACTATAAATAATTACTATAGTAGAATTAGAAAAGAGGTATTACCTTTGATAAATGATCCACAAGTTAGAGAATTTTTATTATTCAAAACAAGACATATAAAATAGTCAAAATACTATTATCTTTATCAGTTAAACAATAGGGTAATTTTTAGGTATGAAAAGCTAATAGCTTTTAATATTTTGAAAATAAACAAAAAAGTATTTAAACATGACAAAAAAAACACCAAAAGATACTAAAAGGCAAACGACTAAGAAGCTGATAAGTTTTAAAATATTTGTACTACTAGCTTTGACTATAGGTAGTGGCCTCTCTGGTATCTTTTTTGATAAATTTGACTTAAAAGAAAAGTTTATAAACTTTAGACATTCAGCATATAACTATTTCACTAGTGAGCCAATAAAGCACTATACTGCCAAAGATAACGAGAATATTATTGCTAGATTTTTTTCACAAAGTGATGAGACGAAAAAGCAACAGCAACAATCAAATGAATTTGATAATCTTAAGCAGTATCCACCAGTTAGAACTCTACCAGCAGTTACTGATTATTGTCATAGTTTTCTAGCTTATGGTAATCCTAGTTATGGTGTAACTGAAGGTTTAGGACAGGCAAATCTTTATCTATGTCGTGATGGTTATGTTGTAGGTTATAATTATCAAACCAAAGAGGCAAGCTGGGTAGCATTTAAGTTGACAAAATCAAAAGTAGCCAATCATCTTAAACGTGATGATAAATTCAAAGAAGACAATGATGTACTATTTGTCTATAGAGCGACATTAGATGATTATTCTCATTCCGGTTATGACAGAGGGCATTTAGCTTCGTATGCATCTATGGATTTTAGCAAGAAATCTGCAGATCAGTCATTCTTGTTATCAAATATGTTACCACAAAAAGTAGGGCTAAATAGGCAAGGATGGGAAAGACTTGAGACAGATGAGCGAATCTGGGCAAGTATGTATAATAGTATATATGTCTATACAGGACCAATATACGAAAAACAAAAAATTCATAAAACTATAGGTGATAATAAGATAGCTGTACCTGGTTATTTCTTTAAGATAATTTATGTACCTTCTAATAATAAGGCAATAGCTTTTGTAATGCCAAACGCAAGGGTTGATAAAACTAAGATTGCTAACTATAGAGTATCAATAAAAGATATCCAAGAGCGTACAGGATTGAAGTTTTTGACTAATATTCCAGATCGAGATTTTGTGATAAATAATGTCTCCTCAATGTGGCGTACTGCTTATTTATAACTGTTGGTTAGATCATTAGTTATCAACTTAGTAGCTTGCTGAATAATTTCTTCATTTTTGTGCATTTTTATCATTGGGATTTGGATATAAAATTCCTAGTGCAATAGGTTGCTGATTTTTAGACCATATAATAGCTACATCATTAGTCGCTGCATATTAACCGTTCCAGTTTTATCACCAATTATCTAATTTTTAGGCGTACCGAAAGTTATTTTATTTGCACCAGTATTGTTATCTTGTAGATACTTTATAAAAATATCTTTATGTTTTTTATTTAGAATATCACCAAATGCTAGTTTATAAATATCTTTAATAATAGCTTTTGGAGTTGTTTTATGTTATATCACTATCTCTTAGCTGAGTGTAATTAACTTCTGGTTCATCAGCTGCGATTATAGTCTCGTTATCACCTAATTTTTTTATAAATTTATTTAAGTTTTGTAAACCACCTAGTTGTCTAACTAAGATATTAGCAGCAGGATTATCACTTAAAATAACAGCATAACTAAGTTGCGAAATGGTTAATCTCTTCACATTTTTAGCAGTGATAGGTGCATAGCCAAATGTACCAATATCATTTTTTGATATTAGAATCTTTTTTCTAAGAAGCCTTGATTATGCATATAATAATCTAAAACTGCACCAACTAATAAAAACTTGAAAACACTACAAATAAGGAAGTGATAGTTTTGATTATATATTTATTATTTAGACTTAAATTATATAACAAATTACTTAAATCTTAAGACTATAATTTTTATATCAGTAATTGTGAAATTATTTAAAAAGCCTAGTGAGTCTGCTACAATAAATTTAGGAAATGCTATAGTATAAGAAACAAAATATTTATTAAAAAAATTTTATGCAATTACCAATATCTCAAAGCTTAAAATATCGTTTAATTTCCCGAAGTGATCAAGATAAGAAATTATGTACATACCTGGATACTAATCCTAAAAATAGAGAGTTTTTTCCAAACGGAGCTTTAACTGAAAAAGATATTTCAGCAATGTTAGAAAGATTTGTTGTAGGCTACGAAAAATATCAGGTTCCGGTTTTTTGATATTTGATAAAAATGATAATTTCATAGCTAGGGCAGGTTTTGCTTATGCACAAGAAATAGATGTTATTGAAATTGGTTATGTAATTGATCATAAATATTGGGGTAAAGGTTATGCTACAGAGATAGTTACGAATCTACTTAATTGGGCAGAAAATAATTTAGAACATAAGGAAATTTTTGCTTTTACTCTAGTAGCATTTAGCATCTATAAAAGTAATGCAGAAGGCACAAATGGAGTTTATAGATATAAGAGTGCTTAAAGGTGTTGAATGTGTTGTATATAGAGAATTATTATAAATTATTTTGAGTATTTCTCTTTTATAATTAGTCCAATCGCTATACTAAATATCAATAATAACCAAACTAGCAACATACCAACACTCATCCAAATAGTACGATAATCATTTAGATATATAGTTTGCTTAAGTGTGGCACGAGTATCTTTAGGTAGCTCTTTAATTATTTTCCCATTAGGTTCAATAACAGCGGTGATACCATTACTAGTAGTTGTAAGAACATATTTAGCATTTTCTATTGCTCTGACTTGAGATATTTGTAGTTGTTGCTCACGAGCGATTGAGTCACCAAACCAAGAGTCATCACTAATGATAGAAATAAGCTTAGCACCTTGTAGCTGATCACGGACCTGCTCAGGATATGTAACTTCATAGCAGATAAAATTAGCTAGAGGTTGACCAAAAGCTGTCATAATTGGTTGAATCTTGTCACCAGCATTGAAGCTACTTAAACCGACACTATCAACATAGCCAAAAAATTTGATTGGGAAATATTCACCAAATGGAACTAGGTGATGTTTATTATATACCCCTTGACCATTACCAATAATAATCGAACTATTGTAAATTTTAGCTCTAGATGCTGTTTGATCAATACTTAGTGAGCCAATAAGCATAGCATTATTATTTTTATCAACTAGCTCTTTAAGATTACTAAAATATGAGCTCATATACTGTCTATAATTAGGAATCGCATTTTCAGAGAGAATTATTAATGAGTTTTTATATTCAGCTGCGGCTTGTTGATAGTATTTTTGCATCCTAGCAAAATTATCAGGATTCCACTTAAATCCTTGGACAAAATTTCCTTGGATTAATACCACCTTTTGAGGTTGTTTTGTTTGAGTCTCAGGCTGGCAATATTTGATAGTGACACCACCTATATATAAAGAAGTTATGATAAAGATTACACTAACTGTTTTCTTCAAAGTAGTTTTATTACAAATATAGAAAGTTATCAAACATGCAATAAAAGTAATAATATAACTAACTAAATAAACACCACCAATATTAACATACCATATTAGAGGCGATTCAGTCTGTGAATAGCCTAATGATACCCATGGAAAGCCACCCCAGAGTAGATTAGCTTTAACTATTTCAAAAAGTGTCCACAAAGCAGAGTAGATTAGTAGTTTGGCAAAATTATTGGCTTTGCACGTGAGGATATAGCTAAATGTACCAAAAGGTATTATATGTAAGAAATTTGACAAGATTACCAAAGCAATTGCTGCAGATAAACCAGCAGCGATTGATTCAGTAAATAAATGTATACTTATATATACCCACGATATACTAGTGCCAAAGAAACCAATCCCAAATAATACTGCGGTAAAAAATGCACTGCGAATTTTAGTTGCTTTATTTAGCTGATAGAAAAAAAGTACTAAAGATACTAATGCTAGTATATCAATACGGAAAGGTGCAAAAGCTAAATTAAGTATAGCACCACTTAATAGCGGCGGAATTATTCTAAATATTAACTTTTTCATTATTTCTTAAACTTTTCAACTAAAATGTTAATAATTTTTCTATTATTAGCCTCTTGTACTGTAAATATCAAGCCATGAACGACGATGATATCACCCTTTTGAGGTAAACACTCTAAAGTTTGAATAATCATCCCAGCAATAGTATCATAATCGCTATTATCATCTATTGATGTACTAAAATATTCATTGAAGTCTTCTATTGTAGTTGTAGCATCTAATATAAACTTATTATCTGCCACTTTAACTATGTTTTGGCTAGTAATATCAAATTCATCTTCAATATCACCAACAATTTCTTCTAAAACATCCTCAATAGTAATTAATCCAGAAATAACACCATATTCATCAACAACTATGGCAATATGATTTTGACTATTTTTGAAATCTCTAAGCATTGCATTAAGTTTTTTAGTCTCTGGGATAAAGATAGCAGGACGCAGAATATTTTTGATATCTTCGGCTTTTAGTTCTTCATCATCAGCTGATTCAATTTCTTTTTCAAAGATTAGTTTTAGCAGGTCTTTTGAGTGTAAAATTCCTAACACTTCAGATTTGTTTTCACAGTAGACAGGCAAGCGTGTATGACTAGAGTTTATTGTTTTTTTTAAGATTTCCCTAATAGACATAGACATATCTAAAGCAATAATTTTTGTATGCGATATCATAATGTCACCAACATTTAGTGATGATATTTTCATCGCACCTATTAGCATATTCTGTGATGTTTTATCAATGACCTCATTAGCTGTAGCTCTATTGATAGCATTAATAAGAGCATCTTCACTTTTTATATTAAAAATGCTTGAGGTAAGTCTTTTTATAAAAGGATTACTGTCTGCCATTTTGTTTCTCTTGTTCAATATATGGATTAGCTATTCCTAGCTGTGCTAGTAGTTGTATTTCTAAATTCTCCATTACTTCGGCTTCTTGATCATCTTGGTGATCATAACTAAGCAAGTGTAACAAACCATGGATAAAAATATGCTGCCAATGATCATTAAGTTTCTTGTTTTGCTCTTTGGCTTCTTTCTCTATTACCATTGGTGCTATGATAATGTCACCTAAGAAATCAGCAGCAATATCATCAGGTAAGCCTTGAGGCTTCTCAAATTCAAAAGAGATAATATTTGTTGGCTTATCTTTATTACGGAACTGTTTATTTATCTGCTGAATTTCATCATTCGAGACAATACTTACATTCACTTCAGCATGGCTGATATGATGTTTATCTGCTACAAGTTGTAGGCATTTTAGCAGTAAATCTTGGCTAGGTATGGGATATTCGTCATCATTGATGACATTTATATTTAGACTATCCATTTTTAGTTTTCTCTTCATGCTTATCGTAAGCATTAACTATTTTCCGAACTACTTGATGGCGGACAATATCAACTAATTTCAAGTAGCTAATAGCTACACCTTCGATATCATTAAGGATTGATAATGCATGGCTTAATCCTGATGTGACATTTTTTGGTAAATCTATTTGGGTGATATCGTCTGTTATAACGGCTGTAGTATTAAAACCAATTCTTGTTAAGAACATTTTCATTTGCTCTTTTGTGGTATTTTGGCTCTCGTCAAGGACGATAAAAGAGTCATTAATCGTTCTACCACACATATATGCCAGCGGAGCAATCTCAATAGCTTGCTTTTCTATTAGCTTGGTGACTTTTTCTACTCCCATAAAATCAAACAAAGCATCATACATTGGGCGTAGATATGGATCAATCTTTTGGGTTAGATCACCTGGTAAAAAGCCAAGTTTCTCACCAGCTTCAACAGCAGGTCGTATTAGTACAATTCTTCTAACTTCACCTTTCTCATGAGCTGCTACAGCACAAGCAATTGCTATGTAGGTTTTACCTGTACCAGCAGGACCAATACCAAATGTGACAAAGTTATTTTTAATATTTTCTAAATATATTGCTTGGTTGTGTGTACGCGCTTTGAGCTTTTTGCTTCTTAGTTGAACTTCAGCTTCTTCAACTTTTTTGCGTGACTTAGCAGTGGCAGTGGCTTTATCTTTGGCAGCAGCATTGAGGATAGTTGTAATCTGCTCTAAATCAAATTCAGTATTACCAGCTAAAATCTCAGCATAGTAAGATTTGATAAATCTTTTTGCTTGGGTATTATTAGCGCTTGAATCACTAGTAATCTCAAACTCATCAGCACGATACCTAATCTCAACATCAAAATAATTTTCGATAGCATGAATATTTTCATCAAGATTGCCACAAAGTAGCATCATCGCATCGTATTTATAAGGTTCAAGAACAAATTGAGCTTTATTCATAGATTAAATAAGTTCTCCCTCTTAGAGAGTTTGGTAGGCTTTCAGTTATTTTAACCATAGCGAACTGACCAATCAAAGATTTATCAGCCTTAAAGTTTACAACTCTGTTATTTTCTGTTCTTCCAGCAAGGATATTATGATCTTTTTTAGATGTTCCTTCGACTAGAATTCTCTGGTTAGTGCCAACCATTTGTCTAGAGATTATTTGAGCATTACTATTTAGCAAATCCTGTAGTCGCTTAAGACGATATTTTTTGACTTCCATAGGAG
This sequence comes from Francisella endosymbiont of Ornithodoros moubata, assembly GCA_002095075.2. GTDB lineage: Bacteria > Pseudomonadota > Gammaproteobacteria > Francisellales > Francisellaceae > Francisella. The sequence goes on along the minus strand of LVCE01000003.1, from coordinate 165,012 downwards.
TGTCATCTGGTAAATCAGCAGCTGGAGTACCAGGGCGCTTGCTATAGATAAAGCTAAATGATTGGTCAAAGTTGATTTCTTTTACTAAATTTAGTAGTTTTTGGAAATCTTCTTCTGTCTCACCAGGAAAACCAACAATAAAATCAGATGAAATTGTAATATCAGGGCGAATTGCTCTTAATTTTTTAATTTTTTGTTTAAACTCTAAGATAGTATGGTTTCTTTTCATATTGATAAGAATTCTATCTGAACCATGTTGAACTGGTAAATGTAAGTGGTTAGCAAGTTCTGGTACAGTTGCATAAGCATCGATCAAGTTTTGTGAAAACTCAACTGGATGTGAAGTAGTAAATCTAATTCTTTCAATACCATCTATCTCGGCGATGAAGTGGATTAGCAAAGCAAGGTCTGCTATTTGACCATTCTCCATTGGACCTAAGTAGTGGTTGACATTCTGTCCAAGTAAGGTGATTTCTTTCACGCCTTGTTCTGCTAAGATAGCACATTCTGCTAAGACATCTTCAAATAATCTATTTACTTCTGGGCCGCGGGTATATGGTACTACACAGTATGAGCAGTATTTATCACAACCTTCCATAATAGATACATACGCCTTAGCACCTTCAGCTTTTGGCTCTGGTAGATAGTCAAATTTTTCAACCTCAGGAAATGATATATCAACTTGAGATTGTTGAGTTTTTTGTTTTTGCTTAATCATCTCTGGAAGTCTATGAATAGTTTGCGGACCAAAGACTAGATCAACAAAAGGCGCTCTTTTGATAATATTTTCACCTTCTTGTGAAGCAACACAACCACCGACACCGATTATTAGATCTTCGTTAGTTTTTTTTAGACCTTTCCATCTTCCAAGCTCATGGAATACTTTTTCTTGAGCCTTTTCTCTAATAGAGCAAGTATTAATTAAGATGATATCTGCATCTTTATAATCATCTGTTTTTACAGTATGAAAATACTCATTTAGAACTTCATGCATTCTAGTAGAGTCATATTCATTCATTTGGCAACCCAAAGTTTTTATGAAAACTTTTTTTGTTCTTTCATTTAATCGAACCCCCTTTATTTTTGTATTGTAGTATAGTTAAAGTGCTATTAATTAATATCAAAATACACATAACTGATCTATGCTAATCTTGGCACGATTTCATTAAAGTTATATTTTAAAACTCTTACTTTGGGATATAAGAGGTTATTTTAAGCCCCAAAATTCTACCACAAAATTTAACTAAAAGCACTCTTAGAGTCTAGACTAATTTGCTTGATTAATGCAAAATACTCAGAGCTTTTTTAACATATTAATTTCGATGAAGCAAAATCAATTTATACAAGATGATATTTGGCAGTATTGTCTTGAGCATACTAGTGATTTATCAGATAATCTCAAACAGCTATGCAATTACACCTGCGAAAATATTAACGGTGCGCAAATGCTTTCAGAAAAGATAGTCACTAAATTGCTACAATTTTTTGTTTTTTCTACTAGGGCGAAAGTGTGTGTTGATGTTGGTACATTTACAGCGATGTCTGCAATTGCAATGGCTGAGGCATCGCTAGATACTAAAGTATATACTATAGATAGACCTAATCAAGCAGGTGAGCAGCTAGTAAAAGAGTTTATTGCTAAATACCCAAATATCGAATATTGCCAAGGTAATGCTATAGATATTTTACCAACATTACCAAATCAAATAGATATTGCTTTTATTGATGCTGATAAAAAACAGACACAAGAGTATTTTGACATTTTAGTCGCTAAACTAGCGGATACTGGTGTAATCATAGTTGATGACATCCTCTGGCGTGGTGAAGTTTTAGACCCTCAAGACAAGCGCAGTAAAGCCTTAGACAATTTTAACAAATATGTAAATCAACACGATGACCTAGAAACATTAGTCTTACCTATTCGTCATGGTATCAATATCATAAGAAAAAGAACTTATAAATATCGCTGAGAAAAATAATATTAATCTTTGTGATTGTTATGCAGTTTTGTTTTGTCACAGCTTATGCAGCTACATGTGATAGTGTAAATATTGATGGTGTTAAGTAGTATCATGATTCTGATGAAAAAAGAGCAATCTATCTAGAGATCTATAATTTAGCAGCACATAGAATAAAGCATCAAGTTAAAAAAGAGCATCTAAAAAGGTACATGGGGTGTTATATTGGATGTTGATGAGACAGCTTTAGATAACTCATGGCAAGAGTATGATAACTATAAAGATTATAGTGAAGAAGAGTTTCGAAAAGACGTAATTAAGTAAAAAGTAAAAAGTTTACCTGGTGCTGCTAAATTAACTAATCTTGTCCATAAACTAGGTGGGTATGTAAGTTTTGTAACTAATTGCTATGATTCAGATGATAAAATGATCAAAGCAACAGAACTAAACCTTACTGAAGAAGACATTTATTACGATCAAATTTTATTCTATAGTGAAAATGCTAAAAATCCTCATGATAAAAACTCAAGATTTGAGGTAGTTAAATCAGGTAAATATGCTGATGATATTATAGTTATAAGAGCTCCCAGCACATAAGGTGATAGCTTATTTTGGTAATAATATACCAGATTTTCCTCATATGACGCAAAAAAATATATACAATGTTGATAATAATAAGTATGCTGTTTTTGGTAGGAGATATTATATTTTTAAAAATCCGATATATGGTAGCTGGGAAATAGTAGAAGGCTTTGTTAGTGGCGAAATTATATTTTAGATATTCGGCAATGGATGCTGGTAAGACATTAGATCTTTTAAAAGTTGCCTATAACTCAGAAGATAGAGGTAGAAAGCCTCTAGTTTTAACATCAGCGATCGATAAAAGAGCAGGTTTGAATAAGGTCATATAGATCAAGATGCTTACTCATTGACTGACAGGGATAACATCTTTGAATTTGCCAAAAAATAATAATAGCAGAGATAAGATAGATTATGTCTTGATAGGTGAAATTCATTTTTCACTCAAGAGCAAGTTTGGCAATTAGCAGAGATAGTTGATGAACTAAATATACCGGTGATTTGTTATGGGCTACGCACAAATTACTTAGGCCATCAATTTGAGACATCAGCGCTATTTTTAGCTATTTCAGATACTCTCGAAGAGGTCAAAACAATTTGTCATTGTGGTAAAAAGACAAGCTTTAACATGATGGTGCAGAATGGCAAAGCAATAAAAAAAGTAATCATATAGTAGTTGATGATGATTCACTTAAAGAGATAGATACCAAATGTATATGTGTGTCGTAAGCATTTGAAAGATGGCGTGTATGAATAATAGCCATATAGTTTAAAATGGTAGCTACTTACCAAGACAAAGTAACTATCGATAGCGAAACAACGATAAACGTTTAAAATCAGGCTATAAGCAAATAGAAAAAGAAGTCCACAAAGCCCAAGTGCTAGATCTAGCAACTGGTACAGAAACATTTTTAGCAGAGGCGATTAAGTTTATCTACAATAACAACTTCAAATATATCCAAGGTGCTTGGAGTGGTTATGTAGAAGAGCATCTAATCCCTAGGTTAAATGGCTTTGAGCTACTAATGGTAAGCTATGCAATGGCACATCTAAAGTTAGATATGCTTTTGACAGAGACAGGCTACAAGCCAAAATCATCAAAAAGCCAACGCTTTCATATTTATTTGACAAACTCACTAGAAGAGTATCACTCTGACACTGGGATACTATTTGCTGACTGTCTAAGTAATGAAGCCAATGAGGCAAATCAAATTAAAAAAGATACTCCAGAGTAATGGTAGTAATAGGTAATCCGCTATATAGTGGCGAAAGGCCAATAAAAGCAAGTGGATAATCGACTTGATGAGGACTACAAAAAGAACCAATAGGTAGCAAGCTCAAGCTCAGGGAAAGAAATCCTAAATAGATAAATGATGACTATGTCTAATTTATGCGTTATAATCAGTATCATACTGAGAAAAATGGTAGCGGAGTTTTGGCATTTATTAATCAGCATGGTTTCTTGGATAATCCTACTTTTAGAGTTATGCGCTTATAGCCTGTAAAAACTTATGACAAAATTTATACTATAGATTTGCGTGGTAATTCTAAGAAAAAAGAGACTTGTCATGATGGCTCAAAAGATGAAACTGTCTTTGATGTTATGCAAGGTGTATCTATCAATATTTTTGTAAAAACCGGTGAAAAGAAAAGAGCGAGCTAGCAGAAGTATATCACTATGATTTATACGGTAAGAGAAATGACAAATATGAGTTTTTAGCTCAAAATAGTCTGAAAAATATACAATGGTCAAAGATTGAAAATATAGCTTTATAATACTACTTTGTGAAAAAAGATTGGGAGCTAGAATAAACAATATGAAGGTGGATTTAGTTTGCAGAATTTATTTCCAGTAAATAACGTGGGTATAGTTACAGCTAGAAATAAATTTATAATTCATGATTCTAAGCAAGAAGTACAAAATACGATTGAAAAATTTTTACGGTTAGATGACGAGGAAGCAAGAGCTAAATTTCATTTAGGTAAAGATGTATGGGATTGGAAAGTAAGTTATGCAAGAGCAGATTTAGAAGCTAATTATCAAAATGAAGGAGTTTTTACAGAAGTTGTTTATAGACCATTTGATAAAAATGGACTTTTTATATAGGTCAATCAAAAGGCTTTCATTATTATCCAATAAATGACACTATTAAACACATGCTTAAAGGCGAAAATGTTGGTATTGCAGTAGGGAAGGACAGGGGCAAGCTACTGGCTCTAAAAATTGGGATGTTGTATCGATAACAGACACGATTACAGATCTTAACTACTATAGAAGAGGCCGTGAAGTAGTATTTCAGCTTTATCTCTACCCAGATGATAACTCTTTAGATTCTAACAGAGCAACAAATTTGGATATGACTATTGTTAAGGATATTGATAAGAGTTCAGAGTTGAAGCCCGTAGCTAAGCCATACCCCGCCGACAAGTCGGCACGCCTCTCAAGAAGGGAATATTTCCCTTCGAGTGTCAAAGGGGTGGGCTGTGGAGTAGGTCATGGTAGTATTTCAAAAAACTAAACCTTTCTACTTAAAACCTTATACAAAACATAAGCAATCACAGCAGCTGCAATATTTACAAAAAATATCGCCTCAACAACTGAATTATAAACAGAGCCACTAAATAGTGTTGGCGAATTTAGAATCGTATAAATAGCAAAAAATATCAAACAAGCAGTTTTAAACTGATTATTTTTAAATAATGCTAAAATTGAAAATAAAAATAGCGCTAATTGAAAAATTCCTATCTGAAAAACAGCGGGAGTGAAAATCCATCCTTGAAATTTACTCATGCTATCCCCATCTGCTAAGTATACATAACTATTAATCAAAGTATAGAGACTTATATTACTGATTATAAAGTAGTTTGCGTAGATGTTCGCATGGTGCTTGGTATGAATAATGCTTGAGTGTAAAAACGCTATTATGAAGGGTGTGATTAGTAAACAAACACTTACAGTTGTAGTTACCATAAGTCATCAAAAATATTGTAGAAAATAGCTAGATTTTACAATAAATGCTTTGGCTTGTCATATGTTTAATAATAAACATATAGGCAATCTAATAGATGATAGTTAAAATTTGCTACTAGAAAATTGTTAAATAAATAAAAAGGAAAACTTAATAATGCAATTTACTGTAGAGAAAAAAGAAGGAATTCACTGTTCACTATTAATCGAAGTGCCAGCTAACGAAATTGATAGTGTAGTTTCAAAAGAAATCAATAGAACTGCAAAAACTATCAAGATGAATGGTTTCAGACCTGGTAAAGTACCTGCTGGGATGGTTAAGAAGAAGTATGGCGAGCAAATCCGTATGGAAGTGATTTCTGATCTTATTCCTCAAAAATATTCTAAAGCTATTCAAGATGAGAAGCTAGCAGTTGCTGGTATTGAAGTTGAATTAAAAGAAAATAAAGAAGGTCAGCCACTTAAGTTTGTTGCTAATCTTGAGCTTTTCCCTGAGTTTAAAGTAACTGGTTTTGACAAAATCGAAGTTCAAAAGCCTGTTGTTGAATTAACTAATAAAGAAGTTAAGCAAATGATCGAAAATCTTAGAAAGCAGTTTGCAATTTTCTCAGAAGTTGACAAAACTGTAGAAAAAGATGACAAAGTAACAATAGATTTCGTTAGTAAGAAAGATGGCGAAGCTTTCCAAGGTAGTACAGCAAATGATACAGATGTTATCATTGGTTCTGGTCAAATGATTCCAGGCTTTGAAGATGGTATCATCGGTATGAAAAAAGTGAGCAAAAAACTATTACTGTAACTTTCCCACAAGACTACCAAAGCAAAGATCTTGCTGTAGCTGAGGTTACTTTTGATATCACTGTTAAGAAAATTCAACAAGCTGAGTTACCAGAAGTTGATGATGAGTTTGTCAAGAAGTTTGGTGTAAAGGGTGGTGGTGATACTTTTGAGAACGAAATCAAAGAAAATATGCAGCGTGAGCTTAAATTCATCCTACAAAGAAAAGTAAAAGATCAAATTTTCAAAGGTTTAAGAGAAATCGCTGAGTTTGAAACTCCTAAATCTTTAATTAAGAGAGAAATTAATGCAGCTAAACAAAACCTACTTAAGCAAATGGGTGGTGCTAAAGGTTTTGATGTTAATCAACTTCCATATAACTTATTTGAAGCTAAAGCTAAGCAAAAAGTAGAAACTAGCTTAATTCTAGATAGTATTGTGAATTCACAAGAGTTCAAGGCAGAAGATGCTGAAGTTGAGAGTTTATTAAATGAGCTAGTACAAGCTTATGAAGAGCCAGAGAAAACTAAAGAGCAAATCAAGAAAAATGATAAAGAAATGGCTAATTTAAAAGTGCTAGTGATAGAGAATAAACTAACAGACTGGGGGTATTGGAGAAAGCTAAAGTAACAGAGAAAACAGAAGATTTCTTTGAGGTTATTAAGGAAAATATGCAAGCTCAACAGGCTGGGTTCTGAACTAGCTTTTAAAGAGAGGTTTAAATGATAACTAATAATTTGGTTCCTACCGTAATTGAAAAAACAGCTGGCAGTGAGAGAGCTTTTGATATTTACTCAAGACTACTTAAAGAGCGTATAGTTTTTTTAAATGGTGAGGTGAATGATCACTCAGCTAACCTTGTGATTGCGCAGCTGCTGTTTCTAGAGTCAGAGGATCCTGATAAAGATATTTATTTTTATATAAATTCTCCAGGTGGCATGGTTACAGCGGGCATGGGTGTCTATGACACTATGCAATTTATCAAACCTGATGTAAGTACTATCTGTATTGGTTTGGCTGCTAGTATGGGATCGCTTTTATTAGCTGGTGGGGCTAAGGGTAAAAGATATAGCCTACCAAGCTCACAGATTATGATTCATCAACCTTTAGGTGGTTTTAGAGGTCAGGCATCTGATATTGAGATTCATGCAAAAAATATCTTACGTATCAAGGATAGACTAAATAAAGTCTTAGCGCATCATACTGGTCAGGATTTGGAAACTATTGTGAAAGATACTGACAGAGATAAGTTTATGATGGCTAATGAAGCTAAAGAGTATGGTCTGATTGATCATGTGATTGAATCTCGCGAAGCAATTATTAAATAATTAAAGGAAGTCAACTTAATAAAATGGCTAGAATTCTATATTGTTCTTTTTGTGGTAAATCGCAACAGGAAGTCAAAAATATTATCTCAGGAAGAGATGGTAACATATGTAATGAATGTGTAAGTAAATGTTCCGAAAAAATCCGTAGTGCCGGTAGTACTACTGTAGAAGATGTTTCATTTGATAAGCTGCCAAAGCCAGTAGAAATCAAAAAATACTTAGATGATTATATTATTGGTCAGGATAATGCTAAAAAAGTATTGTCAGTAGCAGTATACAACCACTATAAGAGAATCACATCTACTCCAACAAAAGATGATGATATTGAGCTTAAAAAAAGTAATGTACTATTAATTGGGCCAACAGGCTCAGGTAAGACATTATTTGCCCAAACTTTAGCAAATTTACTAAATGTACCTTTTGCTATTGCTGATGCTACAACTCTTACTGAAGCTGGTTATGTTGGTGATGATGTTGAGAATATAATAGTCCGTCTTTTACAAAATGCTGATTTTGATGTTGCTAAGGCGCAAAAGGGTATTATCTACATTGATGAGATAGATAAAATTGCACGCAAATCAGAGAGTACATCAATAACTCGTGATGTATCAGGTGAAGGTGTGCAGCAAGCATTATTGAAGCTTATAGAGGGTACTGTGTCTTCTGTGCCTCCTAAAGGTGGTAGAAAACATCCTAATCAAGATATGATTCAAGTAGATACTACAGATATATTATTTATTTGTGGTGGAGCATTTGCTGGTATTGAGAAGGTTGTTAAGCATAGAATGTATAAGGTTAGTATTGGTTTTAATGCTGATGTTATTCAACAAAAAAATAGTTTAGATAGTGATAAACTAATGCAAAAGGTTGGGAGTGAAGATTTAACTAGATTTGGTCTTATTCCAGAACTAATTGGTCGCTTACCAATAGTTACAGTTCTAAAAGAGCTTAAGGAAGAGGATTTAGTTAAAATTCTTATAGAACCTAAAAATGCTTTGATTAAACAATATATTAAGCTGTTTAAATTTGATGATGTAAGTATTGAGTTTACAGATCAGGCTCTTGTTGAGGTAGCTAAAAAAGCAATTGCTAAAAAAACAGGTGCAAGAGGACTAAGAACTATTTTAGAAAATGTACTTCTTGAAGTGATGTTTCATGTACCTTCATATGAAGATATTGAAAAAGTTATTATCAATGACAAAGTAATTCTAGAGCAACAAGAACCAATCTTAGTGACAAAAACACAACAGCAAAAACAATTTAAAGATATAATCTAAAAATTTACAGGAGGATGTAAGTTTATGTCAGAAGCTCTAAATATCGTTCCTGTTATTCCTTTAAGAGATGTTGTTATTTATCCATCAATGACTCTTCCACTGAATGTTGGGCGTAAAAAGTCAATAGAGGCAGTTAAACAGGCATCAAATAATTATAATAACTATATTTTATTAGCTACACAAAAAAATGGCTCTAATGGGGGTGATTTTGTAGAAAACATTTATGATATTGCAACTCTTGCCAAAATTGTCCAGATTATGAAACTTCCTGATGGTAGTTTGAAAATAATAATTGAGGGTATCGCTAAAAGACTAGTAGTTAAGTATGAAGATATTGATGGTTGTATTTACGCTAATTTAGATAGTCTACATGTTGATGATAACTATGATCCTAGCCAAGTTGATAAAGAGCTAAAAGCTATTTTACTATCAGTTTCTAATTCGCTTAAAAAATTTGTTGATATCAGTGGTAGAGTTTCAAAAGAGTCGTTAGCTACACTAATAAATACAGAAGAGCCTCATAAGTTTATTTATGAAATTGCAACTATTCTTAATACAGAGATAGCTAAAAAACAAAAGATTCTTGAAGCAATGGATATAAAAAATAAAGCTTTGCTACTGCTTTCATATCTTTATGAAGAGTTAGAAATACTAGAGCTAGAAGCTAAGATTAAAGATAGAGTCAAAGCACAAGTTGATAAAAATCAACGTGAATACTACCTAAATGAGCAAGTCAAGGCTATATATAAAGAGCTTGGTGAAACTGATGAAGAATCAGAAGTGACTGCTTTGAAAAAAAGGATTGAGCATACTAAGATGTCTAAAGAGGCAAAAGAGAAATGCTTAAAAGAGCTTAAAAAGCTTAAAGCAATGCCACCTTCTTCTTCAGAGTCAGCTGTTTCAAGAAACTACATCGAGACTATACTTTCTCTACCATGGGGTAAGAGAGTGAAAGTTAAAAGAGATATTAACCTTGCTGAGAAAGTTTTAGAAAAAGATCATTATGGTATCAAAAAAGTTAAAGAAAGAATTCTTGAGCATTTAGCTGTTCAGATTAAAAGAGATAGCAATACCAAAGCGCCAATTTTATGCCTAGTTGGACCTCCAGGTGTGGGTAAGACATCTATAGGACAGTCGATTGCAAGAGCAACAGGGCGTGAGTATGTGCGTGTGGCATTAGGTGGGGTGCGTGATGAATCAGAAATCAGAGGACATCGTCGTACTTATATAGGTTCTATGCCAGGTCAAATTATCCAAAAGATAATTAAATCAAAGACAGAAAATCCTCTTTTCTTATTAGATGAGATTGATAAGATCTCATCTGATTTCAGAGGTGATCCATCTGCTGCGTTGTTAGAGGTACTTGATCCAGAGCAAAATAGTACATTTAATGATCATTATCTTGAGATAGATTATGATTTATCAAAGGTAATGTTCGTTGCAACAGCAAACTCGCTAGATATAGATCCAGCATTGCGTGATAGATTAGAGATTATCAATCTATCAGGCTATACAGAGATTGAGAAACAAGCTATTGCAAAACAGTATTTAATACCTAAAGCACTAGAAAATAATGGTTTAACTAAGGATGAAATTAATTTTACGCCAAAAGCTATTCTTGATATTATTAGATATTATACAAGAGAGGCTGGGGTAAGAAATTTACAGCAAAAGATAGATGGTGTCTGTCGTAAAGCAGTTAAAAATCTCTTAAAAGATCCAAATACTGGCAAAATTTCGATTACACAAAAAAATCTCGAAGATTATCTAGGAGTGTATCAGTATGATTATGGTGTCAAAAATGTTAAAGCAAAGGTTGGTCAAGTAACAGGCTTGGCTTGGACATCAGTTGGAGGTGAGCTTTTGACTATAGAAGCTCTAGCAATGCCTGGCAAAGGAAAAGTCAAATATACTGGTAGTTTAGGTAATGTAATGAAAGAGTCAATAGATGCAGCATTTAGTGTAATGCGCTCTATATCTAAAGACTATAAGCTAGAAGAGGACTTTTATGAGAAGAAAGATGTCCATATTCATGTTCCTGAAGGAGCTACTCCAAAAGATGGACCAAGTGCTGGTATTGCAATGACAACTGCTTTAGTTTCCGTATATACAAACAAGCCAGTTAGAAATGATGTTGCGATGACAGGTGAGGTAACATTGCGTGGTGAAGTGTTAGCTATAGGAGGTTTAAAAGAGAAGCTTTTAGCAGCATTAAGGGGTGGAATCAAGGAAGTTTTGATCCCTAAACAAAATGTCAAAAACCTTACGGATATTGATAAAGAAATCCTTGAAAAACTCGAAATAACTCCTGTAAGTAGTATAAAAGAGGTTTTAGATAGAGTTTTTTGATATTTAGGTATTGAAACACTGCATTTTTAGTGTTATAAAGTTAAGTGACACTTGTCAATTGTATAAAAATAAAGGAGTTTAAAACATGAATAAAAGTGAATTAGTAAGTGCTATAGCTAAAGAAGCAGATGTTACTAAAGAAGTTGCGAGCAATACTCTAGATGCTACTATTGCTGCAGTAACTAAAGCTTTGAAAAGTGGTGATAGCGTAACTCTAGTGGGTTTTGGTACTTTTCAAGTAAAAGAAAGAAGCCCTAGAGAAGGCAGAAACCCAAAAACTGGTGAAACTATTAAGATTCCTGCTTCTAAAGTTCCTAGCTTTAAAGCTGGTAAAGGTCTGAAAGACGCTGTAAAATAATAAAAATTTACAAAAAAGTAATTTTTACAAAGGCATGCTTAACAAGTATGCTTTTTTTTATCTATAATATTTACAAATTAATAAATTAATAAATTAATCATTATGAATTAAGGTCAATAAAATGTTACAGTTTTTAAATGATAGACTTAAAGGTCCTTTTACTTGGATTGTGGTTATCTCGATAAGCTTTATTTTTGTAATCTCAGGGATGACATTCTTTTTTACAAATATTGGTAGTAGTAGAACTTATGTTGCTAAAATTGGCGATAATGAAATAAGCTCACAGCAATTTCAACAATACGCTCAAAATGCTACTACAGATGCACAAAAGAGAGCTATTTTAGCTCAAATGATAGATCAGTATTTGTTATTAGCTGATGCACAACGCCACAATATTGTAGTGTCAAAATTAGCTCTACAATCAGTAATATTTACCAATCCAATGTTTTTTGATAAAGATGGTAAGTTTTCTGCTGGTAAGCTAAAACAAGTTGTTACATATTTAGGTGGTATGGATAGGTTAGAGCAGATATTAGCCCAAAATATCCAAGCAACAATAATTCCTAAAACTATAGTAGATACATCATTTACTACAGATTATGATAATAAATCGCTTGCAAGTATATACTGTGTAAATAAGTATATAGAATATTTCAAGGTTTCTCCTGCTGATTTTAAATCACAAATTAAACCAAGCCAGCAAGATTTACAAAGCTATTATGATACTTATAAAAATGAGTATATAATACCAGCAGAAAATACGATTCGCTACTTCATGATTACAAAAGATGATTTTACAACAAAAAATAATATTAATAACAATGAGTTAGAGACTTATTATCAAACCCATAAAGAACTCTTCAAAGATTTTGATGATAATACTAAAGCTACTATCCAAAAGATAATTCAAAATAGGCATGCCTTAGAGCAGTTTAATAAGTACACACAAAATGTTGATAGCATTAAATATGCTAAATTAGAGAAACGACTTGGCAAAGCTAAAACAGCTACAATTGTTGATAATAATGATACGAAAATTAGTAATATTGCTAATAGCCAGTTTTTTGCAAACTCAGATAAGTATGCAAGCATTTTTATAGCTAATAATAAGCTTCTGGTTTATCAAGTAGATAACTCAACCAAAGCAACTGAGCAAAAACTAGCTGATATTAAAGATAAAATTTCAAAGGCGTATATTGAGCAAAAATCACAACAACTTGCTGTACAGCAGGCACAAAACCTTTTAAATGATTTAACTAGTGGTAAGAAGATAGATAAAAGCTTTAAACAAGCCACAGTAAATAGTGACTCACAAGTGTTTAGCAAAGATTTTAATGATTATGTAATGTCCAATAGTAATAATCAATACCATGATTATAAGACTACTAATGGTGATATCTATATCTATAAGGTAGCTAAAGTTGAGCCAATAACTAATAAATCTACTCAAGTACCTAATCAAGTTATCGATACATATAAACAAGAAGAACTAAACTTCTATTTACAGGTAATTAAACAACAAATTCCAATTCAAGTTAATTATAAAAATATCTAAATGTGTAAATCAATCTATGGTCTGGCTGGACCAACAGCTTCTGGTAAAACTTCGTTGTCAATATCGTTAGCTAAAAACATCAATGCTGAAATTATTAGTGTCGACTCATCTCTTGTTTATAGAGGCATGGATATTGGTACAGCTAAGCCAACTCTACAAGAGCAAGATGGTATTAAGCATCATCTTATTGATATCACTGAGCCAACAGATAATTTTTCTGTAGCAGATTTTATATCAAGCGTAAATACTCTTAAAAAAGAGATATGGGCTAGAGGTAAAGAAGTTTTACTTGTTGGTGGTACAATGCTTTACTTCAAAGGTTTGATAGAAGGTTTATCTGCACTACCACAATCTCAAGCTGAGATAAGGCAAACGCTTGAATTAGAGAGAAAAGCAAAAGGCTTACAATATTTTCATCAGCAACTCAGCAAAATAGATCTAGAATCTGCTCAAAAAATTAATCCTAATGATGAGCAAAGAATCTTTCGCGCTCTTGAGGTTATTATGATAAGTGGTAAGAAATATTCTGAGCTTGTCAAAACATCTAAAATTGGTGGTTTAGAAGAAGAGCTAAAACTATGTGCTTTAGTACCAAATGATAGATCGATACTGCATAAAAATATTGAACTTAGATTGAGACAAATGCTGGCAGAAGGTTTTTTAGCTGAAGTACAAAAGCTTAGAGATAATCCAAATTTGAGTATAGATAGCACAGCTATTAGAAGTGTCGGTTACCGCCAAGCATGGCAATATCTTGATGGAGGTATTAGCTATGATGAGTTTGTCAATAAAGGTATAGTAGCTACACGCCAACTTGCTAAGCGTCAGCTTACTTGGGTTCGTAATTGGCAGAATCCTATAAATATAGTTACTATGGAGAGCGAAACTAAAGAGTTAGATATTTTAAAATATTTTGGTTATAAATAAGATTTGCTGATAGATATAAATCTTGCTAGAATATACGCGAAGTTTAATTGTTAAACTTGATAAAATAATAACTATAACAAAATAATTAAAAGGAAGTAAGACAATGTCAAGAATATCATCTTTACAAGACCCGTTTTTAAATGCTTTAAGAAAAGAAAAAGTTAGCGTATCTGTATATCTAGTAAATGGGATTAAATTACAAGGTCAAGTAGAAGCTTTTGACCAGTTCTGTATCGTGCTTAGAAACACTGTCAATCAAATGGTTTATAAGCATGCTATATCTACTATAGTACCAGCTAAAAGTGTAAGAATGGTTTATAGCTCTTTTAATCCATATCACCAAAACTCTAATGATGAGCAAGACGAGAATGTAAATGATATTCATTCTGATGATCTTGAAATTCAAGAAAATGAAGGTAATACTCACAAGTAATATAATCTTTTCTTTTTTCTTAATAATTCCATTGTGGAGTAATATTAGTTGATGGAATTTTTCCAATCTTATCAAGCAGGTAGTAAATGCCTGTTTGTAAATACAAATTTCAAGTACCATCGTGATCTTAATGCTGATTTGACTGAGTTAGAAGGCTTGGTTACAGCAGCAGAAAAATTGTATTGCAAAGTTTAGATTTTAATCATCCTGAACCTGATTATCAAATATTTTTGTGGTATAGGTAAAATCGAGATGATAAAAAATAAATGCGATGAACTAGACGCGGATTTAGTTGTTTTTAATCATCCTTTAACTCCTTCGCAAGAGCGCAATATTGAGAAATTTCTTGAGTGTAAGGTTATGGATAGAACTAGGTTAATTCTAGAAATATTCTCACTTCGAGCAAAAACTCATGAAGGTAAGCTTCAAGTTGAACTTGCGCAACTTAACTATCAATCAACACGTTTAGTCAAAGGATGGACTCACCTAGAGCGACAAAAAGGTGGTATTGGCGTACGTGGTGGACCTGGTGAAACACAGCTTGAGATAGATAGATACCTAATTAGACAAAGAATTAAGCAGATTACGCAAAAACTTGAGAAAGTAAAACACCATCGTAATTTAAGTAGATCTTCACGTAAGAAAAATAACATTCCAACAATTTCGTTTGTTGGCTATACAAACGCAGGTAAATCAACTTTATTTAATAAAATCACAAAAGCCAATGCTAAAGATCAGCTATTTGTGACTTTAGATCCTACTTTGCGTAAAGTGACTGTACCAAAGCTTGGTGAAGTTATATTTTCTGATACTGTAGGATTTATTAAGAATCTACCACATGATTTAGTTGAGGCTTTCCATGCTACTTTAGAAGAGGCTATAGAATCTGATCTTTTAGTACATGTCATAGATTATGCTGATGAAAATCATAAAAGTTATATTGAGCAGGTCGAAAAAGTACTTAGTGAAATTGGTATAGCAGACAAAGAGATGATTTGTGTATATAACAAGATTGATAAGCTAGAAAATATCAAGCCAAGTTTTTGTTCCCCTTGAGGATTCTGATAGTAATGTCGTCGCTAGAGTATATTTATCTGCACAAAATGGTGATGGTTTAGCAGAGCTCTATCAAGCATTAGCAACATTTTTTAATAAAGCATGGATAAATCAAACTATAGAGTTACCACCTAAGTATTCGAAAATTAGATCCAATATGTATGAGCTTGATGTTGTTGATAAAGAAGAGATTTCAGAGCAGGGTAATTATCTACTACAAATAAAGATATCAGAAGATGATTTTGAAAGATTTAATAGAGAGCTTAATTTAAATTTAGCCGAGTTTTTTACTCAAAAATAAGCTTACTCATACTTATAAGCTTTTCCAAACGTGAAAATATATTTTCTTAATTTGTAATTTTTATAGTTATATTTGCATTTTTTATTTTTAGATTAAAAATATCTCTAATTAGAACCATATTTAGAATTATCAATACAAGCTCTGCTAAGCATTTGTTAAATATTTGCTGATAGTGCAAAAAAATATAGAAATTTTTATATATAATAGTTAATGTGTGAGCTAAAAATACTTTATAAAGTGTATAGGAATGATAATTTATGATTAAAAAGATAAAACAAAAATGGTTTTGGAGTAAAAATTCGGAGCAAGGACCACCAGATTTAGAAGAAATGATTAAAAGATTCTTTGGTAAGAAGAACAAAACTAATAATGATGATAATGAGAGTATTTACTCAAAAAATGCTAATAAAAACAAAACAACATTTAACAAACCACCAGTTGCTAAAATAGCTACAATAATAGTGGCTCTGCTTATAGTTGCATGGGTTGGTTTTGGTTTTTATGTTGTACAGCCAGCTGAGCAAACTGTGGTACTTAGATTAGGTAAGTTTTCTAAATTAGTAGAACCTGGTTTATATTGGCATCCTTTGGGTATTGATAAGGTTTATAAAGAAAATGTTCAAGAGTTGAAAACTATTTCTCTAAAGCGTGACATGTTGACATCTGAGGAGAATATTGTACATATTTCTTTTACAGTTCAATATCGTATTGCTGATTTGGAAAAATACTTATTTGCTAATACAAATCCTACCCAGTTATTACAACAAGCTCTAGAAAGTGCGGTTAGACAGGTGGTCGGTGAGAATAAGTTAGAGCAAATATTAACTACTAATCGTGCTGTAATCACTCAGCAGGTTAGAAAAGAAATGGAAGCATTACTAAAAAACTATAATTCAGGTATTTATATAAGTGAAGTAATAATGCAGCCAGCTCAAGCTCCAGATGCGGTTAAAAGTGCCTTTGATGATGTAATTAAGGCGCGTGAAGATCGTGAGAGAGAACAAAACGAAGCTGAAGCATACGCAAATAGAGTAGTGCCAGTAGCACAAGGTAAGGCTCAAAGGATATTAGATCAAGCCAATGCATATAAGCAAAAAATTGTTCTAGAAGCTCAAGGTGAAATTGCTCAATTTGAACAATTATTACCGATTTATAAACAGTCTCCAGATATTGTGATGAATCAAATGTATTTTAACACTATCTCAAGTATACTACAGCATAATAAGATATTTTTGATAGATGGTGATGGTGCTAAGAATATTTTTTATGGTCTAAATAATACACAAAAACAAGCATTATTATCAAATATACAAGGAGGAAACTAAGATGAGTAAATTTCTAAAAATATTCCTAGTGCTTGTAGTAGTTTTAGCTATAATGGTATTAAGTACAAAATTTATTGTCAAACAAGGCTCGGAAGCAGTTATTCTAAGACTTGGTGAACTCGTAAAGGATAAAGATGGCAAAGCTGTAGAGTATGAGCCAGGTTTACATATTAAGATTCCATTTATAGATACTGTTAAAATTTATGACATGCGTAATCGAGTTTTAGAAGCTGATTCTGCATGTGTAGTTACTAAAGAACAAAAAGATGTCTTGATTAACGCCTATGTAGTTTGGAAGATAAATAATAACAATATTTCTACATTCTACACAAGTACTAGCAGTAGTGTTGATCGAGCTGAGACATTATTAAAACAATTCTTAGAGTCTTCTTTAAGAGCAGAGGTCGGTAATAATGATATTCAAAGCTTGATTAATAACAATCGTGATAAGCTAATGATTGCTTTAACTAAGAGTGTCCAACAACAAACCAAGCAAATTGGTGTAGATGTTATCGATGTAAGAGTTAAACAGATAGATTTACCAGATACAGTTACAGACTCTATCTATCAAAGAATGAGATCTTCACGTCAAAAAGTAGCTACTTCAATTCGAGCAGAAGGTAAGCAATTAGCTGAGAAAATAAAAGCCGCAGCAGATGCTAAAGTAACAGTTACACTAGCAGAAGCAGAAAAAGAATCCAAAACTATAATGGCAGAGGCAGATGCCAAAGCAGCTAAGATTTTCACAGAAGCTTATTCTAAGTCAGTACCATTGTATGAGTTTCTAAAGAGTATGAACTCCTATAAAGAGAGTTTCAATGGTGAAAATGAAGTTGTATTTATGCTTAGACCAGATAGCAAGTTTTTCCAAGGGTTTAAATTAGAATCTAATAGTAAGTTTACCGAAGATATGAAGGAAGTTAAATAAATGAATAAAGTAAAAGTACTTTTTGTATGTAAAGGTAATATTTGTAGATCACCGACTGCTCATGGTATTTTTCGTAATATCGTTAAGCAGCATAATCTCGATAAGCATATAGATGTAGCATCTTGTGGCACAAGCTCACGCATATGGGGACATGAAGGACATGGGGCTGATATTCGCACATTAGAAATAGCTAAGAAATATGATTGTGATCTTTCAGATCAAGTGTCTCAGCAGTTAGAGGAGTCTGCTTTTGTCGAATATGACTATATCGTTGCGATGGATCAAGAAAATATTGATACAATAAAAGAGATGTTTCCAAATGCTGATTTTTCAAAAGTCTCTAGGATGTTAGAATATACTCCTAATATTGCTTTAAATGATGTGCCAGATCCATATTTTGAAAACAATTTTGAAAAAGTTTTTTTGATGATAGCTACAGCATGTCAAGGGCTTTTTGAAAAGATAAAGTTAGAGTATAAGTTATGAACTATAGTAAAGCAAAATATATAATGGGTGTGGCAAAAGTTTCGCAACTTCCAGAAGATATTGGTGTCGAGGTCGCTTTTGCAGGGCGTTCAAATGCTGGTAAATCAAGCGCATTAAACACTCTTACAGATCAAAAAGGTCTTGCTAGGGTAAGTAAAACACCAGGGAGAACACAGATTATTAACCTATTTGATTTAGGTGATAATAATAGGTTGGTAGATTTACCTGGTTATGGTTATGCTAAGGTTTCAGAAACTATCAAGCGTCAATGGCAAAGTGAGATGGAGAATTATTTGACATCGCGTAAATGCTTAAATAGTATAGTACTTTTAGTAGATTCACGTCATGAGTTAAAAGAATTTGATTCTTTGATGATAGAGATAGCGATATCTTTTGGCTTGAACTTACATATATTACTGACAAAGGCTGATAAGTTAAATAATAAAGAACGAGCTCAAGCTAATAGAATGATAGAGAGTTTTCTAAAAACCTTTGTCACTATAGATAAAATATCATATCAATTATTTTCATCACTAACTAAGATGGGTCTAGATAAGTTTAAAGAAAAGCTTGATAGCTGGTACGAGACGAATGTCTAATAACCTTGGGTAAGCATTCAATTTACTTAAGCTAAGCAACCTTCTTTAAAAAATTCTCAATAAACTCGATTCTTTGCTCTGCAGTTTTTGTGGTTTTTATGATTAGTAGATCATGCTCTTTAGTAAGTCTAAAATCACTAGGCTGTGATTGAATAAGTTTTATTAGCTTTTGTGGTTCAAATTTTGCATTATTTGAGAAACTAATTTTACCATATGTTGCAAACATTTTTATTTGAGCAATCCCTAGTACTATTGCATCTATTTTTATATGTGCTACTTTTAGTAGATAAAGAACTTCTAAAGGTAGTTTACCAAAGCGATCAATTAGCTCAATCTTGATATTAACTAGCTCTTTGTGATTAGCTTTAGATATGCGTTTATAGATGTTCAAACGAGTATTGACATCATTAATATAATAGTCAGGAATTAATGTTGGAATATTTAACTCAACTTCGCAGATTGTAGAGTTAATAACCTCTTCAATATTTAGTTCTTTACCAGTTTTTAGATTTGCAATAGTTTTATCGAGTAGATCCATATATAGATTTAGACCAATACCATCGATATTACCACTTTGCTCCTCCCCAAGTATTTCACCGGCACCACGAATTTCTAAATCATGATTAGCTAAAGTAAAACCGCCACCTAGTGATTCAGTGTTGTTGATGGCTTCAAGCCTTTTTAGCGCATCTTTAGTAATACTTGCTTCTTTGGTATTAGCATATATGCATAAGCTTGGTGATGTGAACGACCAACTCTACCTCTTAGTTGGTGAAGTTGAGCTAAGCCTAGATTATTAGCATCTTCGATAATTAGAGTATTTGCATTGGGAATATCAATACCAGTCTCAATAATTGTTGTACAAAGTAAGATATGATATTTGTTATGTTTGAAATCAAACATAACTTTTTGGATTTCTTTTTCGCTCATTTGTCCATGAGCTATAGCTATGCGTAGGTGTGGGAATAATTCTTGAAGAATTTCTTTTTTCTTTTGAATAGTCTCAACTTTATTATAAAGATAAAAAATCTGCCCACCACGAATAGTCTCACGACTTACAGCTTCACGGATTATATTGTTATCATATTCTTTGACAAAAGTTTTAACTGATAAACGTTTTGCAGGAGGTGAGGCGATAATTGATAGGTCTCTTAGTGCAGAGAATGCTATACTTAAACTACGCGGAATAGGTGTTGCAGACATAGTCAAAATATCTATCTCAGCTTTTAGAGCTTTTAACTTTTCTTTTTGAGCAACGCCAAAACGATGTTCCTCATCAATAATTAGTAAACCTAAGTTTTTAAAGTCAATTTTTGATGAAATTAGTTTATGAGTGCCGATGATTATATCTACTGTTCCTTTTTTGAGGTTTTCAAAAAGTTGCTGCTGAGCTTTTGGAGTTTTTGAACGGGTGATTACTTCGATATTAACAGCAGTATTAGCGAATCTATCTTTGAAGCTATTATAATGCTGTTGAGCTAAGATTGTTGTAGGTACTAAGATTGCTACTTGTTTTTGATTTTGTGTAGCTAGAAAAGCCGCACGCATCGCAATCTCTGTCTTACCAAAACCTACATCACCACAGATTAGTCTATCCATAGGTTTGGCTGAGATCATATCTTTAAATACATCATTAATAACTGAAAGCTGATCAGGAGTTTCCTCATAAGGAAAACCTGCACAAAATCTAAGATATTCCTCCTCATCTAAGCTATTGCTAAAACCTTGACGCATTTTTCTTTTTGCATAAATTTTGAGAAGATTTGCTGCTACATCAATAATCTTTTTGATAGTTTTTTCTTTTTGTTTTTTCCACTTATCTGTACCAAGTTTATTTAGAGCTATCTTTTCGGTAAGTGAAGAGCTGTAAATAGAGATTAAATTTAACGATGTGATTGGTACATAGATTTTGGCATCATTTGCATATCTTAGTAATATAAACTCACTTTTTTACCATTTAGCTCAATACTTTCTAAGCCTTCATACCTACTGATACCATAGTCAATATGGACAACATACATTCATGGTTTTAAATCTGTAAGATCTTTAAGGTCAACACTAGAGTGGTAATCATGCTGTGAAACTTTAGTGGAGTTATAACTATGTTCAGGAAATAAATCTGCTTCTGTAATTAAAACAATTTTTTTGTCTATAATTACCCCTTCTTGAAAAGGTGAAATTATTAAGCAGAACTTAGCAGCTACTTTTAAAGCTTCATTAAAGCTTTTACAGCTTTTTATATTTAGATTAAGCTTATTTAAGTGCTCTAGAAGCACTTCAGCACGCCCATTTGAATTAGTTGAGAAAATAACTTTATCAAAGTTAGTTTTATCAACAAGCTGTTGCAAATCTCTAAATGGATTTGCAAGCTTGTAGTTTGCTGAGATTTTTTCTAAATGGTTTACTTTGAGTGTTTTAGATTTTGACTTTGGCTGTTGAAACCATTTGATATTTTTATATTGTCGATAGATATCTTGTATCTCTTGCTGTGAGTAAAAAATTTCTTGATAGGGTAGAATTGGTTTATCACTATCATGCTTAAGCTCATTATATCTAAATTTTACTTCTTCAGAGAAAGCTTCGATTGAATTAGCAATATTATCAACTAAGTGAATATTTGTTGATTGTGGTAAATAATCATAAAGACTAGTAAGCTTGTCATAAAACAAAGGTAAATAAAACTCAATGCCACTGAAATATTCATTATTCTTTATATATGTTGCAATAGTTGAATTAAGAGCTTTCTCACCGCATAATCTTTTGAGTTTATCCAAAGCAAAAGCAGTATTTTGATCGTTATATACTAGCTCATGAGATGGCGTAATGTTGATTGATTGTACTTGATTACCAGAGCGTTGAGTTTTGGTATTAAGCTCTTTGATACTATCAACCTCATCATCAAAAAAATCTATCCTAAAAGCAATTTTTGAGCCAATAGGGTATATATCGATAATGCTACCACGAATACTAAATTCACCTTTCTCAAAAACATTGTTTACTAAAGTATAACCTGCTTCTGTAAGGAGCATTTTATATTTGCTGATATTTAAGTTATCACTTGTTTTGAGTATAAAGCTATGCTCCTGTATAAAACTTGCTGGTGCTAGTTTTCTTAGTGTATTTGAGATACTTGTTATTATTAGAGTATTTTTGGGTTGATGTGTTATTTTATGTAAAATCTCTTGACGTCTAGATATAATATCTACAGCAGTTGAGAATCTATCATAAGGAAGGATTTCTAAATTTGGAAAAAATAGAATATCTATCTTTAGATTATCTTTATTGAGATATTTTAATTCTTTGTATATCTTATGTGCTTGTTGTGAGTCTTCAGTGACGATTAAATTAAACTGATTATTTTGCTTGATATACTCATTAAATAAAATACTAAAAGCAGAGCCATAAGCACCAGATACAACTGTATCATTGGCAGATATTTGGTTATTAAGCATTAGAAAATTATTAGATTAGAAATTTTAAGATAAATGATAATATAAATTATTATTCTCTATCGCCTATAGTACCAAAGATTTGTAATAGAGTTACAAATATGTTAAATAAAGAAACATAAATATTTACAGTAGCTAAGATGTAATTAGTTTCCTCACCTCTTACTATAGCATTTGTTTGCCACAAGATAAAACCACCAGATATAAATGCAAATACTAGTGACATAACTAAAGCCAAAGCAGGAAGTTGTAGGAATATATTAATAACTAAAGCTACTAAGGCTACAATAGCACCTATAGCACAGAATGAACCCACTCTGTTAAAATTTCTCGTAGGACTCATTGCAACTACAGATAAACCAAGGAAGATAAGACCTGTAGTTCCAAATGCCATCATGATTAGTTCAGCACCATTTTTAAACATAGTAAGATACATATTTAGTATAGGGCCTAATGAATAGCCTAAAAGCCCCGTTAAAGCAAAAGTTAAAACTATGCCCCATGGTGAATTTTTAGTAGCATTAATACCAAATAGTAAACCAATGTAAACTACTAGCATTAGTAATGGATTCATTATTGTTGCGCCTGTGCTCATCGCTATAAATGCTGTAAAAGCACTAAATAGTAGTGTCATAGATAGCAACCAATATGTGTTTCTAAGAACTTTGTTTGCTCTTAGTACAGACTCTTGAGAGAGTAAATTTATTACACGAGTGTTATTTTCAAAGTTATTCATTTTTTCTCCTTTAAATTTGTCTTGTATATTCAATAAAAGCTTATTAGCAAATAATTATGACAAATTATAACATAATTGTATAGTGTTAGATATGAGGCGTAAAGCTAAATTTACAAAAAATTATTTATAAACTAATAGAAATATCATACAAGAAAGATACAAATATTAGCGATGAGAATATTAAATATAGTAGCGTTGTAGTGATAATTTCATTTTTGCCACCTACAAGTATTTTGCCAAGAGAGAAATATATTGGCACAATCAAAATATTTAAAACCAAAGCTAAAATGGTAGCAATCATAAGGATTATGTTGCTGATTAGGATATTATTTGTAAATATTGCTATCATTAAAATAAACACTCGTATAGCTTCGATATACAGCATCGTTTTGATGATATGCGAGTTTGTGATTGACTCAATACGCAGAGTTATAAATTTAAACCTCTAACCAAAATACATTATTATGCATAATAAATAGCCAGCTAATAAAAATAAAAAAGTACTAATCGCAGAATTTAGGTACTTTGGATTTACTACATGTTCGTATCTGAGAAAACTAAGATAAAAGATTTTATTTATAACTATAAGTGTTAGACTGAAGTAGATATATTTTAAGAGATTTTTACCATTTTCTTTGTTATTAGAAACCGTAAGAATATGTAAGTATATCAGCGATAGAGGTAGAATAATTAAGTTTAAACTGTTAAAAACATTTAGATTAACAAATAAATAAAAAAGTATAAAAGCAAATATAAAGAAAATCAAAAATACCCCATAAAAGCTTAAGTTGACTCTTTCTGTTTGACTTGTTAATGAGGTATTAAGCTTATAACTATTCTTAAGGAAAAATAACAATAAAAAGATTACTATAAAAAGATAGAGAATCTTAAAATGGTATATACTTTTAAGAATTAAAAAGTAAATAATAATTCCAGCAGCAACTCCAAGTAAAGCACTTGAATATACACCAATAAAGCCATATATTCTGCGAATATCTGTCTTGAGGTAAAAAGCACTTAAGTTAAAAAGTAAATTAACAATAACTATTGCAAGGCCAATCCATAATACAGCACAACTAAATAAAACCATATTATGAATAAAAGATAGAATAATCGCTACTATAATAAACTGTAGACCATGAATAATTGACTTAGTTGAGCCAAAAATATAGTTGCTAATACAGCCAAAAATCCCAGCAAAAAATACTACAAAAAGATGGTCATTACGATTATAAAAGAAGTTAATATTACCATAGTCATTTTTTATAGTCATAAAAGGAGCTATACATAAACATAAGCAAAAAGTTATAAAGGCTATAATATGTAAACCTTTAGGTTGCTTAAAGTTAATATTTACTTTTGAGATCTTTGTAGAATTTCTCATTATATAAGTGCTAACTCTTGTAGTTTGGTTAAATAGTTTTGTTCATCTGGGAGAGTGTTATATTTTTGTGATTTCCACATCTCCTCTGCAAGGTAGTCTATCATAATATGATGTACTTTATGTTCATCATTATTATATTTGTTTAGAAGTTGCTGATAAACATTAGTTATGCCAAATGGGCGATTAATTTGGATTTGTTCAATAATTGCTAAATGTAGACTTATATGTAAGAAAGGATTTATTTGTCCGATTTCTGGTGAGTAGTCTTTGTCAATATTATCAAGAGTAATCTGTTTATGATACTCTGGATGTAACTCTATAATCCTAGCTATTTGCTCTTCTAAGGCAGTCAAAGGCTTGTTATTAACAAACTTATCCCAGCTATCGATAAAAAGCTTGCGTAATTGGTATCTATCTTGAGAGAGAATCATCGATATTTTTCCTTATTTTTAAATTCACAATAATCATAAATTATACAATTACGACATTTAGGTCTCTGGGCTGTACAGATGTAGCGACCATGCAATATTATCCAGTGGTGAGCATCATGTAGATACTCTCTAGGAATAACAAGCAGAAGTTTTTTTTCAACTTCATTAACATTTTTACCCTTAGCTAATGGGATACGATTTGCAAGCCTAAAAATATGTGTATCAACCGCTATTGTCGGTTGCCCAAAAGCTGTATTAAGAACTACATTTGCAGTTTTTCTGCCTACACCAGCTAAAGATATCAGATCATCAAAATTATTTGGTACTGTACTATTAAACTTTTCAATCAAATCTTTACATGCTGCTATGACATTTTTAGCTTTGGTTTTGTAAAGTCCAATAGATTTTATATACTCAGCTAATTTTTGCTCACCTAAAGCGTATATTTGTTCCGGAGTGTTAGCAACCTTGAACAATATTTTGGTAGCTTTATTGACACCTATATCAGTTGCTTGAGCTGATAAAATTACTGCGATTAGAAGTTCAAAATTAGATGTATATTCAAGCTCTGTTGATGGTTTTGGGTTATTTCGTTTCCATGTTTCAAAAATTTGGATTCTTTTTTGCTTATTCATTAATTGGTGAAGATTTCTTTTTATTTCTAAACTTAGCTAATGAAGCCGCGATATAGGCTTTTTTGTCAATTTCTTCGGCAGTAGTGATATTTTTATAAACTTCTCTTTGTTTAGCCTTCGTTTGACTTACTCTTCGCTTATGATAATCGTATCTATCACGATAGTTATTTTTTTGATCTGTATAAACATCATCACTTAGATTATTAGGTTGTTTATTTGCAGATAAATCTACTAAAGATATACAGTCCATTGGACATGGTTCTACACATAGCTCACAGCCTGTACATTCTGCTTCAATTATAGTGTGCATGAGCTTTTTTGCGCCTACTATAGCATCAACAGGACATGCAAGTAAGCATTTCTCACAACCAATACACATTGATTCATCAATCTTTGCAACAGCTCGTGGTTTTTCTTGTCCTAGTGAACTATCTAAAGCTATTTCAGGTTTATTTAAAAGTTTTGATAGCTCTTTTAAAGTTTTTTCTCCACCTGTGATACATTTATTATGCTGTTTGCCATTTGTAATAGCTTTAGCGTAACTATAACAGTCAGGGTAAGTACATTTTTGGCATTGTGTTTGTGGTAATACTTTATCAATTGCTTCTATGGATATAATCATTTTAGTATAATTCTATGTTTGTTTTAGCTTCAATATTTTTTATATAATTGGTAATATTTGTTGGTATTTCAAGTAAATCTCTAGCCATTGTTAGGATAAAAAATATTGGAAGAATATTTATATCATCCCAAGAAAACTTCTTACCATTGATAAAAGGGGTTTTTATCAAAGGATCAATCTTTGCAAGTATTCGGTTTATTGCTCTGATCGAGTCATAAGGAGGATTTCTAAGTAAAGCATCAAAATCACCAATATATTGTGTTTTTTTATTTATAAAATATTCTTTAGCGCTTTGCGTTGGGAAGTCACATTCATTAAGTGGGTGATGAGGAATTCGTGGATATACAATTTTGCGGTAATGTGGTGCTAGTTCAACAATACAATCTTTGACAAAACTATCAATAGTTGATTCTGCAATCTCAAAATTCTGGGTCTTGGCAATAAACTTACAGATTTCATCACTTTCTTTGATAAAAGTGCCATCATTTTTTTCTAAAAACGGTACTTGTTTTGAGCCAATTCTATCGATATGAACTTTTTCATCATCATTTGCTAAGGTTATCATTTGATAGTCTAAATTGCTTAGGTCAGCAACTAGTCTTACTTTTATGCAGTAAGGGCAATGGTGATACATATATATTTTCATAATTGTTTATTTATACATTTATAATTTTGCTTAATTATATCATTTCTTGAGATTAGGTAAACTTGTTTAGGTAATCAGATACTATGTTAAAAAATACAAAATTTGCTAATTTTTATTTTTAGAAAAGATATTAGTATAAAATTTATTTTCTTTCGGAAATACTATGTTTAAAGATCTAAAAACAAAGCAAAGCTTTACAATTGCTACAATTACATTCTGGGAGTAGTTCGCCACTTATAGTTTCAGTGTTATTTTAATTCTTTATCTAACAAAGTCTGTTATAGATTATGGTATTGGATTTTTTGAGAACTACGCCTATTCATTTCAGGGTATATATATAAAGCCATGAATTATTCAATTATTATGTTTGGTGGTTATCTAAGCAGATAGATACCTTGGTTTGAGAAGGTCAATATTTTTAGGAAGTTTATTACTTGCTTTTGGTTATTTAACTGTGTTTTTAAGTGGTTTTTTGTCAAAGTAAGCAATGAATTTTTTATTTTTGTTTTTGCTCTAATACCTATATGTGGTTCATTACAAATAGGAACAGCCTCTACAATGGTATCTAAAATATATAGTGAAGATCCTAGTAAATGCTAAGAGTGCTATGACAATGTTTTATATATCTATTAACTTAGGTAGCTTACTAGCATTTATTATTGTTCCTATACTAATTGGTTATAAATTTGGCACATTGGCAGTCTTGAGTGTGGTATTTGTTGGTAAATTACTAGCTATAACTAATTTCGCATACTGATATAAAATATATGATAATGTTGTTGATGAGATTGATAAAAAACCAGTAACAACTGTAGTTAAAAAAATTGTTTTTAGTTATCTTGTTATAGTCTATATTTTACCCTTATTTGTTATCTCTATAGAAGAGACTATGCAAATGTTGTTGTAGCCGGTATTAGCACGATGTGTTTATTACTATTTATTAATTAAGAACAATGTTTTTCTTAAAGTCAGATGTACGTATTAAACAAATAGTTGGTTTGATATTGATAATTGTAGCTGTGGTATTTTTTGTTATTTTATAATCAAATGGAATCAACGCTTGTTATGGCAGCAAAAAATAACTCAGATCTCTTAATGTTTGGTTTTAGTTAATGCTGCGAGCTATCAGATGGTTAATCAAATTTTGATAATATTTGGTGGTGTGCTTTAAATAAGAATATATCCAATGTTTCCAAGATTTTATATACCCATATCAATTTGCAATAGGAGTTTATTAGCAGCTGCATTATTTATAATGTACTATGGCTAACTCTATAACAGGATTATTAAATCAAGTAGTTGCTCTACCAAAAGATGGAGTGAGCGCTTTAGAAAGTGCTAGTATGTATCAGAGTTATTTTTTTGATACTAATGTAAGTGTTATGTTAATTGGATTTTTAGTACTGATATGGGCATACTTTTAAATAAGATTTATTAAAGGAATATAAATTTTGCTTAGAAATTACTTAGTAAAGGTGCATTAAAATTTCTTTTAGCAGCTTCTTGATCTAGTAAATATAAACCACTGTCTTTGACAAGTTTGATTTTATTAATCATATTGCCAACTGTTGCTTCTTCTTCGACTTGTTCATCTATAAACCATTGTAGGAAACTCTTAGTAGAGTGCTCTTTCTCTTCTAAAGCTATATTCATTAGGTTATAAAATCTAGTAGAGACTTCTTGTTCATGTGCAAGAGTTGCCTCAAAAACTTCAAGTAATGAATTAAATTTATTTTGTGGTGGTGCAACAGATTTAACTTCGATACGACCATTTTTATCATTGATGAACTTCATGATTTTTTTGCATGAAAAAGTTCTTCTTCATACTGTGCCATAAACCAATTAGTAAAGCCGCCAAGGCCAAGATCTGTAGTATAGCCAGCCATAGCTAAATAAATATTTGCTGACTCTAACTCGTAGTTAAACTGATCATTTAAAGCATCTAATAATCTTTTTGATATCATTATATGTCTTCCTTGTTTTTTTATATATTTATTAAAGTCTAAAGGTTTTTGAAAGTATCTGCAAATTTATAATATTAAAAAATTGTTTGATAATCTTAATAACTAACTGGTAACTTAGGAATAAAGATAATCTTGAACTAATTATTTATAAATAGGAGTTTATCTTTTATAATGTAGGGAAATTATAGCTTAAGCGAATATGCTAAAAATATTATGAAAGAAATATCTAGTATAAAAGTAAAAGTCGAAAGTGGTAGTAAATATACTACAGATCATGGTTTTCATGCTGTCAAAGATGGCATCAGAAATAAGAAAGGTAATGCTGTGCATGTGCGTAAACCAGATTGGTTGAAGGTGCAAAAACAAGATTCTAAAGAATATCTAAAAGTTAAGTCTATAACAAAAAAACATAAACTATCAACAGTTTGTGAAGAGGCAAGATGCCCAAATATCAATGAATGTTGGTCCCATGGTACAGCAACAATTATGCTAATGGGAAGTGTATGTACTAGAGCTTGTAAGTTTTGTTCTGTAGATACAGGTAATCCAAAAGGTTGGTTAGATAAAGATGAGCCTATGAATGCTGCAGAGAGTGTCAAGCTTATGGGGCTTGAATATGTTGTACTAACATCGGTAGATCGTGATGATATAGAGGATGGCGGTGCTGGACATTATGCAGCAACTATTACAGCTATTAAAAATCTTGATGAGAATATCAAAGTAGAAGCATTGACCCCAGATTTTGCTGGTATTAAGGAAAATATTGATAAAATCATAAATACAAAAGTAAATGTAATTGCACAAAATATTGAAACTGTAGATCGTCTTACTCATCCGGTGCGTGATCCACGTGCAGGGTACTGGCAAACATTAAACTTCTTAAAATATGTTAAACAAAAATCTCCAAATGTGCTTACCAAAACTAGTATTATGGTAGGTTTAGGAGAGGCTGATGAGGAAATATACAAGACTATGGATGACGCGCGAAGTGTAGGAGTTGATATAATCACGCTAGGACAATATATGCAACCGACAAAGCATCATTTAAGTGTTGAGAGATTTGTGACGCCACAACAATTCGAAGAGTATCGCAAAGTAGGTCTCGAAAAAGGTTTCCTAGAAGTAGCATCAGGACCTATGGTAAGATCAAGCTATAGAGCTGATAGAGTTTTCAAAAGAAATAATTTAGATTTGTAAAATCAAAAAATATGTAAAGGTGAATAAAAATGGCAAAAGTAGCGATAGTATTATCTGGATGTGGTTATCTTGATGGTTCAGAAATATACGAAACTGTATTGGCAATATTAGCATTAGAAAAACAAGGTGTAGAATGGCAGGGTGTTGCGCTAAATACAGATCAAAAGCAGGTGATTAATCATTTGCATCAGTCTTTAGATAGCAAAGCATCAGCGCGTAATATTCTTGAAGAATCAGCACGCATTACCAGAGGGAATGTTATCGATATAGCTGATGCAGATAGCGATGATTATGATGCTGTAATCTTCCCAGGTGGTTTTGGTGCGGCTAAAAATATTATGGATTTTGCTTTTGTTGGCGATGATAGCTATCAAATGGATGAAGAAGTTTTAAAATTTGCACGAGCTTTTTATCTAGCTGATAAACCTGCTGGTTATATATGTATAGCACCATTGATGATACCTTTGGTATATCCAGAAGGTACAAAAGCTACTGTTGGTACAGATGAAAATACCACAGCTATACTAGCAAAAAAAGGTGCTGAAGCTATAATTATGGATGCTACGGATATTTGTGTTGATGAGAGTGTCAAAGTTGTGTCAACTTCAGCATATATGTGTGCAAGAAATATCTTAGAGGCAGCTCAAGGAATTGAAAAATTAATAGAAAAAATAGTTAGTTATATTTAGATAAAAGGTGTTAAAATGGCAGGTCATAGTAAATGGGCTAATATTAAGCATAAAAAAGCAAAAGAAGATGTAAAACGTGGCAAAATCTTCACAAAGTTAATTAGAGAAATAACTGTTGCTGCAAGATTAGGTGGTGGTGATAAAGATGCTAATCCACGTTTAAGAGCTGCAATAGCAACTGCTCTAGCAAATAATATAAGTAAAGACACTATCGAAAGAGCTATATTAAAAGGTGCAGGTGGTGATGAAAGTGGAAATGTAGAAGAAGTTCGTTATGAAGGTTATGGTCCTGGGGGTGTAGCAATTATTGTTAACTGTATGACTGATAACCGTAATCGTACTGTTGGTGAAATTCGTCATGCATTTATGAAAAGTGGTGGTAATCTTGGTACAGATGGTTCAGTTGCATACATGTTTACTAAAAGAGGAATCATCTCATTTCCACCTAGTGTAGATGAGGATACATTAATGGAAGTCGCTTTGAAAGTTGGTGCAGAAGATATAATCACTCATGAAGATGGCAGTATAGATGTATACACAGATCCACATGATTTTTCTGATATACAAGAGGCTTTAATTGAAAAAGGTTTTAATTCTGAAAGTGCTGAAGTTACTTTTGATGCTGAGACAAAAGCAGAATTAGATATAGGAACTGCAGAGAAAGTTATGGCACTTATTGATAAGCTAGAAGATTTAGATGATGTACAAAGTGTTTATTCAAATGCTAACTTTACTCAAGAGCTAATCGAGCAACTTGGTTAGGCTTTTTTATTCGACTATCATTATTATATAGTTTTCTATATATTTTTATTAAGCTGTAGTAAAATCTTGTAGTCATAGGGTGATTAATAAGTATTAAATGGTTATTTTAGGAATAGATCCAGGCTCAAGGATAACAGGTTTCGGAGTCATAAAAGTCCAAGATAATAAAATCTATTACGTCGCAAGTGGCTGTATTCGTATTACAGAAACAACTACGGCAAGAAGACTCAAGCAGATTGCTGATGGTATAACACAGATTATAAATATATACGCACCGACTGAGGCTGCTATTGAACAAATATTTATGTTTCAGAATCCTATGGGCGCTATTAAACTAGGACAAGCTAGAGGGGTGGCTATGTGTACGCTAGCAATTAATAACCTAGAGGTTAGAGAATACTCAGCCAAACAAATCAAACAAGCTGTAGTAGGTACTGGAGGAGCTGCTAAATCACAAGTCCAGCATATGATACAGTCTTTGTTAGGTTTGAGTAAAAAACCTCCAGAAGATGCAGCAGATGCTTTAGCAATAGCAATATGTCATTATCATAGTAGTAAATCATTGGCAAAAATCTCTGGAGCGAGCCGAGTTGCTCAAAAGAGAATTAAATGAAATATCAAAAAAATCATTTGTCTAAGTTTGATGTCAAACTTATAATAGCTTTATCATAAAAATTTACCAGTATTATTTTTATATGGGCACAAAGTATTATATTCGAGCTTGTACAATATGGCTTATCGGCGCTACATTTTTCTTTTATGAATTTTTTCTAAGGGTGTTGCCCAATTCACTCCATCAAGATATAGTTGATAGTTTTCATGCGACAGCTTTTAGTTTTTCATTGTTTGGTGGAGCTTTTTATCTGTGCTATTCATTATTACAAGTGCCAGTAGGATTTTTATTTGATAAGTATGGTATAAAAAAATCACTATTTTTTGCTACTATCACTTGTGCTTTAGGAGCATTACTTTTTTTACTAACGTCTAGCTTATATGTAGCTGTTTTTGCAAGATGCCTAATGGGTATCGGTGCAGCTTTTGGTTTCTTAGGTTTATTAATAATATCAACACAATGGTTCCCGATGAGGTATATGGGTATTTTATCTGGATCTACACAAATCTTAGGGACTTTAGGTCCTATTTTAGCTGGCGGTCCATTACTATTTTTTGTGAATTATTTGGATAGTTGGAGATTAGTTATATTAATATCAGCTATCGTAGGAATTTTTCTAGCAGCATTAATTCTGATTTTTGTTAAAGAGGGTGCTAAAGCTGTAGAAACTTTGAGCAAACAGGAAGTAAATAGTGAGATAAAAAGTAATCTTTTAAATAAAAAATTAATTACTATATATTTTTATGCTTTCTTTATTTACTGTTCTATACCTACATTAGGAGCTATTTGGGGAGTGAGCTTATTAGAAACTAAGGGGCTTAGTATCACTCAAGCTTCTTATTCTGTGGATTTTTTATGGTTAGGGCTTGGCATTGGAAGTCCTTTTTTTGGTTTAATGTATGATAAGTTTAAAGATAAGATAAATATACTATTTGTGGTTTCTTTACTAGGATTTACCTGTGTTTGTGCATTGTTATTTTTACATTTAAATCAAATAATAAGTATGATTTTACTATTCTTGATTGGTTGTGCTGCTGCTGGTCAGACACTTTCATTTACGGTGATAGCAAACTACAGGGGACAAAAACCTAAATCTATATTTTTTGGTATAAATAATACTGTAGTAATGTTTTCAGGGTTTATCGTGCCGATTATTGTTGGGGTATTAGTTAATAGTTTTAATTTAGATATTTCTTTAGCTCTTTTAATTCTTCCGATCGCTTTTATAGTAGCACTTATAATAAGCTTAAAATTACCAACAGTTCAAAGCAACTAAGGAATATTATTGATGATAAGTTTTATAAAAGGTGTATTGATAGAGAAAGATCCAACAGCTTTACTTATTGATGTAAATGGTATTGGTTATGAGGTTTTTGTACCGATGACAACATTTTATACATTAGGTGATATTGATAGTCAGGTTAGTCTTTATACACATTTTGTAGTTCGTGAAGATGCTCAGCAGCTCTATGGATTTAAATCAAAAGTTGATAAGAAAGTTTTTCAAGAGTTAATTAAAGTCAATGGTATAGGAGCTAGAACAGCTATTGCTATTTTATCTGGGATGGATTCAAAAACGTTATTACATTGTATCGAAAATAAAGATTATACCTTACTAGCTACAGTGCCTGGTATTGGTAAGAAAACAGCAGAGCGTTTAGTTGTAGAAATTTATGATAAATTATTGAAAATGGCTAATGAGATTTATTCTCAATCTTCAGATTCTACTATAACTCATCTAGATTCACAAGCCCAACAAACACCAACACCTACAGCGTTAGTAAACTCAATATTTAACGAATCTGTTGATGCATTGTTAGCCTTGGGTTATAAGCAAAAAGATGCCGAGAAAATGGCTCGCTCTGCTATAGGTGATGCAACTACAGCCGCGGAAGTAATTCGTAAAGCTTTACAAGGGTCAATAAAATCAAAGAGATAATCTAGAAACAGTATATAAATTCCTAGTAATAACTACTTACGTTTGAAGAATAAAATTAATAATAAGTAAATTTTAACTAGATAATTTATTGAGGAGTTAAATTAATGATAGTTGTAATTGGATTAATTAGTATTTTCGTAATAGTTCTATTTGTAATTCTTTTTATATTGTTTAACAAAAAATCCTCACAAGTTGATAATATCTGCCAAGCATTTGAGCAATACAAAAACTCTACACAAGAGGAGTTAGTATCACTAAGAAGTAAAGAAGTTACATTTAATATACTACTAAATCAAGAAAAACAAAAGAACATAGAATTAAAGCATGATAGCGTACAACGCATAGATGAGCTAAAACTAGAGTTAAAATTAGAGAGAGATAAAGCTTATAACTATATTGAAGAGATAAAAAATTATAAATCACAAATAGCAACGCTTGAAACTCAACTTAAAGAGCAAAATAATGCTCTAAGAGAGAAAATAGAATTATTGCAAAATAGTGAAACAAAGCTCAAATCTGAGTTTGAGAATTTAGCTAATAAAATTTTTGAAGATAGTTCAAAAAAACTCACTAAACGAAATCAAGAAAGTTTAAATAGTGTCTTAAATCCTGTCAAAGAGCAATTAAGAGATTTTAAGCAAAAAGTTGAAGATGTTTATGATAAAGAATCTAACGCCAGAAGTGCATTACAAAATGAGCTCAAAACTCTTAAAGAACTTAATCAAAAAATGACTACAGAGGCACATAATCTCACAAATGCTCTGAGAAGTAGTACTAAAAAGCAAGGTATATGGGGTGAGATGGTACTTGAAAATGTTCTTGAAAAATCAGGGCTTAGAAAAGGTTTTGAGTATTTTAGAGAGAAGCAGACTACAGATGATGAGGGTAAATTATATCGACCTGATGTCGTTATCAAACTACCTGATAATCGTGATGTTATCATAGATGCTAAGACTTCACTATTTGCTTATAATGACTATATGGTGGCTGATGATGATCACAAGTATTCTCACCTAAAATCTCATATTAGATCAATCAGAGAACATATCAAAGGGTTAGCCAATAAAAACTATGAAAATCTAAAAGGTATAAATTCATTAGATTTCATATTTATGTTTATACCAGTAGAGGGGGCTTTGTTACTTGCTCTTGATAATGACACAAGTTTATATGATGAGGCATTTAAGCAAAAGATAATTCTTGTTAGTCCAACTACTTTACTAGTCGCGCTTCGTGCTGTTGAAAATACTTGGCGATATGAAAAACAAGCTCAAAGTATCACAGATATATATACTAGGGCAGAAGAGCTATATAAAAAATTTGTTAGTTTTGTTGAAGATTTAGAAAAAGTAGGTAAGTCTATAAATGACGCTAATAAATCTTATGAAAATGCTTTTAATAAACTAAAAACTGGTCGTGGTAATCTAATAGGACAAGTTGAAAAACTTAAGCTAGTTTCAAATATAAAACCAAAAAAAGAGCTTGATAATAGTTTAGTTGAGAATGCAGTGATTGATAGCTAAATCATATTTTATATTAGCTAAGTTATTAATTTTAAAGTAAAATGTAAGATGTAATTTATAAAAAAACTATATTTTTCCTTAGAATCATTTTGGCAATATTTAGGACAGTCGTAGGATAAGAATTTTTGCCTTTTGCATTATTACTATAGCTATTTTGGTTATTATTCAAATTGTTGATAGTAATTTTGTACATACTCGTTACGGTCTGAGTTGGGGGAGCTTATGTATATATCTGTGATGGTGTGCTTATTGCTGTTTTAAGTATCTTTTTGCTATTCGCAGTATTCTATAAAAAAGCATTCGCTATTATTATCCTTATTTATTTAATGATTATTCATCTCTTAAATCAGATTTATCTGAGCTAGTAAAACTAAGACTGCCAAATGCAAGAAGTGGAAGTATAGTAGTAATTGTTCAAGGTTTTAGTTTACTAGCTTTAAGTATAGCTTGGATTTCTGAGAATATTTGGTTTATTGCTTGGAATTTCCAACTTGATTATGCTTAAAATTTAGAAGACTGACATAAAACTCTAGTTGCTTTTTTATTTCATGGAAAATATTTGTAAAGCTTTTATACTAAAAAACTTTTAAAAATTTCTGTTAACTTAGATAATCTATGATATATAGACACAAAAAATATTATTAAGCTATGGATATAATAGATTCACATATTCATTTTTGGGATATAAGAAATGGTTATAACGATTGGGTTAAAGATACGAACTTACCAGAACTAGTAACACCAGAACATTTGAATGCTAGTGCTTTTGTACATATAGAAGCTCATAGTGAAAAATTTGATTCTTTATGTGAATATAATTGGTTAAAATCTAAATTTAATAATAGAAATATTAAAATAGTAGCTTTTGTTGATTTTACTTTAGAAATTTCTCAGTTTGAAAAAAATCACATACTTAGCTGAACATGATGATATTGTTGGTATACGCCAAATTATGTCGAAAACATATAAATCAAGATATAGTCCATTTGAAAAGTCTATACCAAAAGATTTAGAACAAAAGTTAAAAATTCTAAAAGATCATAAACTTATTTTTGAAGCGCAAATGTATCCAGAACAGTTTTTACCTATTTTAGAAAAAATTAATAATTCTGATGTAAAAATGGTTGTAGAACATTTTAGTCTACCTTTATTTGGGCGTAATAATAATTTAATAGAATGGCAAAGATTTATACAAGAATGTAGTCAAAATACTAACTGGAATCTTAAGCTTTCTGGATTTGATTTAAATAATGAAATATCAAATGTAGAGAAAGCACT
This sequence comes from Francisella endosymbiont of Ornithodoros moubata, assembly GCA_002095075.2. Lineage (GTDB taxonomy): Bacteria > Pseudomonadota > Gammaproteobacteria > Francisellales > Francisellaceae > Francisella. The sequence continues at coordinate 127,940 of LVCE01000003.1, read as the reverse complement.
AGGCTTTGTTTTTGAGAATATTTCATTTCATCAATTATGTTATGGTTCAAACTTTCCTGTTTCAAATCATGATGATTATAATTCTTGGCAGAAATTTTTATATAAATAACTTAATAATAATGAAATATCTAAACATATCTTTAAAAATGTAGCACGTAGGGTTTACTTTGATAATCAAAAAATAGCATCATAAGGATTAATAATGAAGATAGTAGCAGTAGAAATATTTGATATATATTGTGATAAAAGACCATCTTGGTCACCAAGTATTTGTAAAAATAATAACTGATGAAGGTGTCACTGGTGTCGGTGAAGCGGGACTTGCTTATGATTTGGGTCATTCAGCAGCAGCAAATATGATTAAAGAGTTTGCACAAGAAATGGTCATAGGTTCAGATCCTTTTGCAAGTGAAAAATTATGGGATAGGATGCTACGTGAGAGCTTTTGGGAACTTGGTGGAGGTCCTGTGATTTATGCAGCAATGAGTGCTATTGATATTGCATTATGGAATATAAAAGGAAAAGCCCTAAGAATGCCGGTGTATCAGCTTTTAAGAGGTAAAACTAACAAAAAGCTTAGAACTTATGTAAGTCAACTTCAGTTTGATTGGGATGAATATGAGCGTAAAACATTATTTAAACCAGAAGATTATGCAAAAGCTACAGAAAAAGCTGTGGCAGAGGGTTATGATGCTGTTAAAATTGATCCTATGATGTTTGATAATAAAGGTGATACTCTTTATGATTGTACACTACCATTTCGCCGCGATCATTTGAATTTAATTCGTCAAAGAATGCAAGCTGTCAGGGATGTGCTTGGAGAAAATGGTGATATTATCTTTGAATGTCATAGCTTACCAAGTTTAACTTCAGCATTACAGTTAGGGGAAATTGCTCAAGATTTTAATTGTTTATATTTTGAGGAACCAGTTAATTATCTGAATAGTAAGCTTCATAAACCTTTAAAAGATAAGCTTAGAGTACCAATAGTTGCGGGTGAAAGGTTATATTTGAGACATGGTGTTAGAGAGAATACATAGAAAAACAAACAATTGATATTCTGCAACCAGATATTGGACTATGTGGTGGTCTTACAGAAGCTAAGAAAATCTGTGATTATGTCGATATGTATGATGTGAAAATTCAAGCACATGTTTGTGGGGGGCTATAGCTACGGCAGCAAGCTTACATTTAGAGAGTGCTATTCCAAATTTTATAATTCATGAACATCATACTTATGCTATTAAAGATTTTAATAGGGAACTTTGTATCCAAGATATTTAGCCCATTAATGGATATTTTGAAGCTCCAAATACTCCAGGCTTAGGTATAGAAATAAATGAAAAAGCTCTTTCTAGAAAAACAAATAAAATAGTTGTTAAATAAGATTTATCTATAATTTTTTGTTAGTGTTTTAAATACCTCAAATTCTAAATGGCAAGTGTTTATTTTGGTAAACTGCTCTACAGTCTTTTTACATATTTCTTGAGGAATTTGTCTAATTTTTTGACCTGTAGCGAGAGTTTTTACTTCAATTTCAATAGCTTGTTCAAAATAATAGTGCTTGTAAATTGCTTTTTCAATCGACTCTGCAGTTGTGATAATTCCATGATTATCCTAATATCATCATACTATTTTTTTTACCCAGACTAGTTACAATTGCTTTACCTTCACTATCTAGAGCTAGTCCATCATAATGGTGATATGATACATCATCATAAAATCTTAATGATTGTTGATTAGTAAACTGCATACCACATTCTAATGAAGATAATATTACAGCATACTTACTATGTGTATGGATAATAGCATTAATATCCTTTCTAGCTTTATATGTTTCTAAATGAATATTAGCAGCTTGTGGCATTACTTTATAGCTATTATCTGAAACTATTTCTCCGTTAGGTGTTACTGTGACGATATTTTTCTTAGTAACTTTATCAAAGGTTACATTGTGTGGTGTAATAATTATATTTCCATTTGGAAGCCTTGCTGATATATGTGTAGCGAGTAAGTCATCCCAACCATAATAATGTATTAAATGATGACAAACTGCCAATTTTTTCTGAATACTTTTTCTGTAGACATGTCTCAATAATTCACTTATAACTTGTTATTTTAAATTTTATCACTTAATTATAAATTTAATCTAGTTTTAAATTATTATATGTCTAAAGATTTATTTCTTCGATACAAAAATACTATCTTTGATATAAAATCTGTATGGCATATCTTTTGCTTTTGATATACCGATTCTTTGTGTCTGAACTATATCATTGTCATTGATTAAATCATTATTATATCTAAGATGAATAGGACTATTTATATCAAGTAAGTTAATACCATTATCTTTTAAAGTAATATTTAATGCCTGTGTTAATTTTGCTGGGCCTGAACATAAATCTGTTAGAATTATTTTTGATCTATTAATCTGCATTTGTTCAATTCTAGCTATTGGCTCAAGTGCTCTTATAAGTACAGCCTCACCAATCCCAAAATCTGATGTCACAACATTGATACAGTAATGCATTCCATAGGTAAAGTATACATAACTAGTCCCTGCTTGTGCATACATCATTGAATTCCTCTTTGTTTTATTGTTATATGAGTGACAAGCAGGGTCATTATACAAATATGCTTCGGTTTCAACTATTTTCCCTACTAATATTTTATTATTATATTTACTCACTAAAAAATGCCCTAGTAATTTTTTTGCAACATCAATAGTTTTAAGTTCAAGGATTGCTTCTAAATTATTCATGGTTCCAAATTAATAACTCTTTATTGGTTATAATTTTAGCAAAATTCAATAGATGTTATATTGATTAAGCTGCAAGGATTATATAGTATCTACTAAGATATTATTAACTAATAACGGTAATATATGTCTAAATTATTAGTTGTCATTGATATGCAAAAAGGTTTTGATTACCCTGAAGCTAGAGCTATAATTGTAAATCTCAATAAGTTTTATTCTTATTTCAATAATGTTAATTTTGCAATGTTCGAAAATAGAAAAAATTCTCTTTTTGAAACTCAATTAAAATGGGTTAATTTTCAAAATGAAGAAGATAGAAAGCTTATTGATAGTATAGAATTACCAGAAAATGTTCATTTTACCAATCATCATAACTATACGGTATACAATGATGAGCTTAAGGCCTTAATAAAAAAACTTAAACCGACAAAAATCTATCTTGCTGGATTGTTTTCAGATGTTTGTTTATTAAAAACAGCTATGGATATGTTTGATGATGGTATTGTTGCTTATGTTGTCAAAGATTTGAGTGCTTCACCACATGGTGATGTTACCAATCATATTGCTTTTGCAACTATGAAAATGATTATAGGAGCTGATCGTATAATATCTACTAGAGAGGTAGCTAATGGATAATATATATCAATGGATAGTATCATCATTTTATGATTATCAATCATATTTTGAGTTAGTTGCTGCTGCAACTGGCGTAGCTGGAGTATATTTTTCATATAAAAGAAATATTTTAGTATATATTGTCAGTTTTATATCATCAGCAATATATGTATGTTTGTTGTATGATTGGGAGCTTTTTGGTGATATGTTACTGAATTTTTATTATTTAGTAGCAAATGTTATCGGCTTTTTTGCTTGGGTAAAGCACTTTGAAGGCGATAGTAAGATACACGTTTATGTAACAAAAGCAGACAGTCATCAGAAAAAAAATTCTTTGTATATATTTATAATTACTTTTGCTATTACACCATTTATTTACGCACTACAAAAACAAACTTCTATTATAGATTTACCTATATACTCATTTATAGATGCGTTTGTTACAGCAATATCTTTTGCTGGGGTTTATTTGCTGATAAAAAGAGCTATAGAGAGTTGGTATTTGTGGGCCATAGCAGATATTATTTCGGTACCTTTATTCATTTATAAAGGTTATAATGTCACCGCTTTGCAATATGCAATATTCTTGATATTAGTTTATCTAGGTTATAAAGAGTGGCTGCGTGATTATAACCAAAATAAACATCATTCAATTTAATTCCATATAGTCTAGAATTATATTTATTATAATCAAGCAAGAAATCTAATATCTAAGTTGTAAGATGATTAAAACAAATATATTAGATCATTTAGTATTGACAGTCAACGATATTGTTAAAACTGTTGAGTTTTATACAAAAATTGGTATAAAAACAATTAATTTAAACAAAACCGCGTAGTATTAAAAATTTGGTGAGCAGAAAATTAAATTACATTTATTTAAGTAGTGAGTTTGAGCCTAAAGCGCAAAATGTAAAAGAAGATAGGTGCTAATTTATGCTTTATTGTAGATACTAATTTAGATGAGGTTATAAAAGAACCTAATAAACTAAATATAAATTTATAGAAGAAGAAATAGTAAATAGAACAGGAGCTATTGGAAAGAGAAGATCAATCTATGTTAGAGATCCTGATTTTAATTTAACCGAACTATAAAATTATTATTAGACATACTATAGAATTTTAGTTTGAGTTTTTATAAATTTTATCTAATTTTTATTTACTAAAAGACTATAAAAAAGTTAGATATGTATAATCAAAATAAACAACCACTAATAATATTAAAACTTAGTGTAATTTATTATAGTATATGCAGTATCATTATTCTAATTACTTCCAGAATATATAAATATGCATAACGAACCTCTAATTCCAATTTTTGTTTTTGTAATGCTAGGTATTCTGGTAGTTACAATTGTCTTAAAAAAATTAAAGCAACCATATGTAGTTGCATATTTGCTAACAGGGATATTACTAGGACCATATGGTTTAAAATTAATTCAAGATCAAGAAAATCTTGCGAGATTAGGTGAGATAGGGGTTATTTTATTATTATTCTTTGCAGGAATGGAGGTTTCGCCACGCAAGTTTGCTGAAAATTGGAAAGTTCCAACTATTGGGACAATACTGCAAATGCTTATAACAAGTCTAATTGTTTCGATAATTGGTCTAACGCTAGGATGGAGCCTTGCAAAAATATTACTTTTTGGTGCAGTTATTAGTTTAAGTAGTACTGCTGTAGTACTTAAATTATTAAATGATAGTGGCAGCATGAAAACTCGTTTAGGACAAAATGTCCTAGGGATTCTTCTAATCCAAGATTTAACAGTAGTACCGATGCTTATTCTTGTAAGACTAATAGGTGGAGAGCAACCATCAATTAGTCAGATAGTAATTCAGATTTTGGGAGGTATTCTTGTAATATCTATAGCAGCAATTATGGCGGTAAAAAAGAATATTAAAATATCTTTTATTTCTGTATTAGGAAAAGATGAGGAAATGAGAGTTTTTGCTGCTTTAGTAATTTGTTTTGGGATGGCAGCGCTTACTGAGTCATTAGAGCTATCATCAGCTCTTGGAGCTTTTGTTGGAGGAATGATTGTTTCTACTCTTGAAGAGACAGAGTGGGTTGGTCATAGTCTTTCAACCGTTAAGACGATATTTATGGCATTATTTTTTATTTCGGTAGGTATGTTGATCGATTTGAAATTATTTTGGGATCATGTATCTTTATTTGTTTCTCTTCTATTATTGACTTATTTATTAAATACAACTATTAATGCACTTATATTTAAAGCCTTAAGACAGAGAACTGAAGAGGCTTTGATAGGAGGTGCAATGTTATCACAAATTGGAGAATTCAGCTTTGTATTGATTTCTATGGGTTATGTTTCTGAAATTTTAAGTTCGACAATGTATCAGTATTGTATTACATTAATATCTTTATCATTATTATTTAGCCCATTATGGATTAGTGGAGTTAATCTTTACATTAAGAAATTTATCAAGAAGAGAGCTCAGAGCTAATTTCTTTGATAAGCTCTTGAATATATAGTTGTTCGATCTCTTTTTTATGTTCGACATAACAATAAAAACTAGCTTGCACATTTACAATATTCTCTTTATAGCTAAAGTTTTTACTTCAATATATAGTTTGAAATCATTAATGTTATAATTCTTGAATTTATTTTACTAATAACTGAGTTTTTTGAGAAATCACTACTAAAAAAATATTTATCAGCAATGATTCTTTTGATTAATTGTTCAAGCTTTTTAGCAATTTCGAGAGAATTTTTTTCTGCAGCTATAAGCCAGCACTTTATTCATATTTTCATCATTAGTAAAAGCTGTGATAATACTTGTATTACTATAGCATTAGGAAATTTTAAGAGTTTTCCAGTTATTCTTTTATCGCCATATTCAATAGTTCCATACATTCTAAAATAAAATAATTTTATCTCGGTAACATACCCATGATAATTTTGTACTTGGATATAGTCACCTTCAGAAAATAGGTCGCGCCAATTCATAATGATCTAGCCAAAAAGTTCATAACAGTTTCTTTATTAACTATTATCGACCAGCGGCAACTAAACTTAACATAGTAAGTAGGTTAGTGATTCCACCAAGCCATATTTTTATAAGAGCTAGGAAAAAACAATTATGCCAACATAAATTACCCACGATTTTATTTTTTGATCTGTTTAATGGATGTTACGCTCTTTTTTTAGTAAGTAAAAAGCCTAAGCTTGCTATTTATAGTTATCAATATCATGCTTAGTGATGAGTTTAGGGATATTACTATTTAGCTATGGCTATGACCCAACTCTGCTAGCAATGCTTATAGGTAGAATTCTTATAGTTATTGGATCCTCAGTGGCTTTATTGGTACATTAAAAGTAGCACTGATGTTTTATCTGAGAGAGTATTTCTAATTGCTGTTGGTTTTACATACTATAGGGGTAGTGGATATTTGGTTAGCTATTTTTGAGTTATCTTGTTATGCTGCATGGTTGGTAGTTGGCTTTAGTATTGATAGGATATTTTGGCATATTTTGGAGTGTTGTAATTATAGTAGTATTAAATTCTCCTACTACTAGTATTATTAACAGTAATAATTATAAGTTTAAATATCTAAGCTTTGCTCAAAGTTTTAAATTACTTTTAAATAAAAAACTTTGGCTTTTAGCTATATACGCTGGTCTAATGGTTGGTATAATAGTTAATTCTTTTTCTGAGTTATATGATGTTTTATTTTTAGAACAAGCTTATGGTTTATCACAGCATCTAGCAGCTAAAGTAAGTATGATGATGTTTATAGGTATAGCAGTTGGGTCCATCTCATGGTTTTATTGCTAGCTTATTTGGTGAAAAGGGTATGGATGCTAGTTTGTAATATTATTTATATGTAGCATTTTCAGTAGTGATAATTTTTACTGATTTTATTTCATTAGATAATTTATATATAATCTTTTTTGTGATTGGCTTTAGTGTATTGGGTATGCTTTTGGTATTTTCAGTGGTTGAGGAAATATTTCCACCACAGATTAAAGCAACCAGTTAATATGGTTATGCCTGTGTGGAGCTATTTTTCAATACCTAATCAGCTATATTAGTGTCTATATAAATGGTGGACCTTTGATTGGGGAGATAAATATTAATGTTTTTGATCGAGCTTTTATATATCTGATAATCCCACTTTTATTAAGCACTATTATAATCTTTGCTACTGTAGTAGAGAAATATAGAACTAGAGACATTAGTCTTAATAGTTTAAGTATATTCTAAGATCTATTAGATTATATCTAAAAATATAACCTCTTTTGTTGAGCGACAGAAAGTTTATTTAATCAAAAATACACTAATTAATACAACTAAAGCTATAAATCCTAGGAGGATACTTAAGCTGATTTGATAACCTGTGATTGTTGGATAAATTTTTGACCTTTTAATAAGTCTATTTTACACATTACACTTTGTATTTCAGCAATACCGACTTAATAATTTATTTGCCTCACCAGCTTCATAACAGATAAAAGGAATATCTAAATCTTGATGAATTCTACGAATACTAGATTGATTCATATTTACTGTGGTAATTACCAATGTTTGAAAAGCTCTAGCCATTTTTTATAGACTCTTCATCTTCACCGTTGAAATATACTTGTGGGAGTATTTTGTGATTTATGGCTCCTGTTTTAATTTGGATAGAGTAGTTTGCTTTTTTTATAATCTCTTGGGTTATTCTATAAGCGTAATGGTGCATATATGAACCATTCTCATCTCCTAGAAAAGCTTCTCTAAGGTATGGTTATACTTGATACTATGCACTAAATCAAAGACATTTAGTACAGGGATTGCTATGATTGTACCATTTAGTTGTTTAGGGTTAGTTTTTTCTAAAAGAGAGTTGATAATTTTCGATACTATTAAATTCATCACCATTAACCATGCCAAAAATCAATATATAACGACCTTCATTAACCCCATTAAGAATCTTTATTGGCAGATACATCGTCACACAAGAATATTGACTTGGTAATGGCTTAGCTAAAGTAGCCATTTCTCCCGGTTGAAAAGTATTGTCAAAAATTTTAAATTTCATAAATTTTCATATCAGATTTAAATTATTTGATTTAAAGGTAACGATAGTATAGCAAAGTGAAAATATTAATTCAAAAAGCGCCAAAGCCTGAGTATTGTCTACATAAACCCTAAAATAATTGTCGAAATACTCTATTTAGGCTTTTTAAAAATTGAAAAAACATTAGAATTAGTATTTTGTAGGGTATGTGAATTTTAAAGGTTAATGAAATGTCAGAAGATTTGATGATTTTTAGTGGTAATGCTTCTAAAAAGCTTGCTAGTGAAGTAGCTAAAGAGCTAGGTGCAACTCTTGGTAATGCAACAGTTGATAGGTTCAAAGATGGTGAAATACATGTTGTACTAAACGAGAATGTGCGTGGTAAGGATGTTTTTGTAATTCAATCAACTTGCCCACCAGCGGATAATCTGATGGAGCTTATTCTATTGATAGATGCGCTTAAAAGGTCATCTGCTGAGAGAGTAACAGCGGTTTTACCATATTTTGGTTATGCTAGACAAGATAGAAGATCAAAATCAGCAAGAGTACCAATATCTGCTAAAGTTGTAGCAAATCTTCTTCAAGCAGTTGGCTTAGATAGGATACTATCGGTAGATATCCATGCTGAGCAAATTCAAGGATTCTTTGATATACCGTTTGATAATGCTTTTGCAACTAAAATATTTCTAGAATATGTGCGTAAAAATCCAAAAAAATATCAAAATATTAAAATAGTATCACCTGATATGGGTGGCGTGGTAAGAGCTAGATCTGTAGCTAAAAACTTAGGTGTTGAGATTGCTGTAGTTGATAAAAGAAGACCTAAACCAAATGTTGCCGAGGTTATGAATATAATTGGTGAGGTTGATGGCAAACATTGTATACTAGTTGATGATATCATGGATACTGGTGGCACAATGTGTCAGGCAGCAAAAGCATTGATAGAGAAAGGTGGGGCTGCTAAAGTAACAGCATTTTGCGTGCATCCATTACTCTCTGGCGATGTAATTAAAAATATCGAAAATTCCGCAATTGATGAGCTTATTGTCACTGATTCTATACCTCTTAAGCCTCATGCTGAGGAGTGTAGCAAAATTAAAGTTATAACATTAGCGCCATTACTTGCTCAAATTGTTGAAAAAACTAACGGTGAGGAATCAGTTAGTGATATTTTCCGTACTGATGGTTTAGTCGATTAATTACTTGCATTAATAAATATAATTTACTACAATACAACAATTAATCTAGGGTCGCATAGATTAAGTTTATTTGTTTAAAAATTAATAAGGAATCTAACAATGGCAAATTTTGTTTTTAAAGCTGAAAAGAGAGAAGACTTAGGTACTGGTGCGAGCCGCCGTCTAAGAAGAGCTAGTAAAATTCCAGCTGTTATATATGGTGGTGACAAAGAAGCGGTATCTGTAGTACTTGATCATGATAAAGTTTTACATTCAACAGAAGACAAAGTGTTCTTTTCAAGTGAAATAACTTTAGATATCAATGGTAAGCAAGAGAAAGTAATCATCAAAGCATTACAAAGACACCCATATAAAGTTAAGCTTATCCATGCTGACTTTATGAGAGTATAATTATTTTATATTTATATTTATATTTATTTCCCTATATATTTTTCTATTAAAAAATGCTTGTGTTAAACTAGTAAATTAGTTGTAATTATATATTTATTAGATGAGTACTTATACTGTAGTTATTATTATATTTATACTTATTTGTACATCTGCTTTTTTCTCAAGCTCTGAGACGGCAATGATGTCATTAAATAAATATAAACTTAAGCATTTAGCTAAAAAAAATCATCGTGCTGCAAAAAGAAGTCTATGTTTAGTACACAATCCTGAGAGGTTATTGATTGCTATTCTTATTGGTAATACTTTTGCAAATATCTTTGCTGGAACTGTTATTTCATCATATTCTGAAGATCATTTTGGTGATATTGGACTGCTTATTGCAACTATTATCGTAACTATTTTAGTTTTGGTTTTTGGTGAGATAATCCCTAAATCTTTTGCAGCTATTTACCCACAAAGACTGACTTTTCCTTTTTCTTTACCATTAAAAATAATCATACTAATTTTATATCCAGCAGTAATATTTTTAAGTATGGTTTCAAAAGTAACATTAAAACTTTTTGGGGTCAAAATAGAGGCTGCTAATAATGAGTCTTTGGATAAAGAAGAGATTCAGACTGTTGTCAATGAATCAAATGCAAAACTTGGAGCTAAAAATAAAAATATGCTCTTGGGAGTTTTGGAGTTAGATAAAGTTTTAGTCCAAGAGGTAATGACTCCTTTAAATAGGATTGAATATATTGATTTAAGTAATTCAATCGATAAAATTTTAGCCAGAATTGCAAAGATGAGATCATTAAATATTATTTTGTGTGAGAATAATGTAAATAATGTTATTGGAGTTATTAGATTAAAAGAGATAACTAATTTATTAATCTCATTTAAAAAAGATCAGATATCCAAAGCAGCATTACGCACAATCTCCCAAGAAGCATATTTTATTCCTGAAACTGTCTCATTACAAACACAACTTATAAACTTTCAACAAAAAAGTAAGCACTTTGCAATTGTTGTTGATGAGTATGGCGATGTATGTGGCACAGTTACAATTGAAGATATTATGGAAGAGATAGTTGGCGAATTCTCTGATAGGTTTGATGTCAATAATAATATCCGTAAACTTGCAGATAATAGTTATCTGATAGGTGGTAGTGCTACTTTAAGAGAGATTAATCGTCATATAGGTATAGAATTTGAAAGTGAAGATGCTAAGACATTGTCTGGTTTTATAATTGAAGAGATAGAGGATTTACCATCTGGACCTTGTTGCATAAAATATAACAATACTCTATTAGAAATAATGAATATTAGAGATAATAAAATAGTCTCAATAAAGTTAACTAATATTTAGATTATTCCTTTTAGCGCGTAGATTTTTACAATTTATAGCGAGTTTAGCTGTTGTTATATTTATTATCTATTTTTAGATGTTTGTGCTTTGTTATTTTTAGAGAAGTATAACTATTGAGTAGAAATCATCATTTATAATATATACATCCATTCTATTACAATTAATATTTTGCATAAATTGACTTGGTTGAGTAAACCCAGTTTCTTAATAATATTGACCTTGATAAGTATATGGGCTAGTTTCCATTTGTTCAACACTCTGTTGAAAGTAGCCATGTATTAAATCATCCTTATTAATAGTATGTACCGCTTAGTTGATAGTTAGGTAGTATAAAACTAGTATTACAACCTATAATACAACTAAGCACTAATCAAATAAGGCCACTATGAGTTGTTTTATTAGCCATATGAAAGTGAATTAGACATTAAATCTAAAGTTAACTACATCACCATCTTTCATGATATATTCTTTACCTTCAAGGCGAGTTTTACCAGCTTCTTTAGCACCTTTTTCACCATTATATTTAATATAGTCATCGTATGCGATAACTTCAGCTCTGATAAAACCATGCTCAAAGTCAGTATGAATTACCCCAGCTGCTTGAGGTGCTGTTGCTCCTACAGGAATTGTCCATGCTCTGACTTCTTTAACACCTGCTGTTAGATAGGTGTGTAAGTTTAGTAAGGCATAACCAGCTTTAATAATTCTATCTAATCCAGTCTCAGATAGACCCATATCAGCCAAAAATTCTAGTTTTTCATCAGGCTCTAGCTGAGATATTTCTTGCTCCATAGCAGCACAAACAGGCACAACATTTAAGTTCTCTACTTTGGCATACTCTATAACTTTATCAAGAAGAGGATTGTTCTCAAAACCATTATCATTAACATTAGCAATATATAATACTGGTTTGCTAGTTAGTAGGGGAGTTTGTTTGAGCCATTTAGCTTCATCATCAGTTAACTCAAAAGTTTTTGCTGGCTTTTCTGATTCTAAATGATCTTTTAATTTAGTATAAAAATCTGCTTTAGCTAAGGTTTCTTTATCCCCTGATTTTTTCATTTTTGAGAATCTTTGTACAGCTTTATCACATGATTCTATATCAGCTAGAATTAGCTCCATATTGATAGTATTAATATCATCTATTGGGTCAACTCTACCGCTGACATGAATTATATTGTCATCTTCAAAACATCTTACAACATGAGCTATAGCATTTGTTTCACGAATATTTGCAAGGAACTTGTTACCTAAGCCTTCGCCTTTACTAGCTCCAGCTACAAGTCCAGCAATATCTATAAACTCCATCGTTGTCGGTATTATTCTTTCTGGATTAACAATTTTTGCTAATTCGTTAAGTCTTTGGTCTGGTACAGAAACGATCCCAACATTTGGATCAATTGTACAAAAAGGGTAGTTTTCTGCATCAATTCCTGCTTTTGTAAGAGCATTAAAAAGAGTTGATTTTCCAACATTTGGCAAACCCACAATACCACATTTAAATCCCATTATTCTATTCCTTATATATTATTTTGTATGTAGCTTCTGCATCACAGGCTCTAATTTGTAGTTTATTATATCATTTAAAAAACAGATACTATTATTAATAGCATCATCTATATCTTTTTTCTGAGCTATAGATGGGTTTGATAATACATAGTTAGCTACTTTTGATTGATGTCCTGGATGACCAATACCAATTCTAAGGCGTAGATAGTCATTAGTACCTAAGTGTTGGTTAATACTTCTTAGACCATTATGACCACCATGACCTCCGCCTTTTTTTAGACGAATTTCTCCAGAGTCTATATCTAGTTCATCATGTACTACAAGTATTTCTTCTGGCGCGATTTTATAAAAATTAGCGACTTTTGTTATAGCTAAACCACTGTTATTCATATATGTCGTAGGAAATACTAGTATCACATTATTGTAATCAATACTAACTTTAGCTATGTTACAATTAAGCTTAGGATTTGAGATAAAACTTTGTTTTTTATCTTGAGCTATTTTAGCAATAAACCATTCACCAACATTATGACGTGTATCTTGATATTCTTTGCCTATATTCCCTAGGCCAACAATCATTTTTATTTTAGGCATTTTTTGTAGTATTATTTAGTTGTAGTCTGTCTAGGGGTATTTTAGTTACTTCTTTAAGAATTTTACTATTTGGCTTAGCATTTTTCTGTAATTGGGTATAAAAATTGCCATTATGACAGCTCTATTATCATCAGGCCAAATAATAGCAATATCATTTGTTGTACCATATTGACAAGTGCCAGTTTTATCACCAACTTCCCATTTATTAGGTACTTCAGCAGCAATACGATTGTTACGAGTACTACTAGCTATAAGCCATTTTTTAAACCTTAAGCGATGTTTTATATCAAGTATAGCATTGCTAAAAGCAAGTTTATTAATATCTCTAGCCATAATTTTTGGTGTGGTTTTATTCTCGTTTGTTATTAGACTGACATGATTGACTTTAGGTTCTAAATTAGCAATTTTTGTCGTATGATCCGCAAGGGATAAAATAAACTTATTGAGATTTTTCAAACCACCTAGTTTTTCAATTAGAATATTTGTCGCAGTATTATCACCTTGCATAGATGCTTTACAAAGTTGTTTGAAAGTCATGGTTTGGTTGATGTGCTTTCTTGTAATAGGTGAGTAGCCAACAATTTGATTTTTAGAAATTTTTACCTTTTGATTCAGTAGTTTATTATCAGCCATACTTTGTTTAAGTATTGCACCAACTACAAGAAATTTATAGATACTACATATCGGAAAATAGAAACTAGCATTAACTGCAAAGTTACTCCAGTCATTTCTATTTATAATGTAGACACCAATTTTACCACCATGTTTTTTTCTATATTTTGAATATCATTGGTAACTTGGGTATCTATTTTGGTAGTAGCAAAGCTTAAAGCTACAACTAATATACTAATTATTAACGTAAATTTTTTCATAACTTAATTTAGAAGTTAGTTGAGGTTAAAAGTAAAAATTCATTAATTTTGTTGATATTAGCTTTTGCTGCTATAGTAGCATCTGTGAGTGGAAGCTTGTTACCACCTGAGATTTTTTTAAAGCTCCTTGAGGTGTTTTATAAACAATCGTAGGGAAACCTTCAATATCACTTGATAATCTTAAGTTACTTTCAGCTTTTTCATTTTGCTGTGTTAAGTTTTGGTCATATTTTTTTGTCTTATGATACTTAATCAACGCTTCAAGTGGGTCCTTTGAGTTAAAAATACTTCTAACAATCTCTAGACTATTGCGAAGTGCGCCTAAAGGAATCCAGCGTACTGCAAGTTCTCTTGAGTTAATCGCTGGTTGAGTTGCATCAAATAGACGATTACAATAACTACAATTAGGGTCTATAATAGCATAGAATTTATATGAAGCATCATCACTACCTTGCTGGATGTACGTAGCATATTTTTTAATATCTAGATAAAGATTATTTACTTGAGGTGAAGATGTGAAATAGTTTGCATAAATATTATTTAAACTAGTTAGCTTGTTTTGATTTCTATCCCAAGCTAAAAGTTCACCATTAATAATTACACCACCATCTTCACTAGTGAAAGTTACACTATGTTTGGTAGAGTCATTTTTATCTTGTAGAATATATGCTTGCAGATGGATACCTGTATAAAAAGTCTTTATAACTTTATATTATGGAAAGGCATGCTCAACAAGATATAAGCCTTGTTTGTTATCTGGTGAGATTTTGTTAAGGTTAGTAGTGCTAAAAATATACAGCACAACTAGTAGTATAACCACAAATAAAATTAGAATAGAGAAATTTTTTTGCATTAGTTATGACTAAAATTGAATTAGCATAACGTGATTATACCATATATAGATATTATCTTTAGTTAGTAGATAAAAAAATGTAGCCAAAATTATTGCAGGTCCAAAAGGTATGACATGAGTGCGTTTAGCAACAAGATTTATAGTAATAGCAATCACAATTCCAAATATACAACTTACAAAAATTGTATATAATAACATCGGGTAGCCAAACCAATCACCTACTGCTGCCAAAAGTTTAAAATCACCATGGCCAAAACCTTCTTTGCCTGTGAAAATTTTATACACCCAAAAAACTAACCACAGTGAAAGATAGCCAATTATAGCTCCCCACACAGATTGCTCTAGAGTAGTAAAAATATTATAGTAATTAAGTATTATGCCAAGCCATAGCAATGGTATTGTCAACGAGTCCGGAAGGATTTGGTGTTTAGCATCGATAAAGAATAGTGATATAAAAAAGCTACTTAAAGTTACTAGAGCTAAGCTCTGAATTGTAAAACCAAAATAATAGAAAATAGCTACAAATAAGCTAGCAGTGATAAATTCTAGTAGCAGATATTCAAAAGATATTTTTTCTTTACAGAAGAAGCATTTACCTTTGAGTAAAAACCAACCAATTATCGGAATATTATGACGATATTTTAGTTTATTATGGCATTTTGGGCATTTAGATGGTGTTAATAAACTAAAATTCTGTAAGGGTTGGTGCTTATCAAACCCAAGTATTTCTCGAGCAATAGCTTGTTCAGCAGCAAATAGTTTATTTGGTATCCTATATATCAAAACATTCAAAAAGCTACCAATAGTTGCACCAAATAGAAATATAAACGAGAAAATTATATAGATATCGTAGTACATATTATTTATGTTCTGGTACACATTGCTTATTTTTAGATTTAAGTTTATTGACACCATCAATAGCAGCAATACGATAAGCCTCAGCCATAGTAGGGTAGTTAAATGTGGTGTTCAAAAAGTATCTGATAGTATTATGCTTACCAGGCATTGACTTGATAGCTTGACCAATATGGATAATCTCAGATACTCTATGACCAAAGCAGTGAATGCCGAGGATCTCTAGAGTCTCTTTATGGAAAAGTATCTTTAGCATACCTGTTTCACTTCTTGAAATTTGTGCACGAGCTAGATCTTTAAAATAGGCTCTACCAACTTCATAAGGAATATTCTCAGTGGTTAATTGCTCTTCAGTTTTTCCAATGCAGCTAATCTCTGGGCGGGTATAGATACCTGTTGGGATATCCTCAACTAACTTGTCATTACAAGAGCCATCTATAATATGTGTAGCTGCAAATCTACCTTGGTTAAAAGCTGATGATGCAAGTGAAGGAAAACCTATAGCATCACCCACAGCATAGATATTCTCTTGAGTAGTTTGATAATTATCATTAACTTTGACAAGACCTCTTTGAGGGTCATACTCAACACTAATCTTATCTAGATTAAGACCATTTGTATTACCAGCGCGCCCAAGAGCGAATAAGACATAATCAGATTCGATAATTTTACCTGAGTTAAGTGTTGTGACTACTTTATCGCCTTTTGCTTTGATACTTTTATAAGTTTCATTGTGCATTAGGTTAATTTTCTGATTAACAGTGAAGTGATTTGTCAATGTTTCAATAATTTCATCATCAAGAAATGACATTAATTTATTTCTAGTGTTGATAAGATTTACTTGAATATCAAGTGTTCCAAGTATAGAGGCATATTCACAACCAATTACACCTGCACCATAAATAGTAATCGATTTAATATTTTTGTCTTTTAATTTTAGAAGCTTATCACTATCTAAAATTCTTGGATGAGTAAAGTCAATATCATTAGGTTGATATGGACGAGATCCTGTAGAGAGAATGAACTTTTTCGCAGTAATGATTCCAGTTGAGCCATTTTTGCGTGAGATTTTTATTTTATGCTTGTCGATAAAACTAGCAAAACCATAGAAAACATCAATTTCATTATTAACGAAAC
Source organism: Francisella endosymbiont of Ornithodoros moubata (assembly GCA_002095075.2). GTDB lineage: Bacteria > Pseudomonadota > Gammaproteobacteria > Francisellales > Francisellaceae > Francisella. The sequence continues at coordinate 110,784 of LVCE01000003.1, read as the reverse complement.
GGTTTTTCTTAATCTCTCTTTGTTTGATAACTATTTTATAAGCAGTATCAAGCATCTCTGGGAAATCGAAGCTTTTTTTATTATACCAAACTTCACGCGATAGCTGTCTTAGAGCCTTACTTGGAATTGTTCCCCAGTTATTACAACCACCACCAATAGCATCATCCTCGATGATAGCTACTTTTTGCCCGTTCCTAGTTGCTTTCATCGCAGCCCCTTCACCACCAGGACCACTGCCTATAATAATAATATCGTAATTATATTCCATGGTTTTACTCCACACCCTCTATTTTCTTTAAAAATCGGCAAACACATTGTCAAAATAATAACATAGTATAAGTTTATATTGACTAGTTTTAGACAAATTATTGATATTTTATGAGCATTTCAGCAATTTTCTTAGTAGGTGAGACGATTTGATCAACACCAATATTATTGCAATATTTATACTTCATATTTATCAAGCTTGATAGAAATTTTTGGTTGATTACTTATTTTAGTTATCTTGTTTAAGTACTTCTTTAATTGCTAGAAGTGTTAGAATCTTTTTCATTAAGTATAAAAATACTTTTTGCTTTAATGATATTCGCTTTGATAAGTGCATCATAGTCATGTTATTATGCGTCAATGAAATGTTTTTTTGTTCTTCATCGATATTTATAAATTTTTGCTGGTAATTTTTTCTAGATAACAATAAGATTATCAATATGAGAATTTAGATAGTCTTTGATTAGACATTTAGTAATTTTGGTACAGCCACAAATTATCATATGATCTTTTATATATGAAACTCCATTTTTTTGTTTAAATTTATCAGTAACTTTATTTATGGTACTACCAGCTAATACAGTAATAATCGTTGTAAATAAACCAATACTACAATCATAATTGATATTCTAAAGAGTTTTGCATCTTCTGTAATAATAGGATGAATATCGTCATACCCAACAGTACTAAAAGTTACGATAGTAAAGTAAACAGGATCAGAGATATTTTTGACAACATCAAATTCATCGCTTAAGTAATACAAGCCTAATACACTATAGATAACAGCTAACAAGAATGTAATAGCAACAACAAACTAGTAAAAGCTTAGGTTTTCGCTATTTTTTTATTAAAAGCTTTCCTAAAATAAAACAACAAGATAATTTCTATAGCATGTGTTAGAAAGTTATCTTATAGGCTATATGTTTATCTTGAATATAATCACCAACCATACATATATAAACTGATAAATATAACTGCTGGAAACTAGAATTTTCTTTTGTGTTGATAGATATCTTTAGCGATTTTTATCATAAAATAGTCAAGTAAAGATATTATAACCTAACTCAAACCTGGAGTTATATTTCATGCTTATATTAAATATCAGAAGGTATCTCAACATGAATGTTTATCGAGAAGATTTTATTGATAATTGGTAGTATTGTAATGATACTATTTAATATCATTGTAATAGATATAAAAAGAGTAATACAGTTTGAATATTTTTCTCTAATAGTCATTGATAAATGATATTAAGGTAATCGCTTAGAATGCAAAGATTATAAATTATATACTAAAGAAAATATAGTTATTATTTATCTAGATATATGTAAGCTTTCTAATTTTGGGGATTATTAGATACATAATAAATGCCGATATAGCAGCTACTATCATTAGACCAGTAAATAGTGTTAAATAGTTAGAGTTTATTTCAATAGGGGTTGTTGCATTAATATCTAGTGAAGCTACTAATATTGATAGTAAGCTTGTAATAACTCCAGAAGTACTACCGGTAACAACTATACAAAATCTCATCATTAAACCTTGAAGTTTTGGTTTTGCAAGTTTATCAACCATAGCATAGCTTGTAGGACCTATAAGTAGCTCTCCTATAGATTGAAATACATAGCTTAATATGAACCAAATCGCAGCTGTATAGCCGCACATAATATACTAATAATTAGCAATGCAAAGCCAATTGATATAAAAATAAGATTAAAGCAGAATTGCATTGGGAATGAAAAGATAAGCACTTGTGTATAATTAATAGTATACTTGGAAGTAATATACCTCCAACAGCTATCAATACTGTATTTACATTTTTAAACCATTGTGTTTGGATTGTAAAATACAGCAAGTGTTTATCTATATATTTGCTTCAGCAAACACAGTTAGAGCCATTGGCGCAAGTTGATATGCCTGACCAAAAGACTAAACCAAAAGTTGCTAATAATTACATCAGCATAAACTTTATCCTTTTGTTCTTTGATATTTTGAGTGTTAGCAATTGGGATAAACATTAACAGTAGTAATATTTCTATTACAAGGGCAAATATAGTTTGTGTTAAGTGGATATTGTAGTGCAACAAAAAACAATAACACTGTGATAAAAATTATCGAAAATAGGAAGAAATTATTTTTGAGTAATATGCTGTTTTTGTTGAATTCTCTTAACTAAAGGGGTTATCAGCTCCTGTCTTCCAGCTTGTTGCTAAGAGTACAAAAGCAATAATGTTGATAATTCGTTATTATAAGAAATAGTGTATTATAACTTTTTTTAGCTTGGTATATTCCAGCAATTGTAAAACCGGTAAAAAAGCATATATTTATACCAGCATAATTTCAGAAAAATGCACTTTTTTATCACCATCATTATTTTCAAATTGCTGCGTTAAAATCGTATTTATACAAGGAACATTTAAATCGCAACCTGGTAAAAATAATACCAAAGCTATCTAAAATAAACACGCAAATATTTGTAACACCATTCCTAATAAAAATAACGCTCTATAACTTATTAAGCGACCATCAATATATCCAACTAAGATATGTAAACCATAATTAAAGGCAACAAATTCGCCCATAATAGCACTAGCTTTAGTAACGGTAAAGCCAAGTGCCTGAGTCATAAACAATACTAAGGTTGAATATAAAACAGCGAAACTAACAGTTGAAAAGAGCTATGTTATTAGCAAAAGTCTTGAAGCTTTTTAAACAAAGTAATACTCATAGACATTTTAATTTGATTAAGTAGTAAAAAGATTTTATCGTCACAAATTAAGAAAATACATATTAGAGACGTAAAAAAATATAAAATTTAGCTTAGTTTTTATAGGATATATTGGCTTAAATCTTTGTTTTTAACTAGGTTTCCTAGTTTTTCATTGACATAGTCTGTAGTTATATTGATATTTTTTTCTTCTAGTTCTGGCGCATCAAAAGAAATTTCCTCAAGAAGCCTTTCCATAACTGTGTGAAGTCTCCTAGCACCAATATTCTCAACTTCTTCATTAACTCTGTAAGCAATTTCAGCAATTTTTCTAATAGCATCCTCTTCAAAGCTTAAATCAACACCTTCAGTTTTCATCAAAGCGATATATTGCTTGAGAATAGAACAGTCAGGTTCTCTTAAGATTCTCACAAAATCTTCTATTTCTAGAGACTTTAGCTCAACCCTAATCGGTAATCTACCTTGAAGCTCTGGTATAAGATCAGAAGGCTTAGCAACATGAAATGCACCAGATGCAATAAACAGTATATGGTCTGTTTTGATCATGCCATATTTTGTTGATACTGTAGAACCTTCAACTAATGGTAATAAATCACGCTGTACGCCTTCGCGTGACACATCAGTCCCTGAGTTACTTGACTTTCTACATACCTTATCAATCTCATCTAAGAATACAATACCATTTTGTTCAACCGCTTCTAAAGCACGAGCTTTTATGTCTTCTTCATTAACTAGTTTTGCTGCTTCTTCATTCTGAACTAATTTAATCGCATCTTTGATACGCATTTTCTTATTTTTTTTCTTATCACTGCTTAAGCTAGAGAAAAGATCTTGTAGCTGACTCGTCATATCTTCCATACCTGGAGGTCCCATTACGCCAATAGTTTTTGGAGAAACAGCTACTTCAATCTCGATTTCTTTATCATCAAGTTCACCATTTTGGATTTTCTTTCTGAAGATTTCGCGAGTTTTATTTTCTTTTTTACTTGCAGCATCTTCTGCAGGTTCATTTGCAAAACCAACCTTTGATTCTGAAGCTCTTGCAGGCGGGATTAACACATCTAGAATTCTATCTTCGGCTAGTCTAACAGCTTTTTCTGTGACTTTGTCTTTAGCTTCCTCACGCTTCATTTTGACAGCGGTTTCAACTAAATCACGAATAATAGATTCGACATCCTTACCAACATAACCGACTTCTGTAAATTTAGTTGCTTCAACTTTGATAAACGGAGCATCTGCTAATTTTGCTAATCTACGTGCAATTTCAGTCTTACCTACACCAGTTGGACCAATCATAAGAATATTCTTAGGAGTTACTTCTTGACGCATTTCATTATCAAGTTGCATTCTGCGCCATCTGTTACGCAAAGCAATAGCAACTGCTTTTTTAGCATCATTTTGACCAATTATGTGTCTTTCTAGTTCATGTACAATTATTTTTGGAGTCATTATTTGTGTCATTGTATAACTATCCTTTTTTATTTTCTAAACTTTCTATCGTTAAGTTATGATTCGTATAAATACAAGTATCTGCAGCTATTGCAAGGCTCTTTCTGACAATTTCTTCAGCTGATAAATCAGTGTTTTCAACAAGTGCAGTTGCTGCAGAACGAGCATAAGTTGAGCCTGAACCAATTGAGATAATCTCATTTTTATCAGCAGCCATTACATCACCACCACCTGATATTAATAGTGAAAGCTTTTCATCAGCGACAATAACCATAGCTTCAAGTTTACTTAGCATTCTATCTAGACGCCATTCACGAACCATTTCAACAGCTGCTCTTTCAAGATTACCTTGATAGAATTCTAATTTTTGTTCAAATTTTTCAAATAATGTAAAGGCATCGGCTGTTGAGCCAGCAAACCCTGTAAGTACTTTACCATTATTTAATTTTCTAACTTTTACTATATTATCTTTTGCGACTGTATGTCCAAGAGTAGCCTGTCCATCACCACCAATTACTACTTTGTCACCTTTTCTAACACATAGAATAGTAGTTCCTTTGATTGTTTCCATAATTATTCCTTTATTAGGCATTATTAAAATAATCTATGTAATTTTATTAAATGGTATTGATATCAAATTTTACAAGTTTTTATTATGATTTTTTATATCTTTAAATATTAGATTAGATTTTATAACACAAAAACAACAACTTTTATGTTATATTTTAACTTGTTTTATTTATTAACTGAGTGTTTTAAGTATGAGTAATTTAAATTTTAAAGAAACTATTTCGTTAGCAGCATCTATATACAAGAGAGCTTTTAAGGTAACTTTTGCATTAGCCTTTATGCTTTCATTTATCTCTGAGTTTTGTTTTGTCTATTTGATGAACCATGGTATAGATAAGTTTATCCAAAGTAATGGTGAGGGTGATGTTTCTGAGTTGCCATCTGGTAATATTTTAGTAGCTATGTTTTTGATAATTATGATTGCGACAGTATTTGTTTATGCGATGATAATTACTTTACAAGGAATTATGGTTAAGCATGAGCTAAAAGTATCAGATGCGCTAAAAATTGCCTTACAAATATTTTATAAAAGAGTTTTTGTATTTATTGGCTCATTTTTACTTTCAATGATTATAATGACTATATTCACGATGTTTTTACAATATATAGGTATCTTTTTAGCAATATTGTTGTTTTTAACTGTAATGCCTGCAGTACTGTTAGCGCAGAAGGGTATTTTTGAATCATTTTCAGCTAATTTCTATGCAGTAAAAAATAATTTTTTCTATATGTTTAGAATTTCAATAACAATATTAGCATTTATGATTATCAAGTCATCATTAACATTTGGTCTAATATATGTGCTAAGAAGTTTAAATATCGAGATCAATTCATTAGAAATGTCTATTCAGAATATTGTTGTAACAGTAGTTGATGCTTTTATTTTACCTTTTGTTTTTGCTATCAGTGTTGCGGCATTTTTTGCGATAAATTCAAAATAAAACTTGCATAAAACTAAAAACTATATACAAATTTAATTTAGCTGAAGGTTTGAAATCACACATCTATAATTGGTTGATAGTTTATTGTTCTAAGATTTTTTTAAAGAAATTGAAATCATAACTATTTTCATAGCGAATATTCTTATTGGTAAGATTTGTATTTTTATAGACATTTTTGACTTCTGTGACAATCCCAGATTCAATTTTGATTTTGATTTCTTCACTAGTTTTTGTATAAGTTTTTGTAAAAGGTAAAGTTTTACCAAACCGCCAGTTCCAGTCTTTTAAGTTTTCAATTTCTTTGGTTATTAGCTCTTTATTTTCTAAAGTGGTTTCTTCATTAATCAAGCTTAACTCAATACTTCTGAAACCTTTGATAAAAGCTCTAGTGATATCTTGAGTTTGTATATCTGGTTTTAGTTGGTAAAGATTTATAACTTTGGAACGATAAGATTTAACTCCTTTGGTATCAAGCGACTTATCTATTGGCTGATGAAGGTAATCATAGAGTTTTTTGATATTAGCATTTATTAGTAATGTGCCATGATGAAAAGCTCGATCTTTTTTCTCTCTAAAAGCGCTACCTGATACTTTATAAGTATAGTTATGATGATCAACGACGATATCATTTCTTTGGTTAGCATAGACTTCGATACCTAACTTTTTAATAGTATTACAAACTAATTCTAGGTTAGCTTGGATATCATGATCTTTTTCAGGGGAAATAATCGTATAATTTAGATTACCAAAATCATGATAAACTGTACCACCACCACTTTGGCGTCTGACCATAGGGATATTATCTTGCTGCATTGCTGTGAGATTGCACTCAAGCCAAGGATTCTGAGCTCTACCTATGACAACACAAGGTGCATTTTGCCATAAAAATAGGATTTTTTTATTATTTAGCTTTTCTAAAAAAAGCCAGTTTTCAAATGCTAAATTAAAATAAATATCATTATTTTGAGAGATATATATATTCATCGGCTATTAAATATTTTTAGTTTGTAATAAGTATAAGGTTTTATTGATTCTATAAAAGAGTTTTGTGCTATAATTTCGCTTTACTGAATAAAATTTATTAATACAAAATATAATGTCGACTATACAGCAGACTTTAGAAATTATTAAAAGAGGGACTGATGAAGTCCTAATTGAAGAAGAATTAATCAAGAAACTTGAAAAAAATAGACCGTTGGTGATTAAGTTTGGCTGTGATCCAACAGCTCCAGATATTCATTTTGGGCATACTGTAGTTATTAATAAGCTAAAACAATTACAAGATTTAGGTCATGAGATTCATTTTTTGATTGGTGATTTTACGGCTCAAATAGGTGATCCTACTGGAAAAAATGCAATAAGACCACCACTAACAGCGGCAGAGGTTGCTACAAATGCTGAAACTTATACTAAGCAAGTGTTTAAGATCCTTGATAGAGGCAAAACAGTGATCCGTCGCAATGGTGATTGGTTTAATCAAATGTCTGCTAGTGACATGATTAAGCTTACTTCTAAATCAACAGTAGCAAGAATGCTTGAGAGAGATGATTTCTCAAAAAGATATAAAAATGGTCAATCGATATCAATCCGTGAATTCTTATACCCTCTAGTACAGGGTTATGATTCTGTAACTATGGATGCTGATCTTGAACTTGGTGGTACAGATCAAAAATTTAACCTGCTAATGGGTAGAGAACTACAAAAGCAACATGGTCAAGAACCTCAAGTTATAATTACAATGCCACTTCTAGAAGGTTTAGATGGTGTCAAAAAAATGTCTAAATCAAGCCAAAACTATATCGGTATTGAAGAACCAGCAAATGAAATCTTTGGTAAGATAATGTCAATTTCAGATGAACTTATGTGGCGCTATTATGAATTACTAAGTTTTAAATCTCTAGAAACTATCACTAAATTAAAACAAGATGTCGTAGCTGGTGCTAATCCGTGTAATATTAAGATAGAGCTCGCTAAAGAACTGATTGAGAGATTCCATTCTAAAGTTGATGCTGAGAGCGCTCATCAGGATTTTATTCAAAGATTCCAAAAAAATCAGATACCTGATGATATAAATATTGTAGAATTAAACCAAGAGTTTCCGATAGCGAACTTACTAAAAGAAGCAGGCTTAGTTGCAAGTACTTCTGAAGCTAATCGTATGATTCAGCAGGGTGCAGTAAAAATCGATGGTGAAAAGGTTAGTAATAGTAAGGCTATTTTTGCTAAAGGAACAAATAATGTTTTCCAAGTAGGAAAGCGTAAATTTACAAAAATTATTATAAAATAAGGGATTGTGTAAAATGGATAAGTTTTTATCAATATTTGTTGGTGTATTAATTATAGTAACTATTGTAACTATATTTATTCATCTTTTTCCAATAGCTATAAAAGTATGTGTTATCTCAGCGATTATTAGTGCAATAATTTATGTTGTACTTAAAATGATTGAGAAATTTAGTAATTAGATTGTTTAAATTTAATAATTAAAAATAAGTATTTTAAGTATCTCTCTAAATAAGGCAATTTTTTGTCGTTCAAAAAGTAGAGAATCTAAATCTTTATATCTCCTATAAAGTTTTTTTAAATAAATATTTAAGATAAGATATGAAAATAAAAACTTTAGAATACATGATCGCACTGTATGAAGCAGGTAGTTTCAAAGAGTCTTCTGAAAGATGATTTGTATCGCAAACAGATTTGAGTATGCAAATAAAAAACCTAGAAGATCAATATGGTTTCAAGATTTTTGAAAGGACAAAGAAAAAAGTCTATACAACAGAAATCGGAGCGAAAATTGTTAAACAAATCTATAATATTTTAGATACACATAAAAGTTTAGATAGGCTCATAACAAATTATCTAAATAAACAGAGAGTTCCTATATCTATAGGAGCTTTTCAACTTTATATCTCTATCTTATGCCTAAAATTGTTCCTAAACTTAAAAAAGATTATCCTAATTTTGAAATTTCTGCAGTAGAAAATGACACACATAAGTTAATTGATATGCTTTTATAAGGATCAGCTAGATTTTGCCTTTTTAGCGGAATCTATAGAAGATAGTAATCTTCATAATGAAAGATTTTATTTATCATCAAGTATTGATATAATCCAATATCACAGAAAAAATCAGTAATATTAAAAGAGCTCTCACAACAGAAACTAATATTACTAGACAGTGAAGAAGGTCTGAAAGGCTGGATCTTAGAAATTTGTAAGTCAAATAATATTGATTTTAATTTCACCAATGGATTTAGTTTATTCACAATAAGAGAAATGGTTAGAATTAATGAAGGTGTAGCGCTTGTACCAGAGCTTGCATGTATAAATATTCAAGGGTTTTCATATCTTTCTATAAAGGATATGGATTTTTATAAAAATATTTGTTTAGTCAGAAAAAAAGTAGTGTGTTAGAAGAATATTCAACTATAGTCAAAGCAGTAACAGAAATGATTAATTTAGGAAAATAGATTTTTCTTATAGTCTTTTGTTCAAACTAAATTTAATTATCATAAAGAGAATCTATGATAAACATAAGGTTAAAATATTTCACTTAGTGATTTATTTTTTTGTATTCTGTATAAGTTTCTATTTTTTGATATAGTTTGCAAATATGGGAAAAATAACTATTAACATAAAGAATATTTATGATATTACAGATATGCACAAAGCGTTTTAAAAGAGATTACTAAGAGTTTTTTAGATTATATTGATAGTGGCTCATATCAGCAACAAACAGTGTATGAGAATGAGCAAGCATTTAGAAAAATTAGAATAAATCAAAGTGTATTTAAAGATTGTAGTTACAGAAATCAAGCTACAGAGCTATTTAGTTTCAAATCTAGTGTGCCATTTGCAAGAGCTCATGTATTGTCTGATGAAATTGTTACCCCAAGAAGTGTGACTTGTTGTGGCTTTGCTGGAGATAAAAGTTTCACTTTTCCAGAACTTAATGCTTCTGCATTATCAGGTTTAAAAGAAGAAGTTAAAGATTGTGTCTGTGGGATTTCTAATAGTAGAACTCGTGAGATAGGTTTAAGTTATCATTCTGGATTAATTTACTACTCTGCATTTGATTTATTAGATAAGCATCCGGCAGTTAAATTAGGTTTAAGGAACAAATATGAATAATTTTATACTTTATAATCCTACATGCATATTTTTTGGTGAGGGTGAAATATCAAAGTTAAGAACTGTAATCGATAAAAAATCAAAAGTTTTGATAGTTTACGGTGGAGAGAGCTTCAAAAAATATGGAGTATATAAGCAAACTCTAGAGGCTTTAGCAGGATATAGTATTTTTAAGTTTGGGGTATTGAGCCAAATCTTAATTATAGTACCTGTATGAAAGTTGTTTCATATATTTATAAGAACATGGTATTGATTTTATCTTAGCTGTTGGTGGAGCATCTGTGATCGATGCTGTTAAGTTTATTATCAGCAGTAGTGTATTTTGATGGTGAGCCATAGGACGTACTAGCTAAAGCAGTTGAGGTAAACAAAACTATGTCTTTTGGCAGTATTTTAACAGTTGCTGCAACAGCTTTAGAAATGAATTGAGCATCAGTAATATCAAGAAGAAAAACTGGTGAAAAGATAGTATTTTTTTAGTGATAAGGTATTCCCTAAATTCTCTATCTTAGATCCAGTTGTAACTTACACTTTACCAAAAAACAAATATCAAAAGGTGTGTAGTTGATGTGTTTGTTCATATTATGGAGCAATATATGGCATTTCCACAGTATGTCGATTTGCAAGATGGCTTTGCTGAGACAATTTTAAAAAGTTTAATAAATAATGGACCTAAAGCTTTAGAGAATCTAGAAGATTATAATGTGTGCTCTATATAATGTTTTCAACAACTATGGATTAAATGGCTTAATTGGCTCAGGAGTTGTAAAAGATTGGGTAACTCATCAGATAGGGCACTCTTTAAAAGCATATCATAACTTAGATCATGGTCAGACTTTAGCGATAGTTTATCCAAATGTACTTAAATATAAGAAAGCTGAAAAGCAGATGAATTAGTACAATATGCTGAAAGAGTTTTAGATATCGATAATAGTTTACCAAAAGAGCAAAAATAGATTTAGCCATAGCTAAAACAGAAAAATTTTTCAATATTATGCACAGCTTGCTACAAAATTAAAAGATTATAGTATTGCTCAAAAAGATATGATACTTTAGTTAATAATGTTGCTAAAAACTCAAATTTTACCACTAAGTGAAAGACAAGACATTTATTTTGATGATGTTAGAAAAATATTAGAAATTAGCTTATAAAATTAATCATTTCTCTTAAAGCCAATTATTTGTCTACGTTGTTTTTTTGTTGGTTTCTCTGGGCTTAGTAGATTGGCAGTTTTTCTAATAGTTGCTTTTTTTCTCTTTTTTTGATACTTTCAGGAGTTTCTGTATAGAGTTTTTGCGCTTCGGTAGCTGATTTTCTAATTTCGTCTAAAAAAGCTTCAACAACTATTGTTTTTTTGATATGAGCGTGTTGAATTTGATAGATATTACCAATATTTACAGTTTTATTTACTTTTGTTTTATACCCTTGAAAGTGTACTTCGCCACCTTCGATAGCTTTTATGCTAAAGCTCCAGTTTTGTAGAATCTAGCAGCCCACAACCATTTATCTAGTCTTACACTCATCTTTGTAAATATTGCTTAAAAGGTGGTTTTGATTATAACTAATAATATCTAGCGTTTTAACTAGTTTTAAAGTCTGTTATCCTAAAAGACAGTTTAATCTGTTTTAGAAAAGTAAAAAATGAATAAAACTATAAATTTACATAAAATGAAAACCTCTCTAGATACGGCAAATAATGCTGTATATGAGTTGGGGAATATTTATCTAAATGATTACATTGGTCAGCATCTGAAACTTGAGTTTCTTGATGAAATTAATTGTGTCGCCTGTGGAGCTAAAACTAAAAAAAGCTACTCACAAGGCTATTGTTTTATGTGTATGAGAAGATTACCAGAGTGTGATATCTGTATTGTTAAGCCAGAATTATGTCACTTTGCCGCAGGAACATGTAGAAACTCAAGCTGGGGTGAGCATAATTGTATGAAAATTCATATAGTATATTTAGCAAATACTGGTGATGTTAAGGTTGGTATTACTAAGCTTAAAAATATCCCCTCTCGTTGGATAGATCAGGGTGCTAGCCAAGCTCTACCAATATTTACTGTCGAAAATAGATTTATATCTGGCCTAGTTGAGGTTGCTATCAAAGAACATATATCAGATAAAACAAATTGGCGTAAAATGCTCCAAGGTGAGCCTAATAATATTGATTTTGTGAGTTTAAGAGATCAGCTTATTGAAAAGTCTAGGCAGAAAATAATAGAGATAAAAGCTAAATATGGTCAAAATAGTGTTAAGCTAGTAGAAGGTAAGGTACAAAATATAAATTATCCAATCCTTAAATATCCAACTAAACTAAAATCTTTCAATCTAGATAAAGATCGTATAATTGATGCAAAACTTATTGGTATCAAAGGGCAATATCTGATTTTTGATAGTGGTGTTATAAATATTCGTAAATTTAGTGGCTATAAGTGTAATTTATAGGTATAGATTTAGGTTATGTCAAAATTAGCTATTATCGGTGCTGGAGTAAGCGGTATTTTTAGTGCAAAACTCCTTTTAGATAAAGGTTTTGATGTGACTATTTTTGAGAAGACTGATAGCATTGCAGGTGTATGGTTATACCAAGCAAGGAGCTTTGTATAAAAGCTTAAAAACTAATTTACCTAAAGAAGTAATATCTTTGATAAGCAAAGTGTGTAGCTTATCAAGCAAAATAATCATTTATAGCTACGCTGAAGTTAAAGTTTATTTAGAAGAAAATGCAGATGCCTGGCAGATATATAAGCATCTACAGTTAAACTCTGAAGTTACTGCCCTAAAGCCATTAAATATAGTGTTAAAAAACCTTTGTGGTAAATTACATATATAAAAGAGCAACAAAAATATCAGCAAGAGTTTGAGTTTGTGGTAGTTTGTAATGGACGTTATAATATTGCTAAAATTCCTAATCAATGATATAACCGGTATTAATAAAGTTAGCAGCTATCTCGCATAGTAAAAGTTATAGAGCTGCGGGGTTAATCATGGTCAAAAAGTTTTATGTGTTGGCTACTCTTAATTAGGGATGGATATATTTTAAGAGTTGTTAGATAGTGTTAGAGATGTTATGTTGCTTTAAGAGATTTAGATAATAAAAAAGAACTAGACAACCTTCAAAGTTCTAAAAAAGCAATTAAATTCATATCATCACCACAAAAGCTTAGTGCTACTAAAGAAGGTTGTATAGTAACTACAACAAATTAAAATAGTATTAAAGTAGATGAAATTATATTTTGTACTGGCTATAGTTATGATTTGTGATTTTTATCACAAGATATAATTTCTACTGATAACAATATTGTAACACCACTATAACAACCAGATTTTACATCAAAAATATTTAAATCTTGCTTTTGTTGGCTTACCTTGGAAAACATTACCATTTCTTTTATCAGAATGCTAAATGATTTTCTTGGTAACTTGATGAAATAAACTTATCAAAAGTTGTCTCAAAAATGCAAACTAGTTAAACACAAATTACTAATTTTGACGAGACAAATTTAAAATATTTTCATATGCTTGGAGATCAGCAGTGGCTTGTAATCTAAATTTACTTGATCTTGTTGGGCTAAAAAGTAGTTATCATTAGCAGGGAATTGATTTGATTGGATAAGTATATCAAGATGTTCATGACTTAAAAGTAACATATCCATTTAATTATCGTCAAGCTTAACTTTGATAGATATACATATACGATATCTTTTGATCTTAAATAGTTTGTATCAGACTTGTAGGGCAAATTCTATATCTCTCTCTGATGCTGCATCATCTTTTCTATTTTTATATACACTCAGTATTTTTTGATTAGCCCTGTTTGGTAATGTTCTTTTGAGATTTGTCGTTTTTTCAGTTTTTGGATATCTTTAATTATTGATTTAATTGCAATTTTTCTACTAATTGTATAAGGCGATTGAGGGTATAGCTTAAATGCTAGCCAAAGCCCAATAGCGCCAACTATAATACTTATTCCGATAGTAAAAGATTTTGCTACTTCAAAATCCATATGATTGCTGGGCTGTATTATCGAGATAAAGCCTATACAAAATCCTAGACTGTGCATCTGATATTTAGAATGCGCTAAGGTAGCTATTCCTAATAATAAACCCCCGAGTAAAACTAATATCAGCAGCTCAAAGTAACCAACTACTTGTGATAATAGATTCAAAGTTATAAAGATACTAATAGGTATTGACAAAAATAGACCAATTACTACATTTTTTATAATATTAGCTGGATTTGGAGCTGCTATAGATATTTGTGATAATAGGCATGGAAATATCAACATCATTAGTAAACTTGAGTTACCATAATATGTATCCAAACTAAATATTCACACAGTAGTAGGCAGATTGTCCTAGAAATAGCAATAAAAGTAACAGCTGGATTTGTGTAATTTATGAAACTGTAGGATGATTCTTTATTATTACTCTTGTTAGAGGTAGAGAATAACTCTTGGTAGCTATGAAGTAAATTGTTTATTCTTTTAATAACTTTTTTATCAGATGGTTACTTGAACTACTAACTAAAGAGTACTGAGTTAGGTCAAGTTTATCTAGATTAGTTACTATATTTTCTAAGTCTTTTTTGATAGCTGAATCATCATCTTTTTTTGCTAGATGTTTGCTCAAAAAGTGAACAGCTTGGATTAGTTCAACTAGTTTATTTGAAAAAATAACATAGCCTGTTTTAGTTATATTTTCGTATTTTGCGGCGCTTAAATCATTATCAAGAGCAACAAGGCTATTAAGGATATTTTCTACTTTTATATTATATTTTTGATTATTGCTAAAGTCTTGAGTAGAAAACATTTCTTTAATGTAATTTATAGTTAAATCAAATCCTTTAGTTTCATGGTTTGTCAGTGTTTTTTCAACTCTCATTGGTAGAATATAATAGTTTACAAAACATGAGCATAAGCTACCGATTGCCATTTCTGTGACTCTAGAGTTCCAGTATGAAAAACACTTTTACTAGTTGTAGCCGCTGGATCAGCTATAGAGTAAAAAACAACTATATTACAAGTCTTATTCGCTATAGCTAGTGCATACATAAAATTTGGATGAGACATGTTAGCAGAGAAAAACATGGTTATAGCTATAAAAAGACATAAAGCCAATAAAGCTAATACAGGATATGGTAAGAAAAAATCAACTATCAAAAAACCAACACCTACCCCAATAATAGATGCACTGATTAGAACTACAGCTTTTTCAATTATAAAACCAGTTTCGGGTCGAGTTTGCAGAAATAGTGCTGCAAACATTGCCTATATTGGTTTATCTAAGTCTAGGCTCATTGATATACCAAGTGCTAATGTAATAGCTATACATCCTTTAACTGTATATAAAGCATTTTGTTTATTGAAGATTGCTGGCATGTCATTTATCAAATCTTTGATCATTTTATAATTACCGTTGCATTCATTCCTGATACAAGTTCTATATTGTTTAGTATTACATCTAAGGCAATATCAACAGGTATTCTTTTTGATAATCTTACCCGGTCATAGGTTTGTTGTACTTTGGGTAAAAGTTGGTTATTTACATCAGTATTATTATCAGCAACTGCTTTACCTATACTTACTACATGCCCATATAGTGGCGATCCACCACTCATAAGTTCTATTTTAGCTTTATCGCCTATTTTTTATATGTGGTAATTTAGTTTCTTCAAAATAGCCAGTAACATAAAATGAATCAGTTTTTACTAGAGACACCACAGGTTTAGATACTACTACATAATTACCTTGTCTTAGATCAATATTGTTAATAGTTCCATCAGCAGGAGTATAGATCTTTGTTCTATCTAAGTTAATCTTAGCTATTTCAACTTATGCTTTGGCTTTCTCAAGATATGCTTTTCTTAGTTTTTCTTGCATGGCATAATTATCTCGCTCTTCTCTACTTATTGAGTTATCTCTACCTAGCTTTATTCTTCTTAAATATTGCTTATTTGCAAGTTGCCATTCTATCATTGTATGCTTTAATTCTGCTTCTTTGCCTTCTAAAGTCGCAGTGTACCTTTGATCATCTATTGTAAAAATTAGTTGTCCTTTTTTTACTTTTTGGTTATCACTGACGTACATCTTGGTTACAAATCCGGATACATCAGGTGCTATTGTGACAATTTTTGCGCGGATTCTACCATCTCTTGTCCATGGTGAATAAAGATAATATCGCCACATCGCATAGAGTGAAAAAAGAGCTAATAAAACAATTACTATACTGACTATAGATTTAGTATTTTTGTTTGACATCTTAATCCCTAAGTATAAACATAACTAACCCAAGGTAACAGAGAAATAGGGCTAAGTTTAGCCAAGAAAGCTTTATGATTAGTATACTTGGATATAACTTTAGGAGTAATTAGGTTTGTCAACACGGTTAATACAATTACTATTGCAACAAATAATAGCAATGGTGAGAACAGTAAACCATCAAAAGTAAGTATTGGCATATTTGGCTCCTTAGTACTAAATAATTACTTAGTAATAATAACAATAAATTTTTTAATAACTATTACTAATTTAACTATTTTTATGATACACTGTATCGCAAAATGATACAATAATAGTTTGGTTATTTAATAGCAAAAAAGTTATTATTAAGCACAAAGTTGGTAAACTTAGAGAATTAGCGGGTTTTATATGAGCAAAGATAAAAAATCCAAATAATTACTAGAGCTGTAAATATACTAAAAAGTATAAGTAATGAGCCAGGTGGTATGAGCCTAGGTGATATTGCTAAACAGGTTGATTTACCACGCTCTACAGTACAAAGAATAGTTGCTGCTTTGGAAGCAGAATGCTTCACAAGAAGTGAGGGTGCTGGGAAAATCTTACTTGGATCAGAAGTATTTAGATTAGCTTCATTGTCATATGCAGATATTGCATCTTTGACACAAAGTTTATTGAGAAAGTTGAGTGAAAAACCCGTGAAACAGTGGTGTTAACACAATCAGATAGAGATGATCTTATTGTGGTACATCGTTTTATTGCTAATAGATAGTTACAAGTAATCCCAAGGATAGGAGTTCTTGAAAAGCCTATTTATAATACAGCTCCAGGTAGGGCATTACTAGTTTTGTATTCAGATGATGAAATTATTGAAATATTGGGTGAAGAAATTTCTGCTAATAAAGAGTTGTTTGCAAAATTGGCAAAGATAAGAGCTAGTGGCACAGAATTTGATTATGGTAAGACTATAGAGGGTATTGTCAGTATAGCAATAGCAATAAATACTTTCTTAGGAAGCTTTGGAGTTTCTATACTAATACCACAGTATCGTTATGATGAAAATAAAGATTTTTATATTAATGAACTCTTAAAAGTCAAAGCACAAATTTTAGCTGATATTGGTGTTAAAGGTTCTAAAATCTATTAGGCTATTTTAATCATTTAATATTAATTGTAAAAAAATAGCTTATTAAGGTTAAAGATTTGCATTTGAAAGTTGAAGCTTAATAAGTCTTTGGCATTAATTATATTTTTTCATTCAAATATTACCAACTTTCTAGAGTAACTTTCTAATTCTTTAGAGAATATTTTTATTTAAGATATTTATCAAGAAACTTAAATACAAGTTCCAAATTATTTTTGGTTTCAAATTTTTCTCCACCATGCTTAGCCCATTGATAATTGCTAATTCAACTTTGTCTTTTCCAATAACTTTAACTAATTTTTTTATAGAAATTTATACTTTGTTGGACAGGCACGACATTATCAACACTACCATGCTCTATAAGAAAAGGAGGAGTATCTTTGTTTATATATGTTTCTTGGGTCAGCCATTTTGACTTTTTGTGGGCTATTACCTATATTTACTACCAATATATAAGCTCGCAGATGAATCATCTTGTGAATGAATTGGCTTACCAAACCAGACTATCTAAATTCATCATTCATTTTACTAAAATCTGTAGGTCCAAACCAGTCAATACAATCCTGTATATTTACAAATATTCTTTGTTGCCTAAACTTAAATCATCTAGCTCGGTTATTTTGTTTCCAGATTAGCAGCAAGGGCTGCTAAATTAGCACAAGCAGAATCTCCCAAAAAAGCTATAGCATTTGTATTTAGATTGTATTTGTTAACATTTGCTTTAACAAATCTAATTGCTGCTTTGATACTAGTATTTAAGCTGGAAATTTTGCCTTATTAGCTAAGCGATAATTTACTGAAACTACAGTATAGCCATGTTTAATGCCTTCAAACATAGGTTTTAGTTGATAGTCCGCCTTATTTTCACCTAAGAATGCTCCACATGTATAGCTATTATAACATGATAGGGTTTAGCAAAATTTTACCATTAGGTAAATAAATATCTAGCTTTTGTACATCTGATATTGAAGCACAAGGTATATTTAGATATTTGTTTTTAACCAGTTAAGTTAGATCCACTGTTATCAGTAAGTATTTGATACTAATTATTAGCTTTATACTTTATATATTCCAGTTATTATCAATAGAATTATTATAAAAAGTTTTATTTTATTGTTATTTTAAAACATTTTTGAATTGCCTCACAAAAAATATTTATATATCATTTAAAATAGCTATATTACTATCAATAAATCAATATTTGTAATACTTATAGCTTTATATATAGTATAGAATAAATACTGATTTTTGATATATTTTTATTTAAAAATTGACAATTAAACGCTATATGAAAGAATTGGCAGATATTAAAAAATCATCTAGTAATTAGAATACAAATATATGTCAACTCATGATTGGAAAAAAGCACTCAAAGAATCTTTCTATTCACCTTTAGAATTATTAGAGTTTTTGCAGCTAGATAGTGATAAAGCTAAAGTTTCATTAAATATAACCAGGAAGTTTAAGATGATTGTGCCTAGGTCTTTTGTTGATAGAATGCAAAAAGGTAACATTAATGATCCGCTTTTAAAACAAGTTTTGCCGACTGTCGATGAGGAAGTGATAGATCAAACCTATAGCAGTGATCCGCTTGAGGAAAAAATTATAATAAAGTCCCAGGATTATTGCATAAGTATCACGGTAGGGTTTTATTAATTGGACAAACAAGTTGTGCGGTGCATTGTCGTTATTGTTTTCGCAAAGAGTTTAATTATAAAGATAATATCCCAGGTAGGAAAGATTGATTAAAAGCTTTTGAATATATAGCAAATGAAAGTATAGAGGAAGTTATATTAAGTGGGGGTGATCCTCTATTAAATAATGATGAGGTCTTAGAGTTTTTTATAGAAAATATTCAGCAAATACCTCATATCAAAAGGCTTAGAATTCACTCAAGAATACCTGTAGTACTACCAGAGCGGATAACTACTAAACTATTAAAGTCTCTCTCAGAGCATAGGCTAGATACGATACTAGTTATACATGTAAATCACCCGAATGAGTTAGATGATAATGTTAGCGAAGTTTTAAAAGAAATACATAAGTCCGGCATAATTATCTTAAATCAAAGTACTCTTTTAAAAGATATAAATGATGATGCTAATGTATTATATACTTTAAGTACAAAACTGATAAAAGCTAGGGTAATTCCATATTATATACATTCATTAGATACTGTCTCGGGAACTAAACATTATAATGTTGATAATGCTAAAGATATTATGAAAAAGCTTTCGGAAATTTCTTCAGGATTTATGGTTCCAGTATTAACCAAAGAAATCTCTGGCTATCCATCTAAGAAGTGGCTATCTTTTTATGAGTAAAATCTCAAAATTTACTATAAGTTTTAATACTTCTAGCAATAGCATAATCAATTAAATATAATAAATTCATATATTTTATTTTCTACTAAAAATTCAAGCAAATGACAAAAGCTTACTACTGATATAGTTTTTAAACAAGCTGAGCATTAGCTAAAGAACTTTTGAAATAGCAGCTGTTTAGCTTTTGTATTTATTATAAATTTTTTGTATTAATGTACCTTGGGTTTTACCTTGGGAAATTTGACTACATTTAAAAAATTAGTATTGAAAAATGTTTAGACATAAAAAAAACAGTATTTCTAAGGGTTTTTAAGATCGTGGAGAAAAAAGTGCTTCCTATAAAATTCAATTTTAGTCATTCAAGTCCAAAATAGTTTTCTAATATAGTAATAACAATACTTTAAGCTATAAAGTTAATTCTCAATAAGTATTGAAAAGTTCATAATAATTTTATACTTCTGGTTTAGTTAAAACATCTTCACCATTATCTATTTTTTTCTCTAAGCTCAGTACTTTTCTTTCTAGCTTCATTCAAAGTTAATAAGTGGATGTGATCCTAAGTCAAACCATTTTCGTTTTTCATTAATAGTGTATCTTAATTGCCATGTTTTATTACCGTATTTATCTACTTCTTAATATAGTCCTAAACTGTCAATTATTCTTTACTCTTTACCTGTATTTTATCTTTTTGATTTTAGTTTCTATCAACATAATATTGATGACTTCATAGTTTGTTTATCACAATCGAGAATAGCATTTGGATACCATTTATTCCTGAATCGCACTGTATGGGGCTGGATGGAGCTAGAATATATTCACATCTAAAAAACCTTTGTTTTACAGTGTTTAGCGAACTTTTGGAAATGAATGGAAACAAAAGTGGTACTCGCAACTGGATTCGAACCAGTGACCACTACCATGTCAAGGTAGTACTCTAACCAACTGAGCTATGCGAGTATGTAAGTAATATTATAATTTCATATGCTCTAAAAGCAATAGTATTTTTAGATAATTTGCTTAATTTCAGGTTCATATGATTAATTAAATAATTTACAATATACCTTAATATTTAAGTACCTACTATATTTTATGAACGTTACTAAATTTAAGAAGCTCCTTGGTACTGGTTATTGGAGTGATTTTTATATTTATCCTTTAGCTGCTATGGTTTTTTTTATCTATGGTTCTAAATTACTTAATTTTAATCTAAAAATTATACCAATATGGTTTTTAGTTGGTATTGTTCTTGGTTCATTTATTGAATATTTTATTCATAGAGTTATTTTTCATCACTGTCCTGTATTTAAAGAACTACACCAATTACATCATGATAAACCTATTGAGCTTATAGGGAATCCTACTTATGTGTCTTTACAGGTATATATAATTTGTGTTTTTTTACCGTTATGTTTTATATTAAATCTAGCATATGCTAGTATTATCTTTAGTGCATTTTTATTAGACTTACTTTTTTATTTTATAATTCATCATACTACACATCATGTTAGATCTAAGAAAGGCTCAATATTAAATTGGTACAAAAAATATCATGTGATCCATCATAAGAATCCTAATGTGAATTTTTCGGTAGCTTTCCCGATCTGGGATATAGTCTTTCAGACTAAAGAAAAACAAAAAGATTAGCTTCTAATACTGATTGTTATTTATATCAATTAATATATCATGTTAAAACATTTTCTATACATTTATATTTTCTCATGCAAAAATTTACATTTTTCGTTAGCTGTGCCAAAGGTATCAAGCTACTACTCAAGATGAGATAGACATATTAGGTATATATTCACAAGAAAAACTTGCTGAAGTGAAATTTGAAGGCTCTATCGAAGACGCTTATAAGGTTTGTATATATTCTTATTTAGCTAGTCAAGTTATGCTAAAAGTAGCTACTGATAAGGTTACAAATCAACAAGATTTATATAACTTTATATCATCTATAAACTGGATGAATTACTTTGATGTTGATAAAACTTTTAAAATTATAATCTCTGGTAATCATTATGATTTTAACAATACAATGTTTGTCTCTCAAAGAAAACAAAGATTCTATTGTTGATCAGTTTAGAAATGTTACAAATCAGCGTCCTAATATAGATACAGAAAACCCTGATAATGTCATTAAACTTCACTTATACAAACAGTTTGTAAATGTATTTTTATGCTTAAATATTGTTAGCTTACACAAACGCAATTATCGCCAATTTCAAGGCCAAGCTTCTTTGAAAAAATCATTAGCTGCTGCGATACTTATCAAAGTAAGGTAGCTAGAAGAGCTAAAAAACAGCAACCGATATTGATCGATCTAATGTGTGGTTCTGGGACTATTCTTATTGAAGCTGCTCTTATGGCAAAAAATATCGCTCTGGTGCTGCTTAATAAAAAATTTAAAATATTTAACTCAAAGTTTCATGATAAGGAGTTATGGTATAGTTTACTACAAATTGCTAAAGGCTCACAAAAAACTACTAATGCCCATTATCCAAGGCTATGATATTGATAACAACGTTTTAGATAAGGCACAAAGAAATATTTATCAAGCTGGTGTTGGGATATTGTAACTGTCAAACGCCAATACATTCGTGATCTTGAAAATGAGTTTGAGAGTGCAGGTTTGATAGTTACAAATCCGCTGTATGGTGAGCGATTATATGGTGATCAGCTTGATGAGCTTTTAGATATTTTTAACGGCTTTGGTGATAGGTTATTGCAAGATTTTTATGTTTGGAAAGTAGCAATTTTGACAAGCTTTGCAAAATCAATCAAAAAAATGAAACTACGTACTGCCAAGCAAAATAAATTTTATAATAGTGCGATTGAAACTATCCTTTATCAGTTTGAGATAAATGAACACACTAAGTTTAAACATGAAAGTCAGCTTGAGAAAAATATTTGTTTGGCTGAAGCAAGTGCACAGAAGTCTAATGAACATATAGATTTTGCAAATAAGCTCAAAAAGAATTTCAAAAGCTTAAAACCATGGTTAAAGCAAGCAGCTATTAAGTGCTATCGTTTGTATGGTGCTGATATTCCAACTTTTGCAGTTGTGGTTGATGTATATGGCGAGCATGTTTTTTTACAAAAGTACCATGCTAATGCAACTATAGATCAAAATATTGCTAAACAAAGATTTTATCAAGCTATATAGCAGATACATAAAACTCTTGATATTAAGTATGAAAATATCCATACACGAATACGCCAGCGCCAAAAGGGCAAAGAGCAGTATCAAAAAGAAAATGATAAAAATAAATTTCATATTATCAGCGAATTTGGTGCTAAGTTTTATATCAATTTTGATGATTATTTAGATACAGGTATTTTCTTAGATCACCATAAAATTAGACAACTAGTTGCAAAAGCTGCAAAAAACAAAATTTATTAAACTTGTTTATCTATACTTGCACAGCTAGTGTTCATGCTACTTCGAAAGGTGCTAAAACTACAAGTGTAGATATGTCTAATACTTATCTTGATTGGGGTAAGAATAATTTTACTCTAAACAATATCGATGCTAAAAAACATAACTTTATCCAAGCAGATTGTATGAGTTGGTTAAAAACTAATAAAGATAAATTCGAGGTGATATTTTTAGATCTACCAACTTTCTCAAGTTCTAAGCGCATGGATGGTATCTTAGACATTCAAAAAGATCATGAGTTGCTGATAAATTTAGCTATGGATTCGCTTAAGAAAGCTGTGTAATTTATTTCTCAAATAATTATAGACGGCTTTAAAATGTCACCACAGATATTAGAAAAATTTAATTGCGAAAATATTGATAAAATCTGTTTATCACGTGATTTCTTATCTAATAAAAATATCCATATTGTTGGGAAATTAAATATAAGTGATATTATCTCAAAATCTAGTATTTTAAAATCTGTAATATTTTAGCTAAGCTAGTCTATCTGTGATAAAATTTGCATAGCAATAAAAAATTTATAATTAATTAAAATGGGACGATTTCAACAAAACCTGATGTATGCGGTTATCTTAGTGATAATTTTTGCAGTCTACATGTATTTTTTTACTTCTAACAATGAAGCTGAAACAAAAGGGGTTTATCTACCTAAATACAGTGATGAATTTCCACCAACAGATCCAAGTCAAGTCAGAGTTTATAATTTACAATATCAAGGTGATACACAAGGAAATATTGGTCAAGTTAGAACCTCAACTCATGTCAGTAATGAAAAAGATTTTCAAAAACTTTGTGATAAAGATCTTAAAGAAGCTATAAAACTAGCAGCACAACATGGTGCCCATGAAATCAAATATATTTGTCTCTATCCAGAAGGGCAAATCAATGAGTTAAGTAGTGTTCAATTACGTGGATACGCTTTTAGAGATTAAGTAAATGAAAAAACTAAATATAATTTTTGCTGGAACCCCTGATATTTCAGCACAAGTTCTAAAGGATTTATATAAATCACAACATAATATCCAAGCTGTACTTACACAACCAGATAGACCAAAAGGTCGTGGTAAAAAAGTACAGTTCTCACCTGTCAAAGAAGGTGCACTAGCAAATGATACGCCAGTGTTTCAGCCGTTATCTTTTAAAAAAAATCCTGAAGTGCTAGAGCAAATTAAAGAGCTAAAACCAGATGTAATAGTTGTAATAGCTTATGGAATTATTGTTCCACAAGAGTTTTTAGATATACCAAAATATGGATGCTTAAATATTCATGTATCACTACTACCTAAATGGCGTGGAGCTGCACCTATTCAAAGAGCTATCCAAGCTGGAGATACAAAGACAGGTATCTGTATAATGCAAATGGATGCTGGGCTTGATATGGGAGATATTCTAAATACTTTAGAAATTGAAATACAAGATACAGATACTTCTCAAACATTGCATGATAAATTCGCTCAATTATCAATTAAGCCATTACTTGAAACACTAAAAAAGATTGAAACAATTAAACCACAACCACAACAAGGCGAGCCTAGTTATGCGCATAAGATTACCAAGCAAGAGGGGCTAATTGATTTTAACAAATCAGCGTGGCAAATTAGTTGTCATATTAGAGCATTTACCCCATGGCCCACAGCATTTTTTATATTAGATGAAAAATTAGTAAAAGTTGGTGATTTTGAGATACTTGACCAACATGTTGATAACAAACAAACAGGTACAATTATAGATATTAGTAAAAATGGCTTTGATATTGCGACAAGTGACAAAATTATAAGATTTAAACAACTAAAATTTCCTAACAAAAAAATGCTTAATATTGTAGATATTTTAAATGGTAAAGATTTAGATAAATATATTGGATACAAATCAGGATAAAATAGTGAAAGTTGGATTTATAATAGATAATTTAAACTCTTTTAATATCTCAAAAAATAGCACTTATATGATGCTACAGGCAGCTCAAGATAAAGGTTGGGAGATTTATACCTTTTATCTTAATGATTTATCAATAATCAATGGTAAACCAAAAGGTGATGCACTTAGGATAAAAATTCATAAAACAAAACAATCTTGGTATGAGATTTTATTGCAACATCATGATTTTTCATTATTAAATTTAGATTGTATCTTTATGCGTAAAGATCCACCATTTAATATGGAATATATTTATGTAACTTACATGCTTGATTTAGCCAAAAGAAATGATGTTTTAGTGGTTAATAATCCTCAAGCGCTTAGAGATTTTAACGAAAAAATAGCTATTGCAAATTATCCTAAATTTGCGCCTCATACTTTGATCACCAGAAGCTATAAACAGATTAATGAGTTTTATACAAAGCATAAAGATATCATTGTAAAACCTCTAGATGGTATGGGCGGTAGCTCTATCTTTAGAATTAAAGAGGGTGATAAAAACAAAAATGTAATACTAGAAACACTTACACAGCATCAAAGCTGCTATATAATGGTTCAAGATTACCAAAAAGCTATCAAAGACGGTGATAAGAGAATTCTCATAGTTAATGGTGAACCAATTAAGTATCTCTTAGCTAGAGTTCCTAGTGATAGCGATAATCGTGGTAATCTTGCAGCTGGTGCTACAGCAGAGGTTAGAGAACTTCAAGATAACGACTATAAGATAGCCAAAAAGGTTGCCCAAAAGCTCAAAAAAGAAGGAGTGATGTTTGCTGGCATTGATGTGATTGGAGATAAATTAACCGAAGTTAATATTACTAGTCCAACGGGTATACAAGAGATATACAAAGCTACAAAAATAAATGCTGCTAATTTACTAATACAAGCAGTTGAGAAAAAAATAAATAAGATAAGATAGGAACACGAAAATGGAGAATAAATTAAACTCTCAAAGTTTATTCGCAGAGGCACAACAATATATACCAGGTGGAGTAAACTCTCCAGTTAGGGCGTTTAAAAGTGTCGGTCAAGACTTCCCAAGGTTTATAAAGTCTGCAAAAGGCGCTTATCTATATGATGTTGATTGGAATAAGTATATAGACTATATCGGATCATGGGGACCAATGATTCTAGGTCATGGAGATGATGATGTCTTAGCAGCAATACAGTGTCAACTTAAAAATGGTCTAAGCTATGGAGCACCTTGTAAGCAAGAAGTTGAGCTTGCTAAAAAGATAATTGAGCTAATGCCAAATATTGAGCAAGTAAGGTTTGTAAACTCTGGTACAGAGGCAACTATGAGTGCGATTAGAGTTGCAAGAGCATATACTAGTAGAAGCAAGATTATCAAATTTGAAGGATGCTATCATGGTCATGCTGATGAGTTTCTTGTAGCTGCTGGTTCTGGTGCGCTATCTTTGGGTCAATCAAATTTTCCAGGAGTGCCTGAAGATGTAGTCAAAGATACTTTAGTAGCTAGTTTTAATGATATTGAGTCTGTCCAAGCACTTTTTGAAAAATATAAAGATGAAATTGCTTGTATTATCGTTGAGCCTATAGCTGGTAATATGAATATGATTTTCCCACAAGATGATTTCTTAGCTAAGCTTAGAACTATTTGTGATGAAAATAATAGTTTACTTATATTTGATGAGGTTATGACTGGCTTTAGAGTGGCTTTAGGCGGTGTTCAGAGTATTTATAATGTTAGACCAGATTTGACAACTTTGGGTAAAGTGATTGGTGGCGGTATGCCAGTAGGTGCTTTTGGTGGGCGTAAAGAGATTATGCAAAAAGTTTCTCCAGCTGGACCAGTATACCAAGCAGGTACACTGTCTGGAAACCCTATTGCAATGGCAGCAGGAATCAAAACTTTAGAAAAAATCTCACAACAAGGTTTCTTTGATGGACTAGGAGCTAAAGCACAAAAGTTAGTTGATGGTTTAAATGAGGCAGCTAAAGCCTATGATTTTAACTTTCATGCAAAATGTTTAGGTGGAATGTTTGGTTTATTTTTCTGTAGTAATAAAGTCGCAGTAAATACATTTGTAGATTTAGGCAAAACAAATCTTAAGATATTTAATCAATTCTTTGCATATATGCTTGATAATGGTGTATATCTATCACCATCAGCTTATGAAGCAGGTTTTATCTCGATAGCTCATAGTGACGAAGATATCCAAAAAACTATTTTTCTTGCTAAATACTTCTTTCGAGAGAATCATGACTAAATAATACTATGAATAATAAAATTAAAGATATTTTATTTGTTATAACTGTTGTTATAGTTGCTTTTTGTTTGTATCATGTGCCAAATTTTTACGCTCCTGATGAAACTAGATACTCTGAAGTAGCAAGAGAAATGCTAGCAAACCATAATTTTATAGTTCCTTATATTGATGGCATGATATTTTTTCATAAACCGCCATTAGTATATTGGCTTACTTATATATTTATGAGTATTTTGGAATACTTTGGGAGCAAGATTAGTAAATTTAGTATTACTAGGTATATTTTTAATATTTACCTATATCACCGGAAGAAAAATATTAGAATGTCGTCAAACTGCATTATTATCTTAAGGAATTTTTCTCCAAACAAGCTCTTAAAAGTCGTAAACAAAATTCAGATAAATGGTTTTTAGTTATTTGGGCAGATGATAAAATTAATTCACAATAATTTTTCTGTGGTCCAAAAGATTTTATGCTTTCTATACATGAAAAACTATTTAAAAACTCGATTAATGAAAAAGATATCTACTTTGAATTTTTTGGCCAGAAAGTATATTAAAGCTTTAAACTTTAACAGGTAGTTTTCCTATCAATTTTTTATTATCAAAAATATTTTCTAATGCAGCTTGGATATTAACTTTTAGTGATGTCTTTGTATAATTGGTTTGATCCATAGAGGTTGCTCCATATATGCAAATATAATTTTTTATATTATCAATATAGTTGATATCATAAGGAGCAAGTGCTGCGATATTTATAGTTTGCTTTGGCTTTATAGAAGTTAGATGACTATATTTATAATCATACTCACGCAAATTTGCTGAAACTAGTAAAATTACATCAGCATTTTTAATGCTATTTTCAATATTTTCATTATTAATATTTTCGCAGATAATATTAGCATTTGAGTTATTATTTATTACTACTTTTTGTAATTCATTACAAAAGTCTGCTAAACGTTGATTGTCTGTATCGATAATTAAGATATTTTGTAGCTCGCTAAGTTTACATGGAATAATTCCTGAATTTCTAACTACAGTTGTACTTTGTTTAGCTATATCTAAAGCTATTTTTTGATGTTCACAAGAGTTAACTATTTGATCGGCTAGTTTAAGCTGCTCATTTTCTGATACTTTAAATATCAAATTTTGCTCAAGTTTATGTTGTTTTTTAAATCTGATAATATTGTCATAAGCCTTATCAACTGCTATAGCAAATTTGACATTTTTAGCATACTCTTTTTCTAGCTCGCTAAAAAGATCTTCTAATTTATAAATATCTTTTTCTGACCATACCCGAATTGGCATAAGTACAATATCTACACCAGCCAATATTACTAATTTTGTTGCTTCAATAGTGCCAAAATGTTTAGCAATAGCATGCATATCCATAGCATCTGATATTACTAGCCCATCAAACCCTATTTGTTGTTTTAGAAGTTCTGTAATTATTTTATAAGATAGCGTAGCTGGCACATAAATATTTTCACCAGTTGATATTGATTTGTACTGAGTGTCATCTATGACTGGTACACTTATATGTGCGGTCATAACCATACTACAGATATTAGTAAGTTTTCTAAAAGGTAATAACTCTGTAGTTTCTAAACCATTAAGACCCTTAGCTAAGATTACATTACCTAAATGACTATCTATCGAGGTATCACCGTGACCAGGGAAATGTTTAACACAATCTATAATTTTAGCATCATGGTAACCAGCTATAGCATTTCTCGCATACTCAGTGACTACTTCTGAATTATCAGAGTATGATCTTATGCCAATAATTGGATTATTTTTGTTTGAATTAACATCGACAGTAGGTGCAAAGTTGATATTTATACCCAAGGAATATAATTCATCTCCAATTAACTTAGCCATGGTGTAAGAATTATTAGGATTATTGGTCGCTGCTAATGCCATATTACCGCAACCACTAGTGCCTTGTTGAAGACGATTTACTCGACCACCTTCTTGATCAGTAGCGAAAAATAGAGATGTAGAATTGTTTGCTTGTAACTCTCTCAATAAAGAGATGGTTTGTTGGTTATCTTGGATATTTTCTCTAAAAAGAATAAATCCACCTAAATTATAATCTTTAAAAATTCTATTGATTGTTTGATTTGCTTTTATAAATGGAATAGGTTGTTTAGTTGAATCTTCATTCCAATAGCGAAAATCCATCATAATTAGTTGACCTAATTTTTTTCTAATATTTGAGTTTGTAGACATCTATAGTTTTAAAATAGAATTAACATGAGAGTAATATAGCACAGAAGAGTTAGCTTTGTTTACATTCCCAGCCATGACTAACTAAAATTTTCTGACCTTTTAAAGTATTTATTTTAAATTCTGCTAAGAAGATAGCAATATCAGCAATATCTTGAACTGTTGTAAACTCCCTATCAACAGTACCCCCAAGCATAATATTTCTTACAACTTCTTCTTCAGAAATATTTAGCTCTTTAGCTCGCTTTGGAATTTGCTTTTCTACTAGTGGAGTTAATACAAAGCCTGAACAAATTAGGTTTGATGAAATATTATGTTCCACACCTTCTTTGGCAAGCGTTCGGACAAAACCTAGTTGAGCGTGTTTTGCAGCAACATAAGCCACCTTATTTTTTGATGCTAAACCGAATGAACAGAACCGACAACAATAGCTCTTCTACCAGTTTTTAGCTCAATCATATGTCTCATAGCTGCTTGAGTTACTAATAAAGTACCTGTTATATGGATATCAAACAATTTTCTCCATGCTGAAACACTAAAGTCAACAATAGGTGAGATTATCTGAATAACTGCGTTATTAATAATTGTATCAATACGACCAAATTTTTTGACAGTTTCATCACTCCTGATTTTATTTGCTCTTCATTTATGACATCCATTTGTACAGCTAGGGTTTCTACAGAATATTTAGCTGTTAAATCTCTTGCCACAGCTTGTGATTTGTCTAAGTCTTAATATGCAATTACAACTTTTGCACCTTGATTTGTAAACTCTATGGCCATTCCTAAACCAAGACCAGAAGAAGTAGCATCTGTAATTAAGGTAACTTTCCTTGAAATATTTTATTTAAGATAATCAAATACTACTTCACCGAAACTAAGAGTCACATCTGCGATAAAATGAGAGCCTTTGGCAATTTCTATAACTAGTAAATAATGCAGTGCAGCTTGAACATGATTTAATACTACTTATAAATCAACAGGATCAGTCCAAGCACTTTTAACTGTTATATCTTTGATATGGTATATTTGACAAGTTGACAGATACTTACATCTTTACTATTAACGTGTATTGTTTTAAGTAAAAAGTTTGGTGTTTCTTCTAAAGCTTTTTTAATAGCTTGTTTATCAAGCTCTTGATATTTATATTCCATAGTACCAAATGCAACATCTACACTATTATATTTGACTGTGCCTAATAATGTATCAGAATCTACAGTTATAGTAGGGTGAGCATATTTTTTTGGAAAATCCCAAATATCACGACCTGTGGCAATAGATGGTAAATTGTCTAACAGCATTATATGCGAGTGAATATAAGCTTTTTTACCTCCATATCCAACCTCAATAAGTTGTCCAGCTTCATTAAAGCAGCTAAAACCATTATTATATTTTTTGTTAAAAAAGAACTATCTAGAATAGCATAAATTTTGTTTATGTATTATAGTGATAATTAAGGCTACTAGCTATTCTAAAGTGTGATGTACACATGGCTGATTAGCAGCTTTAGATTATGTTGTTAATTTAGTAAATTTTAAGGTGAATTGTATGAAAAAATACCTGATAGTATCTGTTGTAATATTTTAAGGCCTATAATTCATGATCTACAAAAGATCTAAATTTGTCACTTTCTCAAGCTGGGATTTTGCCTTTTACATTCTTTATAGCATATATTATTTCAATACCTGCTTGATTATATGTTAGAAAATATGGCCCTAAGAAAATAGATTCTATTTGCTTTTTTATTAGACTCACTTGGCTCTATCTTATTTTGCCTTAAGGTTAGTTATCTTACTTATATTATAAGTTTATTTACAGTTGATACAGCTGAGGCGATATTACAAGTAGCTTTTGGCCTTTATTAAGAGTTGCTGGTAGAGAGGAGAATTATTCATTTTTTCAGTACTACAACAAGTATTCTTTGGTGGAGTATAATTTGTTAGTCCATTTGTTTTGTCTTATTTAGTAATGAATCTTCCTTATTATGGTGATAGTAATTACCTTATTATTTATGTTAGTTGGGTTGCAATATATTGGTTTAATGCAATAGTGATGTTTTTATTGGTATTATTTATTAGCTTAATTAAGTTTCCAAAAGTTGAGTTAAAAGAAGATGAAAAGCATGAAGGTTTCTCTATGGTATTAAGTCTTTTAAAAAAATAAAGTTGTATCTAATATATTTTTAGCGATATTTGCATA
This sequence comes from Francisella endosymbiont of Ornithodoros moubata, assembly GCA_002095075.2. GTDB lineage: Bacteria > Pseudomonadota > Gammaproteobacteria > Francisellales > Francisellaceae > Francisella. The sequence goes on along the minus strand of LVCE01000003.1, from coordinate 78,976 downwards.
TGTTGGTCAAGAACAAGGAGTTAATGCTTGGATTTCTAAGTTATTGAATGACTATCATAGTTTCAATACCGAAATGGTGGGTAATACTACCGTAGTGCCATTTTGGATTATACAGTGTGTAGAGGTGGTATTCTAGATATAGTTTTATTAAAGTTATATAATGTCAAAAGTATTTTAAAAATATTTATAATTTTACAGTTAATATCTTTATCTTTAGCATTGTTTGGATCAGGTACTATGGCTTTAGTATTCTTCCCTGCTTGTGGTTTTCTGACATCAATCATGTATGGTGATGTTTTCTCGTTGGGCATGAATTCTTTAGAGTTTGATCATGGAACAGTATCTGGAATATTTTGTACCGGAATAATTGGTGGAGCTATAGTGCTATTAATCTTAGGTAATATAGGAGATATTTTAGGTTTAAAAGTTGATATGTATTTTGTTCATCTAACTATAATATATATCTTATACGTTGTGATGACAGCAAATAAGTTAGTTGATAATAAAATAATAAAATTAAAAGATTTATTTACTAAATAAGCGAAATAACATGATTAAAAAACTCAAGTCAAGAATAAGATAATAATAGGTGTCGATATTGATGGTACTAAAGTAAATGCTGGCGGAGTACAAGGTGATCTATTAGATTCTTTTTTGAGTAAAATCCATGTATATACAGAACATAATGCCCAATTAGTTATAGATGTAATCAAACAAACAATAGCAAAAGTTTTTACATCAGAAATTGAAGGTATTAGGATTGGAATTCCTGGTGTAGCAGATCGAGAAAAAGGTATAGTATACGATGTTCAAAATATCAAATCATGGTAAGAAATTCCTTTAAAAGAAATACTAGAAAAAGAGTTTAAAGTGCTGGTTTTTATAGATAATGATGCAAATTGTTTTGCTATTGGACAAAGACTGTATGGCAAAGATAAACAATATGAAAATTTTGTCGGTATTACAATAGGTACTAGTATTGGTGGAGGAATTATAAATAAAGGCTCTTTGTTCAGAGACTCTAATTGTGGTGCAGGAGAATTTGGGATGTTGCCATATTTAGACGGAATTTTAGAGGATTATTGTAGTGGACAGTTTTTTATAAAGAAAATTGGTATTAAAAGTGAAGAGATTCTTAATATAGCAAAGAATAACGATGAAGATGCCATCGAAATCTATAAACAATTTGGTAAACATCTAGGAGTAGTAATAAAGTCTATAATGTACACTATAGATCCCAAAGTTATATAATAGCTGGGTCAGTAATATCAGCAAGAGAATATTTTGAAGCAACAATGTAGGATGAGATTAAAACATTTGCCTTTACTCAGTCAGCTAAAAAAAATTAAAATAGAGGGGTCAGAACTGAAGGAGATTTCCAAGTTTTTATTGCTGCTGCTGTTTATTTAGATAGATTTAGCAATTTATAAATATTGTTAAAAGAGTAAGATTAAATGAATAAAACTCAGCGACAAATATTAAACTTTTTAAATGATAAAAAAATATGTAAGTGGTAAGTATTGCCCAAAAGTTAGGTATATCTAGAGCAGCTATTTCAAAAAATATCAAAACACTTAAAGCCAACTATTAAATAATAGTATCATCTAACTCAAGAGTTGGTTATCTATTAGAAGAAAGATTAGATCTAATAAAAGTAGATGATTTAGCCAAGGCTTTTAAAAACATAAAATATTTTTGCTCTGTAGATTCAACATCAAAATACGCAATTGAGAACCAAAATAATTTTTGTGATAATACGATTTTTATCTCAGAATTTCAAACAGATGGTTTTGGACGTTTTAATCGAAAGTGGATTTCACCATTTGGTAAGAATATTTACTGTACTTTACTTGAGGTGGTTGAACTAGATATATTAAAGTTAAATGGATTATCTTTGGTTGTTGCGATGAGTATAGCTAAAATATTAAAAAGACTTGATTTAAATGCTAAATTAAAATGGCCAAATGATATTTTTATCAATGATAAAAAAATAGCTGGAGTGATTATAAATATCTCAGCAGAGGTAAATGATAGAGCTAAATTATTTATAGGTTTTGGTATAAATGTCAATATGCAACATAATCAAGAAATTTCTAAAAACTGGACTTCAATAAAGCTAGAATCTCAAAAACATGCTAATAGGACTAATTTACTCATACAACTAATAAAAGCTATCAAAAAAGATTTAACTATCTTTACTCAAGAGGGTTTTTGTTATTTTAAAGAAGAGTTTGAAAATAAAGGTTAGCCGATAAAAACTTTGATAATTGTAAATATCTAGGTTTGTCTCAGCATGGAGAGATAATTGTTGAGAATCAACAAGGAAGTCACTCATTTTCGTCAGGAGATATCAGCATATTAGCTAATTCTATAAAATTTAAATAGTCAGTATTTTGTGCTATTTTTACACTACACTTATGCTTTGATAATTCTTCTATGGTTTTTATTTGCTCATCGATAAATTCAATGTTCTTGGTACTACAATTAGCTATCCAAGCTGCTAGTCTGATATTGTGTCTATTAAGCTCATTAATTGTCAGTAGAGTATGATTAATACAACCAACTTTGATAGCTGATACAAGTATTACTGGTATTTGAAGTGCCTTTATCAAATCAAGTTGAGTTAGTTGATTTGAATATGGAGTTAGTAGCCCACCAGTAGCCTCAATAAGGATAATATCTAGATCGTTATTATATTTATCCTCAATAAACTGCTTAAGTTTAGCAATAGAAATATCTGTCCCCATTTTTGCTGCGATTATGTGAGGAGCAACAGCTTGTTCAAATGATATGAAGTTTATTTTTTGTGCTGAAAATTTATTATCATAAGCTTTTAAGATATTTTCTACATCTTCACAAAGGTTCGAAAATTGACTTTTACCAGATGCTACAGGTTTTAAACAAAGTGATTTGATATGCTGTGACTCATAGGCTTTGATAAGCTTAGTTGCGATGTAAGTTTTGCCTACTTCTGTACCTGTACCAATAATAAAAAATTTTTTCATAAATTACTACTCCTTAAAACAGATAAATATCCCAACATGATAACTAAGGTTAAACTGATTTGGACTTAAGCAGAGTTTTTTTATACTTTTATAATTCTGCTTATTTTTGTCACCGATATAAGTATTAACACCAGTAGATTTTAAATGTTTGGCTAACTCGCCAAAATTGTTAAAATTAATATCTAAATATAAATCTTGCTGATACAAACATTTTAGTTTAGCATTTTTGATAAAATCTAAAATATCATTAATATTGTGCATTTTGTTTATTCTCAAAATATCTTTTATTTGATGGAAGTTATTATCAAGAACAGTACTAAATGCGAGAATGGCACGATTGTTTAATTTGCTTGAGATATTTTTAATCAGTAGCTTAAGATTTTGGCTCCATTGAAATGACATATTTGAAAAGACTAAGTCATAATTATCACTAATCAGCTCTAAATCTTTATCAAAATTAAGCTTAAAAGTATTTATGTTATCGATATTAGTTGAACTTTTAGGTAATACGATATCACAAACATCAATTTTATTAGCGCAAAAAATTTTACTTAATTCTAATGGTTCAGAAAAATCACGCACGCCCAAATTTAGAATTGTATCGGTATGGTTATAATTAACTAACTTTGAGTGCTTAATTGTTTGTGCTAAAAGTAACTGGCGAACCTGATTTTGGGTCGTAGAATTTTTAGAGTATTCGCAAGCTTTTGAAAAGTTACTTTTAACTTGATCGTATATATTCATGATGAACCTCTTTTGAGATAATTTCTAAAGCTTGTTGAATCTCATCAAAAGTATTACTACTATGAAGTGAAAATCTTAATATTGCTTGATTTTTAGGAACAGTAGGGTATCTAAAACAAGATACTACTATTTTCTTTTGATAGAGTTTATTTTTTAGCTGTATTACTAAATTAGCATCATTTATAGATATGCTTCTAATAGCAGAGAAATCTTTAGATACTAGTTTAAGATTTTTTGCATCACATAATTCGTTAAAAAATTTGACATTCTGGTAGAGTTTAGTTCTATTAACATCAGCATTAGCTAGATTTTCTAATTGTAAAATCGCTGCTTTTAATATTAGTGGTGGTAGTGCCGTGGTATAAATATAGTTACGAGCAAATTGGATTAGATAGTCAGCGATTGTCTGAGTAGTACAGACTACAGCACCAACTCCACCAAATGCTTTACCTAAAGGAAAAACACTAATAGGGCAGTTTTTATAACTTAATTGATATTTATTAATAGCACCTCTACCATTTTTACCTAAAACACCAAAGCTATGTGCTTCATCAACTATTAGTTTATCAGTAGTAATTTTTATTAGTTTATCTAATTGAGTAATTGTCCCTGAGGTACTAAAAACTCCCTCTGTAGTTACAAAACTTTTATCATCATAAATATCTTTTAACTGATTTAATTGCTGATGTTGATATCTTTTAAGTTTTGCTTGTGAAAGTTTGATACCATCAATAATAGAAGCATGGATATATTTATCTGCAAATATTGTGTCATATTTACTAAACAATGTTGAATAGATAGCTAAGTTTGCCATAAAACCTGAGCTAAAAAATATAGCTCTAGGATAGTTAACAAAATTTGCAAACTCTTGCTCAAATTGTTGGGTCTCATTGGTATAGCCACAGACGATATTAGATCCTTTACTACCGAAACCATATTTATCAAATCCAGTGATTATTGCTTCTTTTAGATTATTAGCTGTAGATAAGTTAAGGTAATCACTAGTTGTAAAATCTATAATAGAGTCATCTTTTATAAAAGTAGTTAACTCTCTTAATAAATTATCTTTTTGATATTGGATATATTTATCTTGTAAATTTAGCATAATTCAGTATTAGATTCTAAGCCAAGTTTAGTTAATAAAAAGTTATCAGAATTAACAGTAGCATTATTTTCTGTTAGTAGTTTATTGCCATAAAATATTGAGTTGACACCAGCAAGAAAGCATAGAGTTTGAGTTTCCATAGACATATTTTCTCTACCGGCTGATAATCTTAAGCGTGCTTGTGGAAAAAGTATCCTTGTAGTTGCGATGAATCTTACTAATTCAAAGCTGTCAATTTGAGCTTCAGTGTATCTATCTCCTAGAGGAGTTCCTCTGACAGGTATTAAGGTATTTATAGGAATACTTTTAGGTGGTGAAGGTAGTTGTAATAACTCTAGCAATAAATTAAATCTATCATCTAAAGATTCACCCATGCCTAAAATACCACCACAACAGACATTTATATCAGCGTTGGCAATATTTCTTATAGTTTCAATTCTTTCATCAAATTTGCGTGTGGTAATTATTTCAGGATAAAAATCTCTTGAAGTATCAAGGTTATGATTATAATAATCTAGTCCTGCTTGCTTTAGCTTGGTTGCCTCATCAGCGTTGATACTTCCGAGAGTTACACATGTTTCTAAACCAAGTTTCTTTACTTCGCTAATAATATCTGCAATCTTATCAAAATCTTTTTTAGGAACATTTTTCCAAGCTGCACCCATACAAAATCTTTTTGAACCACTATTTTTAGCTTGTCTTGCTTCAGCTAGAATAGTTTCAATATCAAGCAGACTATGCTTCTCAACATTAGTATTATAATGACCACTTTGAGGGCAATATTTACAATCTTCAGGACATGCACCAGTTTTTATACTCTTTAATGAACAAAGTTCTATATCATTACCAAAATTTTTATTATGGGTTTCTAGAGCTTTTAGAATAAGTTCTGTTAATGGTCTAGTATAAATTTCTTTGATTTGTTGTAAACTCATTTTTATTTTTTAGGTGTATTTTGTAATTGTAAAGTATTCTATAACTTCTATACAATTTATGTCAACTTTAAACTAGCAAATAGGTTTACAATGAAATATAGTACAAATATTTGGCACCCATGCACACAAATGAAAGACTTTGAAAAAGTCCCACCATTACACATTGATAAAACCGAAGGTAGTTATTTATATACTCAAGATGGTCATAAAATTTTTGATGCTATATCTAGCTGGTGGTGTAAATCATTAGGGCACCGACATCCATATATCATAGATAATTTAAAGCAGCAGCTTGATAAATTTGAGCATACCATCTTTGCTAATACAACTAATGATGAAGTTGAGCATTTTAGTAAAAGAATATGCAAATTAACAGCGATGGATAAAACTTTATATGCTGCTGATGGTTCATCTGCAGTTGAAATTGCTCTAAAGATGGCTATACATCTAAGACAGTTGCGTCATCAATCAGATAAAATAAATTTTGTATCCATTGAAAACTCATATCATGGTGAGACTTTAGCAACTATGAGTGTCAGTGATTGTGGTTTATATTCTGAACCATATAAGGCGTTATTATTTGATAGTTTTAAACTAAAAAATATTCCTTATGTTACTGGCAAGAGTGATCCTTTATGGTTAAATGCTGAGAATCATTGGTTAAAATCAAAAAAATATCTTGAGCAGCATAAGGAGTCTATAAATGCTCTAATAGTTGAGCCAATCTGTCAAGGTGCAGGTGGTATGCTGTTGTATAGTAAAGATTATCTAAACAAGTTATGTAATTGGTGCAGAGATAATGATATCTACATTATTTTTGATGAGATAATGACTGGAGTAGGGCGATTGGGTAAATTATTTGCTTTAGATTATTTGGATATTAGTCCTGATTTTTTATGTATTTCAAAAGGCATAACATCTGGGGTGATACCTTTTAGTATTACTCTAACAAAAAATAACTACTATGATATGTTTTATAACGATAAAGTATCAGAGGCATTTTTACATTCGCATACTCATAGTGGTAATGTCTTAGGCGTAGTCGCAGCAAATAGCGTTTTAGACATATTTGCACAACAAAATATTTTAGCTAATGTTACAAAATTAGAATCGTATATGTTGGCAGCATTTTTAGAAATAAATAGTCAAATTAATATTTTCAAGAATATTCGTAATCTTGGTGGAATAATTGCCGCTGATTTGGATGTCACAAAAGATAGATTTGGCTTTGATGTCTATAGAGAAGCTATACGGTTAGGAGCATTACTTAGACTGTTAGGTAATACAATCTATTGGTTACCTCCACTTAATAGTACATTAGAAGATATTGATTCACTTAAGCAAATTACCAAACAAGCTATTATAAATGCTTTTAAAAAATTTTAGTAAAAATTATTTCTGTTTATTATTAAAGTATTCTCTATCAGCTATATATATTGTTTTATTTGCTTTAGCATAAATATTATTATCAGCATCTTCATAACAAACTGGTAAGCTAATCACAGATTTGTTTTTTGTTACCACATCTTGCTTTATCTTAGTGATAGTTTGTTGAGATAATAGAAATCTTGCATAGACATGATCGGTAATGGGCTTAAGATAGTCAATATTTGCTGATAAATCCCAGACAACATAATCATCACCAAGAATATTACATAATTGTAATGGGTAGATTGGATCTAATGAAGAATATATTGCTCCACCAAAGCCGGTACCATGATAGTTTTTGGTATTATTTGTCAGATTAAACTTTAGATGTACTTCAAGAAAGTCATCTGATACAAAAACTATCTCACCACCAGTTGCTACAAAAGCAGGTAGTCGATTAAATCTTTTAACAAATTGTTCTGATCTTTCGCCAGCTTTTTTATCTGTTTTAAAAATTGGAGTCATAATCTTAATAGTATTATTATCTTTGATTGATAAATTTAATTACCTTATCTAAAGCTATTTTAGGGTTTTCAAGTGGAGTTATGCCTAGTATACCCATAAAACCATGGAACATTTCATCATCGTAATGAGTTTCTACTAGAGTTCCTTGCTGCTTGAGTTTTTTCTCATAAGCATAGATACCATCTATTAAGATATCATGAGTAGCTGCTATAATTAATGTATCTGGTTGTTTAGTTGCTTGATAAAATAGCGGTGAGACACTTGGCTGTTTAAGTTTTTTAGGTTTTGATAAGATTCCATCCCCTAAATAAGCCTTAAGAAACATTTCACACCATTCCATAGTTAAGTGATACTTATATTCATCAAACTTTTTATTACTATCATACTTAGTATACATATCAACAGCAGGGTAGACTAAAATTTGAGCTTTAGGTATATTCTCTTGGCGTTCATGACAGATTATACTTGCAAGATTGCCTCCAGCACTATCACCCATAACAAAAATATTTTCAAATGCTATATTAAACTTGCTATTATTTTGATATAACCAGTCATAAGCATATAAAACATGTTCAACTGCTGCTGGATATTTTTGTTCAGGAGCTAAACCATATTCTAGCGAGAAGATATTTAAATTACCTTGATCACATAGATATCTACACACATGATCATAAGTATTTATTGAACCTAAACACCACCCACCACCATGGATAAAAAGTATAGCTTTATCACTAGCTTTCCTAGGTTGATAATGCCTCAAGATAATATTATTCTCTAGTTTGATATCTTCTTCTATAATATCAGGGCGCTGTAAACGCTTAATCTGTTTGATAGAAAGATTAGTAAAAATTTCACGCTGCTTTATTAAATCAAGCTTTTTGATTCTTCTGATTTCAGGGGTATCTAATAATGCTGCTAAACTTGGATGATATGGCATTGTATTTCCTTATTAAATTTTATGTACTCTTATAATTTCAATACCTAATTTCTCTAACTTTCGCGAAAGCTCTCTTGTAGCACGATCTAAGGTTGCTAGATTACTATCTTTGGTTAAACCTAAAACTGATGGTTTGCGTGAGTGACCAACTAATGCTTTTAGGTCTAGTCTTTGTTTGATTTTAATTATATTTTCTAATAAGTAATTAGCAGTATCTGATTTTTTACCAAAACCAAAGCCAACATCAAAGAAAGTATTTTCTTTTGTCACACCGTGTTTTAGAAGTACAAGTTTTTTTTGCTCTATATATTCGCAAACATTATTTATAGCATTATCTTTGTCTAAATACTGATTTTTATCTGTGATACATAAATTATGAGTTATGACATATTTTTTGTTATATTTTGCAATTAATTGGGCTTTTTGCTCAATATCGTTACATTCAACATCATTTATCATCCAGATAATATCATTATGTTTAGCGAGAATCTGTTGCATTACAGCTAGCTTGCGTGTATCAATGCTAACTAATGGTTTATAAATCAAATTTGCAAGTTGTGATTTGAGATATTCTAAAAATTTATCTAATTTGTTAAATTCTTCTTCAATCGTTATAGGCTTAGCATCAGGTTTAGTCGATTCAGCACCTATATCAATAATCTCAGCACCATTTTTTATAAGCTCATCAAGGTTTGATTTACGCTGGCTATCATCAAAATCACCATCTGAAAAAGATTGATTTGACAGATTAACGATACCTATACGCATTGTATTTGCAAGAGTTTGTTTAAGTTTTACTATCTCCCTTAGTTCTTTTAATCTTATATTAAGGTCCCATTCGACATATTTAGGGTGATGCCAGCCTTTAGATAATTCTAATAAAGGTGCTAAAGCAAAATTCCGATTAATTAATTCTTTATGTGGAATTGTAAGCTCATCTGTCTCTAGGATTAAATCTTCAGCAGCGAGAATATCCAAATCAATCACCCGAGGTGACCATATAGGAGCACTTAGATTTCTACCTATTTTTGTTTCTATATCTTTTAAGATTACTAAAAGCTCATTAGGCTTTAGCGAAGAGCTAATTTTCACAGCTGTATTTAAAAATCTGATATCCCATTCTTTTGGGGCATGTTCTTTAAGAACAGCTTTACTACTATATAAGCTTGCTTTTCTTATAACTCTTATATTTTGCTGCGATTCTAGGGCAGCTATCGCAAGATGAATATTTTCGATAGTAAAACCAATATTTGTTCCAATTCCTATAATATATTGCACACTAGTTCCTAATTACAAAACAAGCTGACCCTATCTGGGATACTGGGGGCTTTTTGATAAGTTTCAAGTATTTGATAGTTATATTACTGTAGTTTTTTTCAATAAATAGATAAATTTGTTTAGCTAAGTACTCTATAAGATTACAGCTAATATCATCACAAAATTGTTGGATATTATTTCTTAAAGTATAGTAACAAATAGTTTCGTCAAGATTATCACTATCACTAGCACTATAAACTTGGTTAAATTCTAGCTCTAGATCAAAATTAATCATTTGTTTATGAGCTCTTTCTTGTTCAGAGCAGCCTAAACTTACATATATTTCCACATCACTTAAAAATAAAGATTGTTTCATTTTGTAGATAAAATTACAGTTAAATTTTTGTATTTAAGATATTATATCAGCAAATATATAATTAATTGCTATAAAAATGAATCAGCTTAGCGAGTTTTTAGCAAATATTAAAAATTATGGCAAAAATAAATATATTTTCTTTGAAAATAGAAAATATAAATATGTTGAAATTCTGCAAAAATCATATAGTCTAGCTAGATTTTTGGAATCTTTTGGTTATAGAAAAATATATTCAAATCTCAAAAATTCACCATTATCAGTTAGCCTATACATAGCTAGTTGGATAGCCGATATAGATCTTTTTGTACCGATCAACCCAAGATTAGTCGATAATGAACTAGCAGCAATAGTAGAGGATGATAGTTTATTTATAACCGATAAACTTTGTGACTTACAAGTTAAGACATTATACATAAAGAATGAGTTAGCTTTTTTTGATAAACTTGCTCAAAAAGAAGATTTTACAATACATGCTAAAGCTTTGATAGCACATGTAAGCTCAGGTACTACGGGCTCTTATCAAAAGCATCTTCATAATATCGAGCAAACTATTGCATATGCTAAAAATAGAGTCCATGATTTAGGCCTTAAATTAGGTGATCATCTTCTAGTAGTATTATCAATAAATCATGCTTTTGCTTTTTCGTATCAAATTTTACCAGCATTAGCAATGGGATTAGATATAACAATTATCCGTGAGTTTGATGCTAAATTAGTAGCAAAGATTATTAACCAAAATAGTGTCACAGCTTTAGCATTATTACCGACGATGTATCACTTTCTAATAGCTCAAGATATTAATAGTAACAATAACTTGCACTATCTAGGTGTTGCTGGTGATGCGGCTAGTACAAGCTTAGCAACAGCTGTAAAAGACAAATTAGGCTTACCATTGCTAAATGGTATAGGTATGACAGAAGTCTTTGGTTATGGTCAAAATATCTCAGCTAGCACTACTACTAACATAGTTAAAATCTTTTCAGACACCCAAGTAAGAATAGCTAAGTTTGCAAATACTAATTACGGTAAGATTTTTATCAAAAATAATATGTTACCTTTAAATAATCAAATCCAGTGGTTAGAAACAGGAGATATCGGTAGTTTTGATAACCAAAGATATGAGCTTAGACTTTATGGTCGTTATAAAGATATAATTATTAAAGGAGGCTCAAATATTTCGCCATTTGAGTTAGAAACTATAATTTTGAAAATAGCTGGTATCAATGATTGTATTGTCACCTCTAAGCAAGATAAAATATGGGGAGAAACAATTTGGGCTTATCTAGTCGCATCAAAGCAGTATTGTTTAGATTTTATAAATAGTCAACTAAGTAAATATCTAGCTGAATATAAAAAATTAGATGGGATTGTATATATTGATAAAATTCCATTAACAGTAACAGGTAAAATTGATAGAAAGAAATTAAAAGGAATGATTAATTATGAGTAGTTATAAATTACCACAATTTACAATCTTTGAAGATACATTGAGCAAGCAGCAAAATTATTATTTCTATAATCCTATTGCGCAGATTATAGCTAATGATAAAGAATCACTAGAATTAGCTTTTTATAAGTTAGAAAAATTTCAACAACAGCGACTATTTTTGGTTGGTTACATAAGCTATGAAGCTAGCTATTATCTTAATGATAACCTGAGACATTTACGTAATACTACTACTGCTGGTAAGTTACTTCATTTTGTTGCATTTAGAGACTATTGTAATGATATACCTATTTATCTAAACTCAAATAAAAACATAGATTTAATGATAGATAGTCTTAGTTTTGTAGATTATCAAAAAAGTTTTGCAGAAGTTCAGCACGCACTTATCAATGGTGAAAGTTATCAAATTAATTTAACTAAAAATATTTCAGCTACCACAAAGCTTACTAGTCAAGAACTATATAATAAACTTAAACAACAACAATCAGTTAAATATGCAGCATATCTACCATTTTTAAACCCAGATATTATATCAATCTCACCAGAACTTTTTTTTAAAAAAAATGCTGATAATTTATTTGTCAAGCCGATGAAAGGCACAGCTAAACTTACAGGTAATGATTTAGAGGATTTAAAAATATATCAAGAATTATCATCATGTGATAAAAATAGAGCGGAAAACCTAATAATTGTAGATCTTCTGCGTAATGATTTATCAGCTATAGCAAAAACTTATAGTGTTAAAGTAGATAAACTATTCTTAATAGAGAAATATAAAAACTTATTACAAATGACCACTCAAATTTCCGCAAAAGTAGATAAACAAATATCTTTTAGAAAAATTTTAGATGGATTATTTCCATGCGGTTCAATCACAGGAGCACCCAAAAAAAGAACTATTGAACTAATCAAACAAATAGAAAAAGATAAAAGGGGAGTTTATACCGGGAGCATTGGTTATATTATGCCAAATAATGATATGTGCTTTAATGTAGCTATTCGCACTATACAAAAATATCAGGATAATTTACAAATTGGTGTTGGTGGTGGTATCACTGTATATTCAGATGTGCAATCAGAATGGCAAGAAATGAATATTAAAATAAATTTTATTCGCCAAATATACCAACCAGATTTTGGTTTAATTGAAAGTCTTTACTATCGTAACAAATTTAGAGATTTAGAGTTGCATCTAGAGAGGATTGAGAATTCTGCTAGACAATTATTTTTTGATATTGATATTCAAAAGATTAGAGATCAACTATATGATTATGTAGAGCAATTAGCTAGAGATAAAGAATATAAAATCCGTGTTGAATATCGTTATGATAGATCTATAATTATTGAACATACTCAAATTGATACCACTAAGCAACAGCTTATTAAGCTAGTAGTTTGCCCTAAGAAAATAAATTCAGCTAATAAATTATTCCAGCATAAAACCACGCATAACTCGACACGAGGTTTTTATATTCAAATGCATCAAAAATATATTAATCAAGACAAGAATTGTGAGCTTATCTATCTAAATGAAAAAGATAATATTACTGAAACTAGATTTCACAATATAATTATTGAGAAAAATAATAAACTCTACACTCCAAAACTAAAAGATGGTGTCTTAGCAGGTATCACAAGAAAATCTTTAATTCAACAAGGTAAACTTGAAGCTAAAAGCCTGACTTTAAATGATTTGAAAACTGCTGATAAAATATATCTTATTAATAGTGTTCGAGGTTTGATACCCTCATATTTGGAGATTTAAGATGGTTTTATATATCGATCACTATGATTCATTTAGTAATACGATTGTTGATTATATAACTTATCTTGGCTATCAAGCATCTGTGGTAAAAACTGATGCGCAAATAAAAAATCTTGAGCAATACAAGCATATCATAATTGGACCAGGACCAGGTCATCCAGATAAGCTTAAAGACATATACCTAATTATTGAATATTGTCAACAAAATAATCTACCTTTGTTAGGTATTTGTTTAGGACATCAACTTATTGCTCAGTATTTTGGTGCAAAAGTCATAAAAGCTAAGCAAATATATCATGGAAAACTCTCTGAGATTAAGCAACTTCACTCATCAATATTATATAAAGATCAACCAGCAAAATTTACTGTAACACGCTATCATTCATTAATCGTTGATGATATTAGAAAACCTTTGATTGCTTTAGCTTCAACTGATGATGAGATCATGGCTTTTGCTCATCAAAGTGCAAAGATTTTTGGGGTGCAGTATCATCCAGAGGCATATTTAACTGAGTATGGTTTAGTAACATTAAAGAACTTTTTGAGTCTTTGAAAGACTATTGATTTAATCGATAAAAGCTTTATAGAACAAGCAGGTTGGCTGAGCCTATCGAAGTCTTTGTTTGACTAGTTTTCAGAGTTGCATTTCGATAAGCTTAATGCTCTTACACCATTAAATCAACAGTTTTTTGATTAGAGCTTAATATATTAGCAATAATTAATAAAACTAAAAACAAGTAATAAGCTATTTTGTAGCTCATAAAAGTACCAAAATTATAATGACTAAAGTCTCTTGGATATAAGCAATAAGCAGCTAAAGGATTGATAATACTATTTAAGATGTATTCGATTAGAAATAACAGTTAAAATATACTGACAAGATAACTTTCTTACGTTTATTTACAGTATAAAAAACTATACCTGTAAGGAGCCAAAACTATTATTCCGATTAAAACTACAATCATAGAAAACATCACTGGGATATCAATACCATATTTATCAACTATAATTCCAAAAGGTATTTTCATCACTAACATCGCAATACTGTATATAATAGATATGGCAAAAAAGCTATATCAATATATAGAATAGCCGTATTGATTTATTAAAGGAACAGAAAATGCTAAAAGTTATGTATTTATCATGCGAGTGTACATGTAAAATACCACTGCACTTAACCATATTAAGATTAGAAAGATTTTTTGACAACATGATAAGCCTATCTCTAGAGTGGTATTGGATATTTTCTTCTGACTTTTTCAATATCAGCTAAGACTTAATCAGATAAATTTAGATTAATAGCATCAATATTAGTTTTAACTGCTCCATAGTTGTCGCACCAATTATACTAGATAGAGCTCATATATGCTTTTCTGATTGTGAAAGCTATTGCAATTTGACAAACATCTAAATTATGTTTCTTAGCAACTTCTAAGTATTCTACTACAGCTTTGTCAACTGTGGCATTTTGTCTAGTAGCAAATCGAGCTTTTTGCTCAGGAGATCCCATCACTTCATCAGACATTCTGCTACCAGCTGGAATATTGCCATTTAAGTCTTTACCACTTAAGATCCCATTTATAAAGGCGATCATGCTAGATAAGAGATTTTTTCTAAAGCACATGTTTTCATTACATCAGATTCATCTCTTCTTCTGAGTAAATTATACTTATTTTGCAAGATCTAAAGAGATATTTGGAAATTCACTTGTATAGCAGATTAATATAGCTATCTTAGCACTTTTATAGTTTAATAATAAAATATTCTTATCAAATTTAGTATAACCAACATTCCTCTCTTCAGGAGTTCAATAAACTTTGTCATTTTCTATTACTTGGCCATTAGGTAACCTACTAAAACAGTATTAGAGATTTTATATTTTAAAACATTTGATAATCCTGGCTTGTTTATATATTTAAGTAATTTTTAGAAAATATACTATATAAATATAAAAAAATAATCTTGAAAATTATTCAGTTTGAGATTTAATGCTTAAATACTCTGATTTTGTTTGATACATTCTTGAACCATTTTTTATCAACTTAGGAAATGCTTGTACATCTTTATTTTCTACAGCTTTATTCATAGATGTGTGAGTATCTTTGATAGATTGCCACTAATATCAACCCATTGATTAGGATTATTTGTATTTTGAGTCAAAGTTCTTTTTATAAAGCCGTTTGATCTTTGCAGATCTTGTGTTACTTTATCTGATGCTTGCAATACTTCTTGAGTAGTAGTATTTTTAGTAGTTTCAAACGAGACTATTTCTAAAATAGGCTGAGAGTTATTTTCTCTTTTGCGCTTGAAGTATTTTAAAATACAAATAAAAACCCTATTGCCATACTAAAAATAATTATAATTTTTAAAAAGATATCTTGAAAAAACACAACTTTCCTTTAACATTAGTTAAATGATTTTTAACATTATATCTCTTTGTTGAATCTTATAACAGCTCTTTTTGAATAAAATTTTCGTATCAGGTACAATCAGTTATAAGTATATTAACTAGCAATTTTATAATTACAATGATGATAGATAAATTCTTATAATTCCTAAATACTCATGAATTATATTTTGGGTTACATAGAAACTTATAAGCATCTGGGAGTATTTTTATATTTGGGACAAACTTTGATGAAGCTATACTAATCGTATTTATAGCAAATTTATCAAAAATTATTTTTGCTTTTTTATAATGAATTCCACCAGTAACTAAACAGTAAGTATTTTTATCATTTGTTAAGATTTTCTTAATAAATAAAACATTCTGATAGGTATTTTTAGAATTTTTCTCGAGAATGATTTTTGATTTTGGTATACCTAACTTATATAACACCGTAGCATAAATTGAGCTTCTGATAGTTTTTCATCAAAGGAGCTCCTCCACTTATAATGATTTGTTGTGGATATTTGTTATACAATTCTGCAACTTTAAATATACGATCATAGGCACTTAAAGCTGGCCCTAATTCACCAAAAGCTTGATTTATACCAGCTCCTAAGAGAATAATCCCTTTGGTATTAGCGCAAGCTTTAATATCTGTAGATTCTGATTTAAGTGGTAGCGCTAAAATGGTTCCTAAGATTCCATTACCTATAAGATAATAGATAACCGTTAGAGCTACAATAAAATACCTCAAATAGCCTTTTGAAAATATACAAGCAATAATCAAGGCGATTAAAAATAAACATCCAATATCTAATAAACTACTCATCTTAACATCATTTCTATTTAGCAAAAACACCACCAACCATTTGTGTATATGTTTGAGAATCTTGATTATTCACTCCTCTAAATGAAACACAAGTATGTTTAGCTTCAATCTTCACACTAACATTGTCTGTCGCTAAAATAAACTTTAAAGTTTCAAATATTTGTGTGGTCATTCGCTCTTGAATCTGCGGGCGTCTGGCAAAGAAATCACAAATACTATTAATATGACACAGACCAATAATATTGTTATCTTTAGGAATAAAAGAAACCTCAGCAGTACCCTCAAACGGTACAAAATGATGCTCACAAAATGACATAATAGTTATATTTTTTTGAGTTAGAACTCCAGTATAGTTAAATTCATTTTCATATAAAGCACAGGCAGGGAAATTAGCATAATCAAGGCCATTAAATATTTCTTGAGAAAACATTCTTGCTACTCTAAAAGGAGTTTTCTCAAATTCATGTGTGTGTAAACCAAGAGCATCTAAGATTTGTCGATATGCTTTGGCTATTGTGGCTATTTTGCTATCATTATCAAGATTAAATTCTCTGGGTTGCTCTAGACCTAGTTTGATAAGGTGTTGCTGGACATTTTTACCTAATTTAGAGCAATATCTACCTTTCATTATCAAATTTATCGTGCTGTAACTAAATTATTAGACTGTATTATATTATTTAATAAATCATCTTTATAGAGTAAATGCCAGTTATTAGTGTTAATATAGCTAGGTTTATAATATATAGGAAACAAAATATTCATGCAATTTTTAGATTTAGGTTTAAATCCTTCAATATGCAGCACTTTAGTAAAAAAGGTTATACAACTCTCCAACAGCAATCCAAGTAAAAGCTATTCCTACTATTTTGCAGGGTAGTGATGTTATCAGCAACACAAACAGGAATAGGAAAAACCATAGCTTTCACGGTACCAATTATTCATAAACTTTTACCTAAAAAAAATCCAAATACTAATGTTCTCGGCAACATTTTCATCAGCGATAAAAAATTTAGTCAATGAGTTTCTTAATAACCCACAATTTATCTCGGTAGATGCTGTAAGTACAGCTGTTAAAAAAATAACCCAAAAAATCTATATCTAGATAAATCTAACAAAATAAATGCTTTGATTGCTCTAATTAGGCAACAAAACTTGCATCAAGTACTAGTTTTATCGTGCACTAAAAATGGGGAAAATAAAATTTCAGAAAAGTTAAATAATGCTAGTATTAGCAGTAGTGTTATTAATGGTAACAAAAGTCAAACCGCACGTATCCAAAGCCTTAGCAGATTTTAAAGCTAAACAAATAAATGTTTTAGTTGCTACAGATGTTGCTGCGCGCGGAATAGATATTGCTGAACTCTCATGTGTGATAAATCTTGACTTACCAAATGTCGCTGAAGATTATGTACATATAGAATAGGTAGGTCAGCTAGAGCAGGACAAGATGGTTTAGTAATTTTTCTAGTTAGTGCTTATGAAGTAGCATCATTATCAAATATTGATATCTAATAGGACATTTGTTAACTAGCGAAGAGTTTGAAGACTTTGAGGCTCAAAGAATAATAGTAATAAAAAGCCTTCTAATCCAATAAACGTTTTGCAAAAAAATTAGACAAAAAAATCATCAAAATAAAAGTGTTAGAAAACCAAAAGCTAAAGATTAACGATCTGTTGTAATCGGTATAATAGTTTCTTCATGCATACCATGAGTACCTTCTGATACAAAATGTACTTTGGTACTCTCCATAATAGTATTTAGCCAACCGCGAGAATCCACATAATACCAGCAATTACAGCAACAAAAATACCTATAGTTAAAAAGACATGACCATAAACAAACAGTTATTCCTTCAACCTTTGTAATACAGTTCCTTCTGCTGGCGATGTCAACGCACCAACATAACCACAAATTGGCCTCAGCAACCATCATAGTTAAAGCCAACATCCCCAAGGCAAAATCACTCATTTTACGCGGGAATAATTCTGCAACCAGATACAATCCCATCAGTAGTAGTAAATTGTGGGAAGTATAGTACTAAAATGCTAGTGCACATAAAGTCATGCCAAAATAAAATTTTGTCACATGTGTACCAGGTATTTTCTTATAAACAACTGATAATAACGGTGATATTAAAACAATCATTAAAGGATTCATAACCTGCTATTGTTCACCATGTACAGTCATTCCCAAGAAATGAGGGTTTACATTATATAACCGCGAAAAAGTTTAGTAATGTCGGCATTTGTTGATACAGCACAAAAAATATAATACCTTGAATAATCAAAATCAAAGCTACAATCATTCTCTTTCTTTCATGCTATGCTTGCTTGAACATTTGTATAAAGAAATATATCAATGCAAGTATTGCTATCACAACAACTATTCGAGTATATAGTTTAGTATCTTAATGATATTTCCAATTATGAAAATTTTGATAATAGCATCTAAAATTACAACAAAAACCTTGATCCAAGACATTTTTTGCTTACCAGCTTTAGTTGCGATCTTTTAAAATTTTGGATAAAAACTATATAGCTTATCAGACCAAGCAACATCCAAAATGCTGAGCATAAAAATAACCTATTTAGCAGCTATTATAGAAGTAATAAGCATTGAAACAAAAGAGCCAATATTAAAAGCTATATAGTATAAAGTCATTGCGCCATCAAGAGCAGGATAACATTTTTCAAATAACTTTGATATTAAAGAATGAGGGACTAGCTTTAAACAAGCCTCCACCAATCGCAACTCCAGCTAGTGAATACATAACTAAGTTTTTTCTGTACTACCTATGTATTGTGCAATGACTGTACCAAAACTAAGTGATAAATATGATAAAAATAAAATCCCCGCACCAATAAATATCGTACGCTTAGTACCAAGATAGTTATCGCCAATCTAACTACCAATTAGTGGACCACCATACAGTAATACCGAAAAGAACCAAATATTAACATTGCTTCAGCATCACTAAAACCTAATTTTCTAGCAAAATAAATAGCTAATGTAGCTTACAAGCCATAATAACCAAATCTTTCCCATAATTCTAATGTCAATAACACTCAAAAAGGGGTAATATTATTTTTATTTTATAAATTTTGATCTTTAATGACTATCTAAAAACTACAGCAGTCCCATAGCAGAAGACTTCGGTACTCCCAACTAGTGTTTTATCCACTAAGACTACTTGAGGGATAGCAAATCGCGACTATTGCATTAGCTACCTAACTCTTTAGCTTGATTTATCATCTCTTGTTCAGCATGTAATATAGCTTCTTTGCAAACATTTGTAAAGGAAGTATTTTTACTACCTAATTATATTTTTCAAGCCACCCAAAATACCTTGTGTGATAGTAGGTGTTCTTACAATTATTCCAGTAACTAAACCTTTATATTTTATAATTTCTCTTTTACCAAGAGTATCTGCTATGGTTAATATCATAAATTTTCCTAAAATTTTTATGGGTAAACTTAAAAGGTCATTCTGAACTTGTTTAAGGCCTCAATAAATTTATATCTAAAGTGATATGCTAAAATAAATTCAGCACGACAATTATAATTATGGTAGGTGAATTAGCTATTTTCTAAATCAAAGTTACAAGTTCTTCAGCACTAGTAGGGTGAATAGCTATAGTATCATCAAAGTCACGCTTAGTAGCACCCATATTGATAGCTACTGCAAAACCTTGTAGCATCTCATCAACATTTAGACCAATCATATGACAGCCAACAACTTTTTCATTTTCACCAGTTACAACTAGTTTCATTACAGTAGGCATTCTATGACCAGAAATAGCACAATACAAAGCTATAAAGCGAGATTTGTAAACTTTTATATTTTGATCACCATACTTTTCTCTAGCATCTTTTTCAGATAAGCCGACAGTACCAATAGCAGGGTGAGAAAATATAACAGTTGGGATATACTCAAGTTTTGGTTTTAGGTTTGTTTCACCATTAAAAAGTCTACGCGCAAGTCTACGCCCACAAGCAATAGCAACAGGTGTTAGCTGAGCGCCTCCAGAAGCATCACCTAGAGAATATACACCTTTGACATTTGTCTCTTGCCATTCATTAGCAGGTATTACCCCTTTATCTGTAATATTGATATCGGTATTCTCTATACCTAAGTTGTGGGTGTTTGGTGCACGACCTGTAGCCCAAATTAATGTATCAATATTCTCTATAACTTGGCTTGTATTTGTTGAAATTTTTAAAGTATTACCAGTTTTCTCAACTTTAGTAATATTTGTATGGTTGAGTAACTTTAGATTAGTCATAGCCATACATTCAACTAGAGTATCACTAATATCATTATCAAAATCCATTAATGGCTTATCTCTGCGCACCATGATAGTTGTATCTGTACCATGAGCGTTCAAGACACCAGCAATCTCAACACCTATATAGCCGCCACCAACAATTAGCGCTTTTCTAGGTATTTCATCAAGCTCAAAAAACTCATCAGACGTGATACCTAGTTCAGCACCTTCGATGTTTTTTGGAACAATAGGGTAAGCACCTGGCGATATGAAAATATTATCAGCTGTTAGTTCTATACCATCATCTAGTACGATAGTTTTATTATCTTTAAATTTACCCCAATTATTAAAGTGAG
The DNA here is from genome assembly GCA_002095075.2 of Francisella endosymbiont of Ornithodoros moubata. Lineage (GTDB taxonomy): Bacteria > Pseudomonadota > Gammaproteobacteria > Francisellales > Francisellaceae > Francisella. The sequence goes on along the minus strand of LVCE01000003.1, from coordinate 57,672 downwards.
TGATATTCCATTTATCTAATAATCTGTCATAAAAACTATGGATATTACTAATATATTTAGCTCTTTTTTCTTTTAAAGTTGTCCAGCTAAAGCCCTTAACCTCAATATCAAAGCCATAGCCTGCGGCATCATGTTTTAGAACCTCTGCAAGATTTGCACCATACCACATAGCTTTTTTGGGTACACATCCTCTATTTACACAAGTACCACCAAGCTCACGCTTTTCGATAATCGCAACTTTTTTGTCAAATTTAGCAGCCTGTACAGCAGATGCTATACCTCCAGAACCGCCACCTAAACTTATTATATCAAAGTAATTATTATTCATTATATTTTCTTACTTTAAAATTATGCTTACAATTTTCCGTATTTAATTTGTAAATATTTAGAGTTTTAGTTACTTGTCCATTTTCATCTACTTCACCAAAGCCTATTGCTTTGATTTTAAAGCTAGTAGGTTTTAATTTTGTGATTTTGATAATCTCGTTAAAATCCTTATTAAAACTCTCTCTTACTTGATCAGTTTGTAAATTTACCGCGAGAATACTTAGATGAGGATTAAATTCAGCAAAGGTATTTGGCGAACCATATTTTTCAAAAGATTTTAATTTATCTGGATAAAATTTTACCCAACTCGGGACAGGGTAGTCTTTATTTCTATATTTAGCTAAATCTTTTACAACTGTATTTGATAATTGTTGAAGTGTTTGCGAGTTTTGAATATCTAACATTACAAAACCACTTTTTCTAGCACTAAAACCTGTTGTTTTTATATAGAAAGGTTTAGTATTTTTAGCAATTTGTGCTAATTCATTTTGTATATCTGTAATATATTTAGTCTCAAAACTTGTCAGGTAGAGTGTTAGATGCACAGGATGGTTTTTTATAAAAGGTGTAGTTTTATATTTCTCCAGTACATTAGTTTCTGCTAAGAAGTCATCGAATTCTTTTATATATTTATCGGCTGTGTTTGCTGGAATTAGATAGATATTATATCGCTTGAAATCAGTAGCAAAACTACCTAATGCCACAAAGAACAGTGAAAATGCTAGTAATAATTTATAAAAAAATTTTTTATAATTCATATTGTATTCCTTAGATAATTATAAGTTATTTTAAATGACTCTATTATATCAGTTTTAGAAGACGGTATCAATTGTAATAATATCCTGTTGTCAAAAGATAATAATCTCTATGGCATTCTGCCAAGAAGGGTATTTATTTGGATTAGTTTTATATCTTGTTTCTATTCAATTTTGATGAGCTTGTTTATCACTACAGATTATTTGAATATTTATAACTTTAGTATTTATATCTGTAAGCTAAGTCCATAAACTTCGAGATTCATCAATAGGATTACAATAATCTATGACTACATTATTACCAAGCTCAAGATTTTATTTTGCTTGATTAATAGACTATCTCATAATTTTGTTTAGTTAGCTCTTGAGAATAAGCTTTTTTGAGATAATATTCTACAGTGTCTATTCTATAGTAGATAGTATTAGGTATGGTTTTGGCTAATTGTTTAGCTAAAGTTGTTTTGCCTACTCCTAGTAGACCTGAAAATATGTAAGCATCTACCATGTTAATTATTTTTTATTACTTTCTCATTTATGTATTTTAATATATTACTTAATAAATCAACCTCTTCTTTTAAAGACTTATTTATCTCATTTAAGAATTTAATAAGTTGTTTATGAGTTGACCTATGCATTAATTCGATATTTTCCTTTTTAAAGAAAAAATCATTATTATCATTAATAGCTACATTTATAAGAACTTAATGTTATTACAAGTTTTAATAGACTTACTTAACAATTCTTTCTTATTTATATTAATCATTTAAATAGTTTTAATAAACCATCTATATTTCTTTTCATAATCATTGCTTTTTCTCTAATCTGAGTTAAAGCTATTTCATTATTAATTTTTGTATTTTTTTGTCTTTATATGTCAGGAATGTATAAGAAATCCAAACATCTAATCCGGCAGAAACTAGAAATGTCATAAAAGTTACTAATATTGAATCCAATTAAAGCTACTTGGTTGTACCATCTCTATAAACATCTAAACCTCATAATCATAACTAATAATCAAAGGAGCATGATCTGAAAACCAAATTTCTTTATAAATATAATCAGATTCAGGTATTACCTTGTCTTTTAAAGTAGGCGTTGAGATATGATAATCAATTCTCCAACCAACATTATTTGCACGAGATTGACCACGATTTGACCACCATGTATATTGTAGAGGTTCTTGATTAATAACTCTAAAAGTATCAACCCAACCTAAATCATCAAAGATATGATCTAACCAAGCTTGCTCTTCTGGTAGTACCCCTGATGTTTTACCATAGTTAGATTTCCAGTTTTTGATATCTATCTCTTTATGTACAATATTAAAATCACCACAAACTATGAAATTTCTACCAGATTCTATTTGTTCTTTGAGTATTTCTTTGTATTTTTCAAGAAACTGCATTTTATATTCTTGACGGACATCGCCACTTGAGCCACTTGGTAAATATAAGCTCGCGATACTAAAGTTTTCATAATCAAACTGAATATAACGCCCCTCATCATCAGCCCAATCTAGACCAAGTTCTTTGATAACTTTTAGAGGCTTTTTTTTGGCATAAATAGCAGTACCACTGTAGCCTTTTTTGACAGCATCTTTAAAATCATAATAGTAGCCAATAGGGAAGTGCTCTTTGTTTTTTTCTAATTGGTGAAATTGAGCTTTTGTCTCTTGAATACACAGAAAATCAATATCTTGAATTTTGAACCACTCCCAAAAACCTTTACGTGCAGCTGCACGAATACCATTAGCATTAAAAGTCATTACTTTTATCATTGAATTATTTTTGATTTTAAAATTATTAGAATCATTTTAGCATTTTAGCGCTAACTGTGTAATAACAATTACTTATCCGATTAATAATTTTTTTTGATAGTAAATATTTTTTAAACAATTATTATCTTGGTATAAATTATCACACCGCGAAAGATTTATTTCACTAATTTATGTCTAATTATATTTCAAAACAAAAAATTAAAGTAAGTCAATCATCAACATGAGATGATATTTATGTAGAGAAGATAACTATCAAAAGCTCTGATTCATCAGCACATGGCGTATATATGCAAGCAAGTATGCACACTTCAGAAAACTACAAGGTAATACTGTAATGATAGAGCTTTTAGAGTATTTCAAAAAGTTTCAGCCTAAAGGATATGTTTACCTGATTCCTAAATGTAACCCAATTGGTAAAGATGCGTTTATAGGTGCAGTGCATCAAGATAGATTTGACTCTTCAACAGGTGATAATTTTAATAGATATTATTTTTATCCTAAAATCGATTATACAACTTTTGTCAAAGAGTATATTAATTCAACTACAGCATAATATAAATAAGCTTTTGAAAATCTACTACAACAACACGCTAAATAAAGAACTAGCAAATGAGTGGGAACTACCTAAAGCAAAAGATTAAATTTGCTTATGCAAAAAGAAGCTCAAAAGGTGGATTATGTTCTAGATTTACACATAGATACAGATGCTATTACATATTTATATACAGCAGATTTTGCAAAAACACATGCTGAAAAGTTCGGTTATAAACATATGCTAATTATCAATAATGATAAAGCTGGTGGTGCTCTAGATGAAGCTATATTTTGCCCAAGAGTGAAAAAACAAGGTCGCTGAATAAGTCCTCAAAGAAGGTTATACACTTGAGTTAGGTTTAGAGAGGAGTATATTAATTTCATTGATGCTAAGATGCAAAGCCAAGGGATTTAAAATTATTTTAAGTATAAGAATATTATCGATTCACCATTTGACACTGATTTATTACATACAGATATAAGACATATTAAGCAGTAGAAGGTAGCCAAAGCTAGTGAGATAATAGGGACAATATATTCAAACTTCATCAATGCAGAAAAAAACATTATCAATGCCATTTTTGGTGGTGTTGTAATCAGTGTTCATAATACTGGTGCAATATGCTAAGGTAGCCAACGGTTATATAAGATTTAAACTCTAGGAACAAACAAATAAATGAAAAAAACTTATAATTAATGATAAGAAAGACTTTGGTCATTCAAAAGGTGCACTTAATCAATATTTAGCTCGATATATCACAGAGTCATCTGTTCAATAAAAGTTTTAGTATCAAAACGACAATTATCGACAACGGCTATAATATTGATGATGAGATCAAAATGGCTTTGGGTTGATGCAAGTGATATACCAAATGGCAGGCTGGTGGATGGGACCTACCTTGGATAGTTAAAGAGTATATTGACGAAGTTTTTACCTCAGGTCATGGAGTTTTATATGCTAATGATGGTAGATCTTAAAATGATTCTAATAAGAAGTATGGTTCAGATGGGGTTTATTAAAAGATAAAATACATGCTGTCATTAACTTGAAATGCTCCATTAGAAGTTTTTGTTGAAAAGACCAATTATTCGAGGGGGTTGGTGTTGATGGAGTATATTTGCATTTCATAAGGTTCATTAGTTTATCTGATGTCAACACTACCAACATTTATCTGTAATGATGTTATGACAAATCCTCTCATTGACGAGTTTAAATTATAAAAATCATTTAGATACAGTTTTTAACTAATGATTAATAGTTCTAAAAAAATCTTAACATCAAAATAAACCATTTTTTTAGAACTATTAAAACTATTTTTGCTATATGAATTTTAATAAAAATATTGGTTATTTATTCTTAAAACTAGAATCAAGTTTAGGTAATTAATAAGATAAACAGTAATAAATTTAAATATATAATATATATGATGGCACAATATTTGCAGATGGATATGGCAACATGTGGCATTTCCCAGATGATTATTGGTCTTCCCAAAAAGTTTTAGATATTGCGTTTATTAATGTTTCAATATTTCTTTAGTTCTTGCCTTTTTTCATCAGGTTCACTCAATAGTAGTTTTGTTAATTCCACAAATTTTGAGAGGAATTGGATTGTAAATATACTAATACAAAGTAGACTACTAAGAAATTATACTATTAATAGAACTTAATAGAAGAGCTATAAAGAATAAATTACTAAATCATATTTGGTGACTTTGAGGATATAAAATTAAAACTCGCAAAGTGGATATGAATTTATAACTAATATATTTCCTAATTCTTATAAAATTGGCTTTAGCTAGCTCATAAAAGTTGTAATACTAACAAATTATAAAATTTTCTTGGGTTGTTTAAATTTTAAATTTAAATAGATTTCAAAACGATTATTAATAGGATGAAATATAAGTTCAAGAAATTAAAGAAAAAAATATAAGTAAATTAATTTTATTTATAATACTAACAATAATAGGAATAATGTTTCTAAACTTGGTTCATGCAAAACTTGTTGTTTTTGGTGCTATGCTGATCACAAACAATCCAGTTATCAGTATAAAAATGATCTTGCAGATATGAATAAAAATATTATACTTATTTGTAACAATAAAGATGAAAATCCAGATTTTGTCTTAGATATAAAAGATAAATTTAAACCTGAAGCTGTAAAAAAATATAAAAGAATTCTATCAACAAGACATCGTCTTCCCAGATAAATTCAGTTATTACAAATATTGTATTTAAACAGTTGCCAGGCAGTGCATTTTCTCCCAATATGATCATTAATGTAGTTTCTTAAGTAACAATGGTGATATTCCAACTGTTTCCTCAAATGTTCCAATAGGATTTCTAGAATCAAATCGACAGCTTCCTCCTAATCTAAATAAGATAAATAGTTCTTGGGTTAGTTATTATGAAGAAACAAAAAACTAAAACTTTAAACATTATTTTAGAGAAAATAATCCAAATGTAAGAAGTAAGGTTAGCATAGTAACTCAAAATGATATAACAAGCATAGATTTACAAACTGTATCTGAGTATTTTTTTATGAGCTGTTATGTTTAAATCATCACTGTGAAATAAGTATTAATAATTATAATAATATATACATTTTTTAAAATTTTGGACAAAAAAAGAGGAACCCAGTAGCTCAAATAGATTTAGTAATATCGAAATTATTAAATGTTAATCTTAACCTTAATCACCATAAAATGAAATGGAAAAATTAGTAAAGTTAAGAGCTTAGGCGATTGATAATAGCCTGTATCAAAGAATAAGGCAACAAACAATATTTTATAGTAAAGAGAATTGTGACTCTTCTTTAACTTGTTGTTTATTTTGAGAATCACGTCTTACTTGGACAGCTTCAGCTAGCATTTCTAGCATATTAAGAGTTTCTTCAAAGTCAACGCATTTATCTGTAACACTTTGTCCATAAGTAAAAGGTTTGTTATTGATATCTTGATTGCCAGCAACAAGATTACTCTCAATCATTACCCCAAAAATATCATTACTCTGCTTTATCTGCTCACAAATATCTGCTAATACGGTAATTTGCTTAGTATGGTCTTTTTGACTATTACCATGATTACAGTCAATCATTACCTTAGTATTAATATGAGCTTTTTTAAGTTTAGCAATACAGTCATCAACATGCTCTTTACTAAAGTTAGGTCCAGAAGCACCACCACGAAGAATTACATGACCATTTTGGTTACCTTTAGTTGCAAATATCGCTGTTGAACCAGATTTTGTCGCACTTAAAAAATGATGCGGATAAATAGCAGATTTAACTGCATCTACAGCTGCTTGGATATCACCATTAGTAGCATTTTTGAAACCAATCGATGCAGAAAGACCAGAAGCTAATTCTCTATGTACTTGGCTTTCAACAGTTCTAGCACCAATTGCTCCCCAAGTGATTAGCTCAGCAAAGTATTGAGGGGTGATCACATCTAGAAACTCAGTTGCACACGGCAGTCTAATACTAGTCAAATCTGATAATAAATTACGCGCAAGACGCAAACCTTTGTTTATATTATATGAATTATCAAGGTCAGGATCATTAATAAATCCTTTCCAACCAATCGTTGTGCGTGGTTTTTCAAAATATACTCTCATTATAATAAGTATATCTTTGTTAAATTTCTTAGCTTGCTCTTTTAGCTTAGTAGCATACTCAATTGCAGCAACAGGGTCATGAATAGAACAAGGTCCTACAACAACAGCGACTCTATTATCATTTCCATGGATAATATCAGCTATTTCTTTCCGAGATTTTCTTACAGTTTCAAAGGAAGTCCTTAAAAGAGGTATATCTTGGATTAGAACTTCTGCAGGAATCAATACTTTTTCTTTTTTTATATTTATATTAGAAACTTTATTAAAGTTTTTATCACCTATCACTAATTTAGATATCCTTATATTTATATATACTTATTTTCTTTTACCAAAAAGACCTGGCATATTCGCCATACCTTGCATAGCAGACATGCGTTTCATTAAGTTTGCTATACCACCTTTTTTACCAATAACGCTTTTCATCATTTTTTTCATTTGCGTATGTTGCTGAAGCAGTTTATTAAGATCTTGAATTGTAGTTCCAGATCCTTTAATAATTCTCTGTTTTCTACTATGTTTGATAAGCTCTGGTTTTTTACGCTCAATTGGAGTCATAGAATCTATCATAGCCTCAATCTTCTTGAACATATCATCACCAACATTACCTGGTAGATTTGCTGGTATATTTGGTAGTTTAGACATAATTGAACCTACACCACCCATTTTTTTCATTTGTTGGATTTGTGCTTTGAAATCTTCTAAATCAAAGCTCTTACCACTTTTAAGCTTTTTAGTTAGCTGTTCAGCAGATTTCTTTTCTGTTTTTTGCTCTATACTTTCTATCAAGCTAAGAACATCACCCATACCTAGAATCTTAGAAGCAATTCTATCAGGATGGAATGGCTCTAAAGCATCAGTCTTCTCACCAGTACCTAAGAACTTAATTGGTTTATTGGTGATCTCTCTGATTGATAAAGCAGCACCACCTCTAGCATCTCCATCAGTTTTTGTCAAAATCACACCAGTTAACTCTAAAGCGTCATTAAATGCTTTGGCTGTTACTGCAGCATCTTGCCCTGTCATACTATCAACAGTAAAAAATGTCTCGATTGGATTAGCAATTTTGTGGATTTGCTTAATCTCATCCATCATGTCATTATCGATATGCAATCTACCTGCAGTATCGATGATAAGCACATCTATAAGTTTAGTTGTTGCTGTTTTCATCACAGCTGTTACAATATCCTGAGACTGTTGTGAAGCATTTGATTCAAAAAACTCAACATTTAAACTATTTGCTAAAGTTCTTAGCTGATCGATAGCAGCAGGGCGATAGACATCGGTACTGACTACCATAACTTTTTTCTTGTGTTGCTCTTTTAGGTATTTAGCTAGCTTAGCTGTAGATGTTGTTTTACCAGCACCTTGTAAACCAGCCATTAATATAACAGCAGGTGGCTGAGTTTTTAGGTTTATTGGTACTTCCTCTTCACCTAGTGCTTTTTCAATTTCTTTTTTGACAAAAAAAATAAAAGTCTGATCTGGGGTAAGACTTTTTTTGACTTCTTCACCAATAGCTTTTTCTTTGATGTTAGCTATAAACTTTTTGACTACTGGTAAGGCAACATCAGCTTCTAAAAGTGACACTCTAATATCACGCAGCACCGATTGGATATTCTCCTCTGTTAGAGAGGTTTGACCTTTTATCTTTTTAAAAGACGATTGTAATTTATCTGATAAACTAGTAAACATATCGCTATAAGTTTCTAACTCTTAGGAATACATTATTTATAGTAAACAGAATATTAACATTTTTAAAAAAATATACTATCTAACAAACGATACTTATGGCTATTATTATAAATAATACTATACAGACTAATATATAAGTGTAATTTTTATCTCTTATAAAAAATATTAGCTCAAGAAAAATTCTTAATAATGGGGAAATTATTATCAACAAAATGCCAATACTTATAATATTTTTTGTAGTATCGTAATTTCCTAAAAAGGCATTTAGTGCGCCAATAGCTATAAACAAAATAGCTATAAATAAATTTAATTTCAAGACTTTATAAATAACATCATCCTTAATCATACTAACCCCTTAATAATCATTTGTATTGCTGATATAAATACAACCACAAAAAAAGTTAATCTAATAGCTTTAGTTGGGATATGTGGCATTAATTTTGAACCAATTGTCGCACCTAATAAAGTACCTAATGCTACAGCTGCTGTGATAGAGCTGTCTATATATCCAGCAAAGTAGTAAGTTGAAGTTGCATTAAATACAGTGATACCCATGATGAAGTTACTTGTCGAGGTACTGACTCTAAAAGGTATTTTCATAATTTTATCCATAGCTACAACTTTAAATATCCCAGCACCAATACCAAGTAAACCACCAATAAAACCAGCACCAGCCATAAAAATAAAACCAAGGATAGGGTGGTTAACATTATAATCTTGCTTTTGCCCACCTATAATAACACTATCATTAAGCTGTAGTTTATTAGCTATAAAAAATTGCTTTAGTGGTTTAGTTTCAGCGTTTGATTTTTTCTTAATGAAACTTAAAATTGCAACCACAATAAGTATGCCACCAAAAATTAAAAATAATACTTTAGCTCTAAGCATCAAAGCCAGCTTAGCTCCAAATATAGCTCCTACAGCTGTTGCTAATGCTAAAAATAAACCTAATTTATCTTTGGTTAATCCATGTGACTTTAATGAAACTAAAGATGTTGCTGTAGATGTACATATAATAGTTACTAGTGATGCACCTATGGCATAGTAAAGAGGTACTCCAAGCACTGTTGTTAGCAATGGGGTAATTACTAAGCCACCACCTAAGCCAATGACAGCACCAATACCACCGCCTAAAACAGCAACAATAAAAATTATTAATTCAAAGAATAAGTAGTTTTCCATGCCTAAATTTTCGAGTACTGAGTCCTGATAGCGAGATTATAGCCTTTTTAACAACTTATTTATTCAAAAAATTTGTGTTTTTACTTAAATGCTTTTAAAATTTGTGTAACTATTGAAAACGTAATTAATTAACTGAAGAAGAGAGGCCATATGGCGAAAGAAGATTGTATAGAAATGGAAGGTGTTGTTTTAGAAGCACTTCCAAACACAATGTTTAGAGTTGAACTTGAAAATGGACATATGGTAACAGCTCACATCTCAGGTAAGATGAGAAAAAACTATATTCGTATATTAACTGGTGATAAAGTTGTAGTTGAGATTACTCCTTATGATTTAACTAAAGGTCGTATTAAGTTTCGCAGCAAATAATAATCTTCAAAACTCTTAATATTTATTATTCCTAAAGAATTATATTTTCTAAGATTAATAAAGCAGGTGTTATTATTTTAGGCATAAGCCCAATAGTTATAGCTAGTAGCAATACTTTATTACCATAATTTATTTCTAATTACAGGGAGACAAAAATCCATAGCAGTATTAGCTACATAGCCAACTAACTCAACGGAAAGGTATCTCTTTAATAATGGGATCATGACAATAATCTAATATCTCAAGTAAGAAATCTATCAAGAAGGTAATCATTCCACAATATTCACTAAGAAAATCAGTATTTAACACTACCGATAATGAATATACTAGCCTAAACCAGAACTTATCAATAATACTCTGCTTGAGGTGATATTAGTCATAAAGCTTATAAATATCGCTGAACTAATTTATAATCCAACAACTATAATGAATATAAACAACGCTTCTTTATTCTTAAATAAATCTTTGAGTGAAATATTTTCTTAGTTTGAGTAAAACTCCTATTGTAACATTATTGCTAACAATAATAAAAAATACTATATGATCAATAATATTTGTGATATTAATATTAATAGTTTCACTTACTATATATATCCTACAATTATATAGATTAGATATTTACTTACCTTAAGAATAGTTATAAAGATATTATCTTGATTATATTGCAAAATTATTGATACTTAGTTAGCTTTTATCATTTTGTTATAGCTACAATAAATAAAAATTCCAACTATATTTGTAATAAATATAGTTGCAGTATAACCAAGACTTATACTTATAACCTCTAGAACAATAGTGTTTATATGGGTAAATATACTGAAGTAACCTGATAGAAATATTATTAATATAACTATTAAATCAAGGAAGTAATTTATTAGCCTTACAACCTTGAGAGATTTTTGAGATTAAAAGCATAATAACCTGTAATTAGAGCAAGGAGAAGTATCAATGATTCATACATTTTAATAATTTTTAAATTTGATTTTTCTATAAAATAGAAAAAACACTACAGGTATGATTGATAATACAAAACATACAGACAATATTTGAATAAATTCTAATGGATTATATAAATTATCTGGAGGGACAAAGCCAATAATTACACACAAAATAGTGCCTATAATACCTAAAAGACAAACAACAGCCATACCAATTTTTCCGCCATGGATATGAAAATCATCTGTATTTCTTACTATTTGATTGTTTATTAACTTTAGTTTTAAAGCAGCAAAAAACATCATTAGATACATCAAAGAATATATTTGTGTGCTAAGAGCTGTAAGAAGCCAGTAATAAGCTTGAACCGAAGGCACCAACTCTAACAGCAGACATATTATAGTCATAATTATAGCTTGAAGTATTAGTATACCACTTGGTGCATCATATTTATTTGTTTTATATAACATATCTGGTAAAAAATGGTCGTCAGCTGCTTGGAGTAATCCTCTTGCTGGTGAAATCATCCAGTTAATCATTGACCCTATTGACCCAACAAAAACCATTAAGCCTAAGAAATAGTAGAAAAACATTGGAATTCCTAAATCCTTTAAATAAACTTTAAAAGTTTTGATAGTACCATTAACAACATCAATTTGTGATTGTGGAAATATAATCGCAACAGCTAAAGCACCTAGAACCATTGTAAAGATTATAAATATTACTGAAATTAAAAGTGCTAGGGGAAATGTCTTTTTAGGATTTATAACTTTTCTAATATGCACAGTTGCTAACTCAAGCCCCAAGAAAGAAGCTATGATAGCTGTTAATCCCATCCATGATTCTGTAGATGTGAAACTAGGAATTAGATTATCTAGATGAAAATGGATATTTAGGTTATAACTATTAATCAACCAAATTAATGCAAATAGTACCATTAATAACATAGGGATTACCATACCAAAAAAAGTACAAGTACTAGCAAAAATTGCTGATACTCTCAGACCTTTAAGATTAAGAATTGTCAAAGACCAAAAAACGACAGTTATAAATGTAATTGTAAACTTTATATTCTGCGCAAAATCAGGATTAAATAAGTATGCAATTGTTCCTGCGAGGAACGTTAGGATACTTGGAAACCAGATAAGAGTATTTATCCATTGAAACCACACAGCTAGCATTGCGACATTAGGACCAAAAGCTTTTTTAACCCAACCATATACTCCTTCTTCACCCTTGGCAGTATACGTTGCAGTCATCTCTGCAGATACTAATGTAACTGGTGCTAAAAATAAAAAAACAGCTACGGCAAAAAAGAAGAATATGTATGTTCCTGAAGTAGCTGTGGAGGGAAGGTTTCTAATATTATCAATAGTTCCCGTCATTAATAATACTAGCAAGATTAAACCAATTTTTTCTTTTGCTGATGAGTTTACTGTCATAATTATACATTTACGGACACTTTAAATTATATAATAACTCAAGGATATCTAAATTGGCAATCATTTATGCAATATACAATGGCATTACTTGAAAAAGTTTCTCTAAGGTTTGTAATGCGTTTTTATTATCGACTTTGATGATTAATCTATCTTGATCTTGTATTAGTAAATTATCGGCATAAAACCTTGGGATATTATCAACTTTCATTATCGCAAGGATTTCTAGACCTTGAGGTAATTTAAAGTCACCGATCTTTTTACCTATAACAGTAGACACGTTCTCTTGACCATGTACTTTGAGCTCGACAAGCATTTCTTCACTATCTTCAATCTCGTACATTTTTAGCATATCAACCTGAGTTAAAAATGCCTTAATTGTTGTATATGAGAAATTATGTGGCGAAATAGAAATATCAATAAGTTTTAGATCTCTAGTAATATCATAGTATTCAGCACTATTAACTGTAGCGATAGTTTTCTTAGCCCCAAGTTTTTTTGCCAAAATTGATGACATAATATTTATCTCATCAGAATTTGTCAAAGCAAAAAAACATATTTGCTTCATCAATACCTTCAGCAATTAATAAATTATTATTAACAGGGTTATAATGTAAAATTGTTGAGTTAGATAACTCATTCAAAGCAAACTCGCATTTTTGAGCACTTGGATCTATCATTTTAATAATATATCCTTTATTCTCCAAAGATTTAGCTAAAGTGATACTTGCATAATTTATACCTGCTATAAATATCTTTCTGATGTTTGCTTTTTTGGGTTGAAATATTGATAGTATTTGTGATGAATATGCTTTTTCTGAAAGATACATAACTCTATCACCAGGATTAACTAAGACACCAGTATCATCAATATCTAATTTTTGACCACTTCTATATACAGAGATAATATCAACTTTAATATCACCTAGACCTAAATATATATCTTTAATTGCAAGACCTACAAGAGGAGAATCTGATGACACTTCAACACCTATAATCTGAACACGCTTATCAAAAAAACTTGATATAAAATATGCTCCAGATAAGAAAATTAATTGTTCTAATCTTTTTGTAGTTTCAAAAAATGACTTTATAACCAAATCGATATTATTCAGCAGTTTAGGGAATCTATTATACTCAGTATCGCGAATTCGTGCGATTTTATAAGGTGTTTTATATAACTTGTAAGCCATATCACATACAGCTATATTTGTAGTATCATTTGATGTCACAGCTATTATCATATCAGTATCTTTAAAATTAGCTTCTATCATAATATTTGGTTTTGTAACATCACCAATAATTGTTTGCACATCAAATGCTGATGAAATAAAGCCAAGTTTTTCTTCATCTAAGTCAATAACAGAAACTTGATGGTCCAAACTTAGTCTTTGAGTTAAATATACGCCTAATTGCCCAGCTCCTAAAATAGCTATTCTCATAATTAACTGTTATAATATTTAATGAATAGTGTGTAAGTTTGAACATACTAATATAAGGCAGGAAAATAATCAAATTTTTAATTTACATTTAGCCTTATAAATATTATTATACAAACATATGATACTAAATTAGTATAGATTAAAGGTAATTATGCTTAAGGTAAGTAAATTACTCGATTACGGTTTACTAGTAGTTGTTACAATAGCACAGAATGATTTTAATCCATATAGTGCTGCAAAGATTGCTGAATCTACGGGACTAAATATCCCGACAGTAAGAAAGCTACTAAATCAACTCTCTTTGACAAATATTGTAAACTCAAAGCGAGGTATCGAAGGAGGCTACACACTAGTTAAAGATCCAAGAGATATTACTGTTTTAGATATTGTTAAGTGTGTAGAAAAAGATGTAAATCTAACAGAATGTTGTGATTTGCAAAAAAAATGTAGCTTAGTAGGAAACTGTATAGTTAGTGGTTATTGGAGAGTTTTAAACAGTCAACTACTTGATTTACTATCAAAAACATCAATTTATGATATTGTCAACAACAAAGACAAGAGTTAAAAGAAAATGAGTGAAGATTTAGATAAAATCATTGAGCAAGACTATGAGCATGGTTTTGTTACTAATATTGAAGCAGAAACAATTGAAGCCGGTCTAAATGAGGATGTGATTCGTCTAATATCAACAAGAAAAAATGAGCCTGAGTTTTTATTAGAATGGCGCCTAAAAGCTTATAACAAATGGCTAGAAATGAAGTCGCCTAAGTGGGCTGATTTAAATTATCATCCTATAGATTTTCAGGCTATTAGCTATTACTCGTCTCCTAAGTCGCTAAAAGATCACCCAAAAAGCTTAGATGAGGTTGACCCAGAAATTATTGAAACTTATAAAAAACTTGGTATACCTTTGCATGAGCAAGAAATGTTAGCAGGTGTGAGAAATATTGCTGTAGACGCGGTATTTGATTCAGTATCTGTTGTAACAACATTCAAAGAAAAGTTAGCTGAAGCAGGAGTAATATTTTGCCCAATATCAGAAGCAGTGCAAAAATACCCTGAACTTATACAAAAATATCTTGGCTCAGTAGTTCCTCAAGGTGATAATTTTTTTGCAGCTCTTAATTCAGCAGTATTTAGTGATGGTTCATTTGTATATATTCCTAAAGGTGTAACTTGCCCAATGGAATTATCAACATACTTTAGAATTAATGCTATGAATACTGGACAGTTTGAAAGGACTTTGATTATTGCTGATGAGAATAGCTATGTAAGTTACTTGGAAGGCTGTACTGCTCCAATGCGTGATGAAAATCAACTTCATGCCGCAGTTGTTGAGTTAGTAGCACTAGATGGTGCTGAAATTAAATACTCGACAGTACAAAACTGGTATCCAGGTGATAAAGATGGTAAAGGTGGAATTTATAATTTTGTAACAAAAAGAGGTATCTGTTACAAAAATTCAAAAATTTCATGGACACAGGTTGAAACAGGCTCTGCTATCACGTGGAAATATCCTTCTGTAGTTTTACGTGGAGATAACTCAATTGGTGAATTCTATTCTGTAGCACTAACTCGTCATGCTCAACAAGCTGATACAGGTACAAAAATGATTCATCTTGGTAAAAACACTAAAAGTACCATCATTTCGAAAGGTATATCTGCAGGCAAGGCATCACAAGCATATAGAGGTTTAGTAAGAATTTCACCGAATGCTGCTAACGCAAGAAACTTCTCACAATGTGACTCTTTACTGATTGGTCATAATTGTGGGGCACATACTTACCCATATATAGAAAATAAAAGTAATTCCTCACAGATAGAGCATGAGGCTACAACCTCTAAGATTTCTGATGATCAGCTTTTTTATTGCAAACAAAGAGGTCTATCAGAAGAGGATGCAATTGCTATGATTGTAAATGGTTTCTGTAAAGAAGTATTTAATAGACTTCCTCTTGAGTTCGCTGTAGAAGCTCAGAAACTTATGGAAGTTAGTCTAAAAGGTGCAGTTGGTTAAGCTATAAGTTATATAATTTGATAAAAGGTTTTAAAAATGTTATTAAAAATTAAAGATTTACATGTAAGTGTTGGTGAGCAAAAAAAACAAATATTAAAAGGATTAAACTTAACAGTTGAAAAAGGTGAAGTTCATGCAATTATGGGACCGAATGGCGCTGGTAAGAGCACTTTAAGTAATGCTTTAGTGGGTAAAGATGGTTATGAAATTACTCAAGGTTCTGTCACATTTGATGGTAAAGATTTAAATGACTTAAGTATCTCAGAAAGGGCTGCAGCTGGTATCTTTTTAAGTTTACAGTATCCAATTGAAATTCCTGGAATTAGTAATGTCCAATTCCTTAAAACTGCTGTAAATAGCGTTAGAAAGCAAAATGGCAAAGATGAGATTGATGTGATTTCTTTTATGAAAAAACTAAAAGAAAATATGCAGATATTAAAAATTGATCAAAAATATATGTCACGCGGTGTCAATGAAGGCTTCTCTGGTGGTGAGAAGAAGCGTAATGAGATGCTACAACTTATGATGCTTGAACCAAAATTGGCCATATTAGATGAAACTGATTCTGGCTTGGATATCGATGCTCTACAAGTAGTATCACAAGGTGCAAATAGTATGAGATCTGTGAATAGAAGTTTTTTAGTAATTACTCATTATCAAAGACTTTTAGACCATATTCAACCAGACTTTGTCCATGTTTTAGTAGATGGCAAAATAGTTAAGACTGGTGGCAAAGAGCTTGCTCTTGAATTAGAAGAGAAAGGTTATTCTTGGTTAAACAGCTAAAGGTTGCTAAAAATGTTAATAAATAACAAATTTCTACCTACAACTAAACAAGAAAGCTGGAAGTATACAAATATTGCTTCTATTTATGACAAAAATAATATCAAAGAATTACTAAAAGAATCGCTTCAGTCAAAAGACTATCTTGAAGGCTTTAAGTTTGATACACAAGAGAATGTTGTAATAATACTTGATGGTGTGTTAGCTATTGATTATAACAAAAAATTAAAGCATATTAGTGCCTTAGAATTACACAAAGACAATAGAAATATGTCTAGACTAGCGATAGAGAATTCTAAACACTTTGGTATTAATATAGCTAAAGATACTAAAGATCGCTTAAGCCTAATCTTCATAAATACTGATATGGCTAAGAATAAATTGACAAATATATCACTAAAGCTTGATGTCAATATGTTTGCTAGTCTAAATTTAGATATTAACTTTGTAAACCTTACTGAAAATTCTGCAATAAATTTATTTTTAGATATAAATATTGCTGAAGCTGCAAAAGTCAATTTTACCAACAATGCTAATAATCCAAATAATACTAAGTTAATCACAACAGCAAACTATTTAATAAATTTAGATAGAGCTGCTGAGTTTAATGGATTTAATCTTCTTAATAAATATGCTCTATTAAGAAGTGATTTTGTAGTTAATCTCAATAAGCCTCATTCAAGATTTGATGTCAGAGGACTATACTTGGTAAATGATAATGCTATTGCTAACACTTGTTTTTTAGTTAATCACAATGCCTCATATACTTTTAGTAGTGTCAACTTCCGTGGTGTTGCTAATGGTAATGCTAAGATTTGGTTTAATGCTAAAGCGATAGTTAATAAAGGTATTGAGCAAATACAAGTATATCAAAATAATAAAAACATACAATTAAGCAATAAAGCTGAGATAAACACTAAGCCAGAGTTAGAGATTTTTGCTGATGATGTAGTCTGTACTCATGGTGCTACGATAGGGCAGCTAGATAAAGATGCTTTATTCTATTTACAATCTAGGGGACTAGAGCTTCATTATGCCCAACATTTGCTGCTAGAAAGCTTTGTTAAATTTCAGCTGACAGCCGATGATTTTCCTTTTGAAAATGAAATTAAAGAAGATATAATTGAGTCTTTATATGATATCCTCCATACTATTATTTATTAGTATTAATAACTAATAATAAATTCTTATTTATTTTTCTTATATGATAAATTAGAGCTATATTTAACTTAGTTTTTGAATAAATCTTATGAAAGAAGTTTTGATGTACTAACCAACAGCTTTTGATGTTGTTTATGCTATAAATCCATAGATGCAAGTTAATAATAAACCTAATAAAACTTTAGTGTTAAAACAATGGCAAAATCTTTATGACACTTATCAAAAACTTGGTGCAAAAATCAATTTAATTAAACAGGGTGAAAATGTCCCAGATATGGTCTTTACAGCAAACGCTTGAAGTTGTACGATAAAACACTTTTATAGCAAGTAATTTTTCATCCTATAGAAAGAAAGCCTGAAGAATTATTATTCCAAAAATGGTTTAACGATAATGGCTATCAGGTTGAAACTCTCGATTACTACAATATTGGAGAAGGAGATGTTCTAGAATATTAATAATAAGCTCTATTGTGGTTAATGGATACCGCAGTAGTTTAAATGCAACTCAACAATTAGCTAAATTAGTTGATGTTGAAGCCAATAGAATTAAAAATTGTGGATTCTTTCTTATTATGATCTTGATTTAACATTTTGTCCTTTAGGTGATAGAGCTGTGATACACTATCCAAAAGCATATGCTCAATAAAGCCAAGAAATCCTAAAACAACTTACAAATGCTATTGAACTGACTTATGAGCAGGTTGCTAATCAATTTGCAAATAGTAGTAAGCCTTTTTGCAATGACGTCATTTGCTATAGCATGTAGCAATGATTGTCCTGATCATAATACAATCAAATATTCTACTTAGGCTAAAACTACAGTTAAAAATGATAGTATACTTGTTCAGGTTACAAGCTATGCAACAACAACACTTAAAAAATAGTGTAGAAAAACAAATTTCAGATAATGGTAATTAATTAGAATATTACAAAGTAAATCTTAATAAGCTGCAAACAGCATTTGAGAACCAAGATAAATCTTCAGGTACAAGACTAGTTGTCGATGTATTATTAGATTACAATCCTCCTGTTAAAGATATACAAGTAGCAAAACAAAAACTAATGATTAAACTTTTTAATGATACTAAAGATTATCTTGCTAACTTTAATAAACAAACTAATAGTAATTATACTATCCAATCTATACAATATATTGATGTAGATGGTTATCAGCCTAGGAATAATTTAATGTTAATGAAAACAGCTTATAACGATGATGTAAGCTCAAATAGCTATAATACTATAGCTATATCTCAAGACATTAATATCAAAGCTAATGTTACATTTATGGAGAAATAAGCTATGACATTGAATAATGTTATAAAAACAGATGAAGCTAATTTTGAAAAACTTATCAATAATACAAACAAGGCTGTTTTAGTTGATTTTTACGCTGATTGGTGTGGACCATGTAAGACATTAGGTCCGATTCTTGATCAACTTTCAAAAGACTATCAAAATGCTATGATTGTTAAAGTAAATGTTGATGACAATCAAAATTTAGCTGCTAAATTTGCTATTAGAAGTATCCCGACCTTGATTATTTTTAAAAATGGTAAGCAAGTTGAGACCCTAATGGGCGTCCATACTGGCTCTCAATTAGAGCAAAAGCTAAAAGTATATGAGTAAAAAGTTCGAATCTCAAGGTTTATGCCAATGGTATTTTAAGACGCTTTTTGAAATACCAGTTAAACCAAATAAATTTCCTCAAGAATTTGCTATAATAACAGCTTATAATCCACTTAATCAAAAATTAACCAAGCAAGAAAACATTTTTAGAAATATTCTCTTAAAACACCAATTAACTAGAAAATATAACTGGGTGTATCAAATCAACGGTTTTGATAAAAGTACTCAACACAAAGAAAATGGTTTTATGTTTAATGCTAAATCTTTAGATAGCGCTTGTGAACTTGGTCAAGAATATTCTCAAGATGCTATTTATTATGTCATTGGTGATATTCTCTATGTTTGTAAGTGTGAACCAGCTAAAAGTAAGCTTATCGAAGTAGGTGAGTTTTTAGCTAGGATTTGCTGATACAAAATTAACAATTCTTTTTAACTCAGCAACATAATCAAGAAAAAGCTCTTTTCCTTTATCTGTGATTTTATAAGTTGTCATCGGTTTACCAGATTTAAAAGATTTTTTATTTATAATATAACCATTTTTAACAAAGACTTTCATATGTGTACTCATATGACCATCAGTTAATTCTAATAAAGTTTTTATATCTTTAAATGTAGCACTGTCCACCGAATATAAATAAGTAATTATTTTTGTTCTAATTGGTTGATGCAATATATCATTCAGCATATTTTACCTATTTTTTTTCAGTATTTTACCCATAAATATATAAGTTATACCTAAATATATCAGCATAAGTTGCCAATAAATGTCACTGTAATTCTTAACAAAGAATATCAATATAATACCAATTAGAATATAACTTGTGGAGATTTTTCTGATAATCTCTAATGAAAATCTTCCAAATAGGTTATATACACAAGACCTAAGGATATATATACGAAGGCAAACACTAAGTTACCATATTTATATATAGAGATAGTACTATTATAGTTGTAAATATGGTTTTTAGAATGACATCATGTATCTCATTTTGGAAAAATGGTTTTATTAAAAGTAATATAGAAATTGGTATATTTATAAACATAGTATTTTATATTATTCTTTTTAAGTTAGTTTTTATAATAACTAAAAGTACTAAAAAACATCGTTATCACCCTTCTGTTAACTCTTATGTTAAAAAAGCAATAGAGATATTTATTAAGTATTGAATGATAGGAATAAGTAAAAACACTACACCAGCAACAATTAGCTTTTGCCGTCAAAAATATATTATATATTTAAATTTTGATAATCGCTAATTACTTTTTACTCCATAGGTATTTTATAAAAAAGTACTATTAAATTAATAGTTTTTCAAGTTTTTATTTTACAATGTTTTTATCTTTATAATAGATCTTATTATAAAATAGAAAATACCAAAATCAATATAAAAATATACGAAAATGCGTTGCTCAAGATCAACAAAACATTCCTAATACAACACATGAGTTAAAGGCAATACTTAAATACTTAAATCAGGTATCAAAGGAAATCCTCATGCCTTAAAGCGGAGATTTTTAATTTGTGATGCTGTAAGAGATTTCTGAAGAAAATATTAAATTACTCAATGAAAATCAAAATGAGTCGATTATACCATATAGAGTATAGTATTAATCAGCATATATAAAGAGAAGCATCTTATGTATTTTATAGTTATATAGTTAATATCTAAAAACTTAATATATTCTAATCTGCTGTATAACCGATTTTAAAATAAAATAAGTATATGGGAAAATCTTAAGTTTAGAATAAACGTTAAAACAATGTTGTGGCATAGCAGTAATCATGCAAATAGACAAGGACTGTGCAAAAGTTTTGATTCCGCAAAAAATATTAATGAAAATTCTAAACATGCTGATATTAAGTTAACTTATAAACCATTTAAGGAAATAACCTTAAGGAATTTTTTGGACAATAATATAAAAGATGAGTATTTATCCTCACCAATACTTGCCTTAATTGCTAATATTTCAAGTAGCAATGCCTGTGTGTACATAAAGGATATAAATTCTAAATACGTTTTTTTAGTAAAAATTTTCAAAACTTAGTAGGTAGCGATTCATACCTAGAGATTGGTAAAAGTGACTATGATTTATAGGACAATAGATTAGCAACTGTGCATTTAGAAAAGATGATTTAGTTGTCTTAAAAAACAAGGAACCACACATATCGAAGTATCTAATACCTAAAGGTAAAGAGCTAGTATGGATAAAAACAGAAAAAATTCCAATCCTTGACAAACAAAATAATCCTATCGGTATACTTTGTATTGCTGAAGATTTATCACACAAAAAGATAATAAGACCTAAAGAAAAGAATCAATTACAAAAACTCCGATTAGAACAAATCAGAGAAACCCTGCATCTATGGTCTTAGAGGTAATTGAGGAAATACATAAGAAATAATTATAAGAACCAAGTAAATCTCTATGATGAATATTCATTTATCAGAAATTCATTTATCAAAAAATTATCTCGCGAATTAACAACGAAAGATGAGCAACATCTTTTCAGCCATATAAATTTAGAAAATCAATTAAAAGAAACTTTATCAATATTCATTGAGAACAGAGAATTGATAATTATTGGCACTGGGAAAGTTAATTACAAATATTATATATTTAATAATTTGTCTATGCTTCATTGAGCTATACAAAAACAAATCTCTCAGAGAAAAAATTATGATCAATATCGATGGTAACACAATTAGGCTGATGATAAACAAGACAGGTGAAAGGTATAGATGTTGCACAGATGATAACCACTCTGACCACAAATTTATAACAAATTATCTCACTTCTGATATAATAAAACTACTCAAATTAGATTTAGAAATTTTTACTATAGATGGGTTAGTTTCAGTAGTAAATGTGATAATAGATATCAAGGCATTGCCTATACTGACTAGCCATCTACAAATATTGTCTAAATCGACACAGTTAACCATAGCCGTATAGCACAGTTAGATATAAAATAATTGTGAACAAATTCAATATCATCACAAAAACCAATAATTATACAAATATCTTTTGTACTTATAATTATAGCTTCTTTTATAATTTTAATATTATTCATTTTTTCACAAGAAAAGTTGGTCAATAATTAGCTAAACAAATAACACTAACGAGAAGATTCATAGTGTGCTTGGCTATGGACACAATTAATCTGTATATGGACATATTATTGATTTTTTAGCAGTAGTTACCGCTGCGAATTACATCAGCAGGGTAGTTATAAGAGTATACCAAAACTAAATATACAAAAAGCTAAGTTTAAAGCACCACTTATATATTGGTATATTGGTATGACAATCTGGAACCTGCATTTTCAATACTTTCAGTATGTATGTAGAAATTGATTTATAAAATCAAGAACTTTTGCTATAAGAATTTTTTATAAATGACAAAAGTGATATTTTTCAATGTTGAGAGTATTTTTTGCTATTTTGCAAGACTATTTTTTCTCTTTTTCAATAGTTCTTATCTTAGGCAAGCTCATTATATTTTATGAGCCAGATACTTTAATCTGTTTTGTGAATCTTATACTACAAAAGTCATTAAAATCAATGGTTTGAAAAGTATTCAACTTTTTTCACAAATATATAAACATTCGCATAATAAATATTATGTTAAATTATTTGAATGTGTGAAAGATAAGTTTCTTCTTGTGAATAACCCCCTGTTACTGTTTGATTTCAGTTAAGTGTTTATAATACATTCTTCAAAAGTTTCATTTTTTCAAGCTTATCACCAAGAAATTTTTAATAGTTACTTATATGTCTGAAATTTTTGTCTTAGGCTTATGTAGACTTTAGCTTTATGTTCATCTAAAATTATCGCCACTGCGGCATTTTAATTTGTGCCATTTTTGTAAAAAGTAAATTAGTACTAAGAAATACATTATGTACCAAAATCATAAAAGTGAAATTTTATTAGCAACACCGCTTATAAAAGATGATACATTATTTACCAAATCAGTAATTTATTTGTGTCAAAATGACCGCTATGGCGCTATGGGTTTGATAATAAACAAACCTCTTACAGATACATTAAGAGATGTTTTTGAAGAGCTGCATATACCTCATAGTAATACTTTCGAAGAAATTTTAGAATACCCTCTTTATATGGGCGGGCCGATAAGCCCACATAAAATTATGGTATTGCATACTACTAATGGTCGCAACTATAGTTCAACGATAAAATTAGATGAGGGTTTAGCGATAACAGCTTCGATGGATATTTTAGAAGATCTTGCCAACAATATTTTGCCCGAGTATTTCTTGCCAGTTGTTGGTTATAGTTGCTGGACTGCCAATCAGCTTACAGATGAAATTAAATCAAATGATTGGATAGTAACTAATAAGCTTAGTAAGAAAATTTTGTTCAATCATGAAAACAAGGTAAAATGGCAAAATCATTTAGAACATGCTGGCTATACTTTACAAAGTCTTAATGCATTATTTAATAGAAATACAGGTAACTGCTAATGTTTCAGTCATTGATAGCTATCGATTATGGTAAAGCGCGTATCGGCTTAGCTAGTGGTCAAATGATTACAAAAACTGCAACACCGATAAGTACTGTTGAAGCTTATAACGGAGTACCTAACTGGATTGAGCTTGATAAAATTATCAAATGCTGGAACCCTTCAGATATTATTATTGGTTTACCATTAGATACCCAAGATTTTGAAACTGATATTACTAAAGCTGCTAAAGATTTTGCTAAAGAAGTACAGCAAAGATATCAAAGAAAAGTTCACCTTATTAATGAAGCTTACTCAACTCGAGAAGCTATATGGCGTCTAGAAGAAGTCAAAAGTAAAAAAGTTTCTCATATAAAAGTAGATGCTCTAGCAGCCTGTGTGATCTTAGAAACATGGATGTCTGAAAATTAATTTATAATATATTTAATAAGACTGTAATTATTTGCTTATTAAAATTCATGATCTGAGAATGTTAAGGCTTTTTATTGAACTATACAAAAAAAGCTGTCCTATTTCTCCATATTTCTTAGGTATTTAGGTATATTTTATACTTATAAGATTGGTGTTAAGCAAGATTTGGATTTAGCAATAAAATATTTTGATGTTTTTCTTGATAAAATTATGATAAACCATCACGCCACTATCATGGCTAATCTAAAGGGCAAATGAAAAAACTAATCAATATTTACTTTATCTGCTGAACTTGGCAATGCTGAAGCTATGTTCTTTTTAGGAAAATCTTATATGGCCAATATAATCAGCAATAGGAACTAATCCGCAAAAAATTTTTTTCTGGCTTAATAAAGATGATCAAAGTGGTAATATAGAAGCGATGAAATTGATATATGATAATGATTTGTATTCAAAATTTAAGAGTTAATTACAATGTGTGATAAAAAAATTAGTTATCGAACTTTTCAAAAATCTTTTATAAGCTTTGAAGATAGTCAAACTTAAAAGTATAAACTACTAATCTTTAAAGATTAGTTTGATAAGTCATTTAAAAGGTTATTGCTAGTGCTAAGCTAGAAAAGCAGTTTTAAGAAGACGAACATCTAGATATTTATCATATTTTCACTTAAAATTATTAGTATATTTTATTCAACTATAATCTAAATCTAGGTCTTAATTTCAAATGAATGAATATAATTTTAGCGATATAGAAAAATCGGCACAAGATTATTGGCGTAAAAATGCTTCTTTTAAAGCTGTAAAAGATAAAAATAAACAAAAATTTTACTGTCTTTCGATGTTGCCATATCCTAGTGGTACGCTACATATGGGACATGTACGTAATTATACGATTGGCGATGTAATTGCAAGATATCAAAAAATGCAAGGCAAAAATGTCCTTCATCCTATGGGTTGGGATGCTTTTGGTCTACCTGCGGAGAATGCTGCAATTAAGAATAAAAAATCACCATACGAATGGACAAAAAGTAATATTGCTCACATGAAATCACAACTTGACTCTTTAGGCTTTAGTTTTGACTGGTCAAGAGAAGTCACAACTTGTGATCAAGATTATTATAAATGGGAGCAATGGTTTTTTATTCAGCTATACAAAAAAGGCTTAGCATATCGTAAAAACTCAGTTGTTAACTGGGATCCAGTTGATCAAACAGTTTTAGCAAATGAGCAAGTTATTGATGGTACAGGTTGGCGTTCTGGTGCTTTAGTTGAGAAAAAAGAAATTCCTCAGTGGTTCCTAAAAATTACTAATTATGCTGATGTACTTTTACAAGGTATCACTAAATTAGAGGACTGGCCAGAAGCCGTTAAAACCATGCAAACTAACTGGATTGGTAAATCCAAAGGTTTAACAATTAAGTTCAAAATTAAAGAATCTAACCAATATCTTGAAGTGTTTACAACTCGTCCTGATACACTAATGGGTGTAAGCTATCTTGGTATTGCACCTGAACACCCTCTTGCTCTTGAAGAAGCTAAAAATAATCCAGAGCTAGCAGTATTTATAGATGAATGTAAGAAATCATCAATAATCGAAGCAGACTTAGCAACTCAAGAGAAAAAAGGATTTAAGACATCAATTAAAGTAATTCATCCTATTTCTGGTGAAACTGTAGATGTTTGGGTAGTTAATTTTGTGCTTATGGGATATGGCTCTGGTGCTGTTATGTCTGTACCAGCGCATGATCAAATAGATTGGAAATTTGCACAAAAATATAATATACCAT
Organism: Francisella endosymbiont of Ornithodoros moubata; assembly: GCA_002095075.2. Taxonomy (GTDB): domain Bacteria; phylum Pseudomonadota; class Gammaproteobacteria; order Francisellales; family Francisellaceae; genus Francisella. The sequence continues at coordinate 31,334 of LVCE01000003.1, read as the reverse complement.
TAAAACAAGTCATACAGCCTAATGGTAAAAACCTACAAATTGGTTTACAAAAATCTGCTTTTATTGAAAAAGGTATACTAATAAACTCAGGAGAATTTGATGGTCTAAACTTCAAAAATGCTTATCAAGCTATAAAGAAATACCTTATAAAGCAAAATAAAGGTTATGAAACTACTAATTTTAGAATTCATGATTGGGGTATTTCACGCCAAAGATATTGGGGTTGTCCTATTCCTATGATTCACTGTTATAGTTGTGGCATAATACCTGAAAAAGAAGACAACTTACCAGTAAGATTACCTACTGATGTAACCTTAATAGAAGCAGGCTCACCACTTAAGGATATTCCAGAGTTTCTGAATGTAGCTTGCCCAGAATGTGGTAAACCAGCAAAACGTGAGACTGATACATTTGATACATTTTTTGAATCATCTTGGTATTATGCAAGATATACTTGCCCTACTGCTAACCAAATGCTTGACCAAGAAGCTAATTATTGGCTACCAGTAGATAAATATATTGGTGGTATTGAGCATGCTATCATGCACTTACTATATGCTAGATTCTTTCATAAATTAATGCGTGATCAAGGATTACTTAGCTCGGATGAACCTTTTAAGAATCTCCTTACACAAGGAATGGTGCTAAAAGATGGTGCTAAAATGTCTAAGTCTAAAGGTAATACTGTAGATCCTCAAGAGCTTATTGATAAATATGGTGCTGATACTGTAAGATTGTTTAGTATGTTTGCGGCACCTCCTGAGCAATCACTTGAATGGTCGGAAACAGGAGTTGAAGGAGCAAATAAATTTCTACGCAAAGTATTTAATTATGCTGAATTAAATAAAGATATATTTGCTAAAAACATAACTCTAAAGCATCAAAAACTGACAAAACAAGATAAAAAAGTACGCTTTGAAATACACTCTAATCTAAAGCAGGCAATTTTTGATTTTGATAAGAATCAGTTTAATACTATAGTATCTGCTTGTATGAAAATTTTAAATTCCCTTAATAAGTATGATAACCTTTCTCAAAGTGTCAAGGTTGAGGGATTTAGTATTTTACTAAGAGTTCTAGCACCATTTACGCCACATTTGTGCCATCATCTATGGCAACAGCTAAATTTAGGAGAAGATATACTTCATACTAGTTTCCCAACGGTTGATAATAATGCTCTAGAGAAAGATGAATTTCTTTTAGTAGTGCAGATTAATGGTAAATTAAAAGCTAAGCTAGAATTAGATGCTTCATTATCTCCAAATCAAGTTGAAGAAGTAGTGTTAGCTGATGAATATGTTAAATCATTTATAGATAATAAACAAGTTGTTAAAGTAATTTATGTCTCACAAAAACTTATCAATATTGTAATTAAATAAGGTAAATATGATGAAAATAAAATATATTTATACTATATTTTTGTTTATTGCAACAGTCATATTAGCTAACTGTGGTTTTCATCCACGTGGAGTTTTGGCTGGTGGTAATGCAGGTAACTTTGATAGCTTATGGCACTAATTTTATATTCAAAGTAATGGATATCATAGTCTAATAAATGAACTAAGATATAATTTGATAGCTTATAAAGCGATTGTTATTAAAAATGAGGAATTGGCTGATTATATACTTAATATACAACAGGTAAATCAAAGATCTCAATTAACAAGTATTGTTGGAGGTGCATCTAATAATACTTGTTAATTAATTTATACAATAACTTACAATTTAGTAAGACCTAAGATAAAGACTCCTGTCATACCTAATACTACTATTAATTAACAAATGTTTTGGCAGTCTAACTCAAGTACACAGTTAACTCAAAATAATGAATCAACTAGGATATATACTTATCTCCAATCAAATTTGGTTACAAAGATGATTTTACAGATAGCAGAGCTTTTACCAAGTAAGAATATACTCTCTAGCGATAATTCTGTACAATAAACCTAGAGCCTATTTTTTTATTTCAAAACAGAATATTTAACTTAAAGGTAATGCAAAACACAATGTCAATTCTAAAAAATACTATTTGGATATTTATTAATAATCATAGACTAGCTATTACATTAAGCTGTTCTACTATTATTATAATAGTACTATTAGCATCATTAATTATTAATAAATTATTCAGCAAATACATTTTAATAGCTAAAAAATTCATTATTAGGTAAGTATCTGGCTCCAATACAATTTTTTTTATCAAGCTATCACATATTGGCTCCAAGTATATCCTTATATATTATGCTAAGTTTTGCTGCTGATTATGAGTATCTTTGGACACAGCATTTAGTTACTATATATAATGCAGTTATTAGCACAAATTTATATAACTATTACTATAATTTCATTTTTGGTGTGTTTTATAAATGCCGTTTTTGACTATTTTCAAAATCTTGTTTACTTTAAGAATCATTCATTACAGCTATGCTCTCAGGTTATAAAAATTATCTTATACATAATAGGCTTTTTATTCTAGTAATATCATTGTTATTAAATAAATCACTTGTTGCATTTCTAATAGGATTAGGATATTACCTGCGGTTCTAACTAATGTTGGTATTTAAAGACACTATCTTAGGCTTTGTAACTAATGTTCAGTTTGCCGTGCTTGATTTAGTAAGAGTTGGAGAGACTGGATTACTATCCCATCTGCTAATATTGATGGTACTACAATGAATGTATCTATCAACATAGTTAAAATACGCAATTTTGATAAAATAATATCAATAATACCAAACTTATACACTAACTACTCTCTACCCAGAGTGTCAAAAACTGGCGTGGCGTGGTAGAAATTGGTGATCGTCGTTATTTAAGCTCTTAATAAATTATATCGGTATAATAAAATTCTGTGATTAACAACTTCTAGAAAAATTAAGTAAAGAAGTTCTTTTAGTAGATTTTATCACGGCTAAAGCTGATGAAAAGCTTACAAATATTAGTTTATTTCTTGCCTATATTGAAAATTACCTACACAATCATCCAAAAATACATCTCAACATCTAGGCTTGACGTTTTTGATTAGAGAACTTCAGCCTATACTCAATTTGGCTTACCTGTTGAGTTATATATATTTATAAATGATATCAACTGGGTCAACTATGAGAAAATTCAAGCTGATATTTTTGACTATGTATTTGCTAGTTTACATATGGTTGATTATTCTAAAAGCTTTCTAAGCTATTACTGATAGAATTAATAATCAGTTTTAAAAAAGTTTAGCACTTAGGTAAGGTAACACCAACTTGACCTTGGTATTTACCTCCTTTGTCAGCATAAGAAGTTTCACACTCCTCATCAGATTGGAAGAATAACATTTGAGCCACACCTTCATTTGCATAAATTTTAGCCGGTAATGGTGTAGTATTTGAAAACTCTAATGTCACATAACCTTCCCATTCTGGCTCAAGAGGAGTCACATTTACTATGATTCCACATCTTGCATAAGTAGATTTACCTAAACAGACTACTAAAATATCTCTTGGGATTTTAAACTTCTCAACTGTACGCGCTAAAGTAAAAGAGTTGGGGGAATTATACAAACATCACCTTTGAATCGACAAAATTTTTATCATTAAAATCTTTAGGATCAACTATTGAAGAGTTTATATTTGTAAATATTTTAAACTCATCTGCACAGCGCACATCATAGCCATAACTTGAAGTTCCATAAGAAACAATTTTTTGGTTATTGATAACTTTTACTTGACCTGCCTCAAAAGGTTCTATCATGTTATGCTCTTGAGACATTTTTTTATCCATTTATCTGATTTTATCGTCACGGTTTTGGTCTCTTAATTTTCTATATTTAACACCAATAGAATCTAAACTACTTGCTTTAGGTAATTTCTCAATTTCATTTAAGGTATTTTCAGCTAAAGTGATATAACTTATATTGATACTATCATCCTTGTCTAAACTGACATAAGGTTTACCGTTATCAGCATTCTCACGAATATCTTTATGCAGCGGTAAATTGCCTAAAAACTCAATATTATTTTTGCTACATAAAAGATGAGTGCCATCCTTGCCAAAAATATGTTCACTGTTACCACATTTAGGGCAAATATAATAACTCATATTTTCTACTACACCTAAAGTTTTGATATCAACTTTTTGAAACATTGCTATAGCCCTTTTTGCATCAATTAATGATAAATCTTGGGGAGTTGTAACAATCACAGCACCAGTAACTGGCATATTTTTTGATATAGTTAACTGAATATCACCCGTTCCAGGAGGTAAATCTAAAAATAAATAATCTATATGACCCCAATCTGTATCATTTAAAAGTTGCATTAGAGCTCGAGATACTATAGGACCACGCCAAATTACTGCTGATTCAGGGTCTATCAAATTACCGATAGAAATCATCTTTACCCCGTAACGCTCTAACGGAATAATTTTTTTCTTATCAGTAGTTTGTGGATTTTGCTTAAGATTTAGTAAAGTCGGCTGACTTGGGCCATAAATATCTGCATCTAAAATCCCAACTTTTGCCCCCATTTTTGCAAAGCAAACTGCTAAATTTGCTGTGACAGTAGACTTACCTACTCCCCCTTTTCCGGAGGCTACTAAGATAATATTTTTGATATTAGGTAAAAGTTTTTGTCCTTGTTGAACTTTCCTTTTGATCACATTTTCAATTCTTATCATATTAAAACTATTAGCTTTTTATAATTTATTCGCTATTATAACGACAATTTGATTGTAATTATATACTTAATTAAAGATGCTTAAAAAGATGATTTTAAAATGATTTTACTCACAAATATTGGTGGAATGTTAGAGTTTTATGATTTTGTAATATTTGGCATGTTTGTATCGTGTGCTAGGCAAAACATTTTTTCCTCGCGAAGGCTCACTAGCATTACAAGCATACTTTCTTGCCTTTACAGTTTTTGCTGTTGGATATTTTGCTAGACCATTTGGTGGAATTTTTGGACATATTAGTGATAAATATGGACACAAAAAATCTTTCCTACTAACAATAACACTAGTCGATGAGCCTAGCTGCTTTTATGATAGCTTCCTATTGCCTTCATATCAAAGCGCTGGTATAAGCGCTTGCAGCCCTGTTTTTTATTGTGTTAAGAATTATTCAAGGTGGCTACAATTGGTGGTGAAATTCCAATTGTTGTAGTATTTGTCAAAGAGTCACTATTAAAGCATGATGGCTTAGCTTGTGGAATTATATTTTGTTTTATCAATTTTGGTATATTTTTTGTACAGATCACTGAAATAGTAACTACATATTTTCTAAGTGATGATTATGTTTGGTGGTATTGTCTCATTAGTTATTTTTTAGAAAAGAAATTTATGAAACTGAGAATATTTTTAAACGAAAAAACTCATTATAAAGTTCCTATTATTGATTTATTTAAACCAGAGAAATTAGCAACAGTTATGGCTGTGTTGCTGCTATTTCAATTTTTGCAGTGGTAGTTGGATTTTTCTCACTTTACTTACCAACAATATTTTCAATTAAATCACACCGCAAATAGCTCAAGTTTGATACTTATCAACCTATTTGTTTTTTCTGTAGTTTCTATCCCAGTAGGTTTTCTTGCCGATAAAATTTACACCACTACGTATACTCTTTATCGACGTGATAGGTTTAGTAATTTTTGGAAGTATTTTTTACTATAGTGCCGTTTTACTAACTCTAAATATTTAATTTTCATAATGCTTATTAATAATATTTTATGGGACTAGTTGCAGGAGTTGCTTCTAACTATGCAATTACCTTTTTTAGCCCTGGGGTGAGAGCTAGTGGCTTAAGTTTTAGTTATAATATTAGTTTTGCTATTTTAAATGGCACTTTTTTGGCTTTGGCAAGTTTAGGTATTGCTAAAGGTTTTATATTTACTTCATTATATCTGATTTTAGCAGTGATTATTATCTCTACTATTATCCTAATATTTATACGTAATACTTTACAAAACATTTCTATCTAACATACTATCAAGTGTGATAAAATTTTTTTAAAAGATCTTCTATTTTACTAGTAATGGAAAAATTTTTATTAAGTTTAATATATATATTAGAAGCTAATACGATTTTATTTGTTTGTCAGATTTTTACTATTTTTATCGTATTAAAACTAATTGTTGATAAAAGATCTGCATCAAATATTCTTGCATGGATTTTAGCAATATTATTTATCCCATACATTGCCATTCCATTTTTCTTTGTCTTTCAGCGTAAAGATAAGCGTAGCTTTTGGCAAAAAGAAGCTATGAATATTAGTCAACCACCACTAGAGTCATTCTGCTTAGAGAAAAGTGAAATTTGTAAAAATCTACCTAATGAAATTATCAATGTTTTTACTAATATGGAGTTAAATACTCTTACAAGTAAAAACTACTTTGAAATGTATTGTGATGGTGTTAAATCATTTCAAGCTTTTATACAAGCTATTGAGTCTGCAAAACAAAATATTTATATCCAAACATATGTATTTAAAAATGATACTACCTCTAAGCTAGTAATAAATGCTTTAGAAAAAAAAGCTGCTGAAGGTGTTGAAATTAAGATGATGATTGACTCTCTAGGTTCCTTTTATGTATATCGTCATAATAGAAAAATATTCAAAAAATTACGTGATTTAGGTGTTGAAGTAGTATTTTTTATGCCAGTGATATCTAATCCTTTGCGTAATTATATTAATTATAGGAACCATAGGAAAATATATATTTTTGATAATCATACGGTATTTAGCGGCGGTATGAATATTGGTGATGAATATATGTCACCTATCGAACATGAAGGAATGTGGGATGACTTATTATTTAAAATTCAAGGGGAATCGTTAATATATTTTTTAAAGATTTTTTGTTCTGATTGGCACTTTGCGACAAATCAAGAAATTGAATTTAATATGGAGAATACCATAACACAAGAAGGTTTTGTGCAAGTAATTCCTTCTGGACCAGATCTAAAAGAAGATCAACTGTATTCTGGGTTAATCACTGCAATTAATTCAGCTAAACAAAAATTATGGATTATAACTCCATATCTAATACCTTCAACAGAATTATATCATTCAATAGTTCTCGCTAAGAAAAAAGGTATTGAGGTAAAAATTATCACACCCAAAAACTCCAATCATAAGTTAGTTGATAGAGCTAGAGCGAGTTATATAAGAGATTTTTTAGAAGCTAATATTGATATTCATTTCACTAAAAACATGATACATGCAAAAGCAGTATTAATCGACAATAATATAGCAATGATAGGCTCAGTAAATTTAGATATTCGTAGCTTATTTTTAAATTATGAAATTGCTACATTTTTGTATAGCAAAAATGATGTTGCAAAAATGTATCAATGGACAGATAAAATCCTAGAGGACTCAACTCAAAGTACCCAACATATGAGCACAAGTCATGGTAGTCTGATTGCAGAAAGTATACTTAAAATACTTACTCCTTTAATGTAGAGCAAAATCACTAAATAGTAAAGGTTTATGTACTAAGATAATTACTGATATTCTGACAAAAACAATCAAAGTGGTGTTAATCCTTTAGAGCTTTATAATAAAAGTTACACAGCTTGAAGCTACTTTTGATGAACAATATGGTGATAACATTCAAATTACCCGAAAATTTAAAGAAATGTGCTTGCAAACATTTCAAAAAATTCTGATGTTTTTAAATCTGCTGCTATAATGCTTGATATCGATAAACTAACACATCTTTTAATCATGATTATAATAACAGAGGTACCAAACCAACTCCTTATATGACTTATATGACTTATTTTGTTAAAACCCAATGTTTCAAAGATGGAGTTGACTGCTATTTTATAACTGCTAGATATGTAATGCTGCAGCACTACTCTACAGCGAAATGGTTAAAAGATAATCTAAACCTTACAGATGAACAGATCAATAAATACGTATTTTTATCTGGATTAATTAACAACAGTCTTTGTGCTATACAGCCAAACTAAAAAATTGCTTACAAAAATTCATTTAGACAAGCATTATCTGAACAAAGAAATGTTTACTGGTTAATATCTATCGGTGTGATCAAATGGCAGATTGGTATGGTTTTCACAGTGGTCTCAAAGTCAAATTTCCGAATCAATTATTTCAAAGTAATATAACCAAATAACTACGATGATCCAAGTAACTTGTAGTTTGCTAACCGTAACAGCTGCTCCTACTCAAAGTTGCTACAATGGAATCAAATCAGGAATATTAGAGCATGGAACAATCAATTACTGTAAGAATTTAAAAAATAATCAATATTATAATGGTTAATTAAGTCCAAATAGCCACTACTACCATTGCCATTATAGCAAAACCTTATATACTTACAAACTTATATTGTTTGGTATTACAATAGTCTTTGATAAGTACAGACCTATCTAACCCATGTAATGAACCATATAGATAAATGTTCCAGCAGCTATAGCTGTAAATGTTGGCTCAACAAAAGGATTGGAGACATAATTTTGTGTTGCTTGTCCAAATATTATTCCTAGTGGAGTCATTATTACAAATATTGTAAAAAGCATTATTCTACTAGATATAAAATTCAGATTTGCTTTACTAATATTTATTGCTAGAGCAAAACTTGCTGTCTACTTATGTGCTATTTTTGCTAAAATATCATAAATGCTTACACTTACCTGCTCTGATATACCCAGCTATCTCAAAGAAACTATGTATTTGATAACATTATAGTCGCCATTATAGCTATAAATGATAAATTTGTCTTTGTTAGTTTTAGATAAAGCTCCTCCAACATGTTTTAACAGCAAGAAAAGTAATAATAGTTACACTAGCCTATCAAAAATGCAAAAGGATAATTTACTTTTAGATCAGTAAAGTCACTAGCAGAATCACCAAGCATATGTATTAACTAACCCAGTACCTAAGAATATTCCATTGGCTCAGGCATCATCTATAAGTGGGAAGTTAAAACCAAATGGATTTGCTGCTTTTTTACAAATGGATATACACTAGATATAGGGTGACAAATAAAATTGCTAATAAAACAATTATGTCAAAACTACTCATTTTTAACTGTTTTTTAAACCAATTAGGGAATGGATCTGGCAAGTTACTATATGAAAACCAACTCCTATCACCACTAGTTTGATGCCACCTATCTTTAACCATCTGTTCAAAATTAAGAGTGTTTGGCCATTGCTCTCCTGATGTCTTATCAAAGCACCTGTTTGCGACATTTCACCAATATAGTCAGGCCTTATTGCAATCCAAAAAAACCTTTTGTTCTAACAACTCCTGGCCAAGTCAACATTATCAAAAAAATTTATTAGTTTCTCGGGATGAAATGTCTTTATAGAAAGATATACAAATGACCTAATGTCATATTCCTCTGTTTCTGGTACATGCTCTTTAAAGCTATATAATTCTTTACTCCATAAAGGATGATTTTGGCTGTTTCTAGATTGAATTTTTTAGTATTTACAACTTTATTTAGATAGACTTATGAGAAATTAGTTTCTATAATTTCAGCATCAACATTTAAGCCTTTGATTATAGCATTAATAGTTTTTCTATCATTCTCAGGGCATTCATTAACTTTATTTAGAATAATTACTTTTAGCAAACTCGATTTGCTCTACCATAAGATCAACTATTACCTTATCATCCTCTTCTCCAAGACTTTCGCTTGTATCTTTTAAGTATTCAGATGAGCTATAATGTTTCATAAAATTAACACTATCAACTACACAGTAACCATTGTATCAATATATGCAATATCCGCTAGGATTTTGCCATTCTCGTCTCTAAACTCAAAAGTTGTAGCTATAGGTAATGATTCAGATATACCAGTACTTTCAATAATTTAAATAGTCATATTTTTGTGTTTTTACTAACTGCTCAACCTCAGTTAGTAAATACTCCCACAAAGTAAAGCAAATACAAACATTACTAAGTTTAACCATTTTTACTTCGGTTCTATAAATATGTGAGTCATGATTTTTTATTAATTGTGCATCAATATTGATTTAGCTCACATAGCATTAACAATCATTACGATCTTTAAACCGTTGCTATTATTGAGAATGTTACTTAACAAAGTAGTCTTATCAGAACCTAAAAATCCCGATAAAACATTAACAGGTAATTTTTCATAATTTATGAACTACATATCATCAAATTATTTATTATGAGAGCACATAATATACAAAAACAAAAAGTGTTACAATATAACAGTTTATTAAAAGATAAAGAATAGGTTATAATCTGTGCTAAGCAAATTAAAATTAAAGTTTGACTTCTGTTAATTAATAAAATATATACAAAAATATACAAACTGCCAAAGAATTTTGTGAAAAAAATAAATACAGATTTATTAAACCTTGAGAAAGTACTTGAAGCTATTTTTAATCAAGATAATCCCCTAAGTGCCTATGATATTTTAGAAATTATTTCAGTAAAGAAACAAATAAATCCCTCAACTGTATATAAAGCTATAGATTTTTGGCTAAAACATGGTTTTATACATAAGATAGAAAATCAAGAGTGCTATGGTTAAATGTAAGGAAAACCATAAAAATGTAAAGGTTTTGAAGTATTTATTTGCCAGAACTGTGGTTTTGTTGATGAGTCACATTTTTGTAATCTAGATATCTTTAAATAATTTCAAAGACTTACACCTATCAGATTAATAGTTGGAACCTTGAATTAAAAGGTTTATGTAATAAATGTCTAGAAAACTAAATAAATATTAGTTAATTTAACCAAATTTATCTCAAAAAAGTTTTTTTGATTATATTTAAGCTCTTTGCTTAATATTAAATTTAGATTTCAGTGCTTCTAGGACTTTATCTGTACTTTCAACAATAACCTTATCATCTAAAGTTTGTAAGTTATCTTGGAAAAGCATGCTTAATGCTATATTCTTTCTTTGATCATGCTGGTTTTCATAAACATCGAAGATACTGACATCTTTTAAGATATTTATATCTAAATCTTTTATAGCTTTGATAATATCTCCAGCAAAGACAAACTTATCAATCAAAAATGAGATGTCTCTTGTTACTGATGGATATTTAGATATTTTCTCAAAACTTGGTATTTGTTTTTTTGTTAAAATAACTAAATCCAATTCAAAAACTATTGGTGCTTTAGCCTTAATTTGGAAAGTTTTTAGTACACGTGGATGAATCACTCCAATCACCCCAATCCTATTACCATTAGTTAAGATATAAGCAGATTGACCTGGATGAAGCCAATTGATATCATCACAAATTTCAAAGCTTAGGTTTGTAACATCATCACATAATGCTTCAACATCTGCTTTAACATCAAAAAAGTCTACTTTTTTAGAATTAGACCAGTTAATATTTAAAAGCTCGCCATAAACTAAACCTGCAATTCTATCAAATTGAATCCTTTGGTTATCTTGTAGTTTTAAACAAGCCCCCTTCTCAAATATTCTAATTCGATTTTGCTGGTGCGATACATTTGCTTTAAAAGTACTAATCAAACCAGGTATCAAAGATTGTCTCATTATAGATAAATCTTGTGAAATAGGATTTTGAATTGCAATACCTCTATCAGCAAAAAAAAACTCGTCGTATTTTGGATCTATGAAACTATAGTTAATAGTCTCATGATAGCCTCTATCTATTAAACGCACATTTATTGTAGCTAAAGACTGGAATGTTTCAGAGATATCAGTTTTAGCCGCGAGATATTTAGGCATAGTTTCTGGAAGCTTTGAATAACCATAAATACGTGCTACCTCTTCGATTAAATCTTCTGGTATCTCAATATCAAAGCGATATGATGGTGGTGATACTTCTATATAATTACTATCAAAAGTCACTGCAACATCCATATGTAATGCTTGTAGTATTTCAGTAACATACTTCAAACTAAAATCTGTGCCTAATACATGATTTAGTTTCTTAATAGAAAGGTTTATTTTGATTTGTTTGTTTAAGCTCTCTAAATCCTCAGCTCCATGAATTGGTGCAACATCACCAGCTGCTATTTGTGTTATTAGTTGAATAGCTATTTTTATAGCCTTTTTAGCTAACTGTGGATTAACTCCTCGCTCAAAACGATGAGAAGAATCAGTGTGAAGATTATATTTACGTGCTTTACCAGCAATCTTTTCAGGAACAAAAAACGCACTTTCTAAGAAAATATTATTAGTATCAGCAGTTATTGATGACTCTAAACCACCCATAACACCAGCTATTGTTAGAGCTTTTTTATCATCTGCTATTACTAAAGTATCAGAGCCTAATTTAACCTGTGTTTGATTTAGTAGTGTTAGCTCTTCATTATCTTTTGCATAACGGATATTAATACTACCCTCTAGTTTATCAAGGTCAAAAGCATGCATTGGTTGACCAGTAAGTAGCATTACATAATTTGTTACATCAACAAAAAAACATATGCTACCGATACCACTTCTTCTTAGTTTTTCAACCATCCATAAAGGTGTTTGGACTTTATTATTAACATTTTTGATGATACAGCCATAGTATGACTTACATCCATCTGTAGCAATTATATTGACTTGTTTAGTATCATCTATCACTACTTTAGGTTCTATTATTTCTAAATCTCTAAGCTCAGTTTTTGTTAGCGCTGATACTTCACGAGCGATGCCATATACACTGAGACAATCTGCTCTATTTGGTGTTAGATCAACTTCTATAATATTATCATCTAAGTTTAAATATTTATTAATATCTATACCTACTGGAGCATCTGCTGGTAAATCCATCAAACTATCAGCTTTGTTAGCTACTCCAAGCTCGTCTTCCGAACATAGCATTCCAAGAGATTCTTGACCACGCAGTTTAGATTTTTTAATTTTAAAATTACCTGGTAATATTGCTCCGATTTTTGCAACAGGAGCTTTCATACCTTCATAAATATTGCTAGCACCACAAACTATTGTTAGCAACTCATCTTCACCAGCATCAACACTACAAACATTTAATTTATCTGCATCAGGATGCTTTGAGATAGTTTTAATTTGTCCAACCACTACACCACGAACTTTTTCTGCAACAACCGGTTCAATTGTATTAACTTCTAGGCCTGCCAAAGTTAAGGTATATGCTAAATCTTGGCTAGTTTGAGTATCACTTAGATATTCATTTAACCAGTTATGTGAAAATTTCATTTATAAACCTCAAATAATATTAAAACTGTTTTAAAAATCTCAAATCATTTTCAAAGAACATTCTTAGATCACCAATACCATATCTAAGCATAGATAATCTTTCTACTCCCATACCAAATGCAAAACCTTGATATTGTTGTGGATCAATATTACCTGCTTTTAAGACTTTTGGATGTACCATACCACAACCTAAAACTTCTAGCCAACCAGTATGTTTACATACTCTACAACCCCTACTATCACATATTACACATTCGATGTCAGCCTCTGCTGATGGCTCAGTAAATGGGAAATATGATGGTCTAAAGCGTACTTTTAGATCCTTTTCAAAGAATGAATTTAGAAACACATGTAGCAGACCTTTCAAATCAGCAAAAGAAACATTTTTATCTACAAGCAAACCTTCTACTTGATGAAACATTGGCGTGTGGGTAATATCTGAATCACAACGATAAACTCTACCTGGCGCAATTATTCTAATTGGTAGCTGCTGTTTTTCCATTGTTCTAATTTGTACTCCAGATGTGTGCGTTCTCAAAACATGAGTCTCATCAATATAAAAAGTATCATGCATAGCGCGAGCTGGATGATGAAAGGGAATATTTAAAGTTTCAAAATTATAATAGTCACTTTCAATCTCAGGACCAAATTCAATTGCAAAGCCATTTTGTTTAAAAAATGCTTCTATTCTATTTAAAGCTTTTGTCACAGGATGAAGTGAGCCTTGATTTTGCCCTACACCACTTAATGTCACATCAATCTTTTCTTGAGCTAGTTTTTCGTTTAACTCTTGTTCTTCAAAATTAGCTAGTTTTAGATTGATTACTTCTTGTAAAGCTTGTTTTGCAATATTTACCGCTTGTCCTAGTTTTGGTTTCTCATCATTAGGTAATATCGCTATTAGCTTCATCATCCCAGTTAATTCCCCCTTTTTGCCAAGATATTTAACTCGAATATCATCTAAAGATTTTTTATCTTTGACAAGATTTAGCTCCTTAAGAGCTTTATCTCTCATTTGCTCGACTATTTGCATATTTATCCTTTATTTCAAAACTTGAGAGATATTATAGACAAAAAAGATTTTTATTAAAATATTGCGAGTAACAAACTTTGAAGGTTTTAGTTAGTTTTTTTGTTTAAGCCATATTTACTAATTACAAAGATACCAATTACACTTATTATTCCATCAATTAGCGCAGAATATTCTTCAGTTTATACTTAAAATAAAAGCCAACCAAGTAACAAAGACATAATAGGCATAAAATATAAAGAACTAATCGCAATAGTTGTCGGTAAATGCCTAAAAAGCATACTCCCCAACATAAAATAAATTAATGCATCAGGAAATACACCTATATATACCACGACTAGTATGCTTGATAGATCTGCTTTTACTAATTCTACGGGAGCTTAGTTAGAATAAATCATCAGCATAGCTGTACCAAACCAGATATAATAAGCTATTGACTCAATTGGATGAAACTTGACAAATAAACTTTTTTGAAAAACGAATATATAGCACCAGAAAAACAAGCCCCATAAACCAAACAAATTCCAATAAATTCAAATGCAGTATTACCTTTAGAAAATAAAATTATCAGAGTGCATAGTATAACTATACCAAAACCTAAAATTGCAAATCTCAGTAAATCATTTGGTCTAGGTATAGTTTTGGGCTTTTGTTTAATAAATATTATTAGCATTACTATACTAGCAACACTATACCTAGACCTAGGTCCTCCAGCACTAAATCCATTTAGCATTAGATAACGAATTCCGATAAACGCTGTTGACCACATTTTAATAGTCACCAATAATAAAAAAATGGCAAGACTTTTATACTAAAAAAGAAACTCTAGCTAATCTTTATCATCATATTAAAGATTGGTTATTATTTTGCCCTTATTAAAAAAGCCTTTTAAAAAGCTGATTTATATTCAAAACTACCTGAGAGCTACCTCCTAAAGAAATTTTAGAAGCAAAATACAAAGCTTAAAAATTTTTAATCTAAACTTAGAAATAATAATACTATTTCTAAAAAAATATAATAACTTATTTTAACTATGAGCATTAAAAACTAGATATTTTTAACTATGCATTTATAGCTTTTTCAGTAGCATTTACAAGTATCCTGATATATATTTTTCTTCCTGAAGATTACCATACCAATTATGATATAAATTTAGCTATTTTGAGCGTAGTCTTATTTATACTTAGAGCTCTAGATGCTATTTTTGATCCTCTAATTGGTTAGTATTGTGATAAATTTCATTATCTAAGTAAAATAAGTTTAATCACTATTATAAACTATATTTATTATAGGAGTTTATATTATATGTGTGCCTACTTTTTGGGCCTTAGCTCAAAAAACTATATACCATCTATTACAGATACTGCTCAGTACTATATTGATCAAATTTCTCACCCACTTTCTCTAGATACTAGAATTATAGGATTTTTAGTGAGTTTAATACCTATCTCAATCATACTATATATAGTATTATTACTAATTAAACTTTTTGCTTGTTACGAGAGACTGAAGGTATTTTCTTTTAGAGTTGTTCTACATATATAGAAGATTAGGTTGGGGATTAATATATTATTTTATTGCTCAAATTATTTTTGAACCTTTAATATTAGTAACGTTGAGTTATCACAATCCTGTTGGTGAGCGCTTCATAAATATCTCTATTGATACTAATTAAATAGTGCTCTACTATGTGGAGGAATTATTATAACTATTACAATAGTAAGAAAAAGCTAAAGAAATTGCTGAAGAAAATGATTTAACGATTTAGGAGAATTTAATGCTATAAGAATTGATTTAGCTAAAATCATGGTTGATAAACAAGTGAAATCTAAAGATTTAGGTAAGGCTATTGGACTGAACAAAACTTGTCTATATTGAAAAATGAAAAATTATGAAAGCTAAATGGTTATAATAAATAAAAATTAATTAAACAATATTAAACTTAGGAGTAATAAAAAATGAAAAAATTACAAAGAATGACTAAATATATATAAATGGCTTTTATGTCTTATGAGGTTATCATCTACATCTAACTCTATTTATGTGGAGAATTTACAATTACTAATGGGTAATACAATTATTTATCTTATAACCGAAAATTTTCAGAAAAAGTAGTACTCTAGTTACAAAATTAGTATTATACTACTCACAAATATGATACCTATTGCTTTTTTTCTATATATTGTAGCTTTGTTAATTAAAAATTTCGATTTATATACGAAACTGGAAATATTATCATAAAAAGTTATTTCATTATATAAAAGACTAAGTTGGACTATAGTTGGATTAATTATTTCTTCATTACAATCAGTTATAAGTAGCTATAATATCTCAAATGGTCGGTACATATCCTTTCATATAAATACCAATAATCTATGTGAATTTATGTTTGGTGGCGGGGTTATTATAGCTGTATACATAATGCAGAAGCTAAAGATAATATTAAATAAAATAATTTAAGACTAGATGGTACTCTCATATAAATATAAAATCTTTCCTTCTATGTATACTTGCCTTCAGTAATACTCTTAAAGCTTTTGTAAATATTTTGATTGTCAATCAAGAGAGATATCATAGTTTATGAAAAAATAATATTATATTAGGTTTATTCTTTGCAAATATATGCTTTGCGACTTCAAATAAATATCATCTAGAAGCCACACCTATAATCATAACAGATAATACCAGCCCTGATTTTAAAAATATAAAAAATGTTAATGAAAAAAAGAAAATCTTTATAGACTTTATGCCAAAAGAGATAGATGAAGCTAATAAGGAAATATGTGAAGAAAGAGAAATGATTTTAAACATTCAAAAACTGCTTAATAATAAACAGGACCTAGATAACTAACAACAAGCTAAAATAAAAAAATATACTAATTTTTATAAAGTTTGGGGGAGATAAAACTATACAACAACAAATAGATGAGCTAGTACTTAAAGTTAATATAGCCCCTAAGAGTCTTGTAATTGCACAGGCCATCCTCGAAACAGGATAGGGAATTTTAAGATTTGCTGTTGACTATAATAATTATTTCGGCTTACACAGTTTTGAAGAAAACTGTGGTGTAAAACCAAAGATTCTGATATTCAAAATTGAAACTTTTAAAGATGTTGGGCAATAGTGTTTTAGGATATTATTTTAAATTAAATACTATAGGTAAGTTTACTAAATTTAGGAGTGTGCGAAAATTAAATGGTACTGATTAGAATGACACAGATCAACTAATAGATACTCTAGGAGAGTACTTCTTCATTAGATAGTCAAGAATATCAAAATAGAATAAAAGGTGTGATTAAATATAATAATCTTGATAAGTTCTCTAGTTCTTGCTAATCCTAAGCTGTTTAAATCTTGTTTGTTATAATCTACAAAAATATTTATATTGATAAAGTTTGTTGCTGATCTGCACTTAAATTATCAGGAATTTTTAGTTTAAAATGATTATATGCTAATAAAGTAGCTATGCGCCCTCTAGCTGTACGCATAATATATCCTTGCTGTATTAAATAAGGTTCAATAACATCTTCAATAGTACCCTTTTCCTCACTTAGAGCTGCTGCCATTGTATCTAAACCTACAGGTCCTCCTGCAAATTTTTCCATTAAAGTAAGTAAATATCTATGATCCATATGATCAAAGCCAACTGGATCGACTTTAAGCATAGTCAAAGCTTTATCAGCAATTTCAAAGCATATTACTCCAGAACCTTTAACTTGAGCATAATCTCTTACTCTGCGTAAAATCCTATTAGCAATTCGCGGTGTTCCTCTTGAGCGTTTTGCAATCTCCATCGCACCATCAGCAGTGATATCTAAATCTAACAACTTTGCTGAACGATAAACAATTTTCGACAGATCTTCTATCGAATAAAACTCTAGGCGCTGAATAATTCCAAATCTATCGCGTAATGGTGAAGTTAAAAGCCCTGCTCTTGTAGTTGCTCCAACGAGTGTAAATGGCGGTAAATCAATTTTTATAGATCTCGCAGCTGGGCCTTCACCTATCATTATATCAAGCTGATAATCCTCCATAGCAGGATATAGAATCTCTTCTACAACTGGACTTAAACGATGAATTTCATCAATAAATAAGATATCATTCTCTTCAAGATTAGTCAAAAGTGCTGCTAAATCACCTGCTTTTTCTAGAACAGGGCCACTTGTTTGTTTGAGTTCAACACCCATTTCATTAGCAATGATATTTGATAAAGTTGTTTTACCTAAACCAGGAGGTCCAAATATAAGTGTGTGATCAAGAGCATCATTACGTGCTTTTGCTGCTTGAATAAAAATTTCCATTTGTTCACGTACAGCTGGTTGTCCCTCATATTCTGCCAAAGTCTTTGGTCTGATAGCTCTATCTATAATATTTTCATCATTAGTTTGAGCTGTATTAGCTGAGATTATTCTATCTGTTTCGATCATACTTTAGTTTTAAAACAAAATTTAGTAGGAATTATAACATTTTTATCTTCTATATTGACAATACTATTGTGCTGTATAACCACCATCTATAGGAATTAAACCACCAGTCATAAACTTACTTTTATCACTAAGTAAAAAAATTACTAATTCAGCAATTTCTTGAGGCTGCGCAATTCTATTTAAAGGAAATTCTTTTTCTTCCTGCTTTTGCGCTTCATCAAAGGATATTCCAACATTATTTGCATATTTTTGTATCAAATTTCGATACAAATCTGTATCAACAGTACCAGGACAAACTGTATTAACTCTAATCTGATATTTGGCTAAATCTAAAGCCAATGATTTAGTCATTTGTGCAATAGCCCCCTTACTTAAGGTATATGCAAAACTATTTGGTTTGGCAATAAAGCATTGATCAGAGCCGTTAAATACTATTGAGGCACCTGTTTTGAGATTATTTTCTAAACCTTTGATAAGATAAATACTTGACCAGACATTCAAATCTAATACCTTTTTGATACTTTTAATATCTATATCAAAGATAGAACCTTTTATCAAAATCGCCGCATTTAAGAAAATCCCGTCAAAGCTAACATCTTTAATAAGATCTAAAGCTTTAGAAATATCTTGTTGTTTAGTCAAATCAACTCTGATAAATCTTAGGTTTTTAGTAATAAAACTTTCTTGTATATCTATATTAATAACACTATTAATTTCATCTTGTAAAAGTAGTTCGATAACTGCCTTACCTATACCATTTGAACCGCCTGTAACTAAATAATTTGCCATAGTTTATAAACTAAATCTCATCATCTAACAAATAATATATGATAAGCTTTGAAAAAGATAAATATTTTGTCTAAAATCTAATTATCAACTCGATATTACGTGGAGATAATTACTGTGGATTTAAAAGACTTTAAAAAGATAGAACTTTCTCACTTTACAGATGCTAAATCGGTCAGTTACCTAAGAGATGACATTAATCATCTTTTATATTTAGATAGTCCAGCTTTAGAGGTGTTTCGTGACTTTAAAGAACATGATGCTCTAGTCGTTAAAGCAGATGTAAATTTAAAAGACATAAAAACCAAATTGATAGATAATCATAAAGATTTTATTCTTGTAACTGATGGAGAAGATAAAGTCATTGGAAGCATAGCTTTACATTATATAGAAAGTCAAAGATTACAGGAAAGAGCTAGAAGTTCTGGCGTCAAACCTACAGATCTGACAGCAAATGATATTATGTTACCAATAGCTATGGCTAATGTCGTTTCATACTCAATTATTGAAAATTCAAAAATAGGTCATATATTAAATACGCTAATTAATTCGGAATATAACCATATCATAGTTTATGATGAAGATAAAAATGATAAAAAATATATTCGTGGCTATTTTTCTTTACCTTATATTAGAAGAAAGCTTAGCCTAGATGTATATCATGTTTACCAAAAAGAAGGGATTTCAAACTTAAACAAAGATATATAATAGTACCTTTATTATTTTTGAGTTAGAGCATAATCATTTTTATAATACGGAATAAATACCCCAGCCATTGCTTGGAATATATGGTTATCTGTTTTAAATTATCAAAAGCTTTACCTGCAAGAATTTTCTTTTTAAGATCATTCCCACCAAGGGTAATAAGAACTATCTTAGTATTTTTAGTTACTTTATTAATTATTGTAACACTTGTCGAGTGGTTTCACCAGATGTACCCATATTTATAACTGGCTGATTGAGCATTTCAGCAAGCTATGATGGATAGTTGTCTTTTTTTCCACATCCCATATCCTGGTGCTGTAAAACTATAACCAAAAGCTACAATAGTTTCGCTTTGAGGTTTATTTAGCATTAACTATTAATATTATCAAAATTCTTAAAACATAATTATTGATATAATCTTAGTTTTGAATAGCTTAAGCAAATAATTAAGCTTTTATAAACTATTTTAATAGTTTATCTAACTCTTGAGATATCTTTTCAACACAAAGATTACTTTGAGCTAATAATAAATCTTTTGTGCCATGATTGAGAAATTTATCTTGAAGACCAAAATTTCTAACAGTTATTTTTTTGCTAAGATCTTTGGCTACAAAATATTCATTAACAGCAGAGCCTGCCCCACCAGCAATACAATTTTCTTCTAAAGTTAATATTATCTCGTGAGTTTGAGATACTTTATTAAGCATAGTTTCATCAAGTGGTTTGACAAAACGCATATCTATAACTGTAGCATGATATTTCTCAGCTAGTTGTTTGGCTATAGGTAATAATGTTCCAAAATTTAAAATTGCTATTTTTGAACCTTGTTTTATCATTTTCGCTTTACCTATTTGTAGGTCTAATTTATCAGTAATTTCAGCACCAATACCAGCACCACGCGGATAACGCACCACAGCTGGACCATTATATTCATAACCAAGCTCCAGCATATGATAAGCTTCGTTCTCATCACTTGGTGTCATAATTACATGATTAGGGATACAGCGCATAAATGATAAATCAAAGCTACCATCATGAGTCGCACCATCAGCACCAACTAGACCTGCTCTATCAATCGCATATAGTACATCTAAATTTTGTAGAGCTATATCATGTATTACCTGATCATAAGCTCGCTGTAGGAATGTTGAGTATATTGCTACGACTGGTTTTAGCCCTTGACAAGCCAAGCCACCAGCAAATGTAACAGCATGCTGCTCAGCGATTGCCACATCAAAATATCTATGCGGATATTGTTGTGAAAATTTAATTAAATCAGAGCCCTCTTTCATTGCTGGTGTTATTCCAACTAAACGCTTATCTTTGACAGCTTTCTGACAAATCCAATTACCAAAAATATTTGAATAAGTTGGTTTAGAAACTTTGGTAGTTATATTCTCACCGCTATGAAAACTTGGCGCAACATGATGAAATTTAATCGGGTCCGATTCAGCTTTTGTATAGCCTTTACCTTTTTTAGTAATCACATGTAAAAGTTTTGGACCCTTGTGATCTTTTAGTATTCTTAAAGTTTTGACCAATTCTGTAACATCATGACCATCGATAGGACCAACATAATAAAAACCTAAATCTTCAAAGAAATTTGCTGGTACAAACATACCTTTGGTTTGAGTTTCAATCTTTTTGACAAACTCAAATATTGGCGGAATATTTTTTAATACTTCCTTACCTTTTTCACGTATAGAATTATAAAAACCACCAGAAATAATTTTACTGAAATGTGCCGAAAGTCCACCAACATTATCAGAAATCGACATCTCATTATCATTAAGGATAACAAGAATATCTTCCTTGATACCGCCAGCATGGTTTAAAGCTTCAAAAGCCATACCACCAGTTATAGCACCATCACCGATTATTGCTACGGTATTAGAGAATTTACCTTGTAATCTGTCACCTATAGCCATACCTAAAGCGGCACTTATAGAGGTACTTGAATGCCCAACTCCAAATGTGTCATATTCACTCTCACTACGTTTAGGAAAGCCTGAAATTCCACCATCTTTTTTAATCGTGATAAGTTTATCTTTTCTACCAGTGAGAATTTTATGAATATATGTCTGATGCCCTACATCCCATACGATATTATCATATGGAGCATTATAAACATAATGTAAAGCAACAGTTAACTCTGTAGCACCAAGACTACTTGCAAAATGCCCGCCACTTACATCTAAAGTATCTACTAAGAAAGCTCTTAGCTCTGATGATAAAATTTTGAGCTGACTCTCAGGAATTAGCTTAAGATCAGATGGGGCATTTATTTTATCTAAAATAGTATATTTTGACATAGCTTAAAATCTTCATCTAACTCAAAGGTATATAAAATACTTTTATAATTAAACATTTATGTTATAGCATAGAAATGCGTTATTCCCATTCAATTGTTCCAGGTGGCTTTCCTGTCACATCATATACAACTCTTGATACTTGTTTTACTTCATTTACAATTCTATTTGAAACTAGTGATAGAAAATCATAAGGCAGGTTAGCCCATGTTGCCGTCATAAAATCAATACTTACTACAGCTCTTAGAGCTACTACATACTCATATCTACGCTGATCGCCAACTACACCTACCGATTTAACAGGAAAAAATACTCCAAAAGCTTGTGAAATATAGTGGTATAAATTATGTTTATAAAGCTCTTCTGTAAATATAGCATCAGCCTTTTGTAACGTTTTTACATACTCTTTCTTGATTTCACCCAATATACGCACACCTAAACCAGGACCAGGAAATGGGTGTCTATAAAGCATATTATAAGGTAATCCTAAACCTAAACCTAATTTACGAACTTCATCTTTAAAAAGTTCTCTTAATGGCTCTAAAAGTTTAAGTTTCATCTCTTTTGGTAAGCCACCAACATTATGATGAGATTTAATCACATGTGCTTTAGATTGGTTATTACCAGCTGATTCAATTACATCACTGTAGATAGTACCTTGGGCAAGCCATTTAGCATTCTCTATCTTAGCTGCCTCTTCATCAAAAATATCAACAAACAGCTTACCTATAATTTTACGCTTTTGTTCTGGATCACAGATACCTCTTAGAGCATCTAAGAATCTATTTTTTGCATTTATACGAATAACATTAATATCCATACGCTTTGCAAATACTTGCATAACCTGATCACCTTCATTAAGGCGTAGTAAACCAGTATCTACAAATATACAAGTTAACTGATCTCCGATAGCTTCATGTAATATTGCTGCCACTACAGAAGAGTCAACACCACCAGATAGGCCTAAAATTACTTTATCACTACCAACTTTTTGCTTAATTTCTTTTATATCATTTTCGATAATGTTTTCGATATTCCACAGAATATCACAACCACAGATATTAACGATAAAGTTCTCAATAATTTGCTTACCATTCTCTGTATGAGTTGTCTCTGGGTGAAACTGTACACCGAAAAAAGACTTAGTCTTATGTGCAACTGCTGCTACTGGAGCATTTGTCGAAGATGCAATTATCTCAAAGTGCTCACCAGTTTGAGTGACTTTATCACTATGACTCATCCAAACTAGCTGTTCATGCTTCATATTTGAAAATATGTTATTTGTTGAATTTAGGATATTTATAATTGCCCTACCAAACTCACTTTGATCAGCTCTTTTTACTGCACCACCATGCTGCATTACCATTGTTTGCATTCCGTAGCAAATACCTAAAACAGGAACTCCAAGCGCAAAAACTATCTCAGGAGCTTTGACATCAGAATCATAAACTGACTCAGGACCACCTGATAGAATTATGCCTTTTGCTTGATAATCTTTAATAAAATCAGCTGTTACATTATAAGGAAAAATTTCACAAAAAACACCTACTTCTCTTACTCTACGAGCAATAAGCTGGGTATACTGTGAACCAAAATCTAAAATCAAAATCTTATGATTATGTATATCTGTCATTTTTATAAAAATAAAGATTTTCTTAAAGGGGTATTTTAACCTAAATGAAGTTGATTGTAATTAGCTTTTAATGATAAAAATAATATTAAGTATTTTTAAGATTTTCTACTTCTAAGAGAACATCTTTAATATTTTCTTTAATATCTTTAGTAGAAGCTTGGGTAATAATAAATATTTTGAGAAAAATAACACACTTCCCAATTGTAATTAATAAATTATCATAAGGAAAAGTTACTAAGTTTAATTCATGGATATATGAAATAGCCCACAAACATATAATATAAGCACAAACAAACCATGTTTGTTTAAGCACTTGAATAAAATGTTTGCGCATAAAAACAAACCAATATAGTAAACATGCAAGGGCTACTAGGATTACTAAACATAATAAATTAAAAGTTCCTGACCAATACATAAAATATGAACAAGATATAAAACCTAAATAACCAAATAGCTGGTAATAAGGAAGCTTAAACTTTCTCTAAATATGTGAAAACTTATCTCTCAATATAATCAGCACTACAGGACCTGATAAACAGCTAAATAAAACTAAAGATGATAAGAAATTTACCAAAGATGTCCAAGTTGGAAATTGAAACAAAAAAACTAAACCAACAAAAAAGTTAATCCAAATACAATAGATTGGCACACGATTTTTTATTTAATCTTGTTAGAACTGATTTTTTGAAAAACTCTAAGCCAAATGCCTGCAAAACCCTACCAGTAACAGCTGTATAAACGTTACCTGTACCAAGAGGTGCTACGATTGCATCGATAAAGAGTATAGTATAGATAATATGCAAGCTAAATAAACTTAGTAAACCTAAAAGTGGAGCTACTCCAGCATTGAAACCATTGACTGATTCAGGAACACAAAACATAAACAACAACGATAAAGATATATACATTGTTAAGTCGACAACAACTGGAGCTATCAAAGATAGTGGGATTGCTAGTTTAGGATTCTTAGCAGAGTTTGCAACTATTAGACCATTTTGGAATCCTGAAAATGCAAAAGCTAAGCCCGAACCTGTCACAGCTAATAAAATATGCTCGAAATTTACACTTATATGAGCGGTATTAGCATGATAATTCTTAAAAGATCCATAGAATGCTAACATCCCTACGGTAATAGCTATAGGCAAAAATATCTTCCAAATACTCACAATTGAATTTATCTTTGCAATATTTTTTAGCTGATAAGTATTTAGGTATGTCAAACTTAGCATGATTAAAAATGCGACAAAAACTCCATAATACGATAAAAAACTCCTGTTGAATCTGAAACAACTAAATTTGGGAACCAAAAGCCTAAATACTGCACTACAGATTGCGCCTCTAATGGTAAATAAACAAGATAACTATCCATCCTAAGGCAACAAATAAAAAGCCTAATGTACGCGAATGAGTAATACTTAAAAATCTCATTGCTCCAGAAATTATAGGTAGCATTGAGGCTACTTCAGCAAAACATAATGCTATAAGCAATGTCAGCAAAGCTGTAATAAACCAAGAAATTATTACTCCTTGACCTGCTGTTTGGAAACCATAATATGGCGAAAATAGCCAACCACTACCAATCATTCCCCCAGTGGAAATAAACACTACAGCCATTGTAGATAGTTTTTCATCACTATCCTTTTATTTATAATAATTTATATCTATTTAGTAATTATTATCAGATTAAATCTAACAAAACAAATTAATTATTTGGTGTTTGAAACTAAACTCTGGATATTGAACACCGACAAAATACAAACCATGTGCTTTAACTGTCTCTGCTGCTTGTATTCTATCTCTGGCTTCTAATACAGATTTAATCCAATCAGGAGATTTAAAACCCAAACCTACTTTTAATAATGAGCCTATAAAGTTTCTAATCATGTGATGTAAAAAAGCATTACCAATAACTTCAAAAACAATAAAACTACCCTGCTTGATAAACTCGGCTTTTTGGATATTTCTAAATGGTGTATTTGACTGACATTGTGATGACCTAAAAGAACTAAAATCTTGCTCACCTAATAAGTACTTACAAGCTTGATTCATTTTGTCTATATCAAGCTCTCTATTCTCCCATAAACAATGCTCAGCAAAAATTGGTGAGCTAATTGGTGAATTATAGATAAGATAATTATATGTTCTATTTAAAGCAGTAAATCTTGAGTTAAAATCATTATTAACCTCTTTGACTGCTAATATTTTAATATCTTGAGGTAGCAAAGCATTTGCGCCACGCTGCCACGCACTTAATGGTCTATCTGCATCTGAATGAAAATTAACTATCTGTGAAGTAGCATGCACACCTGTATCTGTACGCCCTGCACAATTGACTTCTATGATTTGATTGGCTATTTTTGACAGTGCTTTTTCAAGTTCTGATTGAATACTTGGTGAATGAGACTGCCTTTGCCAACCATAGTAGTTTTTACCAAAATATTCAATTTGTATTAGGTAGTTTTTCATAGAATTTTATTTAAAAAATAATATGGATAATATTGTACCAAAATTTAGATTCAAGTAGTTTACTTTACTAATAAATAATTCAATACTTACTAACCATTCTGTGTTTAAATCCCAACTAACACTTTTTCTGAATAAATATAGCGAGTGATTTCAAGTTGAAAGATTAGCATCTGCCTTTAGATTAAATCAACAGTCTTTAGTATCTTAGATATTCTGTAACTATTGAAATATCAGTAGTTTCTTCTGTTACTCTACTGCGAGGTAGTTCAGAAATATCCTCTTGGGTACTGTAATGGTGACAGATATAGCTTTCATGGTTGGAGTTTTGGGAATATTAGGTTCAAGAATTAATAACAACTTACATATTTTTCTTATTTCTTTAGCAATTATCGATGATGTATGTTCAGTACTTGTAGCAACTCTTTTTTATAGTCATCATTTATATTGGTTGGTATTATACTAGCGATAGAAGTATTAATAATAATTCATTTGATGACTTGAGCTGTATTCATAATCTAAATCATCGGATGTATAATATGGGTTTGTTTGATACTTCTGGAGTTCATGCTACGATTGTAGAAGTGATTTTAGGTTTCATGACTCCTTCTAGAAGATGAGTTGATGATACAAGGTTATAAATATTCTTAATAATTATACAACCAAATCAATAATTACCTTTGGATTCCCACTTATTAAAAAATCCAAAAATAAAAAAAATTAATAAGAATAAGATTTTCTTAATGTTTTTTTAGCTCTGCTGATAGCAGCCCTTTTAGCAATTTTTCTTTTCTCTGTTGGCTTTATAAAAGTTTTTCTTTCCCTAAGTTCTTGTTTAATACCAGCTTTTTCGCAAGCTCTTTTAAAGTTTCTTAGACTAATATCAAAAGGCTTTTTGGGGTCAACTATTATTCTTGGCATATTATCCTCTCTTAATTTTAGAATATTAAGAACAATTAAGTCCTTTTTAGGTTAAAATAATTATTAGTAAAATAAAGAATGAAGTATCTAAAGAAGATTTAGAGGCTTTATTTTATTTACACCTAAGTAATAGTAATACAAAGTAGCTATTAAAGATATTATATTTATCAAATATCTGGTATGTAACTAAGAATATTGACCTATTTAAGAGTATAATGACCTTTTATTAGTTAATAATGGTATTTTAATGATTAATCCAAAGAGTAAATTATTGATTTTAAAAACAATAAAATGTTAGAAATTATTTTTGATGATATAGCTAGATTAGTTAAGAAAATAAAAAAATCAAAAAAATAAGTATTTACCCAAGCAGCAGAGATGAGCATATTAAATACGGAAATCATGGAGCAGTTCATTAATCTAATTAATCATATGACAGACAACGATTATAATGATGATAAAGAATCATCAATGATAGAAAGTTGTTTAGATTTTCAAGATTTATGATTATATATAAAAAATATAGATAAATATGAAAATGATTTTGATTTAACTAAAATACCTAATTTTCACTAAAAAGCTTTCAAATAATGCTTTCTTACTATATCATTAGTAATAATTATTTATATTGTAACTTTTATTTGACTACTACAAGACTAAATATATCAGAAATTTATTTCCAATATTCTATTCCTTTATAATTAAATCATTAAATTTTAAAACTAAGACCAATGTAATTTAACTTATATAAAACAACAAACAAAAGAAAATAAAATAATGAAACAAGGTATTTGTTAAATTTTTTAATACAACTAAAGGATTCCGATTTATACAACCTCAAGATGGTGGTAAAGATGTATTTGTTCATATTAATGAGGTAGAAAGTGCTGGTTTAAGCTCTTTACGCGAAGGTGAAAAAGTAGGCATCGAAACTGAAGAAAATAAAGGCAAAATAGCCGCTATATTAATATTAAATCTAATTTATTCTTATAAATATTTATAATTATAAGAATACTCTTTTTCTCTGTTTTGGAATAAAATTATCTTTTTATTCTTAATCAAACACTTGTTTATATCTGTGGCATAGCCTTAATTTTATTCTCTTTAGTTAAAGTAATATTAGGTATAATCATTTATTACCTTAGATATAGACCAAGTAGCGCTGTCCAAAGGTAGTTTGAAGCGTGATTAACTCCATAATAATCTATGGTACCTAATTTAAACATAGGATTATCAAATGTAGTTGGTCTAGCAAAAAAGAATCCTATTACTTCATTACAGCTAATATTTATAATTAAACATTTAGGGTTTAATTTTGAAAGATCTTTTTATTAAGTAATTCAATAAATCTCTTACTATAAGATATATTTTTTGGCGCTATAATATACTTACAGACTTTGATTGCATTTGATAATATCCCAAATACTACGACGTGTGCATATAGTTATATCTTTATATCCCATAACCTGTAAAACATATATAGCTCAATGATTTACCCATCCAAAACCTATGATTAATATTTTCTTTTGATCACCATATCTCTTATCAATATCTTTTAATTAAAAGAGCGTGTAAAACAGCACAATAACCTGCTAACTTATTAGTTTGACAAAAAATCTGTTAATTTATGTTTTTATTTTTATTAAAAGAAATCGTTGCTTCAAAAAAATAAGCGTTAATTTTTTATCAATAGCTAGCTGTGTTATTTCTTTGTTTTTGACACAATCTGTCCAACTTCAAATTGTACTACCTTATTTAATTTCAGCTAAATCTTTGGTTGTTGGAGCTATTAATATTACATTTCCGGTATTCTCTAATATTTCTTGGAGTGAAAATACTTCTGCTGTTAAACTAGCAATTCTCATCAGAAACCTCAAAAAGATTCTCCATAACTAGTCTCAAATATAAGCTTATTTCTAATATCTCTAGGTATTTTTAATAAAAGCTCTAGATTAATAGGCAATCTTTTTTCATTTCTTGAAATTGCTATAACTCCATATAATTGCTTATTCATAATTAATTCCTTATATATTTACCAACACTATAAGACCTAAAGAAATACTTTGAGCCATATATTACTTATATCAGCGTTAAAAAATTTAACAGATCAAAAAAAGCTGACAATTTAAAGTCTAGCTAAGAATGAATTTATAGCGAACTTGATACTTAAAAGATTAGGATCTTTTCAACTATTGACTGATTAATTGTATAACCTTGTGCTATGTGCTGTTTTAAAGTTTGTGTTGCCCACTTTTCTAAAGTAAATAGCTTTAGATGACTTTGTCATCTAGCCAACTGCTAAACTATACCAAGGTTATATATTTCGATATTTGTTTTGCCGTTCTAGAACCTTCTTTCTGGACTTGTGCAATTTTTGCACATTTTGAGTTTTTATCCGTCTCATTATCTAAATATATATTTCTATATACTTATAACCACACTTCTTTCAACTTCAAAAATACTAGCTATATCTTTTTGACTAGCCTAAATAATTTCACTCTCGAAATCAACTTTTAATTTTAAAGCACCATTTTAAAGCTGATATATTATTAAATCTTTTCTTCATTCATTTGTTAATCTCTTATTTTAGAGTCTCAAGATTGAAGCTTATATTTTCAATACTATAATCAAACACCTATATAAATATAAACTCAAACCACTGTCAAACTATTATCTATTACTAATATACTACTGATGTGATTATGGATATAATAAATTCTAATGAGCTAATTTTGTGTTTTGTTAGGATATATAACTATAATATATATGACAGTTGTTGGGTTAGATAAACTAATAAGTAAATATGAATTGATTTTTTATTTTAGAATATATGTAATTTTAAGAATCTAAACTATTATATTTACACTTTTACTTCCATATTTAAATGCTAATATTAATACTTAAGAACAAATTATAAGCGCGAGTAAATAACCAATTACTAAAATAAAATCATTTTTTATTATCCCATATAATTATAATATACTTAATGTTTGAATAAATATAAAAATGGGAAAAGTTATTATTGATATAGACTTAGATGATTTAGTTTTATATATTGATCGATTGAGGATCAAATACTATTGTATTTAGTACTAAAACAAAACTAATTAAGAAAACAATTAAATCATTAATACCACATATATTACCATCTTATTGATATCTATATATAAATTAATTTCTAAAACTTTAATAGAGTAAAATATAAATTCATTTTGTCTCAACTCTATATTTTTTTGTTTTTTCTAATTCAATATCTTTTTTTCTAGTTCAGATTGCAGTTTTTTCTGCTTAGTAATATCAACTGATATCCCCACTAGCCCAATTACATTACCTTTTTTATCTCTTAAACAAGTTTTTTTAGATAAATAAGTCCCAATATCATTATTCTTTGTTGGGTAATTTTCTTCATACTCAATAGTAGTTGCATTTTGAATAACTTACAAATCATTAAACCATATATTTTTCCCAATAAATCTTTATTATTAAAAAGCTCAAGTTCAGTTTTATAAAAGACATCTTTAATATTACTAATCTTTAATAATTCTGTATTAGATCGATTCATACCTATATATTCACCTTTGGTATTTTTCCAACATATGCTTGCATCTATAGCATTGATTATTTGTTGAAATGTAATGTCTAAATTCTCAACCATAAGATAGTTATACATATTAGTATCTTTAAATTGATTAGCATCAATTGATATTACGATGATTCTTTCAATATCATTGTTGTCGTTTTTAATTATTTTCCTTTGAGTGAAAAAATTTCCATTTTTGGTGCTTTCATTTATATATTTCTCCCGCAAAAAAATATCAGCATTAGTATGAAATGATATTGCTAAAGGCTATACACGTTTATATAAAACTGGTGATATCTGTAAATGGTTAGCTAACGGAGAGATTGAATATATTGGTAGAAATGATTTT
>LVCE01000002.1 GCA_002095075.2 Francisella endosymbiont of Ornithodoros moubata | reverse complement strand
ATCACCTCACTACAACGCAAGTCATTTTTCAAAATTTTTTAACTTTTTCACTTCTTTTTTTTACAACAAACATCTCAATCACCTAAATATAAATAAAATAAATAAAAAATTAATTTTTGTTAAGGTTTAGTGTTAAATATAAAAAAGTTACTAGCAATTTAACCACTTTTATGTTTATTAGATACTTTATCATCTGATATTCTACTACTATTAAATATTTACTTTTGAAAGGAGGAGTGGAGATACTAGTAACTACTTTTGTATTATATCAAAATAATTTAGACTTATTTGTAAAAAATCAGAAGATTGAGCAATGAAACAAACAACCGCAAAATATCAACTTCAGAGGCTGTTAGCTAATTAAAAGCAGATGCTTGGAATAAGACTTTAGTTGAAAACAGAGGTCAGCTACCAAAATAAATTTACAAAACACAAAACATATGCTAATGAACTTGCTAAATTAGATACAAAGATGAAAAATAATCTTATATAAGGAAGCTTTATACTTAAATCCAATCTCTAAAGTGGCAACATTTGCTCCTCTGACTAATGTACTTATTGCCTGTATAAAAGGGGCCGTATAGATCACTTAAAGAAAGAAGGTGAGCCACTTAAACCTCTTAGTTATAAGTAAGATAAAAGATAATCTCTACGATATCCATGTTTTCCCTAAAAAAGCCAAAGATAAAATCATTTATGCAACGCGTAAAGATTATATTATCTGTAAAAAGAAAACCTAAACAAGTAAGCCCAATATAAAAGCCTATAAGAATAATAATAGTGGTCTTAGGAATTGGTAACTATAGTTTCTCTTCCAAAATAAAGTATTGTTCCTAGAAAACTATGTTGTTGTACGCAAACCTCATCACCTTAATGAAAAGATCAAGTAAATTTGGATTAAAATTTTTAAGCCTCTGATTTAGATTGGAGCTTTAAGCTTTTGTAAGGTCAAGAATTAATTAAAGATACACGTTTATCTAAAATTTATTTTACAAGGAGTTCTAAAATAGCTAAAGCTATCATAAATTCTACAGATACAGAACTAGCATATGAATGTGGTGGAAATAATCCCTGCATTATTGTCTCAGGAATTAGGCCGTGGATACAAAAAGAAATCAAACACCAAGAAGTTCTAATTGCTACGGTAGCAAAGATAAATGGTGGGGCAGTGTGCGGACACCCTCAAACAATTATAATTTCTAAAAATGGGCTCAACATGAAGAATTCATCTCAGCATTTAAAGCTGCTCTTTAAATTGATACACATCAGGAACTTACTACCTAAGATCAGACAAAATTATACAAGGTTTCAAAGAAAATTACCCAGATGCCAAAATACTTAAGCCTCAAAATGGTAAATATAAAAGTGGAGAATTTAATACTTATTATTGATGACTACTGCGTAACACATGAAGCTTTTTGCCAAGTACTAAATGAAGTGCCTCTAGATATTACAACTGATACAAAAGAATTCTTAGCACAAGCTATAGCATTTTACAACACAAAATTTTTAGGTATATTAGGAAGCTATATTATCATTGATTAAGATATTAAAAAACACAAAAATGATTTAGAGAATGCTGTAATTAATATGATCTATGGAGGAATAGCAAGAAATACTATACCACTTTCTATTTTCTTAAACCCTTAATTTAACACGGGGTGGGGATAATTCCGATAAAAATTTGGTTTCTGGGCATAGCAACTTTGGTAACTTGTTATGTTATAAAAATATTGAGAAGCCAATTAATATATGATGATATCATATCTCCTGGACACATGATGAATACAAATATATCTTGTAATGGATTAGCTATCTGAAAATATGACTGCTTATTCAAATATACCAACATGGAGAAATCTATTTAAACTAATGTGTGGAGCTCTTAAAAGAAAACATTAAAAATAAAGATTCTGAATAAATGAATTATAAACCTAAAGATTTCAGCTACTAAATCATATTTAACAAAATTTATCTTAATCTAGTATAAAAAATTATACTTACCATTTTAAGTGGTGGGTGCTGAGGGGTTCGAACCCCCGACCCTCGCCTTGTAAGGGCGATGCTCTCCCAGCTGAGCTAAACACCCGATTTAAAAATCGTAAAATGGCGGAGAGGAAGAGATTCGAACTCTCGATAGGGTTTAACGCCTATACTCCCTTAGCAGGGGAGCGCCTTCAGCCACTCGGCCACCTCTCCTAAACCATGTGAAAACCTATTATATATAGATAAAATATAGTGTCAAGAGAACATTACACTATTTTTGTATTGTGTCTGCAATTTTATTAGTATTAATACGTAATTTAGCTAAACAAAATAGTCAAAACACTTTATAATATCAAAATCACTGTTAATAACTTTAGATTATTATTAATTAACCAAAATGCGAAAGATACTCGTTACTAATGCTCTGCCATACGCTAATGGCGACTTACATTTAGGCCATATACTCGGCTATATACAATCGGACATCTGGGTTAGATTTCAAAAACTACAGGGAAATCAATGTATTTTTGTTTGTGGTAGTGACACTCATGGTACGCCAATAATGCTCAAAGCTAAGAATCTTGGCATTACTCCAGAAGAATTAGCTGCAAAATACTCTAATAATCACCAACAAGATTTTGCTAATTTTGAAATTAATTTCGATAACTATCACTCTACTCATAGTGCCTTAAATAAAGAGATTGTAGAAGATATATATAATAAGCTTAACAATAAAAATCTTATCTCAAAAAAAGCGATAGCTCAAGCTTATGATCCTGAAGCAAAGATGTTTTTGCCAGATAGATTTGTCAAGGGTACTTGTCCAAAATGTAAAGCTGAAGATCAGTATGGTGACAGCTGTGAAGTTTGTGGTGCAACTTATGATCCTACAGAGCTTATTAATCCAAGATCTGTAATTTCTGGTCAAGCTCCGATACAAAAGAACTCTGAACATTACTTCTTTGATTTACCAACTCTAGAAAAAGATATAAAAAATTGGATAGACTCTAATACTTTACTACAACCTGAAGTATCGAATAAATTAGCTGAATGGTTCGAACAGAGCTTACAAAGCTGGGATATATCACGCGATGCTCCATACTTTGGTTTTGCAATACCTAATACTAATGAGCAAAAATTTTTCTATGTCTGGTTAGATGCTCCTATTGGCTATATTGCAAGCTTTAGAGATTATTGTAATAACAACAATGTTGATTTTGATCAATTTTGGGGTGATAATAATAGTAATAATGAACTTTATCATTTTATTGGTAAAGATATAATATATTTCCATGCGCTATTTTGGCCAGCTCTTTTGGCTTCTACAGGATATAAAACTCCCACTAGTGTGTTTGCAAATGGTTTTCTAACCGTTAATGGTAAAAAAATGTCTAAATCACGTGGCACATTTATTCAAGCTAGAACTTACTTAAATAATTTAGAGCCTAGCTACCTTAGATATTACTTTGCATCTAGACTAACATCTCGTATAGATGATATAGATTTAAACTTAGAAGAGTTTGTTACAAAATCAAATTCTGATATTATTGGCAAGATAGTCAATATTGCTAGTCGCTGTGCAGGTTTTATATATAAGAAATTTGATGGTATTCTATCAGATGAAATTTTTGACAAAGAGTTAGAACATGAATTTGCCAAAAATCATGACACCATTACACAAGCTTTTGAAAAAAGAGAATTTGCAACTGCAGTAAGACTGATAATATCACTTGCTGACAAGGCAAATCATTTTATTGATTATCATAAACCATGGCAACTAGCAAAAGAACAAAGTCAAGAACAAAAGGTACATCAAGTTTGCTCACAAGGCATAAATATGTTTAAGGTTTTAGCTACTTATCTTAAACCTATCATCCCTACTATTATTGCTGAGGCAGAAAAATTTTTAAATACAGAATTAGCAAACTGGAGTGATGCGCCAAAGTTTTTAATAAATCATAAAATAAATAAATTTAAGCCTCTGGCAATTCGTGTAGAAAAACAAAAAGTCGATAAAATTTTAGAGGATACAGAGAAAATGCTAGAAAAAGAGCAAATTCCACAACAAAAACAAACTCCTAAACCAGATATCGCTGCAGAATGTAGTTTTGATGATTTTATGAAAGTAGATTTACGCGTTGTAAAGATAGTTGAAGCAACAGGTGTTGAAGGCGCAGATAAACTACTTAGGCTAATATTAGACTTAGGTGGTGTTACAAAACAAGTTTTCGCTGGTATAAAGTCTGCTTACAAACCTGAAGATTTAATTGGCAAGCATACTGTAATGGTAGCTAACCTAGCGCCTAGAAAGATGAAGTTTGGTATCTCTGAAGGAATGGTTTTAGCTGCAGGTGATGATAAAGGTATATATATACTTGAACCTCATCATGGAGCTCAAGCAGGTATGCGTGTAAAGTAAGACAATAACTACAATGAAAAAACTTACTACAACATATTAGTAATTTTATTGCTATTCTTTCTAGCATTATTAAACTATCTTGATCGCTCGACGCTAAATATTGCTATACTGAGATTACAGCAGCATTTAACATTAGTTCTATTGAAATAGGTATATTACTTTCGGAGTTTATGTAGCCATATGCTTTAGCTAGCCTACCAGCTGGATACCTAGTTAACCGGGTTGGTATGAATAAAGTGATGTTAATAAGTATGATTACCTGGTCATTAGCATGTGCGCTTGGTGGCTTGGTAGTAGGTTTTTATTCAATTCTCATCACAAGGCTATTATTAGGTGTTGCCAAGGCACCTTTTTTCATAGTTGCTACTAAGTAATAATTCAACAACGCTTCCCAACTTCACAACGCGGGCTTATACCATCTATAGTAGCTCTTGATCCGAGGATTACTAATATTCTAGCTCTTATATTATTTAGTAAGTATAATGTTACTAATGAATTGGCGCAGAATGTTTATTCCACTTGGAACGATTGGCTTATTTGTTGCTGTTATATGGTGGTTTATATATAAAAAACAACGTATAGAAACAAACATAAGCTATAGAAGAACTCAAAAAGTATCAATAATAAATGCCCTTAAAAATAAAAATGTAATACTTTTATGTATTGGCAATCTTTGTTCTTCTTATGCTTACTGGCTATTTCTGACTTGGCTACCTTTTATTTTATAAAGGTAAAATTTAAGCTTATCCGAGATGAGTATAGCCCACCCAGCATCATTTATCTCTGGTGTTGCTTCAGTAATGCTTGGTGGTATAATTTCAGACTTAATGATTTAAAAAAGATTTTCTGCAATTACCTCACACTTAACTCCGATTATAATAGAGTGTCTCATGGCTTCTGTATCAATATTAGCAATACCTTTTATTAGATAATATTTTTGTAATTGTATGTGTAATTGGCGTTACTATTTTCTGTCTTGGACTAAGAATTTCACCAACATGGGCTCTTGCGACAGATATCTCACCTTCACAGCTTCTAGGCACCATTGGTGGTGCTCAAAATTTTGCCAATTTTATAGGTGCTGGCTTAGCCCCATTAATCACTGGAGTTATTCTTGATGTCACAAATAATAATTTTCTTATAGTATTTGTTTTTAGTGGTATTATTTACCTATTAGGTTCACTAAGTTATACGCTTATCCGCAATAAAAGAAAGATCTAAATTTTAATATGATTTTTTAAAAAAACTAAAGATCTATTTCACCAGCTCCCTGTCTTAGAATTTGATATGGTAATTCTAGTAACTCTACAACAGTTGTTGGCTCATAGCCACAGTAGTCTGATTCAACTACAGCATCTAGATAATTCATTGTTTGGCTACCAACCTCAGCACAGTCTGTGACAACATGCTGATAACCAGATATTATAAAGCTACTGATAACTAACGGTTCACCAATTTTAGCAGATATTGTTTGTGGCACATAATGCTCACTAACTCTAATACCAACAGTATTCTTAGATTTAGTAACCAATAATGATGATACTTTTTTGTCGCATTTAAAATAAAAGTATATGGACCAGGTGTATACCTTTTTAATAATCTATAGGCATTATTATCAACTTTTGCATATTCTGATATCTCAGATAAATCTTTACAACAAAACGTAAAGTTATGACTACTATCCAAATTTCTTATTTTGATAATTTTGTCTATACCTTTCTTTGATTTCATCCGACAAGCTAAAGCATATCCTGAATCAGTTGGTATAGCTATAACACCATCATTATCTAAAATATTAGCAAGCTCTTTTAGTTCAGAAAGATTATTACCATAGCTATATAATTCGACTAATCTCTTCATAATTTCTACAACAACCGTTATACTTCTAAAATTATTATACAACACTTAGTATTAATAAAAATGAATAAAATGATTAATGATTTGCTTCCTGCAATTGTATTTTTTGGGGTTTATAAGATATATGATATTTTTTTGCGACAGCAGCACTAATCATAGTAACACTAGCACAAGTTATTTGGGAATATATAGTTCACAGAAAAGTTGCTAAAACACAAATTTTTATAGCCATTTTAGTCGCTATTTTTGGTGGTGCTACCTTACATTTCCATAATGAAGAGCTCATAAAATGGAAAGTAAGTATAATTAACTGGTTAATGGGTATTGGTCTAATAATTACTACTTATACAATGAAAGAAACACCTATGCAAAAAATTCTCAAAGATACCATTGATCTAAAACAACACAAATGGAAAGAAATCAATAATATGTGGGGAGCTTACTTTACCGTTCTAGGTACACTTAATCTATTTGTAGCATATTTCTTCTCTACAGATATTTGGATGGATTTTAAACTTTTTGGTCTTTTAGGCATAACTTTTATATTTCTGATAATACAATCAATCTATCTATCCAAATATATTAAAAGATAATTTTAACATTTAGTTTGCAAAGCAATATTTCATAAATGTATAATTAGTGCACGGCAACAACATAAGCAAAAGATGAGCGAAGAAACTCTAAATATTACTAAAACCCCTTTAGTAAAAAATAAAGTCTGCTCATATAAAAATATACTAGGCTGCATTTGTTTAGTAATTATACTTACGATATTTTGTATTAGTGAGCTTACGATACTATCAGCTATTTTTATGATATTCGCTATTTTTTATGTTATTATCGCAAGCTTTGGAGCGATATATCTATCAGCACTAGGTATTAAAAAATTATCGAAGTACTATCAAAAAAAATAAAAATATCCGCAACAACTAAATTACTTTACTAACCCAGCTGCATAAGTACGCGCACCTATCAAACCGACATCCGTATTCATAATTATATGTACTGGAAAGTCTTTCATCATGTTTGACATTCTACTTTTGTCTCTAAACTTCTCTAAGAATTTACTCTCTTTTATTTGTTTGATAAGTCTTGGCGCAATACCTCCGGCTATGTAAAGACCTCTAAAAGGTAAACTTGTAAGTGCTAAATTACCAGCAACTGAACCATATATACTTAAGAATATATCTATCGTTCTCAATGCTGATGGTTCTCTATGTTCAATAGCATACTTAACAATTACTGCTGCCTTATCGGAATCTGAAACACTAAATAGCGCTCTACGTAACTCCATACATTCAGGTTGATCATATAAAGGATGACGCACTACATACTTATAGATATTATAAATACCATAGCCACTACAGTATCTCTCGGGAGAGATACGATGAAAAGTCTTACGCATAAATTTAAATAACTCAACTTGCTCATCATCAACAGGTGAGAAATCAACATGTCCTCCCTCTGTTTTGTAAACTCTTGGTTTATTGTCTTTATCATAGCTGACTAAACACATTCCTAAACCTGTACCAGCACCAACTACAGCACATAAGTTGTCATCATCTTTTTTACCTTGTTGGATTGTGATGATATCTTTTTCTCTATCGAGAGACTCTATACCATAACCAATTGCTTCAAAGTCATTGATTACTTTAACCTTAATTTTGTCTATACCAAGACCCTCTGAGATATATTGCTCAGAAACCATCCATGGTAGATTAGTTACCTCAACCTCACCGTTAGAGACAAAACCAGCTACAGCTAGACAAACAGAATCTATCTGACCTACCAAGTCCACCTCGGATAAAAACTTATCGATGATATCAGATAAACAATTGAAATTCGCTCCTTTATACTTTCTTATTGTTATACTTTGTGTCACACCATTCTCTAAAAGAGAAACTTCTAATCTAGTGTTAGTCCCACCAATATCTCCAGATAATATATACATTGTTATACTCCATATTTAATGGTATCTTGCCAATACAAATAGTTAATATTCTGCTATAATAAAATAACATCTCAATATTACAATCTAGTTTAGATGTCTAAAGAAAATAAAACAACAGATTTTGGCTTTACACAAGTGCCTTGGGAAGAAAAACAAAAAAAGTAGCTGGAGTATTCCATTCAGTAGCAGCTAAATATGACTTGATGAATGACCTAATGTCATTTGGAATTCATCGCATCTGGAAAAAACAAACTATTGCTAAATCTTATGTTCGTAAGGGTGATAATGTCTTAGATCTTGCTGGTGGTACTGGTGATTTAGCATATAAATTTTGTCAAATGGTTGGCTCACAAGGTAAAGTAATCTTGAGTGATATTAACTCCTCAATGCTTGAAGTAGGCAAGGAAAAGCTAACTAACAAGGGTTGCATTGGCAATATTGAATATGTCCAAGCTAACGCTGAGTGCCTACCTTTCGCTGATAATTATTTTGATTGTATTACAATATCATTTGGGCTTAGAAATGTTACAGATAAATATAAAGCTCTAGTATCAATGTGCCGCGTTCTAAAACCTGGTGGTCGCTTACTTGTACTAGAATTCTCTAAGCCTATCATACCTTTGCTTTCTAAAGTTTATGATGAATACTCTTTCAAAGCTTTACCATTTTTAGGTAAAATTATTACTCAAGATGCCGAAAGCTACAAATACCTAGCTGAGTCAATCCGTAAGCATCCTGATCAACAAACACTAAAACGGATAATGTATGACGCTGGATTTGATAATGTCGAATATCAAAACATGACTGGTGGTATTGTAGCACTACATATTGGATATAAATATTAAAATGCTAAAACTAGTAAATACAACCTTAGGTCTTCTATCTAAACTTGATCCTCAGGTAAGTGCTCTGCTATTACCTCTAAATGGTAAAACTTTAAGTGTCAATATCGTTGATATTGATTTAATGATTACGCTTAAAGTAGAAGATTCTAAAATACATGCCAACAACGAGCCTACTAAAAACATTTTAAAAGGTAACTTAGCTTATATTTTAGAACTTATTTTCAATAAAAACCTACAAGAGTTAATAATAGCTGAAAAACTTTATTATCAAGGTAGCCTAAAAGATCTTAATGCTTTTAATAAATTTTTGAATGCTATTGATATTGATTTAGTTTACAAAATATCTGAACTTACCAGTCCTGAATTTGCTGGAATTGTTGCTAAACCTTTTCAAAAAGCAAAACAATACTTTAAAACCTCACGACAAGAGACTATTGTCGATATCAAAGACTTCCTAACAGAAGAGAAAAAGACTCTGATATCTCAAAATGAAATTAATATCTTTTATCGCCAAGTTCAAGAACTAAAGCAGACCACTGATAGAATAGAGTTAAAGCTAAAATTATTACAAGGCTTAAACAATGATTAAAAAATTTCTAAGGCTTATATACATTTTTTATATTATAAATAAATATTGTCTACTCAATGAACCAATTAGAGCGACAAAAATAAAAACTCTAAGAGTTTTATTATTTCTGAATCCATTTTACTATTCTCCAAGAATAAGTAGGCTCGAACATGGTGTGCGTATTAGAGAAGCTTTAGAAAAACTTGGACCTATTTTTATCAAATTCGGACAAGCGTTATCAGTTAGAGCTGATTTACTACCTCCAGATGTGATAAAAGAAGTTTCAAAACTCCAAGATAATGTCCCACCTTTTGATAATAAAATAGCTGCTGAACAAATTCAAAAAGCTGCAAAAAAACCTATCAATGAGATTTTTAAAAGCTTTGAAAGCACTACATTGGCGTCTGCATCTGTAGCTCAAGTGCACGCTGCTGTATTACAGAATGATGAAAAAGTGGTAGTGAAAGTGCTGCGTCCGGGAATTGAGAAAATTCTTAAACTGGATACTTCTTTGATGCTACTATTTGCAACTTTACTTAGTAAACTCAAAGTAATACGAAGATTTAAGCCTGTAGAGATTATCAAAGAGATAAATCAAAGCTTTTTTGATGAGCTTGATTTAGTCCGTGAAGCGGCAAATGCTTCTCAAATTCGTAGAAATTTTGAAAACTCAACCATACATTATGTTCCTAAAATATATTGGGAATATACTAGTTCTACTGTGATGGTAATGGAGAGAGTTGGTGGCATAAGAGTTTCTGATATAGAAACCCTAGATGCCTTAGGTGTCGATCGTCGTCTACTAGCACAGCGGGGTGTAGAAATTTTTTATTCACAAGTATTTGATGACTGTTTTTTCCATGCTGATATGCACCCTGGTAATATGTTTATCGATGTGTCTAATCCAACTGATCCAAAATATATTTCAATAGATTTTGGTATCGTTGGTACTCTTAATCGTGATGATCAGCGCTACCTTGCAGGTAACTTCTCGGCTTTTTTAAAACGAGACTATCGTAAAGTTGCTGAGCTACATATAGAATCTGGCTGGGTTCCAAGTGATACGCGTGTTGATGTACTTGAATCAGCGATTAGAACAGTGTGTGAGCCAATCTTCGAAAAGCCTATGAAAGAGATATCACTAGGCTATACTCTGATGCAACTTTTTATAGTAGCTCGTCGTTTCAATATGAACATCCAACCTCAACTTACACTGTTACAAAAAACTCTTTTTCATGTTGAGGGTCTTGGACAAAAACTTCATCCTGAATTAAATATTTGGGAAACGTCTCGACCAATCCTAGAAAAATGGATGAAAGAGCAAATGGGTCTAAGAGGTTTCTACTATCGTTCAATGGAAAATATGCCTAGAGTTAGTGATAAACTACCAGAATTACCACGCATGGTTTTTGATATATTACAACAGACACAAATCAACCTAAAAAATGCTACTTCATCTGCGCAAATTAATGACTTAAAAGAGCCTAAGAAAAAATATCGATTTGCTTTAAGTTGTGGGATAGCTTTAACAACCGTCGGAGTAATATATACTTTGAATAAAGATATAACTCCACTAATTAAACTACAAAACTTTATTAGTAATCATAATACTAGTTTTATAGTTCTCGGAGTTGTATGCTTGATTTACTATAGTTTTAAGAAGGAGAAATAGGTGTCAGATTGTATTTTTTGCAAAATTATTAATGGTGAAATACCATCTAAAAAAGTTTATGAAGGTGAAAACGTCTTTGCTTTTCATGATATCAACCCAGCTGCTGATGTGCATGTCCTTGTTATCCCTAAAAGACACATCGCTAGCTTAAATGATATAAACGAACAAGATCAAGAGCTTATGGGTAAATTTATGCTTAGTATTCCCAAAGTTGCTAAGCTAATAGGATTAAACGGTTTTAAGACTGTATTTAATACTGGTAAAGAAGGGGGACAGATGGTTTTTCATATTCACGCTCATATCTTAGCTGGTAGAATCAAATCTAAACTTCCTGAATAATCAATTTAAAAACCAAAATTCTTAAACTAGATTGCTAAACTCAGAACTGGCGGTGGGAAAGAGTTATTTGAAAAACTATTTACTTAATGTAAACCTTATGCAAAACTCATAGTTGATAAACTAATAAACACACTACTGATAATATTATTTTTCTTATTTTAGTCACCTACTCTATAAATCTTTGTAATCTTTATGTGATTATTATTACAAAACATTTCCTTAAATTTAAATATATAATTTTTATGTTATTAATAACATTTAGTTATAATTAGACTATCCAGGTCTTACTAGTGTGATTATAGATATTTTTTGAATTTTACTTCTTTTTTGAAATAGTTTCAATAAACTCATTAAGTGTATAAGCCAGTAGTTAAGACATCATCAAATACAAGTAAATGCTTTGCTATAATTGGTTTAGTTAAGCACAAATACCACTTTTATCTGTAAAGCTCTTTTTTGCTTCAATGATTTAGCTTGGGATTTTGTATACTTGATTCTCACATAATTCTCAAAAGCTGGTTTAATATCAGTATATTCTGATAGTGATTTAGCTAACACTTCAGCTTGATTAAAGCCACGGTATAGATATCTAAGCCTATGTATTGGTATTGCTCCAATAGCATCTACATTTTTGAAATGCTGCTGGGCCATATCATCATCCCACCAATGCCTAATCAATTTAGAAAAAATCTAACCAGCTAACAAATCTTTATTAAACTTAAATCTCTGCAGCAAGAACCTAACTTCTGAAAAATATTTAAGTAAATAAAAATAATCAAATCTTGAATTAAGCTCTATTTGTTGTTTTTGAAAATTATAGTTGTTGTAATAAACTCTCAAAACAACAATTACAAATATTATCATTAGTAGATTATTTACATAAAATAGGCAGTTTTGATTAGATAATATTTTCATGGTTTTTGTTATAATTTTCATAATTAATTATAAAAGAAGTTTTTATATGTTCAATTATAATCTTTTTCTTAATAGACTATCAAAGAGAAAACTATATTCTCAATCTTTTATAAAAAATGAAATTGCCCAAAGACTACTCAAGCGTTTGGAATTTATAAAGCTAGATCCTAAAGATATCTTAGTCACTGGTTATAGTGATAATGATTATTTTGAGAAATTATACAAACGATTTCCTAACGCTGATATTCACACCAATCAAAACTTTAAGCAACAATTTGATATTATTTTCTCAAACTCTATTATTCACTTAACAGATAATTTATCTCAAGAGCTAGATAAATATTATCAGCTGATTAATGATGATGATGGTATTTTACTCTTTTCAACTTTTGGCGATAAATCATTTGCGACACTGAAAGAAGCTTTTGCATGTGTCAGTAATCACAAGCATACCAATAGCATGATTGATCTTCTAACTTGGGGAAATATGCTACAAGCTAGCCAATATAAAAGCCTTGCTATTGAGTCAGATCTTATCACATTTACTTATGAGAATATAAATATTCTTTTTGATGATATAAGACATCTAAATGAACCACTAGCTGATACAAATATGCAATGTGGCTTAACTGGTAAAAGTATGTGGTATAGTTTTATTAAGAAATTTAAACAAAATTTACAGTTAGAAATAGAAGCATTATACGGTTATGCCATACGCAAGTCTCAAGATAACACTCTAAAATCTCAAGTAAAC
The DNA here is from genome assembly GCA_002095075.2 of Francisella endosymbiont of Ornithodoros moubata. Taxonomy (GTDB): domain Bacteria; phylum Pseudomonadota; class Gammaproteobacteria; order Francisellales; family Francisellaceae; genus Francisella. Next base: position 382,513 of record LVCE01000002.1, on the reverse strand, counting down.
TCAAATAGAATAAGCTTAGAAGAGCTAAAAAAACAAATTACTGATTTTAAGAAAAAATCTCTTAGCAATACATGACAGGCATAGTAGATAACTGCTGCCAATCATAATCAGAACATTTTGTCGGTTTTTTCAGTGGCTGACAATATGTTCTCCATGTACCACCTCCATAGGTTTTCATAATCAAACATTTTTTAAAACGCTGCTGTTCACCACTTAGCAACCCTACAGTAGTAATTTGTTCGATAGGATAACCATCAGATAGTTTATACTTAAAACCCTGGCTATTTTCATCGTTATCTATTTGCTCAAATGTTTTATCTATTTCTTCAGGGGCACTAACATTATCTAAAAGATTTTTATAATTTTTTACTTTATATTCGTAATTATATTTTTTAATATTCTCATCAATATAATCTTTAGTGGACTTAGCTTTATAATAACTTTGCGATTTTTTAAAATCTTGATCAATATTATGATTTTCTTTAATCATATTACGCGCCTCAGTTAAGACACTCGCTGCTGGCTTTTTAAGTTTTTGTTTTTCCTGTTTAGCTTTAGTTGCAAGTTCAAGATTGAAAGCATCTATCTTTTTTTTAGTTTCTGATGGAGCATTATCTTTTAGGATCTCTTCAGCTTCAGCTAAAAGCTTTTCATAATCATCATCACCAGTGTCAACAAGACTACTCAAAGTATCACCATAATCATTTGCTTTAGGCGCTTCACTTTGTTTAATAACAGAAACTAGCAATTTGACTTTGAGTTAACAAAGCAGAATCACTATTTATAGAAGTTTTAGAAGCATACTGACGCAGTTGGTTATCTTTACTACCAATATTGACTACCTGTTGAGCCTTAACAGTAATTGTATCAGCTATAGAAATACTGCAACATAAGGAAACAATTATCAAAGATGATAAAACTTTTTTTCATAATTTGTCAAAAAATTTTTTCCTATGCAAAGTATAGTAGATATTATACATATAAGAAAGAGCTTTTATCTAAAGCAATTTAAATAACAATTTGCTCCTCATGTAACTCGGTATTATAATGCTCCAAAATTTGTTGTTTTATAAACTCAATAAGGTCTAAGATGTTCTGACCGCTAGCATTACCATTATTTACGATAATGCCGCTGTGCTTTGGTGATATTTGCGCATCACCAATTTGCTTACCTTTTAGCCCTAGCTGCTCTACCATAACACCTACTGGCATATTTGCTTGTGGTCTCTTAAAAACACTTCCAGCCGTAGGTTTTTGTGGTAAATTAGATAACCGGCATGAATAAATATCATCTAGTTTTGCTTTTATCTCTTGTTTTGATTTATGCTCAAACTCAAACTCCGCTGATAAAATACAAATATCTTTCATATACTTAAAAATCGAATATCTATAACCATATTCAATATCTTTTTTTGAATATTTTTTTATCTGTTTGGTATTAAGGTTAAGTATTGTGACACTTTTGACACAAGTGTATATCTCATCACCATATGCACCAGCGTTCATAATCAATGCTCCACCAACACTAGCTGGCACATCATAAAAAGTCTCAATACCACTTAAGCCAGCATTATAGGTAGCTAATACAAGATCCTGTAATAATACTCCAGCTTGGACATTAACATAATTATCAGTAATATTTAAAGAGTTGAATTTTTTAGTGAAAATCACAAATGCTACATCATCATAATACTCTTTAGAAAAAATGACATTACTACCGTTACCAAGGAAAAATAATTTCTGATGCTTATTAATAATATCTAATAGTTCTTGATTATTAGTAGGAAAATAAACATATTTAGCAAAAGACCTAATACGATATGTATTATATTGTTCTAAAGATATATACTCTGACATTAGTTACCTAAACATTATCATTTAAAATCTCTATTTGCATAAAATGAGACATATTTTCTATGAGATTATTATACCCTCTAAATATCTGATGAGCATTATTAATAATCGAAAATTCATATAATAATGATCCTGCCATTAAGCATGCCATACCAGCGCGCAGATCTTTGACACTCATCACCGCTGGGCGTATATCATCTAGATTTTCAAGTGGCTTTATTTTTATAAGAGTATTATCTATAGATATATTAAAACCCATTTTACGAATTTGATAAACATAATTTATACGCTCAGGGTAAACCGTATCTTGAATAGTACTAGAGCTATTTGCCATAAATAACATCACTGCATATATTGGCTGTAAATCAGTAGGGAAATGTGGAAAAGGTGCGGCAATTATATCAACACCTTTGATAAGACTATCCTTACCAAAAAACTTAATACTACGATTAACTTGGTCATACTCCCATTTAGCTCCAGCATTGACCAATTTTTCTAGTGGTTTTTTGATATTGTATGTATTTTGGGTATTAATATTTGTAATTGTAACATTTGTTTTATGCAAATATGCCATAGCAGCATAAGTCATAGCTTGAATACGGTCAAAAATAATTTCAAACTCACAGCCGTTTAATCTCATGACACCTAAGATTTTTATTTTTCTGCTATCCGTATCAAAATTAATATTTGCACCACATTGATTAAGATAGTCTATTAATGTAACAACCTCAGGTTCTAAAGCAACATTTTCAAGTATAACCTCAGAGTTACCAGTCACAGCATACATTATCAAATTAATAGTTGCACCAACTGAAGGAAAAGGCATCTTAAACTCCGCGTTTTTTTCTTCTTTGTAAATAACTTCTATATGATCATCAATCAATTTGACTTCAGCTCCCAACGCTTCTAAGCCATTTAGATGAATATCAAAAGGCCTTTTTTCACTGAAACTACAACCTCCAGGAAAACCAATCTTAACACGACCTTTTTTTTTAAGTAATGAGCCTAAAAGCATCAAAGAACAGCGTGTTTTAGATGTCATCTTTCCACATAGCTCTAAAGTTTCATTTGAAATGCTAGTTGTATCAATAGTTACATTCTCACCCTTTTCGATGACTTGAGCACCGACACTTTCTAAGATCTCTTTAGCACCTTTATAGTCTAAAAGAGTCGTTGGAACATTAGTAAATTTTGTTTTAGTATCTGGAATTAAGCTTCCAAAAATTAAATGTAACAAAGCATTTTTTGCACCACTAATATTAATGGTTATTTCATCAGCAATCTTACTTATTTTTTTTACTCTTACTGCCTTCATCTTTTGATCTCTTATTTTTTCTATCTGCAAAAGGGTTTTCTGACTGCTTAAACTCAAACACTATTGGAGTACCACAGAAATCTAAAGCTTCTCTAAAGAAATTTTCTAAATATCTTTTATATGAGTTTGGTAATCTACTTACTTGGTTACCATGTATCACAATAACTGGTGGATTGTGGCCTCCAACATGAGCATACTTAAGTTTAATTCTAAACTTACCTACGATTGGTGGTGAATGCGCCTCTACTGCAAGCTGCATTAAACGCGTAGCATCAGCTGTAGTTATTTTTTTATTTGCACAAGTATAGGCCGTGTCTATTGACTCAAAAATATGACCAACATTAGTACCATGTAATGCTGAGATAAAGTGTATATCAACATAATCCTGTAGGAAAAAAAGCTTTCTTTTAAGGTCTTGTTTAACCTGAGTACGATCCTCTTCTGTCATACCATCCCATTTATTTACAGCTAAAACTAATGCTCTACCATTTTTGATAGCAAAATGTATCAGACTTAGGTCTTGATCTGAAATACTCTGTCTTGCATCAACTACTGCGACTACAACATTTGAATCTTGTATTGTTTGTAATGTTTTTATTACCGAAAACTTCTCTAAAGTTTGTTTTACCTTGCCTCTTTTGCGCACACCAGCTGTATCAACTATAGTATACTTCTGACCATGGCGCTCAAACGGAATACTGACACTGTCAATTGTAGTGCCTGGCATATCAAATACCACGACTCTATCTTCACCAAGCATTCTGTTTGTAAGTATCGATTTACCAACATTAGGTCTACCAATTAATGAAAAATGGACACCATGACGTTGTTGTTCTTTATGCTCTTGTGTTTGAGTATAATCTTGATAGTATTCGTTTAATGGTTTTTTCAGAAACTTATCAACTAGCTTTTGTGTGTTTCTACGATGTGCTGCAGATATTGCAAATACTTTATCAAAGCCAAAACTATAAAACTCAGCCATTGCTGCTTCTTCTTCGGTACCATCAACCTTGTTTACCACAACTACTACTTTCTTATCTTTCTGGCGTAAAAGATCAGCAACATACTCATCTCCAGCTGTCAATCCAGCCTTACCATCAACTACAAAGAAAACTATATTTGCCTCATCTATAGTTACTTGTGATTGTTTAGCTATAAACTCATCAAAGCCTACATCTTTATCTGAGATACCACCAGTATCAACTACTAGATAATCCAAATCATCGTATTTTGCTTGCCCATATTGACGATCACGCGTTACACCTTCAAAATCAAAGACTAAGGCATCACGCGAGTTTGTCAAAACATTAAAAAGAGTAGATTTACCAACATTGGCTCTACCCACAATTGCAACTAAAAAAGACATTGTTACTCGATAATTTTATAATTTACCGATAATCTTACTCTATTTCAGAATTTTTATAAAGCAAATCACTTAAGGTAAAAAATAATTTGTAATTTAGAATAATAATTATGAATCTAGAGTTACAGAATATGTCATCTTTGAAGATGGGACGATAAGCTTAACATGAGTTGGTGGTAGAATATTCTTATCAACTACTAATGAATTATCTTCACTTGTATAACAACCATACTGAGCACCTCCTAAGACATCTGGTACGTGATATCTATACCACCTTATTTGATGATCTAAGATAAATATTTATGTAATCTTTATTTAAACTACATTCGTGCAATCCATCACTCTTTGTGAAAGATACATTAGCTACTAGAGATGTTAACTGAGATATGCCTAGAGTCGCAAAAGCGCTTGCATTAGCTGCAAAATTACAACTCACCTCTGTTTTAAAGTCAGCTAGATGTTTGCCTCCAGAACTTATAAGTTCCCATACCTCTGCATCAACACTTGCATTAAATTTACACTGAGCATCAACTTCAACATAAAAATCACCAGTAGCTCCATAATCTATCAAAACAGTAATTTTTTGTGCTTTATCTGGTTGAATATCATAAGCAGCATTTTTCTCAAATTTTGCTTTAGAACTAAGCTCTTTAGACATTTTCACATGCATCACAGCATTAAAATTATTTTGGATTTTTAATTTAGCACTAACTTGTGTTGCACACATAGTTGAAGTAGTTGCTAACATACTAAATAAAATAATATTTTTTCATTTTTACTTACCTTCTTAATTACCAGTTATTTATACAATTACTTGAAGTCATTATGATTTCATTATTAGTATTGTTTCCTCTTTGAAAGAAAAAACATTGATCTTTATTCAAACCACCAATTATTGCAATGATTATTGCTACCTTGAGCAAGAATTTAAAGCAGCTCTTTCCTCTTTATCAACATGAAAAGTAAAATCAGTATTTGAAAATGCATATGGAAAAAAGTCAAATCTTTAAATACCTCTATTTTATGTCTCTCCGCTGGTTAATTATATTTAAAAATATTACCGGTAACCTCTCTTGATCTAGATATTTAAGTTCATCAGCTTTTGATCACTAATAATCAGATCATTTCGATGAATTTAAACTTCGTTACTGTTCCTGAGGTTTTATCCACGAAATTAAACTTATTATCTAGATAAACTAATCCTACATTTATAGAACCAGTCATAAAAATTAATCATGTTATTTTTTATTCATTTTTACCTTCTTTATCTATATTTTTAATAAATATTATTAATAAAATAATAATTACTAAAATATAAATTAAATTATTGAACTTATAAGAAATATTATCAATATACAAATACCAATAAGTGATTAAAAAGTATATTTAATATCAGATTTATAATTATAAATATATTCGCAGACAAGTTTTCTGATGAATATAGAGACTATAATAAGCATTTGCAGGCATACTCTAAAGTATTTACTATCACTCAGAGAGCTAATTCACAAATATATAGTGTAATAGCAAAATTATGTTGCTGTTACGCAAAACAATATTTACCTAGTAAATTTCTTGCTCTTCGTGATTAGTTAGTTACTAAAATAGACTATCTAAGTACTCCTCCTAGATATAAACCGAAAGATCTAGTGTAAATGTATTCATCCGCTGCCCATTGCACAAGCTCTGCCATGAATACTCTAGACCAATAAGAACATTGTTATCAAAGAATGATCGTTGAGTAGATATTAGAATTTGATCTTTAATCCCTGAAGCTGCTAGAAAAAAGCGCCCTCCAGTAGATAATGTTATCGGCATTATAAGAGTGGCCATAACTAGCGTTAATATTCTGACCGCTGCCAAATAATCTAAAAGTGTATGCTACTTGTACTGTAAAAGCTCCTGCAAATGCATTACTACGACCATTAAATTGTGTACTTTGGGTTGTAGTAGTTATCCAGCCAGCACGAATATTTAAATTTCCTGGTAGGAAAGGAATACTCTCAAAGTTTATAGCTATATTGATATTAAACTCTCTGAAATGCTTATCAACAAAGTTAAATCATTATTAGCACCATGAATATCATGCATATAACCCAAATTAAAATCTACTTTGGCTATATTTCGAATACTCACAGCATCAAAATACGTTACAGAGAAAGTCACATGTTTTTTTGCATCAAAAACAGTAAAGTTAGCATTTGAGGTATCACCACGATAGTTTATTACTACATTGGTAAACCCCCTTTAAGTGGTCTAAATATATTCGCAGTGATACCACTTGTCTAAGGGCCACCACCTCCAAACGAGCTCACTGAAGGACTATATTTATCAACAGATACAAATACTGGTATTGTATCAAGATTACCAAAAAATTACAAATTCATCCTGCAGATCATAATTATTATTCTGGTTAGCAACAAAATCCAAATTCGCTGTGACATAATGACCAAGATTCGCCAAAAAGTATAGCGTTGCACTAGTTAAGGCCAGTACCTGGAAAATTTCCACCACTTATAGTTGTAATATCAGTACCGTTCCAGATTTGTACATCAGCTTGAATAAATCCACCTAAGAAAATTGAGTAATTATCAAAGAAAGCTATCTGCCTTAGGATACTTGAGGCAAAAAGGTTACTTGGTAACTGCTTAATAGTACCGTATTATTACTCGAGAATGAACCAACATATGAGACCTCACCTTGGGTGGTAATCTTAACTTGATTACCAACATCGACCTCTCTATCACTATCAGGCGAGCTTAAAGTTACTTGTTGCTGTAAATATTATTATCTAACTTTCGTGCTTTTGTCGAAATCATTAAACTGATCACTAGAGACTTTTTGCTGTGAACCCAGTCAGTCCCACAACAGTATCATCAGTTATTCTTTGATTATCAAGTTTAGCGATATGAGCTTGTAAGAGCCTAATTTTATTAGCAAGTTTAGTAATTTCGGTAGCATTTAATTTTGAAGAGTCATTAGCTTGATTAGTTGTTGCATAATTAATGTCTAAAAAAAATAATAATGTAATAACAACTAAAAGCTTTTTTTAAACATTCATACGATATATTTTTTATACGTATACAGACATATCCAGCGTAATTGTATTCATATGCTCACCAGTATACAGTCTTTGATACGCATATTCAGGGCCAAACAAAACATTATCATCAAAGTAAGCACGTTGAGCCGAAAAAATAAGCTGTTGTTTAATACCTGCTGCTGTTTGACCGAAATTTGGCGAGGCATTTGCTGTCGCCATTGGAATGGCTGCAGCATTATATGATTGGCCATACGTAACGTTAAAGTTAGTATTTCTACCACCAAGCACTAATGAATAGTTGGCCGCTCCATACCATGCACCAGCTAATACATTGCCTCCGTTACCATTAAAATCTTCTTTATTTGTTGTACTTGCCCAACCAGCACCTAAGTTTAAGAACCCATCCCAAATTGCATAAGTTAAGTTACCATCGACGTTTAAAGCACCAACATTATCACCACTACGATTTAAATTTTTCAATGAGCTTGCTATCGAAAAATTATCAGCTCCTGCAATATTAAAGACATAACCAATGTTAAAACCAACTGCCAAATTTGATGTCCAACTATCGGCATAGAATAAACCAGTTGAGACATTTGCATGCTTGTCATCTGAACCAAATACTGCAATATTGGCGTTCCAAACTTGGTCTTTATAATCAACAGATAAGTTGGTAACGTTACCTGGTGATAAGAATTTTGTGATACCACTTGTCCAGGTACCACCACCACCATATGTACCGACTGAAAGTTTATTTCTACCAGCAGTTACGAAGAATGGGGAAGTATCTAAGTTACCAAAAATCACAAAGGCGTTACCCAAACTAAACTGCCCTGACTCGTTAGTGTCAAAGTCAAATTGTGCTGTTACGTAGTGACCTAAATTTGATAAGAAATAAAGGTTAGCACTAGTCAAATATATATTTTGACCATTACCAGGATGAGAATTTGCTCCAGATCTAGTTATGCTACTACCAAACCATGCTTGTGCATCTGCTTCAATAAAACCACCAAAGAATACTGAATAATCATCAAATTTCTCTCTTTGACCTAATAATGTTGAAGCAAAAAGGTTAGAAGAAATCTGCCCGATTGGGATACTGTTGTTACCAGAGTATGAACTTAAGTAAGTAACCTGACCTTGGGTTGTAATTGCCGGAGCTCCACCTACGTCAATACCACCTTTTTGGTTAAATACACCTCCTAATGCCTGATCACCTAGATTGATGATTGAATTACTCACATTGACATTCTCCATAATATCTGATGAAGTCTCACCACCAATTAAAGCCTGACTTAAATCTCTACTTTCACCATTTCCGCTAAGCGTACGAGGGTTTTTATTACCATCAACCCTTGAACTATAAGTGGTAAACTGTGAACTACCATTAGATGTATTTTCTAATCCACCACCAATATTGCCCTGGGCTTTAAGATGCTGCAACTGTCCTTGAAGTTGCTGTACTTGTTGCTGTAACTTTAATAAAAGTTCTCTATCATTTAGATTTGATCCTGTAGCTTGTGCTGTTGAAGGTACTGCACTAGCATTTGGATCTGGCTGACCTAGTGTTTGATCACCAATACTGGTAGCGCCAAGAGGACCTCCTTGTGAAACAACTTGAGGAGAATTTTCAGAAGAAGCTAAACCACTACAAGCTAATAAGCTACTAACCAACAAACAGGTTTTTTTTAATTTACGCACCATAGTAAAACTTCCCTATAACAATAAACCAGCAAATCGAAGAAAATCCCGTCGAGTTTAGCACAATTATATGCTTGGGTTCAATAAATTTTGCACCTTTAAAAAGATAAATAATAACTAAATATTCTATATGTGTAAACTGTTTCTAAGTCTCAGAAGCACAAACTGATTTAGATTGGCATATATGGTGCATATATTGGTGTCCATGATGATAAATTAATTAATCTCTCAATCTCTTCATCAAGCTCAATCCCGGTTAGATCTTCTAGATCTATATCAACGCCATGTACACCTTCTAAAATCGCCTGCTTAGCTACTGCTTTTGTAATCTCTTTAGTAACGTCAACTAAATCTGTTATCCTAGCTAGTAATGGTTGAGTAATATCCTCATGGATTACCATTAGTGATAAATCACTTAATCTATAGCAAGCTGCTCTAATCATACCTTTTGTAAGAACTCGGGCATGTACAGCTACAGAACCCAAGCCTAAACCTGGGAATATAAAGGCATTGTTTCCTTGAGAAATACGATACTCACGACCATTATATGTCACATCAGGGAATGGGCTACCCGCTGCAATTAGTGCATTGCCATTTGTCCATTTAATAATATCTTCAGGTAATGCTTCACAAAGAGATGTAGGGTTAGATAAAGGCATAATAATAGGGTAATTATTATTTTTTGCCATAGTTTTAATAATTTCTTTAGTAAATGACCCAGGCTGACCAGAAGTTCCAATTAAAATGGCACATTTTGTATTTTTAACTGTTTCTTCAAGCGTAATATAATTAAAGCCTTCAACTTTCCACTTATCAATTTCTTCACTAGTTTTAACAAAAAGCTTCTGCTCTGGTGTAATTTTTTTTGCTCTTAGTCTATTACAAACTAGACCATATCTATCTACTAAATAAATACTGTTTCTAGCTTTCTCAATAGACACTCCAGCTCTGTCAGCGATTACATCAGCAAGCTGCCTAGCTATCCCACAACCGGCACTACCAGCACCAAAAATAACTACTTTAATATCACATATACCGCTTAATGCTTCTTCAGTGGTTATTTCACCTGCATTTATTCTTATGGTGCTTGCTGTTTTGACAGCAGCTATACAGTTAGCTGCCGCAACAATACCTGTACCTTCAATATCATCATTAAATGTACATAGCTTATCTTTATATTTTTCTAGAATACGCGTAGCATTATCACGACCTAAATCCTCCCAGTGTAAAAACACATTTGGAAATCTAGCTTTAATTTGAGTAACAAACTCTTCAATAAACTCATCATAAGTTTCACCAGAGACTCTTGGTAAACGTATACCTAAGTAATCTGAGGCACTTAATAAAACATTGTTATTTGTACCCATATCAAGCTGTATGGGTAAAACCCTTGCTGGATCTATACCACTCGCAGCAACGTAGACCATAATCTTACCAACACTAATATTCATACCACCAATGCCTTGATCACCAATCCCAAGAATTGCCTCACCATCTGTAACAAGTACTAGGTCAATACTATTATACTCATATCGCTCTAGTATTCTAGCAATATGTTTTTTATGACTTATAGAGATAAATAAACCACTTTGTTTTCTAAATTGGCTACTATACTTTTCAACTGCCTCACCTACTGTTGGTGTATATATAATCGGCATTATTTCTTCTAAATTCTCACGCACAAAGTGGTAAAATAGCGTAGTATTTAAGTCATGAAGCCTATTTAAGAATACATATTTTTCAAGAGAATTAGGTTTCAAATCAAGCTGTCTTCTTACTCTAATAGCCTGCTCTTCGAGACTTTCGACTTTTTCTGGTAGGTAGCCTATAAGATCAAAAGCAATTCTTTCTTCTTGACTAAAAGCAACATCCTTATTTAAAACTCTATTATTTAAGAGCTGTCTACCTGTAAGATTGGTTTCTATTGCAAAAACTTTACCGCTTTTATTTCTTAACTTTCTTATTCTTTTTTCACGTCTTTCCATGACCAAAACCACTTATAAAATTTTACGTTACACTATAACAAAACATCTAACAAATAAGTATCTATCAGTAGTTGCTTTTTTTCAATAAAAAATGAATACTATACGCTATTATTACTTTTCAAATGAGTTTGCTTTAAACCTTCTTTATTATAATGAAAATTATTACAAACTTAAATAAAACCAAAGATCCTTTACCTAAAGCAATAGCTATTGGCTCTTTTGATGGCATCCATCTAGGTCATCAAGCAATCGTAAAAAAACTCTTAACTATAGCTAAAGAGAATAATCTAGTACCCTACATTTTATTCTTTGAACCTTTACCTAAAGAGTTTTTCTCAAAAGAAAGAGCTCCGTTAAGAATATATGATTTTAGAAACAAAGTAATCAACTTACATAAACTTGGTGTAGAGTATATAATTTGTCAAAAATTTAATACAAAATTTGCAAATATTACTGCAAAAGAATTTATCGAAGAATTTCTTGTCAAGAAGCTAAATACCAAACATATAATTGTTGGTGATGACTTTAAATTTGGCAAAAACCGTGGCGGTGATTATGAACTTCTAAACCAATACTCACAAACCCATGATTTTAGTGTTGATAAGGTTTTTACCTTAAATCTAGATAATCACCGTATCAGTAGCAGTGATATTCGCCAAGCTATTACAAATCATGATTTGGCAGAAGCCAACAAGCTCTTAGGTGAATCACTAAAAATTAACTCACGTGTCATACATGGCAAAAAAAATGGTAGAAAAATTGGCTTTAATACCGCCAATCAGAAATTACCTAAAAATTCGGCTCTCAAGGGAGTTTATCTAACTAGGATTTTTATCGATGATGAGATTTTCTATGGAGTAACTAATGCTGGTACTAGGCCAACTATCGATGGTAAGAATAACCTTCTTGAGACTCATATCTTTAACTTTAATAGGGATATTTATGGTAAACATATAACCACAGAAATAGTCAGTTTTATCAGGACAGAAATAAAGTTTAATTCTTTTGAAGAATTAAAATCACAAATATTCAAAGATATTCAAACTGCAAAAAAATTAATAACTACATTATAGGCTATTAACATAATCAACTTTGTACTTTATAATTTGACCTTAAGTAATTTTAAATTTCTCAATATAAACTTATTATTTAATATCTAAGGAATAAACCCATATGAGTGACTATAAAGACACCTTAAATCTACCAAAAACATCTTTTTCGATGAAAGGTAACCTAGCTAATAAAGAACCAATCATTTTTAACAAATGGGAAAAGCAAGGTATTTATAAAAAAATTAGAGAACATTTTGCTGGACGTGAGAAATTTGTTCTTCATGATGGTCCCCCATATGCTAATGGTAATATTCATGTTGGCCATGCAGTAAATAAAATCCTTAAAGATATAATTATCAAGTCAAAGACCCTAAGTGGTTATGATGCTCCTTATATTCCTACTTGGGATTGTCATGGCTTACCAATTGAGTTACAAGTTGAGAAAAAACATGGAAAAGCTGGTCAAGGTATATCTGAGGACGCTTTTAGAAAAAAATGTCGCAAATATGCTAAAAAACAAGTAGAAATCCAAAAAAAAGATTTCAAGAGACTTGGTGTTCTAGGTGACTGGGAACAGCCATATCTAACTATGAATTTTGATTATGAAGCTAATATGATTAGAACATTAGCTAAGATTATTGATAATGGTCATCTAAGCAAAGGATTTAAACCTGTGCATTGGTGCACTGACTGTAGTTCAGCACTTGCTGAGGCTGAGGTTGAATATGCCGATAAGATTTCTCCTGTTATCGATGTCAAATTTAAAATCAAAGATAAAAACAAACTTGCACAAGCTTTTGGTTTAGATTCGCTAAATCATGATGCTTTTGCAATTATTTGGACAACTACTCCTTGGACACTTCCTGCTAACCAAGCAATTGCAGTAAACAACCAACTAAACTACAGCTTAATTAAAATTGGAGATTTTTATATTATCTTGGCTAAAAATCTAGTTGAGCAAACATTTAAAAGATATGCCATAGAAAATGCTCAAATAATTGCTACAACAACTGGTGATAAACTAACTGGAATTATAGCTGAGCACCCTTTCTACAGTCGTCATGTACCAATTTTACATGGTGATCATGTCACTGATGGTTCTGGTACAGGTATGGTACATACAGCTCCTACTCATGGTGTTGAGGATTTCAACCTAGGAAAAGAGCATAACTTATCTATGGAAATTTTTGTCAAAGGTAATGGTTGCTATAGCGAAAATACCAAACTATTTGCTGGAGAATTTATATTTAAAGCTAATAATAGAATTATCGAACTTCTTGGTGAGAAAAAACGCCTAATGAATTCTGATAAGATCAAGCATAGCTATCCTCACTGCTGGCGGCACAAAACTCCTCTTATATTTAGAGCAACACCACAATGGTTCATAAGCATGGAAAAACAAGGATTGCGTGATAAAGCACTACAAGCTATCAAAGAAACTAGCTGGACGCCTAGCTGGGGGCAAACACGTATAGAGGGCATGGTTAAAGATAGACCTGACTGGTGTATATCACGCCAAAGAACTTGGGGAGTCCCATTACCTTTATTTATCCATAAGGAAACTGAAGAACTACATCCAAACACTATTGAAATACTAAACAAAGTCGCTGAGAAAATTGAAAAAGGGGATATCGAAGTATGGTTTAATGCTGATGACAGTGAATTCATCGTAGAAACTGATCAGTATAAGCCTGTCAAAGATATCTTAGATGTTTGGTTTGATTCTGGCTCATCTAGTATGTGTATACTAGACATAGACAAACGCCTAAACTATCCAGCTGATTTATATTTAGAAGGATCTGACCAACATCGTGGCTGGTTTCAAACATCGCTTTTAGTAGCAATGTCTGCTAAAGGTAGCCAACCATATAAAGAAGTTTTCACTCATGGCTTTGTAGTAGATGAGCATGGTCGCAAGATGTCTAAATCTCTTGGGAATGTAACATCTCCTCAAGATATCTATAACACTCTTGGTGCTGATATCTTACGTCTCTGGACAGCTTCAACTGACTATAAAAGTGAAATGGCAGTATCTGATCAAATCTTAAAAAGAACTGCAGATACTTATCGTAGATTGCGTAATACTGCTAGATTCTTACTTTCAAACTTAGATGGGTTTAACCCAGCTACTGATATTATTGAATTTGATAAATTAGTTAAGCTAGATCAATGGGCAATAGCTAAAACCAAAGAGTTTCAGGATAAAATCATTGATGCTTATGATAAATATCAAATTCATACAGTCGCGCAGCTAATACATCATTTCTGCTCTATTGAAATGGGAAGTTTTTACCTAGATATCATCAAAGATAGACAGTATACTGCAAAAACTGATGGACATCCACGCAAGTCTGCCCAAACAGCTATTTATCATATTGTCCATGCTCTTGTAAGATGGATGGCACCTATACTTTCATTCACTGCTGATGAAATCTGGGAAGCTGCACCAAAGACTACTGACCTGCCAATCCAGCTTTGTGAGTGGTATACAGAACTTAAATCTTTTGACACAGATGCTGAACTAGATCTAGAATACTGGGCAAAAATCCAAGAAATACGCTCTGAAGTAAATAGAGTACTTGAGATTAAAAGAAATGAAGATGTTGTCAAAGCCTCTCTAGAAGCTGAAATTACAATTTATGCTGATAAGGATAATTATAAGCTACTAGAAAAACTTGGTAATGAACTTAGATTCTTACTAATATCTTCAAAAGCAAACCTAAAAGTAATTGAAGAAAAGTCATGTAAGTCAATTGCTGCTAATATTCCTGGCTTATTTATTGAAATAACTAAAATTAAAGAACCTAAGTGTGAAAGATGCTGGCATCGCAGCTCAACAGTTGGAGGGAATCAACAGTACAAAGATATCTGTATTCGTTGTGTCGAAAATATAACTACAGCAACTGGAGAGTCACGTGAATTTGCTTAAACCAAAATTGAAATATTTTATCTTAGCAATTTTGATTATTTTATCTGACTTATATACTAAGTATTTAGCAAATACATATCTAGAGTTTGCTAAATCTGTAAAAATAACTAGTTTTTTTAATCTTACGTTGTTATACAATCATGGTGCAGTGTTTAGTCTTCTAAGTAATGATCAAACATCATGGCAGATGATAATGTTTTCAATCATTTCACTGTTTGCAGCAATTGTTCTTATTTACCTAATTGTCAAGCAACCAGCTACTGAGAAACTTAATCTATTTTCTTTTACACTTATTCTAGGTGGTGCCCTAGGCAACTTTTACAATCGTGCTTTTCAAGGCTATGTAATTGATTTCTTAGATTTTCATATCAACAACTATCACTGGCCATCTTTTAATATAGCTGACTCAGCTATTACATGTGGAGTTATACTCTTGATAATGGTATCTTTGTTTACTAAATAAGAAATCATAATGACTTTTTATAGTCAGTATATAATTGGCGCGCTTTGAATTCATTGCCGCCATAAGATATATTGTAGATTGTTTGACCAATTTTTGAATCCTGTTCCATAATAATACCAATATATTTTACATTAGGAAGAGGCTTATTAACCTCAGTAATAATTGTAGCTGTCAAAGGTAATTTTTCATTTACCATAATTGTATAGCCATTAGTTTTTAAATAGCTTACTAACTTATTATATCTATTATCAAAATCAACACCATCAAGACGAATAATTTGATCTGGATAATTTGCTACTAAGAATCTTGCTCCATCAATATCATTTGTATGCTTACTAAAATCAACTTGTTTAACCATACTATATCTTGTTAGTTTCTCATAATGGGTAATATTATCCTCTAAATCACTTTTTATAGTACATGAAGCCATTACCAAACTCACCAAACAAAGGGGTAAAATTTTCTTGGGCATATTTAGACCTAATAACCTAAAATATTCAATACTGTAAGTATAACTACAAAGTAGCTATTTTATAAGCTTTTCAAATATACAAATTTAACAACACTACAAATCTTTATTTATTATAAAAATATTCATACAATATACAAAAAAATAATTAGCTAAATAAATGTCAAAAGGTTCTAGTACTAAAAGATGGTTACATGAGCATACTTCAGACTACTATGTCATCCAAGCAAATAAGCTTGGTTACCGTAGTAGAGCAAGTTTCAAAATCATTGAAATACAAAATAAGTATCAATTATTTAAACCAAACATGTTTGTCGTCGATCTTGGTACAGCTCCAGGTGGCTGGTCTGAGCAAGTTATAAAATACATAGGTAAAAATGGTAAGCTTATTGCTCTAGATCTATTAGAGATGGCTCCAATAGCTGGAGTAGAATTTATTCAAGGCGACTTTTCTAGTTATGAAACTTATCAAAAACTCAATATTCTTGTCAATAATCAAAAAATTGATTGTGTTATCTCTGATATGGCACCAAATCTAAGTGGTAATAAAACTTCAGATCAAGCAAAATCGATATATCTGCTTGAGTTAGCTCTGGATTTTGCCAATATGAGCCTTAATAAAAATGGCTGTTTCGTTGCAAAAGTTTTTCAAGGTCAAGGTAGTGATGAGTATCTCAAGCTAGTAAGAGAGTCTTTCAATAAAGTTATTCAGTTTAAACCAAAATCTTCAAGAGCAAAATCACGAGAGTTCTATATAGTTGCAACTGAATTTAAGGATTAATTTATCTTTAAAACATATGATTTAAGATAGAGTTTTAAGATTGGTTTATTTTAATAGCTTATTTTAAAAAAATCGCCTACAAAGTTTTCTTCAAACTTGTCAAGTAGATAATCATATGATTTTAGTGCTATTTCATTTAAGTGTTTACTTCTTTCTAAGATTTTATCCTTAAAAATACTATACTTTTTTCCATGTACCTCCATTATTATTATTAAAGTTTTGTATTGCTGGTACTAACCTATCTATAGCATTATAAATTTTGCTTCATTTGTCTGCACGCTATCAAACTCCAGCCATAGCTGCTCTAGCTGTTGTCCTTGAGATTTAGGTAAAATTTTAGCTATTTTTAATTGCAGCAAGTTCATTTTGTCTCTGTGAGTGTAGAGTTTGACTATCAGCAAACGCAAAAGTATCACCACTATAACATCTCAACTATATCAGAATCAAAAGCATCTTGGTAACTTTAGCAATACCTAAGCTGACATTAGCATACTACATCAAAATCTTAGCAGACAGGGCAACTTACCAACTATGTTCAACACTATTTTCATGACGATTACTATCACATGGCAACCAAGTTTGGTGATAAACTTTTTTTAATTTTTCAAGTTCACTAATAAACTCAAGCTGAGCTATTAAATCTTGACTCATATATCATGTTTCCATAAATCAAACATTTTACTTGCAACCAACCTATTGGCTTTTGCTGTTGGATGGCAATAGTCCCAACATAAATACCTCTCTGGATCACCCATTATCTCTATATCATATTGAATATTACCTAATGAATCCGCACCACCATAGCTATCGACACAGGCACCAGTAACATTTTCAAATCCATATTTAGCTGGGTTCTCAACACAATCATTTAATAAGCTATAAAAATCAAAAAGCTTAAGATTTATATTTGGAAAAATTGCTTGTAATTCTGCAACACGATTCCTTAATAAACCATTCTGTAGATTAACATTTATTTGCATGTATGATCTAAAAAATTTACCCACCCAGTTAGATAGATAGTCTTTATATGCTGGTGCCTTAGTAACATCTGGGATATTCCACAATATTATATTCTTAGCTCCCATTTTTATAGCTTTTCTGACAATCTTACTAAGATCTCGAGCTACTCTAAATTTTGGTACTAGGTTTATATACGGGATTTCATTGTAAAGCATAAACATAAAGTTATTCGCCCCACCGTTTATAACGACAAGATCATCATCAGCAAACCTCCCTTCTTCATTTTCAAACCTGACAATTTGCTCAGATACAGCAAAAGAATGATATCTTAGTAATGATGATGGATTCGTACCATGTGTCAAAGCACCTCCTATCGCATAATTTTTATGTTTTATCTCTGATAGCTTCTGATCTTTGGCAAGCATTTGAGCTAAAATCTCTGTTGAGACTAGCCCATTTGAAAATCTGCCATCATAGTATGGCTTAACTGGTATATCTAGTGTTTTCATGATATTACCATTATCTAAAAGACTATCTCCAAAAACTACTAGCCTATTTATTTGTCGCATATTTCAATCCTTACTCGAAAAAATTAACCATCCAATTGGATATTATTAAACTATTATCTCTAATCCTTAAGCTTTCTAAAGCATGATGAAACTCATTTTTTATATCATTTTGATATTCTTTGATAAGGGCACGGTTTTGAACCTTAAGCATTTCTGTATGAGCCTGTATGCCTAGAATATGATTATTTATATAAAACATTTGAACTTTACAGTAATAGCTCGTACTTATAAGTTCAGCTCCCTGCGGTAATTCAACAACCATATTTTGATGGTAAAACAACAAACTTAAATAACTATGAAAGGGCTCCATCCATGACTTTCTAGTCAAAATCTCAATTACGCACACCAACTGCAAATCCCTTAGATCCTCGTTCAACTCTACCACCTAGGGCTTGAGCTAATTTGATGTCCAAAACAAATACCTATAATCTTCTTGTAACTATCATGAAGTTTAACTATTTCTGCTTTTTAACTTGACAATCCAAGCAAGATTATCAAAAGCTATAGATTTACTTTCAGTTATTATAAAACCACCATATTATATTATAGTCTTGTGGATACTCCTATGTATAGTTACATCAAAAATATCAAAATCAACCACTACAGACAACTTAAAAAAAGATTGGTAAACATTTCTAGATAATTACCACCGGCAATTCCACGACGATGTTTTAGGATATGGTCTGTTTGTAAAATTGCTATTTTCATATGATTTTTTTATTATTAATTTATTAATGTATCAAACAGTATTTTTTGAACTCTGGTGTTATTTCAAAAGTATATGTATAACTTTTCGTTCCGCAACGTGAACCTTTTATTTTTAAAAGATTACCATCTTTAGTGATATCTTTAATAGTTATGACATCGATTTTTGTACTATCTAAATTTCAGCTTTGCGCTTCCAATTATCTCTATAACGAGTAATTGCACTACGATATGAACCTGATATCTTATTCTCTAGAGCTTTTTTGACAAACTCTTGGGCCCCCTGTGGTATCTCTTCAGCAAACTTCTTAAGCTCATACAAAGTTCTAACATCTTGAATAATACCTCTATTTGACAGCTCACGAATATTCTCATCAGCTTCAGCTATCTTTAGGCGCATAGATATCCAGCTGTTATCTCTACCTAACACCTTAGCTATATCAGATTTTTTGACATTTTTATTCTCTATCAAATCTCTTAAAGCATCAGCCTCTTCAAATGGGGAAACATTTTCTCTTTGATCATTTTCTAAAAGCTGTAACAGCACAATATTTGCATCAGACTCTTCTTGTCTAACTATGCATGGTATCATTGTCAAACCAGCTTGCTTAGCTGCCAAATATCTTCGTTCACCAACTATTATATAATGAATCCCGTCAGCTTTTTTCGCTGTAACGATGATTGGCTGAATTACACCATTTTCTTTGATACTACCTGCTAGAGAATCAATATTTTTGAATGTTTTGCGTGGTTGGTTAGCATCTGGTTTTACGATAGTCAAAGGTAACTCAAAAAGCTGACCAACCTTACTTGCCTGCTCATTTAAGTCTTGTAACTGCATTACTCTGAGGATATCTTTTTTCTCTTGAGAGATAGTATCATGAATCTTTTGATTAATTTTACGGTTCATTAAAGAAACTTTTTTAGCCATTATCCTCTCCAAAGAACTCAACTATTTCTCTTGCAAGTTTTTTAATCTGTATATGAACTTTGCTCTGCTTAGCATAGTCACCGACATAAACACCTTCAGCTTCAGCTTCAATAAACTTAATACTTTGAGAAACATAAGCCTCAAAGAAATTACCATCTCGTTCAAAAAACTCCAATAAGCTTTTTGCCATATTTGATTGGATTTATACTCTGTTAGCAAAGAATTTATAAGGTTTTTCAGCAATTAGAGCCAAGTCTTTTGCCTCTATAAGACCTGATAAGTCCATACCGCTAGGTGAACATGGTATAACTACCAGATCAGATAATAATGCTGATTTTAATGCGGCAGTTTGGAAATTAGGTGGTGTATCAATTACAATAAAATCTAAGCCTTGCTTAAACTCAATAACTTTTTCTCGCACATTTTTCTCATCAAGACTATAGACAAAATTACTTGGTTGATTATTTTTAGCCAGCCACATGTAAGCATCAGGCTTATCCTTATCCATATCAATTACGGCAACTTTATAGCCAAGTTCTTTTAAACCACAGGCGATATTAATTGCTGTTGTAGTTTTTCCTGAGCCACCCTTTTGCTGTAGCAAAGAAACTACTTTTGCATTTTTTTGCTTCATTTTTTAGATACCTTAAAATATACAAATTATTTTATTATATAAAATACTTAGCAAATTATAGTCTATATTTGTCTGCTATAAAACCAACTTTTGTACATTAACTATTGATAAGCTGGTTGTTTTCTTATATTTTATTAATTCACTGTTGAGTATTAACACAAATACTCTTTTTATAAAAAAATTATCTCAAAGGTTTAAAATGGCAAAAAATTTAGTAATTGTAGAGTCTCCAGCCAAAACAAAAACTATAAAAAAATATCTTGGTAATGAATTTGAAATATTAGCATCATTTGGACATGTACGCGAAATACCATCCAAAGATACCTCTATCGATGTAAATGATAATTTTAAAATTAAATTCACAACTAGTGAAAAAAGCAAAAAATATTTAGATGCAATTAAAAAGGCGGTAAAAGATGCGCAAAATATTTATCTTTCTACTGACCCAGATAGAGAAGGTGAAGCTATATCATGGCATGTACAAGAAGTATTAAAAAATGCACGCTTACTTAAGGACAAAAATGTTTATCGTGTCACGTTTAACGAAATCACAAAATCAGCTGTGACAAATGCTATAGCAAATCCAAAAGAGTTATCTATGGATTTAGTTGATGCTCAAAAAGCTCGTCAAGCACTAGATTTTCTTGTTGGTTTTAATCTCTCTCCATTGTTATGGCGTAAAATCGCAAGTAGTCTATCGGCAGGGAGAGTACAAAGTCCAGCACTAAGAATGATTGTTGAGCGTGAAATAGAGCGTGAAAACTTTGTCAAACAAGGCTATTGGAGTCTAACGGCAGATACTTTAAAACAAAAGCAAATATTTGCAAATCTAATTGAATTTAACAATAACAAAGTTGAACAATTCACTTTTACAACTGCAGAAGCTGCTGATAATGCCAAAGCTTGTATTTTAAAAGATGCTGATGGCTTTTTGATAGTTGATGGTATTACTGAGAAAAAAACGCGCAGAAACCCATATCCTCCTTTTATAACATCAACATTACAACAAGAGGCTTCAAAAAAACTTGGTTTTACTGCTAAAAGAACAATGTCTACAGCACAAAAGTTATATGAAGGTATAGATATACGCAATGGTGAATTTGTTGGTCTTATCTCGTACATGAGAACAGACTCAACAAACCTTTCTAACGATGCTGTTGATGATATCAGAAACTTTATTCAAGCAAAGTATGGCAAGGATATGTTACCAGCTAAACCACGAGTTTTTGAGAAAAAATCACATAATGCTCAAGAGGCACATGAGGCTATCCGTGTCACAGCTGCAAATAAAACTCCAGAGTCAATAAAGCAGTTTTTAACTGCTGATGAGTTTAAGCTCTACAGTCTAATTTATAATCGAACTATTGCATGCCAAATGAAGCACGCAACTTTAAATAGTACATTAGTAGATTTAATTACCAAAAATGCTCAACATAAGTTTAGAGTTACTGGTACAGTTATTGTCGATGCAGGATTTTTGAAAATCTACAATGTTGAGAAAGATGAAGATGACAAAGATGATAATGAGGAAATAACTCTACCAAAATTTGGAAAAGGTGAAAAAATAACACTAAATGATGTGATTACAAAAGCTCACTCAACAGAGCCACCACCTCGCTATACAGAAGCATCTTTAGTTAAAGCATTAGAGAAATATAGTATTGGTAGACCTTCAACCTATGCAACAATCATCTCAACTTTACAACAAAGAGAATATGTTGAAGTAGAAAAACGCCGTTTTATCCCTACAGATAGAGGTCGTATCGTAAATAAGTTCCTAACTGAATATTTCAAAAAATACGTTGAATACTCTTACACTACAGGCTTAGAAAAAGAGCTTGATGATATTGCTCATCACAAAAATGATTATCTAAGTGTGCTAAATAACTTCTGGCACCCTTTCATTCAGAGAATTAATAAAATTTATGAAGATGTATCACGTAAAGATGTTGTGCAAGAAGAGCTTAATGAAGACTGTCCTGAATGTGGTAGTAAGTTATCACTTAGGCTTGGAAAAAATGGCAAATTTATTGGCTGTACAAACTATCCGACTTGTAAATATACTCGCCCTGTAGATAGTGATAATAAAGAAGTTGAGAAAGAGGAGCTTATAGTTGTAGAGGATAGAAAATGCCCTAAGTGTAGCTCTGATTTGCATATCAAACAAGGTCGCTATGGTAAGTTTATTGGTTGCTCAAACTACCCTGAGTGCAAACATATGGAACCTCTTGAAAAATCTAAAGATACTGGTGTGGTTTGCCCTAAGTGTAATAAAAATCATATTGTTGAGAAAAAGTCTCGTAAAGGTAAAGTTTTCTATGCTTGTGCAGGATTCCCTAAGTGTAAAAATGCTTATTGGTATCCACCAACAAAAGAAGAGTGCCCTAAATGCCACTCACCAATACTGTTACACAAAACAACCAAAAAAGATGGTGAACAGAAAGCTTGCCCTAATAGCGAGTGTGACTACGCTGTACCATTTGAAACTAAATAAAAATATATACTTTCGAGCTTAGATTCTATCGATATCCCGTACATTAAAATAACTCATCATATCCACAAAGGTGGAAATATAAGTGGTAAAATTGCAATACAAAATATACTAGCAAATATTGATAATCCAACTACTATATAGCTTGTAACTGCTACACCTATATCTTGTCGAGGCTGCTTTACAAAAATAGATAAACAAAAGCCAAACACAAAGACACAACCAAATAAGCCTAAAGATGTTTTAAACATTGCATTTAGCATCCCATCAATCATTCCAGCTGTTAACATCATCACAAATATACATTGATAAGGATTCAAGCATTTCTCTAAACATTTTTTGCGTAAGTTTTTAACAGATGTAATAATAACTACAGCAGCAGATATAAATGCGGGAATACCCCACTGTGACCATATTTCTAATAACAGATTATGTGGATAACCATCCGGGCGTTTAGTGATTGCTAGATAATTCCACTGTCCTACTCCAGTTAAAGGATGCTCAACTCCTACCCAAAAAACTTCTTTCCACAGAGGAATTCTACCACTAAAGCCTCCTTTTATAAGATCTGCTGAGGATTTAACATTTGAAATATCTGCAACAGCTATAAAATAATTATAGAATAACTCTAGCAAACCACCACAAACTAAAGTTAGAACAAGCATTATAAATGCTATTTTAAAATAGCTTCGCGCAAAAATATAAAACAATGGCAATATAACCACATACTCGCAAATATTGTTCTAAAAGCATGATTTATTAAGATAAATCATGCTAAAGTCAAAGCTATAAACGAACTAAGTTTATATATAGGTCTTAAATCAATAAACCAAGGTAAAAGTAGCAATGGCATAAACCAGCTAAAATAATTATCTAAAAAGCGAGGATTTAAGCAGTTATACATATACAATAAAACTTTTTGAATATTACCAGCAATATATGATCCATATACAGAGTAATTAGCTCAAGATAATTGTAAAAATAAAGATCCACCAAAGAATATTAAAGATAGTAAAATAATTGTATAAAAAAATCTTACTGCTTTAGAATTATCCCTAATATAAACAGCTATAAATAATACACAAAAAAATTGTAAAAATGTTACACTTACACCCTTTAAAGCTATAGAAGGTGATATCGCAAAAGCCGATGATATAATCCCAAATATGAAGAATAAAGCTATTGCATATCTAAGCACACGACTAAAACTACCAAATAACTCGATCACCTCAGAAAATATTTTTTTATGTATAAAAACAGTTACACTAGCGACACAAAGTGCTATATAAAAAATATAATATCTATATATAAATAAGTAAATATTAGCTGTTAATATATCGTTAAAATAAACAGTACCACCTGATGATATTTTAACTAAATTCAATACAGTATAATGCATAAAAGGCATTAAAAAAACAAAGAAAATTACTAGAGTTAAAAAATAGAAAATACAATCAGCGTAAGATATTTTTTTAGGTAATCTCTCACTAATTATCACACAAGGTTGAAACTTAATTGAGATAGTTTAGCAAAAATATCAACTTAATTCTTATAAAAAATTATTTGACTTCGAAAGAAGCCTTAGCAAGCTCTGAATTATCTGACTTATTGACTACTATAGCTGTCCATGTACCATCACAGACTTTATAATCACTAAGAACACTTTGACTATCAACAGTGTAATCCTGGGTTTCATTAAATTTAGTAATAGGAAATGATGTGCTATAACAACTAGTATCTTTAGGTGCTATCCATGTTAGATATATCGTTCCCTGTGGTGCGCCATTCCAATTTGTTATTATCCTAGCATCAATTTCATGTGTTGCAGCTTTATATTTTAATTTTAGTGTAGATGTTGGCTTATCTTCAGCAACAACTTCACTATCTTGATCTGGATTATCAAGATTATCATCAGGATTAACCTTTATGGAATTATCAGAATCATAAAACTTATCAATAAAAGCATTAAATTTACTACAACCTGCTAAAGTTGCTGTCATTAAAGTAAAAAGTAAAATTTTTTTCATTAGTATTACCCTATTATATTTGTTTTATTGAGTTTGTTCTTGCTAAGCACCAATCTCTTTTTTTATTTCTTCAATTTATTGAGTTGTTTTCTCAACTCTTTCTTGAGTTTGCTTTGCTTTCTCATCTAGTTGCTGAGATTTCTCTTTATAGATATTTGCCTTCTTAGTATAGCGTTTTAATCTTTTTTTGTAAATGTACCGAATCTTGAGCACTCTTTATAAACTTTTCTTGAATAACTTTTTTAGCTTGCAAAGCTTCATCTTTATTATTTAGTTTTACATATGTAGCTTGAAGCTGATTAAGTTCTTGTTCTTTCTGTTCTAAAAGGTTTTTATATTTATCAATAAGT
Source organism: Francisella endosymbiont of Ornithodoros moubata (assembly GCA_002095075.2). Lineage (GTDB taxonomy): Bacteria > Pseudomonadota > Gammaproteobacteria > Francisellales > Francisellaceae > Francisella. The sequence goes on along the minus strand of LVCE01000002.1, from coordinate 356,891 downwards.
TTTTCATACTTTTCTGCTCTTTGCTTAGCTTCTTTTGCTTCTTGTTCAATAGTAGTCATCTCTTTTTGCATCTGCTTTTGATTTTTTTCTAACTCACTTAGCTTTTCACTTTTTGATATACAACCAGCTAACATAAAGCTAATAAGAGCAACTATGATTAACAAATAAGTGAAAATATTCTTTTTCATAAAATGAAACTATACAATAGATAATCTTATATTTTAACAGCTAGAGTGTTTAAGTAAAGAAGATTAGTATTACAATAATAAAAATAATTTTATCTATTTAACTTGTAATTTTAACTCACTAATTTGCTGCAATACTTTTTACTGCTTGATTAGCTTGTGTTTGTGAAATTGCTTTTAAAGCATAATATCTGTGCCTGATAATCATTTGCTAATGTTCTATATTGGCTTATTTTTTATTAATATTGACCTTTTGCAGGGTTCTTTGAATTAACTCTTTACTGACAGCTATAGCACTATCACTATTAGGATCTTTAAAGTTACTATAAGCCTTATTAATATTTGCGATATCATCTGCTAAGCTATTAGACTATTTTTGTAGTTGATCCGCTTCGAGTCAATATTTGGCAATTTTTATACGTAGACTATTTATCTTTGCGAGTTTTTCTGATGCTTTATTATTTAAACTATTTTGTGTCTGCCGTAGTGCTGTATCTGCTTAGTTGTGTTTGGTGCACATGAACTAAGTCCAATTAGCATAGATAATGTCACTACTAAGAATATAATATTTTTCATTAAGCGTACAAGTATAACAAACCTATTTAGAAAAAAGCCAAAATTATAACTAAGTAAAATTAGGTTCTATGAATAAAAATTTGTAATTAGTGGCTAATATAGTTAGACATAATTTTAGAAGCTAAATAAATCAAGCACAAATAAAATACCATATTCCTAAATCTAATTGCTCACCTATATTACTTATTTTTATAAGTTCAAAAATGTTTATATACAAGTAACTTACAAAAGCTTAGGACATTTGTGAGGCTGTATATTACGTACTTAAAACTGGTATGCAATCGTCATTGAGCGTAAAATAACGCTTGTATTAGTGGTTAAGAATTAATGGCAATGCCAATCATACCTTGCAGAAATAACTATACTAAAGACTATAGTATTATACTGCCTTACCTAATAACTTCTTTTCTAAATTAAGTACTTTAGATGAGTATTCTCTAAATTTGATAAGCCTTACAGTGCTTTCTTAGGGGTTATAGCTCATGCTAGTAGAATTTATTCAACTTAGGTAAATTTTGTTCACAGAACCTAATTATAATGTTATTTATTTGAGAAAAAGAAAAATTATAGATATTTTAAGAAATTAAACATTTATTGAGTCAGAAGCTATTACTTCTTTATCATAAACTACATTAGCTGTCCATTTACCAGCACAGTAGTTGTTGCCTTGCTTAACTGTCACAGTTGCCCAAGTCTTATCATTCTTCTCAGCATACTTAGTGATTGAGAAGCTAGTATCATGACACTTAGAGCCTTCAGGAGCTTGCCATTGTAATCTTACACTTCCTTGCGGGTTATTGTTATATGTTGTATATACAGTTGCTTTTATTTTAACCTGACCAAGTTTTTTTAAATTTATTTTTGCAGTTGGTTTAGCTACGGCTGTTGATGTAGCTGCTTGTTCAGCAGTATCTTTAGCTGGTGCTTTTGAATCATCAGAACGACATAAACCTAAAGTAGAACAACTAGCTAAACCTGCGATTGACAAAGATAAAAGACTAAGCTTGATTATTTTTTTCATATAGACACTCCTCTACTTTATACATATTCACATATACTCAAACTTGATTATAACATTAATTACAATAAAATAAATAACTGTTTATTAAATGATTATACAGCTAACATTACGATTTTCATTGACAAGTAAGTTATATGTCTTACAAGCAGTATCACTAGCCATAAAATCAACACTTTTACCTGCTTTTGCGATTTGATTAATTATTTCAATAGGAAGTAAAAGTTGTTTTTCACCGGTACCTATCAATATTATTTCGGGATTAGTCGCTAAAATAATATCAAGATGACTTTTTTTGATACTTTGGATATCATCAATTCTATCTTGATACGCTAGCACTTGTGTAGCTGATAGAATCAACGGATGATTATATTCACCTATATTAAGTATAAACCTACCTTTGATATATTCTTTAAAAAAAACTGGTGCTTGTATTTTTTCTTCTTGTAAAGTCATCATAGCAAAAAAACCTTGATTATAACAATGTAGTTAACATATATAAGATTATAACTTATCAATAGTATATCTAAACAATATTTTGAGGCGACTATGAATTCGATAATTGAAGACTCTAACTTACCTAAACTTGCTGAATTTAAAGTAGATGAAGTAAAGCCTGCAATAGACTATCTCTTTAGCCAAGCAAAAACTAACTTTGAAAAAGCACTACAAACTCAAAATCCTAGTTGGCAGACATTACTAAAACTAGAAGAAGATGATGAAAAAATAAGCCAAGCATTTTCAACGATCTCACACATGAATGCTGTTTGTAATTCCAAAGAGCTGCGTGAAAGTTATGAATATGCTATAGCTAAGCTTACAGATTATTATACCAAGTTAGGACAAAACAAGGATTTATCTACAAACAAATCCAAAAAGATAATTTATCTAGTGAACAAGCTCAAGCAGTGCGTAAAGCTATTATCGGATTTGAACAATCAGGTGTGAATCTTGATCAAGATAAGAGAAAAAGATTACAACAAATCTCTCAAGAACTCGCTCAACTAAGCACCAAATTTGAAAATAATGTTCTAGATGCGACTATGGATTGGCTCTATACTACTAATGATGAAAAAGAACTTAAAGGCCTATCAGAAAATACTATAGAATCAGCAAAAGCTAAGGCTAAGCAAAAAAATATCGCTGAAAAATATGCTTTAGGTATAGACATCCCAACATACTTGGCTGTAATGCAACAAGCAGATAATCGAAAACTTCGTAAATTCTACAAAGCATATTGCACAAAAGCTTCAAAAGAAGCTGATAATAAAAGCTTTGGCAATGATGAAATTATTGAAAAAATCCTAAAATTACGTATCGAGAAATCGGAAATACTTGGCTTTGACAGTTATGCTGAGAATTCGCTTTTTACAAAAATGGCTGAAACTCCTGAGCAAATCTTAGAGCTATTAAATAAGCTTCTAGAAAAATCTCTACCTCAAGCAAAAAAAATCTCAATGAATTGCGTATATTTGCTGAAGATGCTGGACTTATTGATGCACTGCAACCTTGGGATACAGCATACTATTCTGAAAAACTCAAAAAAGCTAAATTCGACTTTACAGAAGAAGAGTTAAGAGAATACTTCCCTCTAGAAAAAGTACTAGAAAGATTATTTAAAATACTTAAGCACATCTATGCTTTAGAGATAAAAGAAAATACTCAATATACAAAATATATAGCTGAGCAACAAACTTTTGATTTCTATAAAAATGATGTATACATTGGTAGCATAATTTGTGATTTCTTTGCGCGCGATAACAAACGCGGTGGAGCATGGATGGATGGTTCTCGTACTGCCTTTATTAACTCTAGTGGTTCAAAACAAAATCCAGTTGCTTATGTTAACTGTAATTTCCTGCCAACATCAAAAGATGGTGCAAATCTAACTCACAATGATGTTATTACACTCTTTCATGAATTTGGTCATGCTTTACATCATATATTATCACAAGTAACTATCCCTTCCATATCTGGCACAAATGGTGTAGAGTGGGATGTTATTGAGTTACCAAGCCAATTTATGGAGAATTTCTGCTGGTGTGAAGAGGGATTAACACTTATATCAGGATCACGAAATGTAAAACACTAAGTAACAAACAGATAGATAAACTTGTAGGTACTAGGCACTTTCATTCAGCGTTGACGATGGTTAGACAACTTGAATTTGGTATATTTGATATGAATATTCACCATAAAAAACTAACAACCGCAGCTGAAGTACAAAAAGAGCTAGATAATATCAGAGCAAAAATAAATCTACTACGGGTACCTAATTACAATAGATTCCAAAATGGCTTTTCACATATTTTGCTGGTGGCTATGCTGCGGGCTACTATAGCTATAAATGGGCAAAGATCTTATCTTCCGATGTATTCTCGCGCTTTGAGCAAGAGAGAATACTTAGCAACAAAGTTGACAATGATTTATTAGAAAATATTATTTCTAAGGGATCATCGCGTGATGCTATGGATAACTTTGTCGCATTTATGGGTAGAAAACCAAACGAAGAAGCACTACTTAGACATAATGGTATTAGTTAATTTATAATTTTGTACCATCCTGAACTTATTTTAGGATCTCACAATACAGTTAACTGATCAAATTTTTATTTTAAAGACAGAAACATTCTGTCACTACAAAACTTAATTAAATTATGCAAACAACAAAATTGGTAACAAGCAGAATTAAAAGCGTGTAAATTTCTGCAAACTCAAACACTACAAATTCTAGCTCAAAACTTTACCGTATGGTGAAATAAATATAATTGCTTTAGATAAAGATAAACTAGTATTTGCTGAAGTAAAATATCGTAGCAAAACTAAGTTTGCTCAAGCTGAAGAAATGCTTACCTATAGCAAGCAGCAAACTTATAAACAGTGCAAATATCTTCTTATAAAAGAATCAGTAATTTCAAGATTACCAATGTCGTTTTGGTTTAATCAATAAATGAAAATGGTATTAATTGGATAAAGGATGCTTTTGATATTAATTATCAACCTAAAATGCTGGTGCAAATGTAGTGCCAGATATATATCAGTTATCAAACATTATTGAAAACATCTCTAAACTGAAAAACTGCCAGTCTAAAAATTTCAAAAAATCAATCAAATATAATTACTTTGAGTAGTATTTCACACCTCTTTTAATTTTCTCTTTACCATTTTGTTGACGCCAATTATTAGTATCTCTCAAGCTATATGCACAACCACAATATTCTTGCTGATAAAACTGTTCTTTTTTAGAGATCTCTAGCATTCTGTATGAGCCTCCCTGTTTACGCCAGTTAAAGTCCCAATAATACATATTACTAAAAAGATCCGCTACTTTTTTACCAGATTTATTTATCTGATCCATATCTTTCCACTTAGAGATCCCTAATGTACTAGATATTACAGAAAAACCATTTCTACTAGCATATTCAGCTGTTTTAACAAACCTCATATCAAAACACATTGTACAGCGAATACCTTTTTCTGGCTCACTCTCCATACCTTTAGCTAGCTTAAACCACCTATCTTTATCATAATCAGCATCAACAAAAGGCATACCAAGTTTCTCAGCAAATCTTTTATTTTCTTCTTTTCTGATCATATACTCTTCTTTTGGATGTATATTAGGGTTATAAAAATATATTGTAACCTCTAAACTAGAAGCAGCCATCGCTTCCATCACTTCACCAGCACAAGGTGCACAACAAGAGTGTAATAATACTTTCTTACTTTTATCAGGAGTTTCAAGAACTGGTCTTTCATAATTATCTAATAGGTAATTCTCATTCATCATGATTAAAAATTCCTTTTATAGATTCTCAGATAACGCAATTAACTTTTTAGCTTGCAGTAGCTGATATTCATCAGTTTCATCATTTAAATTAAGATTTAAATGACCTACTTTACGCCCTTTGCGAGATGCTTTATTATAGCTATGAATTTTAACTCTATCTAAAGCAGCTAGATCCTTTGTCGCTGGCATTGCACCAATACAGTTTAGCATAACTGTTTTACGGCTAGTTGTATCACCTAAAATCAATCCAGTAATAGCACGCACATGATTCTCAAATTGTGATGTAACTGCCCCATCAATACTCCAGTGACCGCTATTATGCACACGCGGCGCTATTTCATTGACAATTAGCTCATCACTCTTGACAAAAAACTCAATCGCTAATGTACCAACATAAGCAAATTCCTTGACTAGAATTTTAGCAATTTGTTGTGCTTTTTCGGCAAGTACACTATTTTCAAAAGGAGCTTCAGATTCAACAATAATACCCAGTTTATGAGTATTTTTAGCTAATGGATAAAAGGCAATATTACCCTTAAGATCAGCTGTACATATTTGTGAAACTTCATAATCAAAATCAACAAAAGCTTCATAAATAAGTCCACCTGGCGCATCCTTGAGTGCATCCCATGCTTTAGTGATATCCTCTTGCGATTTAATTATAAACTGACCTTTGCCATCATAGCCAAATCGGCGTGTTTTAAGTATAGCTGGTAGACCATATTCACTAATAGTGCTTTCAAGTATTGTCAAACTATCGATATTTATAAACTTTGCTGTAGCAATCTTATGATCCTGCATAAAAGATTTCTCAAGTAAACGATCCTGAGAAATAGCTATAGCCTTAGCTGATGGATACACATTTACCTCATGATTTATCGCTTTGATAAGTTCATGAGATATATTTTCATTTTCAAAAGTTATCACATCAAACTGCTTTACCCAAGCTACAACATCATTTACCTTTGTTAGCTCAATATCCGTGACAGTTTTGACTACTTCTTCGGCACAGTCTCCTGCCTTACCAAGGCAATGAAACTCTAAACCTAAAGACGTACCTGCTAGACTTAACATCCTTGCAAGTTGCCCAGATCCGATAATACCTATTTTCATTATTGATGCTCCCTAGGATTAGGATTATCCAAAACAAATTGAGTTTGCTCAGCTCTAAACTCAGCTAACGCTTTTGCAATATTTGCATCTGTATGTTGCAAGATACTAGCAGCAAAAAGTGCTGCATTTTTTGCTCCTGCCATACCAATTGCAAAAGTAGCTACTGGAATACCTGCTGGCATCTGCACTATTGATAATAAACTATCTTGTCCATTAAGTGTACTTGATTTAACTGGTACCCCTAATACTGGTAAGGCAGTTTTTGCAGCAACCATTCCAGGTAAATGCGCGGCACCGCCAGCTCCTGCTATTATAACTTTAAGACCTCTATCTTTAGCAGTTTCAGCATAAGTAAACATCTTATCTGGAGTTCGATGCGCAGATACTACTTCACACTCATAGCTAATGCCCAAACTATCTAAGATAGCACAACACTCTTTCATTGTGCTCCAATCAGATTTAGAGCCCATTATTACACCCACATCTACACTCATTTCTTATCTCCTCTTAGGCTAAAAAATATGTTATCCTCTATTTTCCTAGAATACCAACTAATCATTAATACTCAAAACACATTTGTGATTAAAGCTATTATCAATTAACGGTTGTTTGAGCTTGTCGAGCTTTGTAACTACCAATATTTGATAATTTAGTGATAGCATGTGCTAGTATTTTTGTATACTTTTTTTACAATTTAAAAGCATGTCATCAAAACTTACGCACTAAGTGACGAAATAGTATATAAACATTTAAATTCATTCTTTTAAATGCCAGTTTCTAATAACTTCAACCCAAGCCTCATTCTCCAAAGCTTGCACCTTAGTCTTTAAGCTCTCGGCAGTATCATCTTTAGTAACATCACACTTAAGCTGTAGAACAATATCGCCACCATCAACCTCTTCAGTTACTTGGTGAATAGTACACCCAGAAACACTATCACCAGCAGCTATTACCGCTTGATGTACTGCCAAATCCATTAATCCAGCATGTTTTGATAACAATGATGGATGAATATTTAAAATTTTACCTTTAAAAGCTTTGACAAATACAGGGCTTAGAATACGCATAAAACCTATCAGTAAAATCAAGTCAGGATTGTACTTATTAATTTCTCTTACAAGCAGTTCATCAGACTGCTCTCTAGATACGCCTTTAGCTGCGATAAGCTTAGTTACGATATTATGCTGCATTGCTCTTTGTAATATATAAGCATTTTGTTTATTTGAGATTACTAGGCTTATCTGAGCATTTAGTTGCTTATTTGCTATCGCATCTATTATAGCTTGCATATTAGTCCCACGTGTAGAGCCTAATATAACAAGATTTAGCTTAGACATTATTTATTTAAGCTCCTGATATTTATTACCACGCAGCAAATTCATGTGTTTGATACGCTTATTGATAAGCTCTTTGGTACCAATATCTGGACGATGAAATAGTTTACCATAAATATTTTTGACAGCATTTTCTGCTTTTTGTTCCGCTTCAGCAATAGTATCACCTAAGCCAAGTACAGCTATAGCTCTAGAGCCTGTACCAATTAGCTTGCCATCTTTATAATCAACAGCACCCAAGAAAAGCTCAACATTATCAGGGCATTGCGAAATATCTATCTTAAAGTTCTTAACTGATTGATTTGGGTAACCAAGAGGTACTAGATACTTACATACGCTTGCTTGATTTTTAAACTTAGCCTTGACTGTATCGAGTGTACCTTGTGTAATAGCTTTAGCAATCTCAACAAAATCTGTCTCTAGTAAGCTAAGTAAATTCATAGCTTCAGGATCACCAAAACGCGCATTATACTCAATCACTTTAGTAGCATCCTTAGTTGCCATAAAGCCGCCATAGAGGATACCTTGGTATGGTTCACCAAACTTATCGGCTAAAGCTTTGATAATTTTTTCATTGATTTGTTTTGCTGTTTCGATATCAGAATCAGATAAAAAAGGTAAACTGTGATTAGCATCAGAATAAGTACCCATACCGCCAGTATTTGGGCCTTTGTCACCTTCATGTGCACGCTTATGATCTTGCACTGCTGGCATATGGATAAAATTTTTACCATCAGTAAATGATATTAGCGAGAACTCCTGACCAATAAGTTTCTCCTCGATAACAAACTCTTTGCCTACATCTACTAATGACTGACAATGTCTAATCGCCTCATCAAGGCTATGCAAATGATCACCCCAGACCAGTACGCCCTTACCACCACACAAACCATCAGCTTTTATGACAAATTGATTTTGATACTCTCTTAGAGTCTCTTCGACTCCATCCATTGTCGAGAACTTTTTAAAGAATGGATTAGCGCCAATACCATAGTCACGAATCAAATCTCTAGTAAAACCTTTCGAAGTTTCAATTTGCGCTAATTTTTTGGTTGGTCCAACTACACCAATCCCCTCTGCTTTAAGTACATCTGCTAGACCTACTTCAAGTGGTGCCTCAGGACCGATAATTGCAATATCAATATGCTGTGATTTTGCATACTCAAGCACTTGATTACAATTACAAATATCATCGAGATAGCCTTGCGCTAACTTTTCTATCCCAGGATTAATCGCTGTGCTTATACAAAAAAGCTTATTTTCAATAGTGCTTTTGTTTACAGCTTCTGCTATCGCGTGCTCTCTACTTCCTGATCCTACTAGAAGAATATTCACTGTCTTCTCCATATTCAAATAATCTGTAACATTTTTAACAATACGCTGATTTATATTTTCTAAATCTCTAGGTACTTCAAACTTTTGCCCTGTTATCATTTCAAAAAGAGTTATATATTTTTGTGATAACTCTACAACTAGCTCTTGTGGTGCTTGTGGTAAAACCTCATCATTATATGGATCACAGTTTTTTGTAAACCATAGTCTAAAAAATTCCTTATCGATATTTTCAGGTTCTTGACCTTTGGCAAACTTCTCGGCATAACTATCTTTTAACCAAAATCTTGAGCTATCTGGGGTGTGAATCTCATCGATTAAAATAATCTCCCCAGTTTTCTCATCAATGCCAAACTCATACTTAGTATCTGCCAAGATTAAACCATGTTCTAAGGCTTTTTTTTGCCCGAACTTAAAAAGTTCTAGAGCTTTTTGTGAAGCAAAATCCCACTGCTGTTGAGTTAACCAACCCTCTTTGACTATATCCGTTGCTGAAATTGGGCGATCATGATTTTGCTCTTTTGTTGTCGGGGTTAGAATATTATGCGATAACTTTTGATTCTTCTTTAAACCTTCTGGTAGGATATTTCCACAATAGTCACGACTACCATTTTGATAATGTGTCCATAAAGATGTCGAAGTCGAACCAGTTATATAACCTCTAACTACAAACTCGATCGGTAGTATTTTTGCTTTTCTCGCGATGACAACATTTGGATCTGGAGAGGTTATAAAGTGGTTTTTGACAATATGCGCAGTTTCTTTGAACCACCACACTGATGATTGAGCAAGAATTTGTCCCTTAAATGGAATAAAACCTAAAGGTCTATCAAAAGCAGATTGCCTATCTGTAGATATCAAAATACTCTTGTCATCAGTAAAGTACATATCTCTTACTTTACCTATATATTTATTTTTAATATCAAGGTTTGTTGATTTGAGAACATTTTTTATATTATTAGCAATGATTTGTTTATCAAGCATTAGATAATTTCTACCTTCCCTGAGTTTGTGATTTTACCAATTTGATATAGTTTTGTATTAGTATGCTTTTTAGCTAAATCTTGCATCTTGTCAAACTGATCTTGGCTAGCAATTATGGCTATACCAATACCCATATTAAATGAACGATACATTTCAAACTCGCTAATATCACCTATTCTCTGCATTAGCTTAAAAATAGCTGGCGTTTCAAAACTATCTTTGACAATTTCAGCACCTAATCCTTGTGGTAATACGCGTGGAATATTCTCAATAAACCCACCACCAGTGATATGTGCCATACCTTTGATACCAACATCATTATCCAAGAAATCATTAATAATATTAGTGTAGTTAATATGTGGCTCAAGTAGCACATCACCAATAGTTCTACCCTCTAACTCTGGATAGGTATCAGTATGTTTGTTAGCTGCTACATCAAAAAATAGCTTACGCGCAAAAGAATAACCATTTGTATGCAATCCTGATGAGCTAAGACCAAAGATGATATCACCCTCTTTGATATTCTCACCATTAATAATCCTATTTCTATCAACTATACCCGTGATAACACCAACCATATCAATCTCACCAGCTTGATATACTCCAGGCATCTCAGCGGTCTCACCACCTACTAACGAGACACCACACTCAGCACAAGCTTTTGACATCCCATTAACAAGTTTTTCCATAATCGCAGGGTCAAGCTTATCATGCGCGACATAATCTAGAAATGTAATTGGCTTAGCGCCCATTACAACGATATCATTTGTTGCTGCTGAGAAAAGATCATAACCAAGATTCTCAAACTTGCCGCACATTACCGCAATTTTTGTCTTAGTACCAACCCCATCTATAGACTGTACTAGTACAGGATCTTGATAATTGTTGATGATATTTTTTAGTGAATATAAAGAACCAAAACTACCTAAACCTATCAAAACATCTTGGGTAAAAGTCTTTTTGACATGATCCTTCATTCTTTCTACAGCTTGATTGACAGCTTCGATACTTACACCAGCATCTTCATATTTTAGGCCTGCCATTAGTTTGATTCCTCATTTTGCTCTTTGCAACATTGAAAAGTATTATATAAAAGTTCAGTAATTGTCATTGGCCCAACCCCTCCAGGTACTGGAGTAATCGCTGTGACCTTATCTTTGACAGCGGCAAAATCAACATCACCAACTATCTTACCATCAACGTGGTTAATACCAACATCGATAACTACAGCACCCTCTTTGACCATATCAGCTGTGATAAAGTTAGGCTTGCCAACTGCAACAATTAGGATATCTGCTTTTGTAGTATGTGATTTAAGATCAGTTGTAAATCTATGACAAGTTGTCACAGTAGCTTTAGCATTTAGTAGTAGTTGTAATACTGGTTTACCTACAACATTACTTGCACCAACAACTACCACATAGGCCCTTTCTGTTTTTATACCATACTCTCTTAGCATAGTCATGATACCTTTAGGTGTGCAAGGTTCTAGGCATTTTTTATCTCTAAGCTGTAGTCTACCAACATTTGTAGGATGAAAACCATCAACATCTTTTTCTGGTTTTATACTATATATTACACTGTTTTTGTTGATATGTGCTGGTAGTGGTAACTGCACTAAAATCGCATTAACACTACAGTCATTATTTAGCTGATTAATCAGCTCCAAAAGCTCTGACTCTGTCGTATGCTCTGGTAGTGTAATCACTTGGGAATCTATACCAACTTGGGCACAAGCTTTTTCTTTCGAGGCCACATATGTCTTACTCGCCAGGTCATTACCAACAATTATTGCGATAAGTTTTGGAGTTATTGCTGTATTATGCTTATATTCTTGGACTTTATTTGCTAATCTCTCTTTGAGGTCATTTGAGAGAGACTTACCATCTATTAAAATCATTATTTGGTAGCTTATCTGTATAACTAAAAATGATAGTTAATATGATAACAAATTTTAGGCTATCTTTAGGAATTTTTGAGAGTATTTTTTTACAAAATATCTTTAATATTTTTAATAAAATAAGCTATTAGCATAGGTTTGAGTTAGAAATCTAAATAATCTCTCTATTTTTCATCCAATAGTATATATATGCTGTACAGTAGCAACCAAAAGCAACCCCAAAGATTACATCGCTAGGGTAATGTGAACCAACTATGATTCTACTACCAGCAAATATAACAATTAGCACATACCAAAGATACCTTAGCTTAGGGAAGATATAAAAAAATGCTATAAACATTGCCCCAACTGTGATTGAGTGTCCTGATGGCATACTTGCAAAATCATAACCTGGTGCATAAAAATGTTGAAAGTAATGTGAGCCATACTCCAAGAAAAATTTAGGACGTGCTCGCCCTACTATCATCTTAAGTATCTGTCCCAAAATACCACTAATAGCTACAGTCACCAAGATAAAGCCAGCATAGGCCGATACCTTGTTAAACAAAGTTATAGCACTAGCAGATAATTTTTCACTATCGCTAAACAAACGTGCTAACACTATCACGCCACAAATTATCAAGATATACTCTGCCTTACCAACATCAGTAATTTTACCAAAGATCACACCAACAATACTTGGCATAGAATACTTGATACAGTTCTCAACCGGTGTATCTAAATTATAGTACGTAAAGATTACCAAAATTAATAATGGTATAAATGTATACTTTAACTGTAGATATGTAGGCAATTTATCATTGTGTAGCTTTGGTTTTCTAAAAATATCTTTGAAGCCTTGAAAATTTGCTTGTAATCTTTGTCTGAGCATATATAAAAGCTTCCAGTTAATAGATAGTTACAAGCTTAGTATAACAAAATAATATTATTTCACTAATCTATAGCTAATCCATCATAATAGTAGTATAAAAATTTACTTATAATTAATTACCGTAAACTCAATTATTCAGCATAATCAAAATAAAAATACTCAATAAAATCAATAGTTATCGTGAAATACTGAAATAAATTCAGCAGGACTTTTGTATGCTTGATTAACTACTATATCAAATTCTAGTTATAGCTAATACGCGAAGGTTATGATTATGTCATCAATGATGTTTTTTATGTTAAAGGCAATCACTAGTGGTTGTCTTTGTATCAATTCCCTAAACTTTGTCTTTAAAAATATCCCTAAAGCATACTCCTACAAAAAATTATCATTATATAATTATTAAGAAACACCTAATCAGCGTTGTGATCATCTCTTCTTGTAAATATAAAAGTAAATTTTAATCATAGTTCAATAATATTAATTACAGCTATATTTTATTATTAATTAATTTATTTTAAAATATTTTACTATACTTTATAACTCTAAATATACCAAATCAGTAACGTCTATATGTATAAAATTATCATAAAAATATAGTCAAATTTTAAATAAATCACTTGCATGATATATTTTAAAGAATATAATGAAAGGCATATGGTAAAAGCGTCTTTATCGTATTATTACAATGTAAACAACCTAATAAAATAAGGAAAACAAACTATGAAAAAGAAAATGCAAAAAGGTTTCTCACTAGTTGAGTTAATGGTAGTGATCGCGATTATCGCTATCCTAGCAGCTGTAGCTATCCCAATGTACTTTAACTACACTACACGTGCTCAACTTGGTACAAGAATGGCACAGCTTGGTGGAGTTAAAGCAGAAGTTGCTGAGGGTATTGCAAATAACAATGGCTCAGCAACTGGAGTAACTGCAGAAAATCTTCCTTCAGGTGTAAGTGTAGCTGATGGAGTGATAACACAAGTTACTTCTGATATAGTATCGGGCTCATCAATGATATTAACACCTACTGTTGACAGCGGCGCAATTACTTGGGCTTGTAATATCTCAGGAGTTACTTCATCTCAAGCACCATCTAACTGTACTACAAACTAAAAATAACGTTTAGTGTAGAACCCTAGCTACCTATGTGGCTTTTTTATATCTAAAATCTTATCCTAATTTCTATTTTGATCTTTTTACACATAATCCAATTTAAGTGTATTTTTTAGATTTATTAAAAACTATACAAAGACAAAAGCAAATAGGTTTCTCACTAGTTTAGCTAATGGTAGTTATCGCGATAATTGCGATCTTAGCAGCGGTGGCAATACCAACCTACTCAAACTACAAAGAACATGCCGCAATTATTGAATCTATAAATATTATTGGTAATGTAAAAGCTAATATAGAAGATGACATTAAAAATAATAGAAATATATCACAGCAAACTTTATGACACACCTACTGGAATTAGTGTAATAAATAGCTCATCAGGTACTACTATTGATATAAACCTAAGTCAAAATTCACCACAATATTTTACTAAAAATAAGGATATTATAAGACTAAGTGGTGTAGTTAGTGGTAACATTTTCCAATGAACTTGCTCTCACAATGTAAATACATCAACATTAACAGCTAGTAATTCACACATTTGTGCAAGTACTTTTAGCGCTTAGATTTTTATACTTCTTCTAGTCTTCTCTCTAACCTAAGAGTAGGCAGTCATGCGAAATTTATTTCAGCATCACACTAAGTATTGAGTATATTGAGATTCGTCAAACGAGTTGAGAATGACTGTTTGGAGCTGGTTGTATCACTTTTATAGTGAATTAGCTAAATTCAATTCAAAATTTCTTATATAAATTGCATAGGGCAGATATAGAACTTGCCCTATATTAAAGAGCCAAAATAAATTCGAGCCCTACTGCATAAACCACAAACCAACAGACTCCTGGTGTCATAGAATACAGATCGCAAAACCCTACTTTTCTATTTATTATAATATGACTAGATAATATTATCAATCTGGCTATAGCTGATTTTTTATCAAAAATAGCTAAAATCCTCATTAAAACTACTTAATTGATAATAAAAATCATTAATTGAATTTGCTATTTTCTTATATAATTAGATTAGTTTTTATCAAATGTCAGCATATGATATTGTAAAATACAAAAAAGCTTTTCACTTACCGAATTACTTATAGTTATAACTATTATAAGTGTTTTGTCGATAATGGTTATCCCAGCCGTATTCAAATTATGTCACCAGAACACTGATACTTTTAGATGGCTATAAAAAAGATGTTCAATCTTATTATTATTTCACATGGTGTATCAACCCAAGAGCAATTAGAAAACTATTGATTATTATCAAGGCCTAATAGATAGTGTCCAATCTTCACTATCTAGCCAAGCTGGTACTGATTAGCAACACCCAAGAAGCAGCTCGCCTTCTTCAATGAGCAAAAAAATATCTATAATCAAAATAGAAAAAGTACCAACACAAGATATAGTGCACTACAAGATCAGCAAAGAAATGCTGCCAGTTCGATTAATGGTAATGAAAGCAAGGCTTTGATGCTGACTACAATAACGCTTATGAACAATATAATAACGCAATGGACCAGGTTGCAATCTAGTATTAATTAATTCCGTAGATACTCAAAGAATTGAAACAAGGCAAGCTGAAGATTATAACACAGGCGCTTTCAGTCAAATTAATGACAAGTATAATTCTTGGCAATACCATAATATTTAGATAATCTTAGACTGGTAAGCTAGTCATTATCGCGGCCATCACATTTATCATCTTTTATTTTACTATGATTAGGAATCTTTTGACTTTCTTTCTATAATTCAGTTGATTTATAATTACTATAACTATACAATTTCACTGCAAATTCTTGAAATATTAGCATCTGCAACGCTAAGTGAATAGTATTTTTTATATAAAATCAAATGATCAACTCTAGCAAACTCTTTCGGATTATTTGTAACTAATGGAACATTTAACGATGTTACGTGAGCTACTATTTAAGTCATTGGCACCTATTATTTTACCACCTTTCTTAAGCTCAGACCTTATTAAACCATAATATATTACTGCGTTTCGATCAAAATTGGCTATTTCTAATACTGATATGAAATTACGAAGTGCTGTAAATTTTGGTTGATCTTGCTACTTTTATAGAACCATTTAGCAATTCTGCATATACTAATCGATGATATACCAATATCGCCAATTTCATATTTAAGGAAATGTTCTAATAAAGATTTGGGTTTTTCATTAATTATGTATACATACATTAGTATCTAGGCATTACTTTCATTTAAAAGCCTCTCTTAGATTCTAACTTTGGTTGCTCCCTACCATCTTCAAAGACATCATCGCTAAAATCTTCTAATCCAGCAAAGATCTGTTGCCAGTTTTTTTGGTGGCTCTGTAATTATTGAATTACCGATATGATTTATCTCTACTTCTTTTACCTTAAACTGCATTTCTTTAGGTATTCTGACAGCTTGGCTATTACTATTTCTAAAAAGTTTTGTTAACATTTTAATCCCTCTCTTTTATTACGTACACACTTTAAGATAATATACTCAAAATATATTTTAATCCAATTATCTCTATAGATAAAAATCTGTCATTCTACAACTCGATCACAGAATCGATCAAAAAACTACTCCATCAGGCTTACGAATGCCAATCCTGCCTATACAAACAGAATTTTGTTTTACAGACCTAGCAATTCTCTAGCATGCGATAGAGTATTTTCTGAGATATCTACCCCACCTACTATCTTAGCAATCTCTACGATGCGCTGCTGTTGATTTAGCTCTATAATCTTTGATTCTGTAGTATCTTTGAGATATTTCTTAGATACATGTAGATGTGTCTGTCCTTGAGCAGCAACTTGAGGTTGATGTGTAATACATAGGACTTGTAACTTTTCAGATAATTTCTTAAGAAGCTTACCAACTATCTCTGCAGTGGCTCCAGAAATACCAACATCTACTTCATCAAAAACTAGAGTTGGATATGATCTTTTCGCTGCAGATACTGCCTGTATTGATAAACCAATCCTACTTAGCTCACCACCTGATGCTACTTTTTTGACAGGAGCTAGTTGTTCACCAAGGTTAAAGTTAATCATGAATTGGCATTCATCTATACCCTTTGAAGTTTTTGCTTGAGCTGGAAAAATCTGCACTACAAAACTATCTTTAGGGATATTAAGTGAACGAATATTTTTCTCAACTTGCTTTGAGAATTCCTTAGCAACCTGTTTACGTACTTGACTAAGCTGGTTGGCATATTCGCTATATTGCTGTTGTAGGTTTTGCTTTTGCTCGTGTAGCTGCGTTAGTCGGGTACTATCTTGACTAAAACTATCTAACTCAGTCTGCAACTCTTGGATATACTGATACATATAGTTAGGCTCAATCTTATGCTTGCGCGCAAGATCATATATCTGGCTCATGCGTTGCTATACTTTTGCTAACTCCTCAGGATCATGCTCTAATGATTCTAGTTGGTTTTGTGCTTCAGCATAGCTTTCTTGGGTATACACTTTGGTTTGGGATATCAGCTCTTGGAGATTTCTAAATGATCCTTCATATAGCTTTACTACTTCTTTCTCAAGTTCTATCAGCATTGCGATTATATTTATCTCATCATCATACATTAAACTTGAAATATGATTAAGACTATAGCCAATATCATTAACACTTGATAAACTCTTTTGGCATTGCGCTAACTGCTCAAATTCATTTTCACCTAGCTCTAGAGTAACTAGCTCACCTAGCTTATACTCAAGTAGTTCTCGCTGACTATTTTGCGTGCCTATATACTTTTGTAATTCAGCTATTTCAGAGTTTATTTTTTGTAGCTGGTAAAATGAGTTTGTGACTTTTTTTAGCAGCTCATCATTATTTGCAAAACTATCAAGTATACTTAACTGTGATTTAGGATCAAGTAAATCTTGATGGGAATTTTGACTATAAATGTTTATTAGCTTATCTGAAACTTTTCTGACATCTGCAGCATTAACAACACTACCGTTTATAAATAAGCGACTCTGCTTAGATTTATTAACCACACGCCTAAAAGGTACACTCCTCATTTTCATAATCAATAAAAAGTTCATCTAAAAGGTGTTTTGCCTTTTGATTATCCTTGATGCAAAAAGTAGCGAAAACTTCTGTTACCTTATCATCTTGTAGAAATGTCTTTTCTAACCTTGTACCAAGCACAAAACTAAGCGCATCAAGTAGAATCGACTTACCGGCGCCAGTTTCACCAGTTAAGACTGTCATCCACTTTATAAAATCAATTTCTGTAGATTTTATAATCGCAAAATTTTTGATTGATAAATGTAGTAGCATAGATCTATAGATGATTAATATTACAACTAGTTTAATATATATGCTCTTGTCTACTTATACAAGTAATAAACTGACCATTTTATATTTAAAAACTAACATAGACCTTTAACTTATTTTGAGGAAAAGAGTTTTGGAGCTGCTGCTGTAATTGTGACTTAAAAATAAGTATTTTTTTAGTTTCTATAAGTTCAGGTAAGTCTAAATACACATCTATAAACATAAAACGTCCAGATTGAGTGATTTTGATATTATCAATCAATAAAAAATAACTTTCTGCTACTTGTTTTGCAATTTGCCTAATTTGGTTTCTAAATTCAATATCTGGAGCAGCATCTAATAAATGCCAATATGCTTCTTTAGTAAGTTTTATTGGATTTATCATAATATAACAACCTATAAGGATTGCTACTATAGGGTCGACATATAAAGCTAACTTGATATAACCTAATTCTTCTAAAATAAAACCTATAGATATATTTAAAATTACTCCAATTCCTAATAACACATCAGCTTGCCACATTAACGCATCACAAAACAAAATCTTTGAACCTGTTTTTTTAGCTCTTTTATTAACAAATAAGAACATAAAAATACATACAATAGTGCCTACTATTTCTGATAATAATGCTATTGCATAGTTTGGTTTGATTGTATGAGTAAAAATATTAAATATCGATATAAGAATAACACTAAAAGCGATAAGTAATACAGACCAAGATTCAAGCATAATAAATATAGGCTCTAATCGATAGTAACCATAGTGATAGTATTTATTTGCAGGTTGGTTAATCTTTCTTAAAACATATATTGATACGGCATAAATTAATATTGATATAACAGAGTAACTAGTATCTAGTAGCACTGCCAAAGATTGAGCAAAATATACTACTATTATAGAAAATAAAGCATAAATAGAAGCAACTATCAGATTTGTTTTTAAAGTTTTTTTCTCTAATTTCTCATCAAAAGTCATAAATACTTATTAAGATTAAAAGATATATCAATATTTGATTATAAGTTTAATATAACTGATATATTTAGTATTAGAAAAGTTAATAACTATAGCAATAAAGTAAATATCAATAAATTAAATATTTTTTACCTGAAAAAAATATATTATAATCCGTTGTGGCGTATTTGGCTAATATCAAACATAGAAGGATTTATTAGATGAAATTATCAAGAAGAGTAAAGGCAATGCAAGCCTCTCCAGTACGTAAGTTAGTGCCGTATTCTATTCAAGCAGAGAAACAAGGTAAAAAGGTATATCACCTTAATATTGGTCAGCCTGATATCAAAACTCCTAGTGAATTTATGAATGCTATTAGAGCTTACGATAAAGAGACTATCACCTACTCTATAGCAAGTGGTGAGCCAAGCTTAATCAAAGCTATCTCAAAATACTATAAAAGATTTGATATGGACTTTGCCGAGAATGAAATCTTAATAACTAACGGTGGTTCTGAAGCACTAATATTTGCTGCTATTGCTACTTGTAATGCTGGTGATGAGATACTTGTACCTGAACCTTTCTATACAAATTATAATGGTTTTACAGCTGCGGTTGATGTGTCTATCAAACCAATCACCACAAAAGCTGAGGAAGGTTTCCATCTACCATCAAAAGAGGAAATCCTAGCATGCGTAACTGATAAAACACGCGCTATCATGATCTCTAATCCTGGTAACCCTACTGGTGTTGTATATACAAAACAAGAACTAGAAATTTTAGCAGAAGTAGCTAAAGAAAAAGATCTATTTATCATCAGTGATGAAGTATATAGAGAGTTTACTTATGATGGGCTTATATGTACATCTTTTGGTAATATTAAAGGTGTCGATGATCGTGTGATTATTGTTGACTCTGTATCTAAGCGCTATAGTGCTTGTGGTGCTAGAATTGGCTCACTTTGCTCAAAAAACAAAGAGTTTATCAAAGAAGCTACTAAGCTGTGTCAAGCTAGACTATGTGTGTCAACTCTTGATCAAATTGGCTCTACTGCTCTTTATGAAGTATCACAAGACTACCTAAAAGAAGTAAATAAAGAATATCAAAAAAGAAGAGATATCACCTTTGAAGTTCTTTCAAAAATGGATAATGTAGTTTGTGAAAAGCCTACTGGTGCTTTCTATGTGATTGCTAAGCTACCAATCGATGATACTGAAAAGTTTGCACTATGGTTATTAACAGATTTTGAAGATAATCGCGAAACTGTGATGATTTCTCCTGCTGCTGACTTTTATGCGACTAAAGGTCTTGGTAAAGATGAAATAAGAATCGCTTATATCTTAGAAGAAAAATCACTAAAAAGAGCTCTAGATCTTTTAGATAAAGCTATCAAAGCTTATAACAGTAAATAATTACTCTTTTCATATTTCTTTCTTATACATTTTTTAATGTTATCTTAAAAGAATTTAAAAATTAACAACAGTTCTAATAATTGTTGTGCATTTCGGCTAAACCTTTATTAATATCATCAATCTTGATATTTGCTGTAATAAGATTATCAATATCAATCTTACCATCCATATACCAATTAACAATCATCGGTACATCTGTCCTGCCACGCATAACCACCGAATGCTGAACCTTTCCATGTACGACCTCTCTGTCACAAGCTGAAATGGCCGAGTAGATATCTCTTCGACAGCACCTGTAACTCCAATAATCACACTAAATCCCCAACCTTTATGAGCACATTCTAGAGCTTGACGCATTACTTTTGTATTACCAATACACTCAAAGCTATAATCAGCACCACCTCCAATCAAGCGGATAAGATGTTGGACTAAGTCTTCATCAATTTCATTAGGATTAACAAAGCCTGTCATACCGTACTTTTCTGCTAATCCCTTTTTATCATTGTTGATATCTACTCCAACTATTTGTCCCGCACCAACAAGTTTAGCACCTTGGATTACATTTAGGCTAATACCTCCTAAGCCCAACACAACTACACTTGAGCCCGCTTCAACATTAGCTGTCTTAACTATAGCACCAATACCAGTAACACCCCACAGCTAATATAGCAAACTTTATCTAAAGGCGCATCTTTACGAATTTTAGCAACTGCAATCTCTAGTAATACTGTATAGTTTGAAAATGTCTAGCAACCTATATAATGATAAATCTCTCTGCCATCTTGAGCTACCATCTGGCATAACTCCTCTACCTTAAGTTTGTCTAATTGCTTGGCATAGATTATTTATGGTTAAGTCAATACTCACACTCTCTACACTTAGGTGTATATAATGCTATGACACGATCACCCGGTTTTACAGAGGTGACATTTTTGCCAACTACTACTACCTCACCAGCACCTTCATGATCTAATATAGCATAAAAAAGCCCTTTGGGATCTCTACCTGATAATGTATATGTATCAGTATGGTAGATTCCAGTTGCTTTGATCTAAACTAAGACTTCATTATCTTTAGGTAATGCTACATTGACAATCTCTACAGAAAGCGGCTCAGCTGCTTTATAAGCTATAATAGCTTTGGATTTTAGCGTCATAAGATTTCCTTAAATACTTTGAAAAAACTTCTACTAAAAATATTGTAGATGGTTAGAATACACAATGAATATTTTTTTATACGGCTTGAAAGGATTAATTATGGTTATAAATATCTTCTAAACGCACAATATCATCTTCACCAAGATAATCACCAACTTGCACTTCTATAATCTGAATATCATTATCTGTGAAATTCACAAGCCTATGTACAGCCTCTTTAGGTATAAATATATGCTCACCAACATTATATTCACGTACATTATCATCTACTGTAATAGTTGGCCTACCAGTTACAACTACCCAGTGCTCTGCTCTCTTGAAATGCTTTTGTAATGAAAGCTGCCCTTTTGGTTTTACAGTAATTATTTTTGTTTGACTTTTGTCAGTAAAATTAATTGTTTGATAAGTTCCCCATGGGCGCTCATAGACTTTGCCTAGTTGATTTATTTCAGACATTTCAACCTTTCTTAGTTAGTGTAATTCGATTTAAATATCATTATCAAATAAATATTTGATAAATTCAAGTAGGCAAAAAGTGCATTTTTTGTTGACAAAGCTAAAACCAAGATTATAATTCGCTTACCTTAGCTGCTTTGGAGTAAATTATGGCACTTGCTAAAACTCTAAAACCTCGCCATATAGAGCTAATAGCTTTAGGCGGTATCATTGGCTCTTGTTTCTTTTTAGGTACAGGTTATGTCTTAGCGGAAGTTGGACCAGCTGCTATTTTAGCTTATATTCTAGCTGGTATTATAGTATATGCGGTGACTTTGTGCTTAGCCGAGCTAACAGCCAATTCCCCAAATTCTGGATCATTTATTTACTATACTGCTAAATATGTATCACCATATATAGCATGTGGCATGGGCTGGTCGTATTGGCTTAACTGGATAATTTATATCCCTTCAGAATGTATTGCTGGCGGAATAATCATGCATACATTTTTACCTGCAGTACCTACATATATGTGGGCTACTTTGTTTGGTTTATTTATAACTATCATAAATCTTACTAAAGTGAAATTTTTTGGCGAGATTGAGTTTTGGATGGCACTAGTAAAAATTATAGCACTTGGCTTATTTAGTATAGTTGCGATACTGATATTTTTTGACATCATCCAAAATAATACCGGTAGCGCACTAGAAGGCACTTATATAGTTGGAGAAGGTAGTTTTTTCCCTAAAGGCAAACTTATATTAATAACAACTATGGTGATACTACTAGTAAATTTCCAAGGTTCAGAAATTATCGGATTAGCCGTAAGTGAATCTGATAACGCTGATAAACAAATGCCAAGAATCGCCAAGTATGTCGCAATAAGAATAGTTGGCCTGTATGTAATACCAGTTTTTCTACTCGAGACAATCTTTCCATGGCAACAGATGAACTTAAGTGATTCTGTGTTTGCCACAGCACTGCAATATTATCATTTAGATAAATTTGCCGCAGTATTTGCATTTGTGGTTCTTGTAGCTGCGTTTTCTTGTGCTAACAGTGGTTTTTATGCAGCTGTTCGCTCATTATATAGCTTGTCTAGAGCAAGAATGGCTCCGAGCATATTTAGAAAGCTAAATTCAGCATCTATACCACACTATGCAGTTTATATAAGTATACTAGCTGTATGGACATTCTTGATACTTTCTTTTAAATTATCGGCTTCTGCTGCTTTTACTAACCTACTAGCAATGTCAGGATTTACGGCAACAATTTGTTGGATTTGTATATGCTGGTCGCAATATAACTTCAGAAAACAGCTTATACAACAAAATGCTACTAGCAAGATGCTATTTAAAACACCTCTATTTCCTTATATTTCATTATTCGGTATATGGATACAAGTTTTATGCTTAGTATTAACATTGTTTAATGATGAGCTAAAAGGTGCTTTCTATTTTGGTGCTCCCGCAATGATTATACCTTGTTGTATATATTTTTTCATATCTAAAAAGAAAAACGCTAAGTTAGTTGAGGGTTCTATTTCCTTGAAAAAGGTATTTTAAGTATATTGATAAAGTTCTGCGTCTGTTTAGAGTTTGTATACTCAATTAAGCCGGTATCCATCTGAATATGACTTTTCTTAGGCTGTGCCAGATAAGTTCTCATAAGCTTATCCCACCATATCAAATTAAAACCAAAATTAGAATTTGTCTATTTTGGAATAGTTGAATGATGAACTCTATGCGTATCAGGAGTAACTATCATTAGTCTTAAAACTCTATCAAACCAAGACGACAAGCTAATATTAACATTATTAAATATAAGAAGTACCATTTAGGATAATCTTAAAAATGATCACTGCTAATGCTGGTGCTCGAATAAAACAAATAGCATCAAATTTTATCAACATTGATAATAATATTTCTACATGGTGAAAGCACAATCCAGTAATCATATCATAGTCCAAATCAAGATGATGCACCTTATGAAATCGCCATAACAATGGTAAGTAGTGAGATAATACACGCTGAAAGTATATTATAAAATTCAAAGCTAAAAAAGCTATCACCACTTTTAACTACATTGGTATAGCTATAATATTTAGTAAGCCAAGATTATAGTGTCGACAAAGTAATGCCACACCAACAGCAGCCGTAGGAAATAACAATCTCTATAACAGCTTATTTAAAATAACAAGAAGTAAGTTATTAACCAAACGAGTTAGCTTAGAAATTTTTAGCTTACGCACTGGCGCAAGTAGCTCCCACAATGATACTATAAAGAGTATCAATAAGAAAAAACCTAAGCGTGCTAATAATTCATAGTTTAGTCTGCTATAACTCCACACCACGTTCTAGCACCACCACCACCTAAAGATTGTGGCTTATCGGAGTAATTATCTCCTCCTATATGAATCATAAAGCTATGACCAACTAGTTCCTCTAGAGAATCTAATCTTGGTGCTACGACAGGCTCAGTTGCTGTACCATCTGTATTGACAACTAATACAGGTAAATCTCCCTTATGACCATTATCATTATATGGGCCAAGGTGTTTTTGAGTATTATCTGGATCCCAATGCCCACCTGCTGCCATGCCATTATTTTTACAACTAGGATTGATATGAATATGCATACCATGAGTAGTACTAGCAGGTAAATTATATAAATGTGGTGTAATCAACATTCCCTCTTGCTTATCATCATGAATATATGGTGATATTGTAATTGTACCAACTTCTTTATTAGTATTGACATCTCTCATATGTACAATTAGCTTACCATCATGAGCGCCATTATAAGATTTATTTGCTGACAAAATTGTACAGTCTGCTAAGATAAATGTAAGCATATTTAGACCACATAACTTATAAAAATTAGTCATTTTACACCTCCAAAAATTTAGTTCATATACAATTTAATCATACAAATATTTAAAAATATTATCTATACTTAAAACGCAATTAAGCGCTAACTATTATCTGTAAATCAAACCTATCATGCTAAAATATTAATAATTCAGTTTTGAAGATTATAATCTTATGAAAAAACTTATACTCATAGCTTTATTTATTCCGACTATCGGATTAGCCGATAATCAAAACTGGCAAAATTTTGATAAAACACAAGCATTAGATAAACTAACTAGACTCCAATGTTATGTAACCCAAAAAGGCGGAACTGAAAGAGCATTCAATAATAAATATTGGGATAACTATAGACAAGGTATCTATGTCGATGTTGTTTCTGGAGAACCACTTTTTAGTTCTACTGATAAATATGATGCTGGAACAGGTTGGCCAAGCTTTACTAAACCTATTGATAATTCATTTATAAAAACAAAAACTGATAATAGCTGGTTTATGACTCGAACAAAAGTTCTCTCAAGATACGCCAATTCATATTTAGGTCATGTTTTCGATGATGGACCTCAACCTACTGGTAAGAGATACTGTATGAATTCTACAGCTCTTAAATTTATCCCTAAAGAAAATATGAAAAAAGATGGCTATGGCGAGTATCTATACTTATTCGGTGAGAAAAATTCAGCCAAAAATTGACAATAGTTGTCAAAAAACTAATACATGGTATCATTAAATTAACTTATCAAAGCTGGAGCTAAACTATTAATACTCAACTTTTTGGACAAATAGTACTTAATGTTTCTTTTGTGCTTTACTCTGTTCAGTTTGTTCCACAAATTATACATAACTTCAAAAATAAACAAGCCTTGTCAAATATTAGTATTTTGACACAGTTCGGTATTTTTATTACAGTTTTATCTAATATTGTTGAAACTATCGGCTTTGGCTATGATTGGCAATATGCTGTCGTTGCTATTATCTACTTACTTGGAGTTTGTATACAGCAGTTACAAATATCTATCTTTTACAAAAAAATGCCTGAAGTATTAAATATCAGTTTTATATCTTATTTGCTATAGCTATGCTAGCAATGGGCTCAAACTATCATATAGTTTATCAGTTCGCTGACTATATTGGTTTTGTAGTTAATACCCTCTACTGGGTTCCGCAAATCTTTAAAAACTATAAACAAAAAAGATTCGACGGTTTTAGTTTAGGATTTATATTAATTGCATTCATTGGAACATGTTTTTACATAACGAGTAGCTTTTTACTTTCATGGGATTTAATCTTCAAGATAAATGCACTTATAATGTCTCCTATTATAACAGTCTTAGTAATTCAAAAATTTTACTATAGGTAAAATAGATATCTCTTAGTCTTAAC
The DNA here is from genome assembly GCA_002095075.2 of Francisella endosymbiont of Ornithodoros moubata. Classification (GTDB taxonomy): domain Bacteria; phylum Pseudomonadota; class Gammaproteobacteria; order Francisellales; family Francisellaceae; genus Francisella. The sequence continues at coordinate 330,194 of LVCE01000002.1, read as the reverse complement.
AGTTATATGTTTGTGCATTAATAAGGTTTTATTATTTAATATAAAATTAATTATTTGTAACAAAATCAACAGCAGATAGCAAAAAATTGCTTAGTATGTTACTATAAAGAAGCAAACTACTTAATTATTATCAATAATGTCAGGAAATACTTTTGGTAAAATTTTCACCATAATCACTTGTGGCGAGAGCCATGGCTACTCACTTGCAGCTATTATTGATGGCTGTCCTAGTAATATACCTCTTTGCGAGGCAGATATTCAAATAGAGCTAGATAGACGCAAACCAGGTCATTCAAAATTCACCACTCAGCGTAAGGAGCCTGATGAGGTTAAGATAATATCTGGTGTCTTTGAAGGTAAAACTATCGGCACACCTATCGGTTTAATAATAAAAAATCAAGACCCAAAATCAAAAGACTATAGTGAAATCAAGGATAAATTTCGCCCTGGGCATGCTGATTATACCTACTTCAAAAAATATGGTATTCGTGACTATCGTGGCGGTGGTAGATCATCGGCAAGAGAAACAGCAATGCGTGTTGCAGCTGGTGCAATTGCCAAAAAAATACTTAAGCATCATGGCATCGAAATCTACGGGTTTTGCTCACAAATAGGCAGTCTTAAAATAGATTTTATTGATAAGGATTTTATAAATCAGAATCCTTTTTTTATTGCAGACAAAAATGCTGTTACAGCTTGTGAAAATTTAATTAATGGCATTCGCAAACAAGGTGATTCTATTGGTGCTGGAGTCACTGTAGTAGCAACTGGTTTAGAAGCAGGGTTAGGTAGGCCAGTTTTTGATCGACTTGATGCAAGTATTGCTTATGCGATGATGAGTATAAATGCTGTCAAAGCAGTTAGCATTGGTGATGGCTTTAACTGTGTTGCACAAAAAGGTAGCCAACATCGTGATGAAATTACTCAAGAGCAAGGTTTCTTGTCAAATCATGCCGGTGGGATATTAGGTGGTATATCAACAGGCCAAGATATAATCGCTAAATTAGCATTTAAACCAACATCAAGTATTCTACAACCAGGCAAAAGTATTGATATACAAGGTAATGATATCAATATTATCGCTAAAGGTAGACATGACCCCTGCGTTGGTATTAGAGGCGTGCCAATAGCTGAAGCAATGCTGGCATTAGTTTTAGTAAATGAATTACTAATTACGCGATCTTATAGGGATTAAGTATGAGTGAAAATGAATTTTCGACCTTACTAATTGACTGGGGATATCTAGCTATCATGTTAGGGGTATTTATCGAAGGTGAAATATTCTTGATTATGGTAGGCATCGCAACTGCAGCAGCATTATTTAGCTATACTCTAGCGGTTATAGCTGCAACCTTTGCTGCGATTTTACATGATAACGGTTTATTTATATTCTCTAAATTCATGGGGAGGAAAGTTTTTGAGAAAAAAGCATCATGGCACTATAAAGCCCAAAAATCACTAAAAATTTTAGATAAATACGAATCTTTAGTAATTCTCAGTATTAGATTTTTATATGGATTACGCACTATAACTCTACTTGTGGTTGGACTTAGTAAAGTAAGTAAAATTAAGTTTATCTGTCTAGACAGTCTTAGCAGTCTTATCTGGTCAACAATATATATTTCATTAGGCTATCTATTTGGTAATACTATTCTAAAATTTGTTGATAATAGTAATATCAACGTTTGGATATCACATAATAAACACTTATCAATATTTATACTTATCTTACTTTCAAGTATTATATATCTTAGCCATAGAATATTACGATCACAATCAAAAAGGAGTATTAGATGAGTAGATTAGATCTGCTAAAAAAAGCAACTCCACAGAGTCAAAAACCTCAAAGTTCAAACAAAAGAAATCTTCGTGGAGGGATGCTAGCTGAGAAAACCCAAAAATCTCAACAACGCTTGAATGATTTAAACAATGACATCCTAGCTAAAGATGATTTTGAGAATGATCTAGAAGATGCTCCTTATCACACATTACCACATAGATAATGACACAGATGATAGACAATCTCAAGAATAATATCAACGTAATTGAAATTGATCTTGATCAGAGTGAAGGATTAAATATAGATCCAACTTTGATTAGTGAGGATGATAAAACTAAACAAAAATCATCGCCATATGACCATTCTGTTGATTACGAAGCTAGTGATATTGTTGAAGGTAATATCAGTGTTGACTATAGTGAAGAAGAGATAAAACTTGAGCTTGAGTACTCTTTTGATCAGCGTGAACAGCTCTATAACCATTATGTTAAGTTAATCAAAAATGGAGGTATGGAAGTTGATAGCTCAAAAACACTCTATTTACATGATATTATCAGAATATCTATAACTTTAACTGAGCTTAAAGAACAAGTAGGATGTGAAGCAAGAGTTATCTCGGTATTTCCTCAAAGTATTACTTTATCAATTGAACAAAATAATGACAAGTACCGTCATATTGTACAATTTATCGGCCCTAATGCTCCAGAAACCGAAAGAGTACTTTCAAAGTATTTATTAGGATATAAACCAAAGTAAATAAATTATGACTAAACAAAAAACAGTCTTCATATGTCAAGAATGTGGCGTCACATCTCCACGCTGGCAAGGTCAATGCCATAATTGTAACCAATGGAATACTTTTATAGAAAAGCTTAAATCAGATCCTAAAAAAACACCAAGCTCTCGTGCTGGATTTGCTGGGAGTATTTCTAAAGCAACTTCATTATCAGCTATTAAAGGTAAAAAACATTCTCGAGTATCTACACATATTGGTGAATTTGATAAAGTGTTAGGTGGTGGGATTGTCAAAGGTTCAGTAACCTTGGTTGGTGGTGATCCTGGTATAGGCAAGTCTTCGATACTACTGCAAATAATGTCTTTTTTATCTTTGCAAAAAAAAGTTCTATATATCAGTGGTGAAGAGTCTCTCGAGCAGATAGCACTTCGCGCTGAGAGACTAAATCTTGCCAAAGATAACCTACTGGTAATGTGTGAAACTAATATCGAACAAATAGCTAGATATATGGTAGAGTATAAACCAGAAATTGTAGTAATAGATTCAATCCAAACAATATATAATCCAGAGATTCAGTCAATAGTTGGTGGTGTTTCTCAAGTAAGAGAATCAAGTGCTTATATCACACAAATTGCCAAACAATATGAGATAGCTGTATTTTTAGTAGGTCATGTAACAAAATCAGGTGAAGTTGCAGGACCTAGAGTGCTAGAGCATATTGTCGATGCGTTGATATTTATAGAGTCGCAGGATAATGGTAGATATAGGATGATGCGTGCACTTAAAAACAGATTCGGTGCTGTCAATGAGATTGGTGTGTTTGCAATGACTGACAAAGGTATGAAAGAGGTAAAAAACCCATCTGCAATATTTCTAAATAATGGTCGCACTAATCTGATTGGCAGTGTGATAGTTTCGGTGTGGGAAGGAACTAGACCATTGTTAGTTGAACTACACAGTCACTTGTAGTGGATAAAAATATCAATCAACCACCACGTAGGTTATGTGTCGGTATCGATAGTAATCGCTTAGCGATGGTATTAGCTATTATACAACGCTATATGCATATTGATTTATATGATCAAGATGTCTTTCTAAATGTAGTTGGTGGTATAAAGATTAATGAAACTAGTATCGACTTAGCACTAATATTAATTATATACTCTAGTATCAAAGAAATAGAAATTCCTCATGACATGCTTATAATGGGAGAAGTTGGTCTATCTGGTGAGATTCGCCCTATCCTGTATAGTGTTGAGAGAATAAATGAAGCCAAAAAGCATGGTTTCAAGAAAATTATTGTGCCACAGGCAAATGTTTTAAAATCATTTAAAACTGAAGATATTGAAATTATTGGTATAACCAATTTAAACCAAATAAAAGATATAATCACAGGGTAACAAAATGGAATTTTTAGCAAGTCTTAATTTTTTAGATATTTTGTTAATAATAGTCATCTTAATATTAAGCCTATTTGCTGCTATTAAGGGACTATTTAAAAATATTGTATTATTAATACTTATAGTGTTTACTGTTATTATGGCTGGAATTTTAGCGCAAAAAATCCAGCAAGTATATACCAGCTCAATAATTGAAGATCCAGGCACAGCTTATTTAGTATCATTTATTTTGGTTCTATTGTGTGCTTACTTTATAATTTTTGGTACTATGAAAATGTTTCTGCGCAATAATAAGGAAAAAGAAAGTCTCTCAAATACCTTATTTGCTTTTTTTATTGCTCTAGTGCGCTTTAGTTTCATATTTGCTATAGTTTGCTCAACACTAAACTCTTTTGATACTATCAAAGATAATTCATTATGGCAAAACTCTACTTTAGTTCAACCGCTTGTAAAGGCCGGTGATTATGCTTTTAATACCAAAGTCAAAATACAACAAAACAACCTTAAAAATTATGTACCAAAACAAGTATAGGTGGTTAATTAATTTTCATTTTTTAGCTGGCGAGTCATAAGCTCTTTGACGATATCTCTAGGATAAGCAGCTTGATACAAAACTCTGTAAGTAGCAAATACTAAAGGCATCTCAACATTGTGTTTTTTAGCAAGGTTATAAACTGCTTTTGCAGTAAAATAACCCTCAACAACATTATTTACCTCTTTTAACGCTTGCTGTATAGTCATACCCTGACCTAAATAAAGTCCAAACCTACGATTACGCGACTGATTGTCCGAACATGTCAACAATAAATCTCCTAAACAACTAAGCCCAATAAAAGTTTCTGAGTTTGCGCCTAATTTAAGTCCTAATTTTTTTATTTCAACAAGACCACGAGTAATTAGTGCAGCATGAGCATTAACACCAAATTTCATACCTGCAGCAATCCCAGCTGTAATTGCTAAGACATTTTTGACAGCGCTACCAACTTGAGCACCGATGATATCAGTAGTTGTGTAGCATCTAAAATTCTCATTACTAAAAAGCTCTTGAACATAGCACGCATAATTAATATCTTTTGAGGCTACTAATACAGCTGTTGGGAGCTGATTAGCCAACTCTTTAGCAAAGCTTGGTCCTGTTAATAAAGCAAACTTTGTATTTGGTAATATATATTCAGCTATTTCACTTAATAACGCACAACTATCATGGCAAAAACCTTTTGTCGCACTAATAATATATTGCTGTGGTAAGATGTACTCTTTTAACTCTAAAATAGTGTCCTTAAAACCAGAGCTTGGAGTCGCAATTAATATATTATCAAATTTACTAATACTAGCTTGCCAATCTTGAATAGCTTTTAACCTAGCAGGAAATTTCTCTATACTTGGTAGATATTTATGATTATTATTATCCTTTAGCATTTGCTCGTTATGCTCAGCTTTCCATGAGTTAATTCTTACGTTATGTCCTCTATAAGCAAGCTGTAATGCTAATGCTGTACCCCAAGCCCCTGCTCCTAAAACAAGTATACTATTTTGCATATATTAAATTCGTCAACTCTTTTACTTCTAATATATTCTATAGTTGCTAAAGTGTAAACACTTCTATTTTATAACTTTTTCTTATCGTATAAATAAAATTAATATATTTAACTTCAGCTAACTTAAATGAAACAATACTTATAGCGATTATTATTAAACATTGTTAAGAAGATCAAAATGAAAAAAAATTATATTAGTAGCAATGACAATTTTTAGCATTATTTCAGTATCGTACGGTTATAAATTAAATCAGATAAATAGCTTCACTGCTCAATCTTTTCCAGAACCGGTATAATTTTATCTTCATAATTTTTTCTAATATACTTAGAAAATATGTTACTATTTGACTCAAATTTATAAGCCAAAACTCAGTATGCAAATAAAGAAACATAAGTGTCTACAAGGAATATCTCTGATTGAAGCAATCATATCTATCTCTATAATTTTATTTATTATTAACTGCTTTTTCACTTTTAATTTTCTCCTCTATTATTTAATAACACTCTTGCATACCAAAAAGTTGAACTTATAGATGTTTTAGATCAGAGAATCGAGGAATATTTAATACTTGGGAGTTTGATACAACTTCCTCTGGAAGTATGGCTTTTTTCAAAGTAATGTTGATGGAAACCCAGATTTAATTAGATTTGAAGCAAGCAATACTGATTTTGATATATCTATTTCAAAAGAGACCACAACTAATCAAGACTAACACCAATTTTAAATAAAAACCACTAGTGATAAAATTACTTTCCAACAAAATTAAATACACCACAATGATAGACAAAATATTACTTTATACCACCAATAAATATAGCCGTGGTCTAAGTGTTGTTGAGCTTCTTGTAACAATACTATAAGTCTTATAGCATCTTCTATTGCAATTGCAATTTTTTAAATGTTAAAACTTTTTTAGCGATTCGGCTCAAAGAGTAAATACTTATATTAAAGAGATGACTATTAAACAAGCTATCTATGATATGTATTGTAAACTCTGGATTATCGTGTGCATATGATACAAATACTCAAACATATATCAATAAATACTGGAGATGATTTATCTGAACATAAATTTCTTACAGATTCATATAATATAAAGATTGGCAATATATCTCCAAATATTTCAAACTATCTAAAGATTGACTTAGGTACTAGCTGTTTTGTCACCTGTTATCAAAATAATACTGATTATATTGTGATAAAAGCTGAAACATCATCGACTAATTTAGCAAACTCAACTCTTTATCTTGACTCTACTAATGGTATTAATGCTGCTGACTACTTAGCATTATGTAATAGTGGTCAAATTGATTTAATCAAAGTTTCAAATGTCGATAAGTCGAATGATATAACATTATCTCAGCCTGCTACTGGTCAATATATCGTTGATGATTATGTCTGCAAATTTGAAATATTTTTATTTTATATAGGAGGTAGCGGTAGAGTAGACAATTACGTTAACACTATTTATTCATTATTTTTGTATATAAAACATAGTTCTTCGATGGGACAAAATTATGAACTGGTTAGTGGAATTGAAAATCTAAAAGTTAGCTATACAACAATAGAAAATAACCAAATTATTTGGCATAATATTTCTGGTGATACAGATGTTGGCACACTGGGTACATATGCACTGAAGTTCTCTTTTACTATATAATGACAAAGGTTTTAGTAAGATTGTTTTACTGAAATAAGGGATGAACTGTGAGATTAAAACCTAAGGTAAAAGGCTCTGCCCTGCCATTAACACTAGTATTCGGTTTTGCTGTTTTAGTTATTGCATCAGCTATCTCATACGTTACAAAAAATTTAACATCTATAAAAAACTTATTTCAAAAGACAATATTGATCGAATCAACCAGTTAGTTATTGATCGTAAATCTCAATTAAGTTCTGAAACAGAACTTCAAATAGGTCTCAATCATTTAGGTGAAAAAATATTTCGTGATTATAAATCTATAAACACAATTATAAAAAAATCTCTATCTTTTTACTTAAATAACACAAACATCGAGCTCTATCATGCAGAGCCACTATATATATCTCACAAAGTTCTGTATAAAGATACTGTCAAACAAACTAGTAATTTAGTACTAAACCAAACTACCTAAGCATTTCATGATAGCTTATTACCAAGATAATCTTATACCGATAAATGTTCCCTACATTAGTACAGGTAGAATGGACTCTATACAAAAAAGCTATCATCTAAGTAATTACTGACAGAATAACTGACTCTCAAAGAGTATGTATAGGCTATGTTGATAAATCATTTAGGATTTCATTTGGAGAAAATACTGAAATAGTGAATATTTCTTCTATGAAATTAGATAAAGAATATACCTTAAAACTTGGCTGGAATTCAGAAAATGGTCACTGGATATTGCTAATAGCTGTATACGACAAAAAAATAGTTGTTTTAAAAACATCTCTCACAAACTTAGTAAACAATAGTTCACAAGCTATTATAGATTTGAGCAACAATATTAAAAGTCAACCGTTCTTTTAAAGATATTTAACAAGTATCTTAGTATAATTCTGCTAAAGATATTAATCCTTAACTAATAATCTTATATAAGGGGAAAAGAGAAAGTTTTTTGTTTAATACAAAAGAATCTCTCAGCATATACTCAATCAACTATAAAGATAATAGCATCAAGAGTAGGAAACCAAGCATATATACTGTAAAAAAAGCAAAATAAACTCTAGCTCTTTAAATTAAAAGAAAACACTTATATTGTAAGTCTTGATCTAGATTCTAATTTAAATACTAATATGTATTAATCTTCAAATCAAATATGCTTTACTATATTGAAACAGAGAGAAATAGGCAAAAACTAAAAATTATTGGAATATTAAATAGCATTCCAGATTCAGTTCCATTAATCATAAAAACTAACATCAGGTCTATATCATTCCTATAATTAATGATATAGATTAACAGTATTTATATACATTAGGTGCAAGAGTATTAAACCAATTACATACTGTTGAAAATAGAGAAAATTATTGCCAAATATGGGGTTTTGTTTATTTTTACAAATAAAAACATTTATATAAATGATTTTGATGTTAAACAATTTAATAAAGTAAAAGTTTGATATGTGTAAATTTACAAAAATACTTTTAGCTATAATTATGTTACCTCATATCATCATTAGTCTTAGTTAAACATGAAGCTAATAAAAATAACAGTAACAATGATAAAAAAAGAAAATAGTAATAATTGACAACAAAATGACAGCTATAATAATTTCCAAATTTATCGAGATTCTAACGGTAAAATCTATTTATTGAAAAATGGTTTTGATTGTACAATAAATAATACTTGTAACAATGCTGAAAAAATATATATAGATACTAAATTGTGAGTCTAAGAATGATTGTAAAATCTGAATAAATTGCAAGATATTTCAAAAAATTTAGGAGTTATTCACCAGCAACAAAGCTAGACATTTTAGGGTATGCGATGATATATATGCCTTTTACTCCTTTAGAGTCTTGCCACATATACTGGAATCGATCTGGATTAATAGCACTTAGACCATAAACACTCTTAACATTATTAAAATGTGCTGCTGGATCAATCATAAATAGCATATCCTTATCATCATCAGTCTTACCTAGTTTTTGGTAACTATATACCAAAGTCCAATGCCCGCCCCCAATCAATCCAATCTGCTAGTACAGGTATCCCTTTATCTATACTTTGATAAAATTAACTTAATATCACCACCTGTAGCGTGTTTTACTTCAAAACTATGTTTATCAAGCCACCTAGCAATTTGTTGCGTAGTACCATAATCATCATTAATGCCCATTTATTTGGCTATCTTAACTCAGTTTGATGATTCATTTGTAAGTCTTTAATAGCCCCATAATAGTTAAGTAGACTCATAACAGCAGATAGTCCACAAGTGTAATCTGGTAGATTGCTGATAACCTTTTATATCTAATATTTTCAAATTGCTATCACTTGCTAAACCAAATATTTTTACAACATTATCTATATAAGTCTTATTTGCATATTTTTGATAGCCATAACTCAAGTTTATAGATAAAACAAAAATTACCACAATAACATTTTTTTAAACATACAAAGCTATCACTAATATTAAATTTGAGAGATTTTAACACCATTTACAAAAAAAGAAATTAGTCAATATTGTCGACTTGCAAAAAGCTTTGGGAGATTAAACTAGGATTAGAATTCTAGTGGTTGTTTATGAACATCAGTTATGCCTTTGTCATTTAGCACATATTTTTAAACTTGCTAACTCAACTCTATCAAAACATCTAGATATACTTAGGCGTGATGGTTTTATTTACAAACGTAAACAAGGTAGATTTCACTATTTCTATTTTAATTCTGCCTACAACCAACAATTAAACTGGCTTTTAGATATCCTTGCAGATGACGAGACTATTCAGTCTGATCAAAAACACATAAGATGAATATATTTCAAAAAATCACGATACTAATTTTTACAATAAATATTCAAGATTAATTAAAACGTTAATTAGTGGTATCTTTATTGTTTTTGGTTATATTTATCATGGTTTAGCTAATGGTTTTATAGATGCTTTTGTTGCTTAGCTCTACGCAGCTAACTCCTTTCATATCACAAATATCTTATTTACTAGCTATAGTATTTGGTAGCTGGTTTATTGTACCTAAAGCTTTAGTCTCATTTAAGAGATTTATGGCCAATATGAACCTATTCATGCTAATTGCTATAAGTTGGTGCAATAATTATTGGTCAGCTCTTTGAGGCTGCTGTAGTGAGCTTTTCATTTGCCTTTTCACTTTTACTTGAGTCATGGAGTGTTAATAATGCTCATTCAGCAATCACCAAACTTATGAACTAACTCCAGATAAAGCTTTAGTTTACTGCTGCCACAATAAACAATTTGAAGAAAAACCTATAGCAGAAATAAATTTAAATAAAAGGGTTCTGATAAAGCCAGACCAAAGGATTGCTTTAGATGGAGTTATTATCAAAGGTAGTGGTTATATCAAGCAAGCACCTATCACTGGTGAACCAATTCTAGTGGAGAAAACAATCAATGATAAGGTTTTTCAAGGAAGTATAAACGGTAGCTCTACTAATTAAAATAAGAACAACAAAAACTGCTATAATTCATCAGTTGCAAAAATAATCCAAGCTATTGAACATGCACAAGCAAAATGCTCTAAAGCTGAAAAATGGGTCGATAAGTTTGCACGAATTTATACAGCTACAATGATAGTGTTAGCTTTACTAATAGCCATCTTACCACCTTTATCGCTAGGGCAAGCTTGGCTTAAATGGATATATCAAGTATTAGTTATACTTGTCATAGTTTACCCTTGCGCATTGGTAATATCAACACCGATTTCGATAGTTTCAAGATTAGCAAAACCTGCTATAAATGGTATTTTGATAAAAGGTGGTGAATTTATAGAAATACCAGCTACACTTAAAGCTATTGCTTTGATGACAGATGACATCTCAAAGCTTGCTTGGCTTATCAAACATTCAAAGAAAACATTAATGATAATAAAACAAAATATTAAGCTTTGCTATAGCCATAAAAGCTATTTTTATATCTTTAGCTATGCTTGATTTAGCTACTTTATGGATGGTGATAGCTGCTGATATGGATACTACCCTAATTGTAATAATAAACTCGCAGAGATTACTAAGATAAGTTAGATATCATACTTCCATAATGGTAAAAAATGTCTAATATATTTCATAAATTTAAATAAGCCAACATTTAGCTCAACATTACCATTAGAATCAGTAACCCTACGTGGAAAAGCTATACTTGCGCCAAAAAGCCCCATGGCGATAATCCCAGTAGTAGGATCATATATTCTCACATCAATATCCTCAACACTAGGCATTAGTTGCTCAAAACCTACTACATAGATAACTTGCTATACTTGTGTAGATGTTTATTTATCTCTTCATCTCTTGATAGGTATCTTTTAACTCGGCTATCAAGATTTTGAGAAATATTCTCTCTAACCCATTTAGCTGTCTTACACTTTAAACCAGAATTATCATAAAAGATCCAATCCCCATATTCATGGTATATCTTAAAGGCTGACGATAGAAATTTGCGACATCCTCAATTCCAAGTTCAAGTAAGTTTCTAATAATTATCATTGCTGAATGAGATGAACCAAAAACTATAACATTATCATCTTTGAGAAGCTCATTTTTTAGTTTAGAAGATGCTAAAGCCTTGGAAAGAGGTATTTCTTTGGTAATCTCAAAATTATGGATATTTAAAGATTTTGCTAAAGAATCTGTAGCTAGGACAACTTTCTCAGCCATATAAATCTCCCTCGTACCATATAGATTCCAAACGCCTTGAGCTATTTTCATATCACTGATAGTGTCAAAACTATAATCAATCTTTTGCATTAGGTTATTTGTAATCCACTATACTGGTTAGCTAACATCTTTAAATTACGTAAATTCTTGTTTAGCATAAATTATCAATAGCAAATTTCTGGTTCTTTTGCATATTCAAAAGCTTGTGTTCCATTAAGAAATTTAAGAAATAATTCTACAGTTGTGTTACTGCTGACCTCGCCCCACTTAATGTCAAAATCACCAACACTGAAATTTGGATCTAACCAAAGTATATCTTTAGCTTTTCTGCCATTATCTAAAAGCTGTCCAACAACAGAGATGCCAGCAGGCCTGCACCAACTACAGTCCATTTATGTTTTATGAGATTTTCATACAACTTATCAATATTTTACTTAAAGAGTATTATAACCAAGCATTTAATAAGTGCTGAAATAAATATTAGCAATTGAATATAAGAAAATCTTATAATAGAATCATATAGCATAAGCTTTACTAAAATATAAAAATGCATCTCACTCTAAAATAACTTCAAATCTTTGTCAATACTGCAAAATCAGAATCGATTAGTGCTTGTAGAAAAATGTTTCATTTCTCAGGCAGCGGCAAGTATGTCACTGTCACAACTTGAAAACATGCTTAATAAACACTATTTGGCCGTGTTGGTAAGCGTATGAAACTAAGTGCAATGGTAAAAGTCTTAGCTAAAGCTATTAAGTTTTAGATGAGGTAGACGAATTTGAAACATTTAGCGTTAACAACACCCAGATATCTGGGAAAATAGTTATTGGTGCAAGTACAACAACAGCTAACTATATTTTACCTAAATATGCTATGTTTAGAAAACTTCATCTAGATACTGATTTTGAGATTATCTCTGGTAATATTAAAGAGATTATCAATAGAGTTGAATCACTAAGCTGTAATGTTGGTTTTGTTGAGGTTGAGTTTAATAGTCAGATAATAGCTACAACTTTATGGGCAAAAGATAACTTAAAAATAGTTTGTCGTGCTAATCATCCATTATCTAGAAAAAAATCTAAACATAAAAGATTTGCTAGAATATGAATGGGTTGCAAAAGAACAAGGATCTGGCGCATTTGAGATATTTTTTAATGCTTTAGCAGATAAAGTTTCTAGTATAAAAAAAGCAACAACTTGACACAGCTCAGAAGCGATAAAACAATATATCGCCTATAGTGACTGATTAGCCTGTATATCTGTGGTGATTACAACCCAAGTTTTAGATGCAAACAAATATAGTATTCTTAAGACCAAAGATCTTGATCTAACAAGAAATTTCTACAAATTACTACATAAAAATATCATACTGCTCTAACACAAGCATTCTGTAATTTTATAGCAGAAGATATTAAATAGCTGCAATATAAAGCTTGAAAATTTTAGTATTTAGCCCCATTTTAATAGACATACAATTAAATATAAACCTAAGGAGATAAAATGTCTATAGGAATAATTCTAACCATAGTAATAGCTATAATGGCTGTGTATGTTGTTATGACATACAATAAGCTAATTACAGAAATTGAGACTGTTAAGAACTCTGAAAAACAAATAGATGTTCAACTAGATCGACGTGCTAAGGTATTTGACTCGTTAGTTAATGTGGTCAAAAAATATATGGATTATGAGCAAACAACCTTAAAGCAAGTAGTAGCGCTAAGAAACCAAGCTAATCTTGCCAAAGAAAATGGTGATATCCAAGAAAGAATAAATGCCGAAAATAAGATTTCTAATCTTGCTAAAGGTATAAATGTACAGTTTGAAAACTACCCAGAACTAAAATCTAACCAAAACGTAATTCAGTTACAAGAAGAAATTACTTCTACTGAGAACAAACTTGCTTTCGCTAAACAAGCACTTAATGACTCAATAGAAAGATATAACGCGCATAAAAAGTCTTTTTTTGCTGGGATTGTAGTTAGTATATTTAAAAAGCTTAATGAAGACTTTATTTACTGGAATATTTCTGAAGAGAAAAAACAACAACTAGAAGATTCAAGAGTGGAACTATAAAAAATGTCAGCTGCTGATAATTTAGAATATGGCTCTGTAAATTGGCGAGAAATTGTACGTAAGAATACTTATCGCACTTATTTTGTAATCGCAACATTCTTTGTAGTATTTTTCTTGCTAGGAATCTTTGTTGATACAATATGGCGCTATAGTGAATTTGCAAATGCTTATTACAGTAGATATGGTATTGAGTTACCTATATCAAAAGTATTTTGGACATTGGCAACATTTCAAATACCTCCTTACACTACTATGATAATCTCTGCTGTAGCAGTAGTTTGGGTATTTGTTACATTTAGTCTGTATGACAAAATAATGCTCTCAGGTACAGAGTATCAAGAAATCAATGCTGATAATCAAGATCCTCTCGTGAGGTGTGTCTATAATGTCGTTGAAGAGATGAAAGTAGCTGCTGGAATGCGATATATGCCGAAAGTGTTTCTCATAAATGCTAATTATATGAATGCTTTTGCATCAGGATACTCAGAGAAATCAGCAATGGTAGCTATCACTACAAAACTTGCAAACGCGCTTAATCGTGATGAATTACAGGCAGTTATGGCACATGAGCTAACCCATATTAGAAACCAAGATATCAAGCTAAATCTATTTACTATAGTTTTATCTAATATGATGCTTATTATTATGGATTTCTTATTTTACTCAGCGCTTTTCTCAGGTAGTAGTAATAACAATAATAACAATCGTAATAATAATGCAGCTGCATTTTTTACAATAATTATGATTTTAAGGTATGTGTTACAGATCTTTACCATATTTATGATGCTGTTCTTAAGTCGTACCCGAGAATACATGGCTGATGCTGGTGCTGTTGAACTGATGCGTACCAATATGCCAATGGCAAATGCGTTGATAAAGATCGCAAACGATAGTAAATCTGTAGAAGTTCAATACAGCTATAAAAATAATAAAAATGAGAATCTACGTCGTGCATCATATATTTTTGATCCTCTTAGTGCCGGAGTTAGCAGTGGTGATATGTCTTATTTGTTTTCTACTCATCCATCTATTGATAAAAGACTCGCTTCAATTAGTGTTAAACTTAGATAATCCAGTATAGTTTATCATCAATAAAAAAACCTCTCAATACCTAGTAGCCTGCCATTAGTAGAGAAATACGCTATAATTAAATATGTAAAAAAACAGGTTTAGATATTGTTAGAAAATATTCAAAGTTTTTACAGGAAATTAAAGGAGTAACAATTTCTGAGTTTGTAATAGTTTTGACTATAGTTAGTATTTTAGTGGTATTTGCAACTTCTACCTACTCAAACTATGCAACTATAACATATAGCCAACCAAGTATCTTTACTTCACATGCTAGTCAGGTGTATAATCTAAAAAAAATGGTAAGGATTTTTACCTAGACTTTAGTTATTCTATGATTAATGATTATGGTGCAATTACCAAAAATATAGGTGAATCAGGAGCTAATATCATTAAAGGGAATGTTGAAATTATGATAAGCCCAGAAGCAGTAGCCCCTGATTTGACGCTGGCGCTGTATTGTCTATGGTGATGGTTTATCCAGAGCCAAGCATACCTAACCAGTGTATATTATGCTCAAGTTTTCTTTAGAATCCTAAAAGATAACAATATGATTAGTGCTGAGGAAAATTTTAATTTGAATAATAACCCCCTAGCTAATAATGATTGGGGAGGATTGATAAAGATCACTCGTTCCTTGGTGATTGGACAATCTCTGGTGGTGATGAAGAGATTGAACTTTAGAATAACTTCGATAGAATATCTGATCGCCGTGATAATGTTGCAGAGTTAGATGGTGATAGAAATGAAATTGTTGAATTATCACATGATTTAGTATCACATAACTTCAAAGATATGTCACTTAACTTTGACTACTATCCAAGAACTGGTGATAATTTGAGTAACTTTGAAGTCTATCTAGGTGATCAACTAATCTATACACACAATAACTTCTCACAAGAGTTACAAAAAATAGGTATAGATCTAAGTAATGTTGAAAATACAGAGTCTTCAAAACTACCAATAAAAAGAAACAGGATAAGATGATAGTTATGGAACTCTTATTGATCTAAATTCTCTAAAAATCACTCCAGGAAAGATTGTTTAAGGCTATAATTTCTAGTTTAAATATACTATAATAGCTAAGAATTTTTACTCAAAACTATATAATGCCAAACAACAAACATTAACCAACTACGAAAGAAGTAAATAAATGTCAGAACAACAACCACGTAAAAAACTATCATTAGGCGATAGAAAAAAACCATCTACAACTAGAGTATCTAGTCTTAGTGTTAATCTTAAGACTAAGATACAAGCAAAAAAAGAAGATAATATCCAAAACTTTTTAAAAAATACTAATAAAGAACTTCGCGAGCTTTATCAACAAAGACAAACTCTTGAAGAACAAATCAAACAAATAGAGCAGCGACTACTGTTCGCTAAGAGTGAACCATTACAAGATTTTTTATTTGAATTAAAATCAAAAGATTTTGAGCTACTTGTAAAAATTAATTCCTTTATAAATACTCTCTAATTTTTCAATTAGTAGATTAAATGTTTTAGGATTGCAACTTTTATAGATTAAAATACTGTTGTAAAAATCTCCTTTATACCTTTTTTAGCAAGTCCAAGCATTTTTGCAAACTCTTCTTCAGAGAAATCTTTGCCTTCTGCCGTACCTTGAATCTCAATTATGCCACCATTTGAATTCATCACCACATTCATATCAGTTTCTGCGTTTGAATCTTCATCATAATCAAGATCAAGTACCAGCTCATTATTGTAAATACCCACAGATACTGCCGCAACTTGTGATAATAGCGGATTTGCATATTCCTTTAGCATACCATTTTCTTTCATATATTTTATAGCATCTGCTATAGCTAGTGATGCTCCAGTTATCGATGCAGTACGCGTACCACCATCAGCTTGGATCACATCACAATCAACCTTAATAGTATTTTCCCTTATAGCTTTAAGATCAACACTAGCACGCAATGCTCTACCTATTAGGCGCTGAATTTCTTGAGTCCTTCCAGATTGCTTACCACGCGCTACTTCTCTATCCATACGAGTATGAGTTGAGCGCGGCAACATCCCATATTCTGCTGTTAACCAACCTTCTCCACTATCTTTTTTAAATTTTGGTACACCTGCTACTGCAGACGCTGTACAGATAACTTTAGTATCACCAAACTCAATAAGGACTGAGCCCTCCGCATACTTTGTAAAATTATGTGTAACTTTTAGATTGCGTAGTTGATCATTATTTCTACCACTTGGACGCATTTTAGAATCCTTTTAATTAATTTCATAGCCTTGTAAGTGTATAATTATACAAATCGAAATTAAAATAAGAAACCTTAACTTTAAGATATTTCTAATATATGAATATTATTAACAAAGATAATTTAACCAAACAGCAAAGATCTTGGCTTAATGATGCTAAAAACCTAGTTACAAGCTTATCTAAATTCTATGGTGAGATTAAACTAGATAAAATTTCACAACAATTTATTAATGTAAATGCTTTCGAGCAATCTATCTTAGCAATTCAAAGCGCGCTAGTAAGACAAATTACTCTTTCAAGTATTAATCAAAGCTTAGTTTTTGCTAGGACAATTATTCCTGATAATACTTATAAATATTTTATTAAAGAGTTAGATAACCTTGGTACTAAACCTATTGGTGATAATTTGCTCTTTGATAAAGCTAAATTTGCTAGATATGAATTTATAATTCGTGAACTAACAGCTGAAGATTTTTATAATGAAACTGGTAGAAATATAACTGAGAAAATATTCTCACGCAGTTCTATATTTGAATATAAAGATAACCCAAAACTTAAATTTTTGATTACAGAATATTGTCTAGTTTTACCGGAGCAATACTAATTATGAATAAACAACAACTAAAAGCATATTTTATGCTGATGCGGCTACATCACCCTATTCCGATATTATTGATTTTATGGCCAACACTTACAGCACTAGTCTTAGCAAGCCGTGGGATACCAGATATTAAGTATCTAGTTATTTTCACTATTGGCGTTTTAGTGATGCGTACTGTAGGTTGTATTATTAATGATATAGCAGATATAGATTTTGACAAACATGTAGCTCGCACCAATACTCGATCTCTAACAAGTGGGCAACTAAGTATTAAAAATGCTACTTACCTTTGTCTAATTCTCACATTAGTTGCTTTTATTTGTGTGCTTTTTTTTAATATCTTTACAATCTTATTATCTTTTGTGGCTTTGTTTTTGGCTATTCTTTATCCTTTTTGTAAGAGATTCTTTGCGCTACCACAGTTAGTACTCGGCTTAGCTTTTAATTTTGGTATTTTCATGTCATTCTCAGCTATACAAAGTAAAATACCCCTACAAGCCTGGATATTTTATCTATCAACAATTTGTTGGACTATAGCTTATGATACTATTTATGCACTAGCAGATAGAGAATTTGACCTAGAGATAGGTATAAAGTCATCTGCTATTTTATTCGATGATAAAGTATTTAAATATATCTTCTTATTTAATTTCTTATCTTTGATTCTTCTAATAATTCTTAGTATTTATTGTAATTTTAATATATTTTTTTACCTAAGTGTTGTTGTTTGCAGTTTATTTTTCATTAGAAATTATTTTTTATACAAAAAATTAGGTATCACTAATTGTATAAATGCTTTTTCTACTAATCACTGGATTGGTTTGGTAATTTTTCTTATTGTATTAGTACAGTATCTTAAATAATTTTTTTCAAAAAATAAGAAAAGCAAATAATTAATTAAAATCTACTCTAGCACACCGTAATTACCTAAGTCAGCTTTTTTTATTAGCGTTTAAACCATATGAAAATATTATTAACCTTTGAACAAAAAACTACAGTTGGACATAAACAACTATTTATGAAGTAGTTTTAAAGTTATATATTTCTTGCTTACTTGTTCTAAGCAATCCTACAATTTAAAATAAAAATTAGAAAATACTGATACATAAAGTTACAAATTTATAAATATTTAAGATAACTTACTATGGCAATATTTTTATAATCATAAATTTGTTAATTAATAAAAGAAATTTTAATTCTTTTCTAACAATAATTTTTTGTATGGATTAATAGGCACAAGTAATAGAGCTTTAGACTTTAGTTCTTTTTTAAAAAAATAAGCCATTTGAAACATTTATTTTTAAATCCTCCATCTTCTCTAACTTCTAAAAAAATAATACTTCTCTAATAGATGAAAATTTTTATAATTCAAATTATTTTTTAGAGAGAATATTTGAAAAAAATTTAGCTTTACATATGTTGTCAAACATATCAGATACTAATAAAAATATATTAAATCAACTCACTGATACTTTATATAACAATAGACATATTCAAAAGAAACTACAGATTATTAACAAGTATCAATAAATTACCAGCTATAGACTAGCTGCTGCTAATACCATAATATCTTTGTCAGTTGTACCTAAATGACTAAGTAGTGGTAAATAGCTATTAATGGCACACTTGAAATTAACTGACTAAGCACAACACTTACCACTAATATGACAGGAATAGAAACAAGGTTTATATCAAGGTGATTTATAGCTAATTGGAAAAACCACTTTGCCACACACTTGATATTAATACAAACATTGCCGCAAAGAAAATTAAACTATACCAATCTACTTTAATTATTAACCTAACTCTGCTTTTACTAAAAAGTAAAATCGGTAAGGCTGCAATAACAGTGATATAAACTAATTTAATTTGTATTTGAAGATGTAGAAATGCCAAAATAATTTTAATAAATATTAAGCTTCAAGGATACTTTAGCTAATAATGCTAAGTGCGGATTTTTTATTGATTCGTACACGTGATTAAGCTGATAGTTATTTATTAAGTTGTTTTTTGTAGAAAATTTTTATCAGCAGGAATATTGCAAATAAGTTTATCAGTGTTGGAATATACAATAATGAAAAAAAGTTATAAATGAATTATCCAGATTAGCTTATGTCGCAATAAGGAAATTTTGCGGATTATCCATAGGACTCATCACACTACCTATTCTCACAGCAAATGCTAATGTCAATAAAAGTTTTGGGATTAATAGAGCATATTTTCTCGTAACTAATAAAAGCATAGGTGTACCAATAATAGCCAAAGTATCATTCATAACAAGTGCTGAATAAACCCTGCTCCAAACAAATTAAAACTATTACAGGGATTATCATATTATTTTATAGCCTTTTAGATTTATTAGTAAAATACACTAGACGAAATATAATAAAAATGGCGGAGAGGAAGAGATTCGAACTCTCGATAGCCGTTAAGCTATACACGCTTTCCAGGCGTGCTCCTTCAACCACTCGGACACCTCTCCAAAGAAATATTAAGTATACAGTAAAAGCCCATATTTTCAACTTTTTAGATAATTATTACTCCACCAGAAACAAACATCAAAGTTATAAATAAACTCTTTAACAGCTTCAGTGAGATTATCCCTGAGTAGTTGACTTCTAGAAGACTACCAGCTAAAGCAAATATACTCGATGATAGCAGTAACGGAATATTTAAATAACCAAATGTTGATAATACATCGATATTAACTCCATAGGTAAACAAATGCTACAATTGATGAGTTTATAAGCAATAGACACTAGTTATAGCTACAGCTTTTTTATATCCATACTAATTTTTATAAAAAACATGGTCGCAAATGTAGTTGAGCTTGCTAGGATACTTAAAACACCACAAAAACTAAAATACTATATCTAGCACTTCTAGATAGTTTTACAACCTTATTATCATTATGCAATATCATCCAGACACCACTATCAAACAAAAATAGTGCAAAATTACCTAATACCATTAATCTTTGGATATAATGTGCATAAGCGTTTTGCTTAGTTTCTTTGATACATTGTTGCAGACAGTTCATTTTAGTATGGGCATCCCAATAAAAACTCGGCAATTTACTCTTTGCTTCAAGATAATTCATAGCTTGATAATATGGCATCTTCAGCCAATAAACTCCTCGAACAAACTCACGCCAGCCAAGAATTTGACGGATAAATCCTAACTACATTTAAAGGAGCTAAACCTTTATAATATGCGCTTTCAACAGCTTTAATACACTCTAATGGTAGTAGTAAACCACATTAAGTATATAGCAAAAGATTCGAATGGTACATCCACACTTGCCCCTAGCATTGCATCTTGATAGTCTCCAAAGTTACTAAGTCTTTCTTTGATAAATAAATCTAATGCCTCTAATGCTTGCTCTCTTGTTACAACATAATTTAAAGGTTAAATATCACCGAAATTATGAGCAAAAGTTTTCTCGACTAAATTAATTACTCGTTTGGTTATATCATCTGATGTGTTTTTATATGTAGTATAAATCTTGATATCAGAACCAGCAGATTTACAATTTTGACTATCATAATTCCACTGCCCTCCCTCTGGTTTACTTCTATTGTCAAGTAAAATTTTGTATTTATTATGCATATAACGGTAAAATACTCCATACGCAACTGCTTATAGTCTTTTGCCCATCTAGAAAACTCATCTATCGTAGCTAGAAACCTATCATCTGTACGTATTTCAATGTTTACACAAAAATCTTGTTGCCAACTTTGTATATCTTGTAACACACGATATTCACCTGGCTCAGTTACAATAATCTTTTGTATACCAAGCTTTTCAACAACTATCTGTACTTCTGAATAAAAAGAGTCTGTGTTCTTTGGCTCATCTACTTTGTATAACAGACTCTCTATGACGAGCCTTGTGTAGCTCAAGAATAAACTGGCACATTGCTGAGAAAATGTATACAAATTTTTTGTTATGGTATTTAACATAGCTAACTTCTTTCATCACCTCGCATATCATTACAATATTATTTGCTTTATCGCAATCTCTCAAACTAGAAATACTCTGTTAAAGCTGATCTCTCAGTATTAATCGTAAAGTACGCACTAGAATAACTCTCCCTGTACAACTTCTAACTTTATAGATATTATCTGCAGCAAATTTACCTGTTTCTCACCAACAATAGGATCGAGATAGTTAGTAGCATTTTGTTTCTCTAACCATAGCGCATGGATATTTTCATCACTTACATCATTGAGTTCTGGAACCCATCTTCTGATAAACTCATCATTAGGATCTTGGTTGATACCATGCTTGATAGGATTGTAAATACGAATACTATTGATACCTGTAGTACCAGATTGCATTTGTACTTGTGAATAATGAATTCCTGGATAATAACCAGTAAATAGCCTTGCCAAATATAATGATGTCTTATGCCAATCTAACCACAGATGATAACTTGCAAAACTCATAAGCATCGCGCGCATACGAAAATTTAACCAACCTGTTGCTATCAAAGCTCGCATACAAGTATCTATCATTGGATAGCCAGTATTAACATTCTTCTAAGCTAAAATATTTTTGATTAAAATACTCAGTGCATAGCTTCATCATAAGCTAAATGTAAATTCTTAAATTCTATACTTGGATGATCTTCTAATTTTTGAATAAAATGACAGTACCAACACAATGGTGACAAAAATGAACACATTGCACTTAGCCATTTTGTTTTATTTTAATACTACTTTCTTTGATTTCTTTTTTATGCTGGTTGGCGAGCTGATATACCTCTTTTACTGAAATAGCCCCAAAAGCTATAATATGGTGATAATCTTGAGCAACTTCTAAGAGCTATACCAGGTGAAGACATCTCTTTGCTATAGCCACAACCTCTTTAATATAAAAAACCATCTAAAATTCTAAGTGCACGAATACGACCACCTTTTTGTCTTTTATAGCAACCATCGTACTCCAAACCAAGACTTTCAGCTGTAGGCAATGTTGTTGGGTTTTCACAGATAAATTTAAGCTCAGTTGGAGCTTTAATAATGCTCTCACTCATGCGCTTATGCCATAATCTCTATCAGCTAAACACTGCACTACACCATTTTGATATGGTTGATACCATGAGATATTTTTTTGCCTAAAAAGCTTCTTAAGTTTAATATCACGCTGATATGTCCAATTATTCCAAGTCTCTTGATGTGACCAAACATTTTCAACATGATACTTTACAATAAGCTCTCTAAAAACATCTATAGCATCACTAACTATTATAACTAAAGGTTGATCTAATTTTGTAAGCTCTATATTTAGCTCTTCTAAGACACTCTGATAAAAATAAATACTGCCGATCGCTCATATCAGGCTGTTACCAAAGCTCAGGCTCTATTATGTATAATAATAAGACATCACCTTTTTCAGCTGCTCGTGTTAAGGCTAAATTGTCATCTGTGCGTAAATCACGCTTAAACCAAATTATCTGCATTTATATGATTTAACTTTTTTGATGCTTTGCGGTTCTCCCTGTGACCCTTTTTCGACAGAGCTTAATATAAACTACTTGATTTAAAATTATTACATATAATTTTATAACTTCTGCTTCATAAAATCCAGTTAATTTTTTAATTCCATCAAATGATGATCACACCAAGCCACTTCTATAATTTCACTAGTTGTTATATTTTTATCACTCATAAAACCTCTATAGTTAATCCATTATAAAAGTTATATAACTAAGCCTATTTATCATCCTGAACTTGTTTGATGGATATCAATAAAATCCAAGCACACAGTGAGTGAAATAAATTCAGCATGACAGTTTTAGTGTGGGTTGACGACTATAATAAACTTTTTGCCTACGGCGTGATTTCCTCACCATCTCAAGCAAAACATTTACCACTATCATCTAGTTCTTCAATAAGCTTTTGTACTGAATACTCGGGGGTAAAAAGTTTACCTTTTGGAACTCTAGCTTGAAAAGGCTCAGATAGATGACTTTTTACTGTACCAGGTTTTTATCTTTTGCTAATTTTGGAATGAAGTGCTTTGCCATCAAAGCTAGGAATATTATGTTTGCTTTAAAAACCTCTATAAAATTATCTGCAAATAGCTCTTTCAAGGCTTTCTCAGGCATTATATCTTGGGTATGTAATTGTAAATATCCAGTAGCTACAAAAACTAGATTAACTGCCACAGATTTATCATAAACAAAGTTTGCAACTCTTTGGATTGTCGCCTCATCTATATAATCAATTTGCTCATAAACCACATTCTTTATACAATCTGTAACTTTAGTACGTGAAAAAGCATATATGTTAGCATTTGGATATAATTATAATAATCTTTTGGTTATTGCACTACCTATAGTGCCAGAAGTACCTATAGCTACTAGATTATTAATCATAATAGTCTCCCTGAATTATGGTTTACTATACAGGTATACAAATAAGATTATCTATTTTTTATATTACAATATGAATATTAAGAAAGTTTAATGAAGAGAAACTAATCAGCAATTAGATCATATTCAGTTGACTCTGTAATCTCAACAGTTGCAAATTCACCTACTTTTAGATTTCTTTCTAGCACATCACCAATAATCACTTGACCATCAACTTCAGGAGCATCATATTTAGTCCACCCTATAGCATAGTTTTCATCTTTATTCATCGCATCTATTATTACCTGCTGTTCTGTTCCAACAAATCTTTGTAACTTATCTGTACTTATTTAAATTTGTAAACCCATAAACTCATCTAGGTGCTGTTGTTTGACTTCTTCGAGGATTAGGTTATCAAACTGATTAGCCTTTGCACCCTCAACTTCTGAATATTTAAAGCATCCAACTCTATCAAGCTGTACTTTTTCAGCAAAACCCAATAAATGCTCAAAATCTGCTTCTGTCTCACCTGGGAATCCAACGATAAATGCACTACGAATAGTTATATCTGGGCAGATATCACGCCATTTATTGATTCTATCAAGTGTTTTTTGCGTATGTTCTGGACGCTTCATTCGCTTTATAATCTCTGGTGACGAATGCTGTAATAGCACATCAAGATAAGGTAAGATTTTACCTTGTTGGGCCATAAGTGGTACGATTTTATCAACGTGGATATGGATAAACATAGTGTAGCCTTTGTCCACATATCGATCTCACCTAAAGCTGTTGCAAGATCAATAATGTTGCTTTGATATTCTCATTCCAAATACCTGATTTGTATTTGATATCTACACCATACACAGAAGTATCTTGAGATATCACAAGCAGTTCTTTACCTCCAGCATTTTTTAGCTTTTCAGCTTCTTTCATGATATTTTCAATAGTGCGGCTTTTGAGTTTGCCACGAATATCTGGAATGATAAAAAAAGTACAAGTATTGTTACAACCTTCTGAAATTTTCAGATATGAGTAATGTCTTGGAGTTAGCTTAATACCTTGTAGTAGTGCTAAAGATACAAAATCATTAGCAAAAATAGGTGCATGAGTATGTACCAGTTTCGATTAGATTTTCATAATCTTGAGGGCCTGTAATACTTAAAACTTCTGGATATTTTTCTTTAATTAAATCTGCCTTATTACCTAAACAACCTATTACCAAAACTTTACCATTCTCAGCAACTGCTTCACCAATAACTTCTAATGACTCATCAATAGCAGAGTTTAGAAATCCACAAGTATTAACAATAACTATATCAGCGTTATCATAACTATCAACTAGGTTGTAACCCTCAGCTTTTAACTTAGTTATAATACGCTCCCAGAGTCAACAAGGTTTTTAGGGCAGCCAAGGCTGACAAAACCAATCTTAGGGATTTTAACCATAGTATTTAATTCAAACAAAAAATTATGCGACTATTTTAGAACAATTTAAGATAAAAAAATAGTAAAAGATAAAATTGTAAGTTTAGATTTAGATTAGTGTTTAATTTGATGAATTGCTCTTTCATCACATTTAGTACCAAAATCAATCTCTACTCTTCTATCTAAGTAAAAAGCTTTTTCAGATGCTTTGTACATACATGAGTCATTGACACCATCTTTACAGAACTCATCATAGAACTGAGTTGGCTCTGCAGCTGGTTTTAACTTACCATAGCTTACTACACAGATTTGATCTTTATTAACATTCTTAACTAGTAAGTAGTTATATATAGCTTCAGCACGTTTCTGACCAAGATTAAAGTTATATTTCTCACTACCTCTTGGGTCAGTATTACCAGATAGCTTAATTGGCTGATCCGGATGAGCTATTAAATAATCTGCTGTTTTATCAAGACACTCTTTAGCATCATCAGTGATATTATAGCTATCAAAGCCAAAGTATACTGATCTACAGTTAATGTTCATAAGCTCTTTTTTCATTTGCTCAACTTGATCTGAGCTCATCTTATCAGAACCATAAATCTGCGAAGACATCTCTAGAGCTTGTGAACTATCTACCCCAGCATATTTATCTTTGATTAAATCTAGTTTAGTGCTAGAGCAACTTGCCAACATAAGCGTAGAACCTATAACTGCTAAGCTCATAATATTCTTTTTCATAATTTTTAACTCCTATTATTTTTTAACTATTATAAAAACCTGAAACAACATAATTACCACCATCATCAGAAAACCCTGTATCACTTGCACCATAGTTATCAGCTGATTTAAGTGTACTAATAAAACCTGGACAACTACTTTCATTAAGAGAAGAACCGTCTAAGCTAGCATTTGCATTAGGCATTAAACTAGGTCCCTTATACCATGCACAACCTGTGATTAACAAAGTGAAAAAGCTAATCAAACATATCTTAATAGCAGCTTGCATATCCATCCCTTAAAAGTTTTTTGGTGACCAACTTGGTGATTGTATTAAAATATTACCATTATCAGCGCTTTCAATATTAAAATGATTATTACCATCCAATGATACCGTATCTAACGAGCTATAACCTCTAGTGTTGGTTGATATATAAGTAATCATATCACCATATGGCGAAACTGTCGGTGAACTATCTGCTTTGCCAGTTGTCAATGTAATAATATTTCCACTAGCTAAATTAAAATCAGCAATTTGTGTGCCACTTGAGCGTGAGTTTTGGTTCATAAATACTATATTTTTGCCATCTGGAGTATAGTTTGGCTCGTATGCCTGATATATTTTTGTACTTAATATTGATGATTGTGGATATTTTGAGTTTACAGAGGCTACATAAATATTTGGTCGACCATCTCTATCAGATGTAAACACTATGCTTTGACCATTTGGAGAGAATTTTGGTGCTGTGTTTATACCATTGATAGTGATTCTCTTTAATATTTTTGTAGCTAAATTCAAGACGTAGATATTAGTTTGATCAGAATATCCTTTCGATAGCGCTAAAGCGATTTCTTTACCATTTGGTGAGAACGATGGTGCACTATTTATACCTTTGTAATTAGTCATACGCGTGACTTTACCAGTTGTTATTTCTAAAGTATAGACACCCATACTACCACCACTATAACTCGAGTAAACGATATATCGACCATCATTTGACCATGATGGCATTGCTATTGGATTATCAGTTTGTTTTAGTACAACGTGCTTATTGTAACCATCATAGTCAGATATAATAAGCTCATATAACCTACCATATCTTGCATAAGGACTACTTACCTTCACATATGCTAACTTAGTTAAAAAGAAACCCTGCTCACCTGTAAGCTTATAATAAACATAGTTAGAGATCTTATGTGCTAATGTTCTCATTAGAGCAATATTTATGTTTTTATAAGTAATTGCTTGGAAATAACTTGTGTCATTTCTCTTAAGTATTTGTACTTGTACAGTATAATTATTATATGAGTTCTTTGTATATTTTGTTAAAATAACATAGTCAGATTTTAGGCTCTTCCAAGGAATATCTTGCTTTTGATTAATTTCATACTTAATTGTATCATTACCTTGTAATTTAGCATTATGGTTTAAGTCTGCAACTATTACAGAATTTACCTGCTGCGGAAACTGATCGACAACATTATCACTAACAACTGTAACTAACGGCTTTTGAATTACTCCAGTAGTTACCTCTGCAACAAGATCGGCATAGAGATTAGAGATAAAAAAAATAAATATCGAAAAGCTCACAATGATTTTTCTCATACTATTCCTCTTTAACTTTGTTTAAATATAAAGTTTATATTTTCTGTTTGTATAGTTTTTCTTGCCACATTACTCGTAATCACAGGCGGTATGGTGTTCTTAATCGCATCAATTAATGATTGATCACATCTATAATTACCAGATGTGCCTGTAAGCTTAATAAATTTACCATTTCTAATAATTGCGTGAGGTAAATCATAAATTCCTCTACAAGAGTCTTTAATCCAGTTAGCACCAACTCGATCTTGATACTCAGCAATATAGCTAGAAATAGCTGATTGCGCCTGATTTTGTTCAATTTGTTTCCTAGCAGCGGCTTCTGCTTCTGCTCTAGCTTTTGCTAATCTCTCTTGGCGAGCTTTTTCTTCAGCCTGTTGTTTTGCTTTAAGCTCTTGTTCTTTTTTGCGTTGTACCTCTTGTTGAGCTTTTTGCCCTGCCTCTACTTTTGCCTTGCGTTCTGCTTCAAGTTTTGCTCTTTTTTCAGCTCCAGCTTTTTCCTTCATCTCTTGCTGATGACGCTTTAAAGCTTGTAATTTAGCTTGCTTTATATCTTCTTTTGCTTGTTTTAATTCTTGCTGATAATTTTCGTAAGCAGAGATTTGTTTATTTAACTCACTGCTACTTATTGAGGTGGCTTGGATAATCTCAAATTTCTTTGGCATATTTGAAACTTGCGTACTCAAATATGCCTGTGTTGATTCAAATCTTAGTTTACTGACAAAAGATAAAATATACAACAAAATCATCAAAGCAATATGGATTAATATAGCTTTAACTAAAAATGGATTTTCATCTATTTGCTTGTTACAGAACCGTAAGAATTTATGATAATTAAGATTTGCCATCTTCTGTGACTAACCCCACTTTATCAACACCCACCCTTTGAATAAGAACCATAGCTTTTACAACTTCACCATAAGTTGCACTAGTATCACCTCTCACATAAACAGGCTTCCCAGGATTTTGCTGTGACAAACTCACTACTGCATTTGCTAATGCTCCTGAACTTAAAGGTGTCTTAGGATCATTAACTCCTTGATTGATAAAATACTCACCCTGTTTATTTACTGTAACGACTATTGGTTTGCTATCGTTTGAAGGTATCTTTTCTGATTGTGCTTTAGGTAGATCAACCTTTACACCTTGAGTTAAAATAGGTGTTGTAATCATAAAAATTACTAATAGTACCAACATAACATCAATGTAAGGTACTACATTGATTTGCACCATAGGTCGCTGTTTTCTAAAAAATCTTTTATTTCTTTTTTTCATAAGCAAAAGTCTTTATTACAAGCTTTCTTGATTTTGATGTTGGATTTCATCTCTGTGTGCTTCTTTTAGAAGTAAAATACACAAATCATCTTGGAATGACTCATAGCTTGATAAAATATCATCAACTTGGTTAGATAATTTACTGTGACCAATAACTGCAGGAATGGCAACAAAAAGACCTAATGCCGTAGCTATCAAAGCTTCAGCAATATGTGGTGCAACTACCGAAATTGTCGCTTGCTCAACACCACCAAGCGTATTAAACGATGACATAATACCCCATACAGTTCCAACTAGACCGATATAAGGTGCTACTTCTCCTATTGTTGCTAATGCTGGAAGTTTTCTATCTAGCTCTTTTGCTTCTTGTAATATTGCTATACCAACAGTCCTTTCCATACCCTCTAGGATAGTATTACCTCTTAACATGCAAGTATCTTTAAGGTTATTAAACTCTCTTAAACCGGAACAAAATATTATTGATTTACCAAAAATATTTTCTTTATGTTGTAAATAATAATCATATAACTTTTGGATATGATGTCCAGCCCAAAATAGCTTATCAAATTGCACCTGTTCATTTCGATACTTTTTAACACGATTATTAACTTCAAGCATGATTGCCCATGAGTATACGGACATTATAACTAAAGCTAGCATAATAAGTTGAACCATAAAGTTTGCATGTAGTATTAGCTCAATTAAAGAAATAGAATTATCCATACAATATTCCCAAAAAACTACAATTATTTATTTTCATAAGCATAACACAGTTAATTATACGAAAACTACTATCAATTATAAACCATTTAATGCATCTAAATTAAATATAAATCTGTTATTATTAAGGCACAAAAACTTTATAAGGTATGTTATGAAAAAAACGACTTTATTAACTTTAGCTACAATTACTACAGCTTTAATATCATGCGCAAGCTCACAAGACAATTCATTTGGTTATGTAGCCCCACCACCAACACAACAAGACCAAGAATCAAATGAGCCAAGCCCTAGCAGCAACCTGGAGGTTTATCAGCTGGGATTATAGCTGAACAAGATCATTCAAGCCATGATGCTTTTATTACGATCAAAGAATAAATACAATAACTACTTCTCAATGTCTATTATTTTTTTGCCATCAACTAATGACTCTTCATTTAGATTACTATTTTTAATCTTAGCTTTATATCTATAATGAGATATCGGACCTGATAAAGCATAGCCTATCATAATCAAATAAAGTAATTTATCAGGCATCGTAAATAACATAAGAATAATTAAAATAAAACAAATCACATACAACTTACTGATATTACCTTTACCATCACTATCTTTAAAACTTCTAAACTTAATGTCACTAATCATCATAAAAGCAAGATATAATGCTGTAAATGTAGTTAAAATAACTGTTATAAAAACATAATCGCCAACAAATGTTCTTTGCCCCATCCAGATTAATCCTGATATAGTCACAGCACCAGCTGGGCATGGCATACCATAAAAGTATAAACGACGCTCAATTATACTTTCCTCTGAATTATCGCTAGCAGGCATAGTATCAAACTTAGCTAATCTTAGTGCTACAGCAAGTAAGTATAAAAACGAAATAGTGGCACCTAAGGCTCCGATGTTATACAAACTCCAAAGATACATAACTAAAGCTGGAGTAGCTCCAAATGAAACCACATCTGCTAAGCTATCTAAAGCAGCACCAAATTCAGTTTGAGTATGTGTATATCTGGCTACTCTACCATCAAAGGCATCTGCAAAACCTGCTAAAAGCATATACACCGCAGATGAGACAAAATTACCATTTAAAGCCGCTATAATTGCCAAGAAAGCAAATAGTAAACTAGCACTAGTAAACAAACTAGGTAGTATATACTTTGATCTTTTCATATCTATATTTTCTAATAACCACATAATCTTTTAACCTTCTATTTTCTTTAATAAATCAGGTCTTAACACTTCTGTTCCACGCAAGTAAATATGTTTAATATCTGTTTGAGTTTTTTCAGTATTATATGTCAACATAACTCTAATACAATACTCTAAAACTCCATCACGCATCATCTGCTGGCAATCTATTAAAGGAACATCAACCAAACCAAGCTCACGCGCTGCAACAGTTGGAAACTCTGATTTGATGTCAGTAGTAGCAGTAAACACAATATTTACAATATCATTAATATTAACATCATTACATCGAATAATTTGTTGTAAAAGCTCTTTTGTCGCACTTATTACATCTTGTCTAGTATCTTTATCTACAGTAGTAGCTCCTCTGATTGATCTTTGCATATTATTCTACCTTATCTGTGCCAACCTTTTGTTTTAAAAGTCTTGGTAGTGGAAAATAGACTTCTTCTTGAATACCCTCAAATTCCTCAACCTCAACTTCTGCCGAGCAAAATTTTGATATCTGGCTAATTATTTGCTGAACAAGGTATTCTGGCGCAGAAGCACCAGCACTGACACCACAGACTTTTTTATTATCAAACCACAACTTATCAACATCTAAAGGATTATCGACAAGATAAGCGTCTATGCCTTCTAAGGTAGCCAACTCTTTTAATCTATTAGAGTTAGAACTATTTTGTGAGCCTACCACAACTAAAACATCAATACGTTTGAGCATTGCTTTTATAGCTGTTTGACGGTTTTGCGTTGCATAACAAATACCTTCTTTTTTAGGTCCTTTAATATTTGGATATTTGTCTTTTAAGGCTTGTATAATTCCCTGTGTCTCATCTACCGACAAAGTAGTTTGAGTCGCGTAGTAAAGGTTATCTGGATCTTTTATTTTTAGTTTAACAAGATCTTCTTCACTTTCTATAAGATAAATTGCACCTTTTTTGCTATGATACTGCCCCATAGTACCTTGAACTTCTGGATGACCTTTGTGACCAATCAAGATACATTCAGCATCATTATTACTTGCTAAACGCACTCCTCTATGTACTTTGGTAACTAAAGGACATGTTGCATCATAAAGTACTAAATTCTTCTTAGCTGCAGCTTCTTCAACTTTTAAAGAAACTCCATGAGCACTAAAAATACATACAGCATCATCTGGCACTTCATCGACTTCTTTGACAAAAATTACACCTTTATTCTTAAGAGAATCAACAACAACCTTATTATGAACAACCTCATGACGCACATATATAGGCGATTTTTCAACTTCTAAGACTTTCTCTACGGTCTCGACAGCACGACTTACACCAGCACAAAATCCTCTTGGGTTAGCTAGTAATATCTTCACCTAAATCCTCCTCTTTGTCTGCCACATCTAAAATCTTAGCTTCAAATACGATTATCTGACCTGATAGTGGATGATTAAAATCCACGGTAACATCTTGATCATTAATTTCTGTAATCAATCCTGGTAACTTAGAGCCATCTTTTTGGCTAAAAGAAACTATAAGCCCCTCCTCTAAATGTATATCTTTAGGAAACCTATATTTTGGTACCGAATAGATACTTGCAGGATGTTTCTCACCAAAGGCTTCTTCTGGCATTAGAACTACTCGTTTGGTTTCACCAATTAATGTTCCAACAAGTTCACTTTCTACTTTCTCAGTAAAATAGCCTTGCCCCATCTCGAATACAAAAGGTCTGTTATAATTTTCGGTATCTTCAGCAATAGAGCCATCTTTAAGTCTAAATTTAAAGTGCATTTTTACAAAACTATCTGGCGCGATTTTCATGCTATTTACTTATATACTTTTTACACTCCAAGATATCATATTTGGATGGTTTAGTCATCTTTTGTTTGTATTGATACTAGTTTTTTATATCTCAATAGATTATTAAATTAGAGCTACGACAAATACTATTCACACTCAAAAGTTTATAGTAAAATTAAAATTATAAAATGATTATATTTAGTTTCATGATATGAAAAAATTACTAAAACTATGCTTAATAGTGTCGTTACTTACAACACTCTCAGCCTGCCAAACACTAGATGGTGATAAAGATAAAAATAATGGTTCGCTAACATTTCCAAACTTAGAACCATGTACCACTGAGCTACTTCAGTCAAGTAAATCATTTATATGTGTAAAAGAGCAAACAGGCCCCTATCTGATTGAAACAAATATAAAATTTGAGGCTGATAGTTATACCTTAAACTCCCAAGCTAAAGAAGTTCTAAATAAGCTTTTTGCCTACTTAAAATTAACTGATACAACAAGATTTACAATTAGAAGCTATGCTGGAAAAGTTGAATCAAAAATTTTGACAGATCAAAAAATTTTAACCGACTACAATATTAGATTATCAAAAAATCGCGCTACTAATGTTGAAGAGTATCTTGTAAATAAAGGGTTTGATTCTAGTGATGGAATTACTATCAAAGCTCTAGGCTATCAAGATCCTATAGCACCAAATGATTCAACTTCAAGTAGAGCTATAAACCAAAGAGTTGAAATCACTCTAAAAAGTAGAATTATTGAGCAAATTGACAATATTGAAAACCTTTTAGAGCATGTCAAACCTGCTGAATATATAAAATTCTTCTCAAATGTTTACCTACTTAATGACGATCAATTAAACAATGTTTCAAGAATATATGATTCTAGAGAAAAACGTCCAATACTCGGGATTAACTTTAAAATTTTTGCCGATAAACAATATACAGCAGCCAAAGATAACAGTAAGTTCATAATAATATCTGAACCAAAACCAATATCTGCATTTAATGATGATAAAAAAGTTTATAGATTAGGTACAGCAAAATATGATTACACTTTCAAAGGTATAACAGCAATGACAATATCTAACCTTACTCGTGAAGCTAGTGTCGGTGATTATGTAATACCCAATAATATTGTTTCACAAAAACTACAAGAACAAACTTTTAAAATGAAAAATAAGGTAACCGCTCATGTACTTGAAGATGTAGCGAACACAAATACATTCTCATCATCGTATAACAGTATACTATTGAACAAAGGTGCAGCTGATGGCTTAAAAGTCGGTGCAGAGATTATTTTATATGAGCCAGAAACTAGAACTGATGGTTTTCCAGTCCCACCTAAATATATTGGCTATGGTTTTGTCTATAGAGAATCTCAACACTACTCTATAGCTCTAATTGTCAATTCATTACAAGAAATTACAAGTAATTCAATGGCCACAACTATCTTGTAATGATTAATAATACTACCAAAAGCTTAGCTGCGCTTTCTATTACACCTTACTTTGGTAATATAAGATTTGTTAAAGCTAGAGAAAATAACTTTGACTTTAATAAAATTATTACCTCGCCAAGTAAATACATAAAATAGTTTGTCTCTGCGTCAAGAGAGTATAGAGATTTCCTTAATCAAAGAAAATACTTAGAATATTTAGATAAAGTTTCTAAGTGATTAGGTTCTAGCAACAAAAATCAAATAATTACGTATATAGATAGTCGTTATCAATACAACCTCAGACACATAAGCAACCCTCCTTTGATACTACATTGTAGCGGTAATATCGATCTTCTTAATAGTCAGCAATTAGTCATAGTTGGTGCTAGTAATCATTCTAACTATGGCAAAAATGTCACAGCAAAACTTTGTGTAGAACTAAAAGGTTCACAGCTGTCTATAATATCTGGTCTAGCATATGGCATAGATACTCTAGCTCATAAATATGCTATAGGTAACAATCTTAACACTATTGCTGTAGTAGAAGCTGCAAGTAAGAGTGGTTCTTTGATAACTGCTGAACTTGCCTTAGAGCAAAACAAAGAAGCTTTTACCATACCTGATAGTATCTTTAGCACTACTAGTCAAGGCTACAATCAACTTATAAAAAAAGAGTTAAGCTTGTTTGTAACATTAATAATATCCTTGAAGAAATAAATATAATCTCAAATACTTCACAAATATCAACTACTGACAATCAAAATAACAAAATCATCTCCCTAAGTGAATCTGAGAAAACAATTTTAAATAGCATAGATAAAGAACTAACTACAGTTGATAAAATCATTATCAAATCAAAACTTCCATATAATATGTAACATCAATTTTATTTGAGTTAGAGCTTAAATCATTAATTGAGTCTATTCCTGGCAGGTATTATAAAGATTTGATAAAAATTAATCACAATAAGTCAAAGGAAGTATAAATAAATTGATAACAGTATAATAGGTAAACATAAGTTTGGACTTGATACTCCATGTCTAGTTATAGACAAAACAAAACTCATAGACAAAATATTAAGCTTATACAAGAATTCTCTCAAGCTAAAGGTAAACAAATAAGACCTCATGCTAAAACTCACAAATGTACCGATATTTGTAAATTACAATTAGACTATTATAGGAATTTCGATAACTAAACCTATCAAAGCCTTAGAACTTGCAAAAGCAGGAATAAAAAACTTACTAATCGTATCTCCAATTGTTACCAACAAAAAGCGTGAGGCACTAGTTAAAATTCTTCGAATATCTCCGGAAACTATTGTTGTTACAAACTCATTAGCAAATGTTGAACAACTAAACACGCTTGAAGAATAACTACAACAAAAAATTAATATACTTATTGATATTGATGCTGATATTAGCCGTACAGGTATAAGTTTTACTACCGCTTTTAAACTTGCTATAGTAGCAAACGAGAAAAATTATTAACAGATCAAGGGAATACAATGCTATGCTGGTCAATTACAACACATCAAAGATATGCAACAACGCATTAGTGCTAAAGAACAACTTTTAAACAACACTGGTCAGCTAAAAGCACAAATAGAAAAATAGGTCTATCTAATCTAATAAAATCAGGTTCTGGAACCGGTACATATGAAATCGACTGCGATATAAAAAGTGTAACTGAAGTACAACCTGGTTCATATACTATTATGGATAAACAGTATTATGATATTGATAAAACCATAATCTTCAAAGCTGTAATGACATTATTAACTACTGTTATAAGCGCAAACACTAAAAAACTTTGCGTGGCAAAGTACAATAAATAATCAAAGTAAATAGACTTTTTACTACTAATCACTAAAACATAACTTTTAGTTATTTAGCTACAATATCATGTTAAATAAGATAGAGTCATTTTTTGATATAAAAGCACATAATACATCGATAAAAAAAGAATTTTTATCTGGATTATCCTCATTTTTAGCAATCTCTTACATCATCGTCGTTAATCCCAAAGTCTTAGCAACAACAGGGATGCCTAGTAATGCGCTAGTTACTATTACGATTCTAATCTCCGCTTTTGGGTAGTATAACGATGGGATTATTTACTCGTAATCCTTTTGTAATTGCTCCTGGAATGGTGATGAATATTTTCTTCGCATATACTGCAGTCTCAGTATACCACTTACCATGGCAAACTGTTTTAGCAGCAACTTTCTGGTCAGGAATAATATTTAGCTTACTAGTAATCCTAAACATTTGTACTAAAATTATGCTTAGCCTACCTAAGCCAATCAAACAATCTTTAGGACCTGGTATTGGACTTTTTATCGCCTATATTGGCTTTTTACGAATAGTGGTTTATAACATCTAACGAGGGCTTATGAACCTTTAATAGCTTAAATGTACATACATTACTGCTTATAACATTTTAATTATACCGATAATTTTATTTATCAAAAAAATTCCTGTGCCTTATGTATTATTGTTATTATTCTTGGATATATGCTTTGCTTACCTTTAGAATATTTTTCTCAGCAAAAAATAGTATCTTTACCTACACACATATAATAAGCTTACTTGATCTTTCTCTTATTGGCAAAATCGATTTTATTAATGGTTAAAATTTATTATTTTATCAACGATTTTTACATTTTGTTTCTTAAACTTATTTGATGGTACTGGTAGTATATCAAGCCTATATAGTAGTATAGGTAAAGAACATAAACATCATGATAAAGAACTCAAAAAAACTTTTCTTGCTGATGCTACAAGTGCAACGGTATCTGAGATATTAGGCTCAAATCCATCAACTGTGATTGTTGAATCTGGAGTAGGTATCGCTCAGGTCTCACAGCCATCTTTGCTGGTTTAATGTTTCTGCTTTTTTATTTCTATCACCATTAATAAGTTCTATCCCAATAGAGGTGATCTCTCCAGCACTAGTACTAATAGGGATAATGATGATGCAGCAAGTGACAAATGTTGATTGGAGTGACCTTGTTCAAGCTACACCTGCGTTTTTCACTATTATTATGACTTTAGTATGATCAATATCTACAGGTATTGTCTCTGGAATGATAGTATGGTTTTTGATTTCAATCTTCTGTAAGAAAAAAGAACTAAACCTTACAGCAGGCTATTATTACACTTTTTTTGTATTTATTATGTTTCTTCATGCTGTTAATCTATTCTAAAAAAGTTTTATTTTTAATTTACTAGAAGACTTTCCTTAAGCATAATTAAAATAATACTCTGCTAAACTACCGTAGGCACAGAACAGATAATATAACCATAAAAAAATAGATTATAATATTACTTTTAATTCTAGTAACTGGTTTAATTTCTTCTTGTAGTTCAAGTCAAGAGGATATAAGCATTCTTGGACAAGTAAATAATGTTTATTCTCAAGAAAAAAGTTACATCTCAAGGTACAGAATTTATCAACAATGATACTTATAAATTCAATAAGCAAGACAATGAGACAACCTCAACATCTGGTGGTGGAGTAAGTTTTGAAATTTCTTAACAATTTGAGTTAATACCATTGGCGAAAAATTCTCAGCAGTTAGTAAACTATCATTATAGCCACTGACAAATCATTAGTCTTCTTTATATTTACAACGAAATTATTATTTAGCATAATTGAAACTGATAGAACTTTTCTATCAATAATTTCTTAATTATCTATAGAAGAATTAACAATAACTCTAAGGAAAATTTCAATGCTACTATTAACATCATTTGTATGTATAACATTGCTAACATCGTACGGACCAAACAAAAAAGAGCGTACTTTAGAAGATCTTGAGCAACAACAGTAATAACTAAACCAAAAAGCTAAAGATGAACAATTACAAGCTAACAACATTATTACAGATGCAAGCAATCTTGACAAGAAGTCTAAAGCAGATAGTTCTAAATCCCAATATGAGAAAGACCAAGCAAATGTATTAAATACAGAAGCTCAACAAAATCTTTCAAAAGCTGCTAGCCTAGATGCTAAGATTGAAAAAGCAAAATCTGATGCTACATAGTAAAAAAGTAACAAAGGTTAGGTTATTCTAACTCCATTTTTCTTCGTATTCTTTCTTATTCCAGCCAGTTCTAGCGTAGTTACCATCTACAACTAACGGTCTTTTGAATAATAAAGCATCTGTGATTAGAAGTTTAAATGCTTCTTCTTCTGATAAACTATCTAATTTCTCTTTAAGGCCTATTTCAGCAAAAAGCTTGCCGTTAGAATTAAACAGATCAATAGTTTCAAAACCACCAATTTGTTTTATTTGCTGCATTTCTTGCCAGGTTGGCTTTTCTTTTTTAAGATTAACATACTCAACTTTTTTACCCTTTTCTTCAAAGAATTTAAGTACGTTTCTAACACTCGTGCAATTATTTATTCCAAATACTTTATCATATTTTACCTCCTCTCTACTATTCAAAATATATTGTATCTTGTTTATATGCCTCTAAAATAATATCAAGCTCTGTTTTTGTAAGCTTATGTGATAACTTTGGCAACTTATCAATTTCAAAAAAACCAACTTTCTTAACTTCAAAATTTGGCTTATTTTCACCACCAATAATTTCTGCTAAAAATACCAGACTATAAACGTTATATATCTCACTTTGAGTATATTTATTTCTATCCATTAAAGCTAAAAATTTGACTACCTTAATATCATAACCGGTTTCTTCTTTGACTTCCTTGACACATGTTTCAACTGGTGAAAGATCAATGTCACACCAACCACCTGGAATGGTCCATTCATTTGGAGTATCAGCATCTTCAGCCATCATAAGTTTATTATCTTTAAAGATAACCACACGCACGCCAGGTTGTGGTGTAGGATAATACATCTCCCTATAGATATCATAAGGCTGGACATCTGATTTAATATATTGATGTAGCATTTTTGAGCTTAGCTCTAAAAGTTCATGGTAATTATCTAAAGCATATGGACACTTTGAATAAACAACTCCTGTATGAGCTATTGCTTGGACTTTTTTTATAAATTCAAATATTTTATCTTTCATAATAACTTCATTAGTATATACAAAACTCTTGCCTTGTTACTCTTTCCTATTCATGACTATTTACACTTGATATTTGATAATTATCACCAAGTAATTGTTTAATAAACTTAAGCCAGAATTTAACTGCATAATCAGCACCTTGTATTTGCCTTATTTGCCAGCAACCTTTATAACTTTTAATAACACACTGCGCAAAGATACTACCTAATTTTTCCTTCTAAAACTAGGTAATATAAAATTCTGTTTGAAATGTATATAAGCCTTGCTGGTTAGTCATTTTAGCGGCTATTATCTTGATACTGTTTATCTTGCTTAGCCTTGCTAATAATTATTGCTACTATCGTGCCTAGTACAGATAATGCTAAAACAAAAAAAATATT
Source organism: Francisella endosymbiont of Ornithodoros moubata (assembly GCA_002095075.2). GTDB lineage: Bacteria > Pseudomonadota > Gammaproteobacteria > Francisellales > Francisellaceae > Francisella. The sequence continues at coordinate 290,485 of LVCE01000002.1, read as the reverse complement.
TTTATAATAAAAAATACCAACCCTTGCATAACTTATTAACCTTTATTTATCTCAGCGATTTTTGCTTTCCAAAGTTTAGGACCCTGCTTATGAGCGGAAACTCCAAGAGAGTCAACAGCAACTGTTACTGGCATACCTCAACTTCAAATTCATAAATTGCTTCCATACCAAGATCCGCAAAAGCAACAACCTCAGCTTTTTTGATAGACTTAGATATCAGATAAGCAGCACCACCTACACCCATGAAGTAGATAGCTTTATTTTTCTTGATTGAGTCAATAGTTGCCTGCCCTCACTCTGACTTACCTATCATCCCCATAATACCAGCTTTCTCAAGCATAAAAGGAGTGAATTTATCCATGCGTGTAGCAGTAGTTGGAACCAGCTGGACCAACAACCTCATCACCAACTGGATCTACAGGACCAACATAGTAGATAAACCTATCTTTTAAGCCTACAGGGAATTCCTCTCCAGCGTTATACATATCTTGTAAACGCTTATGTGCAGCATCACGACCAGTTAAGATCTTACCGCTAATCAAAACATTATCTCCTGACCTTAATGCTTCAATTTCTTCTCTAGTAACTGTATCAAGATTTATTCTCTTAACATCATCATTTTGTGTTTGTTTAATTACTGGCCAGTCTTCTATCTTAGGGGCTGGTAAATCAACAGCGCCAGAACCATCTAAAACAAAATGAACATGACGAGTAGCCGCACAGCTTGGAATCAAAGCAACCGGTTTACATGCGGCATGTGTTGGATATTCTTTAATCTTAACATCTAAAACAATTGTTAAACCACCTAGACCTTGAGCTCCTATACCAAGAGCATTAACACGATTATAAATATCTAGTCTTAATTGCTCTGTTTCGTTTTGTGGACCATTTTTGATAATATCTTGGATGTTAATCTCTTCACTAAGAGATTCTTTAGCCAAAAGCATTGCCTTTTCTGCAGTGCCACCAATACCAATTCCAATGATTCCAGGCGGACACCAACCAGCACCCATAGTGGGAAATATTTCTTCAATCCAATCAATGATGCTATCACTAGGATTTAGTACCTTAAATTTAGATTTAAATTCAGAACCACCACCTTTTGCAGCAATATCAACCTCAATTTTATCGCCATGGACTAAATCAATATATACGATTGCTGGAGTATTATCTTTGGTATTTTTTCTAGCTCCATGGGCAGGAAAAACCATCGATGCTCTTAAGGGATTATATGGATCATTGTAGCCTCGACTCACACCTTCATTAACAAGTTCAGTAATTGTTCTATCAGTTTTATCAAGTTTAGCATTCATACCAACCTTGACAAAAGCACATACCATCCCAGTATCTTGACAGATTGGACGCTTACCGATTGCTGACATCCTTGAGTTTATTAGAATTTGCGCCATAGCATCTTTTGCTGGTTTTGACTCTTCACGTTGGTATGCTTCATACATAGCATCAATAAAATCTTTTGGATGATAATAAGATATATATTGTAATGCTTCTGCAACACTATTTATTAGGTCTTCTGTCTTGATAAAAACCATTTACTAAAATCCTCTTGTTTTTAAAATTAATTCTCATTACCTATTATAACAGTAATAGTATAATTTTTAAGCTAGTTTATCTTTCAGCATAAGCCAATAAAGTTATGGCTATTCTGGTTTGATAAAAGATCTAGTTAAGCTTATTACATTGTATGTAATAACAATCATCAATAACCATTGCAACTGATTAACAGAAAGCATCGTCACAATATTAAAGCCTATAAAAACCACAATCACACCAAAGCAATTAACTATCAGAACTTTTCGAATAGGTACAGTGTTATTGATCAAAAAAGCAAAAGTTGTCACCGGCTGCTGTATTGCCCCAGCAGCTGTCATGATCGGAAAAGCTACTACAGGAGACATTCCAAGTAAAAAAAGTATTGCTTGAACTAGAGCAAATAAACCAACACCAAAGCAAACTAGAAAACCAGCGACAAACATGCCAATAAACCCTAATATAAGTTTATAACCATTTAACTTAACTAAGAAACCACCTATAGGTAAAATCTCTAAGAGCTTACCTACTAATAAAAGAATCATCAAAATAAACGCAACAATTATTACTAATCTAATTGTTGCTGTATGAATTTTTGATGCAAAGATTCCTCCAATAAAACCACCTATTGTCGCACCTATAACTAAGACCACTAAGGTTATAAAATCGACATGTAATGCACCAAGAAAAAACACTGCCTCTATAGTTCCTGGAATAAACTTGGGCACCATTAACAAAACCAGGAAGCTCGTTATCTTTAACCAACTTTAAGGTTTTTGCAATAGTAATATTTATTGCAAAGCTGCCAACACCGATAGTATCCACTGTAAAAGATATAACCCCAGTAAAAGCTAGAGCTAGCTTTTGTGAGAGCTTTTGTAGTGGATATTGATCATGACCTGAAGCCAACTTATATAGCATATAAAATGAGCACAATGCCGCTAGCAAGACAATCAAGAATATTATTAATAGGTACATTTATGCAAAACTTAATCAAAGTGATAATAAAGCGTTGATATTAAGTATTTTAAGAAATAATTAACAACAAAAGCTAGACAATATTTAGCAAAAACACATATATCAGACTACAAATATACAAAAATACAAAAGTAACTATTATCGCATTTATGATTAACTCCTTAGTTGTATTGAGTTTATTTTTTTCTAAAACTAGAATTATACAATATTTTAGCTACTACAAGAGTAACTAACAAGGCTATAAGTTCGACACTATACTTAGTAAAATCATTTTTAAACTTCCACATAATTTACTCTTTTATCAAACCAGCGTTTAATTAGTTTACCAACTAGCTCTGGATAATCTTTCTCTATCAAATTAGCAAGTGCTAGAACTTTATCATAATTATCATAATACTCATTAATATCAAAAGTTTTAAAGGTTGATATTCCTGACTGTTCCTTACCAAGGACATCACCAGCACCACGAATTTCTAGGTCTTTTTCCGCTAAGTAAAAACCATCTTGAGATTCTCTTACTAATGACAATCTCTTTTTGCCAACCTCGCTAATTCTATCACTATAAAGCAGAATACAATAGCTTTCTTTAGTTCCTCTACCAACTCGCCCGCGAAGCTGGTGAAGTTGTGATATACCAAGCCTTTCAGCATTATCTATTATCATAATAGTTGCATTTGGCACATCAACGCCAACCTCTATAACGGTTGTTGCTACAAGTACTGCGTATTTTTTAGCCTTAAATGCAGCCATTTCCTCGATTTTATCTTTAGATTTCATGCTACCATAAATAAGACCAACATTTTCTTTACCCAAAGCTTCAAGTAATTCTTGATATAAGGTTTTGACATCTTGCAAAAAGTCCATACTCTCAGACTCTTCAACTAATGGACACACCCAATATACCTGCTCGCCGCGTGATACTGCTTGTTTAACCTTTTCGATTAAGTTCTGTTTTTTAGCTCTATTTAACACAGTTGTAACTATTGGTTTACGCTTAGGTGGTAACTCATCTAAAATAGATAGTTTGAGATTACCATATAAAGTCATTGCTAAAGTTCTCGGAATAGGTGTTGCTGAGATTATTAATTGATGTGGTGTTAGATTTCTAGCAGCTGATGATGACTTATTTATTAGTGCTAAACGCTGCTCAACACCAAATCTATGCTGTTCATCTACAACTACTAAACCTAGGTTGGAATATTCCACTCGCTCTTGAAAAATCGCATGAGTACCAACAACCACACAATCTTTTTTATGCTTGATTTTCCCTAAACTTTCGCAAGTTTGTTTTGCTGATAATTTACCTAATAATGGGACGACTTTTACATCAAAATTAGCTAGATACTGAGAGAGAAAACTATAATGTTGCTCAGCTAAAATTTCAGTAGGCGCCATTATAGCAACCTGATAACCAGATTTAACTGCAGCATATGCTGCCATAGTTGCAATAATAGTCTTACCAGCTCCGACATCACCTTGTAAAAGTCTATTCATCGATTTAGGTTGTTTAATATCATCAAGAATTTCTTTGATTGCTCTCTGCTGAGCACTAGTTAGTTGATATGGTAACTTTTTATAAAATTCGTTTTGCTGTATTTTCGTTAAATATAGTTGTGGCGCTTGCGCTTTTATGGTGTTTTTGCAAATATTTTGCTCAGCCAGTTTATAAGCAAGCATCTCTTCAAATTTAATAGAAAATCTCGCTGTGTTTAAGTGTTTCTCATCAACATAATTTGTCAAAGCGTGGACATAATACAAGGCATCATAAAAACTGATTAAATTAAATCTACGCAACATCTGTGCGGGGATAATATTTTTAACCTTATTGTCTTGCAATATTTTCAAAATCATCCTAGAAATCAATCTATCAGGAATCTTTTTAAGGTGATAAACGGCTGAAAATCCCTGTTTTAAAGCACATTCACCGTCTTTGACAACGGCCCATTCCGGATGAACCATTTGTGGATTCAAAGATAGTTCAACCTTACCATAACAGCGTACATACTTAGACTTCTCAAGTATCATTACCTGATTAGTGTAAAATTTAAACAATATTACACTACAAAAACCTGTATTATCGCTGACATTAAAACGCAAAAATTTTTTACCAATTTTCTTATATGTAACATTAGTAACTCGTCCTTCGATCAAACTTTTCTTACCGGCAACAAGACAATTAATAGGTGTTATAACACGGGTATCTTTATAGTCTTTTGGGAAAAAAGTTAATAGATCATTTGGATTATGTAAATTATATTTAGACAGTGCCTTAACAGTTGCCTTACCGACCCCACTAAAATCAACAAACCTCATAAGATTATTTAACAACAAATAAACTAGTTAAAATTTTAGCATTTTAGTGCTTAAATACATAATTGAATTGCCAAATCAAACATTTATTGTTAAATTCTAAGTTATCAATACTTTAATTTATGATCTAAGTTATGAAAAAACAATTTGTTGCAATTTCAATAATAGCGGCAATTTTATTACTCAGCGCATGCGGTCAGACCGGCGATTTATATCTTCCTAAAGAAACAAACCTCAAATCCGAATCAACCCTTGCAAAATCTGATTCTAGTACAATGAAACAAAATCAACAAAGTAGTTCTGCTTCAGTAAATGATAACTATAATGATTCTACAACCGAGGTTGATAATGATCCAACACCTCCTGTACTCAATAATAAATCAAGCCCTAGTGAACTATTCGAAGGAGATAATAACTTCAGCTATAACAACAATATTCAGAACTCTCAAAATGCTGGACGAACACCAACTCTATAGTTACAAATCATATTATCTAGGACAAAACAACAAAACTTATTTATATTACTGGTTTACTTTTAAACCAAAAAATAATAAAATCGCTAAGGTATTGTATAAAAATAATAAAATTTGCCCAGGGAGGGTTTCTAAATGTCTAAGGTTTGTATAGTTACAGGTAAAAGACCTGTTGCTGGAAATAGTGTTTCACATGCGCAAAACAAAACAAAAAGAAGATTCTTACCAAATCTTCACACACATAGATTTTGGGTAGAAAGTGAAAACAGATACATAAAGCTAAGAGCTAGCTCTAAAGGTATGAGAATCATCGACAAGAAGGGTATTGAAACTGTTCTTAGCGATCTTAGAGCTAGAGGTCATAAAATTTAATAAATTTTTATAAGGAAATTACCATGAGAGAAAAAATCAAATTAGTTTCTTCTGCGAAAACAGGACATTTCTATACTACTACAAAAAACAAAAGAGAAATGCCTAACAAAATGGAAATCAAAAAATATGATCCAGTAGTTCGCAAGCATGTAATGTATAAAGAAGCTAAAATAAAATAATTGAGATAACCTTCTTAATTCTTAAGGCCTTACATATGAAGCAAGCTTTTCATTTCAAAGGTGGTAGTTATACTATCAGTGCGATTAACATTAATGTAACTGAATTTACTCAGGTTGAGAGTTTATTGAATTCAAAAATTTCTCAATCTAAATCATTTTTTCATAATACCCCTTTTGCTATTGATATTCGTGATATCGATCAAAATGAGAAGTGCTCAGTTAACTTTTTAGAAAAAGTAATTGCCACCTTTAAAGCTAACGGAATGATTCCTATAGGATTTGTTGTTGACAACAAAGAACTAAAAACAAAATTAGCTAAAGCTGGCCATAATATTTTTAAAAATGGTAAATCTAAAGAGACTAGTGTCGACGAGGACAAAAATTTCACTGCTGCTAAAATTGTTACTACCCCAGTACGTACTGGTCAATCTATAAATGCACGTGACTGTGATGTTATTGTTACTGCAAACGTTAATAATGGCGCTGAAATTATTGCTGATGGCAGCATTATTGTGTATGGTAGAATCGGGGGCAGGGTAATTGCTGGTAGTTCTGGCAACAAAGATGCTAAAATAATTTGTAAGGACCTAAGGGCAGAACTAGTATCAATAGCAGGTAAGTATGTCACACTAAATAATGAGAGCATACCTGTAGAAAATACTAACACTGATGGATATATAGTCTATCTACAAGACGATAAGATACATATAGAAGGTTTTTAAATTTTTAAAGAAATTTAAATGAAAGGGGTTAGGTTAAAATGATTGAAAAAAAACAAGGCAAGGTATTTGTAGTTACTTCTGGTAAAGGTGGTGTTGGTAAAACTACTTCAAGTGCTGCTGTTGCATATGCTTTTGCTAAAAAAGGTCTTAAAACAGTTGTTATTGACTTTGATGTTGGTTTAAGAAACCTCGATCTTATAATGGGGTGTGAAAGAAGAGTTGTCTATGATTTGATAAATGTTGTCAGAGAAGAAGCAACTATCAACCAAGCTATTATCAAAGATAAAAGAATCGATGATTTATACATTATTCCAGCATCACAGACTAGGGATAAAGATGCTCTAACTGAAGAAGGTGTTGATAGACTCGTTGAAGAATTAAGAAACTCTTTTGATATTATTTTATGCGATTCTCCAGCAGGTATTGAGAAAGGATCACTAATGGCTATGAGATGTGCAGATGCTGCAATTATAGTCACCAATCCTGAAGTGTCATCTGTTAGAGACTCTGATAGAATACTAGGTATGCTTTCTAGCAAAACTCTTAAAGCTCAAAGAGAAGGTGAATTTAAAGAAATTCATCTACTTCTCAATAGATATGATGCAGCTAGAGCAAGAGCTGGCGCAATGCTTAAAGCTGAAGATGTTAGTGAAATACTATATACACCTATCGTTGGTATTATTCCAGAGTCTAAAGACATCTTAGAGGCTTCAAATAGTGGTCACCCAATCACACATTTCAATGATTCTATTGCCGCTAAAGCATATTTTGATGCTGTAGACAGAATGCTTGGTAAAGATATACCAATGAGATATACTGAACAAAAAACTAGTTTCTTTAAAAAATTGATAGGTAAATCATAATATGCTAGCTAAACTTTTTGGATTAGGTAAAAAACAACAGAGTGCTTTAGTAGCTAAAGAAAGGCTACAGATCATCGTTGCTCACCAAAGAAATGAGTTACATCCAAGATCTTCTAAGATAAGTAGCCACTTACTTGCGGAACTAAAAGATGAAATCATCGAAGTTGTCAAAAAATATGTTGCTTTATCTGAAGAAAATATTAGAGATATTGATCTAAAAGTCGAAGATAATAGCAAAAATTCAACCATAGAAGTTAATATTCCTTTTAACTAATACTATTTTTAATAATGTGTAATATTAGCTTCAAAAATGTCTCTTTTTATAGAGATAGCCACTGTATTTATGACGATATTACTTTTACAATTCCTGCTAACAAAATAACTACAATACTAGGACCTTCTGGTGCTGGTAAGACTACCATATTGCAACTCATAGCTGGACTAATTAAACCAGCATCAGGTAAAATCTATATTGATGATGCAACTATTGAGAAAAAAACTAAAGAAACCCAACTAGAAAAACTACGCCGCAGAATGGGCTTTCTTTTTCAGTCAGGTGCCCTTTTTACTCATTTGAGTGTTTATGACAATATAGCTTTTCCATTACGTAAAAATACTAATCTTGATGAAAAACTGATAAGAAATATTGTACTACTCAAGCTTCAAGCTGTCAGATTAGCACATACAATCAATATGATGCCAAGCGAGCTTTCTGGTGGTATGGCGCGTAGAATAGCTCTTGCAAGATCGATTGCAATGGATCCTGATATTATGATGTATGATGAACCTTTTACAGGGCAAGATCCAGCATCATTTAATAAATTACTAGAATTAATATCTACCTTAAATGAATCTTTAAATGTGACTTCGTTAATAGTTTCGCATGATATCCAAGAGTCTTTGAGCATATCTGATCACATTATTATAGTAGGCAATAGAAAAATTATAACTAGCGACTCACCGCAAAATATAAAAAACAGTAAAGATCAACAGATACAAAATTTTTTAGCTGGTAAACCGTTAGATCATAATCATGATAATCATAATGATTTAGAAGAAAATTTTTTTAAAAAAGAGATTTTAGGGAGATAGTTTGTGACAATATTCAGCAAAGTATATATTCTTACGCTCTCTTTCATATATAGCTTAGTAAAATCTCTTAGCTTAATAATTAGAATACTTATTAGTAAATTAATTATTAGAGATTGTATTATTCAAATAAAGGCTGTTGGAGTTAACTCAATTATTATTATAGTTACATCTGGTGTTTTCATAGGATTAGTTTTAAGCTTACAGGGCTATTATACCCTATCAAAATTTGGAGCCCATTCGTTATTAGGAGTGATGGTTGCACTTAGTGTGCTTAGAGAACTTGGACCAGTAGTTACAGCGATGCTTTTTGCTGGACGAGCGTGTAGCTCAATAACTTCAGAAATTGGACTAATGAAGGCTACCGACCAAATCAATAGCCTCAAGGTTATGAATGTTAATCCAATTAGCTTTATATTATCTACAAGGTTTTGGGCATGTATGATAAGTGGTCCAATCTTAGCACTTATCTTTGCAACTGTTGCTATACTTGCAGGTTTAATACTTGCAGAGACAGCTTTAGGAATTAGCTATGGAGAGTTTTGGAGCAATATCCAATCGTCAGTTACAGCTTCAGATATATCTAATGGAATTATAAAAAGCGTTGTATTTGCTTCTATAACTGCATGGATAGCTTTATACCAAGGTTATTATTGTATACCAGACTCAAACGGCATAGCTAAAGCTACTACAAAAACCGTTGTTTATTGCTGTATGAGTGTTTTGGGTGCAGATCTTATTTTAACATTGATTATGTTTGGAGGCGTTTGATGAGGAACAAATATTTTGAGACCTCAGTAGGAATTTTTATAATAATAGGTGTGCTGTGTCTATTATTTTTAACATTCAAAGTCAGTGGTACATCATTTAAGGCGTTTAATATACCGGAATATACTATTACAGCAGAATTTAAAAATGTAGGCTCATTACGTACAAATGCTTCTGTAAAAATAGCTGGTGTAGAGATTGGTAGAGTAACTAAAATCACACTTGAAAAGAGCTATAATGGTTTTATGGCTGCTGTGACTATGACAATAAATAGTGACAAAAAAATCCCTGTTAATTACTCTGCATCAATTGCTATGTCAGGAATCTTAGGTGATAACTATGTTGTCTTAAGCCCCCCTAGTGAAGATATAATGGTTATAGCTGGTATAGCTGATTCTACTAGCTCCTCACAGCAAGGTAAATATCTACATCAAGGATGTGTAATACCATTAGAAAATACTGAATCAGCAATTGATTTAGGATCTTTAATTAATACTTTTGTTGCAGGTAAAGATGATGATAAAAACAAAGAATAATAACAACCGCTTTAAAATATATTTTTTTGTATTAAAATCTAAGGTTATAAATTAACTTTGAGAGCTTCCGGTTATGCTACGTAAAATTTTGGTTTTTTTATCTTTAATAATATTAACAATTTCAAGTGTTTGGGCAATAGAAAACCCTGTTAATATGCTTAACAGAACTATTGTAAAAACCCAAAACAAACTTATAAAAAATGCCGATGAATATAAACAAGATCCGTACAAGCTACTGAGCCTTGTTAATCGCAAAATCATTCCAGTAGTTGCGCCTAGTGTAATTGCCCAGCTTGTTGTTGGAACTCCAAAATGGAAAAAAGCAACACCTGAGGAACAAAAACAGTTCATACGTTCAGCTACAGAGATGTTGGCATTCATGTATGCTAAAAATGTTGCAAGTGCTAGTAAATATAAACTTACATTATTCCCTTTTAATAACAATGATACAAGCTGGGAGAGCAAGCCAATTGTTATTGTAAATGGTAAAATTACAAACATAGATAATAATCAAAGTTCAGATTTTGCTGTAAAAATGTTCCAAAAAGATGGTAAATGGTATGTCTATGACTTTGATGTAGCTGGTGTTAGTATCCTAAGAACATATCAACAACAATTCGCACCATATCCAAATGTTGTTGAAATGACAAAAGCTACTGAAAAAGTCACAATTAAGATTAAAGAAAAAACATATCCTAAACTTTTAGACAAAAACTATAATCTTCAAAATATACAATGATAACTGTAGATAATAATAAATGGACTATAGAAACAGAATTAACATTAAAAACCGTTGCTGATATATATAGACATTTTAGAAAAAACCTAAAAAAATTAGATAAAACTTGGATTATCAATTTTGCTAAATGTGATAGGATTGATAGCGCAGGCCTATCACTTATAATTGAATATATAAAATATGCTCAAAAAAATAATATACAAATCATATTTAAAAATATTGACCAAAAGACACTTTCTTTAGCAAAGGTACATGGTGCTAAAACTATTTTAGAAGAATATATTAATTAAATATATCAGGAGAAAAAATGACAAAGGAACAACTTAAGGATATCTTAGAGAATTCTCTAAAAAACTGTACAGTAGATGTTCAAAGCGATGATAATGTACACTTCTCAGCAACTATAATTGCCAAAGAGTTTAATGATATACCTAGTAAAGTTAAAAGACAACAATTAGTCTATTCAAAAATAAATGAGTATATCCTTTCTGGTGAGCTACATGCTATAGCAATGAAAACTATAGCTACTAATGAAGTTAAATAAGTTTTTTATTTTTTCTTCCTTATTTTCTATCCCTGATTTTTATAGAGCTAAAATACCACTAATATAAACTAAAGATATGCTATACAAATTTTACTTAGTATGTAAAAATTTTTTCGAATATCAATAAATCAAAAACTAACCCTGCTCCGCTAAAGTTTGAACTGCTGATGCTGGTGAGTCTGCATCACCTGGAAGGTTTGCTTTGGCATCTCTGACTTCTATTTTTAGCTTAGTAGCTTCACTTTGTGTTGTATCATCATTATCAACATTAGCTAAATCAAGAGCTGTACTATTATTTGGGTAGTCTTGATCAAAGGCTTCTTCAACTTGTGAAGCTTTGTTAATCGTGCTAATACTACTCTTGAATATAACTGGAGGTTCTGAAGATTTGAACTTAGTACCACCTGTAGTAGTAGCAATTTGTGCATTGACATTATCACTATCTAATCCTAGCACACCTAATACTGCTTGGTCAGTCTGAATAGTTGCATTAGCTTTGTTTAACTGTTGTTTTAGTACTTTAGCCACACCATAATCGTAGTTTTGTAAATAAGCATTTCTCATCGCTATATAAGGATCTATAGAGACTTCTTTAAGATTTGAATATGATGGTAAATAAGATACTCCTTGGTTAACATAATATACACCTGTTGTACCAACACTGACCCCCCAAGCTATCGCAGGAGCGACAGGAGCAAAGAAAAATATATAAGTTAACGGGTTAAATAAAGTATCAACCCCTGTAGTAATATCCTCTAATGTACCTGGACCAATAAGAGGCCACACTACATAAGGTGATACTTCATTATCATGATATACACCCCATTTATGTAATGTAACAGCAAAGCTTTGATGATATCTCATCGGTTTATTAAACCAACTACAAGCAACATCAAAATAACCTGCTATACCTAAAGTAGTATTTGTCAAGAATCTAAAACTATCATCACCAGCATAATCCCATTCACCTTGTAACATATCATTTACGACTCTAGCAGGTTCAGCTAAGTTTTGGAATATATTGAATATTCCACTCTTGAAAGAGTCCGGAACAACTTTATCGTACACATTAGCAGCAGGAGTCAAAATCTCATAAGCCTTATCATTAAAAGCATACATTGACCTATTATAACTCTCAAAAGGATCACGATTATCAGTAGTAGTTTTCCAACTCGAGCAACTACTTAAAGTCGCGCTTAATATTGATAATAGCAAAGCAGACTTAGCACTTAGTTTCATCAAAATTATCTCTTATTTAGGTTGGCAAAAAAATACAAGAATTATTATAGTAAATTAGCGTATAAAACTCTAATAAAAATTTTCTTAGTAGTTTATCTTTGATATTATTTAGGGAATAATTATTAAATAACTCTCAAAATTATATGAGCAACATAGATAGTAATGAAGTTGATAAATTCTCTCGTTTAGCTAGTAGTTGGTGGAATCTTAATGGTGAATTAAAAACTCTACATCAAGTTAATCCACTAAGGTTAGAATTTATCAAGAAATTTACCAATCTTAATAATAAAAAAATTATCGATATTGGTTGTGGTGGTGGTATACTTAGTGAGTCACTCACAAAAAATAGCAACGATGTTTATGGTTTGGATGCCTCTTCACAAGCTATAAGTATAGCCAAGGAGCACGCTAAGCAGAATAAGCTCAAAATTAACTACATAAATTCAACTGTAGAAGATTTTGTCATACAAGGCAATTTAGACTTTGACATTGTAACTTGCATGGAGATGTTGGAGCATGTTCCAGACCCAGAGAGTATCATCGCTTCGATCGCAAAGCTAATAAAAAAAGATGGTTTATTTTTTGCCTCTACTTTAAATAGAAACCTTAAATCATATCTGTTATCAATCGTTGCTGCTGAGCATATTCTAAAAATGGTACCTCAAGGTACACATCACTATAACAAATTTATCAAACCTTATGAACTAATAAAAACAGCAGAAAAATATGGTTTTACAACACTAAAGATAATAGGTGTGCATTACAACCCACTTACAAATAATTTCAAACTTGGTAGTGGCGTTGATGTTAACTATATTATAGCTTTTAGAAAGGTATAAAGATGCGATACAACTATTTTAACTATCCTAATGAAAAGCTCCCTCCGTACGGTTTTGTAATCTACTTTGCGTACCGCAAGTTAGCTACTGGTAAACAGCAGATAATTTATTTACTCGGACCAGGTTAAATCACAAATAATTTCATGTATTGAACTTTATAACAACCTTGAAGTAGATAATGAGAAAATGAATTGGTGGTTAAAGTAAGTAAATAAACTCAATAATAAAAATAATATATCTTTCTCCACAGCTAAAAAATTAGTAGAAGTCTTTGACCAAAAAATTCTTTAAGCCTTTCTATTGATAACAGTAGTGCTACACAAAGAGACTTCAACTCTCAAGGCTTTATACCTGAATGATTTTGCAGCAGTTGATAATAGCAAAATATAACAAATAAATGCTAATAATGAAATAGTTAGACATATTTTCTGTATGCCTAAGTATTTTTATGATCAAATCTACTTTGATCATAAAATCTCACCAACTATTTCTATAGTAAAGTTTTCAAAGACATAATTACTCAGTGGCTAGCGCTTGATAAAAAAACTTAAACCATTAGAAAAAGTTAATAAAATCCATCATAAAATGGTGACAAAATATCTCAAGAATATCGATAATCCTTTTAGGGAAGCTCTCGAATTTTCTCCTTTGAATTTACTTTTTTACTCAATATGAAAAACTATACTTTTTGATATTCTTTTTTAGCTTTCTGCTACGACGATATCTAACAATTATAATTTTAGTAACCCTCCATCACCATATTTAGTTAGCATTAATTTCTATCCTAGTATCAATAATAATCTAAAAATCGAGTCTAAAAATAAACCTAATTTTACGATTCAAGCTCAGAATGAAACTCGTGGTGGTTATATTAACATAACCAGTAGCTTGTCTTTAAAAACAATAGCTTTAAAAGCTATTTCGTAAATAATTAAGAGGCCTAAATAATATATTTATCCTAAAGTTAGATATTCAAACCACTAATTTCTTTAGTATTTTTAGCTAGAGATTATATTGCCAATCAGAACTACTTATGTATATAAGTTAAGTTATATCGGTATTTTAAATATAGGATTTTTTATAATGGAAATTAATACTTCTAAAAGATGTCTTTGTTTAGTGCGATCCTTATTGGTGTGACATCAATGGTCGGCTCAGGCTAGCTATTTAGTACACAACTTACAGCAAAAACAGCAGGAAATTGGGCTTTCTTAGCTTGTATATCAGCTGCGATTATGATTATGATGATCGGATTATGTTTGGCGAAAGTAGTATCAGTATTTCCAGTAAGAGGAGGTGCTACAACAAGATCAAGCGTGTTATCATATAATAATGTCTTTGCGATGCCATTTATTTTTGCTAACTGGTTTGGTATCGTGGTAATGAATATCTACAGAGGCTGAAGCAACAACATAATATCTTGCTGGAATTAAAGGTTTTGAATAGCTAATGCATAATGGCATTAATATCAACTTACAGAATGTTATTATCTTTATTCATATTAGTTATTTACCTAATTATTAACTTCTATGGAGTCAAACTACTTGCAAGTGTAAATAATAGTATAACGGTATTTAAAATGTTTTTACCTGCGGCAATAGTTATAATCTTTATTGTATATGCTTTCATGCAAGCAGTACCACATGAGTATCTAATATCAAAAGGTGGGTTGGGCCGGACTAGACTTTGAATCCCCTCTATTACAAATAGCTACAGTGATAGGACTTGGCTATATAGCTGTTTTATTAATTATAGACAGTATTGTTAGCCCTTCTGTAACAGGCTATAGCTACCTTGGTGCTTCTTCGAGAATGCTATACTCGATGTCAGCTGAAGGTCAAATGCAAAGATATTTTGCCAAAATTAACAAAAAAGTGAATATTTCAAGAAGACCATTAATTGCTAACTTTTTAATTTGTGCTGGTTTCTTAATGTTTTCTGACAACTTGGCTGCTCTGATGCTTATTGTGACATGGTTTAATATTATTGTCTATATGACAACACCAATTAGTATGGGTGCGATTGCTCCTAAAGCAAGAATATTTGTTATGATTGTTGTTCGTACTACTAACCATGCTACTAAATACTGTTGAGGTAGAGACTAATATTCATCTAAATATAATTCTTGTTATTCTTATGTCGATCTTTGGTGCTTTTGAGTATCGTAGAATTGGTTTTAGGAGTTTAATAATTCTAGTTATGCCTTTCATAATCTTTGTATCAACTATTGATCATATATATTTTGAAGGTCTAATTGAAGCTATATTCTATCTAATAATTACAGACAAACGCTATATGTAGCTTATTGTAAAAATACTACTAATCAAGATAATATAATCGAAGATTAGATTTTCTTATCTATTCATCATTAACTACAATTATGTCTGTACACGATGAAAAATAATATCCACATTCGAAAGATGCTACTATTATTCTATAATTTAAAACTAAAATGAATATAAATCATAAAGAAGCACTTTTGCGATTAGCGGTTGTTAAGCCAATGAAATAGCAGCTACAAAACTGTCTGAGACATTTTTTTAAAACTAGGCGAGTTTTGTATATGCCATTATTGGCGTATAACTAAGCGATAGTTGGGGCTAGCATTTTTGCGTACTTTTTATGCAATGAAAAAAGTACATCACTATAGCTTACTAAGTAAGTAGCGAAACCTATTAGCAACTATTGTAACCATACTTAAGAGTTTTAAAAAATCATCGTGTACAGAGTACAATCATATTTTTATTTGTTTTTATTTACATATATAAAATATTAGCTAAAACTCTCTTTCAACTAATACTTTTTAATATCACTATCAACAATGGTGGTACTGTTATTAATAAGCCAAAAACAACTTGGTTACTCAAAGTCACAGTTGAAACAAGCGATGATGAAACAGTTGTGACAGCTATTTGTATAAATCCAAATACCGCTGGATGCTATGATGCTACACCTATCTCAGTGTGAATGTCCCTGTAAGCACATACATATGTAGCTGTGTACTGAAAAATATTGCCGCAAAATGCTAAAGCACACAAAACTAAGAATAACTAGAGGATTTAGGCTAAATATAAAATATGACAAAGCAAGTAATAAACCACTCAAAACTGAGAAACAACTACAATAAATTATAACCTTATCATATCTAGTCTACTGATTGTATTTTTAAAAAATATTAAAAATATTACTGAAGGTATAATTACTCCAGCAGAGCAGATATAAATGAATATTCAACAACAGAAAAACCTAGTTTAATCTGAAAGAAGAAAGGTGAAAGTGTTCCAAAGACAAAAACCAATGATAATGCTAACCCACTACATATAACGTTCAGAACAAAAACCTTATGGGTTAATATCCTTTTGTATGCTTCTAAGACTTTATAATTACTTTTAGGAATAACTTTAAGATATAAATATTTTACAATTAAAACTGTAATAGTTAGCGCCATTATTGAGTGTAAGGTAAAATTACCACGCCAACCAATAGTTTCTTGAATGATACCTACAGTAATCGGAGCTAATGGTGGTGTTAATGTATAATACTAGTAATTACAAGACTAGCTTTGGCAAGTGATTGAGTATCATAAAAACATCTTTAATAATCGCTCGGAAAGATACAAAAGAACTACCAATTCCGATACCTTGTAAAAAGCGGAAAAGCAGTAACTGTGTTTCACTCTGGACAATTATACACAAAAAAACTAAGTACCCAGCCAATAGCGCCAGCTTACGCCCATACTTATCTGATAAGTAACCAAAGCCTGACATCGAGCAAGGTCATACCAAAGAAATATACTCCTACTGTTAGCTTAATATCTTTAGCAGCTGCTTGAAAATATTCAGCAATATGGTGGCAATGATGGTTTAAAGCTATCTATGGCAAATTGCGACATTAAACCAAAAAGACAGATTATTAAAATAACTGTTTTATCAGAGGATATCTTCTTAAAAAGATCATTAGACATATGCTAAGTTTAGTAATAATAGATTTTGGAGAGATTATAATATAAATTTTATTTGGAAATATTTTTTAAATGAATCTTTATACTTGACTAACTCAGCATAAGTAAGTAAAAATACTCCATCACCACCATCAGCAAAACTTAACCATGTAAATGGAATATCTGGACACATCTCCATTAGTGCATATTGACTATTACCAACCTCAACTATCAAAATACCTTTTTCTGTCATATATTGATCTGCCTCTAGAATGATTCTTTTTGTAAGATCTAAACCATCATCTCCAGCTTCCAGAGCAAGCTTAGGCTCATAATGATACTCTTGTGGCATACTATCTAAATCTTGTTTATCAACATAAGGAGGATTTGAAACTATCAGATCAAACCTTTGTCCTTGAAGGTTGTTGAATAAATCAGACTTAACCACCTTGACTCTATCACTTAATTGATGCTTTTTGATATTATGATTTGCGACTGCTAAAGCATCATCAGAGATATCGACCAAAGTTATGTTCGCCTCTTCAAAAACATTACTACAAGCAATACCTATACAACCGCTACCAGTACATAAATCAAGCACACTGGTAACATCATCAATATCATTAATCCATGGTGAAAATTCATTGCGTATAAGCTCAGCTATTGGTGACCGTGGAATAATAACTCTCTCATCGATATCAAACTCCATACCAGCAAACCAGGCTTTTTTAAGAATATAAGGTAATGGCTTACGCAGACATGCTCTTTGATAAACATAGTCGATAATCATTTTTCTCTCTTCTGTAAGAAGTCTTGAACCAACCATATTGCTATCAATATCATACGATACATTTATCGCACTAAGTACCAAATGCACAGCCTCATCCCACATTGAATCTGAGCCATATCCAAAATAAACATGATTTGCTGTCATCTCAGAAATTGACCAACGGATATAATCTCTGATCGTATGTAAATTATTTATAATATCTTGTTGTTTTTCTTGACTATACATTTATTAACCTTTCTTCCATATAGTACCAGTTGTAATATCTTCTAATATTATTCCTTGCTGTTGAAGCTGTTTTCTTATCTCATCAGCTCTAGCATAATTTTTGTCTTTTTTAGCTTGAGCACGTTCAGCTATAAGCTTTTCAATCACATCAACATCGGCACTATCACCTTGCTTAAAATATTCTTCGATATCAGTAAATAAAATACCCAATACATCACAAAGCTTACGTAGTAAAAAAGCATAACCGCTAGCTTTATATTTATTTGTTGTTTTAAGAGTATTTATCTCTTTAGCTAAGCTAAATAAAACAGCCAAAGCTTCTGGAGTATTGAAGTCATTGTCCATAGCTTTGATAAATTTCTCTTCATACTCACTAGCATCATCAGGAAGATTTACCTCAATTGGCTCGATATCTCTAAGAGCATTAAATAATCTCTCGACAGAAGCTCTTGCATTATCAAGATTCTCCTTTGAGTAATTAATCTCGCTTCTGTAAATAGTTGAAGCTAAGAAGTATCTCACAACTTCAGGGTGGTACTCCTCTATAACCTCATTAATTGTAAAGAAATTATTCAAAGATTTAGACATCTTCTCAGCATTAACTTTTACCATACCAGAATGTAACCAGTAATTAGCGAAAGTACATTCATTGCAAGCTTCTGATTGAGCTATCTCATTTTCATGATGCGGAAATCTAAGATCAGAACCACCAACATGAATATCAAAAGTATCTCCTAAAAGTTTCTTAGACATTGCAGAACACTCTATATGCCAACCAGGGCGACCTGCTCCCCATGGTGATTCCCAAGCTGGCTCACCTTCTTTTGCCATTTTCCAAAGTACAAAATCCATTGGATTTTCTTTTTCTTCTACAACATCTACTCTTGAGCCCTGCTCTAATGCTTCAAGATTTTGCTTACTTAACTTACCATAATCAGCAAATTTAGCCACTCGATAAAAGACATCGCCATTTGCTCCTTGATAAGCGAAGCCTTTCTCCACAAGAGTTTCAATCATAACTATCATTTCAGGAATAGTCTGTGTCGCTCTTGGTTCTTTTGTTGGGCGAAGGATATTAAGCTTATCAAAAGCATCGTGCATTGACTTAATAGTTCTCTCCACTAACTGGTTAATAGACTCACCATTTTCATTAGCTCTTTTGATAATCTTGTCATCAATATCTGTGATATTTCGCACAAAAGTGACATCGAACCCACGGTACCTAAAATATCTATTAATTACATCAAAAGCAATATTTGTTCGAGCATGTCCAATATGACAATCATCATACACTGTAATACCACAAACATACATTTTAATTTTTTTAGGTTCAACTGATTTAAATTCTTCTTTTTCGCCAGATAAAGAGTTATAAAAAATCATAAAGTAAAAAGTCCATCTTTTGAATTTCATAATTATAAGCTACCAGTATAACCAAATTTTAGTATTTTTGGAAAAAATCTTAGTGCTGAAAACTTTTATAGACTATATTAAAATATGGCTGAACATTATTTAAAACCTCTAAGCTAATACAACTGTTATGAGCAGCGCAGCCAGAGTCAAAATAAATCCAAGCTGCATCACTACAATCAGAATTTATAGTACAACTTAAACCATCTGCTATCGCATATATCTGCCCATTTCCATCTCTAAGTATCCGATAATTTTAATCATCTATTGCTACACTACTAATTGTAGAGTCATCTTCTATACTTCTAACATAAATATTACTATTAGTTATAACAAATAGTGCCAAAATTAGCTATTATCTTCTTTATAGTTTCGTCCGGAAAGTTAGGAGAAGATAGCAATGTCGGCGTAGCCACTCCTAAACTATACAGATATTTATAATATATAATACATTAAAATACACTATAAATAACTGTGTCACATTTTTCTTTATTAAAATCGGTTGATTTATCACATCAGCTATTATCATGACTTTGTTGAGCCATTGCTATCTCCTAACTTATAAGGCACACTATAATTAAAATCTAAAATATTCTTACCTTGAAAAATTAATGGAGCATTCCCTTGTAAGGTGAATAAGCTATCTGGAACTAGATCATAAACATCATTATCATCAAAATCTGTTGTTCCAGTTATCAATCTATAAGTAAATTCAGCTATGTAAGTTTTAGTAAGAGTGCCATAAGTTGTTTTATAAACATCCATATCATAATTATCATCTCTAAGAAATTTTTCTAAAATTAAAAGTTTAGGACTACTCTGGTTATTATCAAAATACCAGCCTACATTAACTATATAGCCATCGTCAAACACCTCTAGACCAGAAACTTCTACAGTTTGCGGATTATTTTTGATATTGTTTAATGATACTGATGATGTGTAAACTCTATCTAAATCATGTATTGCTAAAAGTAGAGTTCATTCATTATTCTTCAGCTCCAAGCCAACACTAAAATCATAATAGCTTTAAGCTAATGCTTGCGGGTAACTAATACTTAATATATTTTCATAAATTTTAATTATAAAGCTCTGTGAGCTATTATTTAAACAAGGTCCCTATAATCATCATGATCATGATGAGCGTCCCAAGAATTTTCAGAAACAACAATTCTGTTTTCACCGTTTTTCGGATTATGGCATATAATGTATTTTACATACCATTAACTTGCTCAATAATACAATCTGACTTTGATCCACTACCGTCATAACCATCTATTATTTTGATTTCCTATTCTGTAACTAAATACTGAATAACTCATACCATCAATATTTACATAAGGTAGATTTAAAGGGATTACTGTTTTTTCATATTAAGTCATTGTAAAATTTGGTAGTAAATTATAAATAAAATTCCTAATATACCTAAGAACACTATTATCATCATAAAACTGATGATAAGTATCAGCATTATATAACTCAGCATTAGTATTTTCATACTCAAATCTAGGGGTAATTGAATTAGGAGTAGTTACAAACTTAAAATCACCAATATTTTCATCTGTAGAGGTTGATAAATCGGCTGTTTCGATAATATTACCAAAATATCCCTCATGCACACTTAGGTTTTTTTCTCATCAACCAAGATATTAATAGCTAGAGAATCTGCTTTAAAGTGATAAACAAGAGCTGATATCACTAATCATTAATACAAAAGCTAAAATTAAAATTACTAGTAATGAAGAACCTCTCACTCTCTGTTTCATACTATATAAACCTATGTATTAATTATTTTGCTAAATGCCTGACCTGCAATACTATAAGATATTTTCAATGCAGGATAACTAGAGCTATTTATATCAACATGTGTAGTGACATTATTCCAAGTTATAACATTATTACTAACTGTTGCATATTCAACTTGTAAGTTCTCGACTCCTCTTACGAGCTCATATGACATTCCATTAGCACCACTATTTTTGATATATATATAATAAGTAAATATCTTGACCTTGACTATCTTGTTCACCAGTACTTCTGACATAGAGAACCTCAAGCGAATATTTACCAACATAATCGCCAGGATAATAATCACCACCTTGTGGTGATTGTGATAAATTAACAATACTTGAGCTACTATTGATATTTGATGCTTTAACTAAATTAATACTATTTTTATTACATAAAAATAAATAATCATCAGCTGTAATTCCATCAACATAACGAAGGTGTAGAGTTGCGCTAGGTGAATTTATTTGAGTAAGGCTGGAATGACTTTCTTCTTTTTTAATCATTATATAATCTTTTCCAGTCTGACAACACTCTCCTGGGTAACCTTCCTCTAATGATTGTGGAAAATGGTTTGAAGTAGCCAAAGGTAATCTACTAACACTAATCGCCGGACTATAAAAAGCTACCCAAAGAATCAGATGTTCTATCATAGTATGTTTGTTGTGAAGAGCCAAACTTACATGCAAAACCTACATCTTTGACAAAATCATAGAGTATATTTTTTACTAATAATTCTTTTGCTTCTGTTGTAGTTTTATCTTTATATTCAGTATACTTACTCTTTACTGCAATATAAGTAGTGATTAGTGCAAAAAGTATCATTACAGCTATAGCAGTGGAGATTAAAAGCTCTATCATTGTTAATCCAGCTAGCTTTTTTTGACTAAGTTTTAATCATTAAATCTCCATCTTAAACTATAAAACACCTCATGAAGGGAGTAATTCACTATCAAATCCAAAAGCAGTACACTGCCATCTAATAACTGGGGTTATATCTTGCATTAGTAAATGGTGCTACTGTTATAATAAGCACCTGAGCCAAGCGGGAAGGATCATCTAAAGGAACAGCTGTAACAATTTGAGTATTTCCTAAGTTTAATAACACCCCTGTATTTGATGACCATTTTGCTGTACTTGGTTATAAAAGAGTATTTCTAACAACTTCTATATCTGATAATACCGCTCATCAATATACTGTAGCATTTGCATTGACATAAATCTGATTAACTCGCTGCATGTATGAACCAAGCTGTTGATTTATTAGTTCGGTTAAAGGATCTATGCTAGCTAACCTTAGAAAAACTGATATTACCTAAGGAGCTATTATCAAAATTCCCAGTTAGCATATATTCATCGATTCTAATCTCTAACTAGTCAACTAACTCTACTTTTTTTCTGTAAGAATTGCATTGGCTAATTAATACATTGCCTATAGCATAAACGCTATCATCAAAGTAAATAGACCCAAAGCTGCAATGATAAGCACTTCAATTATTGTAAATCCTTTATTATTGCTTTTCATATGCTTTGTATCATTCTTACAGCTTATCTTAAAATAATTTATATTTGCTAATCCCATCAATCACAACTATTTTAACATAAAGTTCTAACTTACCCTACTAAGGATTTAATTAAACTAATCTTTGGTGAACAATGCCAAAATCAAAATAAGTAGCTAGTTTTTGTATTAATTCTCTTGATTATTGTGAATCATTTTGATCTACTAGATTGATACTAGTATCACAATCATCTTTAATTGAACATTCTAAACCATTTTAAACTACAAAAAGCTTTGATTTTGTTCTATAGAACTGAAAATTGTTATTTTTATTTTTTTATTTGTATAAGTGTTTTTTACTACCCCTCCCATAGAATTTGATAATCAAGTTACTATTTTTTTAACTTGTATCGCTAATTTAACTGGTTACTGCCTATAAGCAATGTAGTCTAGTTCAAAATCCAAAATAGTTTTCTTAACAAGATTTAAACTTACTTGTTTGACATTTTTAGTGACTTGATCAATACTAAAATCAACATTGCCACGCGATACATTAATAGAGTCAATTTCAACATCCTTTCAGAGAATATAAAAAATTACTTTATTATCATCTAGCTAAATATCTTGTTCACAAGCAAATTCTACTGAACCACTAAAACCATTTTGAACATCTATAAGCTGGCAGTTAGCTGCATAAATATCACAAATACTCACAATTAACACACAAAAAATCGAGCTTATTTTTAACATTTAATAGTACAAATCCAAAAGCTATAACTATATAAAATTATATTATCGTAGCCAATCATAATAATTTAGCTAATATTTTGCTCTACCTAATACCATAATACATAAGACAGTATTTAAGAAAAGTAAAATACTTGGCAACATACATAATAAATACATATAAAAATCCGGCTGCGAATAAAATTTACAAACAGAATATACAGCCACAATTAAGCCAAATACCGAAAAGCTTAGCTTGCCGATATTATCATAAATAACTTTTGTCCAACCGTCTACTTTATCAAAAATCTTACTTGTTGGTTTCCACCCTTGTGGCTTATTAAGATAATAGTTTATTTCTGCTTTAATACCACACCAAAACACAAATGATGACAGCATAAACATTGCCATGTAAATTTGTGAGATTTTACTCAAAAAGCTGCCCTTTATATCTCCATATAAATAATACCAAAAACTTAAAATCAATAATGGCACAAGTGTTACATTGACAACTGATATAAAAGCTAAATTGTTTCTTGGGAAAAAAACCAATAATAATGCAAATATTGGAAATCCAGATGCGACAACTTTGAACAGCAGATATAGCATATCTAACTTTACCCTAAAGTATAAGTTTGAAGAACTAATAATATTTGACATATATTTATGCATTACTTGCATACCACCAAAAGACCATCTTAGCCACATCTTTTCAAACTCCTTGAGAGATGTCGGAACCCATTCTCCAGTTTTGAGAAATACTGGTTTACTTATAAAGCCTGCCTCATAACATCTAAATCCTGCAGCGATATCCTCAGTCATCATCACTTGGGATCTGTGGTACTCTTCCCACTTAGATGTTGCTTCTAGAGCCTTTCTACTCCATATACCATTATGGCCTTGATAATTACAATAACCATACTTACCAACAAACTCGTTGAAATAGCGAATGGTATTTTGAAAGATACTTGCGACTTTGGTAACTAAATTTGTACTATAATTAGTACTTTCTATCAAAAAACTAACGAATCCAAGTTTGGAATTTCGTTTAAACTCAGGCAAGGCTACTTTTAGAGCATTTTCGGGTAATGTCGAATCTGCATCTAAAAATAATACATAATCAAAACAAACATATTGCATAGCAATATCAAGATTACGTGGTTTAAAACCTTCCGTACCACTTCTATGAATAAACTTATAGCTGATTCCATCAAGCATATTATGTTGGTTGACATATTGTTGCCATCTAACAAAATCTTGATGGCTTAAATCACTATTATCAACAACAACTATTTCTAGTTTTTCTTTTGGATAATCTAAATTATACGCCGAATCAAATGTTAATTTACAAACATCAAAAGGCTCATTGCGTGTCGTTATAACTATAGAACATTCAAGCTCAGCAGCCTGCTCAACAAAAGTCTTTTTTGAAGCTAAAAGACTATCAATAAAGCAATGAATACTTAAAATTATTCGATATCCTAGCAAAAAAAAAAGTTGGCAATAAGATAAATAAGATCAGTATTGATATAAATGGATGTGTGACGTAGTCAACACTCAGTAATACTTTTGTGGCACAAACCACAAAAGCAAAACTTAGTACCACATAAATAATAGTTATAAAATTAAACTTTCGAGATTTAGAGGTGATAAATAGATAAAAAACAAAGCAGAATAGTAACAATAACATACCTATTCCAGCAAAATCCTCGCCAGCTACGGAAAGACAATACAGTACTAACATAGTCAATACAAATAGTAATGGTTTTTTCATAAAAAATGATTAAGGTTAAATGATTAAAATTTTACTTAAAAAAAATTAGACTAACAATAACAATTTATAATGATTGTTTGTATTTTTGATACTCTAGCTGAACTGATTCTTCTGGCTTAGAAGTTAACAAGCTAAATACAATTATGCATATACTGCTTAGTGCAAAGCCAGGAACCATTGCATATACCTTAAACCATCCACCTAAATGCTCAAACAATGGCCAGATTAAAACAGCTAGTGAGCCTAATAATATTCCTGCTATAGCTCCACTTTTGTTCATCCTTGACCAAAATAGAGAAAAAATCACTACAGAGCCAAATGAACTACCAAGACCTGCCCATGCAAAGCCAACTAGGTTTAAAATAGTAGTATCCGGATTATATGACAAAATAATTGCCGCAATTGTTACTAAAAGTACTATTAACCTACTGATATTTAGCAGCTCTCTGTGACTTGCTTTATTACGAATAAATTTAGCATAGACATCAACCGAAAAGGTGCTAGATAATGATAGCAATTGTGCTGAAGAAGTACTCATTACTGCGGATAATACTGCAGCTAATAAAACACCTTCCATCCATGGATTGAAAAATACTGCTGATAACTTCAAAAATACAGATTCTGGATTTGCAATTCCATCTTTATAATATGCTGCTCCTAAAATACCAACACAAGCAGAGCCAAGCAATGCTAAAATCATCCATGTCATACAAATAAACATCGCCTTTAAGGTTTTACTCGGATCCTTTATCGCCATAAAGCGTACGATAATATGTGGTTGACCAAAATATCCTAAACCCCATGCCAAAAGAGAGATAATAATAACTAACGGTACACCTGATGTGACGTCATAAAACCCTTTGACATTAATATTTGATAATACCGATCCAATATTGGCACTACCAATATCAAAATACACTACGATTGGAACAACAATCAAAGCTAATAGCATCAAACTACCTTGGAAGAAATCAATCCAAGATATCGCTAAAAAACCACCTACACATGTATAAATAAATATTATTGCTGCCGTAAATAATAATGCTTGATGATATGAAATACCAAACATTGAACTAAATAATACTCCACCAGAGACAAAACCTGCTCCGATATATATAGTAAAATATATTACTACAACTACAGCAGTTAATGATCTTATCATCCCTTTGTTATCATGAAACCTATTTTCAAAATATGCAGGTATGGTAATAGAATCTTTTGCTATTTCAGTATATATTCGCAATCTTCTAGCGATAACACCCCAGTTTATAAATGCCCCAATTGTCAATCCCAACGGTAGCCATATTTGGTTAATACCTGATATCATAAAAGCGCCAGGAAGTGCTAATAATAACCATGATCCCATATCAGAGGCTCCAGCACCTAATGCAGCAATTGGCGCACTTAGAGAGCGTCCACCTAGCATATAATCCGAGACTTTTTTAGTTTGGAAATATGAGTATATACCTATACTAAAAATGATTATTATGTATATTATAAACATAATCCAAAGTATGTTATTTTGACTCATTAGTAGATTTTTCTTAAAAAAGAATTACATCAATTTAACATCTTTAGAAGCTTTTTAAAAGTTTGTTTAGGAAATTTACAAGAACTTTTTACCGAAAAATCATAAAAAATACTAGCTAAAGTTTTTCATCTAACTGTCATGATTATGCAACTTACCACACTAAACAAACTAAGTTATAAAAAACTAAAGTTTGATAATCTATATTCTTTACAATAAATATTAATTAATAACTAATTGCTTGCAAAAATAGTCACATGCTTAATTAGCTTTTTAAAATTAAAGCTATTGACTATCATTATGACATAAACTTTTCGATACCATCTTTGAAGTCAAAGCTGTGTTCTGCAGTGATATGCCTGACTGTTTTTGTTGTAGAACGCATAACTACACTATGTGTAACTGCATAAGAACCTCTGCGTGTGCTATTAACTCTTTTGACACCTTGAAGCATATTACCATCAGTTACCCCAGTTGCAGCAAAAATAATATCTCCAGATGCTAAATCATCGATATCGTATTTTTTGTTAAGATCAGTGATACCAAGACGATGTGCGCGTTTTATTTCTTGATTATCATTGAATACCAATCTTGCTTGCATTTGTCCACCTAAGCATTTAAGTGCCGCTGCTGCAAGAACACCTTCAGGTGCACCACCAGTACCAATATACACATCTATACCAGAGTTTTCTGTTGCTGTAGCTATTACACCTGATACATCACCATCATTTATCAGTATCACCCTAGCACCACATTCACGAGCCTCTTTGATGATATTCTCATGTCTAGGCCTATCCATAGTACATACAACTAATGCAGACATATGTACACCTTTGAATTCAGCAACCCTCTTTAGGTTATTTGTTACAGAATCATCTAGGTCGACTATACCCTTAGGCGCATTAATACCACCAACAGCAATCTTTTGCATATATACATCAGGAGCATTTAAAAAACCACCTTTGTCTGCCATAGCCAAAACTGTAAGTGCGTTGGCACCACCCTTTGATATAATTGTAGTACCTTCTAGAGGATCTAAAGCAATATCAACCTCGTAACCACCTGCACCAACTTTCTCACCAATATACAACATTGGTGCTTCATCAAGTTCACCTTCACCAATCACAACTGTACCATCAATATCAACCTCATTAAGTGCTTTTCTCATTGCATCAACGGCAGCTTGGTCAGCAGCAATTTTATCACCTCGACCCATCTGGCTCCATGATGCTAATGCTGCTAGCTCAGTAACTCTGACTGCTTCAAGTGCTACTTTTCTATTCATTTATTTTAGTCCTTTTTGTTTAAAGTTTATCGACTATTGACGTTAAGAAGTTTTCTATTACTGTCTTAAGCTCTATAAGCTTCCCATGAAAAAAATGTCCTACCTGATTCATTTTAACCAAAGTTAAATCAGATTTGATAGTTTTAAGAGTAAAATCAAAAACAGAGTTTGGATTAACTATATCATCATCTATACCCTGTACCACAAGCCATGGAATATCTCGTGGTTGACTAAATTTAGTTAGATCAAATCTATCTACAGCTGGCGCTATTGTAATTAGGCTTACAAGATTATCTAGACTACTTAAACCCTTATAGGCTATAGCACCACCAAATGAGAAGCCGCATAATATTATTTTTTGCTGGTGTATTGTGTTTAATCCAATCACATACTGTAAGCAAGTCTTCTAACTCACCAACTCCATCACCATACTCACCTTGACTCTCGCCAACACCACGATAATTAAATCTATAAGACTCTATATTAAAATTTTTCATTGCTCTAGCAACGGTGGTGACAATTTTATTATGCATGCTACCTTGATATAACGGATGAGGATGGCATATCACAGCAACAATGTCTTTGTTGGCATCTTTGACTTTATCACGAGCTACTTCAATACGACCAGCTTGACCTTGAATAAAAAAAGTGTTCATAATTGTTATAAATTAAGATTATCTAGTAAGATCGGCAATCCTCTAGTTTTATCAATTTTGTCTTCTTAATAAATTTATATGCAAAATATAATATCACAAATGTAAAGAAACCTATATAAGTTGATACAAACTCTAATATTACACTAACCCAAGTTCTACCTTCTATAGTTAACATTGTAATACCCTGACCAACAATTACCATACTCACCATAACTAAGGCAATAATAGGCGCCCATGGAAAAAACTTTGCTACATAAGGCAAATCTTTTAAGCTTTTACCTTGCTTGATATATGCTCTTCTAAAACGATAGTGGCTAAGCGCAATTATAAACCATGCGATAAATCCCGCCAAACTTGAAATATTAACCAACCATGTAAATATATATCCACTACCAACAAAAGATACTAAAAAAAATGACGAACCTATAACTGCTGTAACCAAAAGAGCAATCATTGGCGTACCTTTTGAATTCGTAGTAGCAAAAAACTGAGGGGCTTGCTTAATTTTACCTAAATGCCATAGAACTCTTGTTGCACTATACATACTTGCGTTACATGCAGATATTATCGCAGTTAAGATTATCACATTCATAATAGTAGCGGCAGAACTCAAGCCAACATTTTCAAAAACTATCGTAAATGGGCTAACAGAAACATCATTACTCATCCCAGCTTTTATCAAAGATGGGTTATTATATGGAATTAAAAAACTAATAATCACTACAGCAAGTATGTAGAATATAAATAAACGCCAGAATGTTTGTTTGATTGCTTTTAGTATTGATGTATTTGGATCTTTAGTCTCACCAGCAGTGATACCTATAAGCTCACTTCCTTGGAAAGAAAAGCCTGCAATCATAAATACTGATATAAAGCCCCACCAGCCATTATGAAAAGGAGCGTCTCCAATATGCCAATTTTCAAAACCAACACTTGTATGATTACCTACTAGACCAAGTATTGATAAAAAGCCAACAATTATAAATATAATAACCATCGAAACTTTTATAAAAGATAACCAATACTCAACTTCACCATATATCTTTACTGAAAATATATTTAAAGCAAAAACTAATACAAAGAAAAAGCCACTCCATAACAGAATTGAGCTGCCTGGAAACCAATATTGCATAATTAACGCTGCAGCAATAACCTCTGTAGCAACTGTAATAGCCCAATTAAACCAATAGCTCCAACCAGTACTAAAACCTAATGCTGGATCAACATAGCGTGTAGCATATTCACAAAATGTTCCACTAACAGGACTATGAGCAGCCATTTCACCAAGACTCGCCATCAAGAAGTAAACCATTATAGCTATGATTACATATGCCAAAACAGTTCCTCCAGGACCGGCATCTGCAATTGCTCCGCCAAGTGCTACAAATAAACCAGTACCAATACAGCCACCCAAAGCTATCATTGACATATGACGAGTGTGTAAGCCACGTTTAAGTTTCTGCGACATCTATCTTACTTTCCTCCAAAAGGTATTAATTAAAAAATCAAAGAGCTCAGTATATTTAACTCTTCACGATTCAAGTAAGCTTTGGAGAAATTGAGAAATATTTAAAATGACAAAATAGGACTAGACTAGAGAATTAAATCTCTCTCTAGATATTCCAAATCTCCGCCATAAAAATAAAACCCAAATCCATAACAATACCTTTGTTTAATATATTCAATTTTTGATTATCTATGTTTATAAGATATAAATCAATATCCTTTTTACGATACATTAGTGCATAAACCACCCATGTGGAGATATACATAAATATGCCACAGAAAACAACATCACTAAAAAAGTGCCCACCCTGCGACATTCTCATCAGTCCTAAACCTCCACCAGCAAATACTGCAGCTGCAAATGCAATAAGCTTTTTTCTCCTTGTAGCCACTAGTGGCATAAATGCAAAAAGCCAAAATCCCATTGAAGCATCACCACATACAAATGAGCAGTTTTCGTCACATTGCGAAGATATAACAAACGGCGGTTGAAAAATTTTATCACCGTTAAATTGCTCAACCATCACTGGTCTTGGGCGCCCCCAATGATCTTTAAATACATAATTAACAACAAAGCCTGGACCTATCCATAAGCACACCGCTATAAATAATATAGTTTTTTTATGCTTAATCTTAAACTTATCGATAAATAGAGATCCTAAAAGAAATAAAATCACTATGATTGAGAAAAATATTGTAAAAAATCTGGCAAGCCAATGCAAAAAACCTAAAAACCCGTCATAGCCACCAATAAATTGATGCACCGATGAGTTATAAAAATATCCCGCTAATTGTATATCTAGATTTGGAAATATAAGAAAGAATAACCATGCAAAAAAACAAACAACTAAACCTAATATGATATGAAATCTTACCAAAATATACCCCTCTAAAACTTCAAGCTTAATAAATTAGTAGTATAGTCTAACATTTTTAGAATTTTTTTTGTTAAAATTATCAATTGAGTTTTACTCATTAATGTGTAATTAATTTTAGTAAAAAGTATGGCAGATAACAACATAAACAAAACAAATCATGCTGTTGGTAGGTTAAAGATAACTCTAGTAGTTATTTCAACAGCTAGCATAATATATCTTTTCATCGCATTATTTAGCTTTAATATTAATGATCCAGGCTGGAGTAGTGTTTCATCTGAAACCACAATAAAAAATTACGCTGGGCCAGTTGGTGCATATATAGCAAGTTTTATACTCTCAGTATTCGGTGTTATCGGCTTTATTTTACCATTTTTGCTTATTGATTTTGTCAGAATTCTTCTCATCAAACGAAAACAACAAAGTCTTAGCTATCTTTTATTTACAATAAAAACTGTTGGAATTATTGTTTTTATACTATCTTGCTGCGGGCTTGCTGAGCTTTATCTTAGTTTTGCTAATTACTGGATGCCTCAACGCTCAGGTGGCATTTTAGGTTATGAAGCAGTTAAGCTCACCATCAAATATTTAGGATCAGTAGGTGGTAATTTTGCATTATTAATAGCATTATTCGTAGGTCTAACGCTATATTCAGGTACAACATGGATATACCTTTTCAAAAGCTTAGCAGTATTTGTTGCCAAAGTATTTAGTTATATCACCAAAGCAAAACCTAATAATGATAAAAATATCCCAGATATAAGTAGCTTTGAAACTTTTGAAGGAAAAAGTAGCCTAACAAGTTCACTTAACAAAGATAATAAAGCAACATCAATCACATTTGAAGATAATCAACAAATTCATAAAAGAGATATTTTTAGAGAAATATTAGATGATACAAAAGTAACAAATGAGCTTTCATTTAAAGATGCTAAAACTGAACCACTACAAAAATCAGATTTAGAAATAGCATCGGATTCAGATTCAGTCTTGGAACTATATGTCGATTTAGACCCAGAATTACCATCACAGTTAAGTAGTGAGACTAAACAAGCAATGGCAAAAAAGCAACTAAAGGCGATAACAACAACATCGACCCCAACAAGCTCAAGTGCCAGTAAAGCCCTTAAGAAAAACATGCTCCCATCATTAGATCTACTTATAGAACCAGAAGCAAAAAAAACTGTTATTTCTCAAGCACAGCTTAATGAGACATCTTCATTACTTGAACAAACTTTAAATGACTTCAATATTAATGCAAAAGTTGTTGCAGCATACCCAGGACCGGTAATCACAAGGTATGAGATAGATCTTGCAAGAGGTACAAAAGTCAGCAAACTGACAAATATTGCTCAAGATTTAGCTAGAGCTCTATCTACTACTGCAGTTAGAGTTGTTGAGGTAATTCCTGGTAAACCATACGTAGGCTTAGAACTACCTAACCCAACTAGGCAGATGGTGCGTATTAAAGAGGTATTGGCATCACCTGAATTTATAAAATCTAAAGCCCCTACCCTAATGGGAATAGGTGTAGATATATCTGGTAAACCAACATTTGCAGAACTTGCAAAAATGCCGCACCTTTTAGTAGCTGGGACAACTGGTTCAGGTAAATCTGTTGGTGTCAATGCCATGATTCTTAGTATGCTATACAAATGTAGACCTGATGAGCTTAAATTCATCATGATTGATCCAAAGATGCTTGAACTTTCAATCTATGATGGGATACCTCATCTATTAACACCAGTTGTTACAGATATGACAGAAGCTGCTAACTCTTTACGCTGGTGTGTCAAAGAAATGGAGCGTCGCTATGCTTTAATGTCAGCAGCTGGAGTAAGAAATATTGCTTTACTAAATGATAAGATTGAGCAAGCAGAGAAAGCTGGTAAACCTCTCAAAAACACCATGTTTATCAAAATGAATCCTGAAATAGCTCATGAGGCACCATTACTGACAAAAATGCCATATATTGTTGTTGTCGCAGATGAGTTTGCTGATATGATTATGGTTGTTGGTAAAAAAGTTGAGGAATTAATTGCTCGACTTGCTCAAAAAGCCCGTGCAGCTGGTATTCATATAATTCTAGCTACACAAAGACCTTCAGTTGATGTTGTAACTGGACTAATTAAGGCAAATATTCCCACTAGGATGTCTTTCCAAGTATCATCAAGAATTGACTCTAGGACAATACTTGACCAACAAGGTGCAGAACAACTTCTTGGGCAAGGTGATATGCTTTATCTTAAACCAGGTTTTGGTGCTCCTATGCGTATTCATGGTGCTTTT
Organism: Francisella endosymbiont of Ornithodoros moubata; assembly: GCA_002095075.2. Classification (GTDB taxonomy): domain Bacteria; phylum Pseudomonadota; class Gammaproteobacteria; order Francisellales; family Francisellaceae; genus Francisella. The sequence continues at coordinate 256,996 of LVCE01000002.1, read as the reverse complement.
GTTGATGATAATGAAGTCCATAGGGTTGTAGAATCTTGGAAAGAATATGGTGAGCCAGAATATATTGAAGATATCTTAGAATCATCAGAAGAGGCTGAAAATGGAACTTCAACAAATAGTGGTAGTAGTGAGGACCCACTCTATAATGAGGCAGTAGAAATTGTTATTAAAACTCAGAAAGCATCAATCTCTGCGGTACAGCGTAAGTTAAAAATAGGCTATAATCGTTCAGCAAGATTAATGGAGGAAATGAAAGAAAATGGCATTGTTTCAGAGATGAATCAAAACGGTATGCGTGAAGTTCTAGTAAAGAGAGACTCTTAAATGAAAAAAATAATTATATGTTTGATACTTATTTTTAGTATAAGTATTAGCTTTGCTGATGCAGCTAGTGGTCTTATAGAAAAGATAAAAAATATTCACTCTATGACTGCTAACTTTAATCAAAAGCTCATAGATGGGCAAACTAGCAACAATCTTAACTCAAAAGGCAAAATGAGCCTCAAAAAGCCACAATATTTTAAATGGGTAACAACGTCTCCAAATAACCAAGAAATTGTCTCTAATGGTACAAAGTTGTGGATCTATGATGGTGATTTAGATCAAATTATCATAAAAAAGTTTCTAATGATATTGCTCAGTTTCCTTATCTAATTCTTTTATCAAAAAACACCAGTAATATCAACAAACTCTTTACCGTTAAAGAGCAAGGTAACACTAGCTATATTCTAAAACCTAAAAATGATCAAATGATTGATAGTATAAAGATTAAGTTTACCCCAAATAATCAACTTAAATATTTAGAAATTTCAACCTCACTAAATCAATTTACCAAAATTGAGTTTACCAATGTAAGAACTGATGTAGATATAAGTGATACAAGTTTTGATTTTAAAGTACCTGAAGATACCGATATAATAGATGAAACCAAATATGCATAAAGATTTATCTACTTTTTCTCGAACATATAAGCGCCAGCAGTTCCACCAGCAACAGCTAGCCAAATACAACTATTTAGCGACATAAGTAATCCAACAACTATTAATATATTGATAGCTTTTTTCATATAAACATATAATGTTAAATCTTATAGACTTGAGTATCAAGAAAACCAATTTGATTACAAGCACAAACTTTTAAGCTAAAGTTCGATGTATTAAATAATACAACTATTTTAAAAATATTCAAACTAACTCCTAGGAAATTTGTATAAAGAAGTAAAAAATTTATAGTTAAAACAACAACTAATTAGCAAATAGATAATTATAATACACTTATGCTAACAACTTAGAGCAACACTATTTAACTTATAGCTCTTTTTTTAAAAATATAAGTAATTTTTTTAATATCTTGTTTAGCATTAATTATAACCATATATCTTTCCAAGCTATCCAACCTTCCTGCTTTTCATTTATATATTAAAAATAAAAAATAGGAAGTATCAGATATTATAATTAACGAGTTTTATTTTTTATTAATTTTCCTCTCAAAAAAATAAGCAAGACAAAGCAGTAGTAGAACCCCAACAAACTGTTCATTATAAAGCCAATTATTGCACTAGCAAAAGAAGTTTACTTAGGATAATTAATTAGAGTGATAGTAGAATGAATAGCCCCTCATATGCTGAATAGTTGTAATCTTCCAAAATAACGTACCAACCACAACCTTTAGGAAAGAACATTAAAGTACTAAAAAAAGCAACATATCAGAAAGTCTTTAGAAACCGTGTAACACACTTTAAAACTATAAATTACAAATAAAAAGAAAAAATATCCTAAAGTCAACAAATTAATAAACCAAGTGTTTAAAGATTTTTTCTACATAAAAAAGTTAAAGCTCCGAAATGAATAGTTCTATACTAGCATATTTTACATACCATTTAACTTCTGAATTGTATTTAGAAATACTTTTTAAACAATAACTTAAAAAATAAATAGTAATATACCACAAGTATTAGTGGAAGAGAAAGAATCCATACAAAAGATAGTACCTGTGATAAACTATGCATTCTAATAACATCTAAGAACTTAAAAAAACAACGTACAGTTCTGCACTCTGGCAAAAACATAGGTATATATTGAAACTCCAACAAAAAAAGTTATAGCAAAAAAACTAAGCAATAATATTTTTATGAAAAAAGCTTTATTTATCATTTTTTATATACATCTAAGTTAAATTTAACCTACTGTTTTACATGTAACATTTTTAAAGCCATAAAAGTCAGCATACGCCTGATTATTATAAAAATTTTTATCTGGTGTAATATCATCAACAAATACCGTTGGTGATATATACGAGGATATACATGGTAAGGTAAGATCTGTTATTTCTATTTGTTTATATTGAGAAATAAAACATTTCGTTTTTGTTCAAACTTATAGAAACACAAGCTTATAGTAAAAATCAGATATAATTGAATAATCAGCATTATGACAAAAACAAGAGCTAATTTATTTAAAGCATGATATAGATAATTAATAAATAAACTACTATGATTATAAATCAGCATATAGCTAGCTATAAAAAAGATAGTATTGTAGATAAGTAATACTCTTTGATTTAAGTCATAAGATTTCGCAACTGGAACCAAAACAAATAAAGATAGTAGAAGGGTAACTGAGTATATTATTGCTGTTATTTTTTTGACATTTTTGTTAGTAAAAACCAATATAAAAAAACCATTATCATCATCAACAATATAAGTGTGTATTGTGGAGTAAATATTATTTCATAAATTAAACGTAGAATATTTTGTAAAAGTGAAGAATGAGTTCCTGAGGATATATGTTCTAATCTAGCATAATTTCCCGGTGCTGCTACCAATATAACCCCACCAATTGCACACGATAAAAAAATGCGACGACAGTATCATTTATAACTTTCTTACTAATCATTCTTTCAAAAAAATATGCTAAACAAAGTAGAATGCTCACACATACAAATATTTCATTATATAAACCAATAATTGATCCAACAAACATTCCTAGAACTAAGCTGCTTTTATTCTTCACTATTGAAAAATAATAAACAATAATTAGTAAAGTTAATCTCCAAAAATACTGAATTGCTCCTGTTTTCCATAATATATTAGCTATAAACCCTGTTTGATAAAAAACAAAAACAAAGAAAAACTAAATACTATAAAATCTTTTGATAATATCTTGCCCCGGTCAGAAGTAACTATTTTAAAGCTAATTAACATAAACACATAGAATACTATAGAATTAATAAGATTGACCAAAACAAGATAATCCTATATATTTTCTTACTCATCAACAGATAAATTAGAGCTTGAGCAGAGACCCTCCCTGTCCAAGTCATATAGTCAACTTGAATAGAGTGAACCATAATTATTAACCCTTTTGCTAAAGTATCTGTATTAGCTCTACCAAAATCATCAGTTCTTAGAGGTTGCAAATAGTTTAATAGCAGAAAAAATGCGACTGTAAAAATAGATATAATCACAATCACAAAATATTTTTTCATAGATTTTAAGTAATTAATTATTTAGATATTATAAATAGTATTATAATTTATATAAATTAATAAAAGTTGATTTTTGAAATATCAAACATTAAGAAATGAAAATTTTGATAGAATCTAGATTGAGCACAGTGATATAATAAATAAGATAACTACTCACTATCAAGAAAACTAGCTTTTGGCTTTGCTTCTCTATTGAAAATATTTCGATGCTTTAATATTTCTTTCTTTTGTAACTCAGATTTCTGTGGATTTTCTTTATCAAACTTTTGTAAAAATCTATCTACTTCACTCACATACGCTCTATCTTTTTTATTATCAAACAAATGAGCTAAGCTCAATATAAGTTTCATCATACAATAACCTCTCTTAGATACTAAATTATAAATTGTCTTGTAGCTTGTGAGTAATTATACTAAACTATACACCAAAGTCACCAATAACATTAAGCTTTTAAGTATTAGCAGATTATGTTTAGTCAAAAACCAAAAATAATTGGTATATTTTTAATGTTCCTCAGTCTTACCATGCTTAGTCCTTTATTGGTTGACTATATATATGATGAAGATAATGCTTATCCATTTGTATTGAGTTTTACAGTAACATTTTTATGTGGTTTTTTGCTTTGGTTTATTTCGCGTAAATCAAATAAGAAACTGTCAAATAGAGATGGTTTTCTTAAGTTACACTCGTTTGGATGTTTGTAACAGTTTTTGGTGCAATACCATATATGTCATTTCCCGGTCTAAATCTATCTTTTACTGATGCAGTATTTGAGTCTGTTTCTGGATTTACCACAACTGGTGGTACTGTGATTGAAGGACTTGATAAACTTCCTCATAGTATTTTATTTTATCGTCAACAAACTGAATTTTTCGGTGGTATGGGTATTATTGTTCTATCAGTAGCAATTCTGCCTTTACTAGGTGTTGGTGGTATGCGGCTATATAAAGCAGAGGTATCAGGCCAATGGAAAGACGATAAAATCGTACCTAAAATCTCAAGTACTGCCAAAGCACTTTGGATGGTATATCTATTACTTACCTTTTTATGCTTTATCTCTTATCTACTTATTGGTGTAAAACCATTTGATGCGGTATGCTATACATTCTCAACAGTATCAACTGGCGGTTTTGCGCCTTCAGATGCGAGCATGACTGACAAACCATTTGGAATGCTTGTTGTATGTGCAATTTTCCTTTTTTTAGGTGCTACTAGTTTTAAAGCTCACTATATAGCTCTGTCAAAGTTTAAAATAAGTCACTATTTTAGAAATATTGAGTTTAAAGCATATTTCTATTTCTTGTTTTTTACCTCATTTATTGTATGTATCACCATGATTGCCAATACAAATGATCTTTCAAATATCTTCTCTACAATTACTAACAGTATCTTTCAGGTAATATCTATCAGTTCAAGTGCCGGCTTTGTTTCTGATAATAACTATTACTTATGGCCTAGCTTCTTGCCAATTATGCTAATGTTTATTGCTATAATTGGAGGTTGTGGCGGTTCCACTGCTGGTGGTCTAAAGATGATTAGAGCAATTCTATTTAAAGAAAAAGCCATACTTGAAGCTAAACGAGTTATACATCCACAAGGAGTTTTTACTATTAAACTAGGTGATATTCATATATCAGAACAAGCTCTTAATAGAGTTTCGGGATTTATTTCTGTTTATATTATAATTTTTGCTGGTGGTTGGCTAGCTTTGCTAGGTTGTGGCCTAGATATCACCACAGCGTTCTCAACAATTGCTACTACTTTGTCGAATGTAGGTCCAGGACTAGGTGATATCGGTTCAAATTTCAAAAACCTCCCTAAAGAAGCATTATGGATATGTGACTTTGTGATGATTGCTGGGCGTCTCGAGATATTTACAATCTTAGTGTTGTTTATGCCAGATTTTTGGAGACAATAAATATATTAAAGACCTCCAGACTCAACTAAATAAGATAAGCTACCAACCCTATCATACTCAATAGCATTTACATATGTGATAACTTTGTAGTCTATATTAGAATCTTTACCTTTACATTCTAGCTTTAATAACTCATTTCTACTAGATAGATAAGCTGTGAATGAACCAGTTTGGGTAATTTCGTCTTGTTTACCCTTTGTATCTGCAGTATAGATAAATTTACAGTCTTGGTTATCACCAATATATATATTTACAAGAAATTCAGTTGGTTTTTCATCAATAACATTAAAAATTCCGCGTGGCGCATTATCATAACGAAATCCAAAAATATTATATGCGGTTAACTTCTTTTTTGAATAGCCATGCTTTAGCAAAGGAAGTTCTCGAGCTTGATAACTATCAGTTGTACAACTAGTCACCAACAAAGCCATAAACATGGCTATAATTATTTTCTTAGAAAAAACTACTTTTGTTATTTTTGAACATATAGCTATAACAGAAATTTTAAAGACACTAGATAAGAGAATAAACTTAAAAAAACCAGGAGGCAATAATTTATAGTGATTTTTATTAGTATTCCTCAGTACCAACTTTCTTTTGTTGTTACTGTTTCTTATACTCATAGTAGTCTTTCATTGTTAAGCCTTTAGCTCTAAATTCAGCTTTCTCAGCTATCTCATCTAGACGCTTCTTAGAGTACTCAACATGCTCAGAAGAGTAGTCCTCAACTGGCTGACCTTGCAGGTTAAATCTTTGTTTAAGCTCAAAAACTGCCTTATGATAACGTGTATCACCAACATAACGACGTAATACATTTCTAAGCAAAATCTTATCAACTGGCACAAAGTGCTCATTTTGGTAAATTATTTCAATTTCTTCGCTTATACCAATTTTAAGTGGTTTTTTATTAATCGGATCAAAACATTTTGGAAAACGATGGCATAACCATTTAAATAATTTAGCCTCTTCTTTCTGCCTTTCTTTCTCAATATCAACGGTTACTAAGATTTCTTGAGTATCTTCAAGTTGTGGGTTTTGAAGTTCATCTACTATTTTATTATTTATTCTGTGACCATACTGTGGAATACGAATAAAAGAAGTATATCTCTCTTCAATTTTCTTAGCTGCTGTAGGCTTAGGAGTACTCTTGTTCTTTGAAATATTCTTATCTCTAGCTTGCTTCATTCTAGAAGTTTTTTCTTCTATCTTAGAAAAGCCACCCAACAAAGATTGTAATAGTGAAAAATCGTTTAATTTATTTCTACCTTCAGACATTTTTATTTTATTTAGTAGTTATGTAGGGAAAATCCCTTTGTACACTTGAGTTATATCGTACTACAAAACTAATATATTTAGCAAGCAATAAAACATCACTAATATTTTTTTACTATCAATATTAATTAATATTGACAATTTGCATAAATTACATATAATATCAATCATCTTTTGTGGCTATGTAGCTCAGTTGGTTAGAGCACAGCATTCATAATGCTGGGGTCACTGGTTCAAGTCCAGTCATAGCTACCACTCATTTTCTAGATTTAAAAACTTATTACTAAATCTCAATAACCATTGAAATTATTTTCCACTTCTCATTTAAGTTTGGGATATCCATATACTCTTCTGAAATTTTTCTAAATCCAATAGCTTCATAACACTTTATAGCCAATATATTAAAATCAAAAACTCTAATATTTATATTTTCTAAATTAAGGTTATTTTTAACATATCTCAAATACAAACTTATCATCTAGATAAAATTATTATACAATTACAGTTGTTACAAATATACATATTATTTTTTCATAAAATGGCACTAGAAAAATTTGAACTTGAATTAGTATCCTTTAAAGATATTACGGACAAAGTCAGACACTTTGTTTTCAAAAAAACAGATGATAAACCTCTTGATTTTATTGCAGGACAATTTATTACTTTCTTACTTACGGATCAAGAAGGCAATATAAAGCGTAGAAGCTACAGCTTAGGCTCATTACCTTCTGAAAATATGTTTTTAGAGATAGGTATGACTTATGTCGAGGGTGGTATCGCAACAGATACTTTTTTTAACATGAAAGTTGGTGATACAGCAGCTACAATGGGACCAGCTGGTAGATTAGTCCTAAAAGATGAAGAAATCAGAAAACTGATTTTAGTTGGTACTGGTACAGGTATTGTTCCATATAGAGCAATGTTTCCAGAGCTACTAGCAAAAGCTGATAGTACTGAGATACATATTCTTTTAGGTGTGCAATATCGCAAAGATGCACTTTACCAAGATGATTTTATCGAGTTTGCTAAAAAGCATCATAATATTCACTTTAAACTATGCCTAAGCAGAGAAACTCAAGATCTTAAAGATTATGAAATTTCAGGATATGTGCAAAACCAATTTGAAAAAATAGGTTTAGATCCGGAAAAAGATGTTGTTTATGTTTGTGGTAACCCAAACATGATTGATGAATCATATGAAATGCTTACACAAGCTGGCTTTAACGCTAAAAATATTCGCCGCGAGAAGTATATTTCTTCGAATTAAACTTGATAGTGTGGATAATTTAGGCTAGAATCGTTGAGCTATTCTAACTAAAAAGGATATGGTGCTTAGATGAGAGAGTCTAAGTGGCGATGTCAAATTATAAAAATAAGGAAACTATAAAATGAAACAAGAAATTCATCCAAAATACGCTGAAGTAACTGTAACTTGTAGCTGTGGTAACACTTTCGTTACAAGATCAACAGTTGGTAAAAAAGAAATGAACATCGATATCTGTTCAGAATGTCACCCATTCTATACTGGTAAGCAAAGAATCGTTGACACTGCTGGACGTGTTGATAAGTTCAAGAAGAAATTTGGCGGCATGAAAAAAGTATAATTGTTTTTTCATTTATCATAGCAAACTAAACCAGTCCTGTGCTGGTTTTTTTGTATCTTTTTTTTATTTCAAACCCAGAAATTAACCTAAAAAAATAGTGTTGGTTTTAATATTACAAGAGCATTGAGTACATCGACAAGCTCATTAACCAGTTGTCGAAATGCAACCTTGAAAACTAAGAATATAAGAGCTTTGGCAGGCTCAGCCAACTTGTTTTATAAAACTTTTATTGATTAAATCAAGAGTCTTTGAAAGAGCATTTAGCTAAACCACTATAAAAGCAATATAAACAGCCAATAATAGTCATTATAAACTCGTTTGACGAATCCTAATAAGATTAATACTTATATTGAGATACTTTACTTCGACTCGCTCATTAAACGAATTCAGTATGAGATTTTTATGATGAATTATCTATAAAACCATATTTGATAGTAGAAATTTTTATCAAAATTATACCATAACTAGCAACAACCCTTTAAAGACTCATAGTATTTATTGATATATTCATCTAAGGATATTTTATCATTAGTGACTAATTCTTTTTCTGCAGCAACAGATTGACTAGCTTGCTCTTTTAATTTAGTTGTAATTGCTGATGAAAGCTCATAACTTCTGAATTGTTGCGACACTTGGCGAGATATATCTAGGACAAAATTTTTATAACCATGCTGTCTAGCTAATTCTATTATTCTAGCTGAAGGTGTTTGCCAGACATCTAATACTTTACGCTTTTGTATTTCAACAGCATCTAAGTATTCTTTAGGCATTTTCTTAGCTACTGTCTCAATTTTATAAAATAGTTCTAAAGCATAATCTTTTAAAAGTATTTCACTATTATCATCAAGTTTTTTAAGCTTAAGTTGTGGATTACGCCCTTGTATTGCAACCGCAGTTAAATTTTGTTTTGCCTGTTTTATAATATTTTTATGATATTTTTTAGCATCTTTTTCTAGACAAGTCATCAACATTGCCTCAACAAAAAACGCTGTATCTCTACTTATACCCACTGGCTCAAATGGATCAACATCTAGAACTCTAACCTCGATATACTCAACACCGCGGTTATATAATGCACAAGCAGGTCTCTCACCTCTTTTGGCAATTTGCTTAGGTCTAATTGCACTGTAATATTCATTTTCTATTTGTAAAATACTATTATTTAGCTGTATCCTTTGCCCTTGAGAATTATAAAGACCTATACGTTTATAATCATCAAAGACATCATTAGTCGCTTGTATTAGATCTTTGACGTATGTCTTAACATTATCATATGATATTGCTAAATCTTTTTGTGCTTGGCTTGTATAACCAAGATCACTCATTCTCAAGCTAGTAGCGTATCTGCCAATATAAAACTCATTATCTAAAGCTAATAAATAATTAGTTTTATTCTTAATAGAAGTCTTAGCACATATAGGACTAGCACCGAAAAGATACGGTAATAGCCACATACACTCAAAATAGTTATTAAGTACATCAAAATAAATATCAGATGTTGATATTTGCTTTTTAGCTGCAATATTAGTAATTAAATCTTTATCAAAAGAAAAATTATAATGTATCCCAGAAATTATCTGCATTATTTTACCATATCTCGCAGATAATCCTTTACGATAGACACGCTTCATTCGCCCGGAGTTTGAGCTACCAAAATCTGCTTCCTGTATATCATTAACATTAGCAGACAACGGCATACTAGTATTGAGAATAATTTCATCACTGGACATATTCTCTAAAGTAAATGCCGAAAGTTGATATAGTTCATCAATTGCTTTATCTATACTATCATGTGGTTTAGTTATTATCTCAAGCAAATTTTCAGAAAAATCAACAGTAATACTGCTATTAGTCAATTTATGACCTAAACCGCCAGGATGATGAGAAGTTGCAAAGCTACCACAGTTAGTAACTCTTAAAGTTTCTCTCTCTATTCCACGCAGATTGTTTATCTTTTTGAAATCGTACATTATTATCCTAAATAAGTTTTTCACTAATGATTATAAACTAGTTAATAAATTATTGATCTAGTGTTTTTAAAGATTTCATCCTTGCTAATAGCAGCATAGTTACTAAGTAAATACATACTCCTATAAACACTATCAAAGCTATACTCTTGAGCCTACCAAACATTGATAATGTAATCCAATAACTATCACTTAGATTAAATAATTTTAATACCAAAATCATAGCTGCACTGGCAACTGTAATTTTAATAATTGTCATAAAAGGTAAATAAGTAACAATAAATAGTTTAAATTTAAAATCACAAAGTACCCAGAGTTGGATAAATAAATTTAGTAACGCCACAGATGAACTAGCTGATGCCAAATAGATAAAAGCATATTTATCACCACTAAAAAAATGCACAATAAATATATTTAAGCATATTGTCGTTATCAAACATATTAAACTTATGTAGAAAACTATTATTGTCTTATTTTGTGCATAAAGTGCCGAGACAATAACTCTAACCACTACAAAACAAAATAATGATAGTAAATATCCAAGCATTGCTAAATAAGTAAAATCAACATCATTTAAACTAAATTCACCATAATAAAATAATGAAATAACTATAGGCTTTGCTAGTACAAATAAACCAACTATAGCTGGGATTGTCACTAACAGTGTAAATCTTATAATCCATGCCAAAGTCTTAAAAAACTTCTGTTTATCCCTTTTGCAATCAATTAAATATGGAATCATCACCGTAGCTATCGCCGTACCAAAGACACCATACAAAAACTGATTGACTCTATCAGCATAATATAACCAAGCTAGACTTCCCGAGAATAAAAATGATGCAAAAAATGTCTCAACAAGTCCATTAATATGTAGTATTGCAGTACCAAGAAAAGCCAAAGGTAGTTTACACAAAAAAATCTTTGTGCGACTATCTTTGACTAAACAGATATTACTACTAAGATTAATTTTACCTATTAATTTTATAAGGCTATATCCACCAATAGTCACTTGAATAATACCGGCTAACAAAACAGCATAAGCAACACTATATATAGGTATACTACATTTCGGTGATATAACTATTCCTAAAATCATAACCACATTAAAAACTATTGGTAATAATGATGATAAAAGATACCTACTGTAGCTATTTAAAATTGCTGATATTACACCAATCACACCGTTAAAAAGTAGGTATGGTATCATTATTACAAACATACTTTTTATTAACGTCAAGACACTCTCATCATCAACTAGACCATATGCATAGATACCAACCCAGATATTACTAAATACTATCGCCAATAGTGTAACAACAAGCAAAAACAACGCTATAAAATATAAAATTGTTATAATAAAGTTTTTGTTTCTCTGATTAATCTTTCTATTTAGATATGGATTAATAATTTGTGTTAGCGTTCCAGATGATGTCACCTTACGCATAAACTCAGGGAATCTAAAAGCTACTAAAAATGCCTGTAACGATATACCACTACCAAAAAAGCTTGCTAATAGTAAATCTCTAACAAAGCCAAGTAGTTTTGATAAAAATAGAAAAATTGAAACAATTAAACTATTAGAGAAGAATTTTTTCATTTTTTAGTAAAATAGATAAGCTCTATTTAGAATCTGTCACACTCTTCCAATTACTTCTCAAACTTTGTTGCTCTTTATTAGCAAGCTCTAACTCTTGCTTTGATAATTTAATTTCAGATAATTTCTGTTGTGCTTGTTTAAGACCATTGTCAAAAATATCTGGCATACAGTACTCATTAAACTGGCTCCAGAATTTAAGTGCTGGATTTTTATATAGCTCAACAGCTTCTGCTAAATAAGCATATTTAGCTATTTTATTATCTGTCAAGTCTGCGATTACAACGAATGCTGGAGCATATGGCTGTTTTATTGCCTCGCGAGCATACTTATAAGCAATTTTATTATTACCTTTTGTCATATATGCTTTTGCTAGACCAGTTTCTACAGGAGAGATATGATGTAGCTCATATGCTTTTTGATACCATTCAATCGCAAAATCGGAACTCTTTGGTAAACCTGCCAAACCATTTAAATATGTATCACCAATTAGTGCTCTACCAATCGATATACAGTATGGATAGTTTTCTATAAAGCTTCTTTCATTATGCATTAGAAAAGCACTGCGTGCATCTAGACTACCATTGGCAATAGCCAACTTATACCACTTATAAGCTTTAGCAAAATTTGGTCCTGGAACCTTACCTGCTCTGACATAAAGGTTACCTAGCTGATTTTGCGCAATATCGTAGCCCAAATTAGCTGATTTTATGATATATTGTATGCCTTTTTTCTGATCGACATTAACATCATCTGAACCAAAGAAATATAACTCACCAATCAAATACACTAAATATGAGTATGATCTAGCACCTTCTGGATCTTTTGGCACACCATTTTTTTGATAAAAATTTACTGCCCATAGTGCATCTTCTAGAGCTACTTTATCACTTGAATCAAGCTGAACATTTGCTTCGGCTAGAAGCCCTGTTGCACGTGCGTCAGTTTTCAAATATGATTTACAAGACTCCAAAACTTTTTCATAATCTTGATTTACACCATCTTTATAACATTGCTCTAAAGTTGCATATGATGAACTAAAAAACAATACTGATAAAAAAGCAATTATAAATCTAGCTTTCATATATTTCTCTCCTGCAATACAAAAACATCAAGTGTCACATTTTTAAAAGTATAATACAATTTTACATAATATTTACAGAGATTTTTAGTAAAAATCGACCTGTCTACCTTGGGCTAGATATTTTATATGTATTTTAGTCGTATTTAGTGGCAAAAAACCTTTACCTTTGTCAGGCCATTCGATAAAACAGATATCATTTTGATTAAAATAATCACGCGCGCCTATCCATTCTAACTCTTCTGGATCAGCCAACCTATATAAGTCAAAATGATAAATATAAAATTCGTCGAACTTATAACTCTCAACTAGGGTATAAGTAGGACTTTTAACGTTGCCACTATAGCCATGTGCTTTGAGTATACCTTTGACAAATGTAGTTTTACCTGCACCTAAATCACCGTACAAATAAATAATTTGGCCAGGCTGTAGCTGTTTGGCATACTCTTTGGCAAATTGATACATTTGATCTTCATCATTTACTAGTATACTTTTCATAATGTCTTATAAACTCTCCTGCTAATACAAAAGATCCAAATACTACCGTGGCCGTATCTTTTTTTGATAGATAAACACTGCTTAGATCTTTGTTATAATCTACACGAATTATATGTTGTAATTTAAATTCTTGTTTTATCTTTTCAAGGTCAGTTGCTCTTTGATCTAGATATTTAAGGTCTATCACATCCCACTTATAGATATGCTCTTTAGCTATATTAAGCACTTCGCGTATGTCCTTACTTGCTAAAATACCAAATATTGCCTCATAACGAATCTTTCTGTCTGCAAATTTACTCTTTAAGAGTTCGAGCAAATGCCTAACAGAAGCGGGATTATGGCCAACATCAACAACAACATGACTGTTATTTAGCGAATCATTCTTTAGTATTGCGAACCTTGCTCTTGCTCTTATACCCTCAAGATTTGGAATATATGCTATCTGCATTCTATAAAAAAGATATTCTGCTATCCCCATGGCAATATTATAACTATGAGCAAAACACTGTTTTGAGCTATACTCATAGCTATTTTGATAAATTATTGCCCCTACTGTTTGTGCATACTCATAAACACTTTGTGGCATTTGTGAACCTAGAAAAAGCGGAACTTGTGACCTTGATATTCCAGCCTTCTCAAAACCTATCTTATCAAGAGTATCGCCCAATATCTCACAATGATCAAAATCAATATTTGTAATAGCTGTTATATCAGCATCAATTATATTTGCTGCATCTAATCTACCACCAATACCAACTTCTAAAATCAGATAATCAAGCTCCACTCTCTGCGAGTAGATACAAAGGCATAAAAAAGCAATCTGATAATACGAAAGGCGATATTTAGGTGTTAATTCTTCTAATCTCTCTAGTATCTCCAAAAGAACACTATCACATATCGGTTGTTTGTTTAATGATATTCTTTCATTAAATTTAAAAACATGTGGTGAAGTGTAACTTAAAACATTCTTATTATTTGTTACAAGAAGCTCTTCTAGCATAGCTACTGTCGTACCCTTACCGTTAGTACCAGCTATAGTTATAACTTTAAACTTCTTAGCAAAATTAAATTTATTAAGAATTAGTGATAAATCAAGAAGATCACAATAGAGAGCATCAGACTTAGCCATTAATTTAGCTATTTTAATTTCGATACTCATTTTTTTTAATTATGAAGTTAAACTTTTTGTTCAGACTTATATTCTAAAGGTTGAGAATAGTTTATTTTTGTAAGGTTAGGTATTAGTTTATCTATTAGTTTAGCAACTTCACTTCTTAAGTTTCTACGATCAACAATCATATCAACCATACCTTTCTCTACCAAAAACTCACTTCTCTGAAAACCTTCAGGTAGTTTTTCTCTTACAGTTTGCTCAATTACACGCGGACCAGCAAATCCAATCAAAGCTTTTGGCTCTGCAATATGGATATCACCAAGCATAGCAAGTGAAGCCGACACACCACCAGTCGTTGGATCTGTCAAAACCACCAAGTATGGTAGTTTAGCTTCTGCTAATTTTTGTAAAGCTGCACTAGTCTTTGCCATCTGCATTAGCGAGAACAATGATTCCTGCATTCTAGCACCACCACTTGCTGTGAAACAGATAAATGGTACTTTTTTCTCAATAGCAAGCTTGACACCTCTAACAAACTTCTCACCCACTACTGAACCCATAGAACCACCTAAGAACATAAAGTTAAACGCTGCAGCAACTACAGGAAAACCTTTAACTGTGCCTTCCATTACTACTAAAGCATCTTGTTCTTCAGTTTTCTTCTGTGCCTGAGCTAACCTATCCTTATAAGTTTTTGTATCTTTGAACTTAAGCATATCGACAGGTGAAACATTTGCAAAATGCTCTTTTGTACTATCTCTATCAAAAAATAGGTTGTGTCTATGTCTAGCAGATATTCTATAATGATAATTACAGCTTGGACATACTGACTTATTGTTATGCAGCTCTTCTGAATACAGAGTCACACCACAGTTAGGGCACTGACTCCAAACTCCAGATGGCATATCTTTTTTCTGTGCTTCTAAACCAAGACTTCTACCAATTACTCTAGTTAACCAACTCATTCTCAATCTCCTCCTAAATATTTAGATTAGATATATCTTAGCCGAAAATGTCAGTATCACTAAAGAAATATCTTATCTCTTGTGCTGCTGTATCTTCTGCATCTGAACCATGGACAGCATTTGCATCAATACTATCAGCAAAATCAGCTCTAATAGTGCCTGCTTTAGCTTCTTTAGGGTTTGTTGCCCCCATTAATTCACGGTTTTTTGCAATAGCATTTTCACCTTCTAAAACCTGTATCATCACAGGACCAGAAATCATAAACTCAACAAGTGCACTAAAAAAAGGTCTATCTTTATGTACAGCATAAAAACCTTCAGCTTCTGCTTTTGACAAATATTTCATTTTAGCTGCAATAATCTTTAATCCTGCTTTCTCAAAACGGCTATAGATCTCACCAATTACACTTTTCTCTACAGCATCTGGCTTAATTATAGATAAAGTTCTTTGCTTAGTCATTTAAAATTATTCTCCAATAGTTAATTAAGTCAAATTATAGCACTTTTATTCATGAAATATCAAAACTAGTGATTAATTATTAGAATTTTCGATAGCTGCCTGAATATAGGACTCAAACAATTTATGTCCATATCTTGGTGTAGAAGTAAACTCCGGATGTGCTTGACATGCTATAAACCATTTATGCTGAGGAATTTCGATAAGCTCCATTAATTTATTATCTTCAGATCTTCCTGAGAAAATCAAACCCGCTTCTTCAAGGCGCTCAACATAGTTACTATTTACCTCGTAGCGGTGACGATGTCTTTCGACTACTTCATCAGCTTGATATATGTCTCTGGCACGCGAGCCTTGCTTTAAGACACATTTATAGCCGCCTAGGCGCATTGTTCCACCTAAATCTGAATTATGTGTTCTTTGATGAACTGTACCATCTTCTGCTTGCCATTCTGTTATTAATCCAATTACTGGATTTGCTGTCGTTGGCTCTAGCTCACTAGAATGAGCATTCTTTATGCCTAAAATATTTCTAGCATATTCTATAACAGCCAACTGCATTCCTAGACATATTCCCAAAAAAGGAACCTGATTTTCTCTAGCATATTTTATTGAAGTTATCTTACCTTTAACACCTCTACTACCAAAGCCACCTGGCACCAAAATAGCAGCAACATCTTTGAAGTACGATTCAACATTACTCTCAATAACATCTTCAGAATCAACAAACTTTATTTTTACTTTGACACCTTTTTTATAGCCAGCATTATACAGAGCTTCATTTAGTGATTTATATGCCTCTGTTAATGAAACATACTTACCAACCATCGCAATAGTGATTTCACCTTTGACATTTCTAATAGTATTTACAACATTTTGCCATTCAGATAGATCAGCTTCTTTAGTATGTAATTTTAAAAGCTCAACAAGCTTTGCATCAAAACCCTGTTGATTATACTTAAGCGGAACTTCATAAATCGTATCAACATCTTCTGCTGTAAATATACAGTCCTGATCAACATTGGTAAACAGTGCAATTTTACGCTTTTCACTATCATCAAACTTCTTCTCACATCGACAAACTATTACATCAGCCTGAATTCCAATACCTCTTAACTCCTTAACAGAATGCTGTGTTGGTTTTGTCTTGAGCTCACCAGCAACTTTTATATAAGGTAAAAGAGTTAAATGCACAAATAGCGTTCTATTTCTGCCTAACTCTATTCTTAGCTGTCTAATCGCCTCTAAAAATGGTTGTGACTCGATATCACCAACCGTTCCGCCAATCTCAACAATTGCAACATCGACATCATCTGCAATCCCACTACAAATACGTCTCTTGATCTCATCAGTGATATGTGGAATTACTTGAATAGCAGCTCCTAGATAATCGCCTTTACGCTCTCTTCTTAAAACACTTTGGTAGACCTTACCTGTTGTGAAGTTATTTGCTTGAGTCATCTTATTGCGGATAAAACGCTCATAATGACCTAAATCAAGATCAGTCTCTGCACCATCTTCAGTTACAAAAACTTCACCATGTTGCAAAGGACTCATAGTGCCTGGATCAACATTGATATATGGATCAAGCTTCATCATTGTTACATTAAGACCACGACTTTCTAAGAGAGTAGCCAAAGATGCTGCTGTTACACCCTTACCAAGCGAGGATACCACCCCACCTGTGACAAAAATAATTTTAGTATTAGAATTCATTTGGACACATGAAAATATAAAAAATCATGGAACATAATGGTAACATTTTTCTAAAAATGTTACCATTATAAAATACAGTATTATTAGTTAACTTTTTACTAAATGATAAAAGATCACCGTTATATCATCATAACTAGATTACCATAACGTTAGAGTCCAACCTCTATCAAAACAAATGTGACAACTATAACGCAAAACGTTTTAAAATATTTAAAAAAATATTCAAGTAATTATGATTTTTATACTCATTTGCTAGTAAATACTTATAATCTAAATACACAACTCAATAAATAAATTTCACTAATGAGAAATTTCAGAAAAATACAAATGCCGGATACACTAGTGTATATTGTTATGTATAGCTATACTTGTAGCATTAGCTAGTTACTTTGTCCCTGTAGGTGTAAATTTGATGTAAAAAAGATTCAGTACTCCTTGATGGTCAGACATATTCAAGAAGTGTACTTATTGCAGATAGTTTTAGATACAAACTAGACTCTCAAGGTAATGCTAAAACAGCTCCTATTAAAATATTTGCAACTGAAAATGCTGAAAATAGAGGTTTTACAAACTTTATTTATAATGTTATTACCTTGGGCTCTAAAGATGGTGGTGTGGGTTGCTGTTATTGCTTTTTTACTAATTATTGGTGGCTCTTTTGATGTACTTTCTTCGGACAAAAGTAATTGATTAATCGATACTTCGTGTTGTTAATAAATTTCAAAATAATAAAATTGTCTTACTACCTGTTTTATGTTTTATCTTTTCTTTAGGTGGAGCTGTATTTAGTATAGGTGAAGAGACGATACCTTTTATTCTGCTTATTAGTACCTATTTTTATACTTATAAGTTCTGATGCTCTAACTTGTACTATGGTTATATACCTAGCTACTCAAATTGGTTTTTCAACTTCTTGGATGAATCCTTTCTCTATCATTATCGCACAAGGAATCGCCGAACTTCCAATCTTATCAGGAAGTCTATTTAGAAATAATCATATGGTTTATATTTACATTATCGATAAGTATCTTTACAGTCTTTTATACGTTAAAAATACAAAAGAAACCACAATCATCACCAAGTATATCTATGATAACTTTTATAGAAACTCAGATGAACATAGTCTTGAGCAAACTCAAAATATGTGTATCTATTCATGGCTAGTACTTGCTAGTGTAATAGTTACTATCGTATGTTTAGTATATGGTATTGTAGAACTTGGTTATTACATACCAGAGATTGTAACACCTTTTACAATCCTAGGGCTTTTAACTGGTTTGTTTGCAGTAATTGGTAAAGTAAATGGTATGACACTAAGCTTTACTATCAATGCCTTTAAAGAAAATGCTAAAGATATGCTACCAGTGCGTTTAGTAATTGGCTTTGCTTATGGTCTAATCTATCTGATAGGTGGCTCAAACCCCGAAGATTATACAATGCCTAAATACTATCTTACATTATGCATCTGAGACTATTTCTGGCACTAATCAGTATGTATCAACACTAGGAATGTTTTTCTTACAATCAATCTTTAACTTCTTTGTCACATCTGGCTCAGGTCAGGCGACATTGACAATGCCGATTATGTCGCCACTAGCAGATTTAACAGGGCTAAGCAGACAAATTGCTGTTTTAGGATTCTAGTTCGGTAGATGGCTGGACACATTGTTTAATGCCAACATTAGTAACACTAATGGCGATTTTAGGTATTGCAGAATACCTTATTAGTTTATGGCTAAAATTTATCTTTAAATTCTATCTGTATCTGATGACTTTAAGCTCTATTATAATAATTGTTGCTGTTTATATTGGTTATAAGTAATATTTTATTGTATGGACAAATTCTATATCTGTCACTATAATTCTTAAGACTGCTAATTTAGTCAATACAAGCTTTGTAAAATAAGTTGATTGATACTATTGAAACTATCAGAACTATAACCAAATTTCCCTTCAAATTTTGAAGGGGTGGCAATCTTTAGGTTGATGGGGGAGTTCTTAACCAACACTAATAAGTCATTATGGAATCTTTATATAGCTAAAAAAGATATATGTCAATCCAAGAGATACCGAATCAAGTCCGGAATGACTATTTTGAAAAATTCCCCTCCGCTAGAGGGGTAGCCTATAAGATTGGACGGGTCCAAAGATGATTGAGCATTAGAAATCGTTAACAGTTTATAGCATAAGCTCACTTTGACAAGCTCTATGGACTTATAAGTTTTAATACCAACTTTTTAACAAAAATTATTCAGAATTTATAGAATTAAGAAAAAATAAAAGAAAACTTACTTGATATACTTATTTATCAACTTAACAAAAGCCATTGGATCTTCTATCTTAGCACCTTCAACAAACATTGCTTGAAGAAGTAACAAGTTAGAGATATCTGCAAAGATTTCCGTATCAGCTTCATCTTTTAGTTTCTGCACTAAATTATGCTCAGCATTAAGCTCTAATATAGGCTTCATACCCATACCAGGCATAAATGTCTGTCCAGCTTCTTCCATCATCTTCTGCATGTGTAGACTCATGCCATAGTCATTAACAACCACACAGCTTGGAGAATCTGTTAGACGCTTAGATAGGCGTACATCCTCGACCTTATCTTTAAGAACTTCTTTAATCTCTTTTAGAACTTTCTCAAAATCTTTTGACTCTTTCTCAAATTTCTCTTTGTTTTCTGGAGTTTCAAATTTATCAAGATCAATATCACCCTTGATAATTGACTTCATATGCTTACCATCAAACTCAGTTAGAGTAGACATCATCCACTCATCGATTCTATCTGACATTAGGATTACTTCTATATCCTTCTTCTTGAATGCTTCAAGTTGAGGATTATTTGCAGCAGCCCTATAGCTACCAGAAGTAATATAGTAAATAGTATCTTGACCTTCTTTCATGCGTGAAATATAGTCAGCTAATGATACTGTTTGCTTAGAGTCACCACTTTCTGTAGTAGCAAATCTTAACAGCCCAGCAATCTTCTCTTTATTTGAGTAGTCATCTGAAACGCCTTCTTTAAGAACCTGACCAAAATTATCCCAGAATTTTTGGTATTTTTCCTTATCTTTACTAGTTAGCTTCTTAAGTTCGCTTAGAATTTTAGTAGTTATCGCTTTTTTAATCTTATCGATAACTTTATTATGCTGTAGTATCTCTCGTGATACATTTAGCGGTAAGTCAGCAGAATCTATTACGCCTTTTACAAATCTTAGGTATAGAGGTAATAGCTCCTTATTCTCCATAATAAATACTCTGCGCACATACAGTGATAAACCATAGTCTTTATCTCTATTCCAGAAATCAAAAGGTTTATTTTGTGGAATATATAGTAAGCTATTATACTCAAGGTTACCTTCAACTTTATTATGTATCCACATTAAAGCATCAGCAAAATCATGTGAAATATACTTATAAAACTCCTGATATTCTTCATAAGTTATTTCATCTTTTGATCTTATCCAAATAGCTTTAGTATTATTTACCGTTTCATATTCATCTTTGATAGTTTGTTTGCCATCCTTATTGTACTCAACCTTCTTCATCTGAATTGGTGTATTGATACAGTCTGAGTATTTATTAACTAAACCTTTAAGCACATGATATTCTAGCAAGTCTAAATGCTCTTTTTTGATATGAAGGATTATCTCTGTACCACGTTTTTCTTTAGTTATTGTTTCTACTGTAAAGCCATTTTGTGCATCAGAAACCCACTTAATAGCTCGCTCTTTATCTTGACCAGCTTTTCTAGTTCTAACAGTAACCTTATCAGCAACTATAAATGATGAATAAAAACCAACACCAAACTGACCAATAAGCTCATTATCTTTACTTTTATCACCAGTTAGGCTTTCTAAAAATTTCTTAGTTCCTGACTTTGCAATTGTACCAAGGTTTTCGATAACCTCTTCTTCAGTCATACCGATACCATTATCACTAATAGTAATAGTTTTAGTAGACTTATCAAAATCAATTTTGATTGCATAATCAGTATCACCTTCACTTAATTCTGCATTAGAAATATTCTCATATCTAAGCTTCTCTATAGCATCTGAGCTATTAGATACCAGCTCTCTTAGAAAGATTTCACGATTTGAATATAACGAATGAATTACAAGATGAAGTAATTTATCTACCTCAGTTTCAAAAGTATATTTTTTTTCTGACATTTATATAACCCTCTCTTGTTATACATTTATAAAGAATTCTAAACAAATAACTATATGAGAGTAGTAGCTAGTTTTTTCAAGTAATTTTTTACATTTATATTTACACACAAACATGCAAAAACTAGAAAAATTTATCAGAACAAAAGAATTATTTTTAAGGAATGAGATTTGAATAAAATACAAAAGAACTATTCTTCGTTGGCAGTTGCTTCAACTTGTGGTCTATCTACTAATTCGATATAAGCCATAGGTGCTTTATCACCGAACCTATAACCACACTTAAGAATTCTAGTATAACCACCAGCTCTTTCTACATAACGGGCACCAAACTCTTCAAAAAGTTTAGTCACCGCAGCTTTATTTCTTAAAAAATCAAAAGCTTGTCTTCTTAAAGCAACTGACTGAGCTTTAAACTCATTTGAACTAGTGTCTAGTTTGTTTCTTAACTTATGCTCTCTCTTAGCTAAAGTTACTAAAGGCTCAATGATTGTTCTTAATTCTTTAGCTTTTGGTAAAGTAGTTTTGATAACCTCATGATTAATCAAAGAAGCTGACATGTTCTTAAACATAGCTTTTCTATGACTACTAGTTCTACCAAACTTTCTACCTTGCTTACGGTGTCTCATAGTAATTACTCCTTTATAGTTAATATTATATGATTACTATATTGTTATCTTCCTTCAACTAGCTCTCTAAAATTGTCAATTTGGACACCTAGAGATAAGTTATTATCTATTAAAATTTGTTTGATCTCATTAAGAGATTTCTTACCTAAGTTAGGTATCTTCATAAGCTGTGATTCTGTATACTGTACTAAATCACCAAGATATTTAATGTTCTCTGCACGTAGACAGTTAGATGATCTAACAGTCAACTCTAAATCATCAATTGGCTTAAGAAGAATAGGATTAATATTAGAATCTATTAATACATCCCTTGTTTTACCATTACTAGGCACTCTAAGAGATACAAATACTGATATTTGCTCACAGAAATACTCTAAAACTTTCGTAACAGCTGCTAGTGGCTCCACAGTACCATTTGTCTTTACAAATACTTCCAGAGTTTCACTATCACCATTATCAAAAACGTCAAAAGCAACTCTCTTAATAGGATTAAAATCAGCATCTACAGCTATATCACCAATTGTCTCAAGTTCTGTTGGTATAGCAGATAGTATTCCTACATTTCTACCTACGTTTACAGTAGCAGTTAAGCTAAATGCTCGTGGGTTTGTCAAAGTAGCTATTAGCTGCTCTTTATTTATTATTTCCACACCCTGAGTTGTCTTAAATTCTCCAGCGGTAACTACGCCTGATTTATTTACAGATAGTTCCAGATCTAGTCTATCTATACCTTTATCAAGTTTTATCGCAACCTTCTTCAAATTAGAAACAATTTCAACAACATCTTCTTTGACATCTTCTAAAGTAGAGTACTCATGTAATACATTAGCGATGTTTACTTTAATTATAGATGCTCCTGATAGTGAAGATAATAAAATCCTTCTAATAGAGTTACCAAGGATATGAGCCATACCTTTTTCTACAGGAGAAAGTTGAACTTTATAACCAAAAGCTCCTAAATCTTCTTTAAGCTGTATATTAGGTACAAATTCCTGCTTTGAATTATTATTACTCACTAAAAAATCTCCTTGAAATAAGGCTATAAACGAGTCACTAAAAAATAATAATATAATTATTACTTAGAGTAAAGCTCGATGATTAATTGTTCATTTATGTCTGCCGATAACTCAGATCTATCTGGTGAAGATTTCATAGTACCTTCTAATGAATCAGTATTAACATCAATCCAAGAAAGCTCTTTTCTATGTTTAGCAAGTCCTACAGCATTTTGAATTCTTAGTTGTTTCTTAGCTTTTTCTCTAACTGCAACTACATCACCAGCTTTTACTTGAGCAGATGGAACATTGCAAGTATGTCCGTTTACTATGATACCTTTATGAACTACTAACTGTCTTGCTTCTGCGCGCGTAGCCGCGAAGCCCATTCTGTAAACAACATTGTCTAATCTTGACTCTAATAGCTCTAACAATGTAGCGCCAGTGTTACCTTTTCTTCTGCTAGCTTCGATATAGTATTTTTTGAATTGTCCTTCTAAAATACCATACATACGACGCACTTTTTGTTTTTCTCTTAACTGTAAACCATAGTCAGACAGACGCGCTCTTCTTGCTCCATGCTGACCTGGTGCAGTATTCATTCTGCATTTTTCATCGTTAGCTTTTACACCACTTTTAAAAAATAAGTCAGTACCTTCTCTTCTAGAAAGCTTACACTTTGGTCCTAGATATCTAGCCATTATTAAATTCCCTTTAAAATATTAAACACGACGTTTCTTAGGAGAACGGCAACCATTATGAGGTAATGGAGTCACATCTGTTATGCTTGTTACTTTTAAGTTTTTAGCATTTAAAGCTCTAACAGCAGAATCTCTACCTGAACCTGGTCCTTTTACTAAAACATCTACATTTTTTACACCATACTCAAGAGCCATATCAGCAGCTCTCTCAGCTGCAACCTGAGCAGCGAAAGGTGTACTTTTTTTCGAACCTCTAAAGCCACTACCACCAGAAGTTGCCCAAGATAAAGCATTACCTTGTCTATCTGTAATAGTTACTATAGTGTTATTAAAAGATGAGTAAATATGAGCAACCGCATCAGTCACTACTCTTTTTACTTTTTTCTTTGATGATCTAACAGACTTAGCCATATAATCTACCCTTTAATCTTATAGTTATAATTGTATTTACGCCTTAATTGGCTTTCTTGGACCCTTACGAGTACGTGCATTAGTCTTCGTTCTTTGTCCTCTTACAGGAAGGCTACGACGATGTCTTCTACCTCTAAAGCATCCTAAGTCCATAAGTCTCTTTATGTCCATAGAAACTTCACGGCGTAAATCACCTTCTACCGTAAATTTAGCAACCTCTGTTCTTAAAGATTCAACTTGCTCTTCAGTCAAATCTTTGATTTTAACAGTCGGATTTACATTGCAAGACTGGCAAATTTGTTGCGCTCTTGTTTTACCTATTCCATAAATTGAAGTTAATCCTATCACTGTATGCTTATGAACAGGAATATTAACACCAGCTATACGAGCCATCTACTTCACTCCTAATAATTATTCTTAATTTAGTTGCTATCTCATGCAATTTGTAACTTGCTAGGATAACTTTTTAAAAACAAATAATCAAGCTTTATTCTATACTTGACTGACTAACCTTGTCTTTGCTTATGTCTAGGGTCTGTACATATCACACGAACTACTCTGTTGCGTTTTATAACTTTACAGTTTCTACACATTTTTTTAACTGAAGCTCTAACTTTCATTATAATTTCTCCAAAATATCTCTCTATTTTTTCTTACCACTAAGATTTGCTTTCTTTAGTAAAGAATCATATTGTGTTGACATCATATGCGATCTAACTTGAGCCATAAAGTCCATCATCACAACTACTACAATCAGCAAAGACGTACCACCAAATGTGAATGATAATCCTTGGGCAAAGAACTTCACTACAAAAATTGGCAATAAACATATAGCTGTGATATACAGTGAACCAACCAAAGTTAATCTAGTCATAACTGCATCTATATACTTAGCTGTTTGCTCACCAGGTCTCACACCAGATATATAAGCACCTGATTTCCTTAAATTATCTGCTGTCTCTTTTGGATTAAATACTAATGAAGTATAAAAGAAACAGAAAAAGATAATTGTCGCAGCAAAAACTACTGTATAAACTATACTGCCTGGCTGCAACATTTCTACAATATCTGCTAACCAGCTAAGTGAGTTATAGTTAGATAACCATCCAAACAACACTCCAGGAACCATCAATATTGATGATGCAAAAATCGCTGGAATTACACCTGCCATGTTTAATTTTAGTGGTAAGTGACTAGTCTGAGCAGCAAACATTTTTCTACCCTGCTGTCTCTTAGCATAGTTTACTGTAATTTTTCTTTGAGCACTTTCCATAAATACTACAAATGCAATAACTAATAGTAGCAAAATTAAAAGCACCCATACAGACAAGTAAGATATTACATGCTGATTTGCTTGAGACAAAGTGTTTGAAATTTCAAACGGTAAGTTAGCAACAATACCTGAGAAGATTAGTAGTGAAATACCATTTCCCACACCTCTTTCAGTAATTTGCTCACCTAACCACATCAAAAACATACTACCTGTTGTAACAGAAACAATAGTTGTCAAATAGAATAACGCAATATTGTTTGTAGTTACCAAACCATCTTGATGTAATACAAATGCAACAATACCAAATGATTGTATTATAGCCAAAGCAAGAGTTAAATATCTTGAGTATTGAGTGATTTTCTTTTGACCAGACTCACCTTCTTTTTTTAGCTCTATAAATTTTGGATATACAGACGAAAGCATCTGAAAAATGATAGATGCCGAAATATAAGGCATCACACCCAATGCAAAGATACTCATTTGAGTAAGAGCGCCACCAGAGAACATATTAAACATACTCATCAAACCACCAGTCGATGAGTGTTGATTTGAAATAATCTCCACCAACTTAGTAGAATCTATATTTGGTATAGGAATATACACTCCAAGTCTAAATACCAAGATAGCAATAACTACAAAAATTAGTCTAGATTTTAATTCACCTGTTGTACCAGAAGCACTATTATACTTTGACATATCTTTAATCTTACTCTACTTTACCACTAGCTTTTTCTATAGCTTCTTTAGCACCTTTTGTACAAGCTATACCTTTTAATCTAAAAGCTTTTTGGATCTCTCCACTAGCTATTACTTTTACTGTCTTGATATCTTTTCTAATAAGACCAAAATCTTTTAGAGTATCTAATGTAACCTTATCAGCAACGACATTATTTAATTCATGAAGTCTGATCTCAACAACATATCTTTTAGATGCAGAAGTAAAACCAAATTTTGGTAGTCTTCTTTGTAAAGGCATTTGTCCGCCTTCAAAACCTACTTTATGATAGCCACCTGAGCGCGCTTTTTGACCTTTGTGACCTTTACCAGAAGTTTTACCTAAACCACTTCCGATACCACGACCTAGTCTTTTTGGAGAGCTCTTTGAGCCAGCAGCAGGAGCAAGTTTATTTAATTTCATTTTATACTACTCCTCTATCTTAACCATATAATATATTTTGTTAGCCATACCACGATTCTTAGGAGTATCTAGCACTTCTACTGTATGGTTAATTTTTCTTAGGCCCAAACCTCTAGCTGAAGCTATGTGATTTTCTTTACGACCAATTAGGCTTTTTACTAAGGTAACTTTAAATGTTTTAGCTTGAGTCATTTCTAATTACCCCTGAATCTCTTCAACAGAAAGACATCTTTTCTCAGCGATCTCTTCTGGTGATTTAATTTTTGCCAAACCTACAATAGTTGCTCTGACAACATTAGCTGGATTAGTTGAGCCATATGTTTTTGCTAAAACGTTGTGTACACCAACTGCTTCAAAAACAGAACGCATAGCACCACCAGCAATAATACCAGTACCCGCAGATGCTGGTTGCATGAATACTTTAGAAGCACCGTGATTAGACATCACAGGATACCACAATGTATCATTGTTTAAGTTTACTGACACCATGTTCTTTTTAGCGTTTTCCATAGCTTTTTGGATAGCAGCAGGTACTTCCCTTGACTTACCTCTACCAACACCAATTCTACCTTTACCATCACCAACAACAGTTAAAGCAGCAAAGCTCATAATTCTACCACCTTTTACTGTTTTTGAGTGCCTTTTAACACTAACTAACTTTTCAATCAGCTCTTCGTTTTTTTTCACTTCATTAGACATAATGAATAATCATCCATATTTTATTTGTTAAAACTGAAGACCATGCTCTCTAGCAGCTTCTGCTAAAGCTTTAACACGTCCATGATACTTATATCCAGATCTATCAAAAGCAACCTGTGAAATACCTTTTTCTTTACATCTATTAGCAATGATTTCACCTACAATTGCAGCAGATTCTACATTACCAGTATATTTACACTTTGCTTTAACATCTTTCTCTACAGTAGACGCAGCAGCCAATACAGTAGAACCATTACCAGAAATCACTTGTGCATAAACGTGTCTTGGTGTTCTATAAACACAAAGTCTAGTATGACCAAGCTCTCTTAGTTTAATTCTAGTACGCTTACTACGATTTAAACGAGCAGTTTTTTTATCCATAATTATCTATTCCTTACCTAACTACTTCTTCTTAGCTTCCTTCTTCACTACATGCTCATCTTCATAACGAACACCTTTACCTTTGTAAGGCTCAGGCTTTCTATATTCTCTTATCTCTGAAGCTACCTTGCCTAAAAGCTCTTTATCAGCACCTTTTAGAATAATTTCTGTAGGAACTGGAGTTTCAGCTATTATACCTTGTGGCAACTTGTATACTACAGGATGTGAGAAGCCTAAAGTAAGGTTAAGCTCGTTACCTTGTGCTTTAGCCCGATAACCAACACCAATAATTTTAAGCTTTCTTTCAAAACCTTTGCTAACACCTTCAGCCATGTTACTAAGTATTGCTCTTGCAGTACCAGACTGCGCAACAGCATTTTTACTGTTATTATTTGGTGTTATAGTTGCAACATTATCAGCAACATTAAAAGTCACATCAGTAGAAAAAGTCTTGCTTAAAGTTGCTTTTGCACCTTTAACTTCAACCTTATTACCAGCAGCAACATTGACCGTAACACCGCTTGGGATAGTAACAGGTTTTTTACCTATTCTTGACATATCAATCTCCTTCCAAACTTAAGCCACGTAGCCAATTATTTCGCCACCGACACCAAGATCTCTAGCCTTTCTATCACTTACTAAACCTTTTGATGTAGAAATAATAGCAACACCATAACCACCATATACCTTAGGTAAGTCTGCGTGTGACTTATAGATTCTCAAACTTGGTCTAGAAACTCTTTTGATCATTTCAATAACAGGAGTACCTGCATAATACTTAAGTTCTATTTCAATAGAAGGATGACCAGCTGTAGTTGTACCTTTTGAACAACTTTTAATATAACCTTCGTTAACTAAAAAGTTCGCGATTTCCATTTTCATCTTTGAGAATGGTACAGAAACAAATTCTTTTTCAGCAGAAAGTCCGTTTCTGATTCTTGTAAACATATCCGCGATAGGATCTTGCATACTCATAACTTAAAATTCCTTATTACCAACTAGCTTTTTTCAAACCAGGAGCATCACCTGCCATTGCATACTCTCTAAGCTTATTACGACATAAGCCGAATTTTCTGTATACAGCATGTGGTCTACCTGTAATCTTACATCTTCTTTGAACTCTAGAAGCTGATGAGTTTACCGGTAACTTTTGCAGTTTAATTTGAGCTTCCCATTTTTGTTCTTCAGTAGAATTTATACCAAGAATAACAGCTTTAAGCTCAGCTCTTTTTTGAGCATATTTAGCTACTAATTTTTCTCTCTTTAATTCCCTCTGAATCATTGATCTTTTTGCCATTTTAAACCCCAATTTAAATTAAGACTTAAAAGGAAAACCAAATGCTTTTAGCAAAGCTTTTCCTTGGTCATCATTTTTAGCTGTAGTAGTTACCGAAATATCCAAACCTCTGATAGAGTCAACTTTATCATAATCAATTTCAGGGAAAGAAATTTGCTCTCTCATACCTAAGCTATAATTACCTCTTCCATCAAAAGATTTAGCACTTAATCCCCTAAAATCTCTAATCCTAGGAATAGCAATTGTTATGAGTCTATCTAAAAATTCGTACATACGATCACCACGCAGTGTAACTTTAGCACCAATAGGCCATCCATCGCGAATTTTAAAACCAGCAATTGATTTTTTAGACTTAGTAACAACCGGCTTTTGACCAGCAATAGCTGTCAAATCATTCAATGCAAAAGTCATAACTTTCTTATCTTTTGCAGCATCACCCACACCCATATTAAGAGTAATTTTCTTAATAGTAGGTACTTCCATTATATTATCTAGCTTAAGCTCAGCTTTTAACTTAGCAACAAGCTCTTTTTGATAAAAATTTTTTAATCTTGCCATAAAACCTAGTCTTATAAGTCTACAAGTTCGCCATTAGACTTGAAATAGCGAACCTTTTTCTCATCAACAAACTTATAACCCACTCTATCTGCTTTCTCAATAGCTGGGTTAAAGATAGCAACGTTAGATGTATCGATAGGAAGCTCTTTTTCAATAACTCCACCTTCTATACCTTTATTTGGGTTAGACTTAATGTGTTTTCTAACAACATTTATACCTTCAACCAAAACTAAAGAACCGCCTCTAGCGAATGACTTAACAACACCTCTGCGTCCTTTATCTTTACCAGCGATAATTATTACATCATCACCTTTTTTTAATCTATTCATTATCTACACCTCAATAAATAACTATAATACTTCTGGTGCTAAAGATACAATCTTCATAAACTTCTCTGTACGAAGCTCCCTAGTAACAGGACCAAAGATACGAGTTCCGATCGGTTGTCCGTTAGCATTTAGAAGCACGGCAGCATTGCCATCAAAACGGACTTTAGAACCATCTTTTCTACGTACACCTTTAGCTGTTCTAACAACGACAGCATTATATACAGATCCTTTTTTAGCCTTACCTCTTGGAGAAGCTTCTTTAACAGTTACTTTAATAACATCCCCTATAGATGCATATCTGCGATGAGAGCCACCCAAAACTTTTATACACTCTACTCTCTTAGCGCCACTATTATCAGCAACTTGGAGTTCTGTTTGCATTTGAATCATACAACTAACCCTTATTTATTACTATATAAGACTGCAAAGTAATTTCGCAGTCCAATAAATATATCAATAAACAAAAATAAAATCAAATTTATTATTTTTCTCTATGAATAATATCGACTAAACACCACTTCTTAGTTTTTGAGTATGGTCTAGTTTCTTTGAACTTAATAACATCACCTTCTTTACATTCATTATTTTCATCATGGACATAATACTTTGTAGTTTTCTTAACAAACTTACCATACAAAGGGTGCTTAACATATCTTTCAGCTCTGACAACTACAGTTTTATCCATAACTACACTAGAAACTTTACCTTCTAACAATCTAATTTTATCGCTCATCTTTCAAGGCACCTATTTATTCTTTTCTGATATTATTGTATTTATACGAGCAATATATCTTTTTGCACTTTTAAATAAGTGATTCTTTTTTAATTGCCCTGTACCCTTCTGCATACGAAGAGAAAATAATTGTTGTAATAACTTAATTTTCGCTTCTTGCAATTGGTCAATACTTTTACCTCTATAATCTTTTAAAGTATCTTTTCTTTTCATTACACTACCTGCTTTTCAACAAAAGTTGTTGATACTGGCATTTTCGCTGCTGCTCTTGCAAAAGCCTCACGAGCCAACTCTTCTTTAACACCAGTAATCTCATATAGTACGCGACCCGGTTGAATTTGAGCTACCCAATATTCAACTGAACCTTTACCTTTACCCATACGAACTTCAAGAGGCTTTTGTGTTATAGGCTTATCTGGGAAGATTCTAATCCAAACTTTACCACCACGCTTGATATGACGGTTAATCGCTCTTCTTCCTGCCTCGATTTGTCTAGCAGTGATTCTACCTCTAGATGTCGCTTGAAGACCAAACTCGCCAAAGCTTACTTTATTACCTCTGTGAGCTAATCCTCTATTACGCAACTTCTGCTGTTTACGAAACTTTGTACGCTTAGGCTGTAGCATTATTTAGCTCCTTTTTTATTATTTTTCTTCTCAGCAATTTGACCCGGAAGGATTTCGCTCTTGTAGATCCAGACTTTAACACCAATAACACCATAAGTTGTTAAAGCTTCCGCTGTAGCGTAATCCACATCTGCTCTAAATGTTTGTAGAGGAACTCTACCATTTCTAGACCATTCAGAACGAGCAATTTCAGCACCACCTAAACGACCACTAACCATGATCTTGATACCTTTAGCACCTGATTTCATAGCAGCTTGCATTGCTTTTTTCATTACTCTTCTAAACATCACTCTTTTCTCTAACTGTTGAGCGACGCTATCAGCAACTAATTTAGCATCGATTTCAGGCTTACGCACTTCTTCAATATTTATCTGAACTGGAATACCCATCAGCTTGTGAACTTCAGCACGTAACTTCTCGACATCCTCACCCTTCTTACCAATTACAATACCAGGCCTAGCTGTGTGAATTGTAATCTTAGCATTTTGAGCAGGTCTCTCAATCTGAATCTTACTAACTGCTGCTGCTGCAAGTTTTTTATGTAAAAACTCTCTAACCTTAATATCTTCATTAAGCTTAGTAGCGTAGCTAGAAGAGTCAGCATACCACGTTGAACGCCAGTCTCTTATATAACCTAAGCGAATACCATTAGGATTTACTTTTTGACCCATTTCTACTACACCTCTTATTTTTTCTCAGCAACTTTCACAGTTATATGTGAAGTTCTTTTTAGAATACGATTACCACGACCTTTTGCTCTAGCTTCAAAACGCTTCATTGTAGGACCTTCATCAATGAAGATAGTTGACACAACTAAAGAATCAACATCCATACCATCATTATGCTCAGCGTTAGCAATTGCAGAGTTCAAAACACCTTTGATTAATACAGCAGCTTTTTTATTACTAAAAGTCAAAAGATTAATAGCTTGCTCTACAGGTAAACCTCTGATCTGATCAGCAACTAATCTACATTTCTGAGCTGAGATTCTTGCAAATTTTAATTTAGCTTGTACTTCCATGTATCTTAACCCTAACTATTTCTTCTTAGCTTTTTTATCAGCTGCATGACCACGGTAGTTACGAGTAATAACGAACTCACCTAGCTTATGACCAACCATTTCTTCAGTCATAAGAACAGGTACGTGCTGCTGACCATTATGTACAGCTATAGTTAAACCTATCATATCTGGCACAATCATTGATCTTCTTGACCATGTTTTGATTGGCTTTTTAGAATTACTTTCTTGCGCTTCAAAAACCTTCTTTAAAAGATGATGATCTACAAAAGGTCCTTTTTTTAATGAACGAGGCACAATCTTCTCCCTAATTACTTACGTTTTTGAACAATCAACTTATTAGAACGCTTATTTCTACGCGTCTTATAACCTTTAGTTGGGATACCCCATGGCGTAACTGGATGTCTACCACCAGAAGTACGTCCCTCACCACCACCATGTGGGTGATCTACTGGGTTCATCGCCACACCTCTTACAGTAGGCCTTATACCTCTCCAGCGCTTAGCACCAGCTTTACCTAAAGATCTTAAGTTATGCTCAGAATTAGATACCACACCTATAACTGCTTTACAGTCTAAAAGCACTCTTCTCATTTCACCCGATCTTAGACGAATAATCGCATACGCATTATCCTTACCAACCAACTGAGTAAAAGTACCAGCACTTCTAATCAACTGTGCACCTTTTTTAGGCTTCATCTCAATATTGTGTATAACTGTACCTAGAGGTATATTTCTAAGTGGCATACAGTTACCAACAGCAACATCCACTTTCTCACCAGATACTACAGACATATCCTTCTTTAAACTTTTCGGCGCAATAATATATCTTCTCTCACCATCAGCATAAAGGACTAAAGCAATATTTGCACTACGGTTTGGATCGTACTCGATTCTCTCAACCTTAGCTGTTATGTCATCTTTATTTCTCTTAAAGTCTATTATACGGTAATGCTGCTTATGACCGCCACCTTGATGACGAACTGTAATTCTACCAGTATTATTTCTACCAGCTTTACTTTTCTTTACTTCTACTAAACCTTTAAATGGCTTACCTGTATGTAATTCTGTATCCTTTACGCTCACTACGTGGCGACGGCCAGGTGAAGTAGGTTTAGCTTTTTTTATTTCAATCATGATTATAAACCTTCTTTAAATTACTCTGTACCAACAAAATTGATATCATGCTCTTCAGCAAGCTTCACATAAGCTTTTTTCCAAGCCTTTGTCCTACCTTCAACACGACCAAATCTACGCGCCTTACCCTTAACGTTAAGGATATTTACTGACTCAACCTGAACTTCAAATAGCTGCTCTACAGCATTCTTGACATCTTGCTTGTTTGCAAATCTAGCCACTTCGAACACTATAGTTGAATTTGCATCTGAAAGACCATAAGTTTTATCAGAAACATAAGGTCTTATAACAGTTTTTAATAATTTTTCTTGAGAACTCATACTAACTTCTCCTCTATTTCTTTTATAGCCTTTTTAGTGAAAACAACGTTCTCAAAGCATACTAAAGAAACTGGGTTAATTTCCACAGAATCACATACTGCCACATCCTTAAGGTTTCTAGAAGATAGGTATAAATTCTCACTAAATTCTTCCACACCAACAACAAAAAGCACATCTTTAACTCCTAAAGAGTCAATCACTGATTTGAACTCTTTTGTTTTTGGAGTTTCTAATCTTAACTCTTCAACAACAGTCATTCTGCCTGATCTTAATAGTTCAGATAAGATTGACTTAACCGCACCTGAATACATCTTACGATTAACTTTTTGCTTATAAATCTTAGGCTTAGCTGCAAACGTAACACCACCTTTTCTGAAGATAGGTGAACGGATAGTACCCGCTCTTGCTCTACCTGTACCTTTTTGTCTCCAAGGCTTAGCACCTCCACCAGAAACTTCTGATCTAGTTTTTTGAGCCTTTGTACCTTGACGAGCGCCTGCCATGTAGGCAATAACAACCTGGTGAATTAAGGCTTCGTTATAGTCTGCTGCAAAAACACCTTCTGCAACACCTACAGATCCAGCCTCTTGACCAGCTAAAGATTTTATATTTAAGTCCACAACAACTCTCCGGTATAATTAATATTTTATCTACTAACTTTTGACAGCTGGAGTAACGATAATATCTCCACCAACTGAACCAGGAATACCATCTTTTAAAAGTAATAAACCATTTTCCGCGTCCACTCTCACAATTTCAAGAGACTGAATAGTAACGTTCTCGTTACCTAAGTGACCAGCCATCTTTTTGTTTTTAAAGACTTTACCAGGTGTTTGGTTTTGACCTGTAGAACCATGAACTCTATGAGATAGTGAATTACCATGAGTAGCATCCTGAGTTGCAAAGTTATGGCGCTTAACACCACCTTGAAAACCCTTACCCTTTGACACACCTCTTACATCTACTTTTTGTCCTACTTCGAACATAGTAGCATCAAAAAATGAACCAACTTGATACTCAACTGCTGCATCAACAATAAACTCCCATAAACCTCTACCTGGTTCAACACCAGCCTTTGCATAGTGACCAGCCATAGGTTTATTTACATTTGAACGCTTTTTAAAACCAGTAGTTACTTGAACAGCGCTATAACCATCCTTCTCAACAGTCTTAACTTGAGTAACTTTGTTAGGCTCAACTTGGACTACTGTTACAGGAATAGAAACACCATCTTCAGTAAAAATACGAGTCATACCACATTTGCGACCAACTAATCCTAAAGACATTATTATACCCTCTATTATTATTTTATATTAACCCTGAGATTACGATTGACCACAGAGACCTAATTTACTACTTTTTAAAAAATTTTTATAAAAAAAGTG
The DNA here is from genome assembly GCA_002095075.2 of Francisella endosymbiont of Ornithodoros moubata. Classification (GTDB taxonomy): domain Bacteria; phylum Pseudomonadota; class Gammaproteobacteria; order Francisellales; family Francisellaceae; genus Francisella. Next base: position 221,523 of record LVCE01000002.1, on the reverse strand, counting down.
ACATTATATTAGCTTAAACTGATCTGAACATCAACACCTGATGCTAAATCTAGCTTCATAAGAGCATCTACAGTCTTATCTGTAGGTTCAACAATATCGATCAATCTCTTGTGAGTTCTAATCTCATATTGATCTCTTGCTTTCTTATTTACATGCGGAGAAATAAGAATTGTAAATCTCTCTTTGCGTACTGGTAAAGGAATAGGTCCTTTAACTTGAGCCCCTGTTTTCTTAGCAGTATCAACAATTTCTTGTGTGGAAATATCAATCAGCTTATGATCAAAGGCTTTTAATCTAATTCTGATACGTTGATTATTTATAGCCATTTTAATTAATCCTTCTAAAATTATGAGTTACGTGACTTGATGATTTCATCAGCAATATTATTTGGTACTTCAGCGTACTTCTTAAACTCCATAGAGAATGAAGCTCTACCTTGGCTTATAGAACGCACGTTAGTAGCGTAACCAAACATTTCTGCTAAAGGAACTAGAGCGTTGATAACTCTACCACTTGGGTTCTCATCCATACCCTCAATAATTCCTCTTCTTCTATTTAAATCACCCATAACGTCACCTAAGTAATCTTCTGGAGTCACAACCTCAACTTTCATGATCGGCTCTAGGATACAAGCATTAGCCTTCTTAGCACCTTCTTTAAGCGCCATAGAACCAGCAATCTTAAACGCCATTTCAGATGAGTCAACATCGTGATATGAACCATCATATAAAGTCGCCTTGACGCCAATCATAGGGTAGCCCGCTAGAACACCATTATTTAACTGCTCTTCGATACCTTTAGCAACTGAACCAATATATTCTTTAGGAATGACACCACCAACAACCTCATCAACAAACTTGAAGACTTTAGCTTCACCATTCTCATCAACTTCATCTAAAGGCTCAAATCTAACAAAAACGTGACCATACTGGCCACGACCACCAGATTGACGCACGAATTTAGACTCTTGCTCGACTTTTGATCTAATTGTTTCTCTATATGCAACCTGTGGATTACCAACATTAGCTTCAACTTTAAACTCACGTCTCATACGATCAACAATAATATCCAAATGAAGCTCACCCATACCAGAAATAATTGTTTGACCACTTTCTTCGTCAGTTCTAACTCTAAACGATGGATCCTCTGCTGCAAGCTTACCTAAAGCTATCGACATTTTCTCCTGGTCAGCTTTTGACTTAGGTTCAACAGCAACAGATATTACTGGCTCTGGGAAATCCATTCTTTCTAAAATCACCACATCTTCTTGATCGCAAAGAGTATCACCAGTTGTGACATCCTTTAGACCAATACACGCTGCGATATCACCAGCACGCACTTCTTTAATCTCATCACGTTTATTAGCATGCATCTGTACGATACGACCTACACGCTCCTTCTTACCTTTGACAGGGTTATAAACCGCATCACCAGACTTAAGTACACCTGAGTAAACACGGATAAATGTTAAGTTACCAACAAATGGATCGGTAGCAAGTTTAAATGCCAATGCCGCGAAAGGCGCATCATCAGAAGATGGTCTAGAAGCTGGCTCACCATCTTCAGTTTCACACTTAATAGCCAGCACCTGGTTTGGCGCTGGAAGATACCTAACAACACCATCAAGAACTGCTTGAACACCTTTATTCTTAAATGCTGAACCACAGAATGCAAGAACAATTTCATTATTAAGAACTCTAGTGCGTAGACCTTGGTGGATTTTATCCTCAGAAAGCTCACCATCCTCAAGGTACTTTTCCATAAGCTCTTCAGAAGACTCAGCAGCTGCCTCAATCATCTCCATACGTAATTCTTCAGCCCTATTCTGAAGCTCTGCAGGGATATCAACAAGCTCACAAGTAAGACCTATGTCTTCCTCATTCCACATGATCGCTTTCATTCTGATAAGATCGATCACTCCTTTGAATTCTTCTTCAGCACCAATATTTAATTGCACAGGAACAACATTTGCTTTTAATCTTGTTCTGATTTGACAACAAACTCTTTCAAAATCTGCTCCTGATCTATCCATCTTATTGACAAATACGATTCTAGGTACCCCATACTTGTTAGCTTGACGCCAAACAGTTTCTGATTGCGGCTCAACACCTGATGAACCACAGAATACTACAACCGCACCATCTAGAACACGTAAAGAACGCTCAACTTCAATTGTGAAATCAACGTGACCTGGAGTATCAATAATGTTGATACGATGTTCATCAAACTGCTGATCCATACCAGACCAGAATGTTGTTGTAGCAGCAGAAGTAATTGTAATACCTCTTTCCTGCTCCTGCTCCATCCAGTCCATAGTAGCTGCACCATCATGCACCTCACCGATCTTGTGCGATAAACCAGTGTAGAAAAGAATACGCTCAGTAGTAGTTGTTTTACCTGCGTCAACGTGAGCGCAGATACCAATATTTCTATATTTCTCTAAAGCTGTCTTACGAGGCATTTTCTATTCTCCTATTACCATCTAAAGTGAGCAAATGCTTTGTTAGCTTCAGCCATCTTATGAGTATCTTCTCTCTTCTTGACAGCAGCGCCTCTACCTTCTACAGCTTCTAGAATTTCCGCAGCAACCCTATCACCCATAGTATTTTCTTTTCTCTTACGCGCAGCATCAATAATCCATCTCATACCCAAAGTTTGACGACGTTCGGGTCTAACCTCTACAGGAACCTGATATGTAGCTCCACCCACACGGCGAGACTTAACCTCCACTATTGGGCTAACGCTTTCTAATGCTTTTTCAAAAACTTCCTCTTCATTAGCTGAAGCATCTTTTGCTTTAATCTTATCGAATGCACCATATACTATTTTTTCTGCTACTGATTTTTTACCACTTAGCATGATATGGTTAACAAACTTAGCAACAACCTGACTCTTATACTTAGGATCAGGTAGAATATCTCTTTTAGGAGCTCTATTTCTTCTAGACATTTTTATACCTTCTTCAAATGTTAAATTTTAAACACAAACTAAGACTTAGGACGCTTTGTACCATACTTGGAACGACCGTGCTTACGATTATTAACACCTGAAGTATCTAAAGCACCCCTAACAATGTGGTAACGCACACCTGGCAAATCTTTAACCCTACCACCCCTAATAAGCACAACACTATGCTCTTGCAAGTTGTGACCTTCCCCACCAATATAGCTTGTCACTTCAAATCCACTCGTTAATCTTACACGGGCCACTTTTCTAAGTGCTGAGTTAGGCTTCTTAGGAGTTGTAGTATAAACCCTAGTACAAACACCTCTTCTTTGAGGACACGCCTTTAACGCAGGAACCTTAGACTTAACAACCGATCTCTTGCGAGGGTTGTTCACCAACTGATTTATAGTTGCCATTAGTTTTTATTCTCCGTTTTTTATCAGTTTTTATATCAAATCAATCCAAACACCCGATAAGAGCATTTGCTATGCAAAAGCAGCATTAGACGATAATAATAACAAAAAAGCAAAGAAAAGCAAAGAAAAAGTAATTAGTTATCAGAGGCACCAAAAACTGATTTAAAAGCTACATATAGATAGTTACACATAGAATAAATCGTTAGTATAACAGCAACATATAGCATCAAGAATCCTAAAAATATAAACCAAGTATTGAAACTTGCATAGTCTATGGAATGCCTAAAATCTATAGCTGGTTTGATTAAAAATATAAATAATGCTGCCATCTGCGCCGTAGTCTTTACCTTACCCCAGATACCAACTTTAACAACACTACGCTGCCCTAGCTCAGCCATCCATTCACGCAGTGCTGAGACAAGAATTTCCCTACAGATCATCGCAATAGCAGGAATAGTAGCCCACCAATAAGGATACATCTCTATAAACAAACAAAGTGCAGTAGCAATAATAAGTTTATCAGCAACAGGATCTAAAAACGCACCTAGCTTACTAGTTTGTTCCCATTTACGCGCTAAGTAACCATCTAACCAATCAGTCGCCGCTCCAAGTAAAAATAGAGTTGCAGTAATACCATGATGATGTGGAAAATCAAAATAGTAACATATAACTATAAAAGGGATTAATACCAAACGGCCAAAAGTCAGAATATTAGGGATATTAAAAAACATAAATCAAACCCCTGTATGTCCAAAACCAGCAGCAGCACGTGCTGTCTGCTGTGAAAACTCTTCAACAATCTCAAAATTTGCTTGTACTACAGGAACAATAACTAGTTGTGCAAATCTCATCAATGGCTCTATTTCAATAATCTCTTGCGCGCGATTAAAACAAGAAACCATAAGCTCACCTTGATAATCAGAATCTATAAGTCCCGTACCATTGCCCAATACTAAACCTTTTTTATGACCTAAGCCAGATCTTGGCAAAATCATTGCTGCATAATTTGGGTTAGCAATATTAATAGCTATGCCAGTTGCAACAAGTTTACATTCACCCGGCTTAAGAAAAACACACTCAGAAATGCACGCTCTTAAATCAATAGCTGCTGAATCTTCGGTCGCATAGCTAGGTAGCTCTTTTATAACTTCTTTATCTAAAATTTTTAACTCTATTTTCATATCCTCCCCCTAAAAAACAAAAACTCCAGCTAAGTAACCAAGCAGCACAAATATTGGTAAAGTTGGCATATATCCATCTAATCTATCAAGCATACCACCATGCCCAGGTAAAATGTTACCACTATCTTTAATGCCAGCTATACGCTTCATCATACTCTCAAAAACATCGCCAACAACAGATAACACCGCAATTAAAGCAGATACTATCACCATGTAAATGTACTGACCAAAACTTAAATTCATGTAGATAAGAAAGATCACCGCAACGACAACAGCACAAACCAAACCACCCAACAAGCCTTCAATAGTTTTATTTGGACTAAGTCGTAGCAACATTTTACGTCTACCAATAGTCTTACCAGTAAAATATGCGCCACTGTCAGCGGCAGCAATCACCAAGATAAATATAAATATCCACGCAGCACCATTAGAATGCAAAACATATAACGATGCTACAAAAGGCGATATAGTAAACAGTCCCATAACAAGCATTTTATTAGTAGTTAATGTATCAATTTTCTGATGTTCATAACTAGCTAACTTATAAATTGCATATAACCAAAATATTGGGAAAATATATTGAAGATATACAAAAAATTGCGCAACCACAAAAACCACTATCGTGAATATAATAAGATTCTTAAATATTGCCTGCTGATCAATTTTTGTAAGTTTTAGCCATTCATATGCTGATAGCAAAGCAACTAGAAATACACCAACACCAAACAAATAGTCTGATGCAAAAACTAAAAAACCAAAAACTACAGCGACCAAAACTATACCAGTTACAATTCTTTCTTTCATATACCCCTCTTAATTAAATCTGCTCACCACTTTTACCAAATCTTCTTTGACGAGAATAAAAGTACTTAACAGCCTTGCTTAACTCTTGCTTGGAAAAATCTGGCCACATAATGTCTGAAAAATACATTTCAGCATAGGCTAATTGCCATAACATAAAATCACTTAAACGCACCTCTCCACTTGTACGAATAAGTAGATCAACAGGCACATCACCGCCAACCAAATACCTAGCAAAATCCTGCTGATCGATTTCATCAACACTAAGCCTACCAGCATTGACATCTTTAGCTATAGATCTAGCAGCCTCAACAATATCCCATCGCCCAGCATAATCAACAGCCAACCTAAGTTTCAAACCTGTATTTGCCTTAGTCAATGATTCACTATACTTAATCATACTAATAAGTTTATCAGATAGTCGTGTTCGGTCACCTACAACACTAAGGACAATGTTATTATCATGCAACTTTAGGGTCTTATCTTTTAGAGTTTTGTAAAACAGATCCATAAGATCAGTGACTTCTTGAGCTGGTCTTAACCAGTTATCTCGACTAAAAGCAAAAAGAGTAAGCCTTTCAATATTGTTTTCGACACAGTATTCTATTGCCGCATCAACACTCGATATTGAATTTTTATGACCAAATATTCTCGGTTTTAATTTACTCCTTGCCCATCGACCATTACCATCCATAATAATAGCAAGATGCCTTAGAATATTTTCTTTAGCCGATGTCATAAATACTATGAAATAAAATTATAATTAGCTAAATGATAAAAAAGAATAAACGAAAATACAAGTTTTATTGGGAAATCTAAGTAATTACACAACCATTAAATCTTGCTCTTTTTTAGCAGCAAGAGCATCAGCTTGGGCAATCATTTTATCAGTAATTTTCTGAATATCGTCCTCAGCTTTTTTAGCTTGATCCTTTGTAATTTCTTTTTCTTTCAGAAGTTCTTTGATATCACTATTAGCATCACGACGAATATTTCTAATAGATACTCTACCTGCTTCTGTTTCAGATTTGACTAACTTAACCAACTCTTTTCTTCTTTCCTCATTTAAAGCAGGTATAGGAACTCTTAGTGAATCACCTAAGTTAGTAGGGTTAAGTCCAAGATCAGAAGTTAAAATAGCTTTTTCAATCTTGCTTGATAAACCTTTTTCCCAAGGAATAATTCCCAAAGTTCTAGCATCAAGTACAGTTATATTAGCCGCTTGAGATATTGGTGTCTCAACACCATAATAATCTATCTTAATATGCATCAATAGATCTGGATGTGCTCTACCAGTTCTAATTTTTGCTAAATCATCAGCTAAAACTTCTAATGATTTTTTCATTCTATTCTCAGCATCTTTTAGAATATCACTTATCATAAATAATTCCTTTTTCTCTAATTAGTCTAAAGCAACCCAAGTGCCATATTTTGATTCAGTAACCGCATCAACCAAAGCATCTGCCTGATTTAAATTAAATACATATATCGGTATACCAAAATCTCTACACTGTGTGAAAGCGCCTAAATCCATAACATTTAGTTCTTTACTCACAACTTCTGCATATGTAACTCTATCAAAACGTTTTGCATCAGGATACTTATTTGGATCTTTATCATAAACACCATCAACAGTCGTAGCTTTCAATAAAGCATCTGCACCAATCTCAACAGCTCTAAGGCTAGCTGTAGTATCGGTAGTTACAAACGGATTACCAGTGCCACCAGCAAAAATTAAAACCTTTCCAGCATCCAATAATTGGTTAAACTCATGCGCACTTGCAACCCTAAGCAAACCATCAACTCCTTTTGCTGAAAAAGCTTCTGCCACAACACCTTCACTAATAAGCATATCACGCAAAGCTAAAGCATTAATCATCGTAGCTATCATCCCCATCGAATCTGTGGTAGCTCTTTTTATTTTGTCACCAAAGTTTGCCTTACCACCTCTAAGGATATTACCCCCACCAATAACTATAGCAATTTTAATACCATGATGAGTAAGAGTTTTGATTTGATCAATTATAGGTTGAGTAGACTCAACATTTATACCAAAACCTTGATCTGCTGATAAAGACTCTCCACTTAACTTAAGAAGGATTCGCTTAAGTTTTGGAGATTTTTGAGAACATTCTGACGAATTATTAGACATATATTAACCTTTAATTTGACTCACCACCTCAGCTGCGAAGTCTTCTTCTTTCTTCTCGATACCTTCACCAACATCTAATCTTATAAAGTTAACTACTTTAGCACCTTTATCTTTAACTAGCTTTTCAACTTTGATGGCAGGATCTTTAACAAAATCTTGACCTAGAAGAGCAACTTCATCTAAGAATTTACGAATTCTACCAACAATCATTTTCTCAATAATCGCAGCAGGTTTACCACTCTCTTTAGCTTGAGCTGTAAAAATCTCTTTTTCTTTAGCAACAACGTCCGCTGGTACTTGATCACCAGATACAACCATAGGGTTTGCAGCAGCAACATGCATAGCAACATCTTTAGCAAGATCTTCATCACCACCTTCTAATGCAACAACCACACCAATCTTACTACCGTGAATATAAACACCTAAAGTGTTAGCTTCAATAGTCTTAACTCTACGCACTTGGATATTCTCACTAATTTTAGCAATTAAAGATTTTCTAGCTTCTTCAACAGTTTCACCATTTGAAGTCTTAGCAGCTAAAACTTCTTTGATAGTCTTAGAGTTAGCAGCATGAGCAGCTTTTACAGCTTCTTGAGCAAATGCTTTGAAAGTCTCATCTTTAGCAACAAAATCAGTCTCTGAATTGATCTCAAGCAAAATAGCTCTACCATAAGCAGCATAAACTTCAATAACACCTTCAGCAGCAACGCGTGAAGCTTTCTTATCAGCTTTTGCTTGACCAGAAATTCTCATTTCTTCAGCAGCTTTTTCAATATCACCTTCAGCAGCAACTAGAGCTTTTTTACACTCCATCATACCTGCACCAGTTCTTTCTCTAAGTTCTTTTACTAATTTAGCAGAAATATTTGACATTGTTTTATCCTTGTTTGTTTCTTATGCTTGAGCAACTTCATCACCTTTTGCTTCAACTGCTCTATCTAGACCTTGAGCATCAATAACAGCATCAGCAAATTTTTTCATATAGAAAGATATTGACTTAACAGCATCATCATTACCCGGAATGATGTAATCAATACCTTCTGGGTTTGAGTTTGTATCTACGATTGATACAATTTTGATACCTAGTTTTTGAGCTTCTTGAATAGCAATATGCTCTTTGTTGCTATCAATAACAACGATTGCATCAGGTAAACCACCCATTTCTTTGATACCACCAAGAACTTTCTCTAATTTTTCGATAGTTCTGATATTTTGTAACATCTCTTTTTTAGTTAAAGATTCTAAAGTACCATCTTCTCTCATTTTCTCTAACTGAGCTAATCTTTTGATAGATTGTCTAACTGTTTTGTAGTTAGTAAGCATACCACCTAACCATCTGTGGCTCACATACGGCATACCACATCTTTTAGCCTCAGCTTCAATGATATCTTGCGCTTGTCTTTTTGTACCAACAAATAGAATTTTTCCACCATTAGCAACAGTTTTACCAACAAAGTTAACTGCATCTTGGAAAAGTGGAACTGTTTTCTCTAAGTCAATAATGTGTACACCATGGTTAATACCAAAGATGTATTCTTTCATTTGTGGATTCCAGAAAGCTTTTTTGTGTCCAAAGTGAACACCAGCAGATAACATTTCTTTTATTAAAGACATTTTATTTTCCTTATTTGGGTTATATCTAGTACCTTAGTTATGCCAAATATCCTTAAGGACACTCTTTGACACAATATATTAATCAAGATACATGATTTATTAATTAAACATCACTTATACTCAAATTAATATAGTACAAGCCGTGAAATTTTACCACAGTTGATTTATAAATTACAAAGGGTATTTTATCTTTCTTTTAGGTGCTAAAATATCTCAAAATAATTCAAAGATAAAGTAACAAGAATGATTTCACTAATAGTAGCATATGACAAAAACTATGGTATCGGCAAAGAAAACACTCTAGTGTGGAAACTTTCTGATGATCTTAAAAATTTCAGAAAAATAACTGAGAATAACTATATAGTAATGGGAAGAAAGACTTTTGAATCAATTGGTCACCCTCTGCCAAACCGCAAAAACATCATATTGACAAGAGACAAAAACTATAAGCATGATAAATGCCTTATCGTTAACAGCACTCAAGATATTCTAAATTTTGCTCAGTCAAAATCTCACTATGAAATATTTATAATTGGTGGTGCGCAAATATATAGAGAATTTTTGCAGTATGCTGATAGATTATATATTACACAAGTTGCTGCTGAAATGCGCGATCTTGATGCTTTTTTCCCACAATGGGATAAAGCAAAATTCAAGCGGATTGGCCACAAAAAATTCAGTAAAGATGATAAAAATGAACTTGATTTTACTTTCAGTGTATTTGAAAAGATTAAAGATTTGTAATTTAGCTAGCTTATTTAAGTAGAATTTTAAGCAAAAATAATTTAAGTTGAAATTACACCTTAATTTTTTAATCTAATGTCAGCTCAAGTTTCAGATACCGTCTTAATGATCGATCCAGAATACTTTACCTTACAATTTCCAAAAAACAGATAGTGATGATATTTTTTAGAAGAACAGTTAGACTAAATGAGAAAGCCATCCAGGCTTTAGCTCAAAATGAGTTCTATAAATGGTTAATAAGATCTAAAGAATATAAAAGTCATCATCATGAAATAACCAAAAATATACCCGATGTATTTAGAGGTCGTAGATACAAGTATAACCCCAACAACTTTTGTAAACTCTAGAGTTGGAACTTAAAGTAAATTATATAAGCTTAAAGATTTTCATAGCGATCATTCAAAAGCACTTGAGGGAATGCTGCAATAGTTTAGAAGTAAAAAAACAAACAAGGTAAAAGTTATCTTACCAGCAACAGCAGATATGGAATTTACCGAACAACAAAAACAACTTATAAATCTCCACTGTACAAAACTTCCACGTCATGTAAAAACTATTGAAGATATTGGTGATGATACTGCTAGATGCATGGTAGTAGAAGATACTAAAACTATAAACTAATACACACAAACCAAATACTTATCAAACTTTAATGTTTTAACGTTATTTTTGTAATTTATTTGATTGTTTTTTGGCATCCCGTAGGGGATTCGAACCCCTGTTACCGCCGTGAAAGGGCGATGTCCTAGGCCTCTAGACGAACGGGACTTAAGACTTAAATCACTGCTTCAGCAATATGTTGTGTATTATAATGACTTTTGTAGCTTAGTCAAGATCTTTTGTAAAAAATTTAATTATTTTTCTTAATTATAAATACACTCACAAAACTACTATCACGAGTATGATCACTAGTAGTTGATGAATCAATGTTACTGTCAGCTTCGATATAACTGTCTAAAGACGCCGAATATATTTTAACTATAGGTAATTGATCTATGACACTATTTATCAGAACATTCTCTGCCTGTCTAAAAGACAGACTATAAATTACCACAATTTACTTTGCTACTTTAAAACCATAATGATTCTCGTGAGATTGATATTACATAGATAAACTTGTTTGTATCATTTTGATGCAAGATATATGGTCCCATAAGTCTAAAATGATCAGTAAAGTTTGCTATATATTTTTCAAATGTGAAAGCAACATTTGTATCATTCGTATTTATCTGGGTTCCTAATAATTGTGGGTATAGCTTAACATCAAAATATACACCCCGTAACCACCACTATGATTTATCGAATCAGTATTATAATATACAAGCTTATTAGCAAATAAATTAATTCAGATAATCATTAGCATCCTTAGTTGATGAAAAACCCTCAAGCATAAAAACAGCATTAATTAGGTTCTACGCTGTAACTTTGTGGTTGGGCTATACCAATTGATAATAAAACCTTTGGCTCCACCGCCAATATATCCATGCTGCTGTAATATCTTGAGGCAAATCCGGTTTGTTTTAGCTACTGGTTTTACCATTATCCATTTACCTATAGCTGGCAAAGAATTCGTCAATTATGTATCTAGAGGTGAAATTACATAATTACCCTTGGTGGTATTATAAATTGAAGACTCTTATGAGTAGTTTTTAGTTTGCATTGATCATTATTCTTGATTAATTTATCTTTCCAATTTGCTGTATCTTGCAAATTTATTGGATCAAAGTTTAAACCACAGCCAGCTAAGTTATTACCAAAATGGTTATTTGCATAACTTGCTTTAGCAAGCAAAAAAGCTACTATAACTATACTTAGTTTTTTGATTTTTATCACTTGCATAACTCTTTAAGTGCTTTAGTAAGTCTAGCGACTACTTTATCTTTACTAAGAAGTTTTAGAGTAATACCAATATCTGGCGATTGTCCAGAACCAGTAATAGCCACACGTAACGGCATGCCAACCTTACCCATACCAACTTGGCACTGCTCGGCTGTTGTACTAACTACATTATGTAAAACATCAGGATCTTGCCATTGCTGAGAATCTAAAGAGCTAAAGTTCGTCAAAAGTTTGCTAAAGATCTCAGCTGTAGCTGCTTTGATATGTTTTTTTACAGCATTTTCATCATAACTGATATCATCATTATAAAAATAACTAGACTTTTCTGCTAGCTCAACTAATGTATCAACTTTTTCTGCCATCACAGCCACAAGCTCTTTTAAAACTGGACCATTGCTAATGTCTAAACCCGCCTTAGCAAAGTGATATTCAACTTCTGTTTGAATATCATCAAATTTAGACTCTTTGATATAGTGTTTGTTCAGCCATTTAAGTTTTTCAAAATTAAAACGTGATGGTGATGTACTAATATGCTCTAAATTAAAAGCTGCTATCATTTCTTCGATAGAAAAAATCTCTTGGTCACCATGTGACCAACCAAGTCTTACTAGGTAATTAAGTATCGCCTGTGGCAAATAGCCATCTTCACGATACTGCATAACATTGACAGCACCATGACGCTTAGAGAGTTTTGCTCCATCTGGACCAAGTATCATCGGTACATGGGCAAATACTGGCACATTGGCATTTAGTGCTTTGTATATATTGATTTGCTTAGGAGTGTTATTAGCATGATCATCGCCACGAATGATATGCGTAATAGTCATATCAATATCATCGACGACAACACAGAAATTATATGTTGGTGAGCCATCTGCTCTTTGGATAATCATATCATCAAGCCCATGATTTGAGATTGTGATTCGACCTTTAACTGCATCATCCCAACTAACCACTCCATCTTTAGGGTTTTTGAAACGTACTACAAAGCTCTCGCCATCTTGTGGAATATAGTTTGCACTACGACACTTACTATCATAGCCAGTTTTGAGATTATTTGCCTGTTGATACTCTCTTAGCTCTTCTAGTCTTTCTTTAGAGCAGCTACAGTAGTATGCTTTACCATCTACGATAAGTTCTTGAATCACTTCTTTATATCTATCAAAGCGCTTTGTTTGATAGTAAATTTTGCCATCATTTTTTAGCCTCAACCAATTCATACCATCTAAAATAGCATCCACCGCTTCTTGGGTAGATCTCTCTAGATCAGTATCTTCTATTCTTAAAATAAATTTACCATTGTTATTTTTTGCATATAACCAGCTGAATAATGCCGTACGCACACCACCAACATGTAAAAATCCTGTTGGGCTTGGCGCAAATCTTGTTGTAATCATAATTTAAATACCTCAGAAATAAAATTACTTAAAGATTAAACTAGAAAACTAATTGTTTCAAGGATTAAAACTAGTGAACAATAATAGTGATAATTTTAGATTAGCATCTTGGTTATTTAGCAAAAACTAACTTCTATAATCTGCCACCTTTAGCCATTTTATAAGGATCAACAACTTTATCAAATTCATCTTTTGACAAAAATTTAAGCTCCTCATTCGCCTCAGCCAAAGATATATTTTTTTGCTCAGCATAATGAGCCATTTTTACTGCCTTATCATAGCCTATAACTGGACTAAGCGCTGTTACTAACATTAATGAGTTTCTAAGAAAATAATCAATTTTTTGTTTGTTTGGTTGCATCCCAACCAATAAATACTTAGTGAAGTTTTGACAACTATCTGAAATTATCCTAATTGATTGTATAATATTAAAAATCATTAATGGTTTATAAACATTCATCTCCAAATAGCCAGCACTACCAGCGATACCAACTGCAACATCATAGCCTATCACCTGTGCAGCAACCATTGCCATAGCCTCACATTGAGTGGGATTAACTTTACCAGGCATAATTGATGAACCCGGTTCATTTTCTGGAATTAATAACTCATGAAAGCCAGCTCTTGGACCACAACTAAGTAAGCGAATATCATTAGCAATTTTAAATAATGAATTAGCTAAGGTTTTAAGCTGACTCATAACAGCAACTAAAGCATCATGTGAGCCTTGTACTTCAAATTTATTGGTAGCTGAAACAAAAGGCAAGCCAGTAATTTTAGCAATATTACTAGCAATAATCTCTGCAAATCCCACTGGAGAATTTAAACCCGTACCAACAGCTGTACCACCAAGAGCAAGCTGATATACATATTTCAATGTTTCTTTGATTCTTTGAATATTATTTTCTAATAATGATACATAACCAGAGAACTCTTGACCCAAAGTTAGTGGTACGGCATCTTGCATATGTGTCCTACCGATTTTGACAATATTATTCCACTGCTTTGCTTTTTCAGCTAATTGTTGTTGCATATACTCAACAGCAGGTAAAAGTCTATTATTTATCTCAACTGCAGTAGCAATATACATCGCGCTTGGAAAAGCATCATTTGATGATTGAGACATATTAACATCATCATTTGGGTGGATAGGATTTTTACTCCCTTTTTTGCCACCTAGAAGCTCGATGGCTCTATTTGAAATCACTTCATTAACATTCATATTTGCCTGAGTTCCACTGCCTGTCATCCATACATGTAATGGAAAATGCTCATTAAGCTTAGCTGCAATTATCTCATCAGCAACTTCAACGATAATTTCTTTTTTAGCTTGTGCTAAGATACCTAATTGATGATTTGTCATAGCTGCAACTTTTTTGATAATTGCCAAAGCTTTAATAACTTCAACCGGCATCAGATCACTACCTATAGAAAAATGCTCTATAGAACGCTGTGTTTGTGCACCCCAATATTTGTCATTATCAACTTCTATTTGACCAATACTATCTATCTCTACTCTACGCAAAACTTATCTCCTAAAAAAACTGTATATCATAGTAACTTATATAGCTACTAGAACTAACTAGCTAAGATAACATTCAAAAGGTACAAAAACAAAATATCATATCACAGCAAAATCTAGCAACTGTAGCAACCAATTGTTTTAACCAGATTTCAAATAAAAACATATCAAGTTTTTTAAACCATCTAGCAATACTCTCAATCACAGCTAGAGCCATAAATTCAGTATCATCTAAATCAAACCATTTTATCGCTGATATTTTCGCAAATGGTATAATTCGTTGAATGATTTTCTCCAGCATAAAAGTGAACGAATACAGTATCTGTTCTATCATGATTATCTGTAACAACTAGATCGGGTTGTTGCATTTGGATATTTAGCTCCTCATTAAGCTCACAAATAATAGTTTGTAATAGTGACTCTACATCATCTATCTTACCACCTGGAAAATATTAAATAGTATTATCATGCACTCTTACAAGAAGGATTTTATTATCCTTGACACAAACTAAAGCCAAAGTTTTTTACTATTGTTATATTCTTGAATATAAAAACTAATAATCACAAAAAATAAAAATATCTCTAGTCTAAAAAGCATTGTTGAAATTTTTCTATAAAATATACTGATTGAAATTTTAAAGATTTTATTTTTATTATGAATATAGTCGAATATGCTAAAAGCCGTTATACAACAAAAGCTTATGATCCAACAAAAAAGTTAATAGCCGAGCTAATTCAGCAGATAAAAGATATTCTTAAATTTACACTATCAAGTGTAAACCCCAACCTTGGCACTTTATCCTAGCTACTTCTGATCAAGCAAAAGCTAAAATTGCAAAAGCAGCTGAAAATATTTATCCTAAAAATGTAGCAAATATTAAAAACTGTGCTTTACTCATCGTACTTTGTCTTAAAACTAATCTTGATGATAACTATCTCGAAGAACTCTTAGCTCAAGAAAGAAAAGATGGGCGCTTTTCTAGTGCTGAGTTTGAAAAACTTCAACAAGCAGCGCATAAGAAATTCACATCTCATATATAAGTTATAATCCTAAAGATCTACAACACTGGGCTAAAGAACAAGTTTATATTAGTCTTGGCAATATTTTATTTGGTTTAGTTGCTCTAGAGATAAATGCTACACCAATCGAAGGTATCGAGCCATATATGCTGATTTAATCTAGCAGAAAAGGGACTTAAAACCTCTGTGATTGTCACTGTTGGCTATAGTTCTGAAAATGATTTTAATGCTAAGCTGCCTAAATCAAGACTTCCTGAGGAAAAAATCTTTACTGAAGTTTAGTTATTAAATCTATCTGGAAATAGAAATATCTCAATGAAAACTAATTTAACTAAGACAACATCGCTTGATGATATGCGTAAAGTTTATTATCGTAGAGTTTACTATGAATCATGATCATGGCAAGAGCGAACCCTAAAATATAATCAATAAGATTTTAATAACTATCTTTTTAGGTAAAAAGTCCTTACAGATATACAACACGCCTAAAGACTAAAATCGTATAAATCCCTTTAGTATTTGCTCCTATAGGTTTACTAGGTATGCAACATGCTGATAGTGAGATATGCTGCTAAAGTGGCCAAAAGTTTGGAATACCTTTTACCATATCAACTATGTCAAATTGTTACAAAAACAATGGATAAGCCTATGATTATCAAAAGTATTATGTATGGACACTCAAGATGCTATTTTGGTACAAAATACTGGTGTTGATGCAATCGTTGTCTCAAATTATGGTGGTCGCCAGCTTGATGATGCTACTTCGAGTATATCGGTTCTAAAAGAAATCATTGTTGCTGTAGATAGCAAGCTTGAGGTTCTTATTGATAGTGGGATTCGTAGTGGTCAAGATTTACTCAAAGCAAAAGCCCTAAGTGCAACAGCTGGCCTAATCGGTAGAGCTATGGTCTATGGTGTAGGTGCTTATGGTAAAAAAGGTTCATAAAGAGTATTAAAAATCTTTTATCAGAAATGGATAAAACTATGGCATTTTGCAGTCATACTGATATCAACAATGTAGATAAAACAATTTTGATAAAAAGAAATATTAAGCAGCCAAATAAATATAATATCCCATCAGAAACAAGATGCTAAATAAAGTATAAAACTATGATTGAAATTATCATCGAAGCTATCAATAACTTTTTGTTCGTATCAAATACCGCAAAAATAACAGCAAAAATCATAACACTAAAGCCTGATATTTTTATTGCTCCATATATAGATGTCCAAACAAATCCATGTGGCTATAAAATATTATAAATATATTCAGATCATATCAAATATACTGCCGCATAGTCTATAAAAATACCAGCAACAAACCAAAATATCACCATAAATAAAACTTTTAAGAAGTAATCAAGTAATACATATACTTTTTTATACTAAAATACTATTTTTGCTAAAATTTATAACCTAATTGGGTCACAATAAAATTGCTAAAGATTAAACTAGAAAATTAATTGTTTCAATATAAAAATTAGTTAGATGGCTTGTTATAAAAGAATATTCGTGGAGATATAGAAAGATAGGTTTTATCATTAAATTCTCTTAAGTATAAGAGAGTGTCTTAGTAATCCATACTTTTGGAGCCGCTGGACACTAAACTTTGGATTCTTTTTACTTTTTATATGCTTGGTATATTTCATACAATCCTTGTACTTCAAGTAGTGATTATATTGATATTGGGATCCAATTCAGTATGCTCAATAAAGTCATCTGTAAAATCAGGAGTTATTACCAGAACCTGTGTTACATTTCTTCCGTATTGCTCACACAATGCTTTCTCGTGTTTCTTTATTTAACATAGAAATTTTTCTATTAATAGGTTTATTTTCTTACTAGAAATATTCCTCTTATCTAAGCACTTAGGATTTTCAATAGCTACAACAGTAATATATTTTTAATTGATTCAGCTACAGTGGAAAAAGGTTTTTCCTTAAATTTATAATGTTGATAATCAATATTATTAGAAAAAAAGATTGTACTTCATACACAACCATCTTATTTTTTTCTGATTTAGAATCTGTAATGCTGTAATCAATAACAAACCTTTGCTATAAAGAATTTGAACTGGGAAATATAGGCATCACTAGGCTTACCATTAACATAAATAGATTTATTTTTCACGTAAATATCCCACTAATTCTTTATATCGAAAACTTTTTCTTTAAGAGTTTTATAGCATCTCCAACTATATTCTCATCAAAATTTAAATGACAATATTCTATATTAGTAAGATATTTAAGATTTTCTTCCTTTATTTATAAGTTCGTATTTATTTTTTGGGTACTCTACATATTTTTTTCTATCACAGTATTCATAATTCCAGGAGTATCTGCGTATTATAAACTTTTCCACGTAGCATATTTCAAATCTCTATCAACACTACCTGCATTTATCCGACTAACCCGCATACCTTTTATTTTCTGAGTTTCTCCTCCATTAATTGAATCTACTATAGGTAGAGCATCTCCTTGCAAAGACCTATTTATATTATATAACCCGCCGCCATACTTAATAGCAACATATTTTATATCTTCATTCCAAGTGTTATATTGACCAGTTTCTACTATTTTATCTAAAATGGATAACTAGTTTTGAACATTAAATTCTCTATTAAATATTCCACCATACTTAAGTTCTGCTTTAAGACAATATGGTTTTTTTGATGGTTCAAATTTGGTAATCGTTATATAATCTAAAAGCTGGCTAAATTCTTTTTGTTGTTCCTCAGGAATATTATAAATTACCGTCAAAAAAATTCCTAACTCAATACTCTGCAGTTATTATAAGTAAGTCTGGATAATATACTTTAAATTCATCATCAAATAAAAGATCATATCGTTTATTTTTTTCTCTTTGTAACTCATTAATAGCCTCGGCATATTCCGATATCATATTTACTAATTGACCTCTAACAGCATAAAAACCTTCTTTCTCATATAGATCTTAAATATTCATTAGAGTAAGATAAAGACGGTAGTCCTACAAAAATTATTGATAGAGAAATAAGTTTAAGTAATATTTTTTTCATTTGTAATTCATTCTATAAGTTTACAATTAATTATATGTACTTCTTATTATGAATAAGCTTTTGTAAAAATTAATTATAGTAAGCAGGATATTAAGTAGAAATTACTATAAGTTTGTCAAAAACTAGACAAAAATATTATATAAAAGGGAATAGTTTAGATAATCTAATTCAAAGCCTCTTTCTTATCTAAAGTCTTAGCATAAAGCTCTTGATACTTAGCAAGCTTTTCTTGCTCTGCAGCAACTACAGCCCCTGGTGCATTTGATACAAATCTTTCATTAGATAGATTCTTCTCAACTCTAGTTACTTCACCTTTTAGCTTGTTTAGCTCTTTATCTAATCTTGCTTTCTCAGCTTCAATATCAACCAAACCTGCTAATGGGATATTTAGTTCAAGCCCCTCAACAATTTGTGATAAAGATGTTGGTGGATTATCATTAAACTCAATATTATTTACTCTCGCTAAAGCTTTTATAAATCCTTCAGTTTGCGCTAGATACTCTTTATCCTTATCTTCAACATCTTTAACAATTAGAGAAATCTCTAAAGATCGCTTGATACCCACTTCACTACGCATATTACGCAAAGTAGTTACAACATTTTGTAGCCATGTGATAGCTTTTTCAGCTTCTGATGCCCCTAAATCTTGATTAACTACAGGATAAGATACATCCATAATTGTATCTTTAGCATCATATAAGTGTGCTTTTAACTGCCGATAGATACTCTCTGTAATAAATGGTATAAGTGGGTGCGCTAATGCTAAAATATTCTCTAAAACCTTAGTAAGTGTATACTTAACACCATTTTTTTGGCTTTGAGATAGTGACTCATCTTTCAAAGCAACCTTAGCAAACTCTATATACCAGTCACAGTAGTTATTCCATACAAGGTCATAAATAGTATTTGCTACCAAATCAAAACGATAGTTAGCAAGGTATCTATGTACATCTGCAATTGCTGTGTTCAAAACACTCCAAATCCACTTATCAGCAACACCTAACTCATAATTATCACAAACCTTATAACTATCAATATTCATCATCACAAATCTTGAAGCATTCCAAAGTTTGTTACAGAAATTACGATAACCCTCAACTCTCGTAGTATCAAAGCTAATATCACGCGATGTAGAAGCTAATGCTGCATAAGTAAATCTCACTGCATCGGCACCATAAGCACTTATACCTTCTGGGAATTCTTTCTTAGTCGCTTTCGCAATCTTTGCTTTCATTTGTGGTTGCATTAGACCCGTAGTTCTCTTCTTAAGTAACTCATCTAGCGAAATACCATCTATCAAATCTACAGGATCTAAAACATTACCTTTAGATTTTGACATCTTCTGACCTTCGCTATCACGGATAAGACCAGTAATATAAATATCTCTAAATGGCACATCATTCATAAAATACATGCCAAACATCATCATTCTAGCAACCCAGAAGAAGATAATATCAAAACCTGTTACCAGCACACTTGTTGGATAGTATTTTACAAGCTCTGAAGTCTTCTTAGGCCAGCCTAGAGTACTAAAAGGCCATAGTGCCGATGAAAACCATGTATCAAAGACACTTTCATCTTGCTTGATAACCAAATCATCAGCTAGATTATATTTAGCTCTAATATCAGCTTCATCCTCGCCAACATATACATTATCATCTTCATCATACCATGCTGGGATTCTATGCCCCCACCACAGCTGCCTTGATACACACCAGTCTTGAATATCTCTCATCCAAGCAAAATAAGTGTTTTTCCAGTTATCAGGCACAAATCTTACATCACCCTTCTCTACAGCTTCGATAGCTGGTTTTGCAAGTACATCAGCTTTGACAAACCATTGTTTAGTTAGATATGGCTCTAACACTTCGCCTGTTCTATCACCTGTTGGTACTTTCAATGCATGTG
This sequence comes from Francisella endosymbiont of Ornithodoros moubata, assembly GCA_002095075.2. GTDB lineage: Bacteria > Pseudomonadota > Gammaproteobacteria > Francisellales > Francisellaceae > Francisella. Next base: position 200,946 of record LVCE01000002.1, on the reverse strand, counting down.
GCTCAATCTTATCTAAAAGACCTAAAGCTTCCATATCAGCAACTATTTGTTTACGCGCTTCAAATCTATCTAAGCCTTGGTATTTTGATGGTACATTGGTATTTAGAGTCGCATCATCAGTTAAGATATTTAGCATAGGTAGATTATGTCTTTTACCCATTTCATAATCATTAAAATCATGAGCTGGAGTGATTTTGACACAACCTGTACCAAAATCTTTATCAACATAATCATCAGCAATAATTGGAATCTGTCTATCTGTAAGTGGTAGATTTATCATCTGACCAACTAAATGCGTATATCTCTCATCTTCGGGATGAACTGCCACTGCCATATCACCAAGCATTGTCTCAGGACGAGTTGTCGCAATTATGATTTTCTCATCACTATCAGCTATCGGGTACACAAAATGCCAAAGCGAACCTTGTTTATCTACTTGAGCAACTTCTAAGTCTGATACCGCTGTCTTTAGTTTAGGGTCCCAATTTACTAATCTCTCACCACGATATGATAAATCATCTTCATATAGTTTGATAAAACATTTCTTAACCGCATCAGAAAGACCATCATCCATTGTGAATCTCTCACGATCCCAATCTGGAGATGCTCCAATTCGACGCATTTGCGATGTGATAGTGCCACCTGATAGCTCTTTCCATTCCCAAACCTTGCTAACAAAATTTTCACGCCCTAAGTCATGTCTTAAGATCCCTTGAGCATTAAGCTGTCTTTCAACAACCATTTGTGTAGCGATACCTGCATGATCAGTACCTGGTTGCCATAGAGTATCTTTGCCAGACATTCTGTTGTAACGGATAAGGATATCCATAAGTGTCATCTGAAAACCATGCCCCATATGCAAAGTTCCTGTGACATTTGGAGGCGGTAACATTATTGTATAAGTATCTTTTGAATCAGTATTACCACAAGCAAACTTACTTGTTGTTTCCCAGTTTTGGTAGTTTGATTGTTCAATTTCTTTAGGATTGTAATTTTTATTCATTTCTTGAGTCATTTATAACGCCGTAAATATCTAAGTTTATAGAAAAAATTAATGCCAATAATTTTAGCAAAGTTATCTTAAAAGTACTATTATTGACTAATTAAATAATATTAGTTGTTGCATTATTAAGTAATCCGCTTATAGCTTACTAACTATATTTAATTATCTTGAATGGTAGTTATCTCTAGGTTAGATTTTTTATAGTAAACATACTTTTTACGCGAAGCTTGCAGTGCTCTATCTTCTTGATAGACAAACTCTTTTAGCTCTTTGACTTTAACTCGCTGTGGATCGACAGCTACTTCCATAATATTGATTAAAACATCATACCCTGTTGTGATAAATAAATTATCAGTAATAATTATTGGGATATTTTTATATTGATTATACTCTCTAGCATTTATAGCGCAATGATGCGGTATAAAAGAGTCTTGCCCATCTTGCCATAGTTTATCATCAAGTTGTTTCGCAATAACTGTAGGCGCTAAAATTGCAATTGTCTTTTGCAAACTATATTCCTTGACCACTGCAGCAATTAAGATATCTAGCATTTGATTAATATCTTGTGTTTGTAAAACTCTAAACTCTACTTTCATCGCAAATATAGTTACTCCAAAAAAATTAAATTTAATCAAAAATATTATTTGTGATACTTAAATGCTGCTTTTAATTTGCTAATAAACTCACTACCTAAGACAAAGAAACTAGCTATAAATATAATATCACCACTAAATAAAATAACAATTATATTTAGTTGACCAACCTGCTGAACCTTATCAAACAACAGTATCATCTTAGTAATTAAAGTCGAATAAATTAAACTAGCAAAGAACATCACTAAACCTATAACATGCCTTGTCCGACTAATAGGTGTTTGGCTAGCAAATGCAGACTTAAAGACTTTTTTATTACTGCTTTTATTACATCAATTATCACTCTACCTAAAAGCATCACAGACACTACAAATATTCCTTCTGCACTAATAAGTAATATTGATGAAGCAGCTTAGATAACTAGATGTAGATAATCCCATAAAAGGCATAATAGCGAAAACTACTAATATATGGCACAAATGATAAAATAAACAGCAATATCCTTAAATCATATTTCCAGTCTTTTTTTTATAAAACTACTTATTGCTTAGTTATTGATGTTTGTATAGCTATTTTTAATGCCTGTGCGGTATCATCAGTACTCATACTAGGCATATCTGTTTTGTCTATAACCTGCTATGGTGCGTATGGTACATGTATAAATCCAGCTATTTTATTAGAATATTCTTTGCTGAGTACTTCTAGTAGGTGATATATTACATGGTTGCAAACGTATGTACCAGCTGTATCAGATATATATGCTGGAATACCTTGTACTTACATCGCCCCTTGAATTTAATAAATTGGTAGCTTAGAGAAATAAGCATTTTCACCAGTTGCTGATATTTTGATATTTTTAGGCTGATAGTTATCATTATCAGCAATCCTAGCATCATCAACATTTATTGCTACTCTTTCAATAGATATTGCCGCTCGACCACCTGCTTCGCCAACAGCAATAATCACATCCAGGGTTATATTCTTTAATTAAGCTGTCCAACCTATCAACAGAGCCCTTAAATGAAACTAGAAGTTGTTTTTTGATGATTTTAGCCCCATCAATATTATCAGGAATTTGTTTAACTGCTTGCCAAGATGGGTTTATCTTCTCACCACCAAAAGGAGCAAAACCTGTTATAAGTACAGTTTGTGAATTTGCTGAAACAGCAAAAGCTAATAATATAAATATGCTTAATAAAATTTTTTTCATAATCACCTACTCATATAAACCTTTAACTAAATTATCAGATTTTGTTTTAGCACTTTTGGTTGTATTTCTGATTAAATTTAGTAGCTCATGATAGTGTTAAAATCTTTTGCAGCATATATTGCAGCATTTAGCTCTTTTAAAATATCTTTTAGATGTGGAAATACTTCTGCAACCTCAAGTAATGAAAATATTTGCTTATCAACTTGAGTATTAGCCCAGCCAATAATTGCTCTTTGTAGCTGAATATTATCTTTGTTAGTACAAGCTTTTTTCATCTCTTTTAAGCCAGTAACTTTTTGATGTAGATCAGCTTGCTTTTCACCAGCTTCTGTAGTGATTTTTTTGTGACTTTACACTTTATAAGCAATATAAATGTTATAAACCATAAGATAAAAAGCCCTATGGCAACATTACGCCAAAAAGTATCTTTAACGATCTTTTGTACAATTTGTGAAGATAATGGCTGACCATTAGCAACAAAACTAGAGTTTGGGATATTACCTTTTTGAACATCAAAAATTTTAGTATCTATACTAGCTACTTTTGATTTATGATTGTCAACATCAAACCACTTAAGCTTGATTGCTGGAATAGTTGCTTTGCCTTGTTTAACTGGCATATAACCAATTTTATAGGTAGCAACAAGTTAGTTGATCAGCCTGCTCGATATCTTGTAGCTCTGGTTTTTCAGGGTAGACATTAAAAGTATTAGAGGATTTGAACTCTAGCTTTGGAATATCATTACTTAAGACGCCTTTTGCTTTAATCTTGACAGTTCTAGTCAGAAGCTCACCTTCTTTTATATTTTTGTCAGTAGACCAATTATCGCTAATTTGCACATCAGCTGCTGGAAACCAATCATTGATACTTATATCATTTGGAATCGATTTAACCTTGAGAAGTTTTGCCTCTGTCGAGAAATATTTTACTCGAGTACCTAGCTGCCCGAAAGTATTTGGAATTGTTGCTTCTAAAACAATAGCTGGCACACGTATAGTTCCTGTAGTATTAGGGATTATCAAAAAGCTTTCTTCAACAACATCATACATCTTACCATTAATACGTTTTTGATAAGTTTTTCTATGATTAGTTTGTTTTATTTCAGAATTTTTTATATCAAACGGCTTAGGCTGTAGGCTTAGAATAGGTATTGCATAATATAGCCTCAAAGTGTATAAAACTGGCACATTAACATAAGTTTCATCTGTAGCTAATGAGCTTATGGCAAACAAATCCTGATAATTACTCTCTTCCTCATTTGAGAGCTCTTTATCAACCTCTATACTTATCGGTTTTGTACTTTGGTTACCAACTTTGATTGCTGGTATTGTTAGCTTACCAGTTTTATTTGGCATAAGAGTTACAATCATTTTAAATTGAGAGCGCTGTTGCCCATTGATAATAATGGTTTTACTACTAGTGCTAGTATTGTAGACGGTAAAATCTTTATCTAAAACATCTAAATCTGGTTGTGTATCAAAGTTATACAAATGCAACACTAGTTCAAATGTCTCGCCTTTTTCAAGATGAGTTCTATCAACACTGGCTGCGACATTAGCATAACTTAGATTCAAAATAGCTACTGGTAGTATAAATATACTTATTAGTTTAAACAACTTAGTTTTCACGCTTGTCTCCTATCATTCTCCGGTAGTCACGTGTAAATTTATTTTTAAGAAGTCTACCAGGATCATCATCTATCATTGATAAAAGCTTATTTGCTTCCTTATTATTAAGTTCTTTTTGGCGCTGATCGATTTTAGCTTGCTCATTCTGGTTTTGTTGATCTTGTTGATCCTTATTATCCTTATTATTATTTTGTGAATTCTGCTGTTGCTTTTGTTGTTTTTCTAGCTCTTTAGCAATCTCTAAATTATTTTTTGCATCTTCAAAATCTGGTCTTTTTTGATAGCTTGTTTATAAGCATCTATTGCCTTGGCGTACTCTCCAAGATGAGTAAGTGAGTTTCCCTGATTATATAACCCATTTGCTGAGCTGTCTTTTTTAAATTCTTCATAAGCTTTTTGATAATCTCCAGTTTTATAATAAGAACCTCCTTTCCAATTACTATTTTCAAAAGCTTGCGCAGCTTTTTTGACATCACCGTTATTATAGTAATTCATACCCTGTTGATCTTTTGTCAACCATAAATCATCCCACTTACTTGCTAGGCAAATACTTGGCATTAGTAACAAAATAACCATTAATTTTCTTAGCGACATACTCTCTCCAAAATACCTCTTCTAAAAAGAAATAGACTCAAAATAGTCACCAACCATATAAAATATATACCCTCATCTTGCCAGAAAATATTTGCTGACTGCTCTTTTGACTCTTTTGTAGTGCTTACTTGCTGTTCTGATAATAAGCTTTTAATATCGCTATTATTAGCTGTTAGCGTCACTAATTTTCCAGCCCCTGCTCTTGCTAAGGCTTCAAGCTTATTTAAATCAATACCAAAGTATTGAATATTTCCCTGACTATCTTTTAGATAATTACCTTTTTCATCCTTAGCTATACCTCCCATAGGAGTTCCTATTGCATAAACATCAATTTTTATTCCTTTTTGTGCAAGCTGCTTTGCTTCACTTACTGCTTGTAGAGATGGTGATGAATCTGTTATTAAAATTATTTGTCCTCGCTGTGCTCCAGCTTGCTCAATTAGCTGCGCTGATTTTTTGAGAGATTTATAGATATTATGTCCTTGTACTGGAACTATATCTGAGTTAATTACCGTAACAAGATTTTCAATAGTATTAGCGTCTTAAGTAAGTGGTGATACCACAAATGGCTCACTTGAGAAGACTATCATACCGACTTGTCCTTCTTTTATCCGACGCAGAATGTCAAATATCTTATACTTAGCTCGCTCTAGCCTACTTGGTGAAACATCTGTAGTATCCATAGATTGCGAAACATCTAATGCTATAACTCTTGATATGTTTTTTTGGTAAACTGGCACATCCTTGTATTTCTAAACTGGTCCAGCCAAACTAAAGATAGCGACAACCCAAATAAACAAAAGTACCAATGGTATAAGTAATTTTTTTGGTGCCGATTGCTGACCAACTAGTATATGCTCTAATAAATGGCTATCACAATACTTAGCCCAGCCGTTTGCTTGTGATAAATGCTTCAAAAGCAATATCACAAAGATCACGGCAGGAACAATAGCTAAAAGCCACCAAGGTCTTAAAAAATGAAAAGTCATTTTAATCCTCTCCTGCGTTTTAACCATATAGCTGCCATCATAAAACTCAAAATCAATGCTAAACCAAGACTCCACGGATACAAATATGTCACTGGTCTAACAACAGTTTTATTGGATTCTATTGGCTCAAGTTTATCTATCGACTCATATACTTTCTTAAGGTCACTACTATTTTGTGCTCTAAAGTATTTACCTCCAGTCATTACAGCAATTTTCTCCAAGATAGTTGTATCAAGGTCCTCAGAAGTATTTATCAATCTTTGGCCAAAAGTAGTCTCAACAATCATCTGACCACCACCTAAACCAATAGTATAGATTTTTATATGATACTGTTTAGCAATTTCTGCCACTTGCAGTGGTTGTAGTATACCAGAATTATTCTTACCATCAGTTAGTAAAATTAAAGCCTTAGAATCACCAGGATATTTTTTGAGCTTTTTAACCGCTAAGCCGATGGCATCACCGATAGCTGTCTGTGGTCCTGGTAAAGCAACACTAGCATCATCAAGCATTTTTTTGACTGTAGTAATATCAAAAGTTAATGGTGTTTGTAGATATGCTCTAGTTCCAAAAAGTATCAAACCAACTCTATCACCCTTTCGTGTATCGAGAAACTGATTAGCGACACGCATCACTAGATCAAGCCTTGACTCCATTTGTCCATTAGGTTTTTTCATATCTTGGATAGCCATACTTCCAGATAAATCTATAGCCATGATTATATCTCTACCACTTTGAGGTAAACTAATCGGTTTACCTAACCATTGTATACCTGACCCTGAGATAATCAAAAGTATCCAAATAGCGCTTAGTAGATATTTAAGATAATTTGCCCTCTTGAAATTATATTTACTAGCATTATCAATTTGAGATTCTAGTTGTTCAAAAAATGGCGTTTTCAAAGCTAACTGTTCATCTTGCCTTGCTCTTGGGATCAACCAATAAGCCAAAAGTGGTAAAATAATCAAAGCCAAAAACCACTGATATTCTACATTTATCATAGAACTCTCCTTAACCACTGTTCTGCCACAGCCATAATTTCATTCAATGTCGCTCTATCTAGCCCAACTGGCTTATAGCTATTCTCAAGCATATTAGCTTTAGTATTTTTGAAATTTTGTTGCTTAAGTTTTGCATCTAAAAATTCAAGCCATTGCTGACTGTGCAAGGTTTTAACTGGTTCACTAGGAAACTTTTGCAAAGCTACTCTTTTTAGATATACCGAAATATCTTGTAGAACTTCTCTAGGCTTTTGCTGATAAGTATTTTCGATAGTCTTTCTAAAATCATTTATTATTGAGTCTTTATACCGCTTTGTTTTTTGCGCAAATGTAAAAATACCAAACTAAAGATAATAACCAAGATAACTATTGCTAAAAGTAGCCACCAGCCATAGGCTAATGGCCACCATTTAGAAACTTTCTCTGGCAAATAAATATCCTTTAATTGCGCTAAAAGATTATTAGTTTGCATAGCTAGCTATCCCATAATTTATTGTTTTAATTAAATCATCATTTGTTGCTACTTCAATAAAGCCTGTTTTATTCTTACGCGAAAAATCTTTTATCTCAGTGTATCTATTTTGATATAAATTTTTATAAATACTACTTTGCTGCTTACTAGCAGTATCTAGAGCGACTCTTCGCTTACCATCACTGAAATAATAAGTATCTAAGGCTGGTAATTCTTTTTCTATAGGATCATAACTAAAAATATTGATTATGGCATTCTTAGCACTTAAAAGCTTAAGATATTGTTTTGCTTCTTGATTAAAACTACTGAAATCGCTAATCACGATCACAACACTATTACTACGAATTTTTGCATAAAGAAACTTTATCGCATCAGCAAGCTTTTTATCTGAATTTAGCTGATATTGTTTGGTATCACTAGCAACAAAATTAAACATTTTCACTAAAGCTGACTTATCTTGTTTCGCAGTATAAAAGTTCTAGCTTTTATCATCAAAAATAATACCTCCAACTTTATCATGCGCATCTAACGCTCCAAAGCCAAGCAAAGCTAAAATATTTGCTGCCTTAACACTCTTAAAGCACTCTTTAGTACCAAAATTCATTGTAGTATTTTGATCTAAATAAAATAAAGGTTACGTTCGTGCTCCTCATGGTAAACTTTGGTATATGGTTTACCAAGTCTTGCAGTCAAAGCCCAATGCATCAAACGTATATCATCACCTGCTTGATAATGCCTAACCTCATCAAAATCCATACCACGACCTTTAGTCTTAGAAACATTATTGCCAGCATTAGTGGTATTTACCCTTTGATTGGCAAATAGCTTTAGTACTTTAGCTTGGTAGCGATAGCTTAAAAGCTCCTGGATATCAGGCTTGACACCTTTATAATTTTTCATCTAGACTAATCTCTACGGGATAGGCACTGCCTTTAGTAATTCGGTAATAACATCATCACTAGTTACACCATCAACATCAGCCTCAAAAGTTAATAATATCCTACGGCGTAGGACTTCATAAATTACCGCATGAACATCACTAGGAGAGACATAATCATTACCTGAAAGCCACGCGTGTGCTCGTGCCGCTCTATCTAAAGCTATAGTACCCCTAGGACTAGAGCCAAATGCAATCCATTTTTTGATATTTTGATTATATTTTACAGGATCTCTGGTGGCTAATATTAGCTGAATAATATATTGCTCGAGTGCCTCAGAAACTTGGACATTTAGCACTTCTTTTTGTGCTTTAAAGATAGTTTCTTGGTGAATATTAGGATGTTTTAGCTTATGTCCTAGTGCCTTACCGCGACTTATAGCCAAGATTTTTGCCTCTGTTTTAGGATCTGGATATTCAACCTTAACAAACAGCATAAATCTATCTAATTGCGCTTCAGGAAGTGGGTAAGTTCCTTCTTGCTCAATAGGGTTTTGTGTTGCCATAACCATAAACAAATTAGATAGTGGGTAGGTTTTTTTACCAACTGTTATTTGCTTCTCGCCCATTGCTTCAAGTAGTGCAGATTGCACCTTGGCAGGAGCCCTATTAATCTCATCAGCAAGCAATAAGTTATGCAATAATGGTCCAGACTGAAATTCAAAGCTTTGTTGTTGTGGTATGTAAATTTCTGTACCTGTCAAATCCGCAGGTAAAAGATCAGGGGTAAATTGTACTCTATGATATGAGCAATCTATACTCTCCGATAATGTCTTAATAGCTGTTGTCTTAGCTAATCCAGGTGCCCCTCCACAAGTAGATGCCCTCCTGCTAATAAAGCAATTAATAGCCGCTTATTAAGATTTTCTTGACCAACAACACGATTGTTTAAAAATTCTAATAATTCTTGAAAATGATTATATACTGACACAGATTTCCTCCAAAATCTCAAAGTACCTTTGTAGAGTATAGAGTCTGTTATTAGTTTTTCAAGAGCTTAACTCTGATATAGTTAATTTACAAAGAAATACTATTATAAAATCTAAACATTAAACTATAAATGAAGCACGACAATGAAAAAAATTAAACTTTTAGCTACCTGTATATTAGCTACATTTACTCTTGTAAGCTGCTCAAATAACGCTAGCCTTTATAATGATTTAAACTCTGCTGGCGATTCTATTGTCAGATTCGTGAACGGCACATTTTCTGCTGAACTTTATAATACTAGTTTACAAAGCGTTTATAACGCTACGCTACTAGCACTAAATAACAGTAATATCTATGGTGTAAAGAATAATACTATCAATAGTCAACATGCTGAAATCACTGATACTTATGCTACAGATAAAAATTTCTTTAACAAGTCTGGGGAAGATAGTTTTGCTATTAGACTTGTTAAAGATAACAAAGACACTATCAATTTATTTATCAAAATAGGTAAGCTTGGTGATAAGCAAGCATCGGTAGATCTACTTGCAAACATCCAAACTAACTTAGGTATATAACTATCAATGTCTTCTAAAATCCCTAAAGTATTATCTATTCAGTCACATGTGACCTACAGTTATGCCGGTAATAAAGCAGCAGTTTCCCAATGCAAAAGCTTGGGATAGAAGTCTCACCAATATACACAGTACAGCTTTCAAACCATACTCAGTATGATTTTTATAAAGGATCTTTCTTTAGTACTGAAGATATCCAAAATGTTATCAATGGTATGATAGTAAATGGTTTTTTAGCGCAACAAAATGCCATCTTATCTGGGTATATTGGTAATCTAGAGATTGCCAAGGTTATTGCAAATACAGTTGTAGAGCTTAAAAAATTAAACAGCAACAGTTTATATTGCTGCGACCCTGTCTTTGGTGACAAGTATGATGAAGATGAAAATGGGCATATTTTTGCATCTGCTGATCATCCTAATATTTTTTTAAGTCACTTATTACCTTTATCCGATATTATTACACCTAATCTATTCGAGCTTAGTATTTTGAGTGATTTTCAGATAGGCAATTATAATAATATTATTACAGCTTGCAAAAAACTCATTAGCAAAACAGACAACCATAACCAAGTAATAATCATAACTAGTGTTTCGTTTAGTAACGATAAAACTGGTATAGCTATATACCAACATGATAACTTCTCATATCTTGAATCTCCTAAATACAAAGTTCAATCTAAGGTTAGCGGCTCTGGTGATATTACAGCAGCGATGTTTTTAAGTTATCTGTTAAAAGGTAAAGGCCTAGAAGAAACTCTTAAAGCAGTGACACAATGCTTAGATGGCCTTTTTAGAGTAACTAAAGAATTAAACACCGATGAGCTAGCCTTAATTCAGGCACAGGAGTATATTAATAATGGATCGTTATAGTAAAATCACAAATGTACATAACTATAAAAGAGAGATTGTCCTGCTTAAAAGTCGTCCTTGTGCTTATGGTAAATGTACATTTTGTGACTATATTTTAAACAACTCTAGAAATATCAATGAGATCAATGCTATAAATTTTGAAGTTTTAGAAAACGTTACTGGTGAGTTTAGCATATTAGAAATAATCAATTCTGATAATGTTTTTGAACTTCCTCAAGCAACCAAACAGCGTATCAAAAAAATAATAAAGAAAAAAAATATCAAGCTGCTTTTCGTTGAAGCACACTGGATGTATAAAGACCATCTACATAAAATTAAAGATATATTTGAGACTGACATCTTTATAAAAACAGGATTAGAGAGTTTTAATAATGATTTTAGGGAGAAACTCCTTAACAAAGGTTCCTATCATGATTCACCCCAACAATTAAGTCAACTTTTTGACTCTGTGTGTTTATTAATAGGTGTCAAAGGACAAACCAAAGAGATTATCAAAAAAGATATTGAAATTGCTAAGAGATACTTCAAATATATTACTTTGAACCTATATGTAAATAACACTACTGCCATTAAAGCTGATGAGGAATTTAAAAGCTGGTTTTTAAAAGAATATAAACAGCTATTTCAAGATCCTCAATTTGAAATACTTGTCAGTAATACTGACTTTGGTGTCGGTGGCTAAAATTCAAAGATTGCTGTAAAAATATCTTCTAATCTGCTATGCTTGATTGATACGAATTAAATTCGGGAGAAAGTGTTTGCAATACACTCTAAAACAAATATCTCAGCATTTAGATGCAAAATTAATCAATGAGCCAAGTGTTGAAGTTATTATTTCAGGGCTTAATTATGCTGAACAAGCAAAAGAAAATGATCTAACTCTTATTTATAAACAAGAACATATTAAGCTCTGGCAAAATTCAAAAGCTGCTGCTGTTATTGTAAGTAAAAAAATCAGTGATGAATTAGCACAAGTAAATGATAAACCTCTAATCGTAGTCAATAATGCTGATTTAGCTATGGCTAAAATATTAGAGCTTTTCTCTGTACCATACCCAGAACAAAACGGTATCCATGAAAAAGCTGTAATAGACCCAACTGCTAAAATTGGTAAAAATGTCTCTATTGGACCAGGGGCGTATATCGGTAAAAATATCGAGATCGGAGATAATACTATTATATATGCCAACGTATGTATCTACAACGATGCAAAAATTGGTACTAACTGTATTATTTGGCCAAGTGTGACAATCCGCGACAGAACCATCATAGGACATTTTTGTAGGTTATACTCAAACTGTTCAATCGGTTCAGATAGGTCACAATGTAATTATCGGCAAAGGTTGTATGATTTGTGGACAAGCCGGTATTAGTGGTTCAGTCACCATAGGTGATGGTGTTATAATCGCGGGTAATGCTGGCATCAAAGATCATACAAATATTGGAAATGGCGCGTGTATTGGTGGTAAAGCTGGAGTTATGTGGGATGTTCCTGCTGGTGAAAGCCATATGGGCTATCCTGCCTACAAAGACAGTGAACTTGCCAAACAATGGATTGCAATTAGAAAGCTTCCTGAGACAATGAAAAAACTCAAAGCTATTGCTAAAAGCCTAAACATAGATCTTTAATAATACACTTGTATTAATCTATTTTGAAATATCTATCTTTAAAAGACTATTTTTAGTCGCACAAGATTAAGTCTATCCAAATGGATTCCTCTCGAGCTTTGCAAAACAAGGTTTCGACTCCACTCAGCTGGCTTTATTTTCTTATATATTGATAACCTTTTTCAATTTGTAGATTACCAAAACCTAATTTATTGGCTTTTAGAAAGATATTTATTAGTAAATATTTTTAATACAATTTTTTATTATTAAATTAACTATCACTAACCCATAGTCAGACAAATAGCTGTAATAACAATGATCGAGAATTTAAATACAGTTTTAGCAAAAATTCTGTCTGTATCTTTTCTATAAGATAGTACAGATTTATATAACCAAAATAGCGCTACAAGCATACACACAACAAACGATAACAAATCTGCACTACCAAGCAGTCCTGGTAAAGCGCATGAGACCACAAACAGTACTAAATAAAATAGTATAATTTTTTTAGTATATGTTATGCCTTTGACTAGAGGAAGCATCGGCAACTTAACTTTGCTATAATTATCCATATATAGCATTGCTATAGCATACGAATGCGGAATCTGCCAAAAGAATAGGATTAAAAATAAAGCTAAAGCATTGTAATCCAAAGCATTAACCACAGCTGTATAACCAGCTACTGGAGGGATAGCTCCTGAGATACCGCCTAAAACTGTAGCATGTATGGTTAAGCGTTTTGAAACTGTATAGACACCAACATAAACTATAAAACCTATAATTATAATCCATAATGTTAATAGATTTACTAAATAATATAAAACTAAATAACTTAATATAAGCAGTAGCGACCCATATATAGTTGCTTGAATTATAGAAATATCTCCAGTAACTAAAGGACGCTTTTGCGTGCGTGTCATACTATTATCAATATCTTTATCATAAATATTATTAAAAACACAGCCTGACGCAATCATTAATGCAACACCTATCATTACATAGACAAACAAAGGCAGATATTCAAAACCTATTTCTCGATGTGTAGCTAATAAAAAACCACCTGTAAGAGTAATAAGATTACCAAAAATAATACCTGGCTTAGCCAATTGAAGGTATCTTTTGAAATACATAGTAAGAAAAATATTTAAAAAAAGAAAATTACATCATCATGTCATGTAAGTCAAACATGATCCACATAGTACCAGCAACTACAATTAGAACTATGAAAATTGCAAACACTGCACTTACTAGGTTCCAACGTGCTTTTGAATCTGTGCTTAAATGCAAGAAAAACACTAATTGTACAAAAAGTTGTATTACTGCTAATATTGCTACAGCTACACATAAAGCCACTGGCGATAAAAGCTTAAATCCAACTAAGGCAAAAGCTATTGTAGTAATAACTACAGATAACACAAAGCCTTGTATATAGCTTTTATTAGTACCGTATGCAGCACCTGTATCATGGTCATATAAGTGTTCTTTAACCATATTACACTGCTCCTAATAAGTAAACAATTGAGAATACAAATATCCATACGATATCTAAGAAGTGCCAGAATAATCCTAAGTAAGTAAGCTTAGTATTAGCCATAGGATTCATACCATACTTCTTAAGCTGGAATATCATATTCACAATCCAGATAAGACCTATACTAACATGCAAACCATGGGTTCCTACCAATGTAAAAAATGATGATAAGAATGCGCTTGAAGACCAAGTATAACCTTCGATAGCTAACCCATAAAACTCATGTACTTCCATTAATATGAATCCTAAACCTAAAAATAAAGTAATCCATAAATACTTAACCACATGATTAATATTTTCAGAGTTACGGTTAAGCATAGCTAAACCAAATGTAAAACTACTTATTAATAGTAGCATTGTTTCAACAAATACATATGGTAGGCTAAATAGCTCCTGTGCACTAGGGCCGCCGAAAGTGTGCTTATGAAATACTGCAAACACTACAAATAATGTCGCAAAAAGCACACAGTCACTCATAATATATATCCAAAAACCAAAAATATTCTTTGAACCATCAAAATGATGTTCGTGATGATGGTTATGTTCTGCAGTTACTGTACTCATACTTGTAACTCTCCTTGTTGATTATATCTATCTTCAACTTCTTTAACTTCATCAGCCTTGACATAGTAGTCGATATCATAATCAAATGATCTATACAACACAGTACCAATGATACCAACAGCACCTACAACAGCGAGCCACCAAATATGCCACACTGCAGCAAAACCAAACACAAAACTGAATGCTCCAATAATAACACCTACAGCTGTATTTTTTGGCATATGTATATCTTCATATTTTTTCATAGTGCCTACCAGAGTATTATCTATATTTAGGCCTTTTTGTTTGTGATCCCAATATGCATCACGCTCTTCAACTACCGGATCATGAGAGAAATTATAGAAAGGTACTGGTGAAGGTATACTCCACTCTAGTGTACGACCATACTCCCAAGCATCAGCACCAACACGGTTTTGGTCTCTCTGCTTAATACTTACAATAATTTGAAGCACTTGGAAGAAAATACCTAAACCAATAATTAAAGCTCCAATCCATGCAACTATAAGTAATGATTGGTAGCCTGTAGATGCACTATAATGATACAATCTTCTTGTCATACCCATAGTACCTAAAATATATAAAGGCATGAACGCTACAAAGAAGCCCACTAGCCAACACCAGAAAGCGTATTTACCTAAGCGTTCATTTAATTTGAAACCAAATATTTTCGGAAACCAGAAAGTAAGACCCGCAAAAGCACCAAATACAACACCACCAATAATCACATTATGAAAGTGTGCAATTAAAAACACACTATTATGCATTTGGAAGTCAACGCCAGGTACAGATAGTAGCACCCCTGTCATACCACCAACAGAGAAAACTATCATAAAACCAATCAACCACATCATCGGCGTTGCAAATGTAATACGACCTTTATACATTGTAAATAACCAGTTAAAGATCTTAACGCCTGTAGGAATTGCAATAATCATTGTCATAATTCCAAAGAAGGCATTAACATTTGCACTTGCACCCATTGTAAAGAAATGATGTAACCACACAGCAAATGACAAGATAGTAATAACTATACTTGCCCAAACCATTGTCGTATAACCAAAAAGTGGTTTCTTCGAGAAAGTTGCAGCAACTTCTGAAAACACTCCAAACATAGGTAACACAAGAATATAAACCTCAGGGTGACCCCAAATCCAAATTAAATTAACATACATCATTTGGTCACCACCACCTGAAACAGTAAAGAAGTGAGTACCAAAATATCTATCTAAAGTTAATAACCCTAAAGTCACAGTTAAAACTGGGAAAGCAGCAATTACAAGGATAACCGAACATAAAGAAGCCCAAGTAAAGATAGGCATCTTCATAAGAGTCATACCCTTGCAACGCATTTTAATAATAGTTACAAAGAAGTTAATACCAGTCATTAGTGAACCAATACCTGCTATTTGCAGACCCCATATATAGTAGTCAGTACCTACTGTAGGGCTATAGGTCATTTCTGAGAATGGTGGATAAGCCAGCCATCCAGCATGGGCAAAATCACCAACTAATAATGAAATGTTTATCAACATCGCACCGACAACAAATAACCAGAAACTTAAAGAGTTCATATACGGGAATGCAACATCTCTAGCACCAATCTGTAGAGGAATTACCCAGTTCATTAGTGCAAATATCAATGGCATCGCCACAAAGAAAATCATAATTACACCATGAGCAGTAAAGATTTGGTCAAAATGCTCAGGAATTAGATACCCCGTACTATCACCAGCTGCTAATACTTGTTGAGTCCTCATCATCGCAGCATCAACAAAGCCACGAAACATCATAACCAACGCAACTATAGTGTACATTGTGCCTATTTTCTTATGATCGATAGTGGTAAACCATTCGCTCCATAAGTACCGCCATTTTCTAAAATATGTAATACCACCTAATAGTGCCACACCTGTAAATACGATACCAATAAACATCGACAATATGATTAATTGTTGGCTTACTGGTTCATATAGGTATGGAAACACTAAATGTGGATTACTTAGTTTTCCAATTAATGCTTCTAGCATATTTGTCTCCTATTTAAAACTACTACTTATTACTAACTCTACATATTGTACTAACTCTACATATTGTGATACATATGCATACCCATGCTAGACATATTATTCGCCATATCTCCTGGATTATAATTTGGTATCATGTAGTACATAACAATATCGTTAAATAAGTTCTTATCAACATGAGAATAGTATGCTACTGGATTATTTATAGAATCTTTGACAAGATCGTTCCAGAAGTAATCCCATGTTAAAGACTGATGTTTACCATTTTTAACTTCTTTAACCCATTTATCAAAATCAGACTGACTCGTAACTTTTGCATAAAACTGCATCTCAGCAAAACCTATACCAGTATAATTTGCTGAGAAACCTCTATA
The DNA here is from genome assembly GCA_002095075.2 of Francisella endosymbiont of Ornithodoros moubata. Lineage (GTDB taxonomy): Bacteria > Pseudomonadota > Gammaproteobacteria > Francisellales > Francisellaceae > Francisella. The sequence continues at coordinate 184,041 of LVCE01000002.1, read as the reverse complement.
CTTACCTTCATGAGTTGCTAGCAAATGTAACTGCGTAGTCATACCAGTCATCGCATAAATCTGTCCAGCTAACTCTGGTATAAAAAATGAGTTCATCGGTGCTGCCGAAGTTATCTTAAAGTTAACTGGACGATCTTTAGGAATCTCAATGTAGTTAACAGTAGCGATGTCATACTCTGGATAAACAAACACCCACTTCCAATTTAACGCTACCACGTCTATCTCAACAGGCTTTTTGTCAGACTCTAATGGTTTATACGGACTTAACGAATGTGTAGTTTTCCATGTAACAATTGCTAATATCAGAATTATTATAAATGGCACACCCCAACAGATTATCTCTAGCTTATTACTATGACTCCAAGTTGGTCGGTACTCAGCGTTAGCACCATCTCGGTACTTCCAAGCAAACCAAAGAGTCAAGATTATAACCGGTACAACTACAAAAAGCATAAGAACGATTGCAAAGATAAGCAGTTGTTTCTCTTGTGCTGTAATGACACCCATAGGATTCCAGATACTGCCTTTACAACTAGATAAAGACATAGCTCCAATTACACTAGACAATATTAGCAAGTATTTTTTCCAATTCATTATGAATACATTCCCTTTTAATTTAAAACTAAAATATAACACTTAATATTTAAGCTTATACTTTACCAAGCTAATAGATTATATAGTAGATATCAAAAAAAAAAAACTCTCATTAAACTAATATGTTATTTGTTTAAATGTAAAAAAGTATTAGTTATACTCATACCTAGTTTACTAAATCAATTATACTACAATGTACAACAACGAACTTAAAACAACAGTAAATATATCAACTAATATACAGCTTTAGAATGATTGGTTTATTTATAATCTTTCCTATTTTTAGCTTGTATATAAACCATCTAGAATATGCTACACCATTTTTAATAGGACTAGCGCTTGGAGTATACGGATTAAGCCAAGCTATGTTACAAATTGTGCTAAGCATCCTATCAGACAAATTTGGGCGTAAACCAATTATATTTGTAGGATTAATACTTTTCATAATTGGTAGTATGGTTGCTGCCTGCTCAAGCACTATATTTGGTATAATCATTGGTCGAGCAATCCAAGGAGCTGGTGCAATAGGCAGTACCTTAACTGCTCTTGTAGCTGACTCAACTAAAGAAGAAAATCGCCTCAAAGCGATGTCTTTAATAGGTATGTCGATTGGTTTCTCATTTTTAGTAGCAATGATGTTTAGCTCTATCCTAAATAGTATTATAGGCTTATCAGGAATTTTTTGGCTTACTGCAGTATTTGGTACAATAAGCATTTTCATGCTTACAAAGATACCTACACCAAAAGCTCCAAGCTTCCACCATGAAGCAAAACCAGTTTTTAGACTAATCAAAGATGTAATTTTCCACAAAGAATTACTTAAACTTAACTATGGTATATTCGCTCTTCATGCCACGCTAACAGCACTATTTATAGTAATTCCGCCAATCTTGACAAATATCCTTAACATAGCTGCTAACTATCAGTGGTTAGTATACTTACCAGTTTTAATTATCTCTTTTAGTTTAATGTTCCCTTTTGTGATGATTGCCGAAGTACAACGCAAAATAAAAAAGTATTTTATTATTGCAGTGGCATTACTAGGGATATGCCTAGTACTTTTAGTAGTTAGTTACAAACATATTTTTTTGCTAGCTATTATCCTGATATTTTTCTTTGCTGCATTTACTTTTTTGGAGTCTTTTTTACCTTCATGGGTATCAAAAATAGCTCCTATTGGTAGAAAAGGTACAGCCATGGGAGTATTCTCTAGTTGCCAATTTTTTGGTATTTTTTATTGGTGGTATGATTGGTGGTATTGCTTATCATCACTTTGGTATTACCGGTGTGCTTATCTTCTGCACAGTTATATCAGCATCTTGGTTTATGATTAGCTTGATAATGGCTGAGCCAACTTATTTAAATTCAAAAGTTTATAAGCTAGATACACTAACATCCGACCTAAAAGAAAATCTAAATCAGATACTCCAAAAACAAAAAGGTATATATGAATCAATAATCTGTTTAGAGGAAAATGCTATTTATATCAAAGTCGACAAAAAAGAATTTAATGAAAAGATCTTCTTGAAAAAATTAATTAAAAAAATGTTAGGAAAAATTAGGAGATTTATTCTACAACATAGTAGACTTTGCCTTTTTAACAAATACATTCATGTTCTTGGTCATAGACTATTACTTTAAATATTACCAACAATATTAAATAACGTATATTATAAAAACTCTATTAATTTGATACAAGAAAGGCTGTTGAGAAAATAAATATTCTAAAATAACTGAGTTACTATTAAAAAGTATTATAACTCCATAAGTGCTTATTTACAGATGACCAATATTCAAAACATGTTGTTTAAATAAACTATTTTAATTGTATGATTGTGCAACCCCTTAAAATCTCAGCTAAATATATTATAGTTGCTTATAATTAGACATTTTAGATTTATCCTTCTTAAGCAGAAAATATAATATTGGACAAGAATACAAAACTAAAATAGAACCAAAAACTATTCCCATCACTAAAATTGTTGCAATTTGAAATCTACTATTAGCATAATTCCCATTATCAAAAAATAAAGAAATTAATCCTATCGACATAGCTAATGTAGTTATTATAATAGCTCTAATTCTAGACTTTGAACCATTTATAATAGAGCTTATGAGACTAAGCCCAGATTTTTGACAGTTACCTATCGCACTACATAATAAAACACAATGTTTTGTCATTAAACCCATTAGAGTAACCAAAGATAAAGTCGTATAAATATTAAAACTACCAGCTATTAATATAATCCCCATAAACTAAAACTTATACAAACAGGCACGCTACCTAGGATTATAACAGGCATTAGGAAACTATTAAATCTAGCATACATTAACAAATAAAGACCAATTAGTGCCACTAATATAAACAAAGTGAAAAATTCTGATAACTCTATTAAAGTTTTTGTTTTTTCAGAATATGAAATACTTGAACCATCAGGTAAGTTATCACTTATTTCTTCAATAGACTTAATGGCTTGGTTTAGTTCAACATTCGGTTTAGTAACTGCATGCGCATTTAGAGAAAACTGCTCGTTAAACCTAAAAATACTACTAGGAGCACTTGATTTAAAAATATCACAAACTTGTCTGAGTTGTACGTTACTTTCACCATCTTTTTGATTTTTTATACTAATTGATTCTATCTTAGACAAATCTTTTGAAGCACTATCATCTAATCTAAATACTATATCATAAACATTATTTCCTTCTTCAAAAACTTCTATTTTACGTTGATTAAGAAATATATCCAAAAGATCAGCAAAATCTTTTTCAGTTATCCCGTATTTGAATAATTTATTTTTATTACAATTTACTCCAATATCTTGGACGATTCCTGGTGAAATTGTATAAAAGTCATCAAAAATATTAATCATTTTTTCATTAATAATAGATAGAACTGTCTGTAGATTTTTTGGAGATTTGGAATTATTAATGTAAAAATCTAGCTCATAAGACCCTGATGCACTTCCAGCATTTTATTCTGAGCAATTTTAGCAGAAACATCTCCACCAACAGAAATTTTAGCTAGCTTGTCATTTATATTATCTAGAGTTTCCTCAGATTTTGATCGGTCCTGCAAAGTTAATCAAATTGTTGAAACAGGCGACTCCTCTATCATTAAAGAGGATTTAATATTACAATCTGATTTTATAATATTAAATATTTTCTGCATATATGCATGAATGTATTTTAAACTTGTATTTGGTGCAAAAGTATTCTCTATAATAATCATATCTTTTTTTCAAATGGCTCAACTTCAATTCTCAATTTTGTTTTTGCAAAGTAGAATCCAAAAAATGTAATTAAAAAAATCATGACTATAAATAACAATGGTTTTCTTATAGCTTTTATCAAAGTTTTCACATATAATTTAGTTATAATCTTAAATAATGTATTAATACTTTAATTACAAAATTATTGCCAGATCTTTTTGCTAATTTTAAAAAAGTACTGGAGTTAAAGTAAAAGCCACTAGAAATGATATAAGCATTGAAGATGCAATAGTTAAAGCAAACTCTTGTAAAATTCTTCCTATTTCTCCCTGCATAAATATACACGGTATATATATTACAACCAATGTCAACATCAAGACTAGCACCGATACAAATAAATTTGAAATAGATTTGCTTATACTCTCAAGTGCATTATTATTTTTATTATAATAATGTTCTGCATTCTCTATAATAACTATTGAATCATCAACAACTAAGCCAATAGCTAATACCATCGCGAGCATAGTAACGTTATTAATTGTATAACCAAATAAATAAAGTGCTATAAAGCTACCTGACAAAGACACTTGTATAGCAAGTATAGCTATTGACGAGTAACGCAAAGACCCAATCAACAAATACACTATCACTGATACTAATATAATTGTTTCTATTAAAGAATGAGTAGTATCATCAAAAGCTTTCAATACATCTTTACTCTCATCAATAATTATTTCAAACTTTATATCACTATTTGTTTTAGAGTAATTTTAAATGAATTTATTTATATTTTTTGAGAAGTCTACGGGGTTAAAACCATTTTTAACAAAAAGCCCTAGTAATAATACCTTCTTTTCATTCCCATAAGCAAAACTAGATTCTTCTTTGTCTTTAAACTCTATTTTAGCTATATTTTTTAGTTTAACTGCTACTCCATTACTATCAATTTCAATATTATCAAAATCTTCTACAAGATTTACAAATCTGTTAAAAGAAATATATTCAGTTTTATAGTTATTAGAAACTTTGCCACCAGAAAAATTAGAATTTGCCTGTGACAAATCAGCCACTAACTGATCAACAGAAATATCATATTTAAATATCCTATCAATTAAAGCACTAACATAAAGTGTTTTTTCTTTATTTCCAAAAACAATAGCTTTAGAATAGCCATCTACATACTTTAATTTTTGTTTTATATTAACAATCTCAGAATTTGATATCTCTTTACCATTACAAGAGTATATAGAGACATACATGGTGGGCTTAGATAAAAAACTATCAGTTGAAATTATAGGCTCTTTAGTACCCTCAGGTAAAATATTCTTATTCTTAGAAATTAAATCCCTAATCTCATTGACTGAGTTCTGGATAGCTCTACCAGATTTAATATTTAGTTCTATTTTACTTTCACCAATTTCACTAAACGAACTAATTGATAAGACCATCTACGGTAGATAAAACTTCCTCTATTGGTTTTGTTATTTGTTTTTCAATAAGCTGAGCTTTTACTCCCGGGTTATTAATTGTCACATATATACTTGACACTGGTAATTCAGGGATTAATTTAATTTTTAACTTCGAATAACAATATATACCAAGTAAACATATAATTAGATTAATTACAATGAAAACACTACCATGTTGTAATAACCTTGAAATTTTCATCATTTTTCTAAGCTTACTTTAGCATTTGGATATAATCTTCTACTACTAGCAACAATAACTTTATCATTTTTACCTAACGAGGATGATATTTGTAAATAATCATTGTAAGACTTATTTACTTCTACAAAAACTTTTTCTGCATTACTATTATTATATTTATACACAAAATATTGATCATCATCCATAAATACAGATTGCTTAGGTACTAACATCATTTTATTTTCATCTAAAAAAAATACTCTGATCTTGACAAATAAACCAGGAAGTAATTCTCTATCAGTATTAGATACCACACCTTTAATATGCACTGAATGGCTACCATCTTTAGAGATTTCAGAAGATTCAAAAGCGTCTACATTAATCAATTTATCTATAGACTGAACATATGCCTCAATAATAGCTTCTTTACTATTTTTAAATTTTCTATAATCATCCTCTTCCATATCGAAAGAAATTATAATTTTTTCAATATTATCTATAGTAGCAATCTTATCTTTAGTAGCTATATACTCGCCTTCAGATACCGATTTAGATTCTACTATACCATTAGTAGGCGACAATATATAACTTTTTTCTTTTTCATCTAACAGTTCATAATATTTTTGTTTATTATTCAAATAATCTAATCTAAACTTACTATATTCAAGATTACTAGCAGCACCTTTGTCTAATAACTTTCTCATTGCTTCAGCTTGTTTATATTTAGTTTCATATATTTCTTTTTGTATTTCTATTTTAGAATCAACTAATTCTGTATCAAAAGATAACAATAAATCTCCTTTCTTCACAAAAGTCCCGAGGGGAAAAGTAATATTTTGAGCTACTCCTGATGATTTAGCTTTTATAGTAAACACCTCATAAGCACTAGTTTTTCCAAATAAATCTAATTCATGATACGAGTCTTGTTCTTTAAGACTCTCAACTTCAACAACTATCGGTAATTTATTTTTAAAATTTTCTCTCTCTTTTATAGCTGTAACATGATCTGACTTTTTAATGTAAAAAAATACAGATGCTAGAATAATTACACCAATAAAAATAATACTAATTTTTTTCCCATATTTAAACTTAATATTTTTTAAATTCATTACTTAAATTTTTTACTGGAGTAACTGAAGAAATCTTCTCACCATATCGTATATTTTGATCACTTTGCCAATCCATAACAGGTTTACATATATTGTTTTTCCCTAAGGAGACCTTCCCTTGCATAGGTTTCGTTGTGTAACCAAATTTATCAGCATCCCCAAATAAATCAGCTAGACCAAAGCTTTTTGTATTCCAATTTTCTGACATATTTAATGTTTTCAAACTACTTCTATTATCAATTTTTGTGATTTTTTATGTAATGAGTCTAAGGTTTTTAATTTACTATTTACAGAGCTTGGTTTGCTATCTCCTATACCTAACAATTGTGCTTTTCCATAATTGTCTTTAAGTTTATTTAGATGCTTTCGCGATTTTTTGATAATTCGTTCTTTTTGTTTTATCTCATTTTCTCTCTTAGCTAACAGTTTTGCTTTTCTTTCAACAATACCCCTTCTAGAATTTACATCTTGCTCCTTCCTAGTCAATTTCTTAAATTCACCTTCAACAATACTTTTTTTAAAGTTTACATCTTGCTCCTTCCTAGTGAACTGTTTTATCCCTCTTTCAATAGCTTCTCTTCTCAACTTTATATCAATTTCCTGTTTAGCTAACTTTTTATCTATTTTTTCTAAATTTCCTTTCTCGGTTGTAGCCTTCTTCTTACCTGAATTTCCTTTTGGATCATTGGATATCTTCTCCAACTCAGCTAAATGAGCCTTTAATTCAGATGATTCATTATTCATTTTATCTAACTGATATTGCAATTCATAATGTTGATCACGTAATTCATTATATCCTTCTAATTGATTCTCTAAGTTAGATCTCTCTTCTTCAAGATCAACTAATTTATCTTGTAATTCAGCTATCTGTTTATTAAAAATTTCTAAACTTTGTTTTAACTTAGCTGTCTCCTCTGTAGAAGTTTTTAACTCTTGCTCTGAATTAGCTAACTTATCTTGAAAAGTTTCTAGATTTTTCAAAAAATTAACCATCTTCAAATCGCTAGAACCTTCAGAATTTCCAGAATTTCCAGAATTTCCAGAATCTCTAGAAATAGTAGATTTAGTAAAGCCAGCTTTTACTGAACTTTGAAGTTGTTGAGAATTACTGTCTAAAATATTATCACTAGAACTATCGATTGAGTCTCGCGCATAATCCTTAGTTTCAAAATTACCCTGCCCATCTTCATATTCTTTATATTGTGCTAAAATTTTTTCTAGATAACTTTTGTTTGCTTTTAATTTATTAATTTTTGCTCCTTTATATGTATTGTCTTTAATTAAATCTGAAATATTATATTCCTTGGAAAAAATTTCACCAAAACATAATAGAAAAATAAATATAAGAAAACTTCTTTTCATCAAAAACTTAAGTTAACATAAATAACTAATTAAATTATAATGGCGCATTATAGCGTGAAACTAACATAAATCCAAAACGTTATTATTCCAGCATATTTAATCTATACCATTTTAGTATACTAATATCCTTTATTTTCAATGCTTTTAGCGGAATTTATTTTTTGATTTATTCAATTAATATGTTACAATTTGAACTGCATAATTAAAGGTGAGAAAAAGTGACTACAACCAAGATCAGTCTATTTTTTCTTCCAACTTTCTTTTTAGAAAATTTAATAACGTTTAGTTACTTGAACTATAAGGAGAAAATAAATATGTTACCAACGCCCATGTCTGTTGACTTAGCAAGATTGCAGTTTGGTTTAACAGCATCATTTCACTTCTTATTTGTTCCGCTAACTTTAGGTCTGACGTGGATCATTTTCACAATGAAGCTAATGTACATAAGAACAGGTAAAGAAGTTTATAAAGATATGGTGAAGTTTTGGGGTAAATTACTCGGAATAAACTTCGCTTTAGGCATTATTACCGGTCTAACCATGGAATTTGAATTTGGTACTAACTGGTCATATTACTCTCAATCAGTAGGTGACATTTTTGGTACACTTTAGCTATTGAAGGCTTAGCAGCATTTATGCTTGAGTCTACATTTGCTGGCTTATTTTTCTTTGGTTGGGATAAGCTTACAAAAAAACAACATTTACTATCAACATTTTGTCTAGCAATTGGTTCAAGTTTTTCAGCTTTACTAATCTTAGTTGCAAATGGCTACATGCAGCATCTAGTAGGCTCTGAATTTGTTGCTGCGACTATGAGAATGGAGACAGTTAGCTTATTAGATCTATTTCTTAACCATACAACTCAAACAAACTTTGGTCATGTTATGACTGCTGGATACACTACTGCAGCAATCTTTGTAATCGGTATAAGTGCATTTTACTTGATTAGAGGTCGCGATGTAGCATTTGCTAAGAGATCTATCGCTATCGGTTTAGGTTTTGGCTTAATTACATGTTTAGTTGCGATTATCTTCGGTGATGCAAACGGTGTTGATGCTTTTAGAGTACAACCACTAAAAATGGCAGCTATCGAAGCAGAATGGGATACATCTAAGGCTCCAGCAGCCTTTAACGCCGTGGCACTACCAAGTCAAAAAGAACAAAAAAATAATTTTGATATTCCTATCCCAGCTGTCTTAGGTGTGATCGCAACTCACTCAACAGACACAGAGATTCCAGGAATCAAAGCTATACTTTATGGTAAAAAGACAGCTGATGGTACAAGAGATCCAAATCTTGCATACTACAGAGATATCAAAACAGGGCAAACTGCTGATGTTTCACCTCAAGCTGCTGCTGCAAACCAGAGCAAATATGAAAAAGTACCTTCTGCTTTAGTGATGATCAAAGAAGGTGGTCTTGCATATGCAGATCTTCTAAAATGGCGTGAGACAGGTCATAGCAGTGATACTCCTGACAGTAACTATACTAACTACAACAACCCTACTTATCAGAAATATATGGGCTTTGGTAAAATGTTAGTACAAGCTGCTCAAGAAAAATATGGTGTAGCTGACTCAGCAACAATTACTAAAGCTGCAAATGATCCAGAATTAGTAAGAGCTGTTGCTACCAATATGGTTCCAGATGTTGCTAGTGTTTTCTGGAGCTTTATGAATAATGGTAGTCATAGGTTTCTTTATGTTTACTTTAATAGTTGTTGGATTAATTCTACTTGCTAGAAATGCTCTTATTAATAACAAATTTAGTAGATTCATTCTAAGAGTAATGATTTGGTCAATACCATTACCTTATATCGCATGCATTGCTGGTTGGTATGTAACTGAGCATGGTCGTCAGCCTTGGACTGTTTATAATCAACTATCTACAAGCATTAGTTCTTCAGCATTAACTGCTGCGAACGTTGGAACATCAATGGCAATATTCTTCCTAATAGATACTGCGCTATTTGCTGTAATGGTGTTTTTAATGTTTAAATATGCAAGACTTGGTCCTAGCTCTTTAGGTACTGGTAAATATCATTTTGAACAAAAAAAGTAAATAAGGAAAGATAAATGTTATTGGATGTGTTACAAATTATCTCTTGGCTGGTTGTAGGAATGCTAATATTTTTGGTAGCTGCTACAGTTGGTTTTGATTTTGGTGCAGGTATTCTTGCGAAATTCGTTGGCAAGGACGAATATGAGAAAAGAGCTATTATAAATACTGTAGGGCCTACATGGGATGGTAGCCAAGTTTGGTTTATCACCGCTGGTGGTGCTATATTTGCTATCTGGCCTCAAGTATATGCCACTAGCTTCTCGGGATTATATATTACAATTTTAGTAGTACTATGGGGACTTTTCCTTAGACCTCCTGCTTTTGAGTATAGAAAGAAAATAGACAATCCTAAATGGCGTAACTTCTGGGATTGGATGCTTGTACTTGGAAGTATAATCCCTATAGTTGTGATGGGTGTAGCTGTTGGTAATCTTTATTTGGGTTTCCCAATCTCTTATGATAATACTGCCAGACTAATTTATGGTACAGTAACAAATGGCGAATATCAGTCGATGTGGATCACATTACTACATTTACTAACACCATTTGCACTATTATTGGTATATTTGCACTAAATATGGCGTTAATGCATGGTTCTGCTTATGTTAAGCTTAGAACTAGTGGCGTTTTACGCGATAGATTTAGAAAGATTACTAATGTAACAGCAACTGTATATATAGTCTTATTTATAATTGCTGCCATTTGGATATCTTTTATACCTGGATATCAGTTTACTCCAGATGCTGGCTTAGCTCATCTATCAGATGCTTTAAACCATGCTTTTACAGCTGGTAAAGTAACTACTGATTATTCATGGTATATAACTTCAACCATGCACATATATGGATGTGGTTCGCACCTATACTAGCTTTTGTTGGAGCTATATTTGTCATTAGATTTAACAATCAAGACAGAGATGGTGCTACATTCTTAGCTAGTATGGCCTCTTTATTCGGTGCGGTACTAACTGTTGGCTTTATTTTATTCCCTTTTATCATGGTTTCTAATATTGGTGACTATATGTATAGCCTAACAGTCTACAATGCAAGTAGTAGCCAAACATCACTGATAGGTATATTATGCGCAGCAGTTATTATTCTTCCAATCATATTTAGTTATACTTTCTTTGTCTATAAGAAAATGTGGGCTAATGGGAGAAGAATATCAGCCGAAGAAGTTAAAGCTAACTCACATGAAATGTACTAGATAAGGAGAAAACTATATGTATTATTTAGCATGGATTATATCAGCTGGTCTAGCAGTTACAATAGATTGTTTTGTAGCTACTAGGTTAGAAAAAAAGAAGATCAATCTCAATAAAAATCACTATTTAGGATTATTCTATTTTTTGCTCTTTATGTAAAATCTTATTAGCAAAAACCATAATCTTTAAAATCATGAAAAAATTCATATTCGCATTTACAGCTACTATGGTGGTTATGGTTTCAAATGCATATGGCTGATATTATTGTAGGAATAACTGGCAATTATGTACCATTTTCTATCATAAAAGGTATAGATAATATCCACCTAGATATTATGTTTATAGATACTCTAGAGATAGCCTATCAACACTCTAAGAACCCTAAAATCTGCAAAATAGCTGTAAAAGTTAATGATAATCAATACTACAAAGCTTTTACGTTAAAATACACCAAAAGGCAAGAAAATTGCTCAAGAGTTTGACAACTGGCTAAACAGTAATCCAGCTATCCTTAAAAAAATATACAAAGTCCTAAATAAAACTTTGTAATTATCATTTAATTAAAAAATATCTTTAATAATCTATTCATTATTAAATAAACTCTAAATGCTTAAAGCGTATCGTATAGCCTTGATTTTTAGTGGCTTGATTGTACTTACAGCACTAATCTAGGTTGATTTTATAAGTGCATCCTTAAGCCCACATCAAAACTGATTTTGAAACATCTCAAGCATTACTTTAAAATAGCGTATATCTATTATGCTCATCATAGGTATCTTTCAACTACCTTATCGATACCTAAGTGATAGATATCGGCGTAAGAAACTTGTATTAATTTCATTATCAATAACAATTTTATATGTTTTGATATCAGCTTTTGCTCAAGGAATCATTTTCTTATTATATCGGTAAAATTGTAACTGCGATTGGTAGTGCTCTCTGTAATAAGTAGATCAATAAGTGCTAATATTTCACATAATCCTAAGAGATTGAAAAATCATTTTCTTTATATGCCTTGGCTAGTCAGCTATCACCAAGTATTGTGCTAATATTAGGTGCATTTATACAATCAGTTAGCTCATGGAGATTTTCTTTAATAACTTTAATGCTAATAAATATGAGGGTTTTCTTATTAATCTTGTTAAGAATACCTGAAACCTCAAGAACTCTCAAATAATAAAATAAACTATAAAACTACTTTAGATAAGTATTTGTATTATTTCAAAAATCACTAGTAATTTATTTTTCAACAGATACAGTAATCCCTCTCCAACTCAATGAAGTATTTTGTAGCAGTACTAAAAGATCAAACTTTTACTCTAACGCTTATGCTAAGTCAATAGGATCAATATCAAAGTACATTTTTACTGAACTTGATATATTCATAGCAAATTTATTACTAAGCCAATTAACTATAGAATTAATTTCCTTACGCGTCTTTGCTGTTAGCAATAAGCTATATCTATAGACATTATTACGTTTAAGTTGTAATGCCGGCAAAGGCTTAGAGACTTGAATATTTACACCGTTAGATATGTTTGAATATATATCATTTAGCAACGCTAGAATTTGCGCTTGTTTTTTTGATTCTGCAATTATTTGAGCTTGATATGCATAAGGTGGATAACCAGCATATTCCCTTTGCTGCAAAAGATAATTTAAAAACTCCAAATAATCGCTATTTACTAACAACTGAAGTAGCTTATTTTCTGGTTGATAAGTTTGTAATATTATTGTTCCTGGTTTATCTGCCCTACCTGCTCTACCAGCAACCTGTATAATCATCTGTGCTGTTCTCTCAATAGCATTAAAATCACTATTATATAAACCAATATCAATATTTATTAAGCCAACTAAGGTAATATTCTCAAAATGATGCCCTTTTGCAATCATTTGTGTACCAACAATAACATCAACTTGATTTTCATTTATCATCTGGTTAATAGCATGTAAATCAGCTATAGTTTTGATATTTGCACGATCAAAACGTATAACTCTATTGTAAGGAAATTTTGCTTCTATTCGAGCTTGAATTTTTTCAGTCCCACAACCATAAGGAAATAACTCTTGTGCTCCACAGCTAGGGCATACTGTAACCAAAGACTTACGCGAACCACAAAAATGACACTCTAAATACTGATATGGCTGCGTATGTAGAGTATAAGGTTTATCACATTTTTTGCATTCAACAACCTCACCACAACTTTTACATACTAATGCTTTAGCAAAACCTAGTTTATTGATAAAAACCAGTGATTGCTGATGTGATTGAATATTTTTTTGTAAAAGACTAAAGATCTGACTGCTAATGCCATTATCAACGATAGTTGATTTTAAATCTAAAAGTTCAATTTGATTTTTATGGGAGTTTAATGCTCTTCGTGTTAGTTTAAGTAGTCGATATTTACCAGTAACACAATTATAGTAGCTTTGTAGCGATGGTGTTGCACTTCCTAATATTACCGGTATATCAAGCTGTCTAGCTCTAAATATCGCGACATCTCGAGCATTATAGCGGATAGTAGTAGTTTGCTGCTTAAATGAGCTATCATGTTCTTCATCAACTATAATTATTCCAAGATTATTAAAATCAGCTAGAACACCACTACGTGTCGCAATTACAATATCAGCTTTGCTTTGCTTTATCTTTAGCCAATTAGTTAACCTTGCTTTGTCACTTAATTTAGAATGTAGCACAACAACATTTTTATCTACAAATCTATTTTCAAATCTCTTGATTGTTTGTGGAGTAAGATTTATCTCCGGAACCAAAATCAACGCCTGCTGCGATTTAGATAAAAACTCAGCTATTGTTTGTAAATATATTTCGGTTTTACCACTTCCAGTAATACCATATAACAACGATACATTAAAATTTGTATTAGCTAATATTTGTTCTAGAGTATATTGTTGTTCTTGGTTAAGAGTCCTAGCTTTATCAGCATTCAGGGTATTTACACTTTGCTTTAGCTTATAAGTTTTATTAAGAATATTGTTATCAAATAACTTATTAATAACATAGCTTGAGGCTAACTGTTTTAGATCTTCTATTTTAATTAACTCTTGTGCAGCAACAGCATTTATTAAATCTTGCTGCTTTGCTGTTAATTTATGTTGTTGTAGCCTTACTTGATTGATATATACATATGTATCTTGTTGTGGCTTAAGCTGTTGTAGCTTGAGAAAGTCATTTGGTAACGCTAAGCGTATTGCACTGTATATATCACAGCAGTAATATTGCGCTAGCCATAATATTAATTTTTGTATTGCTAAACTAATCGGTTTATCAAGAGTTCTTATAATAGTTTTAACCTTTTCAGGTTCATAATCAATCTTAACATCTTTTGCTATGATAAAACCAATCAGCTGACGCTTGCCTACTTGAACCAAGACCCGCTCAAATAGCTCTACATTTTGGCCATCAACACTATAGTCAAGCATATAACTAGGTGGCATTGGTAAAGCTACCTTAACAATCATTTGTTAGCTTCCACTATCTTAGTATTGATATACCAATAGTAAAAACCATAAATAGAGGTAATAAAAAATATGAAATTTTGTAGAACTTGACCATATAACTGTTGTTGGCACATCACAACAACAAAATATAAATCAGAAATAATCCAAACTATCCGGTTCTCAATAAATTTCTCTATAGCCATAATAATTGCAGTAAAAGTAATCCTAGTGAGAATACCGGTAGAAATAATATCTGCGGAGGCTGTAATATAGTTAAAACCAATACTAAATATACACAAAACAATCACATAGACTAAATAACGAAGGTAATCAGCAAACTTCATCCACTTGACAGTTTTATGCTCGCCATCAACACCTTGGGTATGCCATTTATACCAACCATAACTGAAAAATATTACATATACTATCTGTAGTAATACTAGTAAGTATGTACCTTTCATAGCAAATAAGAATAATAGTAATACAGCACCCATAATACCTAACAACCACGACCAGACTTTTAATCTGGCCAAATAGATTGTATATAAGACATTTATTATTAATGCCGAAAAATCAAGAATTTCAAATAACATCAGTCAACCTTAAAGATTTTAAAACCACTCGTATAATTTTATATCAAGTGTTTGTATAGCTGAGATTTTATAACATTAATTTTTCTAATAGAACTAGTTTTAAAATTAATTGTAGGATTAAGAGCCAAGTAAACTTTATGTAAGCTTATATCAAAAACATTACAGTTTAAGTAGCAAATATCTTGAGCTGTAATCCTAATATATACTGGCTGTTTCTAAAACATATAGAATTTTTTTAATCTTATCATAATCTGCTATTGAAGTTTTTTGATGTAAATCATTAATACTCATACCATTTTTGAACTTTTTTGCGCAAGATACAACTCTTTAAGCATATTAACACTTATACTAAGATCATCTTTTTTTACTTCTTTTTTTAAAATCTAAAGTTACCTTCATATACTGCATTGCATGGATCATCACCTCACCCAAAAGTGTGATTTGCCAAGTAACAAAAACCTAAAGAATTAAATATCGGCATTAATGATAATGATCGATAGATCACCAAATATGTAGGTACATAAACATATATAAGGAAATTTTTGAATTGATTGTTATATAGGTTAATATCTTGTAGACAACAAAAAAACCTGCTATTAAGAAAATAAGCAATAATCCATCCAAAATGATATTGCTCCATACCAATGTCTTTGACAACCATGCCATATAATACAAAATAAGTACTCGAAATAAATACAAACCCCATCAATAGTGGTACCATTATTATTAATGCCCAGTATACTAACAGACTTTGAAGCATTGGATGCTGCCTATTTACCTAAAAGATTTTATATAAGGTTATTTCTAATCTTTTTATCATCAAAAAGATCACCACAAGTAAGACTATAACTGATGTAATAGGTAAGGAAGTCATTTTATAAGAAATCTTAGTAATATACTGCTGAACAGTTGTTGCTGTTTCTGGAAGCATATTTTCAAAAAGAAAATTTTGCAGATTCTCAGAAAGAGAACTAAAAGCATTAAAAGCATCCAAAATAATTTATTATAATGAAAAAGCTGGTACGATAGCAACCAAACTCTTAAGAGTTATTGAGGCAGCTACTGTTGGACAGTCTTTATGTAGATATTTTTTAAAAACCCAGATCCAATAGTTTTTTAATATTAGCAAATATTTTTTGTACAATCTGATATCAAACATAGATAATGACAATGAACAACATACTAATACTATACTACAGCCAAGGTGGAAGTATAAAGAAAATGGCACATACTATAGCCCTTGGAGTTGAGGCCACAGGAGCAACAGCAACTATCCGCACTGTACCAAATATTTCTGCAAAAACCGAACAGCTTGAACCTTTAATTCCAGATGATGGTGACCTCTATGCAACAAAAGAAGATTTAGCTAATTGTGATGGGCTAATAGTAGGAAGTCCTGCGTATTTTGGTAATATGGCATCACCACTTAAGTACTTTCTAGAAATACACAGTGATCTATGGTTTAAGGGTAGTCTAATTGGCAAACCAGTAAGTTTTTTCACCGCTGCATCAGGAATGCATGCAGGTCATGAGAGCACTTTATTATCAATGATGATCCCTTTTATTCATCATGGTTGCTTGATAGTTGGTGTACCGTATAGTGAACAAGCCTTAAAACATACTCGTACAGGTGGTACTCCATATGGAGCCTCGCATTTAAACACATTCTTACCCAATAAGACCATGTCTGATGATGAGATAAAGATATGCAAAACATTAGGCAAACGAGTTGCTGAAATCGCTAATAAATTATCTTGCTAGGAGAACATAAATGAAAAAATTTGCTTTGATTTGTCTTTTATCATTATGCTTTTTGTTGACAAACTGCTCTAGTTCTACGCCAAACTATTCAGCTAATTCTATAGGTCAAGTATCTCAAGTTGAGCATGGCCAAATTATCGATATCCAACAAGTCAATATTAAAGGCTCTGATA
This sequence comes from Francisella endosymbiont of Ornithodoros moubata, assembly GCA_002095075.2. GTDB lineage: Bacteria > Pseudomonadota > Gammaproteobacteria > Francisellales > Francisellaceae > Francisella. The sequence continues at coordinate 166,867 of LVCE01000002.1, read as the reverse complement.
ATATTGGTGCAAGAGTTGGTGGCTTAGTTGGTGGTCTTGGTGGAGCTTTAGCAGGAAGTGGCAATGTCTTTACAAGTATCGTAGCTTCAATAGGTGGTGCGATAGTAGGAGGAATTGCTGGTGGGGTGACGGAAGATACTATAACATCATCAAAAGGCTATCAGTTTACAATAAAACTTGATAGCGGAAGAACCATAGCAATACTCCAAGAAGATAAGCATGATCTTAATATTGGTGATCAAGTGACTATATATATGTCTGGAAATAATACTCGAATAGTGCCTGCAAGAGCTCAAGCATAAAAATTAAAAATAAGCAAAATTTGCTTTCATAATAATTATCGTTTAGTATTAATAAATGCACTGTTCTCGAAAAGCTAATAATACTCCTAATGCTTAGCTGTTAAAAAAGAGGAATTTAGTTCAATGTATAAGACAAGGATTACTACTTTAGGATTTAGTATTTGGATTTATTTGCGCTTTCTTTTACGCCCTTGAGTACTTTGTGAGGTCTTCAACAGGCGCCTTACTCGATGATTTTATAAAAGAACCTTATAACCTTAGTATTGCCTCAACAGCACTGTTTAGCTCATCTTTTTATTGGAGCTATATAGTTTCACAAATACCAGCTGGTATAATAGTTGATAAATTTGGTGTCAAAAAGGTAATGATAGTTAGCAGTGTTATATTTTCTGTAGCTATGCTTATTGCAACTATAGCTCAGTCTGAACCTATGCTTCTAGTATATAGAATTCTGGCAGGATTTGGTGGTGGTTTTGCTATTTTATGTGCGATCAAATCAATAGCTATTTGGTTACCAAATAGATTATTTCCAGCATTTACAGGTCTCACTCAGTTTGTATTATATATTGGTGCGACACTTTCTGCTGCTCCTTTAGTTTTTTTGTCTAAATATCTTAGTATCTCCCAAATTATGGCTTTGATTTTTATGATCTCTTTTATGCTATTATTATTTAGTATTTTTGTTATCAAAACTCACCCTAATTATAAAAAAGAAAATAAACATAACAACAAACAAAGCCAAACATTAAAAGATATTTTAGCGGTATTAAAAAACAAACAAATTTGGTTTAATGGTTTATTCTGTTTTACGATATATGGTACTACTGTGCTATTTGCAGATTTATGGGGTATAAGGTATCTAACTTTATATGGTTTTACCCAAAGTCAAGCAGGATTTTGTACTTCACTAATCTTTATCGGTGTATGTATTTTTAGTCCAATTTGGGGAGTTATGGCATCTGCAGTAAATAGCGAGAAAAGATTTCTTTTAATTTCATCTATATTCGGTTTTTTCATCGTAACTTACTTATTATTTTTTAATCAAAACATTATTATTGCATATATCCTCTGCGTTTTATTTGGTGGCGTTCAGGCTGTACATATACTTAACTATTCTGCTCTAAGAAACACAATATCAGTAACACAAATAGCTACTGGATTAGCAGTTGTAAATATGTTTTTACCATTAAGTGGTGGAGTATTACAGCCGATTACTGGAGCAATGATCATCTATCTCAAAGAAACTCATCAAACACTCTATGCTTTCCAAACAACATTGGTAATCATTCCTATTTTGATGCTTTTCTCTTTTGTAATCGCTATATTTATCAAAGATTCTAATAGCTAAAATATATACTACTTTACTCTGGCTTTTTTTTACTCTATCATTTGTTGTACAAAAATTTTAATACGATATAAATCATGAAAAAATATATACTAGTAGCCTTAGCAGCTGTTGTGATTGTAGCTTTGGTAGTTATAAATCTTTTAGCTGAAAGTAATAAGCCACAAACAACAAAAGATAGCCATGACATCTCAGTTGTCGCTGCTGAAAATCAGTATGGTAGTATCGCTAAGCTTATTGGTGGTAGTAATGTTAAAGTTACTAACATAATCAATAATGCCGATGGTGATCCACATACTTTTGTCTCTTCTGTAAAAAATGCTAAACTTTTAGCTGAAGCAGATGTAATTATCTATAACGGTGCTGATTATGACTCATGGATTACACCAATACTCAAAAGTAATAAAGATGCTGAAATCATTAAGGTACAAGACCTAATAAACTATCCGCAAACTTCAAAATTTGGCATTAATCCACACCTTTGGTATGATCCTAATACATTCCCAGCTTTAGCAGCTAAACTGAAAGATATTTTTTCTAAGCAAGATTCCGTCGATAGTAGCTTATTTGAAAAAAACCTTGAAAACTTTAACCATAAGTATCAAAAGGTTTACGATCTAGTCAAACAAATAAAGCAGTCAAGCTCTGAAACGCCTGTAACCGCTACGGAACCATTATTTGGTTATATGGCTAATGCCTTAGGATTAAATATGAAAGGTCTTGCATTCCAGTGGGTGATAATGAATGATTCTGAGCCTAGTCCTAAAATGATGATTGATTATCAAAAACTATTTAATGATAAGCAAGTCAAAGTGCTTTTCTATAACAAGCAAGTCACAGATAATGTTACAAATAATATCTTAGAACTTGCTAAGAAAAATAATATACCAATAGTCGGTATCACCGAAACTATGCCTACAAATGATGATGCTATTGGCTGGATGATCGAAACATTACAGGCAACTGCTTCAGCATTGGATAAAGTACAAAAATAAAATGATTAAATGCTCCAACCTTGTGATTGGCTATAATACGCCAATTACATCTGCGCTAAACCTAGAGATTCCAACAAATGCATGGGTTGGTATCGTTGGCAAGAATGGTGTTGGTAAATCAACATTTTTCAAGACATTATTAGGTAAAATACCAACTATCTCTGGTTCAATAACTGTTAATAATAACAAAATAAATGTCGATACTATTAGTTATATTCCGCAAGAGCGAGAAATAAACTTTGAAGAAAAAACTTCAGGCTACACGCTTGTTAAATATAGTTATAAACCGAAGGCATGGCGGCTACCATTATTTAGTAAAAGATTTAAAGAAAAGCTAGAATATCTTATCACATTAACACAAACCGAAGACTACATTCATAAACCATTCAAAAACCTCTCAGGTGGGCAAAAAAAACGCGTCTATTTAGTGCAAGCTTTGATTAATAAGCCAAAAATTCTTCTTTTAGATGAACCATTATCAGATCTTGATCCAGATGCAAAGCAAAGATTCTTAGCTTGCTTGAAAGAAATCCATAAAAAAGAAAATATCACTTTATTAATAATATCACATGATATGAAAGAGATTAATACTCAACTAGATGCCTTTATCCATTTTAAGGATGGCCAATGCCATTATTGTAATGAGCTACCTTGTTTACAGGATGATATTTGTGTTTAATTATACTTTTATGCTCTACGCATTCATAGCTGGAACAATAATAGCGATTATCTGTGGCATTATTAGCTTCTTTGTCATAATTAGAAGATTATCATTTGCCTCACATGCTTTAGCGCATATTAGTCTAACAGGAGCATCTGGTGCCGTACTACTTAATCTATCAACAATGACTGGACAACTTGCGATAAATCTTGTCGCTGGGTTACTTATGGGGGCTTTTGGTGATAAGATTAAGAAAAATGATATTGCTATCGGTATTGTCCTAACTTTTTTCTTGGGTTTAGGGACTTACTTTCTATTCTTATACCAAAGTGGTTATTCTGGTTCTGTAATGTCTATCCTTGTTGGAGATATACTCACAGTTAGTCTTGAGCAAATATATATTCTTTTAGGTTTAGCAATATTTACAATAACATTACTGATAATAATTGCTAGACCATTATTCATATCATCGATAGATCCGGTATTTGCCGAGTCAAAAAAAGTATCAAACAAACTTTTATCTATTTTACTTTTTATATGTATTGCAATAACTGTATCTATGGCTTGCCAAGTTGTCGGTATATTATTAGTATTTTCACTTTTAATCGGACCTGCTGCTATTGCAACTCAATGGGTCGATGGTTTCTATAAGCCTATTGCTCTAAGCACTTTGATTTCAGTTTTGACAGTGTGGTCAGGTATAGTAGCTGCGTATTACATTGATGTGCCAATTAGCTTTTTTATTACAACTATTATCTGTATCTTATACCTAATAAGTGTACTAAAAAAACAAGTTTTAATAATTTTCACTAATCTATAATTATTTGACTATACCAAAGCTAACTTTATATTTTATAATTACGCTAATTCTAAACAGCTTAAGCTAATCTAGAAAACTAAAATGATAATTAAAAAAGAAGTTGAGTATCGTGGTGATGGTGTCTTACTAAGAGGCTGTGCATATCCAGATAGAGGCGCGCATTTACCAGCTGTGCTAATAGCATCAACATGACATGGGCAGGTAGAGATGATTTTGCCTGTGATAAGGGCAATAGCTATGGCTAGAAAAGGCTATCTTGGCTTTACTATAGATATCTATGGTGATGCAAAAGTAGGTAAATCTAAACAAGAAAATGCTACCATGATGAATAATCTTCTTAGGTGAAAAATATGCTTTAATGACAAGACTTAGAATAACATACAATACGGTAAAAAGAATACCGAAAGTTGATAAGGCAAATATCGCTGCAATAGATTTTTGCTTTGGTGGCAAATGTGTGTTAGGGTATGTCTAGGTCGAATTTTGAGTTTAAAGCGGCGATTAGCTTTCATGGTTTACTAGAATCTAATATAGTCAAAAACAAAATATCGATACCAAAATACTCGTTCTACATGGTTACAATGATACAATGGCACCACCAAAGCAAGTCAATAAATTTCAGCAAAAAATGGATAAGCGTAAAGCAGATTGGCAGCTACATACTTTTGGTAATATTTATCATGCTTTCACAAATCCTAATACTAATGATCCTGAGTTTGGTACGGTATTTAATAAACTCTCAAATAAAAGAGCTTGCAAATTATCTGAAGATTTTTTTAGAGAAGCTTTTGTGAGTAGTTATTACTAAGTAGTTTACAAACAAAATTTATTTTATAAGACCAATATACGGTAGTTCACGATATTTCTCATCGAAGTCTAAGCCGTAGCCAACAATAAATTTGTTTTCTATTTCAAAGCAGACATAATCAAGCTTAACATCTCTTTCAAGTTTTGCTGGCTTAAACAATAAAGTCGCGAACTTTAGTGTTTTAGGATTATACTTACCGATACCCTGCATTAACCTATTATAGGTATGTCCTGTATCTACTATATCTTCGATTATTATGATATTTTTATCTTTGATATACCCTTCTTTTAATGGAGTCTCTGTCAAAGTCACAATACCAGAACTAGTAGTCCCAGAACCATATGAAGATGCTGTAATAAACTGCGTCCTTAGATCAATACGTAGCTTTCTCACAAGATCGGCAAAGAACATAAAAGACCCTTTTAAAACGCACACAAGTGTAACTTCTTGGCCTGAGTAGTCTTGATTAATCTGTTCTGCTAATTTAGTAACAGCTTGTTCAAGTTGTTGGCTTGTTATATAAACTTCGGTATTTTCTGCGGAATAAGTCATAAATTAACCCTTTTTGAAATAATCCTCAAAGAATAAAATTTGTTCTCTAGATGGTCCATATGCTAATGAAGATATTGGAATACCTATATGATTCTCTATAGTCTTTAGATATGTCTTAAGGGCTGCTGGCATATTATCTTTTGTTACACTTTCATCAATAGAAAATGGCTCCATATCAACAAGAATTGACTCAACCTTGTAAAGATCTATACCAGGATAAGCACAATATATTTCTCTACCTTCATACTTATAACCAATACAAACTTTTAGTGTCTCCATATCAGATAAAACATCAACTTTTGTTAAGGCTATTGATGTTAAGTTTGAGCATTTTGCTGAGTATTTTAAAAGAGGTAAGTCTAACCAGCCACATCTACGGATTCTACCTGTTGTTACACCTGTCTCACCACCCTTGTGCTGAATAAATTTACCAACATCATCAAAAAGCTCCGTTGGGAAAGGTCCTTCACCAACTCTTGTCGTATAAGCTTTTGTAATCCCAATCACATGACCTAAACTATTCCCAGCAGTTGTCGCCCCAGAATATACACCCGCCACTGAAGTATTAGAAGATGTCACAAATGGATAAGTACCATAATCAACATCTAAAAGCACACCTTGTGCGCCTTCATAAACAACATTTTTACCTTCTGTAATTGCTTTATCTATTATTGAAAAAGTATCTGCCGCATACTTTTTAAGCTTTTGGCCTAAAGCAAAAAGCTTATCAAGTTCTTGTTCTAATGTTGGATATTCGACTTTATATAAATCTCTAAATAAAGTTTCTTTCTCTGCTAGAGAAATTGCTAATCTTGATCTTAATATATCTTTATCAAATAGATGCTTAAATTTAATACCTTTACGCGATACCTTGTCCTCGTATGCTGGACCAATACCTTTACCAGTTGTACCTATTTTTTCAGTAGTACTACTTTCCCTAACAGCATCTAAATGCTTATGATAAGAAGTAATAATTGTACAAGATTCAGAAACAAACAAATTCTCTGCTGAGATTGCTATACCTGTTGCTTGTAAACGTGTAATTTCCTCATCTAAGGCAACAGGGTCTAAAACCACACCGTGACCAATTACACATTTTGTATGCTGATGTAAAACCCCTGAAGGTATCAGATGAAGAAATGTCTTCTTACCATTTACAACCAATGTATGACCAGCATTATTGCCGCCTTGATAGCGTACAACCAAATCTGCTTTCTCAGCTAAAGTATCTGCTATTTTACCTTTACCTTCATCACCCCACTGAGCGCCTACGATTACGATATTTGACATATTAAATTGAATACTATGAGATTAAAATTTTGATAATAAATATACTAATATATTAGTAGCTAATTTACTAGTAAAATATCGATTAACAAAAGCGTTTTAACTAAGAATTTATGGTTAAAATTGCTATAATGATAAATAATTAAAAATCTAACTTTTAAATACATCAATAACAAGGAATAAGCATGTCAAAAATAAAAAGGGTACTAATATCTGTATTTGATAAAACAGGTATCATAAAGCTTGCTAAAGAGTTAAGTAAATATAATATTGAAATACTTTCAACAGGTGGAAATTCAAAAACCCTTAAAGATGCTGGAATAAATGTAACAGATGTTTCAGAGCATACAAAATTTCCCGAAATAATGAATGGCCGTGTCAAAACTCTACATCCTCTTATTCATGGTGGTATTTTAGCTGATAGAGATAATCCCGAGCATATTGATGCAATGCTAAAAAATCACATTGGGCAAATAGATATGGTAGTAGTTAATCTATACCCTTTTGTAAATACAGTTAAATCTGACGCTGACTTTGATACTTGTACTGAAAATATTGATATTGGTGGACCTTCTATGGTGCGTTCATGTGCAAAAAACCACAAACATACTACTATTGTTACCAACCCTAATCAATATGCCCTAGTTATCAAAGAAATAGCTGAGAATGATGGTCAAACAACATTACAAACTCGTCGTGAGTTTGCCAAAGAAGCTTTTGCTCATACAGCTGAGTATGATAGCCATATTGCAAACTGGTTTAGTAAAGAGTTAGCTGAAGAATACCCACAAAAGCTTTTTTCAGTAGGTACTCTTAAGCAAGTCCTAAGATATGGCGAAAACCCTCATCAAAAAGCTGCCGTATACTCTACAGACAGAGATAGTATTAGTATTACTAATGCCAAACAGCTACAAGGCAAAGAGTTATCATATAACAACCTTAATGATGCTGATGGTGCTTTTGAAATGGTTTGTGAATATTCTGAACCTTCATGTGCAATCATCAAACACGCTAATCCTTGTGGTATTGCTTCTGGTAAAAATGCTTATCAAGCTTGGCAAAAAGCTCTTGCTTGTGATCCAATTTCAGCATTTGGCAGTATTGTTGCATTTAACTGTGAAGTTGATAAAGAATTTGCTGAGTCTCTTGGTAAGATGTTTTTAGAAGTAATAATCGCACCATCTTATACTCAAGAAGCTTTAGATATTTTGGCATCCAAGAAAAATTTACGCGTACTAGTAACAGGCAAAGTTTTTGATACTAAATCATCGCGTATGATAAGTAAAAACATCCACAGTGGTATTCTGTCACAATCTTATGATAATGGTAGTGTTGAAATAAATGACTGTAAAGTTGTCACAGATAGAGCTCCTAGTAATAAAGAATGGGTTGATTTAATGTTTGCATGGAAAGCTATTAAATATGTCAAATCAAATGCAATTGTCTATGCTAGAGATACTAAAACAGTAGGAATTGGTGCTGGACAGATGAGTCGAGTTGATTCTGCGCGTATTGGTGCTGAAAAAGCACAAGCTTTCCAAGGCGCTAAAGGCTCAGTAGTTGCTTCGGATGCTTTCTTTCCTTTTGCTGATGGTTTAGAAGAATGTATCAAAGCTGGAGCAACAGCGGTAATCCAACCAGGTGGTTCAAAAAATGACCAAGAAGTTATCGATGCTGCTAACAAAGCAGGTATTACCATGGTCTTTACTGGTATGAGACATTTTAGGCATTAATAAGTCAAACTCTTCTTTTGCTAATGCTGAGTTATAGATAATCCAGTACAAAATAACACAAATAAATTTAACCAGTTTAGCACGATAGTCTTATAGTTGATTAGCTGTATCATATTTATTTTTTAATAATACATTAATCCGAAAACAATATATAATCATCCCCATGACTTGATCGTAAAATCGATTTTTTGAAGCTCATTAGTAATTCTACTCCAGAAAATCCTATGCTACCATTTCGATTCAGCTTAGTTACTAATAGGTTGACAAAGATAGTTTTTCCCAAAAATTATATAACACAGTCAGATTAGCCATATATACTATGATTTTTTTATTTCTAAGATAATGCAGAAGTCAAAAGTGGTGATATCACTAATATAATTCCAACAAAAATAACAAAATAAATGCTTTTAGTGCGGTATCTCTCTAGTTGTGGTATTTTAAAAACAATATACGATGGTACTAAACAGCCTAATATACCAAATACAGGACCAGATAAAGGCACTAGTTTATATACTGGTGCATCAAAAACTATTGAAAGCCATGTTAGTAGAAAAATTATAACTACTACAAGTGTATTTAAGCTTAAGATATGATTAGTATCATCTTTTAGACCTAGTCTTGTTGCAGTTTTTCTCAATAATCCTTTTAGGGATTCTTCCATACCTGCTAAAACACTCAAAAACGAAGTGAAAATAGCACACAAACTAATAATAATTCCACATATATACAACACACCATTGGATAAGCCTTGTTTTTCTAAGAGTATAAATGCTGATTGATTATTTTGTGTAGCTTCTAACGCATCTGCTCTTGGAATAACTAATGAAAATGAAAGAATATAAAAGCCAATAATAACAATTAAGATAACAAATGCTAAAGTCATTGTCCTAACAGTCTTAGCTAAGACAAAGTTTTTGTCTTTTTTACGATAATGCAACCTATAGCCTATTACCATAGGACTTAATGACTGAATAAATAAAATCGATGTCGAAGAAAATGGTAGCATTATAATAATTTTAGCGATAAACTCGCCACTATCAACAGGTAACTGTAAAACATTATTAAATGACCATAGCGGAATTAAAAAAACCGATGCCAAAATAATTGCCACAATCAAAACAACTACTAAAAAAGTTGATACTCTGACAAAAAGCTTTTGACTTTTCATACCTATGAAAATTAGTGCTATCATCAAAATCGCGCTGTACAAAGCGTTATACTCAATATGTGGATTAACAGTAAGTTTAAACATATATAAGTAAGCTGCTAGAGACTTTGCTACAACTTCAGCATAGATTACAGTCCATGTTAGCATCATTAATAGATACAATGCCCCTAAAAAAGTCGTCCACTTACCACCTAATAGCTCAGCAACAGTTTCCTTATATGGCGTTGGCTCTTTAGCGACAAATAAAGTCTGTATATACAGCTTCTGAAAAAGATAAATACCTGGATATGCTATAAGTATCGATACTACAAAGACTGCAAAGCCAACTACACCAACACTTATCGGCACCAAAACTATTCCAGCACCAACAGCCATCCCAATACTGACAACTAGCCAACCAAAATCAAAGCTATCAAAATTATGTAAACTCTTCATCTAAAAATAATATACACAAATATAGCTTATATTTTAGCCTTTTTAAGGCTAATTAAAAACATCTGAATAACACAACAATTTCAATTTATACTAAAGTTAAAAAAACAACCGATCAATCATCATAGCTTAGACATACTAATAATTTACAAAATCAAACTTCGTTGATTCGATTAGTTTTTATGTCTAAATCCTATCTTGTTTAATGTTTAACCCAAACTAGTTTATCAGTATCGTAACCTAAAGCTTTTGCTCGGTTGATAAAGTCATCTTTCATATTTTATGGCACTGTTTGTGTTCGAGAAGTAGCCATAAATAATCTTTATCAGCACCGGCCACATAGGCATATTTATAATTATAATCAAACTTAAATACCACATACGCACTATAATAGAAAGGTCCAAAGAAAGATACTTTAAGGTAGCCAATATTTTTATTTTCAACAAATTTAGCAACCCTTGTAGCATAGCTTCTCTTACCAGTTAATAATGTGATACAACTATTTACTACCTTTATAGTTCCATCCAGGTTTAAACTATACTCAGCATAGACATTTGTCATACCCTTTTCAAAACTATTATCAAACCTTGCTATCTAATACCATTTACCAAGATATTTATTAGCTTGAAAGTTTTTGACAGGTATTATATTTGCTGGTTTGGTTACACAATCTGACAGCAATATTAGTGCTGTTGTTAGCATTACTACAGCTAACTTTTTCACAATTAAACCTCTTTTGATTTTTTATGTGCTAAACAGTATAGTATATGATATATAATAATAGTTAAAAGTTTTAATATTATGGAATTAAGTTATTTTGATCTACTACAAAAAAATGATCTCACTGCCTACAAAATTTTTATCATAACAGGTGACGAGCCTCTGCAAAAATATAATACTATTGAAAAAATAATTAATCAGTTTAAAGCCAAAAGTTATGAAATCAGCTATCATGATTTAAGTGAACAAAACATAGATGTTTTGTATAACGAAGTTGATAGTCTTAGCTTGTTTACAATCGATAGATTTATCCAATTTAATTTTGATAAACCCCCACAAAAAAAACTCCAACAAGCATTGGTTGATAAGCTTATAAATAATGATGGTAATGTTTACCTGCTTGTTTTCAATAGTATGAAAAAGCAAAACACCACAGCAAAATGGTTTCAAAGCTTAGAACATAAAGCTATTCATATTCGTATTTTTCAACCAAGTTTAGATAATGCCATAAGTATTATAAATTATGAAACACAACAGCTTGGCTTAAGCCTTACAAAAGAGGCAACACAACTCTTAATACTAAAGACCGAGGGTAACTTGATAGCAACAAAACAAATCATAAAACTACTCTCGCGCCAAGATAGTCAACTCTTTGATGAAAATACAATTCGTCCTTTTCTTCATGAGCATGCCAGTTTTGATGTATTTGATCTTTCTGAAGCAATTCTCTCTCAACATAAAAGCAAAGCACTAAGGATACTTAATAGCATCCTAAACGAAAATGACAAGCCACCTCTTGTACTCTGGGCTCTAAAAAGAGAATTAAGAATACTCTCTCAACTTAAGAACACTCCAGTAACTTATCATCAAAAGATATTTAAAGATAATAATATCTGGCTAGCTAAACAGAAGTTTTATACTAGTTTAACAAATAAGCTTAGTTCTAAAAAAATTTCAGCAGGACTGGAAAAATGTCTTGATACTGATCTATGTATAAAAGGTGCGAGAAAAGGCAATATCCAACTTAAGCTTAATGAAATTGTTTTTGATACTTTCTAAAATACCTTAAGAATTTTTCTAAATTTTAGTTGCAACTGTGATAGCAGCATTTACTTTTTTTAGACAATTGATATCATTGAACAGAATTAACCAATGTTAAGGAATATAGTAAAGATATGAAAGTAATAACTGCGGAATACATATGGGTTGATGGTTCAGATCTTGTGCCTCATCTTAGATCTAAAGCAAGAGTTTTACCATTAAAAGAATTTGAGAATCCAGATGACTTCCCAGAATGGAGTTTTGATGGTTCTTCAACAAACCAAGCTACAGGAGATAATTCAGATTGTATTCTTAAACCTGTTAACTTTGTAATTGATCCACTAAGAGACTATGGTTATTTAGTGTTATGTGAGGTTTATAACCCTGATGGACAAACTCAACACACGTCAAATAATCGTGCCAAGCTAAGAGCCCTTTTAGATAGTGCTGAAAATCATCAGATGTGGACAGGTTTTGAGCAAGAATATACAATGTTCAAAGATGGTCGTCCATTAGGCTGGCCGACTACTGGTTTCCCAGAGCCTCAAGGACCTTACTACTGTAGTGCTGGCGCAAACAAAGCTTTTGGTCGTGACTTAGTTGAGGCTCATATGCAGGCATGCCTAGAAGCAGGAATTTTATTCTATGGTATAAATGCCGAAGTTATGCCAGGGCAATGGGAGTTTCAAATTGGTTATAGAGGTGTAGATGGTGAGGATGCTGGTATACTAAATGTTGCAGACCATACTCACATTGCTAGATGGTTATTAGAGAGACTCGGCGAAGAATATGGTATTACCATTTCATTTGATAATAAGCCTATTAAAGGCGATTGGAATGGTGCTGGACTTCATACAAACTTCTCAACGAAGAAAACCAGAGATCCTCAAGAGGGTATAAAAGCTATTAAATATATAGTTAAAAACCTAGAGAAAAATCATAGTATCGATATCAAAAATTATGGTTTTAATCTTCATGAGCGCTTAACTGGCCTTCATGAGACATGTGATATTAACACTTTCAAAGTTGGTTATGCTGATAGAGGATCTTCTATTAGAATCCCCAGACCAGTAGCCTTAAAAGGTTATGGCTACCTTGAAGATAGAAGACCAGGAGCAAACTCAGATCCATATTTAGTGGCTATAGCTCTTGCAACAGCTACTATTAGTTAAGCAGATCTTGTTTATATGTTAATCTTCTTTTTTTCTGTAAAATAACTCAATATTATTTTTTGTTAAAAACTATATCTATCTATGAAAACAATAATGATTAAAACTACATCTAGCGGCGAAGATTATTATATCTGTGATAAAGATAACTTTATGACAAAAACAGATATTCTTGATATCTTAGTTTAGTCAGGTATTAGCAATAATCATCCTCGCATCACTAAATTAATTAGCAAATTAGATAAGATCTCTAATATTGATAAGATTGATTTTGATACATTTCAAGAAATTACCTTTAAAACCATAGGTCTTATTGAAAAAGCTGTTAATAAAGGCTTTATAATTTCTAATTATAAGGATTTTAAAAAAGAAATCGAAGCCATATATAACGAAACTAAAAAAATGAAACTGGTAGAAACGCAAACTATATTCCTCAACTAGTAAGGGTTGATCCTAATCTTTTTGCTGTGGCTTTTTGTAGTGTCGATGGTCAAATGATTACCTTAGGAAATTATCTATAATCATACTGTGTACAGTCGACTACAAAAACTATTACATACCGTATAGCTACTGAAGAAAATGGCGAAGATAAAGTTCACCAACATGTTCGCAGAAAACCAAGTGGTATTACTTTTAATGCTATAGCATTAAACAAGTACGACCTGCCTCACATAACCCGATGATAAACTCTTGTGATATCATGATGTGCCCACTGATCAAACCAGAGTGGAATCTTGCTGATAGATTTGAATACACTACTAATGTTTGGCAAGATCTAGCAGGTGACGAACCTATCGGCTTTGATAACGCTGTATATTACTCCGAAAAAGAAACTGAAGATAGAAATTATGCTCTAGCTCATTTTATGAAAGAAGTAGGTGTTTTTCCAAAGGGCACAAATATCCACACTGCATTGGATTTCTACTTCCAAACTTGTTCTATCCAAGCTAACACAAAAAAAATGGCAAAAATTATGGCATCTATAGCTAATGGTGGTATATGCCCTTTTACTAGCAAAAAAATATTTTTACCAACAACGATTCATAACTGCTTATCAATGATGTATTCCTGTGGCATATATTATTTCTCTGGTGAGTATGCTTTCTCTGTTGGCTTACCAGCAAAATCTGGAGTCTCTGGGGCTATAGCTATTCCAAATGTTGGTAGTGTTGCAATTTTTTCTCATCGCCTTGACCATAATCATAACTCTGTAAGAGGTGTTGAATTTAGTAAAAGATTAGTAGAGAAGTTTAGTTTCCATAACTATGAGCATATAACTCATTGTGACAAAATAAATCCAATTGAGAAGAGAATGGCTGTTGAGTCAAACTTAACATTTGAACTAATTTGGGCAGCAAGTGCTGGTGATTTATCAGAAATAAAAAGAGTCGTTGTCTTAGGTGTCAATATTAACAAAGGTGATTATGATAAAAGAACAGTACTTCACCTAGCTGCTGCTGAAGGCCATGAAGATATTGTTAAGTATCTTATCCTCAAAGGTGTTAATGTTAATACTACAGACAGATGGGGTAAAAAACCAATAGATGATGCTATAATTAATAATAATACTTCTATAATTGAAGTGTCAGACATAGCCTAAAATTATGCTCAATTTAATATTCATATACTTAGCATATGTCTTAGCTATTACTTCTGTTTTATAACTATGGACAAGATTTAAGACTTTTGGGTATATCACAGTTATAGCTTCTCTAATTCTTACATTAGTAGGAGGGATAGTAAGTTTAATTAGGCTTTTAGTAATTACTATAGTAATTATTTTTATCCGTTTAAGCTTTTATTTCAAAAAAAGGCTTTAGTTTATTTTTCTTTAATATTACTATAGTGATTCTATTTATTAACTACATGCATTTTCCCCCGGTTTCAATAATATATGTATAATTAAAAACATCCAAATTTCAAAAGATACTATTCTTTTTAGCCTATATTTAAACTAAAACTCTATTATACCAACATATTTTTTATTATTTTTTTCATCATAAATTAGGCTTTTGAAAAGTTTAAGCAAACTATTACCAGTTATAAAATCAGGGTTTTTATGGCTTAATAGGAGTATTCATCATAATTCCTATAAGCTACCTATTTGACTTCAAAAAAATTGATTTTAAACTAACGTACTATACTTTAATATTTATTTTTGTAAATTTGATATTTACATGTCTATTTGAGGAAATCTTCTGGAGAGGCTTTATTCAATCAAGACTCCAAAAATATTTTAATCCAATTATAGCAGTAATAATCACATCATTCGCATTTGCATTTATTCATATCACATTTGCAGGAATTCATTTTGCAGTACTAGCATTTATAGCTAGCCTTATATATGGCACTTTATATTCTAAGACAAAAAAGATTGAAGTAAATATTATTTGTCATTATCTCGTCAATATAGGTCAGTTTATATTCTTTACTTACCCCATATTAGTTAAAGCTTATCCGTTATAATACTTAGAGATTTTTTATGAGGAAATATATTATTGCTTTTAATTTTTAATTCATATATCTTTATTAATTAAGTAATTTTTGTAAACTCAATAAGGATCAACGCATAACTAAATTTATAAACAAAATATTATCAATAATTGAGATGTTTATCTTTGGTATCCGTTGGATTCAGGCACCAATTTATCTGCTTTTATCACTAATTTTATTTGGTTTTATATACGAGATATATTATGAACTACATCACTTATTTACCTCTTTTAAAAGCTTTAACGAAGATCAGTTAATAATTCTTGCTTTGACTCTCTGTGATGTTGTATTAGTTGCTAATCTTGTAGTAATAGTAGTAATTAGTGGTTATGAAAACTTTGTAAGCAAGATGAATCTAGATAAAAAAAGTGGTGGCCAACCAGTCTGGATCAAAAAGCTCTCACCTAATGCTGTTAAGTTAAAGATCGCCGGTTCAATTATTGGTATATCTTCTATTTCTTTACTAAAAAAATTCTTGAAGTTTCTCAGACAACTGATAGAGATTTAATGTGGTCAGCTGTTATCCATATTGTCTTTGTGGTTTCTGCACTACTAATTGCTTTTGCTTCATATATTGAAGGTAAATCCCATAAAGCTAGTTACGATGACGATCGTTAGTAATAATTATTATTTCTTAATAGCAACTGCAGTTGGAAACATCTTCTGGCTATCATAGATAATTTCTTTAATATTAAAACTTAAAACCTCAATCTGAAAGTATCTGATAAAACTCATCTTGTGAATGGGTTTTTATCTAAGTTACATTTAGTATATCTCTAAAAACTTCTTTACCAAACTTTGCATTTTCAGAACTTTTAATATTCACTTTATCTAAATAAGCTATAAAGCTACAAATAAGCGTTCCTCCTAGTTTTAGAAAGTCACTTAAAATCTGAAAAATTTTTTGTACCTTTTCATTAGTTTTAAGATAATATTAAGACCATTACTAACTATTGCATCATAACAATTCTCAATTTTTAAGTTAAAAACACTTCAATAATATATTTAACATTCCCAAGTTTTGATAATCCACTTTTTTCTGCACAGCTTGCATCAAGATCATAAGCATCGATTTGAAAATTTTTTAGATAAGATCAGCTCTTCTGAAAATTCTGGTAAAAACCTGCAGGAACAGATAAAATTTTTGCATTATCAACTAATTCTAATATTTTTTGTCTAAATATTTGGTATCTTTCTTGAATAGCATTAAATATAGGTGGTGTAGTTATAAGTTTAGTCTCAAAATCATTACTATAACCACCTTTATTCTAGGTAATCGCTCTGCTTGTTTATATGTTTGATAAACCCTGCATAGTCAATCTCATGACCATCAACTATTTGTTTATAGCTTGGCCTGACAAATTTTTGTATGTACTCTAAAGGGTCAATTTCAGGAGTATAGATATTTTCAAACAATGATTTAAGAAAGTTTTTTAGCATTTAATTCACTCTGGCTTCATATGCGGGAATAAAATCACATCTCTAATAGATTGTGAATTCGTTAAATACATCACAAGTCTATCAATACCGACTCCTTGACCTGCTGTAGGAGGCATACCATACTCTAGAGCACGGATATAATCTTTATCATACGGCATTGCCTCATCATCACCAGAGGCAGCTGCTTCAACTTGTTTTCTGAAGCGCTCTGCTTGATCCTCAGCATCATTAAGCTCAGAAAAACCATTTGCAATTTCACGCGCTCCAACAAAGAACTCAAATCTATCTGTAAATTCCAGATTACCATCTTGCCTACGCGCTAGTGGTGAAACTACTGCTGGATAATCTGTGATAAATGTTGGCTGAATGAGCTTATGTTCAACAGTTTCTTCAAATATCTCATTTATCAAGTGTCCAAGCTCATGGTAAGCCTCGACTTTTATTTTTAGTTTCTCAGCAATCTTTTTAGCTGATTCAAAAGTTGCTAAATCTTCTTTGGTAATATCATCATTATATTTAACAATTGAATTAACCATTGAGATACGCTCGTACTTACCACCAAAGTTGATTTTATACTCTCCATACTCAAGTACTTCACTACCAATAACTTCTTGTACAAGCTTAGAAAGCATATCTTCTGTTAGATCCATAAGATCGTTATAATCAGCGTACGCCATATAGAACTCTAGCATTGTAAATTCTGGATTATGGCGCGAAGATACCCCTTCGTTTCTAAAATTACGATTTATCTCATAAACACGCTCAAAATCACCAACAACTAGTCTTTTTAGATAAAGTTCTGGAGCAATACGCAAATACAATGGCATATCTAAAGCATTGTGATGTGTCTTAAATGGCTTAGCAGTAGCACCACCTTGTAAAACATGCATCATTGGCGTCTCTACCTCCATGAAATCTAATTTATCAAAATATTTACGAATAAAACTTACAACTTTTGAACGCACCTTAAAAACTTCACGCGATTTTTCATTCGTAATTAAATCAACATATCTCTGGCGGTATCTCATCTTTTGATATGCTAAACCATGAAATTTATCTGGTAGCGGGCGAATCGCCTTCGTTAAGATCTCGAAATGACTTGCTTTTACAGAAAGCTCACCAGTATTTGTCTTAAACATAGTTCCTGAAATACCTACAATATCACCTAAATCACATAGATTTTTGAAAGTTTCATATTGCCCTTCTGGTAAGTCACTCTTTTTTAGATAAATTTGGATTCTACTAGTGTAATCTTGTAGTGTTATAAAAGATGCCTTACCCATGACACGGCGTAGAACTACTCTACCTGTTAGACTATACTGTTGTTTGTTATCTAGCTCTTCTAATTCTTGCTTAGTCTTATCAGCATAGCGAGCTTGTAACTCTGTAGCAACAGCATTTCTTCGGAAACTATTTGGATGGCTTATGCCATTATTTTGCTGAGCTAAAGTTTTTAGCTTTTCTTTTCTCAAGGCGATTTGTAAGCTTTCTTGCAGCTCTGTTACATGCTCTTTCACAAGTGCTACAACTTGTTCTTTAACCTGCTCATTTATCTCGCTTACTTCGCCTAAAAACTTACTAATTTGCTCTCTAATCTTGTCTCTAACAGCATCTTTAACTGTTATATCATTAGCATCTAAATATTCTTTTATCGCTGTTTTTATCGAATCTTTTAATTTACTACTCATCTTTATATCCTATATTTTTTGCACTTTTGCGGTTAGCTTTTGCTAATGATAATGAAAAGTATCTACAACTGTTTGAGCTTACGCGAGTTTTGTAGATACAATTATCATGCAAATAAGCGATAGCAAGTGCTAGGCAGTTTTGCATACTTTTCCGATATGAAAAAACCATGTCGCTAAAACTTACTAGTAAGTAGCGAAACCTTCTTTTTATAAAACCTATTTTAACCCACTTTTCAAGCTAGCCTCAATAAACTTATCCAAATCACCATTTAATACTGCTTGAGTATTGGTGTTTTCCACTCCTGTTCTTAGATCTTTAATACGGGACTGATCAAGCACATACGAACGAATTTGATTACTCCAACCAATATCAGCCTTTGAGTCTTCAAGAGCATTCTTTTTAGCATTACGCTTTTGTAGTTCCATCTCATATAGCTTTGACTTAAGCTGTTTCATCGCGTTATCTCTGTTTTTATGCTGTGACCTATCGCTTTGACTTTGCACCACAATATTTGTTGGAATATGCGTTATTCTCACAGCTGAATCAGTTTTGTTGACATGCTGACCACCCGCCCCTGATGCGCGATAGGTATCAACTCGTAAATCAGCAGGATTTATTTCAATATTAATATCATCATCAACCTCAGGTGAGATAAACACCGATGCAAAAGATGTATGACGCTTACTGTTTGAGTCAAAAGGTGATTTGCGCACTAACCTATGAATACCAGTTTCGGTACGCAGCCAACCATAAGCATATTCACCCTCTATTTTTAGCGTACATCCTTTTATACCTGCAACATCTCCATCTGAGACATTATCAACACTTACCTTAAAACCATGACTATCTGCCCAACGCATATACATCCGCATTAGCATCTCTGCCCAATCTTGTGCTTCTGTACCTCCAGAACCTGACTGAATATCCAAGAATGCGTTATTAGCATCCATTTTATCTGAAAACATGCGACGAAACTCAAGCTTCTCAATTTCACTAGCCACATCTTGTGTATCTCGAGCAATTTCTTGTATTAGTAACTCATCCTGCTCTGCCAATTCTAAAAGCTCGCTAAGAGTTTCCAATGTCTCTGAAATATACTCACAACTATTTACAACATTTTCTAGTTCAACTTTTTGTCTACCTAAACTTTGTGCATACTCTGGATTGTCCCAAATAGAGCCATCTTCTAGTTCCATTAGGACTTCTGTTAACTTTTCTTTCTTAGCATCATAGTCAAAGGTAGTCATGTAAAGATTTAATACGGGCCATTAGATCTTTTAACACAAGTTTATAACTTATAGATTCCATTTTTTGAGATTTTCTAAATGTAATAATTTGTATATAAATTCTATATTTTTACGCTAAATTTTGCAAATAGAGACTATTCAAACGTTATCTAAATACCCTCTTATTATTTTAGTCTAATTCTGTTATCATTTATCATAGGATTTTCTAATAAATTAATTTGTAAATGTCATATCAAGCATTAGCAAGGAAATATCGTCCACAGTCATTTTCAGAAGTTGCTGGACAACAGCATACTCTTAATAGTTTAGTACATGTTCTAGAAACTCAAAAAGTCCACCATGCTTATCTATTTACAGGTACTCGTGGAGTTGGTAAGACAACACTTGGTAGACTCTTGGCAAAATGTCTAAACTGTAAAACTGGTGTTACTGCTGAGCCTTGCAACAAATGTGAAAACTGTGTAGCAATCAATAATAATAGCTTTATAGATTTGATTGAGATTGATGCTGCTTCACGCACAGGTGTTGAAGAGACAAAAGAGATATTGGATAATATTCAATATATGCCATCACAAGGGCGATATAAAGTCTATCTAATTGATGAGGTACATATGCTATCTAAGCAAAGCTTCAATGCTTTGCTAAAGACCCTTGAAGAGCCACCAGAGTATGTTAAATTTATCTTAGCAACTACAGATTATCATAAAATCCCTGTTACGATACTATCCAGATGTATACAACTTCATCTTAAACATATCTCACAGGCTGATATCAAGGATCAACTAAAAATAGTCCTAGCTAAAGAGAATATAAATTCAGATGAGCAGTCACTTGAGTATATAGCTTATCATGCTAAAGGAAGCTTAAGAGATGCCTTAAGTTTACTTGATCAGGCTATTAGCTTTTGTAGTGGTGAACTTAAGCATGCTCAAATTAAGCAAATGCTTGGAATTATCGATAGTGAAGAAATATATAGTATTATCAATGCGATTATTGATAATGATCCAAGTACTATACTTCCAACAGTCAAAAATTTAGCACTTACACAAAGTAGTGCCGATGCTGTACTAGATAAAATCGCCGAAATTTGGTTCGCTTGCTGTATCTATAGCTTTACACAGTCATTAGATGCTATTAATGATATTGATGTTGATATAATCAATAATATTTTGGCGAAAATATCAATCGAGCAATCACACTTTTTGTATCAACTCACAATAACTGCCAAAAAAGATATT
Organism: Francisella endosymbiont of Ornithodoros moubata; assembly: GCA_002095075.2. Classification (GTDB taxonomy): domain Bacteria; phylum Pseudomonadota; class Gammaproteobacteria; order Francisellales; family Francisellaceae; genus Francisella. The sequence continues at coordinate 145,727 of LVCE01000002.1, read as the reverse complement.
GCTTTAGCACCAAATTTCGAAACTGGTGTAACTATGGCTATACTGAGACTTATAGCGTTTCAAAAAAAAAACCTAACTGATAAAGCCCAAACCTCTAAGACAGATGCTAACGCAATAACTGCTAGAAATAATATAAGCTTGCTTAAAAATACATTTAAGCCAGAACAAACTAAACAAATTGTAAAATCAGTTGTAACACAAAATAATAATTCAACAGTTACTGAGAACACTCAAGAACAGTCATTAGACAGAAAATGGTTTAATCTCCTTAATAGAATAAAACTAAAAGGCTTCACAAAAACACTAGCTTTTAATAGTCATCTTATCAGTGACAATGGTGAAACATTTGAAATTCAACTTAATGAAGATGCTAAAAAAATTCTTGAGTTTGATCCTCAGAGTATAGTCAAACTTCAAGCAAGTATTGGTAAGTATCTTAATAATGCTAGTTTCAGGTTAGATATAAAAAATCTATCAACGAATAAAATCTCTGCTAGTCAAAAATCACCTTCTGAGATTAAGCGTGAAAATGCTATAAATAAAATCCATAACGATGAAAATACAAAACTTATTAAACAAGCTCTAGCAATCGATATAAAAGAACAAAATATAATTTTAACAGATTAAGATTAAGACAAAACTAAATATATTCCCACACACCTTTATCAGCAAAGATAGTATGTAGAAGCTTGTTATTAAGAGTATGACCTGACTTAAAACAGTTGAAATGACCTAATATATAACCACCAACATAGAAATCACCAATCGCATCTAGAAGCTTATGTCTGACAAACTCATCATCATAACGCAAACCACATTCGTTAAGGACACCTTCATTAGTAATACCAACAGCATTATCTAACGATGCTCCTTTAGCAAGATTGTTTTGATGTAAGTAGGCAAGCTGCTCATAGAAACCAAATGTTCTAGCCTTTGAAACCATATTAATATACTCATCAAGATCATACTTAAAAACTATGTGATCATTTGTTGCCGCAATTACAGGGTGATTCCAGTGAATCTTAAACTCATATTTTAATGTATCACTGGGTAAAACCTCAGCAAACTTATCCTCATACTCAACTCTTACAGGTTTTAAGATTTTTATACCTTTTCTAGCAGAATTTTGTTCAACAATACCAGCCTCTTTTAATAACTGTGTAAACTCATAAGAGCTACCATCCATTACTGGTAATTCTGGAGCATTAACCTCAATCAATACATTATCAACTTCAAACATAGCAAATGCAGACATCAAATGCTCAATTGTTGATACTGATAGATTTTGATCACCATCTTTTGTTAAAAGAGTACACATTATAGCTTCTTTAAGACTAGATGGAGAAACTTTGATATCAACAACTGGGGTTAAATCAGCACGACGAAACACTATACCACTATCAACACCAGCTGGCTTAACAGTCATAGAAACATCTACACCAGAATGCAAACCAACACCTATTACAGAAAATTCTTTTGCTATAGTCTTTTGTTTCATTATTCTCTCTTAATTTTTGTTTTTTATTATCTTCTTCTTAAGAAACTAGGAATATCTAATTTATTTACATCATCAGAATCAGTTTTTGGAGTATTACTAGCACCAGTAACAATCTCAGTCTCTTTTCTTAAGAAAGGTGCAGATGTTTTATTTGAAAAGCTTGAAGCACCTTGTTGCTGGCTAGATGTCTTCTCTACACCAAAGCCTCTTTTCATTGCAACTTTCTCTATACCAGTAACAACAACTGTCACTTTCATAGAATCAGTCATATCTGGATCGATAACTGTACCAGCTATCACGATAGCCTCGTCAGAGATGAAAGATCTAATCACTTCACCAACTTCTTCAAACTCACCGATAGACATATCCATACCAGCTGTAATATTTACAATTACACCTTTAGCACCGTCAAGATTAATATCTTCTAAAAGTGGGCTTGAGATAGCAGCTTCTGCAGCTTCTCTAGCTCTATTTTCGCCAATAGCTTCGCCCATACCCATCATTGCTAGACCCATATTAGTCATAACTGCTCTAACATCAGCAAAGTCAACATTGATAAGACCAGGTTGAGTGATAAGCTCGGATACACCTTTTACAGCGTTACCTAAAACATCATTTGCCGCATTAAACGCATCTATTAGCGATGCACCCTTACCAAGCACACTTAGAAGTTTTTCATTTGGCACAGTAATTATCGAATCAACATGCTTTATCAGCTCATCTATACCTTGCTCAGCTGCTTTCATTCTTCTTGGTCCTTCAAAAGGGAAAGGCTTAGTAACTACAGCTACAGTAAGTATGCCCATTTCTTTTGCTACTTCTGCAACTACAGGTGCTCCACCTGTACCTGTACCACCACCCATACCAACAGTGATGAAAACCATATCAGCACCTTCTAAAAGTTGCTCAATTTTTGCTCTATCTTCAGTTGCTGCTCTCTTACCAATCTCTGGGTTAGCACCAGCACCTAAACCTTTTGTTAGGTTTGTACCGATTTGTAATATATTTTGAACTTTTGATTTTGATAATGCCTGACCATCTGTATTCAGGGCAAAAAACTCAACATCAGAAACCTCTTCACACATATGCTGTACAGCATTACCACCACCGCCACCAACACCAACAACTTTAATTATAGCATTTGAAACCATTGAATCGTTAAAATCAAACATATTTTACTCCTTTACTTTAGATTCACCATTTTAAACTACTTAACTTAAAAATTATTAGAAAACCAGACTTTTACAGATGAGATTATCTTTTTCTTAGATTTACCTGTATTTTCATCTATTTCCATCACATCTTCATCAATCTTCTGCTCATTACTTGTATCACTATTTTCAGCTGCATACTTTAGTAGCCCAACAACTGTTGCATAAGATGGGTTATGAACAACCTCATTAGCACCAGAGACCTCAATAGGACCACCAACCCTTACTGGTAGCCTGAACATATCTTCGGCAAGTCTAGCGAGACCTTTAAGCTTAGCTCCACCACCAGTAAATACAATCCCAGATGATATGACTTCTAACAGGCGATGTTGATCTAACTCTCGATATAATGACTCAAATATCTCTTCCACTCTAGCTTCAATAACCAAAGACAAGTCCTGCAATGATATTCTTTTTTTAGCATTACCTAACGAGTTTGGTATATCTATTTTTTCATCAGGGTTTTTAAGATATTTACTTGCAGCATAACCATATTGTAACTTCAAACTCTCAGCTGCTTCGATAGGAAGCCTAAATACTTTAGAAATATCTGAAGAAATACTTGCACCACCTGTCTTAATACTTGATGTGTAACAAATACCACCATCAACAAACACTGAAAAGCTTGTTGAATCAGCGCCAATATTTACAAGACAAACACCCATTTCTTTTTCATTATCAGTAAGGGTTGCGCTACTAGCAGCTAAATGCTCAACAACAAGATTACTAATAGTATAACTACAGTTTGAAACACATTTACGTACATTTTGCAATAAGCGTGATGATGCTACTATTATATGAACATTAGATTCTAGCCTTACTGCAAACATGCCAATCGGCTCAGTAACACCAGGTTGACCATCAACAATATAATCTCTTTGTAAAACATGTAACATCTCTGTATCAGCTGACATCGGCACTGCTTTTGCAGTCTTAATAGCCATAGCTAAATCTTCAATACTGACTTCACCGTTTTCAACTGCTGCTAAACCATATGAGTTAAAACCACTAATACTAGGAGCACTAACTCCTAGAGTAATTTCCTTAACATCTACACCTGCTATAATTTTAGCCTCATCAAGTGCAGCATTAAGCGTTTCCATAGCCATTTCAAGATTAATTACAGAACCTTGTTTGATCCCTTTTGACTGTTTCTGGCTAACTCCCAATATTTTTATACTGTTATTCTCAGCAAGTTGACCAATCGCGACCGTTATTTTGTGTGAGCCCAAATCTACAGCACAAAAATTATTATTCCTAAAACCCATTTAATTAGCCCCAATTCAAAGACAGATAACTTTACTTAACTATATACTGACATTACATTATAAGCTTATTATCATAGAAAACCAATAAAATAAATGCTTTTCTATTTATACTTTACTGCAAAACCATCACTATAACGCATGTCAAAATATTTAACTGATTTATAATTTTTAACTTTTGTATAAGATTTAAAAAATAATTCTAAGTGCTTTTTCAACTTAACTGAGCCAAGCACAACTTCAATATCATCTGAAAGTAAAATACTAAATTGATTACCAGTATAAGATATTTTAAGTATTTGCATATTATTTTGCTTGGAAATACTATTTAACTCTTTATAGGTTTGATATATATAGTCTTTACTACTATCATCTTTGCTTTGGATATATGGTAAATCGCCATTATAGTTAAAAACCGCTGGGGTGATGATTCGCATATTATCAAGAAGAATCTGATTATTATTCCAGTAAGCTACAGGCTTATGGTCATATAAATAAATTACTAATGTCGATGGCCACACTTTTTTTACTAGCGTATAATCAACACCATCGATTGAATAGATATATTTCTCAATACTAGCAATATTAACATCAAACCATTGATTATTATCAAGCGTAGCAATTTTATTGATCCAATCTTGCTTAGATATGTAAATAAGCCCATCATTAGATACAACATCAATCTTTGAAACTGTTTTATCTGTTTTAGCAACAATAAAAATAGCAGAGCCTAAAATTACTAATAGTATAAAGCTTAATATTAAAAACTTCTTGATAATTTTTGTCATTGCGCCTGTTCTATTATTCTCTTAACAAAATTATCAAAATCAATTCCTTCTGCAGCTGCTGACTTAGGCGATAGACTATTCTCGGTCATTCCTGGTGAAGAGTTTATCTCCATAATGTAAAAGTTACCTCTATCATCATAGATAAAATCTACTCTTGCATGTCCTCTACAGCCAAGCAAGTCATAGGCCTTTTTAGCTAATTGGCGGACCTCTAGCTCTTTTTGCTCACATAAGCCACTCGGTGAGTGATAGATTGACTTACCACTATACTTTGATTCATAATCGTAAAACTCATTTTGCGGCTCTATCCAAACAGAAGAGTAAACTTCATCATTAACAATAGCTACAGTAATTTCCTTACCTGTCACCCACTGCTCAATCATCACCTCACCATATTTTGATGCTTCTTCATAGGCTTGTTTGAGCTCTTGTATAGATTTCACTTTAAAAGTAGCAATACTTGAGCCACCACTACTTGGTTTAACTGCAACAGGAAAACTAATCTCATCTTCTGCAACTAATTTATCAGTGAGAAATTTTGCCATCGGTGTAGGCATACGATGATACATCCATATTTCTTTAGAAATCATTTTATCCATAGTAATTACCGATGATTTCATCGATGAGCTTGTATGCTTAATTCCAAGCATCTCAAGTAATGCTGATACCCTACCATTCTCACCATCTTCACCATGCAATGCAATAAAACATTTATCTGGTTTTAACTCAAGAATTTTTGCTACTAGCTCTTTACCACTAGCATCTAGATCTACGGCGTCATAACCCTGGCTTAGTAAAGAGTCCAAAACTGCTTTACCAGATTTCAAAGAAACTTCTCTTTCTGGGGAATCACCACCATATAAAACAACAATTTTTTCCTTTTTCATAATCTAATTTCTTTTTTGTTTAAAAAAATCCTTTAGAAGTTTACTACACTTACCAGCCATTACTCCGGCTGTTATTCCAAGGTTATGGTTAATATTCTTATTCTTATGGAGCTTTTCACGTGAAAAAGCGCCTACTCGACTATCATCGCAAGCATAAATTAATTCAGACACTCTTGCCTGAATTAAACCACCTAAGCACATTATACATGGCTCTAAAGTAACATACAATTTTGTATTAACTAATCTGTAATTGCCTAGCTCTATTGCTGCTGAGCGTAAAACCAAGATTTCTGCATGCGCTGTTGGATCATTTAAGATTATAGTTTGGTTAAAATTTTGTGCAATTATTTGATAGTCCTTAACAAGTACTGCTCCTATTGGAACTTCACCAGCTTGATGAGCTAATAATGCTTGCTCATAGGCTTTTTGCATAAAAAAAATATCATCACTTGCATCATCACACATAAGTTTTAATATTTTCTTCTTGAAGAATTGTTATCTCTTAGATAATATTACACGTTACATAATTGTTTGCTAGTACTTTTTATATAACAATACCAGTGGGTACTTGCAAACTGTGTACAACCAACTACACTGGAAATGGAAATCAAAAAATGTCAGAAAATTTCAAAAAACTATTTGAGCAATCTCTTAAGCAAACAGAGATGAGAATAGGTAAAATCATCGAAGCAACTGTAGTAAGCATAGACAAAGAATTCGCAATGATTGATGCTGGTCTTAAATCAGAGTCATTCATCTCTGTGTCTTCTTTAAAAAATAGCAATGGTGAGCTAGAAGTAGCTGCTGGTGATAAAATCAATGTTGTTCTAGAAGCTCTAGATAACAGCTGCGGCGAAACTAGATTATCAAGAGATAAAGCTAAAAAAATCGAGCTTTGGGACAGAATTGAAAGAGCTTTCAAAAACAACGAAACTGTTCTTGGTAAAATTACTAATCACGTTCGTGGTGGTTACACTATTGATGTTGAAGGTTTAAGAGCATTCTTACCTGGTTCATTAGTTGACACAAGACCTATCAAAGATGTAGCTCATTTAGAAGATAAAGATATCGAATTAAAAGTTGTTAAAATCGATACTAAGAGAAATAATATCGTTGTTTCTAGAAAAGCAGTTATCGAAGAGAACAACTCTGGCGATAGAGATGCTATGTTAGAGAAAATCTCTGAAGGTAGTGTTCTTAAAGGTATCGTTAAAAACATCACAGATTTCGGTGCGTTTATCGATCTTGGCGGTGTTGATGGTCTATTACACATCACTGATATCTCTTGGAGCAGAATCAGCCACCCTACAAATGTACTATCTATAGGTCAAGAAATTGATGTTAAAGTAATCAAGTTTGATAAAGAGAAACAAAGAATTTCTCTAGGTATTAAGCAACTTGGTGAAGATCCATGGTTAAATATCGCTAATGAGCTTCCTGTAGGTGCTAAGCTTATTGGTACAGTAACTAACATCACTGACTACGGTTGTTTTGTTAAGTTAAAAGAAGGTATTGAAGGTTTAGTTCATACATCTGAAATGGATTGGACTAACAAAAACGTTAATCCTCATAAAGCTGTATCTATCGGTCAAGAAGTTGAAGTTATCGTACTTGAACTAGATGCTGTTAACCACAGAATCTCTCTTGGTATCAAGCAGTGCAGACCTAATCCTTGGAGCGAGTTTGAGAAAAACTACAAACCAGATGATAAAGTTACTGGTAAAATTAGATCAATCACTGAATTCGGTGTGTTTATCGGCCTTGAAGGCGGTATTGACGGTCTTGTACATATTTCAGATGTTGCATGGGATAACCCAGCTAAAGCTATAAAAGAGTTTAAGAAAAATGATGAAGTAGAAGCTGTATTAGTTTCTGTAAACACTGATCTTGAGAGAATTGCTCTTAGTATGAAGCAACTTTCTGAGGACCCATTCAAGAACTTTGTAAATATCCACCTTAAAGGTTCTTTAGTAACAGGTAAAGTGACTAAAGTACAAGATAATGGTGCGGTAGTTACGCTTGATGAAGATAACAACATCGATGGTTTCATCAGAATTTCTGAAATTTCTGCTGAGCATACAAAAGATGTCCGTGATGAGTTAAGTGAAGGTCAAGAAATAGAAACTAGAATTATTAACATTGACACTAAGAAGAGAAGTATTGCTCTTTCTATCAAAGCTGTTGATGAAGATAATACTGCAGCTAGCAAGTCTAACTACAAAGTAGAGCAAATGACTCCTACAACTCTTGGTGACCTTATCAAAGAGCAACTAAACAAGAAGTAAGTTTAACTTTTACTAATACTCTAATAATTCTAGACCTATAAGCTATAGATTTATTAGCTTATAGGTTTTTTTATTTCTAAAATGTTAAAATATCCTCAGTTTAAGTCATGAACCATAACAGAATATGCTTACAAAAGATTTGGATAAAATCATTAGTGAAATAATAAACGATAAGGTTATTAGTATCCCTACAGATACAGTATACGGCTTGAGTTGCAGCATCTCTAAAGATGCAGTAGCAAAAGTTATAAACTTAAAAAAAAGAGACTCAAGCAAAGGATTTATTATAATCTCGCATAACTATAAGCATTTACTCAAATATGCAGATACCACTAAAATATCTAATGAGCAAATCGATAAAATATGCTCCAAACAACCTCAACCAACTACTTGGATAGTGCCAGGTAAAAAGGATATTCAGTGGTTAACTGGTGGTAAAACAACTATTGCAATACGCTTAGTAACAACTGATATAGTAACCTATATCTGTCAAAATATTAATGATGCTATTATTTCAACTAGCGTTAATATATCTAGAGAGGATTTCATCAATAACACTAAATCGATAAATAAAACCTTTGATAATATTTATATACTAGAAACTGAATTTAAATCTTCACAACCATCTAGGATTATTGATATAATTAGTGAGCAGCAATATAGATAACTATTAATATACGAAAAGTTTGATAAATAGCTTAAAATGTAATAGCATTATCAGTGTCAATTCTTTTGAATGTATGGATTAGAAAGGAATAAAATGGAAAAGATTAGTCATAAAGAGATACAAGATAAGTTATGGAATAACGAGGATGAAAGTAATTTATCAAATGAGCAATATAACTCGCTGCTAATTGAACAGTATAGGATATATGTTGAATTAACAGATAGAACTAGCTACAGAAGGATTGTTATTAACTTATTCTTTTTGGTTTTCAACCTTGTCCTAGTTGGTATCGTTGCTTTAGCTATTAGTAACAACATCAATGTTGAAAATCCTCCTTCTGGTATACTTGTTAGTATCCCATACTTTGCTGGATTGGTGTTTTGTTATGCGTGGTGGAAAATTATTAGGTTCTTCAGACACCACATACAAATAAAAAATAGTATTGTGCCGTCACTTGAAAGACGCCTCCCTTCAAGGGTATGGTTAACAGAAGAACACATTGCTGAAGAAAAAGGTTCATTCAAGCCTATTAGAATATTAGAAATATATATGCCTTTTATCTTTATGGGTATTTACACAGCGTTATTCCTATTTGTCGAAATTGCTTGGTTACCACATACATTAAATTAATAATTTTTTCTTGATATCAAATAATCTTTTGGATAATAGATCACTCTACCACTACCATAACTTTTAGTTAAATAACAAACTTATCAACATCCTATTAATTCGACAGTTAAGGTTAATTAAGTCAATTAAAAGCTTTTTGAAGTTTTTAGATATAGCCAATCTGAAAAAGATATATCATTTATACGACTTGATTGTAGCTCCATTTTCTTTAAAAAAATCACATAAATATCACCTTTACTAACTATTAAGTTCTATAACCACTCAAATATTTTTTTTGCTCAAGTAAATCATCAATCTAATTGGTCGCAACTTAACACTTATAATATTAATCTCTAATATCTAAAGTTTGTTCTGTAAAGAGTACTGATTTAACACCATTATCAGATAATTCAAGTTGACTAAGTATTTGTTAAAACTCTCAACTTGCGAGGTATTAGAGCTATAGAGTATTAATTAAATTGTTATATCTCTAATTGACTGCTCTGAGATATATTGATCATTATTGTGCCAGAGTTTATTCAACCAAAGTTGAAAGTTGTGTTTATCTTTATCATTACCAAAATAATCACCTACTGGTACTTCAGCTATAGGAATTAGTTCTACTTTTATCTTTATCTTTTTTGTTTTCCTAACCATAAAATCCCATAAATTTTGTTCTGGATTATCATAAACTATTGTTGTATTTAAAATACCAACCATTCTATCTGATAAGCTTTTTAGAATTACGGCTATTCCACCAGCCTTGGGATTAAGTAGATTTTTATAGTTACTTTTTAGTGCTTTGTATAACGTAAACCTAGTTCCCTCAATAAAATTTACAATTGTAGTTGGCCTTGGTGATAGTTTTTTACAATATGCTAGAGTTTTTTGTAGGTCTTCACCCCTTTTTTCTGGATGTTGATTTAGATATTCTTTTGAATAACGTTTCATCGCCGGAAATTCTAGTGCCCATGCAGTCAAGCCTAAAACCGGAATAAAAAATACCTGAAATTTCATAAAGAATTTAGGAAATGCTATTTTTTTATGAAATACCAACATCAGTATAAAAGTATCTAGCCAACTTTTATGATTACATATAATTAGGTAAGATCCTTGATTATCAAGTTTTGCATTCTGCTCAACCTCAAATTTTGTTGGAGAAAATAATTTAGTTATTAAAATAGCAAAACTTACCCATAAACTTGCAGATAATTCTACCACTGAAGTACATAAATGCCTTACTCGTTTTATTGGTATCACAAGCTTAGCCAACGAAAAAATAAATATTGGTATAAAAGCAATAATTGCACTAGATGCAAAACAGACTACTGAAAATAGCGCATAGTAGACATACTTCACTATATTTATCATTAATGTTGTTATAAATTGTTATTCACTATCTAAATAGTATCATTTATGTAAAACTTTTTAAAAGACTATAGAGATAATATTAACGAATACTAACTTTTTGAGTCCTAGCTTAATCAGTATTAAAGTTATGATTGTTATATATCTCTTACTAGAAACGCTTTAGTATTGCTTCAACTGTGAACTAATAGTGGTGCTATTATGATTATTAATCGTAATAGTTATCGCGCCATTTGCATAAGTATCAAAAATCTTTAGATTAATATTCTTATAATTTTGCTACTTTAAGGGTCTATCAAAAATATACATCAGATAATCTACACCTAGATTTAAGAATCTAAAATTGCTGGTGTAATTATTATGTGTGGATGAATAACTCTATTATACAAGGTGTAGAGCTGCTGCTAAGCCTTTTCATTTGTGTTATCTGCCAATAAAACTCTTTTGATACTTTAATGAAACAAAGCAGCTTTAAGCATTTGACAGTAGCTTAACTGATGAATGATTATTTAATTTAAAATTATTAGCATAGCTACATTTTTGTGCAATCTCAGCAGTAGATATATTTGTAATAACTATTTTAATCGCGGTAATTTGTCTAATAAACTTAGATTTAGATTGTTATCACCATCAACAATTATAAGATAATCTATTTGTTTAATACCTGCGAATTTTAAATAGTTTTCTAGCACATTCAAATAAAGATACGATTATACCAACAATTGAAACTTTAAATAGCATTAGCCATTTTGAAGAAACTCTATTATCTAATCTAGCTAATAAAGAAGATCATAAATCACTAAACACTTCAAATGTGGATTTTTTAGCTATTAAGGTTTTCTTTGGAGTTGCTAATATAAAAGGTATTGAAAAAATAGCTAAAAAATATTTGAAACATATCCTGCACCAATATTAGAAGTAATATTAGAAAAACAAAATTCTTTATGGAAAATCAAAAAAATAACTATAGGGCACATAAATTCACTTAGTGATACTGAACAAACAATTTTTGCAAATACTCTAAACAAATTTAGTAGTAAAGTTTGGCGTAAGAGAAAAATTTAAAAGAACTATATTATGATTTAGCGATATTACATGACCATGATGAGATATTGCCTCATAGTAATAAGTAATGCTCTTAAGAATTTTCAAAAAGCTGCTTATAGTTTAGGCATTTATACAGATTTAATTACTAAAGATGATTATATATTTGCTTGAATACGATAGACTTTTTATTAGAACATCGACTTCAATTAATCATTATAGCTATAGTTTTGCAAAAAAAGCAGAAGATAATAATCTTGTGGTTATTGGTGATACAAAATCTATAACCTGTTGTACTAATAAGGTTTATATACATAATTTGATGATTAAAAATAAAATCCGAACTCCGGAAGGTAAACTTATTTTCAAAGATGAAAGTTTTTCACCTCAAAAATTTATTGATGAGCTTGGCTTACCAATAGTCCTAAAAATCCCTGATGGCTCATTTTCAAAAGGTGGCAAAAAAGCTAATTCCGCAAAAGAACTACAGCAAATCCTTAATGATATGTTTGAGCAGTCTTCGATAAGAATAGCACAAAAATATTATTATACTGACTTTGACTGGAGTATCGGAATATTAAACAACAAACCAATATACGCATGTAAATATTATATGGCAAAAGGTCATTGGCAGATTACTAATCATAATAAAAAAACTACTCAGCACGGCAGCTCTGAAGTATTTGGATTCATCAAGTTGATCAGACAGTAATAAAATCGCACTTAAGCAGCTAAAACTATCGACAATGGTTTGTATGGTATCGATTGTTGATAATAAACCAATTATTATTGAAATTAAGATAATCCATCTATAGACTCAGATATCGAAGATGCTTATATTGGTGAGCAATTCTATACCACTATAATGCTAGAATTTCTAAACAGAATGAACTATAGTTACCATATGCAAATATCTAAGATTCAACCAACAGATCTTCAAGCACTTATAGATCTAGAAAATTTAACTTTCTTATCTGATAGAATTTCATTTTATTGGTTAATTTTTTCTAAATAAAAAATTAACCAATACTAATGCTATATGCATATTTGTATCTGTATAGATGACAGAATTTCTATAGCTATATTTATCGCAAAGTTAGTGCCTCAAAGATAACTTGAAACGATCACTAAGGAAAATAAATATGTTTGCAAGTTATGTAATAACAACAAAAAATTATCCCAAATAAGGCTGACTAATTGTATTAACCTTATTGTTACTTATATAGGTAAACTAACCTACTATGCTTAGAATGCTATGCACAAGGCGTTTGTAGACTCATCATCAGTAGCTGCTATATCACTTAATCCAAGCAATCTTTATTATATGCTTCGCACAACTATGCGGCTAATTGTAGGTATGCTATTTTCATTTGTCTTTGCCTTAATTATTGGATATGCCTGCTAAAAATAAACACCTTGCTAGAGTGTGTTTACCAATTATAAATTTTCTTGAGTCTGCACCGCTACTAGGTTTTCTGACATTTACCACAGCATATTTCTATTCCCATATTCAGTTATGGGATTAGAAGCTGCAGCATTTAAGTTAAATGCATGGCAAAAGTTCTGGAAAATTGAGCTACCTTATTTAATACCTGGCTTACTTTGGAATATTATGGTTTCTCAATCAGCTGCATGGATTACCTTAAACCTTTAATAACTAATATCATCTTTTGGTTAATGAACGATGTAAGCTTCATTATTTTCGAATATATAATTTTTTACATTCATTGTTTGATCAAATCCTATCATTTATATTCCACCACCATAACGATTATTCCCCCTGACTATCTTGCAAACACCTCCAGAAATTGTTATACCATCCACTAGGCTATTTTTGGCTCCTATCATTACATGATAGTTATGGGTATCTTTTTCAAGCACTTTACCAATATTAACACTCAAGGTAACCTTATTTTTACCAAGATCTCTTTGAGATATTGATGTTTAATTCCCACTAAAGCCTCCATAAATAGCTACATTTTCTTTCATCTTGAGACTTGATTCTCTTGGAAACTTTTTATCTATATCAGGATATTAAGTACCTTTAGCAACTCATATCTCACCTCCACCATTTTCAGATACAGTATCTATTGCTTGCTGTAAAGAATTAAAAGCTTTTTGCCAAGAAAGCTTATCTAGCTGCTTTTTAGATTTATTATTTCGCGTTACATAATATATATTATTTAGTATGTTGACATTAGTATTTACTTTAGTATTCTCATCTTTAAAAGAAATTTTTCCATTTATTGCTTAATGGCTTTAATAGTATTTGTAGTTATATTTTGGTTAACTAATTTAGTTTAAAAACTATATTCTTGAGGAAGTTTATCAATACTTTGACTTAGCCAGCCTTGGACATTAGTATTATAAAAAGAGTACTTGTCATCCCTCCAAGTAAATGCTTGTACCATTCGTTAAAGAGCATTATCATTAAGTTTGCTATTTATTAGAACCAGATATTACTACCATCTTTTATGTTAACATTATAAGAACCTTAATATAAAGCTGAACCAAGTATTTTAGCTATGTTTCCAGTAATATTTAAATTAAATAAAATAGCTTTTAACCACCAAGCAAAGAAACTTTCTCTGGAATAATAAAACTTTTATCCCTATCATTATCTTTAATTGGATAAAAAATACCGTTTGCTATCCAAATCTGGTCACTTGATTTTGCCACTTCTAAGGCTGATTGTATGGTTGTATAAGCATCTTTCCAACTTTAGCCATTATTTTTACCCGAGGCTAATGAGTTGATAAAAATTACAGAAGCCTATAAATGTGTAAGTATAAACATACCTATTAAAGTGTAAATTATCTTTTTATAAAAGACTTTTACATAGATTGATTGTTTTATAATAAACTATAAAACAACTAAGTTACAAATTTTATCCAACCTAACTATTGTTTTAGTACCAAAGCTAAATTATCTGAAACTTGGAGAAGGTCTATTTCTAATAATTTTTTTCTAGATGTATTGCCCTTTAGTATTGTTATAAGTTTCTTTTTAATCTTAAACTCTTTAGTAATAAACTCAATCAAAGCTTTGTTTGTTTTGCCATCTACAGCTGGTGAAGCTATCTTAATCTTTAGGAGTCCATCAAAAACTCCACAAACTTCATTTTTAGCAGAGTTAGGTTGAATATACACAGCTAAAATAAAACTCATTAGCTAAATATTAATAATGAAAAAGTTGTACAATAACATTTTGAAGAAATATTTGAATACATAGTAACCCAACCAATACTACAAGCGGTGAGAAATCAAAACCTGATTTTGTAGGTTTGACTATCTCTCTTGCTTTTGCTAGTAGTGGCTCTGTAACTTGGTATATAACCATAATAAGCGGATTACAAGCTCCTTGGACAAACCAACTGGAAATAACCCTTATTATTATCAAATACACATACGTATTTATAATCGCAAAGATTATATCTATAAAAGGCTTAAGCAAAATAAAAGTTAACTCAAAACCAAAACCATGAAGCCAACTTAGAAGCAAGTCTTCAATAGCAAATACAATATAAACCACAACTATACACGACCAGTCTAGATTTAAAAACCCTGGAATAAACTTTCTCAGCGGAAGTATAGCAATATTTGTTGCACGCATAACCAACTGACAAATAGGATTGTAAAAATCTGCTTTTACCCACTGGAGAAAAAATCTAAATAGCAATATAAATGCGTATAGTCCAAATATTATATTTACTAAAAAACTCGCAACATTAATTAAGGCATTTAACATATTTTATTATTCCTTTTACTTTTTCCTGCAACTATCACCTCTACTTGAGCAAGAATACACTCTTGTGAGTTCTTTATGGGCTATCAGGATAAACTTCTGTTGTTGTAGTATACTCTACAGATGTGAAAGACATACAAAGTTTTTCTTTATCAGAATCACAAGACATAATCCTATCTTTTATAGTGTCATCTCCAAGAATATTTGTATTTAGATCAGTAGGAACTATATGATTAACTTTAGATACAGCATCAATTATATATTTTTGGAAGTCATAATATGGTTTATTTTTATTTGCAACCAAATAGAAACCATCTGGGATAGTCCACTTATCTATGACTATACCTTCACGAACTGTTAATGCTGGTCTAAATTCACTATCACCAGTATCTGTTGTCTCGTGTAAGTCGATGTGCATCAAAAACTAGAATCCCCTAATCATAAAACATATTTCATTGCTAAAACAGCCTCCTACAGCTACTTTCTAAATAGAATGATCTATTTGGATCTACCACATTAGGATTCCAACGGTTGATTGTTTCATAGCCTTGGACTCCTCTGGTTATTAAAACATAAGGTTTGCTTGGATACCAGTTTTTAGTCTTTATTACATATAAGATATAACTACCTACTGGATAGTCCAATTTACCATAAGTTTCTATATCAAAATCTTGGCGAGGTAATGCTAGTATTTTTTCCTCTGCCTCTTGTTGATAAGATCTTTTGATATTTTGTTCGGCAAGCCATTGCTGCTTTTCTTGTAGACCATATTTTTCACCTAGTTTACCGATATGATATTGTGCAGACATCTAAATTCCTAAATAACTTGTTTCATCTATGCAAACAGTATAACGATTTATATACTCGCTCTGCAAAACTTTTATCTAGTATTTTTTAGATAGCCATATAGTAGTACTATGATACTTAAGATTGTTATTATCAAAAAATAATAGTTAGCTAAAGCATATAAATAATATTGTGGCAGCGTAAAAATAAAATAAATATTTACTAATGCAGTTAAAGTAAAACCTATCACTAAAAATAGCAAACAAAATCGATAACGCAGAACCGCCAAGACAAAACCTGTCAGCATAAAAATATTACCTAGAATATATAAAGTCATTTAAAAGCTATCTGCTTTAAAATTTGCTACAACAAATGAAAATGCTATAAGACTAACTATAACATAAATAAACACCACTGTAGCTATGTTAAATGCTACTTTAATGTGATCATTCTTTTGACTAGCTCTTAGCTGTTGTGGTTTTGATTTTAACAAGCCCCATATAGGTATACCAAGTACAATAAATCATTTATAATAGCATATAAATAATAGTTTATAGGTATAACTTGATTAATATTAACAACCTTTCTTAGAAACGGATAAATGTATGCTAATATAACAAATAACCAAGCAACTTTTTTTGCTTAGCAAATATACAAAAGTTAAAAGTAAAAGTGGTTGTAAGTAAGATAATATGTTTAGAAACACAAGCATTACAATAAATCTTAATTAACCGTAAATATTAGCCTACAAAAAAATAATAAGTATTTTAAGTCTTATAGTTGAAAATTAAATCATCGAATTTTTATGGCTGGGCTACCAGGATTCGAACCTGGGGATGACGGGATCAAAACCCGTTGCCTTACCGCTTGGCGATAGCCCAATAGAAACTAACCTTAAGTTAGTAGACATAGTTTAATGTTCTAACTAGCCATTTGTCAAGAGATTTATCAATTTTTCTTCCTAGTTGCTCAAGTTTATTTTTATCCGTTGAGAGTAAATAAAAACAAGAACCTGTACCTGTCATTCTAAAACTACTATCTAACTCTTTTAGGTATTCACTAAACTCTGGATATTTTGCATAAAAGACATTCTCAAAATCGTTATGCATAACACTCTCATCAAAGTCTAAATCTTTAGATATCAGTTTATTAGTCTTAATTAACTTCTCACTTGCAAAAAACTCTCTTGTATTGATGTGGATATCAGGTTTAATCAATAGTACATACCGCGGACTAAAATCCTTATGGTGCAATATCTCACCGATACCTTCTGCCCATGCAGATTTACCATAAAGAAATATTGGCACATCAGCGCCAAGTTTTGTAGCCAAAGGAATCATTTCCTCATTTGACAATTCAGGTAAGTAATAATCACGTAAAGTTATAAGTGTAGTTGCAGCATTTGAACTTCCACCTCCAAGCCCTGCTCCAATTGGAATATTTTTTTTAATCTCAATATTAACACCTATGTCTTGTACACCATAGCTCTGCTGGAATCTTTTGATAGCTTTATATACCAAATTATCTTGTTTTGAGGCAATGTTGATATTACTTGAAATATTAATCTCTCGTGAATCATTAAAACTAAAAGTTAGCTGATCTTTTAAATCTAAAAAGGTAAACCATGTTTGAAGGTTATGATAACCATCTACGCGTTTTTTTAATATATGCAAAAATAGATTTATCTTTGTATAACTACAATATTTTTTAGCTTTTATATTTGCCATGATTTTATAAAGATTTTTATAGTTAGATTATCTCTAGACATCCTAATTTTTGTTGGTAATGGATATTTATAGTCAACTAGTTCATAATTACTATAAGCAATATTCCAACCATTTTGTGATAGTTTACTTAACAGATTATTCTGGTTTAATTTCGAAGTTTGTCGAATATCTGGTATCGCTATGGCTTTTATCCAATATTTTAATCCGTCTACTGGAACATACCAGTCTAATTGCTCAAGCATCAAGGTTTTAGGATCTTTTGCTGTTAGCTTTTGCCCTTTACTATTCTCTAGTGAGACACTGTTAGTATCACCTTTTACCTCAACACTACCTATTCCCAATGGGCCATAAAGTTTGATACTAAAATTATCACCGTCTTGTAGGTATATACAATTAGCAGATTTAGCTTGATTATTATAAATAATACCAATAACACCCTTAGCTTGCCATTTTTTAAGTTTGAGTAAGTTATTATAAGTAGTCTCTTCAAAAACTGTCTTAGTAGTAATAGCTGTAATATTAGATTGTGTTGTAGCACAAGATGACAGCAATATAATCAATATTAAAGCAATAAATAAGCTAAATTTGTGCTTTATATCTATTTTTAACTTTGACATAGTATTCAGCATTTTCTCTAATAATTTGTCTTTCATGTTCACTTACTGGTCTGATTTTTTTAACTGGTGAACCTAAATACATATAACCTGACTCAAGAACTTTTCCTGATGGTACTAAACTACCAGCGCCTAGAAAAACCCATGGTTCAACTACCGCTCCATCGAGTATTATAGAACCCATGCCTATTAGGCAGTTATTTTTTATCTCACAGCCATGTAAAACAACACCATGTCCTACTGTCACATAGTCTCCTATACTTAATGCAAACCCTTGACCGAAATCCTTAAGATATTCAGTAGTATGAAGTGTGCTGCAATCTTGGATGTTAGTGCCTTTACCAATAGTGATTGTTAAGAGATCCCCCCTTACACTGACTTGTGGCCATATAGATGAATCTTCTTTTAAGATAACATCTCCTATTACTGCCGCTGACTCATCAACATAAGCTGAATCAGCTACCTTAGGATCTTTACCATTAAAACTTCTTATACATCTAGACATAGCTGATCCTTACTTTTAGAATTATCATCTCTTAATGATATCAAACTATAACTCTCAAGTTTAATCTTTTTATTCTTACTAAAAGGTTGTGCATAGCCATTATCATCGATGATAAATAATCCAATAGCGTTGGGATTATCACTAAAAAACTTTTCTAAAGTGTAGTTAGGAGTAATATTTGTAATTCTGATTTTAGCTCCTTGATTGAGCATCTCTATCAAGACATTAAAGTCAATGCCCTCATCAAATAGTAGATTAGCAAGATTTGTTTCTATAGCACCAATACCTTTGTAACTCTCTTTTTGCGCTGTACGGATTACATAGACATTATTTGAGCCAAACTCGTATTTATATTTCATAGCTGATACAGCATTTACATACTCACTAGTTGATAATCCAAGCATTGCACCGATGCCAACCAAATTAATACTCCAATCAGCATGAATTGAAACAGGACTACCATAATAAGTATTTAAACCCAACTGCCGGCATTTTTGCACATTACCCCAAGAGGAATCTGTAATTACGACTTCGATATCATTTTTGACAAAAATTTCTGCTAATTCGCGTGCAAATCTATTGCCACCAATTATCAAAAATCCTTTACCTTCTGGTTCAGTAACTCCAAGTGCTTTTGAAATATATGGTGTAACTATACTTTGAAAAACAACCGTAAAAACAATTATCATAAATACAAAGAATACTAAAGTATTTGCCTCACTGTATAGTTCAGGATGTGATTTAATAATCTTAATTGCTACTAATGCTGCTACTGATGCTGCCACAATCCCACGAGGATAAATAATGCCCATAATAATTCTTTCTGCAAAAGTTGTTTTAGAGCCTAGACAGCATAAAAAAACAACTATTGGTCGTAATACAAACTGTAAAAATAAAAAAACCTCAATTAGATCTAACCAATAATCTTTAAATAAACTAAAGTCTATCTCTGCTCCTAGGACAATAAAAAGAACTGAGATAATTACAATACTTAGGTTCTCTTTAAATGAGACAATATCAGACATTTTAATATCTTTCATATTTGCCATTACTAGACCTGCTACTGTTACCATTAACAGCCCAGCACCATGCATAATCGCATCAGAAATAATAAAGCCAAGCACAATTACTGCTAGTACAAAGAAGCTTTTTAAATACTCTGGAATATAATGTTTTCTAAAGCTTAACCCAATTAAATAACCAAAAATAAATCCTGATGTTATCCCTAAAATACATACAAACACCATATATGCTATAAATATGCTTGTTGCATTAGGTTGATTAGCAAAATTACCACCAATAACAAACCATGCCAGCATAAAAACAACTACTAATGCGCCGATAGGATCTACAAGTATAGCTTCCCATTTTAAGATATTTGCAATATGCTTTTTAGGTCTAACAGTTCTCATCAAAGGGGGTACAACAGTTGGGCCACTTACACAGGTAATACCGCCTATCAGCATAGATAGCTCTAGATTCAAACCAACAACATAACAACAAAATAATGCCGTAAGTACGACAGTAATTGCTATACCTACCGTAATTAGAAGTACAACAACACTACTTACACTTTTTATCTTACTAAAATTTAGTGATAAACTACCTTCAAAGAGAATTATCGCAACACAGATTGAGACAAACGGTGATAAAGCTTCACCAAATATAACGTTACCATCAACAAGTTTAAAACCACCTTGAAATATTACCTCGGATAAAGGTCCTAAGATAATTCCACTTAAAATCAAAAATAGTATTGATGGAAGCTTTAATCTCCAAGATAAAAACTGTGACACGATAGCAAAAAACAATATCAAGCCAGATACTAGTAAAATATAATTAGACGAATGTACAAATAGCTCTATACTATTATTCAAAATAAATGCTCTGAATATAAAAATATCATAATAAGAATTCTAAATATTATATGATATTAACTTTTTTATCAATGTCATAACAACAAACATAAACTATATATACACAGATAGATCTAGAGTTAAAGTATTCATATGTTCACCATCGTATAAACTTTGATATGAATATTCGGGACCAAATAAAACATTATTATCAAAGTAAGCTCGCTGTGCAGAAGCAATTATTTGGTTCTTAATTCCAGAGCTTGCTAAACCAAAATTTGGTGACGCATTTGATAGTAGCATAGGGATATTGGTGGCATTATATGATTGACCATAACTAAAGTTAAAGTTTGTATATCTACCACCAAGATTAAGAGCATACGCGATACCTAGATACCAAGCCACAGTATTAACATTGCTTCCATCTTGATCAAAATCTTCTTTATTGACTGTTGTTAACCAGCTTCCCTGAAGCTGTCAGATACCACCAAGCATGGAGTATGCTAAAGTACCATCAAAAATTTTAACACTAATATTCTCATTACTTTTGCTTATATTGTTGAGAAACTGAGATATACTACTATTACCTACTCGGGCAATGTTAAAAACATATCCCGCATTAAAACCTACTGACAAATTAGAAGTCCATGAATCAATATAGAAAAATCAAGCAGAGAAATTAGCTCTTTTATCATCAGAAGCAAACACAGAAATATTAGTATTGATAATATCACTTTTATAATTAAAAAATATATTTGTAACTTTATCTGGAGATAAAAATTCATTAATTGTACCACTAGTCCATGGTCCACTACCACCATAAGAGCTAACTAAAAGTTTACTTCTACCAGCAGTTATAAAAAATGGTGAGGTATCAAATTACCGAAAATCACAAAAGCATTACCTAAACCAAAATCTCCTGTTTCATCAGTATCAAAATCAAATTGAGCTGTAACATAATGACCTAAGTTTGATAGAAAATATAGTTTTGAATTAGTTAAATAGATACTCTTACCATTAGCTGGAAAATTTGCTGTTCTATTATCTGACTACCAACCCATGATTGAGCATCTACCTCTATATAACCACCAAAAAATACTGAAGAGTCACTAAAATAATCTCTTTGTCCTAATATCGTTGATGCAAAGAGATTACTTGAAATCATTCCAATCGGGATACTGTTATTACCAGAACATGAACCTAAATAGGTTATTTGACCTTGAGTCGTAATTGCTGGTGTACCACCAACATCTATTTTCCCATTTGAGACAAACACCCATTGCGTATTAGGCTTATCTTCTATAGTTTGAACTATTAATATTGGTAGCAATATCTTCAGGAGTTATTCCTCTAATCCAGAATAGTTAGCTCCTAAATAGCTATTAGTAATATTTTTTAATTGCTGTTTATAAATAGTAAATTGAGATTTATTATAGTTTGTTGTTCATCCTGAAGCTGAGCTCCATCAATTTCATTTTTAAGTGTATATATTTGTTTTTGCAGGGCAACTATTATTTGCTTTTCTTGTTCAGATAGTCATAATTATTGTTTATCTTGCTCTACAAAATCATCAGCATAAACTTTTAGCTTCGCACAAAAAACAATATCAATATCGATTTAGGAAAAAACCTCACAAAACTGTTCTTTTTTTATGCTTAATTTTATATAAGTTACTTTATTTCAAAGATATACTCAATATTAATATTTGCTAAGAGCTATTAAATTATAATGAGTAAAACTCCTACAATCGTTTAAGCTTACATTTTTTTGATATATTCTGCGGCATTTTCATCTAAAGATATTACTCCAGTATTTGCATCATAATAGATAAGTTCAGCATAACGCGCCCAGTCGATCAATGTGTCAAAAACTCGCTCAGCCACATCCATTGGATAATAATCATCCAATTCTGCTAAAAATCTACTTCTAGGGGCTGATTGACTTTCTCTTTCACTAAGAATCTTAACCACATGACGCGCTAATGGTATATATTTCAAGAATAAGCGTCCAAAGATAAATTTTCTCTCATCAATATTTGAATCAATAAACTTACGCCCCATCGCTGTCATTTTGATATCACCATCAGAAACTTCAGCAAACCTTAAGATTGATAAAATCTCAATGATCGGAAATAAATCATTAATATCAAGATGTAAATCATCAGCAAGTTTCGGTAAATCAACTGCTTCAACATTCTTAATTTCTGCCATCTCATCTAAAAGACCATTCATTTCAGAAATATCAACATCCGGTAGACGATAGCCGATAGTCATCACAGTTTTCTTATTCATACGCTCTGTAAGCTCTTTAGTCTGTGCTGTAGTCAGCATACGATAAACCTGATCGACAAGATCAGCAACTACAGGATCCTGAGAACTTCTTGGGTGTGGAATATTTATCTTTAGCTCACCGCGGATAAATCCTGGGTTACTACCAAATATAATTATTCTATCTGCTGACAAAACTGCCTCTTCGATACTATGTGTCACATATAAAATACCTTTCATAGCATCATTATTTTCCCATATATCAAGCAAGTCTTCTCTTAAGTTCTCAGCTGTTAGAATATCAAGTGCAGAAAAAGGCTCATCCATCAATAAAACATCAGGCTCAAGTACAAGAGCTCTAGCAAAACCAACGCGCTGTTTCATACCGCCAGATAGCTCTTTTGGATAAGCATTCTCAAAACCATCTAAACCAACCATATCAATAGCTTTTAAAGCTCTTTGTCGGCGTTCTTCCAAGCTTATCTTACGCGCCTCAAGCCCAAGCTCAACATTTTGTAAAACTGTTAACCATGGCATCAACGCAAAACTTTGAAAAACCATAGAAATATCTGGTACAGGAGCAGAAACTTTTTTACCGCGATAAAGCACATCACCACTAGTTGGACTTAAAAGACCTGCGATTATTCTTAATAATGTTGACTTACCCGAACCCGACTTACCTAATAAAGCAACAATTTCACCTTCATAAAGAGTAAAATTTATATTATCTAAGACTTTGAGAGAATGGCCACCTTTGATATTAAATTCTTTATTAATTTTTTCTACTGTAAATATTTTCTTAGTCATTTAAAATCTCCTATGCTTTACATATTCATACTAAAACGATTTTCCGCATAGTTATATAATCTGCGCCAAAACAGTCTATTTGAGGCTACAACTAGGATACACATCACTATCACACCTAAAAGAACATTTGAAGTATGATCTCCAGGCATATTAGTATATTTTGTAATATAGTCACCTATTCCTGAGGCTTGAATCATAGAATCCTTACCCCAGTTTATGTATTCACTAATAATACTTGCATTCCATGAACCTCCTACTGCTGTTATAGCACCGGTGACATAATATGGCATCACTGCAGGTACAAGGAACTTCTTAAGCTTGATAATACCCTTTAATTGCATATTTTCAGCAGCTAACTTTAACTCTTCAGGTATAGCTGATGCCCCAGCAATAACATTAAACAGAATATACCACTGTGTTCCAAGTGCCATAAGTAGAATGCACCATATATTAAAATTAAGATTAAACATTACTACTAATGTACCAAATACACCATATAGCACATTTACAGGGAAAGCTGCTGCCATTTGCGCATAAGGTTGAACTTTTTGAGCTATCTTAGGTCTTAAGCCAATCCATATCCCTATCGGAACCCATATTAGCGAAGTTATGAATATTAGTATTACGACTCTTACTCCTGTAAATAGTCCATATACAAATACTTTAAATGTTTCTTCAATACTTATATCTTTATCTTTGGCGTAAACTGTTTGATAAACAAAATACAGTAGTGCTAATATCATCAAAACAATGGTAACATTCCAAATTACTCTTTTAGTTATACTTTCGTGCTTTTTGGTTTTTTTATGAACCTTTTGATTATAGGCTTTATTAAGATTTTTCTTAAAAATTTTAATATTTACTATCTTGTTAGAACATTTAGCTAGAAATGCCGTAAAAATCTTAACAACATATGCTTTATGCAAAATAGTTAAAAACCATGATTTACTATGTGTCTCTGATGGGTTATCACCAATGACAAACTTCTCAGACCAAGCAACTAATGGTCTAAATAAAAGTTGATCGTATAATATAATCGTAACCAACATAGTAACTATTGCAGCACTAACTGTTATGAAATTCTGTACATTATTAGCAGCATCAATAAACGAACCAATACCAGGTAAATTTATCGGAATTGACTGTGACGCACTAAAATTAACCATAATTGTCTCAGACGCTACTATCATAAACCAGCTTCCTGACATTGACATCATTGTATTCCAAACCAGGCTAGACATCGCAAATGGTACCTCTAGTTTCCAGAATTTCTGCCAAGCTGAAAGTTGATACATATCAGCAGCTTCTCTTAACTCTTTTGGTACTGTCTTTAACGATTGATAAAAGCTTAAAATCATATTCCAAGCTTGAGCTGTTATGATACCAAAAATTACCGCAGCTTGAGCTCCCCATAACGAGGTTGGAAATATAACTAAAAAGCCTGTTACAGTAATCGCAAAGAAACCTAGAACTGGTATTGACTGTAGAATATCAACAAGAGGTATGATTATACTCTCTGCTCTTTTATTTTTTGCAGCCCATGTTCCAAATATAAAGGTTATAAGTAGTGAAATAGCCAAACCTATAAACATTCTGATTGTTGTTTCTGCTGTATAGTAAGGCAAGAGCCAAAGACTCAAAGAAATATCTGAGTATTTTAGGACACTTGCCTGATTTTTATAATCAATAGTGCCACCAAGATCCGAGGTTGTCCAAACAAAGACACTTAATAACAAAAGTATAATTGATAAAGCTAAAATATCCCACTTTGTGTGAGAAACCTTCGCTGACATATTAGTGCTATATAACCTTTTCATATGTCAAAACTCTTTAGTTTTTTTAACAACGCTGTTAGTATAAGTTATTTATATTTATTTTTGTATTACAAATTTAATAATATTTTTGTTAAAATCTAGGTATTAGGCAATATTATTAAGCAATAGTTAGATTTTAAATACAATGAAAAAAGAGCAAAAAGTGATTAAAGTTCGTCCAGGTGAGCGTGTTTCCTGCCCAACGAAATACCATGAAAACTGGAATTTACACCCTAAAG
Organism: Francisella endosymbiont of Ornithodoros moubata; assembly: GCA_002095075.2. Classification (GTDB taxonomy): domain Bacteria; phylum Pseudomonadota; class Gammaproteobacteria; order Francisellales; family Francisellaceae; genus Francisella. The sequence goes on along the minus strand of LVCE01000002.1, from coordinate 119,746 downwards.
TGTATATTGACCTAAAACATAAAAAAACTAATAGTTGTCCATATTGTGGTACAACTTTTAAAGTTGAAAAAGAATCTTAATTAACGTTATACTATTTGTTTTAATGATTTGATAAAATGTCATCTTTATTTGAAACATAAATATATCCACCACTAGCACATATCATGGCTCTTGCCATAGCTCCGCTCCCAGCACCTACAGCCACTTCTGAACCAGCACCGATGCCAGCTCCATTTAGAACATCTTTTTTGGTTTCATCTTTTTTTAGTTGTTCTGCGCTAATTAATTGCTGTTCAGATTTAATAACTCCAGGACCTATTCTGGTGATTTCAGGATTGCTTGAACATGATGTTAGCAATAGTGACAAAATAATCGGTGAATATTCCTGTATAGCTCCTTTTAATAATTTATTTAGTTTTATCTTTTTTATAATTTTTTGATGGATCTTTCAAGATTAGTTTATAAAAAATAACAACTTATCTAAATAATTATCCAATCATAATATTAAATTTTTGTAAATTTAAATTAGTATTATTATATTATATGACATAAGAATTTCTGATATATAGGCTTCTTAGTAGTCAAGAAAAAAAGATTATTGTAAATTATCTAGAACTAAATCTTGCAGATAATAAATAACTTGCTTACCTTCTCTTGCTTGACCATCTTCACCTATACTTATATCTAAATAAACTTGACCAGCTCTTTGTACCACCTCAAAAGTAACTTGGTTGATTATATTATTCGAAAATGTCCATAATTTAGCTTTTTGATTACTAAATCATCAGTTTTTATATCAAACTCACCAGTGTTAGCTTTTACAGCTTTTTTTATTGCATAGTATAACTGTTTGACCATTATAACTTGCTCCATCTGAAGACTATGTTGTCCACCATCAGACTCAAACTTATTATCTCTAACAATCATATTGTCTCCTAAAAAGCCTGTTGCAAGAAGTGAACACGTATACGTAGAGACATCTTCATTAAATAATTAGAAAAGCAGCTAATATCACTATTAGCAGAGATCCTGATATATTACAAATTAGAACTCCTAAAGGAGTTTGCTTTGATATACTTGCCGTTGCCTATGTTAATGCAAATCTTGACACTGCACCAAAACCACCGCCGATACCTACTAATAATAAAGTTCCCATCTAACTCTCTAATATTTTATATACACCTAGCTCTATCATCTCTTGAGCTAATAATTTACCAAGTTTTGTAGGGTTATCTCCTACCATACTACGTTTAAGAACTTTCTTACCATCACTACTTGCAACCATCGCCATTAATTTTATCCGCTCTTGATCTAACTCACCATAAGCTCCTATTGCAACATGACAACCACCTTTTAATTCTTGATTAAATGCTCTTTCAGCAGTTGCGATACTAAAGCTATTAGCACAATTGAGCTGTTGTAATTTGCCTAAAAGCTCACTATCTCTCTCTAAAGCTTCTATAACTACTATACCTTGACCAACAGCTGGAAGAGATATTTCTATCGGAATAAATTGTGTTATCCTATAACTAAGCTCTAATCGGATAAGGCCAGCACTAGCCAAAATAATTGCATCATACTCGCCGTTATCAAGCTTAGCCAGTCTAGTTTTTACATTACCCCTTAAATCTCTAATCTCAAGATCATCTCTATAGTGCAGAAGTTGTGCTTTACGACGCATGCTAGATGTCCCAACAATAGCTCCTTGAGGTAGATCATCTAGAGATTTATACTTATTTGAGACAAAGGCATCACTAGGATCTTCTCGAGGCATAAAACTTGCTAGACAAAATCCTTGGGGTAACTGATAAGGAACGTCTTTTAAAGAATGTACAGCAATATTTGCTTTGCCATTTTGCATAGCTATTTCTAGCTCTTTCATAAATAGCGCTTTACCACCTACTTTGTTTAGTGGTTTATCTAAAATAATATCTCCCTGTGTTCTCATAGTACTGATTTCACAAGCGATATTTAATTCTTTTTCTAGGCGATTCTTGACAAAATTTGTCTGCCATAACGCTAATTTACTTTCTCTACTAGCAATAATTATTTGTTTCATATTTTAAATGTTTTTGCTATAAAATCTGAGATATCTTTTATTTCTTCCATACATACTGAATGCTGCATACCAATATAATGCCTATATTCATTAGTGAAACCATTTACTTTTAGCTTATTTGATAGATCATGACTTAAAACTTCGGGCAATACTTGATCATCAGTACCATGACAAACTAATATAGGTAAGCCTTTATTTACAGACGTAATTTTCTCTTTAAAGTCATCCCATGCTGGTAAGTATGTCGATAAAGCCATAATGCCACTAAGTTTTCTTTGAGAAGTAATAGCTGTATAAGTAGCAATTACCCCACCTTGTGAAAAGCCTACTAATATAATGTTTTCAGATGGAATACCTTGCTCTATTTGGTTATCTATGAGTTTATTAAGTTTTTGTGTAGAAATATTTATACCATCAACATCAACTATTCTATTTAAGCTATTTGCATCAAGTGACTTAATATCGTACCACGCACGCATTTGCATACCCATATTTATAGTAACTGGTATCACATCTGCATGAGGAAAAACAAATCTGATTTCATCTAAAGAAACATCAAAATAATTGATAATATCAATAAAATCATGTCCGTCAGCACCAAGGCCATGTAACCAAATAACACAAAATTTTGCTTCACCCTCTGGTTCAATAAGTTCGTAATTCATAAAAACTTTGCATCTTATAATTTTAACTAGAATGATACATTAATTTGTAGAATTTATTAACAATTAAAAGATAAACAGCTACCAAAGCCTTATACACTAAGTGATAGAAGTTGTGAAAAAAGGATATTCATAGCTTCTGTGGATAAGCTTGTTTATATCTATATAAGGTTTTTGTGAAAATCATATTTTACTAAAACAATATAGTTTAATAATTGGCAAAAAACCATTGATTTTCAACAACTAGCAATATGATTAATTAACCATAGAAATCAAAAAGTATTTTACATAACCTGTGGATAAAACTGTGTATTTATTGTTAGAATTTGGTTAATTTTCTTCTATAATCCTAAAAAAAGCCTCTTGTGTGACAAGGTTTACAGAGGTATTTTGTAATTTTATTTGATCATTTAAGTCATATTTAGCACTAACAGAAAGTTTCTTTGTCATTGCTAAATCTGCGATAGAAACCATTAATCTACCTTTCTCTAGTTTCTCAATAACTGTAGCTTCAAACTCTAGATTAGGATTTTGCATTAGGTAAACCAGTTTCCAGTGCGAGTTTGAGAAACGCTCTGTTTGTCTATTAGATTTTATTGGTATATCAACTTGAGCAATTATATTATCAATCTCTTGAGCATCTATCATATCTTTATGCTGTAGAAAATTGCGTAATTGATAATGCACAACTAAATCGAGATATCTTCTTAAAGGACTAGTTACTTGAACATAATTATCTAATCCCATCCCAGCATGAATATCTGGCTGAGTAGAATACTTACCCCTTTGGAGCTTTTTACGTATCGCAAACATATCCGCTATTGAATCAAGATTATCTAGATCATCTTGACCAAGCTCATGCTTGGGCTGTGTTGAAAAAGGTACGCTAATATTATTTTTAATACAAAACTGTGCTACTGCAACACCTGCCATTAGCATTGTATCTCTAACAAGTGTTCTTGAATTTAGACGAGGTAAATTTGTCAGTTTGACATTTTTATCATCATCTAATGATATCTTTATCTCAGGAAAATCAAGCTCAACCGCACATTTAGATAAACGCTTATCGGTGAAATATTTAGCATAATCAACAATATCACCAAGTTCTAAAAGTTGGCTATTATTTTCGACAAATTCATAAGTGTACCTAGTAACTTTTATATGACTAAAACATATTTCAATATCCTGGATATCACCTTGCTGATCAACTCTAAAACCTACAGATAACGCCGGAGAGACATCTTGCAACCCCAAACCAAATTTCTCAGTTGCCTGTGGAGGTAACATAGCTACTATCTTCTCTGGCACATATAAATTTGAGCCTCTTGTTCTTGCTTGTAAATCAACCTCGTCACCAAAGTTGATACTAGAAGAAGGGTCAGCAATATGAACCCAGATTTTATTTCTATCTGGATCCCAGCTAATCGCATCATCAGGATCATTACTACCTTCATCATCTATAGCATAAGCATGCAAGTGAGTTAGATTTACACGCTGATTATCCGACGTAAAATTATATTTAAATTCCTCAGGGTTATTTTCCAACTCTGCTCCATATCTATATAGATATGGATTAAAAAACTCATTCCAATACCCTATATCTAACAACAACTTATACGCACTATTCTCAGACTCTTCGATACTTAAGTACTTAAAAAAACGACACTTAGTAGTTTGAAGTGTTGCTAAAGCTTCTATTTCCTTAAGGAATTTTCTATCATCTTCATTGAAACTTTTGTTATTCAAGCGTTCAATAAAATTATTAAGCTCTTGCTCTTTGTGCTGTTTCTCTTGCTTATCTCTAAGTATTTTATCCTTTTGTTGGTGCGAATGAATTTTTATATTAAAATCAACATCAAAGCTAAAGTACACTCCTTCAGAAACCAACAACCAAACTGTGTATGCTTGATTAATATCAACTGTTTCAAAAAGCAACTCACATAATTCGATGATAGAGGTTTTCTGTTGCTCCTGTAATAGCTCCCAAGTCATCTCAAGCTCAGCTATACCTAACTCTTTTAAACTCTCAAGTTCAAAATCCTTTTCTGACTTTAAGAGTAATTGAACATTCTTTGCAGGTAGCTTGATATTTTTACCATCAATAGTCTCAATCTCAATTTTTTTATCTAAGATATTAACAACCTTTGCTGGTTTAGATTTAAATATTACTAGAGCATTTTTAAAACTTTTACTTTCCAATAACATAAAAAAATTAGGATGTTATAATGGAAGAATTATAACATTCAATAATTTAGATTTTTATGATAAATATAGATATTATTCGTAGTAGGTTTATTAGAATTTTAGGAAATGTAGTTAAATTAATATCAGTACCTTTTCATAAAATCTTTCCCAATAAAAGATTTACTCTGCCTTACCATAAAAAACCTCTTATAAAAACAAATAAACAAACAAAAGTTCCTAGAATAATGTGGCAAACAAATTTCACTAACAAAGTAACTTTACCACTATACGTTAATTACTTGTTTAATAGATTTATGTCTCCTAGTTATGAATACAGATTTATGGATAATATGGCCGCCGAAAAATATATAGGCGAAAATCATCCAGAGGCTCTAGAATCGTACCAAAAATTAACAGTAGGTGCTGCTAAAGCTGATCTATGGCGCTTACTTGCGATCTATAAATATGGTGATTTATATAGATATAGATGGCTGCCTTGTGACAAGATCAGAGAAATTCCTCAAAAATAAAGATGAAATGTTTATTAAAGCAAAGCAATTTTATTTTACAAATTACTTTTTTGCCGCGGCGCCAAATAATAAAAAAATCAAAGGGTATATTGATACCGTCCTTAAAAATATTGAGGGTGGTAGATCTGATTTAGGTGTATGGTATCTTACTGGTCCTGGAGTTATGGAAAAAATCATGAATGATGAAAATACCGAATGGCGACATAGCAGAGAAACATGTATACAGGGAGCTTTTACTAATGATTATTTCCAATATATAGATAAGCCCAGCTCACACTGGACAAAAATAGCAAATAAAGATATACTAAATTGATATAAAGTAATCATTTATCTTCTTTCCTAACAGCTATACCAAGATCATTAAGCTGCTCTAAAGAAACTGGTGATGGTGCTTCTGTCATTAAACAGCTTGCTGTCTGTGTCTTAGGGAAAGCTATTACATCACGTATGTTTGTAGTTCCTGTAAGTAGCATAATAAGTCTATCGACACCAAAAGCTATACCACCATGGATAGGTGTACCATAAGATAAAGCATCAAGCATAAAACCAAACTTCTCGCATGCCTCTTCATCAGAAATACCTAACAAGTTAAATACTTTCGCTTGAATATCTTGTTTGTGAATACGGATAGATCCACCACCTACTTCATAACCATTGATAACCATATCGTATGCTCTTGAGCTTAGCTCTTCTGGATTAGTACTCTCTAACTCTTCAACCGAGCTAACTTTAGGAGATGTAAATGGATGATGCATAGCATATAAACGATTATCATCTTTCTCAAACATTGGGAAATCAACAACCCACAATGGTGCCCAATCTTTATCAAATAGATAAAGGTCCTCACCAATCTTAGCTCTTAATGCGCCCATTGAGTCATTTACAATCTTAGCCTTGCCAGCACCAAAGAATAATAAATCACCCTCTTCAGCACCAGTTTTCTCAATCACTTTGAATAATGTTTCTTCAGAGATATTTTTTACAATTGGTGACTGTAAACCATCTTTGCCTTGCGATAATGAATTAATCTTGATATATGCAAGACCTTTAGCACCGTAGATACCAACAAAATTAGTATACTCATCGATCATCTTACGCGTAAGCTTATCATTACCTGCTGGGATTCTCAGCGCAATAACACGAGCTTGTGAGTCATTTGCTGGCCCTGAAAATACTTTGAACTCTTCGTTTTGCATATCTTCTTTGATATTTACAAATTCAAGTGGAATTCTTAGATCAGGTTTATCTGAACCATACTTATCAATAGCATCAGCAAAAGTCATTACTTGGAAAGGAGTGCTAAACTCAACACCAATAGTTTCTTTGAAAAGTCCAGCTATCATTCTCTCTATAGTATACATAATAAAAGTCTCATCAATAAATGAAGCTTCGATATCTATCTGGGTGAATTCAGGCTGTCTATCTGCTCTTAAATCTTCATCGCGAAAGCATTTAACAATTTGATAATATCTATCAAAACCTGAAACCATCAAAAGCTGCTTAAAAAGCTGTGGTGATTGTGGTAATGCATAAAACTTACCATTAAAATTACGACTTGGTACAAGATAATCTCTAGCACCTTCAGGAGTAGCTTTTGTTAAAAATGGCGTTTCAATATCAAGAAAACCATTATTATCTAAAAAGTTACGCACATAACGAATTGCCTTTGAGCGCGTAATCAATTTTTGCTGCATTTCTGGACGACGCAGGTCAATATAACGATACTTTAGCTTGACATCTTCACCAGTTGCCTGATAATCATCTAACTGAAATGGGATAGTTCTAGATTTATTAATAACTTCTATACTGTCACCGACTATCTCAACCTTACCACTGGCGATATTTTTGTTTTCTTGACCTTCTGGTCTTAAGTTAACAACACCTTCAGCTTTAATCACAAATTCAGACCTTAAACTATCAGCAACTTTGAAATTATCATTATCTGGATTAAAAACTAATTGTACTAAACCTGTTCTATCTCTAATATCTAAGAAAATAATACCACCATGATCTCTACGACGATGAACCCAGCCGCATACTGTGACTTTTTGACCTTGTAATTTTTCATTAATATCTGAGCTATAATGTGTTCTCATATTCAAACTAACCCTTTAAATTTTTTTATAATAATTTAAATAGATAAAATTAATCATAGTATTATAGTAGGAAATAATAAAGAAGACTAAGCACAAATATTAACAAGCAAACAAATTAAGTTAAAGTCATATATCTAAACTAATAGACTGATGATACAAGCAAAAACTATCAAGCTTTAGTCAAATAATGACATCAAAGCTATAAGATATAAAACAAACAAAATATAAAACGGCGCCGAAAGTATTTTCAAATCAGCTACCAAAAAGGCAAATAGCTCTGGTAAAACTCGCATAAATACTACCATTGAAATATTCTTCGTAATAGCTAAGGCACTAAATCTTTGTAATTTATCAAATCTATTTAAGACCGTAATCATATAATTTGCATTTAACGAACTGTTAACAATTTATAAATAACGATGCAATAGCAACATTGATATCTGTAAGGCAAATAAACCAAAAATATGAAAATCAAAAGTCTCAAAAGTACTTGTCAATACTTGAGATAATTACTGACTTAATACACAAAATAATCCCTTAAATACCTTTTTAATTTAATTAACTAACCAAAAACCTGTAAACTATACTTAGGTTCAAGAAACTCATAAATACCATCATCAGAACCTTCTCTACCAAGTCCTGACTCTTTGATACCACCAAAAGGTGCTTTTTCATTTGATATCGATCCTGTGTTTATACCAATCATACCATATGCTAAAGCATTTCTAACTCTTCTAATTTGATTGATATCATTACTAAAGAAATAGCTTGCTAAACCATATTTTGTATTATTTGCTCGTTGGATAACCTCATCTTCAGAATCAAAACCAAAAATAGCAATAATAGGGCCAAAAGTTTCTTCACAACTTGCAACCATGGTATCTTGCATATCAGCTAAAATAGTAGCTTCATAGAAATTTCCACCTAATTCTGGGTTTATCCTACCACCACATACTAACTTAGCTCCTTTTGCTAAAGCATCATCTACATGCTGTTGTACTTTCTCAACTGCTGCTTTATTAATTAAAGGACCTATTTTAACATCAGTACCCAAACCGTTTCCTTGCTTGAGACTCACAAGTGCTGTTTTTAATCTCGTGATAAACTTTCTGTTGATAGAATTATGCACAAAGACCCGATTTGGTGCTATACATACCTGACCGGCATTTCTAATCTTAGCTGCGATAAGACCATCTATAGCTTTTTCTAGATTAGCATTCTCAAAGACTATAAATGGTGCATTGCCACCTAGTTCTAATGAAATCTTTTTGACAGTTTCTGCTGCTTGTTGGATTAGTAGCTTACCAACTCTTGTAGATCCGGTAAAAGTTATTTTTCTGACCAAACTACTTTTTTGTAGTTCTTTGCCAATGATGCTTGAATCACCACAAATTACCTGCAAAAGATTCTCAGCAGCTCCAGTAGCGATAAAAAGCTCTCTAGCTGCAAGAGCTGTAAGAGGAGTTAGCTCTGATGGCTTAAGTATAACACTACAACCAACAGCTAATGCTGGAGCCGCTTTACGAGTAATCATCGCAAACGGGAAGTTCCAAGGAGTAATTGCCGCAACCACACCAACAGGATAATAATCAACTCTACCTTCAGCATTACTAATATTAGGATCAAAAACGCGTGAATCTATTCTTTTGGCTTTCTCAGCATACCATTGAATAAAATTTGCTCCATATTGAACTTCGACTTTTGCCTCGGCTAGTGGCTTGCCACTTTCTAGTGTGATAATCTCTGCTAAATCATCAATATTATTTATAACTAAATCATACCACCTTGCTAAAAGCTTTGATTTTTCAGCAGCAAGCTTATTCCTAAAGGCGTTTTGAGCATGTTTTGAAACTAGGATACTATCTTCAACATATTGGGCTGATTTTTCTTCAAGATTACATATAACTTGATTAGTTGCAGGATTAACTACCATAAAGCTTCTATTACCAGCAAAAGAATATTTACTTATTACTTTGTTTAAAAGGTTATTGGACATAAATACTCCTAAATTTATATTGCTTGAATAGCTGTAATTGCAATTGTATATGTTATATCATCAACCGTTGCCCCTCTTGAAAGATCATTTACAGGTTTATTAATGCCTTGCAACACTGGTCCTATGCTTAAGACATTAGCGCTTCTTTGGACTGCTTTGTATACTGTATTACCAGTATTTAAATCTGGAAAAATTAATACTGTTGCTCTACCTGCAACTGGACTATCTGGAGCTTTTTTCTTAGCTACACTTTCTATCATCGCGGCATCATATTGAAGTTGACCATCAACCAATAACTCTGGAGTTTTTTGTCTAAGTAGCTCTGTAGCAGTGCGTACCTTTTCAACTTGCACACCTGAGCCTGATGAGCCTGTACTATAGCTAATCATTGCAACACATGGTTTAATACCAAATTTCTTTGCAGATTCAGCACTTTGGATTGCTATATCGACAAGCTGCTCGGCTGTAGGATCCTGATTTACAGCACAGTCACCAAACACTACCACCTCATCAGGCATGCACATAAAAAATACTGATGACACTAACGAAGAGTTTGGCTTAGTCTTAATTAGCTGTAATGCTGGTCTAAGTACATCTGCTGTAGTATGCTCAGCACCTGAAACTAGTCCATCAACCTCACCAAGATAAAGCATAAGTGTTGCCACTACTATAGGGTTTTTAAGAGCATCTCTAGCCATACTTTCAGATAAGCCTTTATGTTTTCTAAGACTCATTAACGTATTTAGATATTTTGTCTCAGCTTGATCATCAATATTGACAACTTGTATATCCTCAGGAAAACTAAAACCATTCATCTCTGCTACTTTATGGATTTTCTCTCCATCACCTATAAGCACACATTCAGCAAGACCTTGCTCATAACAGTTTTTTGCAGCTTGCAAGGTTCTTGGCTCATAACTCTCTGGTAAGATAATTCTTTTTTTAGCTTTTGTTGCCATTTTTAATAGATGATACCTGAATGCTGGTGGCGACATCACCTGATGCCCAAGAACATCTGCTGTAATGGCACTAATTATTTTATTTCTATCTATTGAGTTACAAATAACCTCTTTGACCCTCTGAATACGCTCTTTATCATCAAGAGGTACACCTATCAGATCAATATTAGCAATTCTTAAAATAGTTTTGACACTTTTATTTTTAGTAGTAAGAATTGCTAGGCCAGCTTTTTCAGCAGTTTCAACACAAAACTCTATAACTTTATCATTAAGATATTCTTCGGCAGTTAGCAAAATCCCAGCAATTTTCATACCATTTTTTGCAGCTAAGCATACTGTAACGAGAATATCAGACCTATCAGCAGATGTTATCACTAAAGAGTTTGGTGTTAAATCATTAATAAAGTTATCAATCCCTCCTGAGCACATCATAACTCTGTCAACACGCGCTTCTAAGCTTACTCTTGATATAAGATTTAATTTAAGAATATTTTTAATATCCAATATACGTGGTGAAATTTTTTCTTGCCGCCACTCTACAACACCTATCAGACTTAGACCTTTTTGTGCAAAGACTGGTAATTCTCTGAGTATGTCTATAGTTACTTGCTGCTGTTGCTCTGACGAAATATCCTCATCTGTTAAACTAAAACTTACTCTACCATCATCTTCGTATGGCGCATTTAATTTTGTGATTACCACCCCAATGATATTAATTTGTTTTGGTAAACTACGCATTGCATAATCTAGCTCATCATTGATATCAATTAGTGGCTTGTTACCATGATATGAAGTTATAATTACTTCTGAGCTTAAAGCTTTAATAATTTCTGTATTTAACTCATCAACAATAGCATTTATTGCGTATAGTTTATGAGCATTATTACCCTGTCTAAATAGGCCAGAGATTGTTACAAAATCAAAATCTTGTGATTTTTGATAAAACTTATTTAAAACAATCTCAACATAATCCTTAACACGATTATTAAGTAAGTACTCCTGTATGTTCTCGATACTCATTTACATATCATAAATAGGATGGAATGAGCGAACTTTTAATCCTTTTTGCTGTAATGCGTATACCATACTACTTGCTAATAAGCGTAAACCGGCATGTTTTGAAGTTGGAAGAATAAATATAGATTTTTTCATAGTAAACTCTTATATTAAATTTTGTGTTTCTTGAGCAATCATAAGCTCTTCATTAGTCGCTATTACCATTATATTATGGCTATTTTTGCTATTTATGAATGTCTCAGAATTAGTGTTTTTTTGGTGATCTATCTCAAAACCAAGATTTGTTAACTTAGCAATAATATTCTCACGGATATTAGTGGCATTCTCACCAATACCTCCTGTAAATACTAAAGCATCTAACTTATTAAAATAAATCATATAACTAGCAACAAACTTTGCCACTCTATGGCAAAAGATCTCTATCGCTAATTGTGCTAAATTATTATCTTTAGCAGCAAGTTGTGAAACTTCACGCATATCACTATGACCGCAAATACCTAGTAGACCACTTTGCTTGTTTAGCATATTTGTAATTTCTGTGATACTCCATCCAAGGTTATCAGATATATATGCAAAAATACTAGGATCTATACAACCTGAGCGAGTTCCCATTACAAGGCCATCTAAAGGGGTAAGCCCCATACTCGTATCTACACTTTTACCATCAACAACAGCTGTAATACTACAGCCATTACCTAAATGCGCTACTATGACATTGGCTTTTTCTTGAGCTAGGACCTTTCTTGCCTGCTGTGAGACATATTTATGTGAAGTACCATGTGCGCCATATTTACGAATATTATGCTTGTGTGTCAGCTCATAAGGTATTGCATACTCTGCAATATAACTTGGCATGGTTTGATGAAATGCCGTATCAAACACAGCTACCTGAAGTAATTCTGGAAATATTTGCTGGCAAAATGTTATGCCCTCAATATGCGCTGGATTATGTAATGGAGCTAACGGAATACACGCTTTTATTTTTTCTAATGAATCGGTATTTATCACTACAGATTTAGAAAAATACTGTCCACCATGAACTACCCTATGTCCAATTGCAACTATTTTTTCTAAATGATTATTTTCTACCAAAAAACCTTTGAGCATTTCAAATACATCTTTGTAGCGACCATTTTCAAGATGCTTTTCAACTTTATGTTCAGATTTAAAAACTACTTTACAATTTTTAGTAGCAATATTTTCTGCAAAACCTATAACTAAGGATTCTGAAGTATGTGGATTTATAAGCGCAAACTTAACCGAGGAACTACCACAGTTTAATACTAATATTTCAGACATATCTAGACTAAGAAATTAAATAAGAAATAAAGATATTATATAATAATCTAGAAAATAGTGACACCTTGGTATAGTGTTTTTAGTAATGAGTATTTTGTCAAAAACTAGAATGGAATATCATCATCAAAGTTAGATGAATTAATTTCTGCAAAATCAGGCATATTATCTTGTCTCGATGGTTGCTGATTAAAACTTGGTGTATTTTGGTAATTTGCTCCGCCTTGAGAACTACCACTACCGATAAATTGAAAATTGCTCGCAACTACTTCAGTTGTATATTGCATATTACCGTTTTTATCTTGCCACTTATTCGTGCGTAATCGACCTTCGACAAAAATCTGTGTGCCCTTATTTGCATACCTTTGGATAGTCTCAGCAGATTTACCAAATATAACAACTCTATGCCATTCTGTAGTTATATTCTCTCCCATACCGTCGTTAGTTGCAATACTTAAAGTTGCTACAACAGTACCATTTTGTGTAGTTCTAACTTCTGGATCATTACCTAATCTACCTAGCAAAATAACCTTATTTACAGTTCCTTTAGCCATTTTTAACTCCTATATTTTTTATAGCTACTAGTATTACAGCTTACAGTAAAAATGCTGTTGTTATAAGTATTTCAAATAATTTTTTGCTATTTTTTTATAAAAAACAGCTTAAGAAATTATCATCAAAAGCCACAAACCCAACTAATCATATACTTTTGAACTACTCAAATTTGACTAGCTTTGCTAAGGGCAAAGTTTATCTCATCAAAGTCAAAACCATTATATATCAAGTAATTTATAGCTTTTTGCTTAAGCTTAAAATCTGCTTGTAATTTATTGATATCTTTATACTTTTTATTCAAGCATTGCTTACAGAGCTCAAACCAATCTACTTCTTGACCCTCAAGACAACTTTCAACCAGCCCTAGTGGTAAACCTTTTTGATAAACTGCTGTGTTTATAACACGTTTTTTACCTCTAAACTTGGCAATTTCACTATTTATAAAGATACGCGCAAACCTTTCATCAGATAGCCATTTATTTTGCTCAAATTCATCTAAAAGATTATTAACCTCAGTTATAGAGATATTGTCGCGTGAAGTAAGTTTATCAAAAAGTTGTTTGCGTGAATAATCTTGCTTTGCAAGTAAATAAAGAAGATAGTTTTTTTCTTTAGATAAACTCATTTTGAGTAGCTGTTGGATTTACTGTAACTTTGGTTTTAGAATCTTCTTTAGAATTGTCATTAGCATCTTTGTTAGCGTATTTATTTGGTAGCAAAAGTTCTAAAATAGTTCTTTCAATTTCATCACGTTCAGCAGTATGTTCTTTTAAATACTCTTTTGACTTTTCTTTACCTTGACCAATCTTTTTGCCTTTATAGCTATACCAAGCACCAGATTTCTCAATAATGTCATACTTAGCACCTAAATTAATAAGTTCAGCCTCAAGAGAAATACCTTCACCATAAATAAGCTCAAAGTCAGCTTGTTTGAAAGGCGGTGCAACTTTGTTTTTAACAATTTTAACTTTTATCTCATTACCACTGACATCTACACCATCTTTAATACTGCCTCCTTTTCTAACTTCAAGTCTTACCGAAGAGTAAAATTTAAGTGCATTACCACCAGTTGTAGTTTCAGGGTTACCAAATATCACACCAATTTTCATACGAATTTGGTTGATGAATATTAATAGTGTATTTGAACGTTTAATATTCGCCGTAAGCTTTCTTAGTGCTTGTGACATTAATCTTGCTTGTAAGCCCATATGTGAGTCACCCATATCACCTTCAATCTCAGCTTTTGGTGTGAGCGCCGCAACGGAGTCAATTACCACAATATCAACTCCTCCAGAACGCACTAGCATATCAGCAATCTCTAAAGCTTGCTCACCTGTATCTGGCTGTGACACAATCAGATTATCAACATCGACACCTAAAAGCTTAGCATATTTTGGATCTAGCGCATGCTCAGCATCAACAAAGGCAGCTGTACCACCTTGCTTTTGGCACTGTGCAATAGCTAAAAGCGTCAGTGTTGTTTTACCTGATGATTCATGTCCATATATCTCAATAATTCGACCTTTTGGATATCCACCTATTCCTAGTGCTACATCAAGAGCAATAACACCCGAAGGTATAACATCAATATCATGAGCAGCTTCTTGATCACCTAGCCTCATGATAGAGCCTTTACCAAATTGTTTCTCAATTTGTGATAAGGCTGATTCTAGAGCTTTTTCTTTACTCATATTGGCTAACTCCCATTAATTTCTTAGTGTTGTTTGTTATCTGCTGACTCTTTCAATGAGTCTTGATACATCGCATCAAAATTTACTGCAGATAAACATAGTTGCGGGAATCCACCACTAATCACTAAATCTGAAATTGCTTCACGCGCATAATGGTAAAGAATATTTGGACAAAATGCTTTTTTAGCGTGCTCAATTTGAGCTTCTTGCATATTAGCAACTGTAAAAATACCCGCCTGTTTAACCTCTGCCTCAAAAGCAACCATACCATCATTCTCAACCTTAACTTCAAGTGTTAAAACTGTTTCATAAGTGTTCTCTTCTGGAAGTTTAGTAGCCTCAACTTTTAGATCTGTATGAAGTTTAGGTTTCCAATTTGTAGTCCATATCTTATCAGAATTTGGAATAGAGAAAGAAAGGTCTTTTACATATACTTTTTGGATTTGAAATTGAGGTTGTGCTTGCTGATCCATACTTATGATCCTTAATATTTTTTTATAAATTTTATTTTAACAATGATTTAACTGGGTAACTAGCTTGTAACCATGCTGCTAAGCCACCTTTAAGTACAAAAACCTGCTCAAAACCTTCCTTATGCAACTGTTGCATAGCTTTTTCGGCATTATCTCCATATACAACTATTGGCTTAGCTTTATATTTAGAAAGCTTATTGTGCTTTATTGTGATTTCGTCAAACTGAATGTTTTGTGCACCAATAATATGTGCCTCACTAAAACTCTCCTGATCGCGTACATCTAGATAAACACCTCTGCCTTTATTGACAGTGATTACAGCATCAGCAACAGATAAAGTAAATTGCGCTTTTTTAGTTTGAGTCAGCTCAAAAAGTATGTAAATAGCTAACAGCAAAATAAAAGATAAACAAAACAGTAAATTTTGTGATACAAAATAGCCTAAATTTTCCATAATCGTAGTCTTTGTTTAATTATTTTTTATATCTATTGAATATTGTTTTGAAAAAATTATTGCATCTTAGCTATAACGTCTTTAGTAACATCGATACTATCAACATTATATAGGCTCATTTCAGCAGGCAAAATAGCATCCAACTGCTTCTCTTTAGCAACTTGTGCAGAAGCTTTAGTTAGAGCATCTTTAAATGCATCAGCATCATCAGAAGCCATTTTTTGAACTTGATTCATTAGATTTTGGTAGTCTTTCATAGCTTTTTCAAGATCTGCTTGAGCTTGTTGCTTATCTTGATTTTCTACCTTATCTGTAGCTTGAGTATATTTTGTATCACCCTTAGAATCATCTGTTTGAACATCATCTTTTTCTTGTGTGTATACATTTACTTTTTCTTGTAAAGTAGTGATGTTTTGCTTAAGTTGATCCATTTGTGGCTTAAGTTTTTTCTCATCAGCTGTTACTTTTGCTTTACCAAGAGGAGAAGTCTCAAAGATATCTTGCATATTAGCAAAACCTACGCCACCAGCCATAGCTGTAGTTGCAGATACCATTAAACCACCAGAGATTATTGCTCCTAGTATAGTTTTTCTCATAATTTTTCTTCCTTGTTTGTTTAGTTATAACACATAGTACAATATCGATTATAATCATGGTTATTGTGTGTTTCAACAGTTAAAATAATTATTTTAGGCTAAAGCTAGTTTCTGAGATGGCCTTATAATAAACACTATTGCCTAATTTCTGTGATACTGCTGTTAAAAAACCCAGTGGTTGAGTATAGTTGATGATATTAATATTATTGAACTTTTCACGCCTAAGTTGATTAACCGAAGCAAAACCATCTATCAAACCCATTTGTTTTGCTTGAATACCACTAAAAGGTTCGCCTGAGAAGGTTGTATCCATAGTCTTATCTTTTAGCCTATCACCTCTAGAGTTCTCAACTGCTGCTATAAATACCTGATGAGTTTCACCAAGAAGTTTTTTAAATTGTTCTGTCTGTTGCAGCTTTTGTGGAGAGAACTGATCTAAGAAATCCTTAGTTTTTCCTGAGATGTATGTTCTACGCTCAATACCTAACTTATCCATAAGTCCTGTAAAACCAAAACCACTACCGATAATTCCTATTGAACCAACTATTGTCATCTTATTAGCATAAATGTCTTTTGCTCCAGCAGCAATATAATAACCCCCACTAGCACAAACATCAGTACATACAGCATACATAGGGATACTTGGATATTTATGCTGTAAGTATTGCATATGAGAGTATATCTCATCAGACTGTACAGGTGATCCTCCAGGACTATTTATCTCAACGATTACACCTTTTACTAATTTATTTGCATAAGCATCATCAAGGCTTTGATTGATCCTCTCCGCATTAGCTTCGGCATCCTCAGCAATTATTCCATTAACTTTTACTAGAGCTATGTGCGGCGCCAATTCTTTAGATGAACTAAATAAACCACCAAATATCAGTAACAGGGCTATTAAGATAATTATTAATCGCGTGACAAAGCACCAACGTCTCTTACTCTTAATATCTTTTAGATAAGCTTGAGCTAATTTTTCTAGTGTTGTATTGGAAATGTTATTTTCCATTTTATCTCCATATTTGTTAATATTTCACCAACAATTTTAAATCTTTTAGCAAAAAATCATAGGGATAATTAATATAATGGTAGTAACATTAGATGCCAAAGTGACAAACTTAGGCTTAAACAATATCCAAAAACATATCTTCTTATGCTGCGACCAAAAAAGCAAAAATGCTGTACCGAAGATATTTCACTAAAAGCATGGGAATACTTTAAAAAGAGACTCCAAGAGTTAAATTTATCACAAAATGGCCATATTTATAGAACAAAAACATACTGTCTAAGGATCTGTCAAAATGGACCCATAGTGGCAGTTCATCCTGATAATGTCTGGTATCACTCCTGCACTCCTGAAGTCCTAGAAGAAATTATCCAAAAACATTTAATTGGTGGAAAAATAGTCGAAAAATATGTTTTCAACAAATAATAACTTTTAAATTCTCAGCACAACTCAGGTAAATATTGTTTTATATTAATATGTAATTAATATAAGTTTAATAAAAACAATACTGAGAGTTGTTTTGCTTAAGGAGAAAGGAGAATATGGAAAGAATATATAACTGAAGAAAAGTTTTTTGATACTAGAAAAATGCTACTAATGTTGCTGAATATGTTGTTGCAAGACTTGTCAATTTAGGAATCACCCACTCTTTTTGTGTACCTGGAGCTAAAAGAAGCAAGTTCATCACACTCTCGGTGATGGTGAGTTTGGTAACTTCTTTAACATATCAGCTCAAGCTACTTGGGTATTTACAGTTATAACTTAGATAATGCTAGCAGAGAAATGAATCGCGTAATTGCTGAGGCATTTAAACAGAGTAAAACTGCATATATTTCGATATTCCTAGATGATGGTAAAAGCCAGTCATAGGACGCCTATAGGTCCTAATTGTCATTATCTCACTAGTGATAACTCGCAATTACAAAAAGCTTGTGATTATATAGTTGCTAAACTTAAACAAGCTAAAAAAGTAGTAACTCTACCCGCTATTAAACTTGATAGATTTGGCTTGACAGATAAAGTAATCAAGCTAATCGAAAAGCTAAATATCCCTTTTGCTATAATTCCTCATGATAAAAGTGTAATATCTGAACATCATAAAATTTATGTAGGTTTTTATACTGGTGAATTGTCAGATCCAAAAACTGCAGAAACTATCGAAGCTGCTGTCATCGTAATAAACCTCGACGATGCTTTATATCCAGACTTTAATACTTCTGGCTTTACCAATAATCTAGATTTAGACAAGGTTATACAAGAAGTAACTGCTATAGATTATAAACTCAAGTATACTAAAGTCCCAACCCCGCAATATATACTAACTGATAAATATATAACTTTAGAGCTAAACTTTGTTAAATATCCTCTAACAAAAAGTGCTAAATATCACAATCAAACATTATGGGGCTCTATAGGCTGGGCTACTCCTGCGGCTTTAGGAGTTGCCTTAGCACAACCTGATTCTAGAACTATATTAATCACAGGTGAAGGCTCGCACCAGCTAACCCTTAATTATATTGGTGTTATGGGTAGATATAATGTAAACCATATTATCATATGTGTTAACAATAAATGGCTTTACCGTTGAAAGAGCTCTAGAATTAGATCCCACCCCTAGCTATAATGATATTGCTCAACTTAATTATAACAAATTACCAGAAGCATTTGGTTGTAAGGGCTGGTTAACAATCAAAATTAAATCACAAACACAATTAGCTCAAGCTTTAGAACAAGCACGCATACATCCCAAAGGAGTATATATTGAGGTTATTACTGATAAGTATGATTATGGACAGGCTCTTAACTTCTTTAATAGCTATTTAAAAGGGGTTCCTTGTATAAATATTGAAAGTAATACAGCTATATAATATTAACGAAAAAATATGAAGTATTCTACGCTCAAAAGGTATTGATAAGTCTAGTGTAATTGAGACTCCTCCTCTTAGCCCTGTCCAGGTTATAATCAAGTTATTCTCTAAAAAGATTTTCTTTATTGACATCTCATTCAATAGCATTGAAATAGCCACGACCAAATATTGAGCAACTAAGGGATATTAAGAAAATAATTACTCCTAAATTGAAAGAACAATAACCCCTCCAGAAATTTTTATCTCTAAATTAGATGGATTGCCACTACAAAAACTTAGGATCTAACTTTATCAGTACTACTAGCATAAATTATTAAAACACTAACTACCTTTAAACCAATTGCTTTTAGCAGCTTAAGAAAACTTAAGTTTAAATGTCTTGAAATAACTGCAATATCAACAAATAAAGAGTATACTGAACAAATTTTTAACTTTCTTATAAAGTCTTATAACAATTTTAGTTTGAAAACTAACTAATTAATTAATCAGTTAAATAAAATCTTTACACTGTTAATATAATTTATTTTTAGAATCCATCTTGCTATACTAATAAAATAATTTTCAGGGCAGGGCGAAATTCCCTACCTGCGATAACTGTTTTTAGCAGAAGCCCGCGAGCGCTTTCTAATAAAAATAGAAAGGACAAGCAGATTTGGTGAAAATCCAAAGCCGACAGTTATAGTCTGGATGAAAGAAGATTGAGGAAAATATCACCAAGCTATTACTACTCTAGCTGTAGATATTGGTTTATAGACTATGGTATTTTTGTAGTAAAAATTCTCCTTTCACCCTGCCCTAACTGTAGTAAAATTAAATGGGTAAATGAAAAATATCGATAAATATTATATGCAACAAGCGCTCACTCTAGCCAATAGAGGTAGACTCACAGTATCACCTAATCCAATAGTTGGCTGCGTAATAGTAAAAAATGGCGCTATAGTCTCAGAAGGCTGGCATACTATGGCTGGTAAGGCTCATGCCGAAATATATGCCATAGCCAAGGCTGGTACACAAGCTAGAAATTCTACTATGTATGTCACCCTTGAACCTTGTTGTCACCAAGGTAGAACAGGTCCTTGCACAGATGCTATTATTAATGCTGGTATAAAAAAGATAATTATTGCTACACTTGATCCAAACCCAAAAGTTGCTGGCAAAGGTGTCGACAAACTTAGAAATGCTGGTATAAAAGTTGAAATCGGTTTGCTAGAGAAACAAGCACAAGAATTAAATAAAATATTTTTTCACTACCAAAAAACCAAAAAACCTTTTGTTTATGCAAAATGGGCAATGTCGTTAGATGGTAAAATATATGTTAATAGTAATGATGAAAAAGAAATAAGTTCACACCAAGCATTTATATACACTCACCAATTACGCAATATTTGTGATGCTATCTTAATTGGCAAACAAACCTTAATTAATGATAATCCAACTCTTGATGTAAGAATAAATATTAACAAAATAAAACATCCAACCAGATTTATACTATCTAATCATCTCACAACTATAAATCATCATTGGCAAGTTTTAGATCAAAGTAATGCCAAGACGATTTTTGTTTGCTCAAAGATTTCTGCCCAAGTAGCAACCAAGCTTAACCAGCTTGGTATTGAATATTGGTTATTACCACAAAGTCAAAATCAGCTTTGTTTAGATAGCCTGCTTGAGAAGATGGGCAACATGGGTATGACTAGTCTACTTGTTGAGGGAGGCAATAAAACCCTGCATAATTTTATCAGCCAAAAGCTTGTTAATGAGTTTTATACATACTTAGCTCCAGTAATAATAGCTGATTACAACCCTAAACAACAGCTAAGCTTCAATCAAGTCTCTGTAGGCGAGGATATAATAATAAACTCTTGTTTTAAGGAAAATTTTAATGTTTAGTGGCATAGTTCAACAACTAGGAACAATTAAAAAAATAATAACTAAAAATAGTCTAAAAACTTTTTGTATCGAATTTGAAAATAGTCTTCAATGCAACATTGGAGATAGTGTCGCAATTAATGGCACTTGTCTTACTGTTACAGCACTTGATAAGCAAAATTTAACAGCAAATTTTGATGCCGTACCAGAAACACTTAAAAAAACCAACCTTGATAACCTAAAGAAGAAGCAACTAGTAAATACTGAACTTGCAATGCGATATGGTGATTATGCTGGTGGACATATGGTACAAGGTCATGTTGATGAGCCAGGGCAAATCAAAAATATTAATGATGTTGGTGGCGCATGGTTAATTGAAATTTCTGCTTCTAAAGAATTTCTTAAATACTTAGTTAAAAAAGGTTTTGTAACTATAGATGGTATGAGTATAACTGTAATAGATGTACTTAAAGGCTCATTTACCGTGACTTTGATACCATATACTATTGAGGTCACTATAGCAAAAAACTATACTAGTAGTTCTATAGTAAATCTTGAGGCTGATGCAACAGGTAAATATATCTACAAATATATACAAGGATTTAAAGAAAATGTTTAAGCAAATAAAAAGTAATATTGAGAATGCCATACAAACTCTTAAGCAAGGTAAACCCGTAGTTATACTTGATGATTACGATAGAGAAAATGAAGGCGATCTAATTCTACCAGGTCAAAAAGCTACAGAAGCAAATATCGCTTTTATGCTTGAGCATACCAGTGGCATCATTTGTTTGGCAATGGATTCAAAAAAAGCTTGCCAGTTAAACCTAACTCCAATGGTAGCTGCTGGTCAAAATAATAGCACTTTTAATACTCCTTTCACTGTAACTATAGAAGCTAAAGAAGGCGTAACTACCGGAGTATCAGCAAAAGATAGAGCACACACCATACAAGTAGCATCAAAAGTTGATGCTAAAGCAGAAGAACTGGCTAGACCTGGGCATATATTTCCTCTTATTACCAATGATAAAGGCGTACTTGGTAGAAATGGTCACACTGAGGCAACTGTTGATCTTATGAAACTAAGTGGTTTAAATAGTGCTGGTGTACTTTGTGAGCTTATGAATAAAGATGGCACAATGATGAAAGCTCCTCAGTTAGAAGCATTTACTAAAAAGTATGATTTACCTCTTTTAACGATTGCAGAGATCTATCAATATCGCCTAGCTACAGAAATCTTTATTGAAAAAGCTGCTAGCTCTATCATTCTATTTGATCATGTTGGTGAGCTTGAAATGACAGTTTATAGAGATAAATTCAATGGTGAAAAAGTAGTTGTACTTTCTAAAGCTGCTGATAGTAAAAAGCCGCTAGTAAGAATACACTCTTCATGTATAACTGGTGATTTATTTGGCTCTTTGCGCTGTGACTGCCAAGCTCAACTAAGAAAATCTATACAAATGGTAAGTCAAGAAGGTGGTTATCTAATATATCTAGACCAGGAAGGTCGCGGCATTGGTCTAATAAATAAACTTAAAGCTTATAACCTTCAAATGCACCAGAATATGGATACAATTGAAGCAAATGTTGCTTTGGGCCTGCCTGTTGATGCCCGCAAATATGATCTTGCTATTCAAGTACTAAAATATAATAAAGTTAATAATTGCAGGCTCATATCTAATAATCCAAAAAAAATCGCTGCTCTTAAAACAGTTGGTATACAAGCGGAAACTGTAGCTTATGAAGCTTTTGTCAACTCTCACAACAAAAGTTATTTAATGACTAAAAAAAATAAAATGAAACACACAATTAAAGGAATATAGGCATAAATTATGAGAAAACTAGCAATCATTGTAAGTGAATTTAATTCTTTAATAACTAAAAAAATGCTTGAAGGCGCCTTAGAAGAGGTATATGCTCAAGGCTTAAAAGATAGTCAGATTTGCATTAAAAAAGTCCCTGGTGCAGTTGAACTTCCATATGCGGCAAAACTACTAGCAGAAACTAAAGAATTTGATGCAATAGTGCTACTAGGTTGTATAATCCGTGGCGAAACAGACCACTATGATTATGTTTGCGATCAAGTAAGTTATGGCACACAAAAAGTTATGCATCAATATAATTTACCAGTAATTTTTGGTATATTAACTACCCATAACAAAGAGCAAGCATTAGAAAGAGTTGGTGGCAAAAAAGGTCATAAGGGTAGATACTCGGTCCAAGCTGCTATAATTATGGCACGGATGAAAAAAGATATATTAGAACAAGGAGTATAAATATGTCTTTAGAAATTCTAAAGTACCCTCACCCAGTTTTAAAAGAGGTTGCTAAAGAAGTCACAAAAGATGAAATCAACGATGATTTACGCGCAACCATAGTTGAGATGCGTGAACTAATGTTCGAAGCTGGCGGTGTCGGGCTTGCAGCGATACAAGTTGGTATTAAAAAAAGATTCTTTATCATGTACGATAACTTAGAAGAACAAAATCCTGAAATAATCACTATCGTTAACCCTCAAATAATTGAGCAAAGTGGTAAAATAATTGATGAAGAGGGCTGTCTTTCATTTCCTGGTGTTTCTGCAAAAGTAAATAGAGCTACTATAGTCAAGATAAAGGCTATTAATGAATTTGGTGACGAAATTGAGATTGAGAAAGATGGTTTTTTAGCGCGTTGTATCCAACATGAGATAGATCATCTTAATGGTATAACTTTTTTAAATCATCTTGGTTCACTAAAACGCAAAATGATAGAAAAAAAGTATAAAAAACTAATGCAAGAAATGCTAGGAGTTGATTTTTGATTGTTTTTATATAATCAAGACTTTACTTTTTAGCAGCATTACGAAAAAATTATGTCCTGTAACTACTGTAAAATCATGGAATTTAGTATGCGCAATATATTCAAAAAAATATCTTTAATATCATTACTGAGCATAATTTTAGCATCATGTGGTATGCTATCTAACGACGAATTTGTTTATTTAGGTCATGGTGAAAACTCTCCTGATTATCAGCTCTATTATGATAAGACACAAAAACTTTTCGTGCTAATTGATAAGAGAAATGGCTGTTTCCAGAAGGATGATACTGGTACTTGTCTTGCATTTACATTAAAGCAAGCGCGCGAATTTAGGGAATATGTTTTAGCTAAGATGATAGAAATAGATCTTAGACTTGCTAAAGATAACTACGGAAGCTACGCTATTACAGAGCTACAAAAAGCTGGTATTACTACAGCCAATAAACCGATTAAAACTAAAAAAGTATATGCAACTCCGATTAGACAGATTGTCCTTGATAGAAAACAACAATATCACCTTGTTAGAAAAGAGTATGAAATAGATTCAAATCTGGTAGCGATGGTTGTTACTGATAAAGAAGGTAAGAAACGCATAAAAGTTGCATATACTGTTGATTTTCCTGGTTTAGAGAAAGAGTATAGTACTAAGCTTAGACCATTTATTATTGATCCAGAATATTTATATACACACATGACTATTGATACTGTTCATGAAGCTCAATTCATGCAAAGGAATGTTATGAAGAGTCAAACTAATGTTAAAAAAGAAGTTGATGACTATCTCAAAGATGTTGTCGACAGTGGTAAAAAAGATACTGGTTATACTCACTAAGAGATTGTAAGTAGTGTCGCGGCATTAGATAAAGATCTAATAACAAAAGTAAATGAACAGCACGAAGATAAAAAAGCTACACTAGCAAAGTGGTAGTGGCGTTAGTAATATAACAAAAACTCCTATCAATCAAAAAGATAACGCTAGTAGTGGTAAGCACAATACAGACTACTACAAAAACTGCTTCAACTACACAAGCTAATACTGCAGATATAACCTAAAACAACCTTAGCAAGTGACAATAAATAAAAAGTAAAAATAGTTCTAAATAATTACTCCACCACCTAGACAAACATCATCAGCATAAAATACTACTGACTGTCCCGGTGTGATTGCTCTTTGTGGCTGATCAAAAATTACTTTAACAGAGCCATCATGATTTACTTCTACTTCACAATCTTGATCTTTTTGTCTATAGCGAACTTTGGCCGAACATCTAAACTTAGCTGCTGGAGCCATACCCGCTACCCAGCTTAGTCCTATAGCTTGTAGTGACTGCTTAAACAGCATTGGGTGATCATGACCTTGCACAGTAATCAAGACATTATTTTCTAAATCTTTTTTTGCCGCAAACCACGGTATTCCTGGACGATCTTTTACACCACCTATACCAAGACCCTGTCTTTGACCGATTGTATAATACATCAGTCCATCATGCATACCTATCTTGATACCGTTTTCATCGTGGATTTCACCTTTTTGAGCAGGTAGATACTTAGACAAGAATTCTTTAAACTTACGCTCACCGATAAAACAAATTCCCGTACTATCTTTTTTATCAAATGTCACAAAATTATTTTCTTTTGCAATTTCTCGCACTTTAGATTTCTCAACACCACCTATAGGAAAAATTGTTTTTCTTAACTGCTCTTGACCTAGTATATATAAAAAATATGTTTGATCCTTATTATCATCCAAACCCTTAACTAACTGTACTGAACCATCATCAGCTACTCTTGTGCGAGCATAATGTCCCGTAGCGATATAATTACCGCCTAGTAAATGTACATAATTTAAAAATGCTTTAAACTTTATTGCCTTATTACAAAGTATATCAGGGTTAGGTGTTCTACCAGCTTTATATTCTGTTAGAAAATGCTCAAAGACATTATCCCAATATTCTGCAGCAAAGTTGATCTTTTTGAAAGGTATGCCGATAGAGTCACAGACAGCTTGAGCATCAGCAATGTCTTGTTCTGCTGAGCAAAATTCATCCGTGTCATCTTCCTCCCAGTTTTTCATAAACACACCTGTTACATCATAGCCTTGCTGTTTCAAGAGCAAAGCCGAAACTGATGAATCTACACCACCAGATATACCTACTATTACTTTTTTGTTTTGCATAATAAATCTATAAATTTTATTTTTTAAGTACAGACAGGAAAGCTTCTTGAGGAATCTCAACAGAACCAATATTCTTCATTCTCTTTTTCCCCTCTTTTTGCTTCTCTAAGAGTTTTTTCTTACGTGAGACATCGCCACCATAACATTTTGCCAAGACATTCTTACGTAATGCCTTAACAGTACTTCTAGCGATAATAGTACCGCCGATTGCTGCTTGAATGACCACTTCAAACATTTGTCTAGGAATAAATTCTTTTAGACGCTCAACAAGTTCTCTACCTTTATATTTAGCTTGATCTCTATGCACAATACTTGCTAAAGCATCAACCTTGTCACCATTTATAAGCACATCTAAGCATACCATATCAGCAGATTCATAACGAATTAACTCATAATCTAGCGAACCATAGCCTTTGGTTACCGACTTAAGCGTATCAAAGAAATCAGACACAACTTCGATCATTGGCAAATCATAAGTTATCGAAACCTGATTCCCAACATAATTCATATCAACCTGAGAACCTCTTTTCTCAACACAGATAGTAATTACACTACCAACATAATCTTTTGGCACGAGAATATTCGCTCTTACAATTGGCTCTTGTATCTCAGCTATTGCTCCTGGTTCTGGTAGTTTAGATGGATTATCAACCTCTATAATTTCACCATCTTTTTTAATAGCTTTATAAACAACTGTTGGTGCTGAAGTAATTAAATCAAGGTTGTACTCTCGTTCTAATCTCTCTTGGATAATCTCCATATGTAACATACCCAAGAAACCACATCTAAAGCCAAAACCTAAGGCTTGTGATACTTCTGGTTCAAAAAATAATGAGGCGTCATTTAAACTTAGTTTTTCTAGAGCCTCTCTAAAATCAGGATAATCATCTGAGCTTATGGTAAACATCCCAACATAAACTTGAGTTTGAACCTTTTTAAATCCAGGTACAGGTTTATCTGTTGGGTTATGTGCATGTGTGAGCGTATCACCAACTGGGGCACCGTGAATATCTTTAATCCCAGCAACGATAAATCCAACCTCTCCTGCTTTTAGATGATCTAGATCTTTCATTTTCGGCGTAAATACCCCAAGTCTATCAACCTGATAAGCAACTCCAGTTGACATAACTTTTATTTTCTCACCTTTTTTGATAATACCATTTCTAATTCTAACTAAAGATACAACACCTAGATAATTATCAAACCACGAGTCAATAATTAATGCCTGTAACTTATCTTCTACACCTCCTTGTGGTGCTGGGACTTTGGCAACTATTGTTTCTAAAACATCCCCTACACCTATACCTGTTTTTGCACTACATGTTGTTACATCTGTAGCATCTATACCGATTATTTCTTCGATTTCTTGTGCTACTCTATCTGGCTCTGCAGACGGTAGATCAATTTTATTTAATATTGGTATAACTTCTAGATTCTGCTCAATAGCGGTATAACAGTTTGCTAATGTCTGGGCTTCTACACCTTGAGCTGCATCTACCACAAGCAAAGCTCCTTCACAAGCTGCTAATGAGCGTGATACCTCATAAGAGAAATCAACATGACCTGGAGTATCAATGAAATTAAGCTGATATGTCTGGCCATCTCTAGCTGTATAATCAAGCGTTACAGACTGCGCCTTAATCGTAATTCCACGCTCTCTTTCTATATCCATAGAGTCGAGCACCTGCTCCTTCATTTCACGCTCACTTAAACCATTACAGACTTGTATAAATCTATCCGAAAGAGTTGATTTGCCATGGTCAATATGAGCAATTATCGAAAAGTTTCTGATATTTTTCATAATATTTAGCTATTGTTACTACTAGAAAGTAATTGTTTATTTAATAAATCTAGATACCTATTATGCTACAAAATTACTTTAAAATGTAGTGATTGCGATAAAATAACTAAATATTAGTTAATAATACTACAAATATTTATTGACAATAATGTACAATATATGCAAAATACTTTAGCTATTAATTTATATTTGTGTTTCTCGCATATCCCCTAGAGAAACTTAGGGCTATAAAAAGTTAAAACTGGAGAATTAAATTGGCTAACTCAAAACAAGCAAAAAAGAGAATTATTCAGGCTGAAAGAAATCGTCAACACAATGTTGCACGTCGTTCAATGATGAGAACTTTCTTAAAGAAAACAGCTTACGCAATTGAAAAAGGCAATGTAGAAGCAGCAAAAGAAAACTTTGCTAAGGTTGTTCCTATACTAGATAAGTATGCTACTAAGGGTTTAATCCACAAGAACAAAGCTGCTAGACATAAGTCTCATTTAAGCGCTAAAATAAAAACTCTTGCAACAGCTGCTTAATCAGTAATTTCGCCAAAGTTTATCCTCTTTTTTGAGAATGTTATATTAGTTATAGTAGTTATTTTAAGTTCTAGAATACAGGATCCTTAGTTGGCGGTGTATAGTTACCAGAAATACCTACTAGCCTATCTTGATTATTAAAGGTTAATATTAGTTTTGATTCATTAAACTGACTACCTTGCATATTTTTCTTATAAGTATTTATATAAATGTATTGATTAGGATTAAAAGTATCTATGATATCTGGAGAACCAAGAATATAAGTAACTTCACTTTTTGTCATATTTGGTTTAGCTTCAAAAAGCTTTTTGTTTTTTATTTCTTTACCTTGTGGCACAGGAGCTGTATATGGTTCAATAATCCCACATGCTGATAAACTAAACATAACTATTAGTAAACACAGATTTTTGGTTATTGGTTTAAACATCATTAAACTAATCTTCTAAGCCTGCAAATAATTTTTGATCGATAATATCACATAAACAGTGAACTATGAGAAAATGATTTTCTTGAATATTTGCTATACTATCTGATGGCACTCTTAGCTCAATATCATCTGTATTGTACATATTCTGAAGCCTACCACTACTACCACCGGTTAATGCTATTACTTTCATTTCCAGATCATGAGCCTCCTCAACAGCACTAAGAATATTTTCAGAATCACCACTAGTTGTTATAACTAATAAAATATCATCTTCATTACCTAGAGCAGCTACTTGCTTTGCAAAAATTTGTTCAAACCCATAGTAATTGCCAACAGCTGTGATTGTTGCAACATCTCCTGTCAAAGCTATTGCTGGAAGAGGAGGTCGCTCCATCTCAAAGTGATTTAATAGTTTAGAACTAAAATGCTGAGCGATAACTCCAGAGCCCCCGTTACCACAAACTAGAATCTTACCACCATTTTCTAAACAAGAAACCATCGCCTTTGTAGCTTGTGCTATAGCTGGTGGTAATGCATTAGCGGTCTCTATTTTAGCCTGAATACTACTTTCAAAATAACTATTGATTTTGTCTAAAGAAGTCATTGTTCTCTCTAAGCTTATCTCTTAAGAAAATTTTACTATATTAGATTTTTGATAGCTAGATGTAGATGCAATTTTATCTTTATAGTCGAATTCTAACTATCAATACTAAGCATATTAGAGGTAAAACTATACATAATACAATAAAGCTCCAAATATATTCTAACGGTAAATAGCCCATTATAGAGACAACCTACTATTCCAGTTAACATATTGACAAAATTCATCGCATTAGAAGCACTAGCTCGGCACTCAATAACATTAGAAGCCAAATGCGAAGCTGTAGAATATATAAAATTGCTTACAAAGTACATCAATGTCATCAACACAAAAAATCTAAATGGTGTAACAGCTCCAACAAGCTGTAATACAGCCAGTAATATAAGCAAATTCATCATTGTAACTAGTGCTATGATCAAAATGCTTTTACTACTATATTTATTTACTATCTTAGCAACTATCAAAAATCCTGTAACAAAACCAATAATAGTCATAGTATTCCACAAACCATATTCAGCACTGCTAAAGCCAAATAGCTGACTTCTTATAAAAGGACTAAGAAGTTGCGTAACAATAGCTAAAACCGTCATCACACCTATTGTGAGAGCAAAAACTAGCAACTTTGTATTACTAGCACTTGCTTATAGCTATTAAGTATATTGTTAATATTCGACACATAGCTAACATCCTTAATATTTTGATATGACAAACTACAGCCAAACATGATTATTCCATGTACTAAAAGTACATAAAAGCAATAATTCCATTGCATATATAGTTATAACACTACCGATTTAAATAGCTAAGCTTATTAATAACGCAAAAGATATTGTTGCAAATGATAATGCTGTCTTTGTTCTGCTTGGCTCTACAGAATTATTCAAAATAATAAAAGTACATACAAGCCCAAAAGATGATCCTAATGCCGTAATAAATCGACCAAGTCACTAGAACAGACATAATCAGCAATCCCAATCCTAAATTTACAACATCAGCGTAACGTTTAGCGATTAGTCCATAAATTATCTGGCCTAGTACATAGCCCAATAAAAATATACTTACCAACCATTCAACCGCTCCTGATGAAAGATCAAATTCTCTAGAAATATCAGATAAAGCTGGATTTATGATTACAGTAGATGCACTAGCTATGCTTATATATGTTAGTAACATTATGATTTTTAAGTTTTCATAGTTAATCCTTTTAGAAAAAATTTAAGTATAAGATATGGTAAATCATACAATATCTATATATTGCCACAGATTTATATTTATTTGACAATGAACAAACATAAAAATATCTCTATAAATTTATTTGAAACATTTTATAAGCTAGTGGTGTATAGGTAGCTTTACTAATACTACAAAAGCACTAGGGATTACAAAAGCTGCTGTGAGCCATATACTGTTAAGCAATTAGAAAAAGAGCTAAGAGTGGACTTACTTAATAGGACAACGCGTTCACTATCTCTAACTCATGAGGATATACTTTTGTTTAATTATTGCAAAACATTACAAAATGAAATTGACAATATTCGCGATTTAGCAGAGTCTTTTCATAAAGAGCCATCTGGTATTTTGAAAATAAACACCTCGTCATTCTTTGCTAAAAATATTCTTATTGATCTTATACAACAGTATTCAAACAAATTCACAAAAGTTCATATTCAAGTAAATATTGAAGAAAAAATGCCAGACTTTAGAACACAAGAAACTGATATAATTCTCAGTGTTAATTGGACACCTCCAGAAGACATAATTGCGCGTAAGGCAACTACGACAAGATATATCTTATGTGCTAGCCCAGCTTATCTACAACAAAATGGTACTCCAAAAAGCTTAGCAGATCTCGCTAATCATAAATATATTCCACATAAATCTAGAGTTACCCCATTGGATAATATCAAAGAAAATAAGCTAAATCCGCGTACATTTCTCTCTAAGCTCTCGGCAAATAATATTGAGTTCATAAAAGAGTTTGTATTAACTGGTTTTGGAATTGCGCAATTCCATGAATATATTGTAACAAAAGAAATACAAGCAGGAGGCCTTTTCGAGCTTTTAAAAGATGAATTTCTAGAACAACAGGATATATTTATCTATTATCAAAAAACAAATTTGTGCAACCGAAAGTCAAAGAATTTGTAAATCTCGTGCTAAAGTCAAATACTATAAATTAGAAGTTTGGTCTTTCACCAAACAAACTACTGCCAATCCTAACATCCGTACTACCATACCGTATTGCTAATTTATAGTCGGCACTCATTCCCATTGATAATCGTGTTAGTTTTAGCTCTTGAACTAAACTAGCATTAACTTCATCAAAGAATTTTTTCATTTTTGCAAAGCTATTTTGAGCTGTTGCCGATTTAGCTGGAATACACATAAGCCCAACAACTTTGAGATTTACAAAATCTTTGGCTATATTTATACATTTTACGACATCTTGTAACTGTGTTGACATAAAACCAGATTTATTTGTATCATCATTGATATTTATTTGTAAAAAAACCTCTATTTTCTTGGCTAACAGATTTGCTGCTTTGTCAATTTTTTCAAGTTGTTCTAGCTTTTCGACACTTTGAATTGAACTAACATATTTAACAATATGTTTTATCTTACGCGACTGTAGCGAGCCGACAAAATGCCATCTTAAGTGAGGTAGCTTTTGAGCCTTCTGCTTTAATTCTTGAAAATAATTTTCACCAAAATCAAGCTGTCCAAGACTTGCTAAATACTTTATTTTGTCTATAGGCTGATACTTACTAACTGCTAAAAGATTAGTTCTAGTAGCTATACTTTTGCTAATACTTATATATGAATCTTTTATAAATTCTTTGTCTATCATGACTTCTTCCTCATCACAATAAGGTTTCTCTCTGCGTTTAAAAAAGGAATTTTGATACTATACTTTTCAATATTTAAAGGTAAAGATTCTAAGTTTCTCTCCTCTAAATCTCGACCTTTCATTACTAACATTTGATTAGCATCAGTCAGCAAGTGTTTACACAACTCATAAAATGTATCTACTGAGCTAAATGCTCGTGAGATAATATTATTAAAGCTACCTTGTAGATTCTCAACTCTTGAGTTTAGCGGTTGGATATTAGCTAGCCCAAGCGTCTTTTTTACATTCTTAAGAAAGATAATTTTCTTACCAACACTATCAACCAAAGTAAACTGATGTTGTGGATATAGTATAGCTAAGACAACACCAGGTAAACCACCGCCTGTACCAACATCAATTGTTGAGTTACCTTTGATATATTTAGCAACAGCTAAACTATCAAACAAATGCTTAACCAACATATCATCAATATTTTTAATAGCTGTCATATTATAGACTTTATTCCATTTCTCTAATAGTTTAAGATAGTCTAACCATTGGGTAATTTGAATATCAGTTGCTTGAACATTTAGTTGATTGAGAGCTTGCTTAATTTTATCTTTCATAGTGCCCATTTTATAAAAATAACAATCTTATATAAGTTATAATAACTACATTATAAGCTTTAAAAGATAGAGTTGTGATTTTAAAATTAATATGATTTTATCAAGAAAATTTGGTGCGGCGATGATTATATCTGGCACTTGTATTGGTGCTGGAATGTTAGCAATTCCTGCGACTGTAGCTAGCTGTGGTTTTTTGATTGGCTCGATACTGATTATTTGCATTTGGGCATTAATGACTTTCACAGCTTTAGTCTTAGCAGAAGTTAATTTAAAGATGGATGATGGTGCTAATTTTGTCGAAATGACAAGTCAGACTCTTGGTCCTATTGGTGTTGTTATCATTTGGGTTTGCTACGTGCTACTACTTGATTCACTTATAGCTGCTTATACTGTTGGAGGTGGCTCACTAATCTCGACAACTCTTAGTAGTCTTGGTATTAGTTTATCAGAAAAAACTACGTGTATTATTTTTATACTTATCCTTGGGGTTTTTATATACATCAGTACTAAAATCATTGACCATATTAACAAAATTATGTTTTCTGGTAAACTTTTGGCATTTTTATTATTGGTTGCTATACTTATACCTCATGTTTCACTAGATCATCTTAGCTATCAAATCAAAAATCCAAATTTTATTTGGGTAGAGTTTCCAATACACTAACTTCATTTGGCTTTCATCATATAATTCCTACTCTTAGAACTTATGTAGGATCAAATAAAAGATCTTTACGCCAAGCTATTATAATAGGAAGCTCGATACCATTAGTAGTGTATTTATTATGGATTTTTGCGACTCTTGGCTCATTACCAGTTACTACACCAAGCGGTATTCTTGGTAAGCATTCTTGTGAGATAACCTCGGTGATAATCGATCACTTTAGCACTAGCTCTGGCTATATCTCAACAATATCATTTTTATTTGGTTTCTTTGCTTTAGCAACATCTTTTCTAGGAGTAGCTCTAGGACTATTTGACTTTAATCGTAGCACTTATAAAATTTCTAAGAACACCCATAAACATAAAATACTTGCTTTTATAATAACTTTCTTATCAGCATATATTTATGCTACCGCTTATCCTAATGGTTTTAAAACAGCTTTAGGCTATGCCAGTATTTTTGTTGCTGTATTACAGGTAGCTCTACCTGTTATGATGCTATGGGTTATTAACTATCGCAAACAAAAAGCCTTAGTAAGCTCTTCAATTACAGCTTTACTAATAGTAATTTATTGCTATTGTTATTATTGCTATACAAATTCTGAACTCTTTTGACTTATTACCGTTAAATTAAAGACTGTAATTTTAAATTTCATATTTTAGGTTAGTAAAATCACAATACCGACAAATATAGGTAATATTACTGAAGGGAATAACATTAATGTAAAATACTCTCCTGAAATCTGAACCCAAATGACACTCGCCTCATTACCTATCACAAACATTATCATACATGTCGCAAAAAAAGGTATCTTCCAAAGATTATCGGTATTACCGCGTAGAACTCTGCCTATCTCAATGCCCAAATCAGTAGTAGTTCCAGTCATATGTGTTGTACGAGCAAAGCCTCCAAAAAATAGGGTAGTAAAACTATTTTGCATCCCCATTGCCATTGCTAAAAATAAATCATCAATAACACGATAGTTATTAAAAATATCTATAAGCAAAGTACCTGTAAGCATTACAGCACTTTGTAAAACTAATGTTTTAGTATGATCTTCTGATATCACATAAACATCAGTTTTCATGATAACACCATTTATAGCTGCTCCAACAACAAGCCCAGCAATAAGTATCGCTACTTTATACATAAAAAACCAATCTGAACCGGCTATACTATGGCCCAAAATTCTTAAGTTTCCAGACATCACCGCGACACTGGCACCAAAAGAGTTATACAAAACTACACTATCAATCCAACCAGAATTAAAAATTAATATAACCGTAATAAAATAAGTAAAAGCCATTTTTCGTAAACACTTTCTTACCCTCCTCCTTTAGCGTTTAGGAGCTATTTTATAGCTTTAGAATAAAAATTATTTTTTAATTTTGTTATTCTTCAGTATGGTTCTTTATCAAGCATTTAAGTCCTTGTGGCCTCTTACTAAGAGTCTTAGATAAAGAAATTCTTTTTGTAAATATATGTGATAATTTCATATTTACCTCCTTTTTAAACTTCGACATATAACCTTCTTTATCAAATTAAATTTGTAGAGAGGTAAAGATTAAATATACAAAGAAGTATTTACTTTGTCAACTTATGTAACTAACTTAAGTTACACTTGGACTGTTGATTAGCTAGCTAAAGATTTGACTTTTTGAAGCTAAACAAAGTAAAGTATATATTTTCAAGATTAAAGCAATCATAGACAATAAACTATAATTGGTGAAATTATGCAAACTCTACAAGCACTAAAAACTCGTAAATGTGTCAGGCAATTTTTAGATAAACCAATTGCTCAAGAAAAACTAGAACAACTCTTTGATGCTGCAAGATGGACACCTTCTAATAAAAACACTCAACCATGGAAAATAGCCATAGTTAGTGGACAAAAGAAAATAGACCTTATGGATAAAATTCTAGTAGCTTATAATAATAATGAAAAACCTCGAATGGAATATGAATACAGTGGCGATATTCCACTAGAAGGCAAGCTTAAAGAGCGTGCTGTCAAGTGTGGACATGATTTATATAATGCCCTAGGTATAGCTAGAGAAGATAAACAGCAGCGCATCGAACAATGGGAAAAGAACTACCTTTCGTTTAATTCGCCTACTGCAATGTTTATTTTTAAACATCCAGATACTGGAATTAGCTGCTACATCGACTGTGGAATGCTGATACAATCGATTCTTTTAGCTGCTACTGATTTAGGATTAGCAACATGTCCACAAGCATCTCTAGGTCATTATCCTGATATAGTTAAAAAAGGATTAACAGGATTTGATGATTATACTCTTTTATGCGGTATAGCTATAGGTTATGAAGATACTAGGGCTGCTGTAAATAATTATCGCACTCAAAGAGAAACTATCGATGATATTGTTACTTTCTTTTAATTCTTTAGAAAACTATATTCTGATGTTACTATGAATTAATAAGCTAACTATACCAAAGCGATATATCCAATGAGTGCTATCAATAAAGATATAATTGAAGCAACTTGCTATTTTCTCAAACTAGTAGAATTAGGATCATATAGCTCAGTGAAAAATACTATAATGTAGAAAGTTAAATACTATAAAAAATAAAATAGAAATACTCGAAAAATATCTTGATCTTAAACTTATAAGAAATGTACAGAATCGTATATCTCCTACTAGTGATGGTATGAAATACTTTCACTCTTGTAACAAAATATTTAATGATATTGAAAACACCATCCATAATGTAAAGCAAAGTGGTTTTACATAGCGCCAATTGATAAAAATACTTGGCACACCATTATTTATCAAGATAATAATTGATTTAGCCTTACCACAAATACAACAAATAAATAATGATGCCTTTAACTTTGCTCTTGATAGCTAGCAAGTTGACAACTTTAATGGTAGTCAGTTTCAGTTTGATTCTTATAATGTTATACAAATATTCAATAAATATCTTGAGCATATAGATCTTGATGACTGGATAGTTTGCTCATCTGTAGATGCAGTTAAGCTGCTAGCTTATGTATATGGTAATAGAAAGTTTGTAAAATTTACATAACAATCCCGAAAAAGTTCTCGAAGCACCTCTTGTTTTTAACATATATGATTTTTTCTAGGTATAAATGAGTTAAACATAGCAATAAATTATAAGCTCAACCTTGATAATATCATGTTCACTGTCGATAATGAAATACAAAAGGTCAACCTACTTAAGAGTGAAAACACTATAGGCTTTATGCCAAAGTTTTATTACGATGCTGTACTAAAGTTATGGTAGTATCATAAAAGTAGAAGGATTTGAAATAGAATTTCCTTTAGAGTCCTACCTAATACTTGTTTATAAACATTCCAAATATAAAGATGAGCTCCTAAAAATCGTTAGATCAGTTATAAAAAAGATACAACTTCAATACAATAAAACACTTTATTTCTAAACCTTGCTCTTAAAATATAATAATTCTGTAATAGCAACTGTTGTATTGCATGTACAAATATCACAGTTAGACCAATATATACAAAAATCTCATGGATATCTTTGATTTTGACAACATCAGCTCTTGGTAAAACTGGCGTGATTGACGGTAAACTAAATGGAATTGTATAAGTTCCTTTAGCACTTATTATACACCAACCCAATACGGTATAGTTATTAACCAAATATACAGAAAACCATGGACAAGTTTAGTAACTATTGCCTTAAATTTACTATAGACAAGTTGCTGACCAATAATTGGAATTCAACAAACTTTCTTATAAATAAGCGTAAAATAGTCAAAAATAGCACTAAAAACTATATACAGACGCTATGTCTTCATAACATCATGGAATAATGTCTCTTTACCAAAAGCACTTCTAAACTCTATTGATATAAAAGCTAAAGTTATAAGAATGACCATAGTCCAATAGATAAATACCATAAGCTTATTTATTTTTGTTTGTATTAATTTTAGGGGGTAATTTTTGAATACGCTAAATTATAATCTTTTTGTATTTTAATAGAAGTTTTTTATGACATAGGCTTTTTTAGAAACTACCAAAGATATAGTAAATTACAGTATATATTATGCTAGTAACAACTATACACGCGGGAATAGTCAAAATCCAAACGGTTGCCATTTTCTTGACGACTTTCCAATTTACGCCTGAGTCAGCATAACCAGCACCCATAATAGAACCTGATGCAACTTGAGTCGTACTAACTGGCAAACCAATATGTGAAGCTCCTAATACTAAGATTCCCGAACTTAACTCTGCTGAAACAGCATTAACAGGCTCTAGTTTTGACAGCTTGGCACTTAATGTTTTAATTATTTTTTTACCTCCAGATAATGTCCCTAATCCCATAGCAACACCACAGAGTATAATAACCCAATCAGGAACTTGAGTAGACTTGACAAGCCCAGCACTTAGTAACGCTAGAGTTATTATCGACATCGTCTTTTGAGCATCATTAGAACCATGAGAGAAAGACAATAAACTAGTAGATAACACCTGCATTTCTCTTATGTACTTATTTGTGTTTCTTACCATAAAGAACCGCATAAAAATATTTAACAACGCGATACATATTATCAATGCTAAAAAGAATGCCATAACAGGTGAGCTCACCATTGGAATCAAAACTTTATCAACTACAGTCATGTAGTTTACATTCTGATAGCTTGAGCTAATAATCACCGCACCAACTAAAGAGCCTATCAAAGCATGTGATGAGCTTGAAGGAATTCCAAAACTCCAAGTAAAAAAGTTCCAACTTATTGCTCCAAGTAATGCAGAAATCAAAACAATATCTGTAATGACATTAGTATCTACTAAACCTTTTGATATCGTTACAGCAACTGCTGTACCAAAGAAAGCTCCTAAAAAGTTTAAAAATGCTGCTAAAGCTATTGCTTGATACGGAGTTAGCGATTTAGTTGCAATAGGTGTTACAACCACATTTGCTGCATCATGAAAGCCATTTGTAAATTCAAAAAACAATGCTATTACAATAATCGCTATAAGCACTGATGTGATCATCTTATCTACCTTATTAGCTAAACTTCTTTAACGTATAATCTCATAATAGACTCAGCTACTGATGTGCACGTAGATATCGCACTTTCTATAGCCTTATATATATCTTTAACTTTCATGATAAAAATTACATCACCTTCCTCATAGTGAGAGAATTTCTTAAGCGCATGACCTAATTCTTCTAAAATATTTTCATCTAATGCTGTAAGTCTTATGTAAAGGTTTTTAAGCTCTTTATAATCACCGTTGACAAAAGCTTTCATCATATCATCTAAAACTTTTGTCATTTTACGTAATGTTTCAACACTATTAGCTAGATATATATTTACATTACCTCTTTCTTCTTCCATCAATATCTGCATATATCTATGAATCTTAACAATTCTTCGATTTAATTTTAAAAGTAAAGTAGTAATATTATGTAGCTCTACCCTATCAACTGGAGTAACAAAATAGCGTGCTAATTCATGATCCATCTTATTAGCTACTTCAACTGTTACTGTTCTTGTTAATCTTAGCTCTTCAGATAGTTCAGATATAGTTAAATTATCTTCTTCTTTAACTAACTTATCAAGGATTCTAGCTGAGTCTTCAACAGCTTCTGTTGCCTCTATCATTAAATCAAAAAAAATTTTATCTTGACTTGGAATCAAACTTTTAACCAGCTTACGTAGCATTTATATAATCTCCTAACTACTTAATTATATTTTTTGAGTATGTTAACAGTTTAAAGTTTATAACAAAAAAATAAAGAATAACAACAAGAAATCATTTTAAAAAAATATTTTAAAAAATATTGCTTTTATACATCAATCTAAAATAATAATCTACCCTCTTAACCCTAAATTTAGCGTTTTTTTATAAAAAGTCGTACATTTTAAAGTAAAAAAGCAACTATTTAAAGTTTTTTAGTGAAAAACATTTACTCAATAAGTTGCTTTACTCTAGTATTTTCTCTTACTGCCTCTTCTAAACTTACTAGTTTAAACTTAATTTTAGTATTAGGCGCAAATTATAACAGTTTGTTAATATCTGCTGCGATAACATTTTCTATACGCGGATAGCCTCCTTACAGTTTGACGATGTCGCAACAACACTATTGGAAATTGGAGCTAATTTTATTGTACCGTCTGTTACAGGTTGGGAGATCATTTCTATCTTTTGTGCATCAAGAGCAACACCTTCTAAAGATAAGCCTATTTGACTAGAGTTTGCTGAAATTGTCCAAGAGTTTTCGAAAAAAGAATTATCTTTGAGAATATTGTACTCTGGACCCTTGAACACTTTTATTAGATTATTACTATAAACCTCACTTATATAACTTGTAAGTTGTGGTGATCTTGTCTTTTGTATTTGTGACTCGGCTTTAACTGCTAAAATAAACGTATGAAAAACTTTCTTTATACCTTTAAACTCTAGCTTATGCCCTTTGTTAAGCACGAAAACTTGGTTGTAGCTCACTTTTGTATGGAAATCTATACAAGTTGTCTTCATAGCTAGCGCTATATAAGCAAACTAAAGCGTCTTGGTTAGCTGTAATTTCTGCTGGATAGATCATCTCAATAGCTTGGAAATTACTAGGCTTATCATCAAGATTATAAGCTATAATAAAACTAAGCTGATTGAGCACGGTGGGGGGGGTGATATACCCTTTATCTTGTGAGCCATATTGACGTAGTGAAACAGCAAAGACCAAACCACCCTTAGTTGAGAAAATATCTTGCATAAACTTAACCTTTATTTTTATACAACTGCTGTGCTAATTCTAAGGCTATATTGCTATCTGATATGTATATAATTTGAGATTTAAAAATAAACCTTCTCATCAGCAATTTTGATAAATCCTTGTTTGAGCTGATTATACTGCTCTACAGCTAATTGCACATAATCAATCTCAGCATTTGTCTAACCTCGAGGTATTAGCATCGGATTATTATCATTATCAAGCCATATAACCTCTTTCTGTAAAACTCTCATTAATAGTTTTTATACCTTTTTCTTTGGCATATTCTCTGACCACACTAAAAGGACTAACAACCAGTTCATCTACATCATTCTTAATACACTACTCTATGAAGGTTTTTGCTAGTTTTTGTTTAACATTTAACTGATTATATAAAGCTCTATATGGCTTTATAGCCTTAATCTTACTATCAAATAACGCAAATTGTTCATCAAAAGATTCACATAAAGTAACATGATTAATATCAATCACTTTTCTACCGAAATTTTCTTTGTCTTGGTATGAGATATGGGCTACAATCTTGACATTTTTCTCTCTACAAAGTTTACATAGTCATCAACACTTGCCTTTATCTCCTCCGTGCCTACCACAAGCTATATTTGATATATCTATATAATCAACAAGTTTATCATCAATTGGATGTACAACATCTCACTCACCTAAATCACAGTTTATTTAAAAGCATTATTTATTCCTAAAAATTATTTTATCGCCAGCACTAAATTTAGCAAAATCTTTGAAATCAGATATTCTAATAATATTCCAGTCACTTGGAGACTGCTCTGGAAAAATTGTAGTTTGCAAGCCACCAATTGCAACTGAGCCTACATCAATTCTAGTTCGTGGTGTCGCTAAACGCGGCAAGCTTAAGCTTTGATCTAACCCTAGTAAATATCTAAACCAAGTATTTCAGCTGCACTGTGCAAATCCGCTCCAGTATAACTGATATCGATATAATGTCTTTTTGCATCGATACTAGCACTAAGATATATATTTCTAATTTTAGCTAAAATAGCTCTTTCCAAATCATAAATATCCTGATTGTCAAAGTGAAAAACTATCGAGTTATATGCTGGAACAATATCGTAAATAGCAAACTTACGACAAAAACTAGTATCTTTACTAAAATACTGGTAAATATTTAAAATTTTAAGGTTATCCTCTAAACACAATTTGTTACTAATATTATAGATAAAAGAACTTTCATTTAAAAAGTAATGATTCATAAATAGTACCTTACGAAATAGTTAGTTATTTAAAGTTATTTGCCATTTATTAGCGAATTTTTAAGGTTTTCTGGCATCAAACTTATATAATTGTTATTAGTCCAACTATTGCACTGATAGATATTATTCCAACCGCCAAGTAGTCAGATATAGCTTTAGCAAGGAAAAAGCATAAGAATGACAATTAGACCCCCAAAAACACCAAAATCAATATTATAAGCTAAAACAAAGCCTGTATAGCGAATTTCTTTGGGTAAGCACTCCGTAAATAGCACCATAATATTGCCATAAATATATACCAAATATCGTCCCATCACTACAAAGAAAACTATTAATAAATCATTATTTGCTTTATCATAAAGCATACATTGCTAATGATAGTACTACCATCAAAACTAAACCAAAAGCTGTAATAGTTTTTATTTTGAAGTACTTTGTCAGTCTTGCAGCAATACTGCATGTAATGATAAACATTATAATGCTAATAGTTGTAAATATTGCAACATTAACATCCAATTGTTTTAGAGTTTGCTTGATGATATTCGGCAAAATTGTGATCTGAAAATAAGCAACGACAGCACCAGAAAAACACAGCAGAATCATATAAACTAAAGCTTTTATAATTTTTGATTATAATTTTTGTTAAGCTAATATCAGATTTTTTTGTCTTTTTCTCATCACTACTATGCTTAATGAAAAACGATAACACCACAGTATAATTACTATACCAAAAAGCATATGCCAACCACCACTTACCATAGCTTGGTTAGGTATAAAGTACCTAATAACTTGGAAAGTCGCTATTGCTAATAAGATCCAGCCGAAGGCACTAGTAATGACATTAACACCAGCTTTGACCTTAGCATACAGTGTAGATTCAGCTTCTACTAAGATAACAACCGAACCACTATATTTATCCACCTATTACGATACCTTGTAATATTCTAATACCACAAATAATAATGGTGCTAATATGCCTATAGCCGCATATGATGGTAATAATGCCATACAAACAGTAGACACCTCATAAAAAATGCTTCTAATGCTAAGGGTAGTAGAGCGACTTTTTTATCGCTAATATAACCAAACATTATACCTCCTAATGGGCGTGCTAGAAATTCAGTAGCGAAGGCACAAAATGCTATTTACTTAAGTCTTACAACTAAAACATCAACATTTGCTTCATGCAAAATACTATTTGCCGTTGAACCTAAGAAAAATCTACCGATAGCGCTTCTTCTGTGACTTCCAACAACAATTAGATCATTTTTATTTTCTGCTGCTTTTTCTAATAAACTATTTGAGATACCACCAATCATTACTGATTTTTCACCAGTTATAGCATTTTTCTCAGCAAATTTCTTAAGCGCACTCTCAACCTTATCAGTCGTCATTAATGAAATACTGTCGTTTGGTATCACAAAAGCAGTATCAATTTTTGCACCATATAGCTTGGCAACATCTTTTGCTTTATTAACAACAACACAAGAGTCATTTTCAAGATCAGTCGGCACAAGCAGACTTTTGTAATTATGTGCTTTGCTATCTGCATTTTCATCATCACTAACTCTTACAGTTAGCACATCACACTTAGCCTTATGCAATACTGCATTAGCTACAGACCCTAAAAGTAGGTTAACACCATGAGTAGCATGAGACCCTAAAACGATAACATCACAGCCACTTTCTTCTGCATAAGCAACTATTTCTGCAGCTGGGTTACCAACTAGTACTTCATGTTCAACTTTAATTCCAGAGATTTTAGTAACTAGTTTGTCTAAAGCTTCTTTTGCTTCTTGTTCAATAGAGTGCTGAAAATCAACGATTGATGGCATAAACGGAGCAACACAATCAATAACTGTGACAACTTTTAAAATTTGAGTATTATTCTTTTTAGAAAAATCTACCGCTGAATTAATCACGATATCAGCACTTTCATAAACATTTACTGCTAATAAAATCTTTTTGTACGCCATTAGAATTCACCCAACTTATTCTTCTTTCTAATTTCCATTATAGCAAACAAAAATAAAAAAGCATTTAATTAAACATCAAAATTTATTTTTATAGATTGTCGTAAAATATCGCCAAATTTGTTTAGGGATTGGCTTTTGTAGCTCAAAGACATAACTGACAAGTTTTTTGCTAGCATTTAACTCTTTAGCCTCTAAGCACTTAGATACCAAACCTAGAAAAAAATAACTATCCTGCTTATTTACTCTAGCAAAAATATAACTTTGATAGCTATTTTCAGCAAGTGCTTTTTCTAAAGGATCATCAAGTGTTTTTGCCGCTTTAGAATAATATGAAAAAGCCTGTTGTGAGAGAAATTTATTATCATATACACCAAACTTTTTATGCTCATCTTTATCATAACTATTATCACCACTTAAAGCTACAGCGATGAGAAAGTTAGTAGTATAGTTTGCGATAAAGTCAAGAATCACAACAAATTTCTTATCTTGATATTTACGCAAACCTCTTCCTAGTTGCTGGATATAGACTATGGCACTTTGAGTTGGTCTTAGCAGAATAATTTGATTAATACACGGGATATCAACTCCTTCATTAAAAATATCAACTGTCACAATAATCTCAAGCTCACCACTCTCAAGCTGTGCTATAGTTGTTTGGCGCACCTGCTCAGAATCTTGACTTGATAAGGCTTTAGCCTTTATGCCTTTATCACTAAGTTTAGTAGCAAGTTCTTTTGCCTCATCTACATTACTCACAAACATTAGTGCCAATCTAGATTGACCACTATAACCATAAAAATTGATCTTTTCGACAATATGCTCAATACGGGCATCACTAACCAATTTAGCAAAGTTTTTAGCTAAAATCTCTTCGGACTCAAGATACAAATCTTCAACAGCAAAATAATGAAACGGGTATAGTAAATCTTGCTCTAGGGCTTGATGAAGTCTAATTTCATAAGCTATATTGTAATCAAATAGTTTAAATATATCAGCAGCATCACTACGCTCTGGAGTAGCTGTCATTCCAAGCAAAAATTTTGGCTCAAAGTGTGCTAAACTTTTTTGTAACTTTCAGCTTCGGCGTGATGAACTTCATCTATGATGATATACTCAAATTCTTGGCTTTTAAAATTAGTCAAAACTTTGGGATTTTTAAGTGTCTGTACTGTGGCAAATAAATACTCTGCCGAAGTTTTATTATAACCTGTATACAAGCCTAAAGTTTTATTGCTAATAACTTTAGCAAAAGTCTCTTT
Organism: Francisella endosymbiont of Ornithodoros moubata; assembly: GCA_002095075.2. Classification (GTDB taxonomy): domain Bacteria; phylum Pseudomonadota; class Gammaproteobacteria; order Francisellales; family Francisellaceae; genus Francisella. The sequence goes on along the minus strand of LVCE01000002.1, from coordinate 74,773 downwards.
TGCTTTTATAGTGATATTTGTACGATGCACTATAAATAAACATCTTTTTGATTTTATTCTTGCGACATCAAAGGCACTTAAAAAAGTCTTACCAGTACCAGTAGCACTGATTATTAACGCTTTATTTTTGCCGCTATCTCTTAACTGCTGTAAACTCTCAAGAGCCTTATGTTGAATTTTATTTGGCTGTATTCTAGGACTTATACAATCAATACTTATACTAGCTAACTTACTAGCACGCTGATATATATGAATATACTCATCCAAGATATCGCTAGGATATTTCGCTTTAGCAAAAAGATAATCAAACTCTGCAAGAATTTGTTGTGTTGTTATATCAGTTAAAGTTGTCTTAAAAAGCAAATTCCATTCATTATTAATTGTAAGAGCGGATTGAGTTAGATTTGAGCTACCTAGAATTATCTGCCAACTATCTTTACTACGAAAAAAGAAGCTTTTAGCATGAAAGTTTTCATCATTAAGGACTTTTAACTCAATATTGTCAAACTCAAGGAGTTTTTCAAGCGCTTTTGGTTCGGTAAAATTTAAATAACAACCTGTGAGAATTTTACCTTTTATACCTTTAGCTCTTAGCTGGCGTAATATCTCTAAGATACACAACTCCACTAAAGGTAACAAAAGCAACACTTATGATAAATTCTTCACAATTCTCAAATTGATTAATAATCTCATCTAATATTTTTGATTTTCTAGAGTTTGTAAGGAATTGCTTAGAATCTTGAATAATTGCTTATATCTTAACAGGTACTGTAGAGTCAAGATTAGCCTGACCCTTTTTACTTTTACCTCAACAGTAAACTTGGTTTGTTTGCTTAGCTACACCACAAGTGTAGGTTCTTGCCATGCTTAGTCTACTAAACTGGATATCAGTTTTGACTTTCTGCGGTGTCGTAAAATGTCCTTTCTCACCATTGCTAACCTCGCTATTACTACCCCAGCAATATACATCATCTTTATCATCTAGAGCACAATTAAAATCATCACCTTTGGTAACGTTTTTAATATCTTGTAATTTTTTATAATGTGCTTTTACTTTTTTGATTACATCAGTATTACTATATTGAGGTTTTTTATTTTATAATCACCACATCTTATTTGACCAGAACCATCAAAGGCACAATTATAGTTATCTGAGTCATCTTTGCTAAATTTACGGTTATATTTCTCTATCTTAGCATCATCACGATAATCATCATTTTTATAGGCAAAATTGCTATCTAATAAACGATCGTAAGAACTAAAAAATGTTTGTGTGAATGTATAACTTGCAAAAGCATTACTCCACAGTGATAACAAGATTACTACTAGAATACTTTTTTTCATAAATAAATTTAAAGCTGTTAATTAATGTCAAGTAATAATCAAATAAAATACTAGAGATTAAAATTTATAGAAAGATTTTTTGTTCACTATAACGCAAAAATTTAAAAAATTTTTTCTTCTTAGTATAGTTATCTGTATCTATATAAGGTTTAGTGACGAGTATTGGATAGCAACCAGTAATTAAGCACGCCAGACAACCTGTAAGTAGTCTATCATCAACAAGAGCCAACTCTTTTGCTTGACAATCCACTAGTTGAATTATTTTATTAAGTCCTTCTGGATATGGTTTTTTTGCTACTCCAGCAATAAACCTAATTTTAGGAAAATTAGCATTAAAATACTCGAGCCTAGCTTGGGTTGGTTTATTTGAAAGGATAAATATTCTCTCTTGGGGAAATTCAGTAACAAAATCCTTAAGCCAAAGCATAACCTCAGGATGCATTTCAGACTTACCATGACTTGCTAAAACACCATCAAAGTCTAGTGCTAAATAGTTAATTCCTTGTTGCTTTAGCAAATTAGCCGATAGTTTTATAATACTATCAATACGGTATCCTTGTGATAATCCGTGCAGTTCTTTACGATGCTTAAGCATCTCTTTTAAGGTATACAATCCACGCTGTAACATAGAGTATTCTTTTTTTAAATTTGTGTTTATTAGAGTATAGCAACAAAATAATTATTTAACATAAAGGAGTATTTTCCTTATGCTAATAAGATTTTTAACAATTTATTAGTTACAGTACTTTTTCTACTAGTTTCTTCATTAGGAATTTGCTCGCAAACAAATACTCAAACTACTAGCTAGTATAACAAAGGTGCGACAGTAGCAGCTAAGTTTAAACAGCAAACTATATAGTGGTACCAAGCAAAATACTCATTAGCTGAAATCTATAAAGGCCTCAATGACAAAATCTCTAATAACCCAGAGAACTTGTCTATCAAAGATAGTGATAAGCAATAAGACAAGTTTTTGCATGGGGTATATGGCTGGAGCAAATAGTTTAAAAAAAGTTTCCCTCTTTACTCCTAAGCTAGAAAACAACAAATTTAAGACAAACTAGCATCTTTGAGCTTTAATGCTTTTTTATAAACAAGATTTTTCTTAGCTCCAGTAATTTTTGTAACTAATTTTACAACTTTGCTAAGAGGTATATCATCAAGTAGATCTTTTAGAAGTTCATCGACATCTATTTTCAGATTATTATTATTTACATCACTGTCAAAATTACAGTCAATAATTACAACAAATTCGCCTCTTAGAGTATCTTGATTGGCTTGAAAATAATCATAAATCTGTTGTACTGAACCAAAGACAAAATTCTCAAATTGTTTAGTAAGCTCTTTTGCTACAACAATATTAGCATTAGGCATAAGCTCTAACAAATCTTCTAAAAGATAGTTTATTCTATGTACTGACTCATATAATATTACTGTTGTATTTATTTGTTGAAACTCACGAATCTGTTGTTGCCTTTTGCTCTGCTTAGCTGATAAAAAACCTTTAAAGATAAAACTATCTGAAGGCAAACCCGCTGCTGATAAAGCAGTAATCACTGCACTGACTCCTGGTATTGGGACAACTTTATAGTTTTCTTTACGTAAACTCGCTACTATCTTATAACCAGGATCAGAAATTAACGGTGTACCTGCATCGCTTACTAAAGCAACAGTCTTAGCTGCATCAAAAAGCTCCTTGACATATTGCACACGCAACTCTTCATTAAAATCATGGCACGAAACTAACTTCTGATTATTACGGATATTAAGACTTGCTAAAAGCTTTTCTGTAACTCGGGTATCCTCCGCTAGAATTATATCAACATTACTTAGAACATTTAACGCTCGATAAGTGATATCCTCTAAATTACCTATAGGTGTAGCAACAACATAAAGTGTTGCTTTTTCTAAATTATTCACCTAACATCTCCACTAAGTTTGTAACATCTCCTGCACCTTGGATCAATACAACCGTATCATCATCAACAAGCTCTTCTAAAAAGTATATTGCATGATCAAAACTATCAGCAAGTAGACATCGAGATAATCCTTTAACAATATCTTGGCTCTGTGCATCTTTTATAACTTGTTCACCTGCTGAGTATGTCGGCAATAGAATTAGCTGATCTGCTAATGAAAGAGACTTTGGCCAATCTTTTATCAAATCTCTATTACGCGTATATCGATGTGGCTGAAAAACATGAATAATTTTCTTATTCGGATATTTGTCCCTAACTGCGCTTAAACTATTAGCTACCTCAACAGGATGATGTCCATAGTCATCAATAACAGTTACTTGATGCCTTGAGATTACCTTCGTATAGATATCAAATCGTCTTGCTACTCCAGCGACTGTAACTAGTGCCTCGCTAATATCCTCATATTTAAACCCTAAATCAAGACAAGCAATAATACAAGCTGTCGCATTTTGAACATTGTATCTACCTGGCAGCTGGAGCTTAAAGCTTAAGTTATTCCCTTTATAGCTAATTTTAAAACAAGTAACTTCATCAACAATATGATAGTCATATATTTGTACATCAGTATTGGCAGAAAAACCATAGCATGTAATATTTTTGTCTAAAAAAGTATATTTAGCTAATAAATCTCTACAGCCCTTATCATCAGAACATAGATAAATACTCTTTACAGTTTCTTTACTAACAAAATTTGCAAAGTTCTCAAGTAGGTTTTGATAACTGTTGTTATAAGTTACCATATGATCCAAATCAATATTAGTAACTAACACCACCTGTGGGTTTAGAAAAAGAAATGAAGCATCGCTTTCATCGGCTTCGATAACTAGTTTATCAGTACCATTAACTTGTGTATTCGAATATGCATATTTAACAACTCCACCAACAACAAAACTACTACGTTTATCCAAATGACAGAATAATGTTGCCAAAATACTTGAGGTAGTTGTTTTGCCATGCGTACCAGTAACCGCGAGACTATAGTTAAAGTCTTTCATTAAAACAGCTAAAAACATCGCTCTTTGTAAACACTGTATTCCTAAAGTTCGAGCTTGTGATAACAATGGATGACTACTAAGTATAGCACTTGAGTATACAACAATGTCATAATTTGTAACATCAATACCACTGGGGCTAGTAAATATTGCTATTCCTAAAACTTCAAGTTTCGCTGTTAATTTATTTGGGATACTATCATAACCAGCAACCTCAGCACCAAGCCTTTTAGCTGCAATAGCCAAAGCCGATACTCCAATACCACCAACCCCAAGAAATAGTATTTTTTTGTTCAAATTAACCTTCTATAGCAACTATGCTAATAATGATTTGATATACAACATTTTAGCATAATCTTAATTCTTAATCACATCCGCGCCAGTATTTAAACACAGCAATACTTAGCTCATTAAGCATACCTTTACCATCTGCCGCTGCTACATTATGAGCTTGACACCATTTTGTAAAAATAGTGCCCCCATCAGCATACATTAGATCATACGCAAAAGCATTTTTATTAAAATTGCTGTCCTTTAAAGGAAGTAACTCACCATAAATACTTGATGATGTTGAGTTAATAACTATATCAAAAGAATCTCTAACATTATTAAAATCTATAATCTTAATTTCAGCATCAGCTTTAAAAATCTCCTTAATAGCTTCAGATTTTGCTTGCGTTCTATTTGTAATACTTAGAGATAATGGTGATTCTTTAATGACTGCCGCGACAACTGCCTTTGCTGCTCCACCAGCACCGACAATCAGCACTTTTTTACCAACAAAATCAATCTTATAATTATTTTTGATATCATTAACTATACCAAGACCGTCATAATTCAAAGCAATCATTTTACGCTCAACTGTGAATATAATATTACTGGCTGCCTTAACAGCTCTAGCGGTAGTATCAGCATCATCTGCCAAGGCAAAAACTCTCTCTTTATGTGACACAGTAACACTTAAGCCCTTAATCTGAGGATTATCTCTAAATTCTTGAATTTTTGCTTCTAAGTCTTCTGGTGCAACTTCGATAGCAGTAAAAAGCATATCTTGGTTATATTGTTGTGCTAGCTTCATTTGAATAGTTGGCGATAAGCTATGTTTCACTGGAAAGCCAATAACATGATATAGATCTTTCATAAACAAAAACTCCTAAAAAGTTATTTGAAGATTATAGCATAGTAACAATGATTAACTTGAATACAAAAGAGAAAATAAATATTATAGAACTACGTAATTAATATAACTAAGAAAATGAAAAAATATCTATTTTACTTATTTGAGGCCTTTGTTTTGCAACTGGGTTTGGTGGTGAAATAACTACTAATAACTTACCAACTCAAAGCAACAGTGGTTCTACCGTAGCAACAAGCACAGTAACTGCAAAAACTGAAATAATTAAGCCCTAGTGGTCATGCTACACCAATGGCAATGCATGCAACACCAACTCCTTTAGGTAAAGATGTAAGAGAAGACAATATTCCAGTCATAGATCAGCCAAAGTAACAACAATAGCTAGTTGGCTCAGACTCATCAACATGGACACCTGCGTACCGTAAAAGTCAAAAAGTTTAAAAAATGCTTAAGTACCAAAAACTATAAAGGGTGACAACGCTATTGTTTCCCTACTGAGCAGCCTAAAGAATGCCCCGATGAATCATGGGATAAGCTAAGTAAAATGAACCTAATAACATGCTCAAACCCAAGCAAATAGTATTTGACTAATTTGAGTTTTTTCTATAAAATACCGGAACTATTTCTGTAATGTATTAATAAATATTAGAATTTTAAAGAGGAAAATAAAATGAAAAGAACATTCCAACCTTCAAATCTAAAAAGAAAGAGAACTCATGGTTTCCGTGCTCGCATGAAAACTTTAAGTGGTAGAAAAGTTATCAGAAACAGAAGAGCTAAGGGTAGAGCCAAGCTTGCTGCATAATTTTTGTCTAACAAAGCAAAATATCCTTGATAAAAGTGAGATTCAACAAGCTTTTGATAGCGTAGAGAACAAATTAGGCACACCACACTTTACATTTCTTTTAAGCAAAAGAAGTATAAAAGAAGCCGGTTTGTGTGTGATCTTGACAAAAAAAAACATAAAAAAGCTACCAAAAGAAATCTTTGTAGAAGAGTAATTAAAGAATCGTTTCGCTTACACAAGGAGCTCTTAGATCATAAAAGCTTGATAGTGCTAAGTAAAAAAACAACAGCTCAAGCTACTAAGGAAGAGTTGTGGCAGTCTATAACAGAATTCGAATACTTTTTAAAAGAATTACACTAGTGCCTTTTGTGACACTAATCAGCCTATATCGCTACTGTATCAGTCCTTTCATACCTGCTAGATGCAAATATTATCCAACTTGTTCAGAATATGCTCTAGAAGCTCTGAAAACTCATAGTATACTAAAGGGATTGTACTTAACTACACGTAGGCTCTTAAGGTGTCATCCACTCTCAAAAAGAGTTTACTACGACCCAGTTCCTTGTAAAAATAAAAAAGGTTAAAATAAACAATGAAAGCTAATCATATAAGAATATTACTGTTAGTCACAATAGCAATAATGTTTATCTCGTTGATAGGAAAATGGGAGCAAACATTTCCTACTGATAATACTAAACAGCAAACATCAGAAACACAAAACAATAGTCATTACGACAATACAGACCCAACCACAAACACTAATGTAACAGCGACTGATGCAAAAAATTCTCTAGCTAAAGAAACTAATTTTTCTAAATATGATAATGCTAAAAGTGTCACGATTAATACTGGCGTTTTCAAGGATGTAAAAGTTAGTCTACTAGATGGTGCAATAATATCAACGTCATTAAAGAACTATAGTGTCAGTCTTGATGATAAGACTCCAATGAATATACTTACAGATAAACCAGGTTCTGAATATATTGCTAAGAGCACGGTAGTTGTAAATAAGCAGCCTATCAGCATCAACTTCGAAGACCAAAGTATCAAAACGGAAAGTGGTAAACAGATTCTAACTTTAACTGGTAATGCTGATGGCTTACAAGTAACTAGAACTTACACCTTTGATGATACTAAATACAATATAACAGTATCACAAAGCATCACAAACACAAAATCAGTACCAGTTAATATCATCGTTGATGACTCACTTGCTAGAGATTTTGATCCTGCTGGTGATAGCTTTAGTTTACTAAATGCTCATAGCTATACTTTTACAGGTGTTGCATACTCTACAGCTAAAGATAGCTTCAGAAAAGAATCCTTCAAAGAAATCTCAAAAACTAATGGTCATCCAACAGTTATAAATAGTGATGGTCAAGGTTGGGTTGCGTTTTTACAGCATTATTTTGTGAGTGCTTGGATACCACAATCTACTAATGCAAAAATCTATTATAAGAACCTAAATGGTGAAATATTTGAGGCAGGAGCATTTACAGGCGCTACAATAGCACCAAACCAGTCAGAAAATATCTCTTCTATTTTATATACTGGTCCGATAATCAAGGATAACTTAATAGACTTAGCACCAAATCTAGAAAAAACTCTCGACTACGGAATGTTGTCTTTCTTCTCAGAAATAATTTTCTGGGTTATAAATCATATACATTCACTAGTTAGTAACTGGGGCTTAGCAATTATTTTAGTAACTTGTCTAATTAAGCTTATTTTCTATCCTCTTTCTGCAAAGAGCTATCGTTCTATGGCAAAGATGAGAATGCTACAGCCTAGAATTAAGCGTTTACAAGAAACATACAAAGATGATCGTCAAGCTCTAGGTAAGAAAATGATGGAACTGTATAAAGAAGAGAAAATAAACCCACTTAGCGGCTGTTTACCTATGGTTATACAGATTCCTATTTTCATCTCATTGTACTGGGTATTACTTGAGTCTGTAGAACTAAGACAAGCGTCTTTCATCTTCTGGATTCATGATCTATCGATGAAAGATCCTTATTTTGTACTTCCAGTGCTAATGGGATTATCGATGTTTTTACAACAAAAACTATCACCAGCTCCTGCTGATCCTATGCAAGCAAAGGTAATGATGTTCTTACCAATAATATTTACATTATTATTTGCATCATTCCCATCTGGTCTAGTACTATACTGGCTGACAAACAACCTAATTAGTATTTTACAACAGTGGATTATTACAAGACACTATCAGGATACTCATAAAAAATAAATATACATGAATAAATCTCTACTTAAACCAAAATACTGGGGTATATGGATTATAATTTTGATTGCTAAGATTACAGTAAATATACTTCCATACAAAATACTAATGTATCTTGCAGTTGCTATTGGCTACTTAGCAAAGCCACTACTCAAAAAACGCCAACAAATAACTATAACTAATCTTAAGATTGCTTTCCCTGAAAAATCAGATCAAGAAATAAAAAAACTAGCCGACGCAAGTTATAAATCAGCAAGCATGGCTGGTTTTGAAAGTCTAATTGCATGGTTTATGACCAAAAAGAATTTTAGCAAAATCCATTTTGATAACGATCTAAGATCATTTGATGAAATTCATTATGATAAAGATAAAACTCTTCTGGTACTAGGTTTTCATTTTCACTGCCTTGAGATAGCTGGTCGCTATATCGGTGAAAACTATAGTCCTTTTACTGTAATGTACCAGTATCATAAAAAACCTCTGATGGAATATATCATTACATCATCACGCAAAAAGTATGTTAGTGAATGTTTTCAAAGAAAAAATATCATCGCGGTTATCAAAAGCTTAAAAAGAAAAGTTTCATTATGGTATGCTCCCGATCAGGACTTTAGAGAACATATAGTTTTTTCACCATTTTTTGGCAAGCTTTGTACAACCCTAACTGTAACACCATGGCTAGCAAAAAAAACAAACACTACTGTTATTCCAGCCTACTATATCAGAAAGCCAAATCTCTCTGGATATAGAATTATAACTGGAGAGCCTATAACATTTAGCGGTGATGAATCCAAAGATGCTTTATTAACGAACAAAACTCTTGAGGAAATAATTAAAAAACACCCGGAACAATATCTATGGCAACATCGTCGCTATAAAACAAGGCCACCAGGTGAAGAAAAAATTTATTAGTGTTTATGATTGCCAAAGTGTATGTTAAAATACCAGTAGCGTTTGAATGTTAAGAAACAAATGAATAATAACAAGCTTAGTCCTAAAAATTGGGGAATTTGGATTGTCGTTGGTATAATGAACTGCGGCTCGAAATTACCTTTATTTACTCATAAATATATAGTTTTAGCTATTGGATTTATTATTAAACCTTTTCTAAAAGGTCGTAATGATATCACTCGGGAAAACTTTAAGATAGCATTTCCTGAGAAATCTAATAAAGAAATAAAAAAACTAGTTAAAAAAAGTTATTATTCTATGGTATTATCTGGGGCTGAGACCACAGCAGCATGGTTTCTTTCTAAAAAAAAGTTTAATAAGATAGAGTTTGAATGGGAATCAGGTTCTAGAGAAAGATTCGAAAAGTATCACAATGACCCTGAAAAAAAACTAATTATCCTAGGTTTTCACTTTCATTGTATCGAGATAATTGGTAGATATATGGGGCAAGAGTTCCCATCTTTTACAGTAATGTATCAAAAAAATGGTAATGACCTTATAGAAGATTTAATTAAAGAATATCGTGAAAGAAGTCTGTACAAATGTCTTGACAGTAAAAACTTTGTTTCTGTGATTAGAAGTCTAAAAAAAGGTTATACGATGTGGTACGCTCCTGATCAAGACTTTGGCTTAGAAAGTACTGGATTAGAAAATTCAGTGTTTGCTCCTTTCTTTGGTAAATTATGCTCGACTTTAACTGTGACTCCTTGGCTTGCACAAAAGACAGGAGCTGTTGTAATTCCTGCATACTATGTTAGAGAAAAATGTCTAAAAAAATATAAAATAGTTACTGGAGAACCTTTCGGATTTACGGGTGACGCCTATAAAGATGCTGAAATGACAAATAAATTCCTAGAGGATGCGGTAAGAAAATATCCAGAACAATACCTATGGCAACATCGTCGCTACAGAACTAGACCAAACGGCGAGCCTCAAATATATTAGGGCTTTTATAAATGTTAGATAAAAAGGCTTTTCTTTAGTTGAATTAATGGTGGTAATAGCAATTATAGCTATTCTTGTATCTATAGGTGTACCTATATATAACAGCTATCTACTAAGAAACCACCGTAGTGAAGCAATATCAGAACTATTATCTGCTGCAAATGCTGCTGATAATTATGAAATCCGTTATGGTTCTTTTCCTTTAGGGAGTAACATCAATAGTTTTTATCGTGCAAATACACAAAATAATTATTATAGTCTTACGTATTGTTCTGGAGAACAACAATGCCCTAATGTAAGCTATGTAATAACAGCTACAGCACAAGGTGCCCAAACAGCTGATACACCATGTACACATATTGAGATTGAGGTTAATGGTGACATAGTGAATAAAACCCCTGCTGAATGTTGAAATTAATTTATTTTATTATAAAAAATACGTTGAGGATTATTAAAAATGACTAGTTATAGTACTAATGAGTTTAAAGGTGGTTTAAAAGTTTTAATTGACGGTAACCCAATGGTTATAGTTGAGAATGAGTTTGTCAAGCCTGGTAAGGGTCAAGCATTTAATAGAGTTAAGCTTAAAAACTTACTTAATGACAGAGTAGTTGAAAAAACTTTTAAATCTGGTGAATCTGTAGAAGCCGCAGATGTAGAGGAACTAACAACTGTATATTCATACTTTGATGGCGATAACTATGTATTTATGCACCCTGAGACATTTGAGCAATATATGGTTTCTGAAGAAGCTCTTGGCAAAACAAAAAAATGGCTTAAAGATCAAGATGAATATCAAGTAATTCTTTTTAATGGTCAGCCTATTTCAATTACTGCACCAAACTTTGTAAACCTTGAGATTATCGAAACAGATTCTGGTTTAAAAGGTGATACCGCTGGAACAGGAAGTAAACCTGCAACACTATCAACTGGTGCTGTTGTTAGAGTTCCTCTTTTTGTACAAACTGGTGAGGTTGTAAAAGTTGATACGAGAACATCAACTTATGTATCCAGAGTCAAGGATTAAGCATGCAATCAGCAGATAATCTAATCTGGATTGATCTTGAAATGACAGGTCTTGATGCCGATAACTGTAAAATTATCGAAATAGCCGCAATTATTACCAATAAAGACCTGAATATAATTGCTGAAGCTGAGCCAATTGCAGTTTATCAACCTGATGAAGTTTTAGCCACTATGAATGAGTGGTGTATAAAAAATCATCGAGAGACAGGTCTTACACAAAGAGTTAAAGATAGTGAAATCTCTACAGAAGCTGCAGAACAACAGGTTTTAGAATTTATAAAAAAGTTTGTACCGTACCAAAGCTCACCTTTATGCGGTAATTCAATTTGGCAAGACAGAAGATTTCTTGCAAAATATATGCCAAAGATAGATGATTACTGTCACTATAGAATGCTAGATGTCACGACTCTAAAACTACTTAACGAGTATTGGGGCGATGGTAAAGTTTTTGAGAAAAAAAATACTCATAAAGCTTTAGATGATATTCGTGAATCAATTGCTGAGCTAAAATTTTATCGACAAAAACTTTTATCATTAAAAGAATTATAACAAATGAGAAAAATACTATTTTTAATGACTGCTAGCTTATATAGTAGCTAATGTATGATGTACCCTCTTGGTATATCTGATGAGACATAGCAAAAAATGACTCCGCAGCAACAGGCTGAAGCATATCAAAAACAAGCTGATATTGACATATTGACGCTAAACAAAGAGCTCAAGAATTAGCCTATAAACAACAACAAGCACAACAAATAGCTTATATCAAGACTAACCTAAGATATGGCGAGTATATTCAGTGTGTTGATGATAGTGGTAAATATTAAGGCATTTATCAATGATTGGAATAATGATATTCAAGCATTTAGTTTTGATGCGATAAAATATAAAACTACGATTGCTACTTTAACTTATTATCGCAATAATGATAAGTTCTTCAGCAACACTCAAAAGCTCTATATATTTCATTTACAGAGACTCAAATCAAAATATGTAAAACTGAGAATGCTTTTTCAGATGGTTGCTCAATAATAACTGCAACTTTACCACAATATAAAAAAGGTATTAAGGTAAAGATATCTTCATGGATAATAAAAGCTTATGCTTAATGTGACATGATTTATAATGATAACCATAATCATAACACTCAGTATTCAAATATACTAAATATTTGATAATAATTATCATTATTATATCTACCAATTAATAATCATTTTGATATAATAATCCCACTTTCTTTAGAGAACCTATACTATAAATCCCTGAGAACTGATTATGAAATATGCTTTAGTTGGCAATCCAAATTGCGGTAAGACAACAATTTTTAATGCCCTGACAGGACTTAACCAAAAAGTTGGTAACTGGTCTGGAGTAACCGTTGATAAGAAAACAGGTTTTTTAAACTCAAAAGATAAAAAAATTGAAGTTGTTGATATTCCAGGAATTTATTCATTATCAGTATCAGATGCAAACTCTATTGATGAACAAATAGCTTATTCTTTCATAGTTAAAGAAAAACCAAATGCTATTATTAATATTGTTGATGCTTCTAATTTAAATAGAAGTCTTTATCTAACTATGCAGCTTATTGAGCTTGGGCTACCAGTTATATTAGCGGTTAATATGATCGATGTTGCAAATAAAAAAGGGGTAATTATCCACCATGATAAATTAGAGAAGGCACTAGGTTGTAAGATTTTACCAATTGTTGCCGCAAGAGGTATTGGTATCAAAGAGTTAAAAGAGACCCTAGCAGATCAACAAAAAGTTTCAAGTTTTGACATAAAAAGTTACTATCCAGAGTTAGTCGCTGATTTAGCGCAACAAATAACTACACTAAGAAATGATGATATTGGTAGTCTATGGCTTGCTACTGAACTACTTGATGGTAGAGAGCTACAACTATCACAAGAGACCACAGCTAGTCAATTAAATAAGTTAAAGATTTCCTCTCAAGCAAAACCTCAAATTGATGTTGCTAAAATTAGATATAATGCTGTCGCTGAAATTGTAGCTAGCATTACTGAAAATAAAAAGGTTTCTAGCTTTAACTTTACCAAAACTCTAGATGCACTTTGCATGAATAAATATTTAGGGGTACCAATATTTTTACTGATGATGTATCTGATGTTTTTATTTTCAATTACATTAGGTGGGGCAATACAGCCAATATTTGATGATTTATCTCATGCTATTTTTGTTGATGGCTTGGCATATTACTCAAATATGCTGGGTCTACCGACGCCTGTTACAGGTATTATTGCAAATGGCTTCGGGACAGGTATCAATACCGTACTAGGATTTATTCCTCAGATTGGTTTTTTATTTATATTTTTGTCAATATTAGAAGACTCTGGCTATATGTCTCGAGCTGCTTTTGTTATGGATAGATTCATGCAATCGATTGGTTTATCTGGTAGAGCCTTTGTGCCACTAATTGTTGGCTTTGGTTGTAATGTCGCTTCGATTATGGCAGCTAGAACTTTAGAAACACGTAAAGATCGCTTGATGACTTTAATGATGTCTCCATTTATGTCTTGTGGTGCAAGGCTTGCGATATTCTCGGTATTTGCTAGTGCATTCTTTCCTCACAATGGCGCTACTATAATATTCTTGTTATATTTAGCTGGAATAGTTGGGGCTATAATTACTGGTTACATTATTAAATTCACATTTTTAAAAGGCGACACAGCACCATTTATTTTGGATATTCCAAACTATCATACGCCATCATTTAAAACAGTGATGATCTATAGCTGGAATAGACTAAAGTCGTTCTTAATTAGAGCTAGTAAAGTTATTGTTCCTGTAGCTATAATTATCGGTAGCTTAAATAGTATATATATTGGTAATAAAACCACAGCACTTGAATATGCTGGTAAAAAAATCACGCCAGTTCTAAACCCTATGGGTATAAATGATGATAACTGGCCAGCAACTGTAGGCCTAATAACTGGCACACTTGCTAAAGAAGTTGTGGTTGGAACATTAAATACAATTTACACTCAAGGTGAGGATAATGTCATTCCTGATGAATTTAGCCTAATAGATAGTATCAAAGAGTCTTGGAATACTACTATTAATAATATCAAAGATATAGATCTAGCGACTCTTATAAACCCGATAGAAGCTAGTAAAGCTGATGCTAGTATGGATAATGGTGCGATGGGAAATATGGTAACAAAATTTGGTTCACTATCATCTGCTTTTGCTTACCTACTCTTTGTATTATTATATATACCTTGTATTTCTGTTGTTGGAGCAATGGTAAGAGAATCAACGCGTGACTGGGCAATTTTGTCGGTACTTTGGAGTGTCTCTATTGCATATATAGCTGCTGTTGTTGTTTATCAATTACTCAATATAGCTGCGCATCCTAGTAGCTCTATAATCTGTATTAGCCTAGCTATGGCATACATCATTGGGATTGTTTTCTTAATGAAATATTTATCAACAAAAATAAATTTTGTTGCAAATCTAACTGGCTGCTCTAGCTGTAGTAGTAAAAAATGCTCTTAATAGTATCTTCTCGCTTATAAAAATGATTTAAAGCATGCATTCCCAATCTTTATATTTTTAAAATTAGCTAACAAAAAATCTTTAATCCACTATAATAAATATGCTACGATTAACTTTAGGTATGCTTGAGAGTATACTTAGCGCCAAATTAATTTACAAAAAACTTGAGAGGAGTTTTTATGCCGAAGTTTGTCTATGCCTTTATTGAAGGCAATAAGTCTATGCGTAATTTGTTAGGTGGTAAAGGTGCTAACCTCAGTGAAATGCTAAATAGAGGTCTGCCTGTACCAGATGGATTTACCGTAACTACAGAAGCATGCCTTAAGTACTATGATGACCGTCAAAAGTTAAGTAGTGAAGTCAAAGAACAAATATTTGCTCATATCAAAGATTTAGAGAAAAGAAGTGGTAAAACTTTTGGTGGTGGCAACAATCCTCTGCTAGTATCAGTACGCTCTGGTGCAAGAGTGTCTATGCCTGGGATGATGGATACTGTCCTTAACCTAGGATTAAATGATGAAGGTGCTAAAGCTATGGTAGCAAAAACAAATAATGAACAATTCGTTTATGATAGCTATAGAAGATTCATCATGATGTTTGCTGATGTTGTTATAGATTGTGAAAAGAAACCTTTTGATAAAATTTTAGAAGATAAAAAAGCAAAACGAAAGGTAAAAAATGACTGTGATCTGCCTGCTCAAGATTACAAAGATATCGTTGTAGAGTATAAGAAAATTTATAAAGATTTAGTTGGTAAAGACTTTCCTAATGATCCAGTTGAGCAACTTCTGACTGCTGTAGAAGCTGTTTTTAAATCATGGAATGCTGAAAGAGCAATTATTTATAGAGAAATAAACAATATCTCAAATAACTGGGGCACAGCTGTTAATGTCCAAGAAATGGTATACGGAAACTCTGGTAATAATTCTGGAACAGGGGTAGCCTTTACAAGAAATCCATCTACTGGTGAAAATGAGCTTTTTGGTGAATACCTAATTAATGCTCAAGGTGAGGATGTCGTAGCTGGTGTCAGGACTCCAGCACATATCTTAACTTTAAAAGATAAAATGCCAGAAGTATTTAATGATTTTGTAAAAATTGCTAAAAACTTAGAGAAAGTTTACAAAGACATGCAAGACATGGAGTTTACTATCGAAGATGGTAAGCTTTTCATGCTACAAACAAGGAATGGTAAAAGAACTGCAAAAGCAGCTTTTAAAATTGCTGTAGATATGGCTAAAAAAGGTCTAATCACAAATGAAGAAGCAGTGATGATGGTTGAGCCTCATTTATTAGAACAGTTATTACATCCTAAATTTGATGAGAAAGCTTTAGCATCTAAACGTCCTCTTGGTTCAGCTCTTGGCGCTTCTCCTGGTGCTGCTAGTGGTAGAATATATTTTGATGTTGAATCACTACTTGCAGCAAAAACGCGTGGAGAAGAGAAAACTATCCTAGTTAGAATTGAAACATCACCCGAAGATATCGCGGGTATTAATGCTTGTAATGGTATTTTAACTCTGCGTGGTGGTATGACTTCTCACGCTGCTGTTGTTGCACGCGGGATGGGTAAATGTTGCATATCTGGTTTAGAATCAGCAAGAATTGATGAAGAAAAGAAAACTATTACATTTCAAAGAGGTCAAGTATTTACAGAAGGTGACTACTTATCTCTTGATGGGACTAAAGGTACTGTCTATAGAGGCATTATTAAGACTGTCGATCCTGAAGTTACTAAAGATTTTGAAGACTTTATGAAGTTCGTTGATAGTGTGCGTAAACTTCGTGTTAGATGTAATGCTGATACTTTCAAAGATGCTGCTATAGCTAGAGCTTATGGTGCTGAGGGAATTGGTCTGTGTCGTACAGAGCATATGTTCTTTGAAGAAGATCGTATCTCTTATGTCAGACAAATGATTTTGGCTAAAGACAAAAAAGAAAGGCAAAAAGCTCTAGACAAGCTACTTCCTGTGCAACAGCAAGACTTTGAAGAGCTATTCGAAGTAATGGATAACCTTGCAGTAACTATTAGATTTATCGATCCACCGTTACATGAGTTCTTACCTCATGAAGTACATGAGATCGATGACCTAGCACGTGAGTTTAATATTAGCTATAGTGAACTAGAAGCGCGTATCAAGGCACTTAGCGAAGTAAACCCTATGATGGGTCATCGCGGCTGTAGATTAGCAGTAACATATCCTGAAATCATTGAAATGCAGACTAAAGCTATCATCTATGCTGCAGTATCAAGTAAGCGTATGGGTATAGAAGTTAAACCAGAACTTATGATTCCTCTGGTTAGTACTCTTGGGGAGTTTAAACTCTTAAGTTGTATCGTTAGAGAAGTTGCTGACACTATCCTAAAGCGTGAAAAAATTGATATTGATTACAAAGTTGGTGTAATGCTTGAAACTCCGCGTGGTGCTATCGGCGCTGGTATGCTTGCAGAAGCTGGTAGTGAGTTTTTCTCATTTGGTACAAACGATTTAACTCAGATGACATTTGGCTTTAGTAGAGATGATGCTAATAAGTTTATTAAAGACTATCTTGAAAAAGGTATACTAAGCTTTGATCCATTTGCAAGACTAGATCCTAAAGGAGTTGGTAAACTAATGCAAATAGCTAAAGAAGGTGTCAAAGCTGTAAACCCTAATGCTAAGATGGGTATATGTGGTGAACATGGCGGTGAACCGTATTCTGTTGGCTTTTGCCATGATTTAGATCTTGATTATGTATCTTGTTCGCCATTTAGGGTTCCTATCGCAAGATTATCAGCAGCTCAAGCAAAGATATATGCTGATCGTAGATAAAACATTTTCCTCTAAGCAAAAACTTTTCATATTAATCATGCATTCGGCATATGCAAAGACATATAGAGAGCAGTTGCTCTATAGTCAAGACATTCAGTATTATTGGAGTCTGTTATCCCTATATTTTCTCAAAAAATTAAATCTCAAAGTAATCAATTACTCCTTTTACTCAGCAAAAATCTCCTCTGTCTTTAATAAATAAACCTATTCAAAAAAATTTAATAATCATAAAATGCTGATCATCAATATGTTAGATAAAATATGGAAAATGGTGAAATTATCTCCTATGAAGATGCAAAAGTTGGTATAAATACTCACTCTTTACACTATGGTTCATCTGTGTTTTAGGATATAAGAGCGTACGATACGTACGATACCACTAATGGTATAACTGTTCTTAAACTAAAAGAGCATATGTAAAGATTTATGTGTGTCAAGCTGTATTAGATACCGTCAAAGCTAGTGGTAAAAATCATGTTATATAAAACCTTTAGCATATTATGCTGAGGAAGACGTTAGTGTTCTACCTGTCAAAGATCATCCTGTTGATATCGCTATTTATTGTATAGATATGGGTAAATATATGGCTGCAGATAAAGTTTATATAAAGGTTAGTAAATATATCAGAATTCACTCACGCTCTAGTGTATGTGATGCAAAGATAGGTGGTCATTATGTCAATAGTATCTTAGCTTTTAGAGAGACTCTTGATACTTCACTATCATGAATCTTTACTACTTGATGCTGATGGCTTTGTAGTTAAAGGTGCTGCAATGAATATCTTTTTTATAAAGGATAATAAAGTCATAACAACATCTCTTGGAACTATACTAGACGGTATAACTAGAAGGCTTGTAATCCAAATCGCTAAAGATCTAGGATACAAGGTTACTGAGCGCCTATTTAAGTTGATGAGCTATAATAAAATGCTGATGAGGTTTTTTTCTGTAGTACAGCTGCTAAAATAACTCCAGTAGCTAGCATTGAATGATGATAAAATTCCTGAAGGTCAAAGATGTATTAGTACATATCAATAGAAACTTAATTGGTCGTCAAGGCAAAGGAAGTATAACCCATCTTGCATATTATCACCACAGACAGTTACTGCTAGTGCTGTTATGGGTAAAATTTGTAGTGTTGATAAATTAAATAAGGAGCTATAAAATGCAAGCTTTTTTAAAAAACTAACATCTAGCGCAGTTCCTTCATGGTTAAGTGATATTGATACGGACATGATTATCCCCGCTGAATTTTTGACTCAAACAACAAAGGATGGTTATGGTAAAAGCCTATTCTATCGTTTAAAAGAGAATTATAAGATTATTCTAGCTCGAAAATATTAATTGCTGGAAATAATTTTGGTTGTGGTTCATCTAGAGAACATGCTGTTTGGGCTTTAACCCAAGCAGGTATCAAAGTTATAATTACACCATCTTTCTCTGATATATTTTTCAATAATGTTGCTAAAAATGGCTTACTGTTGATATCTTTGGATGAAAATACTATTAAAAGTTTATGTGATAAAGCAGAAAATCCAAAATTCAGTATGACTGTTGATTTACAAGACCAAACAGTTACTGCTGATGATAATACTTATTACTTTGATTATGATCCTTTTCGTAAAAACTGTCTTATTCGAGGGCTTGATGATATAACTTATCTTATTATAATAAAACAGTTTGAACAATCACAAAGAGGCTAAAATGGAAAAAAATATCGCTATATTAGCAGGTGATGGCATAGGCCCTGAAGTAATGGTATCAGCAATCAAAGTTCTTGATGCTATTGCTAAAAAATATAATCATAAATTCAACTACACAGAAGCTTTAGTGGGGTGGTACTGCTTATGAGAAACACAAAAATTACTGCCCACAAGAAACTTTAGAAATATGTAAAAACTCAGATGCAACACTTTTTGGCTCAGTTGGAGGCCCCTGTTGGGGCTCAAAATGATGAGAAATGGCAAGGCTGTGAAGCTAATAGTATTCTAGCTCTTAGAAAACATTTTAGTTTTAATATAAATATCCACCCAATCAATTTGATATTATGGTTATGGCTAACATTTTTGGAGATATCATCTCTGATTTAGCCTGTACCGCCAGACTCAATTGGGCTAGTACCATTTGCATTTCACAAATCTTATCTGCATCATTAATGCTTTCTTATTCATTTAGATTAGTATCAGAAGTACAAGATATTGCTAACGCAATTAATCTAATTCTTGAAGATAACTTTAGAAGTCAAGATATATATACTCAAGGAAATAAGCTAGTATCTACTAAAGAGTTTACTGATGGGATTTATAAGATTTTCTCTTATTTTATCCTAAAGAAATATCATGTTTTTTAGCTATATTAGTCGCTAGCTTGGCTAACAAAACATATACAATACCCAAAACAATAGTTATCACATCTAACCACAAAAAATAATTTTGATAAATACTTAGACTAACAGAAGAATCAATTTTACCATTAGGTATTATGACAAGTTGTCCTAATTTCCCTGACAAAACACCTCCTAGGACAACTGCTAGTATGAAAAAGCCCATACCAAAGGTTACGATTTCTTTTCTAAAATAAATAGCTATCATAATGCCGTAACCAGTAGTTCTGCTAATGCACCAAAAAAGAAATATACAATCATCCAATTACCATTAACAAAGCCTTTTATTTGAGTAAACTTTATCACTACATATAAACTCAATGGAGCTATACCCACAATTATAGTGCCGACCGCATACTTATATGGTATACAAAATAGCTAATACTAGACTTAACACAATTAGCTAAAAAGAATCTAGTGCTGCATAAGTTGCTGGAGAAACACTAAAGCCAATTAAATAAAGATCAACATTATGTTTTGCAAATAGCACTATGATTGAGAACATCTGACTGTAGACAATAAAGTAAATAATTGCATCAACAACTAAAACCATCCGACTATCTGGAGAATTTTTCTTTAAGATTTGTGGTATTTTTTGCATCATTAAGCATATACACAAAAGTTAATAGACACACAGCTATAATCAAATACAAAGATATATCTGTAATCTGGAACAAGTAATAACAGATCAACAGTTGTGCTAGGTAGGCTAGAAAAATTAAGCTTTTGGTTTTTTAAATAATGCTCATACAAAAACTTAATAATAGTTGTTTTCATATCAATATTAAAAATAACTCTGTAATCTCTTTTGATTACAACTCAATTAATGATGGTCAATTTAGACTACAACATAATGACAGTATTCTTGAATGTGTCGCGATAGTGTCGACAACACTAAAAACAAAATATTACCATGTTGAATGGTCATTAGTAGCTGGTCAAGAATATATTTTCAAAATAGTTAGCAATATGCAAAACTTGAGTATCCAAAATGGTTGGATATAGATGCTAACTTACTTGAGACAGGTGGTATGTGCTTTAGCTTACAAGCTAATAGATTTAAATCATATCATTCGCATGATAATAGCGACATACACAATACTAAGTGCTTATAGTATCATTTTACTGCTAAAAAAGCTTGGATGAATGATCCAGACGGTTTAGTTTATTTCAAAGGTAAATACCATATGACCAGCATTACCCTTATGGTAAACATACAACAACGCTACATTGGGGACATGAAGTACCTACAGACCTTGTTCCCTGGCAACATCTAACTATTGCTATTTATCCACACAATGATCAATGATAGATATATCGGTGGAGCTTTTTCTGGTAGTGCAATGATTGTAAATAATGAGCTTTATCTTGTTGATACAGAACATTTTGAAGATTTACAAAACTCACCAAATATTTTCATACAAAAACAATTTCTAATAAAGAGAAAAGATGCTATTTTTTTCTCAAAGCCTACAAAAAATAATAAATCGCAAGTCAGATTTCTGCTCTTATAATTTTAGAGATCCTAAAGTAGGGTATGATATTTTAAATGCATTATCTTATAATTGGAACTTATGCGAATAGCTACTAAAGTGTTGTACTGTATAGATCTGATGATACTGAGAGCTGGGATTTTCAAAGTATTTTATTTCAAGAAAAAACTATTTCTGGTAGAACACTAGAGTGTCTGATTTATTTTATTTAGATGGTAATTATGTGTTGATACTATCTATTTTTGTAAAGATAACAAAGACTTTAATTATCAGTCGTTTTATTATATTGGTGATTTTTATAGTAAGCACTTTAGTGCTAAAACACCAGCTAGATGATATTGACTCTGCATAAGAGTTTTATGCTCCTCAAACTTTTGAGGCTAATGGTAATAGATATGCAATTGGTTGGATGAACTGTTGGCAAGATTATAAAAACCCTGCAAAAGAAGACTCCGCTGGTGCAATGAGTCTAATCAGACAGCTTAAAGTAAAAAATAATAAGCTCATATCCTACCCTGTAGATAGCTATAAAGAGCTTAGAAAGCAATATTAAATTTAGCTCAGAAAATCAGTGGCATTTAGATCTTTTAGAAGATAATCAAGGATTTGTTTTTAATATTTGCTATCAAACTGCTCTGAACTTATGCCTCAAGCTTTTATAAAAGATATAACTTCTCAACATATATCTGTAGATATATTCTTAGATACAACTAGTATTGAGCTCTTTGTCAATAATGATGAAGAGTCAATTAAAATGCGATTTGAGGCATCTCAGACACTAAAGAATATATTAAAAATAAAAGCTCATGATCAAAATAATCCAGCTATTAACTTATAAGAGCTTAATTCAATATGTCAATAAAAACTAGAGAACATATCAATAGCATCTATCAATACAAATAAACAATTCATAACTTTTATAGTTCCTCAGAGGTTAAAGTTGAGGGCTGTAAACATTTACTTTTTTGCAGCATTTATTACTGGAGGTTTTGGCGTAATACTTGGACTGGTATCACCACAAATTTCATCTCATTATAATGTTAATGTTTCACATATTGTCTATATTGATGTTTTAAATATATTGCGGCTTTTGTGGTAGGTAATGCTTTAAGCTCAAAAACAATGAGTTCTCTAAGCTGCAGGAAAACTCCTACTAATTGCACTGGCAATTGGTGTTATCGTGCAATTTACTATAGCTGCTAGTTAGCCTTTATATATCTACGCTATTTTGAGCTCTTTTAAATTGGTACTTTGTTGGTCTACTCGTAACCTCCTGTTAGTCAAACAATACATACAGCATACAAGCAATAATGGTAAGAGTGAATCACGTTTGAATGTTTTAAACTTTTTCTTTGGTGCAGGCTCTGATTTTGTACCTTTTATTGATAGTCATATAGTACAGCAATTCTCTTAGCAAGCTGTGTTTATTGGTATGGGTAGTTTGTATTTAATTTTATTGATAACTATAACTTTGGCAAAATTTGAAGAGAAAGACACCGTAAGTATCAATAAGCAGCTAAATAATCAGTCTAACTCCAGCAATAATGATCTATGTATATATCGAATATATTGTCTCATACTGGTTCTCACCATACTTACAGGGAGCAAAGTATATAAAAGTTACCGATGTCTGTCTTATCATCGGCTTATTTTGGGGAATTATTGCTCTTTCACACTTAGTTGTTGCCTTGCTTGTGCTGACAAAAATAAAGCCTGTGGTGTATATTATTATTTAATTGCTAATACTCTTAGCTGGATTTATTATAGGAGGTGTTATCTTAGGCTTTGGCTGTGCCGCAATGTTTCCAACACTTTTAGGATATGGAATTAACAACACTAACTACTCTAGCCCAAAAGTTTCTTCCTATTTGATAATGTCTGGTTCTATAGGTGCTTCGATATATCTATTTATTTCAGGTTCTTTAGGTGAGCATATAGACAAGCAAGTGCCTATTATACTTGGTCCAATACTTTGTTTAATCATAATTGTTTTAGTTTTTATAGTTTATATAAGAAACAAAAAACTGGTATATAGATAGTTGTAGTGCTTGATATATAACAGGGATAAGCCAAACTAATAACCCTAACATTAAAACACCTCTTAGGGCATTTTTTATACTGGGATTATTATATTTTAGAAAATCCCATGTATGAATAATTGCTGATAAGCTAAAAAATGTTAAACAATATAAATAATAATGTAGCATCTGCATACACTCCCCAGTCTTTAAAATAAATAAAAATCGCCTAGCTATAGCTAAATTATTTACTCCTGACTGTAGCTAATAAAAGTCGCTAGCTTGTTACTAAGAGACTTTGCTGACTCTTGAGCAAAAAAATTTCCTCTATTGCTAAAAAACCTGACATAGCTAAAACTACTATTAAAGTGTTATAGTGTAATTCTTTTAAGGGATTTTGATCAAATAAGTATGAAATAAAAAAGCCGCCAATAACTATGGTAGTTATAAGTACAATCTCTATAATTTTGAAATCATCAGTAAAGTATTAATCATTTAATTTATTTTTTACACTATACTGCTATTTAACCCAAATTATTTATTAATCATCATAATAAGTCTTATACTGTATGAGTTATTTTTTGATACAATCTAAAAATATTTATAAATTTTCTAAAAATAGCCTGCTTAGTATTATTCAAAGAGTTAATTGTGCAAATGTAATAGTTGATAATCAAAAAGTTGCTGATATAAATAAAGGTATCTTAGCACTAGTCTGTGTTGAGAAGGAAGATACTGACTAAAATTTTGAAAAAATGGCTGACAAAATCCTTAAGTATCGAATATTTGAGGATGATACTGATAAGATGAATCTATCGCTTACTGATATTGATGGAGAAATAATTATTGTACCACAATTTACCCTTACAGCTGATATAAATAAAGGTAATAGACCAAATTTTAGTAGTGGTTGCCCTGCTGAAATAGCGAAACAGAAGTTTAAAGAATTTGAAAATATCTTTAGAAAAAAATATAACAAAATTCAAACAGGAATATTTGGCGCAGATATGAAAGTATCATTCACTAATGATGGTCCTGTAACTTTTAGTTTTAATGCATAAATATCCAAAAGAAAATTTGTATAATTGGTGGTAATGGTGAGACGGGTTAGATGACTCAGAATATTTTTAGTAAATTTTTGCCTGAATACAAACTGACTATTTTTGATGAAAGTAATTGGTAAAATCCTCAACAAAAGCTAACTAATCAAGATATTGTAATACTATCTGTACCGATATATCTAACAGCAGAGATTATCAAAAAACTATACCTTACTTTTAAGAAGGTACTATATTAGCTGACTATACTAGTATCAAAAAAGAGCCTTTAGGGGAGACTATGCCCACTAATTATAATGGTCCTTTGGTTGGACTACACCCTATATTTGGACCAACTATTAGCTCACCTGAAAATCAAGTGATTGTAGTCTGCGATGGCAAACAGCAAGATAAGTATCAGTATTTTATTAATGATCTAGCTAGAATTGGTTTTAGTATCGAGAAAATGACAGCTGAAGCACATGATGAGGAAATGACTTTTATCCAAGGTATTGAACACTTTAGTGTTTATTGTTTAGGATTGTTTCTTAAACATAAAAATATTGATATTCATAAGAAGCTAAAACTTGCTAGCCCTGTTTATAAAATGGAGCAAAACATTGTAGGTAGGCTTTTTAGTCAAGTCCATAGCTTATATGCTGATATTATTATGTCAGATAAACAAAGACAACAAACGATTGCTGAATTTGCTGATCTTGTAAATTCTAATGCTAAAAAAGTCTCTCAAGGAAACAAGCAAACTTTTATTAAGAATTTCAAAGCAGTAAAAGAATGGATGGATTATTTTGCACCGCAATCTTATAAAAATACTGATAGGTTGTTACTTAAAAAGAAAGGCTATTAATCTCTTTAACTAACTTTTTACCCCTTATAGGATTAAACATTATTGAGCTTAGAGATAAATGATCCGCTCCAGCTTCGATATATTTCTTAGCATCGTCTAATGTATAAATACCGCCGCCGCCAATGATTGTGATACTATCACCAAACACCTCTCTAGCTTTTTTAATTGCTGGTAAGCTGTACTCATGCAGTGGATAGCCTGAAATACCCCCTTTATCTGTTGGGATAGTATTACATAAATGAAAAATTGTAATTCCTACTGCAATATATTCTCTTATTTTAGTGTTGTGATCGACAGTTGGTGGCATCTTGATACTGATATTTCTACCAGCAAATATTGGCGCTAATTCAGCTGGGAAATCAATAATAATAGCATTTGGACAACCAATATTAATCTCAATATTTTTATAATTTGCAAATTTTGGTAGATTTAAAGTTTTTGCAAAACTATACCAGTCTATTATTTCTAATGCTGCTAGAGATATTATATCTTGAGCTTTTTTAGGTGGATTAGCATTTGCAAGCCCTGGATTACGCAAACCAATCTTATTACACCATGCGTTTTTATCTATTTTACGAATGGTTTTGAGTGCTTGTTTGATAAGTCCCCAACGTCTATTTACAGTAAAAGAACCATAAACGTTCGAAGTCTCTTTGAATTTAAGATACTTACCAAACGGTGGCGAAATTATTATTCTCTTAAGATCTTTATTTTGCATTTTTAGCACTCAAACTCTTTTAACTTCTCAACGATATTATCAGCACGCAATAGTGGTCTACCTACGATAATGTAGTCAACACCAAGTTCTTTGGCTTTTTTGGGAGTTAGTGCATTAAAATGGTCATCACTAAGATCACTCTCAAGCCTTACACCTGGAACATATAGCTTGATTTTATCCCCAAACTTAGCTCGCACATCAGCAACTAAATGTGGATGACATATAAAGTTTTCCACACATAAATCTATACATCTGCCAAATTTTACCAGACTATCTGCTTTATCAAAATTAGCATCACTACTTAGTGTAATCACAGCTAATGGTATAGCTTGAGTATCTGCTCTAAGTGCAGCTTTGACCATCTCATCACTAGCAGTGCCATGAAATGTGAAGTATTTGAAATTTGGAATAGCTTTTGAATAGTTTTCTATCGCTGTTTTAACTGTATTTGGAATATCATGAAATTTAAAATCTAATAAAATATCTTTGTCGCCTACTAGCTCATGAATTTCTTTAAAAGATAACGTTGAACATAAGATATGACCTATTTTAACACAGTCAACATAACTTGAAACAGTAGCTGTTTTATCTAAATCTGACTTAGAGATGCCATCTGCTGAGAACATTATTTTCATTGAGTTTTTCAAATTATTAATCTATATTGAAACTATATATTAGTTTAATTTGTGGTGATAGTAAACTATATTTTGACTTGTTGTTATTACTTAGTTTTTTTAATATTTTGTAAACTACTTGCTAGCAAATCTAAATAATTCTGATCTTCGGAATGCCTTGAATATTTTTCTTTTTAACAAGTTTGCTAAGTTTCGTAACTAGCTCTTTATCCTTTATAATTGCTTAATACTTTTACTTATCGCTGTATCAAGTTGCTCATTAACTTTTTTAATCTTATCGCAATAGTTAGAGCTAAACAATCCTAACTTTGTTGCTCAAGCTGTTGCTGGGTTGCATTCTTCCAATAGTAATCCTCTATTTTTTTAGATAAATCCATTTGTAGCTGAATAAAGTTAGAAATGAGTTTATCTCTAAATGATTCTCTTTTGCTAAGTTTTGAGCATTTTGCAAAACTCGAATTTCTTGAGCTACATCGTAGATAGGACTATTAAGTTTATGCTTAAACACTCAACACACTACATTAAAGCTGCTCTTTCAACTAAAAGGCCAAGAGATTTATCAACTCCTGCATAGCAAAAACCAACCATTAACGAAAATACCCAAGCTACTTTTAATAACTTATTCATATTTCAAATCTCATATTATTTTTAGTTTTGTATAATTACAGCAAACTCAACCTTACAAAACTTTAACTCTTATACGGCCATATTGTGATTTACAATTACTAATATAAATATCTTTTACAGCAAATTTTTTAGGCTATTTTTAACATAATATGTTACTAGTTAAGAAGAAAAGTTTTAAATTATGAAAGAATATCGAGTACTTTCACCAACTTCTATGATAGGGTATAGTTTTTCGCAATCTTCATTCAACTAATGATTAAAATATAATCCTGATGTTATTGCAGTAGATGCTGGCTCTACTGATCCAGGACCTTATTATTTGGGGTCGAGAATTTCTTTTACTGAATAGAAAAGGAAATAATTTTAGTCAACATATATTGTTGCACAAATGGGTGTTAAACCTTTGATAAAAGCATTAGATGCTGGTGCACAAATAATTCTTACAGGTCGTTGCTATGATCCAGCAGTGTTTACCACTGATGCTATTAGAAAAGGCTATGATCCATGGTTAGCAATACATATGGGAAAAATATTAAAATATTGTGCTATAGCTTGCAGAGCCAGGTAGCGATTCCGCCTTAGGAACCTTACTTTCGGATAGATTTATTGTTCAACCACTTAATACCAACAGACACGGTACTGTAACATCTGTTGCTGTGCATACTCTTTATGAAAAAACAAATTCCTATGAGTTACCAGGGCCTGGTAGTACATTAAGTCTACAGGATACAACCTTTGAACAACATACCAAAAGTACTGTTAAAGTTTATGGAAGTAAACTAGTTGTTTCTGATAAATATACCGTCAAGTTAGAAGGTGCAAAAAGTTGGATATCGTACGGTTTCGATTGCTGGATGCCATGATGTAATTATAATTAGTAAAATAGATGAAATAATAGAGGTGGTAAGGCAAAGAATTGAAGATAATTTCAAAAAATAAGGTTATACTTATAAACTGCAGTTTCACATCTATAGAAAAAATGGTGTGATGGAAGAATTGGAACCAAAATCAGTTACTAGCCACGAACTAGGTATTATAATTGATGTGGTTGCTGCTGATCAGGAAACAGCTAACACTATCTGTAGTTTTGCTCGAAGTGCTATGCTGCACTATGGTTATAAAGACAGAATAGCAACAGCTGGAAACTTAGCATTTCCTTACTCACCATCTGATTTAAAAGTAGGTGCAGTATATTAATTTAGCGTTTACCATTTGTTACATATTGATGATCCTATAAAATTATTCCCTATCAAACTAATGGAGGTATAACAATGAATACTATACCAATAACTGATTTAGCTAAAGTTATACGCGGTAAAAATGCAGAACCTTATGAATTAACATTAGATATTCATTTTTAAAGAAAAAGCTGGTTATGAGCAACCTGTTGATTCTGGTGTAATAAACGAAGATTTAATATCTAATATGTACGGTATTTCTAAAGAAGGCATTATTAACATAGTAAGCTTTCCGCAAGCGTTGGTAATAAAAGCTACAATTCTAAGATCTCGTCCTTCAGGAGCATTTGGAGCCACTGATGTTTACGGCGCTCAAAAACATTCACCACTATTAAGCATAATGGTACCTGTTATATCATAATTACATTTAATGTTTGTAAGTTTTCTCACGTTTTCGGTACCAAATTAAATTATCTACAAGTCAGTTTTATAATTGTATAATATTAACTAACTGAAAATAAATAAAGATAGTTAATAGTAAGATTATAATGGTTAGTCGTGACTAGTCTCTTATAGCCAAACTGCTCTATTTTAGTTATGTTATTTTTTGTGTATATTCTATGCAATAAAAAAGTACTTTACTATATGTTACATAGTAAGTATTAAAAACTATTAAAATTCAATAGTGTAAATATGGTAATACAAAATATTTTTAAATAGTAGTTTTATAAAAAATCATCGTATAAAGGTAAGAACACTCTATTCATTGTTAGCAATCTAATAATCTTTTGAGAGAAAGTATACTTTAAGTTACAGCTTACAGTTGCTTAATATAGTCATTTTTATATTTCATATGTTAAAGTAGTAGTTGTAATTGTTGTTATTGGTTTCTTACCTGCAGTATGTAAATTAGTACCATTCAGTTGAAATTGAAGCTGGAGACTTAAGTCTTTATATATATTAGCTGATAATATAGAGCTATTTTGGTATATAAAAACATTAGGATTTACTTTATTATTCTGGTAAGAATAGTTTACGATAAACTCTTCTCTAAAACTTGTCTTCTCTGTAAAATTCCATACATACTGTAAGCCGGATTGTGCACCAATACCACTAGAGAACTGACCTGTACTAGCAAGTTTATTTTGTGTCAAACTTGGGCCTGCAGTTATATTTAACAACATATTGTCATTTTTATATAAAACTCTTTTATAACCTAACGATTCCATCAAAACATACCTAAAAACGTCAACTCATCACGCAAGAAATTTAAATTACCATATACACCGTTGATTTTATCAAAGTTCCATGAAGTATTGGCGCTTAATTGTGCTCTATTTACTATAACACCTGAAGTATCATAAACATTATCATCGTGACTATATAAATAATTAAATAGTAAACTACTTTGCCATTTTTCTATTGGCTTGTAGTTGATACTTACTCCAGCACTTAAGTTTGTAGTAGCACTATTACCCAGTTATAATACTTCCACCTAAACCTATAGAAGTGCCTTTCCAAGGATTATTTATTGTTTTTTTATCTTCTTTGCTATTATTTGAAGTCGTCTGATCTACTGGATTAGCTTTATCTTCTATATCATTTTCTGTAGAAGGAATGCTATCACATTCTTTTTTAGTTATATTATCCTGCTGCTCAGCTAATTTTTTATATTTTCAGCTAGCTTTTATCTAAATCCTTTCTAGTATTAACTATAAGATTTAACTGTTGTACTATTAATAACATCTTTCTTCTCATAATTTAAAAATATAGTGTATGCATGTGTGATTGATACTAGCTTTGCTCCTAATTCTTTTAGAATATCTCTCGCAGAATTTTCTATGTTACCATTAGGTATTTTTGCTAGATTACTTAAAACTTTCTCACTTTATTAAAGCATATAGTTTACTCACTTCTATACGAGGTTTTAATACCAACTCTAAAACTGTGATAGAATAAATACGAATACACCCGATAAAACAGTTATAAATACTGAATACATCATAAATTAACCCTTTAGAAATAGTTATCAAAACTCATGATTAAACTCTAAACACTGGCCTCTTTGATCACTGACAACTTTACCTTTGTGGTATTTAATTATACCATTAACAATAGTTGTCTGAACTTTTGATTGGAAAGTATAACCATCAAATGGAGTCCAACCACACTTATAGTGACAACACTCATCTGTAACAGTATGCGGATTATTAAGATCTACTAATACCAAGTCAGCATAATAACCCTCGCGGATAAAACCACGCTCTTTTACTTTATAAACTATAGCAGGGGCATGGGCTATTTTTTGGACTATTTGCTCAAGAGTTAAGAAACCTTTGTGATAGTGCTCTAATACTGATATAAGAGCCTGCTCAACAAGCGGCAAACCAGCAGGAGCTTTAAAATATATACCCTGCTTCTCTTGCCATGTATGTGGCGCATGATCTGTAGCAATTACATCGATAGTATCATTTGCTACACATTCTAGAAGTTTCAAACGATCGCTTTCTTCTTTTATAGCTGGATTACATTTGATACGAGCGCCCTTATCGGCATAATCTTTACGCGAAAAAAACAAATGATGAGCACAAACTTCTGCCGTAATACGCTTCTCTTCTAGTGGGATAGTATTATCAAAATGCACCATCTCTTCAGCTGTCGTTAGATGCAATACATGAAGCCTTGAGTTATATTTTTTTGCTAATGAAACAGCTAACTCTGATGATTTAAAACACGCCTCCCTCGAGCGAATTTCTGGATGTAAGTCCATAGGTACATTTTCACCATATTTTTCACGCGCTTTATTTTCATTTTCTGCAATCATTGGTGTATCTTCACAGTGCGTCACAATTAGTAACGGACTATCTCTAAAAAAGCATTCTAATGTTTCAATGTTATTTACTAGCATATTACCAGTTGATGCGCCCATAAAGATTTTGATAGCACAAGCATCATTTGGCTTGAGGCGTTTTAGTTCATCAACATTATCATTTGTCGCACCGAGATAAAAAGCATAGTTTGTATGTGATCTAGCTGCCGCACGCTGTTTTTTCTCATCTAGTCTTTCTATTACTATAGTTGCTGGATTTACATTTGGCATTTCCATATACGATGTGATACCACCCATCACAGTAGCACGCGATTCTGACTCAATATCACCTTTGTGCATCAAACCAGGCTCTCTAAAATGCACTTGATCATCTATCATACCAGGCAATAAATGTAGACCTGTAGCATCTATAATTTGCTCTGCTGGCTTATTTATATTTGCAGCAACTTGGACAATTCTACTATTCTCAACTAAAATATCAGATTTAAATGTTTTGCCTTCATTTACAACAGTAGCATTTTTAATAAGTAAACTTTGATTAGACATTTTATTTTCTTTCTCCTACTCTTTTTCACCAAAAAGTATAACAAAAATAGTTACAACATCTAGATATTTTTAGGAAACTTAAATATCTATCAATAAGTAAAAACTGGTGATTTTTTTAGCTTATTTGGCTAATTAAATTATAGAGTTATTTTTGAAATTTATTATTTATCTGCTGGATATATTTGTTTAAGGAATCTAGCGTACAGCTATCATCTTTATACATTATCGGTAGCTTGACACACTTACCATTATATCTAACTTAACAGTATACACATCACCATCTTCATACGGCTCATTTGTAGATTACTTGCGTATCCTGGCGCCCTATCTAGCGGCATTCCTAAAGTACCCATTACCTCTAAGAGTGTCAGATCATATCCTGAGTAGTAAGTCATTTTGTATTTAGACTTACCACTAGCAGCATTATTTAGATCTTCGATCATTCTATTAGTCAATTTACCACCCATAATATAGGCAATTTTTGTGATTTAAACTGTTGTGTTAGACCTCAGTCTGTAAGAGTAATCATTTTATCAACATCCTCCTGAGATAAACCCTCTGGCAAAGGTTTGTCATGCGCTTTAGCAACAATCAAAACCTCCTATCACCAAGATATCATTTAGCCATGATATTTTAATTACTTAGTAATTTGCTGCCATTTTGCAAAATTAGGATGAACTTCTTTTATCTTATTTTGCAATGCTGCTGAGTTGTAGACATACTTTTTCAATACATCTAAATATTGTTCATAAGGAAACTGTATAAGTCCGAGTCTGCTGACAGTCATTATTGGTATTGGTTGGAATCTACTTTTAATTGCAGGATTGCCCTCACTAAGAAGCCGGCCTGTACCCAGCTGGGTATAAGCCTATAAGCAAACTTTGACCGCTGACTACAGTGCGATTAATGTGACTTGATAATACATAGATACTTTGATCAAGATAATGCTTTGGTAAAAGATTAAATTTATATATCTTTTTCTTAGCTGAACGCCTAAGTTATACTCTTTATTCATTCCAATAGGAGTAAGTTCTGACAGCTGGGTTCCCCACTTATAATTAGCATTTTAAATATTTGTAAAATGCTCTATAACCATGGTGTGTTATCATCGATACAAACACAAACCTACTATAAGAATAGCTAAAAGGTATCAAAGCTAACAATAGTGTAAATGTCGCAAAAATTTTTTTCATTTGAGTAATATATGTTTTTTAAAAATTGCGATTATATTAGTATTTTTAATGACAAAAAGCGAAAGCAGTTTGAATAAAAATAACTGCTAAAGCCAAATAAGAAATCTAAGGCTGTAAAAAGTTAATTGTAGTACAAAAATAGCCTTAAAACTAGACCAAAATATAAATTATATAAAACTTAAGAAAATAGCCTTTACAGATGGCAACCAAATGCCTAAAATGTTTTCAATTTGCCAATTAACTTTGTAAAAAAGTAATGATAAAAACTTTTTTCAAACAGCTTTTTTCTTTAAGTTTAATTCATCAAAGTAAGGTTGTTTTATTATGATATTAGCTAACGATATGACTAATGCAATATTAGTTTTTCCTGATGGTACATACTATCTAGGTAGATCAATAGGGGTTCGTGGTTGGACAGACGGAGAAATTTGTTTCAATACATCAATGACAGGTTATCAAGAGACTCTAACAGATCCATCTTATGCCGGTCAGATTATCACTTTTACATTCCCTCACATCGGCAATGTCGGTATCAATAACGAGGATAACGAGTCTCTAGGAGTATTTGCTAAAGGCTTAATCGTACGTGAGAATCTCACCAACCCATCAAATTTTAGAGCTAAAAAAAGTATCGATACTTGGCTAAAAAATAGAAATATCGTCGGTATCTGTGGTGTTGATACGCGTGCAATCGTGCGTAAAGTACGCAAAGAAGGTGCTGTAAGAGTAGCTATATTATCAGTCAAGCCAGGTGAATTCCTCGATGCAAACTATGTAAGATCGCGTATCAAAAATAAATCTAACCTTAACGGTAGAGATCTAGCAATCAGTGTCACTACAAATAGAGAATATGATTGGAATGAGCATACTTTCAAACTAGGTCAACAAGTTTATAAGCAGCAACAAAGCTACAAATATAATGTTGTAGTTATCGACTATGGTGTCAAATACAATATCCTAAGAAACCTTGTCGATGCTGGCTTTAAGGTAACTGTAGTGCCTGCTGATAGCTCCTATGAAGATATTATGAAGCATAATCCTGATGGTGTGTTCTTATCAAATGGTCCTGGGGACCCGTTTGCAACTTCTGACTATACTATACCAGTCATCAAAAAACTTCTAGAAGTCAAAATGCCAATATTCGGTATTTGTTTAGGTAACCAGTTATTAGCCTTAGCTGCTGGCTTAAAAACCAAGAAAATGTACAAAGGCCATCGTGGTGTAAACCAACCAGTGTTCGATACTAATACTAAAAAAGTCCTTATCACTAGCCAAAACCATGGTTTTGTGGTTTATGATGACAATGTTCCCGATAATATTCAAATTCATATGAGCTCGCTTTTTGATAGTACTGTTGAGGGCTTGAGATTTAAAGATAGACCTGCTTTTGCAGTACAGTATCATCCAGAGAGCTCACCAGGTCCACATGACTGTAAGTATTTATTCAACGAATTTGCCGAGATGATAGCAGAAAGTAAGAAAGGGAATTAATAACATGCCAAAAAGAACAGATATAAAAAGTATTTTAGTACTAGGTGCCGGTCCAATCGTTATCGGTCAAGCATGTGAGTTTGACTACTCAGGAACTCAAGCATGTAAAGTTTTGAAAGAAGATGGCTACACAGTCTTTCTTGTAAACTCAAATCCAGCGACAATTATGACAGATCCTACAACTGCTGATAAGATCTTCATCGAACCGATTACAGTTGAGAGTGTTGGTAAAATTATCGCTAAAGAAAAGCCTGATGCAATCTTACCTACAGTTGGTGGTCAGACTGCGCTTAACTGCGCTTTAGCTTTAGACAAAGCAGGTATTTTGGAAAAATTTGGTGTCGAGATGCTTGGTGCAAAAGCTGACTCTATTGATAAAGCAGAAAATAGAGAAAGATTTAACAAAGCTATGGCAAAAATTGGCTTAGAAGTACCTAGAAACGTTGTGGTGCAATCTATGGAAGAGGCTCGCAAAGCTCTAGAAGATATTGGACTACCTTCTATTATCAGACCATCATTTACACTTGGTGGTAGTGGTGGTGGTATCGCTAATACTAAAGAAGAGTTTGAAGCAATCGTCAAAAATGGTCTCAGCCTCTCACCAACTAATGAGGTTTTAATTGATGAATCTATCTTAGGTTGGAAAGAGTACGAAATGGAAGTTATCCGTGATAAAGCTGGTAACTCAATTGTCGTTTGCTCAATTGAGAATATTGACCCAATGGGTATCCATACCGGCGATAGTATCACCGTAGCGCCAGCCCTAACATTGACAGATAAAGAGTATCAGATTATGCGTGATGCTTCGATAGCTGTACTTAGAGAAATTGGTGTAGAAACTGGCGGTTCAAATGTGCAATTTGCTGTGAATCCTAAAGATGGTAAATTAGTTGTTATTGAAATGAACCCGCGTGTATCACGATCTTCAGCATTAGCTTCAAAAGCTACAGGTTACCCAATCGCAAAAGTAGCGGCAAGACTAGCGGTTGGCTATACTCTTGATGAAATTGATAATGACATCACAAAAGTTACTCCAGCATCATTTGAACCAACAATTGACTATATAGTTACAAAGATTCCACGCTTTACATTTGAGAAATTCCCTACCACACCATCGAATCTATCTTCGCAGATGAAATCAGTTGGTGAAGCTATGGCGATTGGTAGATCTTTCACAGAGAGTTTACAAAAAGCTTTAGTCTCGCTTGATACTGGCTTAACAGGATTAGATCAAGTTGAAATTCCTGGTGTTGATGAGTCAAAATCTTTACAAGAGAATAAAGCAGTTATCCTAAAATCACTAGAAGAACTCTTACCGATGAGTATTCTAAGAGTAGCACAAGCTATTAGATACAAAGTATCACAACAAGAAATTCATGATGCTTGTAAGATAGATCCATGGTTTATTGAGCAGATTGCAATTATTGTTAATGCAGAAGAAAAACTTAAAAAAACTGGTTTACCAAATAGCAAAGAAGAGTTCTCTGTTTACAAAAATATTGGTTTCTCAGATGCAAAAATTGCTGAGCTTGTCGGCAGAACAGAAAGATATATTAGAAATTTTAGATTTGGTAAAAAAATCTATCCTACATTTAAAAGAGTCGATACTTGTGCTGCTGAATTTGAATCACAATCATCATATTTGTACTCTACTTATGAGCACTATAACTATGAAGAAATCGTCCGTGATTGTGAATCTGAAATTTCTGATAAAAAGAAAGTCATCATCCTAGGTGGTGGCCCTAACCGTATTGGTCAGGGTATAGAATTCGATTATGCTTGTGTTCATGCTGCGAAATCTCTCAAAAAAGAAGGCATAGAAACCATCATGATTAACTGTAACCCTGAGACAGTTTCTACAGATTATGATACTTCTGATAAGTTATATTTTGAGCCCCTATGCGCCGAAAATGTCTTAAACATTATCAAAAATGAGATGCGTAAAGGTGAAGTTCTTGGGGTAATCGTACAGTTTGGTGGTCAAACACCACTAAAACTAGTATCGGCGCTGCATGAAAATAATATCCCTATACTTGGTACAGATCCAGATAAGATTGATCTAGCTGAAGATAGAGAGAGATTCAAAGAGCTACTTGATAAAGTTGGTCTAAAACAGCCTCTAAATACAATTGCATATACAATTAATGAATTAAAGAAAAAAATTGTTAATGTTGGCTACCCTGTCGTTGTGAGACCATCTAATGTCTTAGGTGGTAGAGCAATGGAAATTGTCCATTCACAAGAGGAGCTAGATACTTATATCAAGGCTAATAGTAAATGTATTCTTGAAGGACCTATCTTGATTGATAAATTCCTAGAAGATGCTATAGAGCTAGATGTAGATGCACTTGCTGATGGTGGTGAGCGTGTCTTTGTTGCAGGTATTATCGAGCATATCGAAGAGGCAGGTATTCACTCAGGTGACTCAGCTTGCTTGATACCAACTCGTTCATTAACTAATGAGCAGATTGAAGAAGTCAAACAAGCTACTATCAAACTAGCTAAAGAGCTAAATGTAATAGGTCTAATGAATGTTCAGTTTGCTTATAAAAATGGGCAATTGTATGTAATTGAGGTAAACCCTCGCGCATCAAGAACTGTGCCATTCGTTGCTAAAGCTACTGGTAATAGTATTGCAAATATTGCAACTAAACTTATGCTTGGTAAGAAACTTTCAGAGTTTATTTTAAACAATCCAATACCTAGACACTTCTCTGTCAAAGAAGCTGTATTCCCATTTGGTAGATTTGCTGATGTCGATTGCTATCTAGGTCCAGAAATGAAGTCTACTGGTGAAGCTATGGGTATTGATACAACCTTTGGTGTAGCATTTTACAAAGCTCAAGAGATGTCTTTTAACAAGCTCCCATTAAAAGGAAATATCCTAATATCAGTAAGTGATGCTGATAAACCCAAGATACTTCAGCCAGTTAAAGAGCTGATAGAGCTTGGTTTTAACATCTTTGCAACCAAAGGTACCGAAAGCTTCTTAAGAAAGTATGGTCTACAATGTAAACTCTTTGATAAAGCTTCTGATAATATTGGCAACAATCAAGTACATAGTACTGTCCAAGCTATCGAAGCAGGTGAAGTTGACTTATTGGTTAATACCTCAATAAGACAAGAGCTAAAAATAAGTTTAGCATTAAGAAGAGCTGCTATTATGAGTAGAGTTTCTTATGTCACAACTATTGGAGCTTTTGAGGCTTTTGTAATCGCTGTCAAAGATATGCGCAAAATCAATAATGATTTTGATGTTAAAACTGTTAAAGAATGGATTAATAGTTAATAAAACTACCCCGTCAGTCTACGACTGCCACTCCTCTATTATCAGAGGGGAATAAGAGAAATAAAATAAGTCATCCTGAACTAGGTCACTGAGCAAAGTCGAAGTGTGTTCAGGATCTCAATAAAATAACTATCTATCGTGAGATGCTGAAATAAATTCAGCATATGTTAATATTAAGGAATTATAAATGCTATCATTTCAAAAGCTACTACGCGGTGATCAAATTATTAAAGATGATTTAAATAAACTATTTAATCAAGCTGATATCTACAAAGATAAACTCGCTAAATCACAACCTATCAAAGATTTAGAAGGGAAAATTCTAGCTTCTTTATTTTTTGAGCCAAGTACTAGAACAAGGTTTTCATTTGAATCTGCGATGAATAGATTAGGCGGTAAAGTCATATCACTAGAAAATGGCTCATCAAGCTCAACACAAAAAGGCGAAACTCTTGATGATACAGGCAGAATGATCGATCAGTATGCTGATATTATCGTTATGCGTCACCCTAAGCCTCATAGTGTTGAAGAGTTTTCAAAATATGTCAATTCACCTGTAATAAATGCAGGTGATGGCAATAATGAACATCCTACTCAATCACTTGTAGATTTATATACAATATATTCTGAAAAAGGCTCGATTGAAAACTTAAAAGTTGGTTTCTTAGGAGATCTAAAATATGGACGCACAGTTCATTCACTTACTAATATACTTGCTAAATATAATGCTTCTTTTAAGTTTATATCTTCTCAAGAATTACAGATTCCTGAAAAGCTTAGAAGTTTTGTTATGAAAAATGACAACCCTTTTACTGAGTTAGATAAAGTTAGTTCAGATGTTTTAGAAGATTTAGATTTACTGTATGTAACTCGTGTCCAAAGAGAAAGGTTTCCAGGTGAAGAAAGTTATCTAAACAATAAAGATCATTGCTATTTAGACAGAAAACATATTTCTACTAAAAGTAATTTTATAATTCTTCATCCGCTACCAAGAGTTGATGAGATCGATAAATCTATTGATGAGCTTGACTGTGCTAAATATTTTGAGCAAATTAAATATAGTATTCCAATTAGAATGGCTTTATTATCGCTACTAATAAAATCATAAATATAAAATTAGTGAGCTGATTTCTACCCTAGCTTTTTGACAAATGCTTTTTTTACATTAAAGTCTATTAACTATTTTGTTAAAAGCTTATATATTGCTCTTCTCAGCAGCTATGTATAGCTCTAAATTGTTTATTTTAAATTTGAATTTTACTATGAAAAGAAATGAAGATTTAATGTGGTCCCTTAGTCTGTATGGTACAGCTATTGGTGCCGGTGTGCTATTTTTGCCTATCCAAACAGGAATTTCTGGAATTATCCCAATATTAGTAATATTAGTATTTATTTTCCCAATGGTATTTTTATCACATCGAGCATTATGTAGATTTGTAATATCTAATCCAAATACTGACTCTGATATCACAGTAGTTGCTGATGACTATTTTGGTAAGCTTGGTGGAATTATTTTTAATATTTTATATTTATTTGCTATCTTGCCGATATTATTAGTTTATAGCGTTGGTATAACAAATACTCTAGCCAGCTTTTTTAAATATCAGCTTC
Organism: Francisella endosymbiont of Ornithodoros moubata; assembly: GCA_002095075.2. GTDB lineage: Bacteria > Pseudomonadota > Gammaproteobacteria > Francisellales > Francisellaceae > Francisella. Next base: position 35,127 of record LVCE01000002.1, on the reverse strand, counting down.
ATTATGATATCGAAAATAGATTTCTTTAAAGCTTTTTCACTATACTTTCGCTAGTATTTATCATTAACTTTGGTCAGAAGCTTATCATCCGCGTTATGAACTTTCTGGTTTTTCCGTTTATAATCGATTTGTTAGTACTTTCATTATGGATGATTCCATATTGGAATATCGAGATACTGCGTAATAGCTTCGAGTACAATCATAGTTTTTCTGGTATTTTGATAGCTATCTGGGTAATTATGCCAATATTGATATTTTCTTTTAATCACTCACCGATTATATCTTCTTTAGCTGTATATGTAAAAACCAAATACAAACAAGATGCAGACAAAAAAGCCTCTAGGATAATTGCTTTTAGCAATATTTTGATGATTATCACTGTAGTGGTATTTGTAATTAGCTCAATGCTAATTCTCTCTCCAAAAGAGCTAATAATCGCAAAACAAGAGAATGTTTCTATTTTATCTTATCTAGCAAGTCATTTTAATAATTACTCTCTTGATTATGCAGCCCCATTTGTAGCTCTAGTAGCTATGAGTAAGTCTTTCTTTGGTCATTATTTAGGTTCAAAAGAGGGTATAGATGGGATAGTTTGTAAAATAGCAAAAAATAAAATTAGTGAAAGAACCATAAAGCCAATTACGCTATCGATAGTATTTTTATTATGCTGGCTTGTAGCATATTTAAACCCTAATATCTTAGATATGATTTCTAGTATAAGTGGTCTTGTTTTGGCTGTAATTTTATTTATCATGCCTATTTATAACATCTATAAATCAAATATCTAAATCCTTATAAAAACCTATTAGCAGATATCTTTATCCTTACAATGGGGATTGTAGCACTATCATCTGCAATATACGTTTTACTCTAATCATTCACTTAAAATTTGACATTTATCAGAATAAGGTATAAATTGTATCCACCTGAATGGGGGTGAATATGGTTTCGACATGAATGTCAAAATCTAAGGTGCATGCCGAGGAAGTACTGTAACCTTGTTAATAACAGTACAAGTGCCAATAATAACTGGCAACAAAAAAGCAAACCGCGTAGTAGCTAACGATAGCAACTTTACTGCTGTTAAAGCTGCCTAGTCTAGCTTAATAACCTAGATGCGCACGGATATGATAGCCTTTCTTATGACGCTATCTATACATTCGTTCATATTCCGCATAAGACGGTCTTTGCTTTTTGTCTGGGAGTTAAGGCTGTATTAATAGACTCGCTAACTATTTACCCTGGCTAATTGGGGAATAGCTTAGTTAAACTCAAATAGATTAGCCTAAGCATGTAGATCCAAAGATCGAGAGTTTGTGGACGCGGGTTCAAATCCCGCCACCTCCACCACAAAGTATTTTCAAACAATTTCACCAAGTACCTAAGACCCTTTAAAATCAACGCTTTTAGCTACTTTTATAGTTTTATACAGTCCCAAACTGTATCAATAAAGCCCGTGACTTTTTACATACTCATTTACATACTAGATACATAATCATTACTTAAATGTGTAAATATGGCTAAGAAAATACGAAGATATAAAAAAGTATGTCTTTAGGTGATAGATTAAATATAAAAATAGATAAAATGATAGTAAGTATTTTTTCTATCAATATATGCTAAATGGCAAAAGAAGTACTATAGATATTGGAAGCTATCCGAGTGTATCCTTAAAGCAGGCTAGAGATGAGGCTTTTAAATATAATCAAATGCTAGCAAGTGGAAAAGACCCTAAACTAGAAAAAGAAAAAGCCAGTATAAAGATAATAATCTTTTTCTTTAGTAGCAGATAAAGCATTTGAAACTAAACACCCTAGCAAACCACATGGCTGAAAAAGCGAGGAAGTATATAACTGAAACTTATCTATATACAATATTTAGAAACTACCACCCCTAGCAATCAAAGGAAAATAAAAAACTTATTATAATATCATTTTCACTTATGCAAGTTGGTAAGGGAATAATAAAATACAACATACTAGAGATATACAAGCTAAAAAAGAAGACTATAAAGGCTTTGAGTTTATAGTCCCCTAGAAGACAAATATAACTTTAGTCAGCTACTTAGTGATATAGATAACTACAAAGGACAATATAATACAAAAATGGCTTTAAAACTTACCGTACTAGTTGGCTTTAAACCAAATAATATAGTTAGTATAAAGTGGAAGACATAAAAGAAGCTAATGAAAATGAGTGAGACTTTAGGCAACCTTTAAGTAAACAAGCTTATAAATTGTTAATGGAAATAAAAGAACATAAAGGCGGTTTTGAGTATGTATTTCACTCTACAATTAAGAAAAAACATATGACTATAGAGAGCGTAAGCAAGGCATTAAGAGATACACTAGGCTTAATTGGGTATAGATGAACCAAAACAGCATACACACGGCTTTAGAAAGTCCGTAAGAACATATATTAGTAGTATTAGAAGTAAATGTAATTGGTACAGTGACATTATAAGAATGATACTAAGTCACTCAGTTAAAGCAAATAGTAATATTATTAATATGGTTAGTTAAATTTTAAAGGAAATCGTTTTGCTAGATAGTAAAAGTAAATTAAAGACAGTATTAGATGTTTTTCTTGATAAACATAATGGAGAAGAAAGTAAAAGAAATATTCTCTTTGAGAAAATATTACACGCAGTAAATGAGGCACAAGCAAAAAATAAACAAAAATAGTATCCTCAAAAGATTTTAAAAGAGAATTAGATAAAGCAAAGAAATCTATAAATAAAGCTCAAAAAGAATTTAGCAATATTGTGGGCAAATACTCATTTATAAACTCCTATGCTATAGAAAAATATAAAAAAGAAATAACGGCATATCAGAGTTACAATAAGAGCCTATGTGTAAAGGTGAAGAGTGGGCAGCTTTTTTTATATAAAAAAGCAATAAATGTTATTAAACATAATATGGCTAAACAAACCGCAGTAGAGTATGTGAAGACTAATATTTATAATTAGAAGAAATCAAAGAGAAACAATTCTAACACTTTTAATATTTGAGTTTTATAGAAATGGTTTAGCAAGTCTTGTAAGTACTAGTATTTATGATGAAGTTAACAATAAAGAATACGATTTTTTAACCTTTATAAACTGATGTGTACAGAATCTAATATTTATATATCAGGAGGAGCTTGTGGATAGATATTTTAAAGATAATCTGATAAAAATAATTTTTAACGAAAAATGTCCAAAAAAGTTCCAAGATAATATTTTATATTTAATCCTAAATTTATACCAAGTACCAAATAAACCCGCTTAAGATTAACAGGTTTTAAAAGGTGCTAATCTTTAGTTACTGCAACAATTAGAAAAATAAAATAATTTAACTAAAGATAGAGGTATAAATGAAAATACTTAGATTAAAATATGTTGTAGAGATACATTAACTGGCAAAACTATTATTTATAGATGGATAAGCAAATATAATCCTATCCTTTGGGGTATGCTTATTGGCGATAGTGGAATGGGTAAAACACCTAGCATTAATGAGCCTATGCTACCAATAAAAGAAATAAGCAATTTTTAGATGATTATTTAAAAGATTATGCTAATTATCAAACAGTAATAGAGCTATATGGTATAGAGCTAAAAACATTAAAAACTAATCTTAAAGATTGTAAAGATAATCACAAAAAATAGAGTATCAGAAAAGAGATAGAGGAATTTAAAAAAGCTAAACCTTAACCATATTCTAGGAAAATTTACATAAATACACCAACTAAAGAGGCTTTGCTTAGTCAATTAGCAGATGATAACCCAAACGGTTTATTGCTAGAAATTGATGAGCTTATGGATTTTATACAAAGCATTATTAAGAGTGAAAAGATACAAGACCATAAACTATGTGTAAAGGCTTACAATAATGGAAGTTTTAAGAGTAAAATATCTAGTGGTACTCAATTATATAGTATAACGTAACAATATCTATTATTAGTGAAGTACAAACTCAAAGATTATTAGAGTTTACCAATAAATATAATGGTAGTGGTTTATTGACTAGGTTCCAATTAATTCCTATAGCTGAAAATAACAAATAATATATAGAATACTAAATTAGATTTTGGAATCAAAAGTGAGTATTTAAACTTACCTAATAGACTAAATAATATTCCCCCAAAGAATTTAATATAATTGATAATGAGAAAGTAAAAACAGAGCTTAAAAAGTATAGCTATACTAGTGAAGCTAAGAGCCTATATATAGAATGGTTTAATAAATCAGAAAAGATAAAAAATGGAACTGGTAAACTATGATTGTTATTTAGATATGCCACTAAAAAATATAAGAAAAGAATTTAACATAAAAGTTATCAAAACTTAAACTTTAATACTATCAAAACTATTTTAATTTTTTAAATAAATATATTTGTAAGACTACTAAAACTAATAATATTACTAAAAAAATCCAAAAAGCATGTACATTTTGCGCACCTGGTTATCCCAGCAACATTTATACCTAATAACCCAGTTTAAAAGCTTAATCGCAAAAATATAGCTGCAGTAATAGATAAAAAATACATTTTTTTATTAAGTTTATCACTCAGAGTATTACTGATTTCATCTTTTACAATTTGCAGACGATCACGTGCTTCTTCGAGATCTTCTATTATAAAGTATCACATCTTTATTAGGGTTAATACCTCTTAAGATTATTAGTATACCATCATCTATTTGTGTAAACCTTGGCCTTGTTTCTTCTGTAATTAAAGCATCTGTGATATAGGGATCTAATGAGCTTAGCTGTTGATTTAAGCATTCTTTAGTTTGATGACTTTTAGCATCTAAATGTGTCTAGACAAGATTTTCATTAGTTTCGATAGATTTACTTATATCATGTGCAACTTCATTAGAAATTGCACCACCTTTATGATCTAAACAATAACAAAATACGCTTCATATATGTACTAATCCCACAGAAGCATATTTTAACATTATAAATTAGTGTTTATAAGAGAATTATTAGATTTTTTACTAAATTTTCATTGGCATAATAATAAATAAACTATTATCTTTTTCGTCCTTAACTAATGCGCTCATATTAGGGTTATCAAGGTAGATAGTCATAGTTTCTTCACTAAGTACATTTATAATATCTAAGAGGTATTTATAGTTAAAACAAATTTCCATTGGTTGATTATTATATTGAACTTCGATTTTATCTTCAGCCTTTTCATTATCAGGGTTATTAGCTGATAAAAGTAATTGACTTTGTGATATGTTCAGGCGTACACCTTTGTATTTATCATTAGCAAGTATTGATGTTCTTAATAATGAATTTTTGAAAAACTGTTTATCCACAGCTAGCAATTTTGTATTATTCTTAGGAATTACTTTTTGGTAATCAGGATAACGACCATCTATAAGCTTTGATATAAAAGCATAATTGCCAAATATCGCTTTTAAGTAATTTTTGCCAAGACAAATTTTGATAGTTTCTTCTGTTTTGCCTACTATCTTTTTAAGCTCTAAGATTGCTTTTTTTGGTATTATTGACTGTGAAGCACTATCTAACACCCTACTATCAATTATAGCCTCTGTAATAGACATTCTATGACCATCTGTAGATACTGCTCTGAGTAGATTTGAATTAATTTCCCAAAACATCCCATTTAAGAAATACCTTGTATCGTCATTAGCCATTGAAAAATCTACTTTAGAGATAATATGATGAAAATCTTGCTGCGATAAGTCAAAACTTGCTTGCTCATTGATATTACTATCAATAAGAGGATAATTATCAGCATTTAATGATATAAGGTTAAAAGTACTATTATTAGAAACAATAGTTACCTTATTTTCATCAACTCTAAAATCAATCATCGAATTTTCATTCAAACTTCTGACAATGTTGTAAATTTTGTCAGCATTTAATGCTAACTTTATACTTGTATTACAACTAACAGCTATATTACATGATATTTCTGTATCAAGGTCCGAAGCCGTAATTTTGAGATTATTATTATCAATGTCAAATAAGATACACGATAATAAAGGCATTGTACTCTTACTATTTGCCACTGACAGCATAGATTGTAAAGGCTTTAGTAAGTCATCTCTATTTAGTACAAAATTCATTTTTTAAACCCCTTTGATAAAGTTACTAATTTTATTTAACGAGAAATTTTGTCTAAAAGCAACTCATAATCATCCGATATTGAAGTATTGCTTTGTCTTAATTTAGTTATAGCTTTGACAGCATGCATAACTGTCGTATGGTCTCTACCACCAAAAGCATTGCCTATCTCTGGCAAACTATGCGATGTTAGTTCACGAGCTAAACTCATTGCTATTTGCCTTGGTCTAGCTATATTTCTACTCCTTTGGTTAGAAGTTAAATCTTTTACCCTAATTCTATAAAAATCAGCGACAACCTTTTGAATATTATCTATTTTCACTTTCTTTTCTTGTATCTTTATAACATCTCTTAAACAAGATTGCGCTACTTCAATAGTAGGATCCTTGTGATTAAATTTAGAGGTAGTAAGCACTCTGTTTAAAGCACCTTCTAGTTCTCTGACATTAGTACGTACATTCTCAGCAATAAAAGCTGCTGTTTCATTAGGTAATTTTTGACCTAAATCATGTGCTTTTTTAAGCAAAATAGCAATTCTGGTTTCTAAATCTGGCATATCAACAGATACAGTCAAGCCATAACCAAAACGTGAAACTAGTCTTTCTTCAAGTCCTTCTATCTCATTTGGATATTTATCACTGGTTAGAATTATCTGCTTGCCATTTTCATACAAAGCATTAAAAGTATGAAAAAACTCCTGAGCTGTACCTTCTTTACCAGCTATAAACTGAATATCATCAATCAAAAGTATATCAGCAGATCTATAAACTCTTTGAAACTCATCTTGATCTTGTAAACGAATAGAATTTACATAATCTTTAATAAATTGTTCTGAATTTGTATAGATAATTTTAGCATTAGGATTAACTTCTTTAGCATGATTACCTATTGCTTGCATTAAGTGAGTTTTTCCTAAACCACTGCCACCATAAATAAATAAAGGGTTATGTAATTTGCCTGGGTTTATTGATACCTGCATAGCTGCTGCTCTAGCAATTTTGTTAGCATCACCAACTACAAAGCTATCAAAAACATATTTTTCTTTTAATGGTAAACCAAAAGAGTACTCTTCATCTTCCTTTGCTGTAATTAGCATAGCTTCATCAAAACCGAATAACTCTTGTGATGAAGAAAAGTTTTTAGTAGTAGATTTTTTTGATGTTTTGGATTCCTGTACTACTTTTCCTTCTTCTGATTCGTCTTTTATCTCAACACTTGATGTACTAAAAAAATTAGCTTGTGGTCCTGCTGTAATAACTTCAGTAATTTTTTCACCAGAGAATTTTTTGTTAGAATATTCAATAATTAAATCGTTACCATGACACTCTTGAATTGTTGCTAAAATAAGATTTCCATACTTAGATTTTATATGTTTTTTGAAATATTCGTTGTTACAGTAAATTGTGAATAAGTTACTATTTTGCTTTACATGAATAGGCTTTATCCACGTTTTATATTCAAACGTAGAAAGATTTTTTTTTATCTTTTTTAAACATTTATCCCATGTAGTCATAATAAAAAAATATCCTTAATAACCCTTTAAATACAAAGGATAGCCAAATGTAGGCAAAAGTATTAATTGAATGACTAAGATTTTATTGTAATAAAAAAAAATAAGCAATAATTAATTAAGCATACCTGTGGATAATTATGTAAATTAATTTGTTTATTCTTTGTTTCAATAGTTGTTGAATAAGTTATTCACAAATATGTTAATATTTCTGTTAATAAATTTGATAATTTTTTATCCACTTTTTATTCAGATTTTTTCACTAATTTTTTACACGCTTATACATTTATTTTCATCCATGTCTAAATATTTATATACCTATATTTTACAAAGTTATGCACAATGAAATACTCATATAATAAATAATAATATAATAATTAAAAAAGTTTATATATAATAAAAATAACAGAAAGGATATAACAATAAAAAATTCTTTCTTTATAATAAATGTTAATAAAATTTAAAATAATTTTCTAATGTCTTTTAATACAGAAATCTTTTTGAATATAAACAAATATGAGCAACGAATAGCAATAAAAGAAAATAATATTCTCAAAGAAATTTTGATAGAGCGCGATAATCAAAAAAGAATTGTTGGAAATATTTATAAAGGGAAAATAATTAGGATTCTTCCTGGGATGCAAGCAGCTTTTGTAGATATTGGTTTAGAAAAAGCTGGATTTTTACATTTATCAGAAGTTATACCTTTAGAGAAAGAGGATGATGACTCTGATGAGAATTTCAAACTCAAAAAATTAAACACTGAAAATATAAGTGAATGGTTAAGAGAAGGTCAAGAGGTTCTAGTACAAGTAGTCAAAGAAAGTATAGGTAATAAAGGTGTAAAATTAACATCACATTTATCAGTATCTTCACGTTTTGTGGTTTTCTTACCTGATTTAGATCATATAGGCATCTCGCTTAAAATAACTAATGAACAAGAAAAGCAACGATTATTAGAATCAATTAAAAAAATTATCCAAAGCGAAAATCCACGTGGATATATTCTAAGGACAGCTGCTGAAAGTGCGAGTTATGAAGAATTAGAAAATGATATAAAATTTTTGAATAACTTATGGGAAGATATTTTAGATATTTCTAGTACAATCATTAAACCTGGTGTTGTTTATGAAGATTTTAGTTTAATAATCAAAACTATCAATATATTTGCTAATAATAATCTAGATAAAATTCTTGTAGATGATATAGATTCATATAAAGAAATATGTCATTTTGCAGATAAATATATTCCTGGTTTAAGAGATAAAATAGAACTTTATCAAAAGCATAATATCTTTGAAGAGTATGATATTAAAAATGAGATAAATAAAGCTCTAGATAAAACTGTATATCTAAAATCAGGTGGTTATTTAGTTATCGAACAAACTGAAGCAATGATAACTATTGATATCAATACAGGCAGTTATATTGGTACAAAAAATCTTGAGGAGACTATCTTTAAGACAAATCTAGAAGCTACAAAAGAGATAGCAAGGCAGCTAAGACTTAGAAATTTAGGTGGCATAATAATTATAGATTTTATCGACATGATGGATCAAACACATAAAACACAAGTTTTAGAAGCCTTAAAGAAAGAATTAGAGCTTGATAAGGCTAAGACTAATGTAAGTGGTATTTCAGAGCTAGGGTTGGTTGAAATGACACGTAAAAGGGTTCATGAGAGTTTGCTTAGAACTTTATGTCAGCCATGTGAACATTGTAATGGTAAAGGAAATATCAAAACATTACAGACAATTTGCTATGATATTTTTAGAGAAATAAAGTCAGAATCAAAAAATTATCCAAGCTATAATGATTTCTTACTAATTTCTTCTGAAAAAATAATTGATTATATTGAAAAAGAAGAATCTATTTGGCTAGCAGAATTAGAATTAGAAATGCAAAAAAACATTCACTTAAAGGTAGAAAATAGCTATATATGTAACCAATACGATATAATTCCATTAAATAAAAAAATTTCTAAAACATTGTTGACAGCTTTAGAAAAAGAGCTATAATACGTACTCATAGCAGCCGACTTAGCTCAATAGGTAGAGCAACTGACTTGTAATCAGAAGGTAGCCAGTTCGATTCCGGCAGTCGGCACCATAACGGAGTGGTAGTTCAGTTGGTTAGAATACCTGCCTGTCACGCAGGGGGTCGCGGGTTCGAGCCCCGTCCATTCCGCCATATTCATTATTAAGGTCTAGTTCTTAAAACTCAGTTTTCCCTTTTTTACTTCTGATATCTTGATCTAGACCTTAATTTATTTAACCATAATAGTTTTAAAGCTTTATTAGTAAATCAAAACATACGAACTAATCAATGATAAAAATAGCACAAAAGATTATTTCTAACTCATCCTAAACTTGTTTCACTATCTCAACAAAATTGCTCTTTATAGTAAGATGCTATAATATGGTTTTGCTCATTACCAGTTTTAGTATTATAAAACTGTTGATTTAATGGTGTAAGAGCATTGACCATTTCGACAAGCTCAGTAACCTGTTCTATATCTTTTATTGATTAAATCAATAGTATTATTTTAATAGTGAATTAACTAGATATTGTTAAATTAACATAAGAGTGTTTGTAAATTAATTATTGTTATTTCTTTTGTATTGGTGCAATTTTACAAAAAATATATAATATTTTAAAAAGTATGAATATAATTAATAATGGTTGGCAGCAATTAATTAATATTTTATTTGGAAATTCAGATCCACAATATATATTAATATTATTTGTGATTTTTTATTAACTAAAGAAGATAAATAATAGCTAAGTAAAAGAGTGTTTTTAGCAAAAGAACTTATAAAGAAATCTAAATCTCAAACGGAAATATCTAAAAAATAGGTACTATTATTTGTACGGTAACTAGATGTTCTAATGCTTTAAAAGATTACTCTGCAAGAGTGAAAGAAATATTTAGTGAAAATATCAAAAAATAGGTAAATAAATATCAGTAAAAGAGCCAGAAAAATTTTGGGCCTCACATATTGTTTATAATATAGAGTATAAAGAATATTTAAGTAAATGTTTTGCTAATTTATGTACAAAAATACTATCTTATTAGAATCAGCAGAAATAGACACAAAAGATAAGCTCAAAAGTATCTTAGTACTTAATAGAGCTTCACATATAGCTTGTTTTGAAAATAAAGTGTTTATCAGAGCTTTATCTAAAAATGGTGAATATACTCTAAAAGCTATACAGGAAAATATAAAAGAAGATGTTTATTACAAGTATGATAATAAACCAGTTAGTTTTAACACTTGAATTTATCAAAGATATCTACTTAGCGAACACCAAAAACTAAAAAAACATCTTTATTTGATGCTTTGAGAATTATAAAAGATAGCTTTGAGATATTTAATGAGTTTAGTATTTTTCTTAGCTGGGTTATTTGCGTATGATGTTGTTGCTAGTTTTGAAGAAATAGGTAAAGTAAAACGTAAAAATAAATGTCCAGATTACGTCTTTTATCTTGCTGATACAATACTTGTTAGTGATCATCAGGAGCAAAAAACTTTTATACAGATAAATAGTTTTGCGCATAAAACAATAAATGAGTTAGAGAGTAGTGTTGAGGTTATTAAACAAAACATAAATAATGATGTTAAAGTAAAAATTGAGATTTAAAAATTTACAACCTAAAGAATCTATAAATTGATAGAAATTTTTGTAGTATTGTAGATAAGCTAAAAGCGCATATTATAAGTGGTGATATATTCCAAGTAGTGTCATCAAGAAGTTTCTTTTTGCCATGTCAAAATTCTCTAGAAGTTTATAAAGAACTTAAAGAATTAATCCTAGCCTATTTATTTTTTATATGCATGATGAGGATTTATTATTTTTGGAGCATCACTAAGAGAATGCCTTAAAATATCAAAAAGCTACTAATCAAGTAGAAATCTATACTATAGTAGGTACACGCAGAAGAGCTAAAAATCTTGATGGGAGTATAAATCATGATTTAGATAGTAGAATTGAACTAGAGCTTAGATTAGATGCAAAAGAAAATGTCGAACATATGATGTTGGTAGATTTAGCTGGCAATGATGTCGGAAGAATATGAAAAAACAGATACACGCTGTGTATCATTTTGAAAGTTGATAGATATAGTTATGTGATGCATTTAGTATCTAGAGTGGTAGGTCAACTTGCTGATAATTTAAATGCCTTACATGCTTATCAATCTTTCATGAATATGGGTTACATTTACAGGAGCTCCAAAGATAAATGCAGTTAATATTAGAAGTTAAAAAACAAATAAGAGGTTGATATGGTGGTGCTATAGGTTACTTCAATAGTTGTGGTGATTTAGATAGTTGTATAGTTATACATTCTGTTTATGTAGAAGATGAAGTTGCCGAAACTCAAGCTGGTGCAGGTTTAGTTTTGGATTCTATACCAATAGCAGAAGCTGATGAAACTAGGACAAAAGCACAAGCTGTAATATCAGCTATCAAATATAATTAATGGCTAATATCATATTTATAGATAATTTTGATTAATTTTCTTATAATTTAGTCAATGAGTTTAGAGTTATAGGAAATCACGTTGAAGTATTTAGAAATAATTTATATCCAGAAGTTTTATTAGATAAAATAAACTCACTAGAAAATCCTATAGTTTTAATATCACCAGGTCCCGGTAATCCAGTAAATGCCGGATGTATAGTTGATCTAGTCTCAATACTTAAGGGTAAGGTTCCTATAATAGGTATTTGTTTGGGTCATCAAGCTATATTAGAGGCTTATGGTGGTATAGTTTCTCATGCTAATGTAAATAGTTCATGGTAAAACAGCTAAAGTAAAGTTTGTAAAACATAGTATTTTAAAAAAATCTAGAACCATCTTTAAGTGTAGCAATATATCACTCTCTAGTAGCTGTAAAAGTACCAACAGGCTTAAATTCTATTGTAATTGAACTTAATCATAAAATCTCTAGAGTAGAAGGTGCGCTTCCTGATGTTATAAAAGATAAATGGCAAGAAATTTGCGCAGATGACTCTAAAAAGAGAGCTTATAAAGTAGATTTTGATAGATATAATCCCATAGAAAATTATGCTGAAGTTAATGTCGAATATCTAAGATAAATAATCTATAAATTATCAAAACACAGAAAAAATCAACTTTTATTATTTTTTCGTTTAAAATACTAGATAAAATCAAAAAATCTGTAAAAAGATGGAAACTATATTAGCAAAAATTGTTGAAGCAAAAAGAAAGTGGCTTTTTGCAAAAAAAAGACTATTCCCACTAGATGTATTTCAGAAAGAAGTTATCAAAGCAGATAGAAATTTCTATCAAGCTTTGGAAGCTGATAGAGCAGTATTTATTTTAGAATGTAAAAAGGGTTCACCTTCTAAAGGAGTTATCCGTAAAAAGTTTGATCTAAATGAAATTGCAGCTGTGTACAAAAACTATGCAAATGTAATATCTGTAATCACAGATGAAGAGTTTTTTATGGGTAGTTTTGCAAATATAGAGATTGTTAGAAAGCAAGTTACACAACCTATACTTTGTAAAGATTTTATAATAGATGAGTATCAAATATATTTAGCAAGACATTATCAAGCTGATGCAGTGTTACTGATGCTTTCAGTACTTGATGATAGTGAGTATAAAAAATTAGCAAAAGTTGCTAATCGTCTTGGTATGGGAATACTTATAGAGATTAGTAATGAAGAGGAACTTGAAAGAGCTGTAAAACTAAAAGCAAAAGTAATTAATATTAATAATCGCAACCTTAGAGACCTATCCATAGATCTAAATACTACGCGTCTTTTAGCTCCAAAAATACCTAAGAGTATAACTATAATTTCAGAATCAGGCATTTACAAAAATCAAGAAGTACGTGAGCTTAGAAACTATGTAAATGGCTTTCTTATTGGTAGTTCTATTATGGCTGAGCGTAATCTAGAATTTGCGGTTAGGAAGATAGTTTATGGATTTAACAAAGTTTGTGGTTTAACTTCTGTAGAAAATGCACAAAAAGCTTATGACGCTGGAGCTGTATATGGGGGATTTATTTTTGTTAAGAAATCACCTCGTTATGTAGATTTTGCCATGGCAAAACAGATAGCAAAAAAAGTTAGATTAAATTATGTAGGTGTATTTGCAGATGCTAAGATAGAAGATGTAGTAGATACTTGTTATGCACTAAAATTAAGTGCCGTGCAATTACATGGAAATGAAGACCAAGAGTATATAGATACTCTAAAATCAAAACTACATAGAAACTGTCAAATATGGAAAGCTTATGGAGTAGATAAAACTCTTCCAAACTTTTTTGATAATGTGGATTATCATCTGTTAGATGCTCAAGTAGATGGCAAGGCTGGTGGTACTTGTAAAGCATTTGATTGGAGTCTTATCAAAGATAGAAAAAATATAATTCTTGCTGGAGGTCTTAATGCTAAAAATATAGCTCAAGCAATAGGTTTAAAATGTTCAGCTTATGATATTAATTACAGTATAGAATCTGAGCCAGGTCAAAAAGATCAAAATAAGTTAAATGAAGTTTTTGATGTAATTAGAAATTATTAAGATTTTATTGATATTTTTTTAGTAGTATTATCTTTTTCTTTTTTAGGAATATTTAAGCTTAATATACCATTATTATACTTAGCTTCTATCTTATCACTATCTATATTATCAGGTAGATTTATACTACGCTGAAACTCGCCATAATAACGCTCTTGGACATGGTGCTTTTTATCTTTGTGTAAGTGTTCACGCTTTGCTTTTATAGATAGTTTATTTTTATCTAGTTCTATATCTATATTTTTATCTTCTACTCCTGCTAAATCTGCAGTGATATTATAAGCAGCTTCATCTTCAGTGATATCTAGATGTATATTTTCTAAATATTTCTCATTTTGATAATTTTTAGGGAAACTAAAAAAATTATCAAAAAGATCATTAATAGAATGTTTTAGTTCAAATGGATTATATCTAATTTCTTTACTCATATTTGTTCTCCTTCTGAATTATGTTCTCATACCTTTCAACTTTGAATATATGATCAGATTTTAAAATTTCAAGAAATATGTTTTTAAAATTATTTTATACAAGTCTAGTTATAAACTTTTAACTATAGCTAACACATTATATATCTAAATACATTAGACTTTATTAATTAACAGTATTATAAAAATATTAAGTCGGCTAAGTAGAGTCGAAGCCTTGTTTTTGCCTAGTATCTCAGAGTTGCATTTCGAAAAATGGTTAATGAGCTTGTTGGAGTACTCAATACTCTTATCTGAATTCAAGAGATGTAAAGCGTATTGATGATGTTTGCATAATCAGAAGTACGCAATTTGCCAAAGATGCTAGTCAAATGTTTCATCCTATCCACCCTGGTTCATATATTGAAATGAATAATTTCTATACTGTTACTGTTTACAATAAGGCTGCAGAAGTAATTAGAATGATTCATACCCTACTAGGCGAAGATGGTTTCCAAAAAGGTATGATTAGGTAGTTACTTACGATGATTTTGTCAATTCTATGGCAGAGCAAATAATTGTGATTTTAGCTTATTTAAAAGATGGTATAGCCAATCAGGTACACCAAATATTAAAGTTACGCAGAAATACAATGCAGATGGTCAAATTTACAGCTTAACTTTGTAGCAAAACATACTGCCAATTGCTGATCAACAAGTCAAATAATTATTACATATATCAATTAAAATAGGTCTTATTACTCCAGCTGGTGAAAATATCGCAGAGCAAGTTATTGAGCTTAAAGAGCAAAAACAAACTTATATTTTTAATAATATCTCAGCAAAATCAGTGGCTTCTTTATTTAGGGATTTTTTTTGCACCAGTAAAAGTAGAGCACAATCGTTCTGAAAAAGATTTACTACATATTGTCAAATATGATAATAATCCTTTTAATCGTTGGGATTCATCACAACAAATCGCTAAACAAAAGTTAAAAGGTGTTTGTATTATTTGATTAATGCTACTGAGCAAAAAATAGGGACGGAGTTAGCACAACAATTATTTAATGATGCTGATAATATAACAGATCAACAAGCTGCATTTTCAGTGCTATTGCTATTACAGTTTAATGATAAACAGGTTCGTGATAATGCTATTAGTAAGTTTTATCAATGCTGGAAGAATGAATATTTGGTTATAAATAAATGGTTACTATATCAAGCTCAGATGGCTCATAGTAATACATTAGAAACTGTTAAAAGTTTAGTGAATCATGCTACATATAATCTTAAAAATCCTAATAAAGTTTATTCATTAATTGGTGGATTTAGTGCTAACTTTTCTCAATATCATCATAAAAATGGTTTAGGTTATGCTTTTATGGCTAATATAGTGTTAGAGCTTGATAAAACTAATCATCAAGTTGCAGCTCTAGGCTAGCTCGTAATTTAATGGGTGGGAAGCGTTATGATGCTACTAGTCAAACTATAATGAAAGAGGCTCTTGAAAAAATCAGAGTATCAAACCTTAGTAAAAATGTTTTTGAAATTGTTTAAAAGTCTAGAATCATAATTTCTTTTTATTTATAATCTATAAGACAAGCCAGGACAAAAAATACCATGCTGAATACTGAAAGTAGTTCAGCGTACGTTTATTTCAGCATCTTACTTTGAAGATTGATTTTATTGAGATCCTGAAAGAAGTTCAGGATAACTTTAGAAGTTTATTTATGTAGCTAGAACATGATAATAGGAGATTTAAAATGGTGGTGTTACACATCGTATGATGTTGCAGTATTTTTTGCATGTTACTATGCTATGTTGGGGATCATAGGCAAACACACAAAAACTCTCGATAAAAGAGTGGTCTTTTCAGTAATATTATTGGGGTTATGCTTTAGGAATTCTGATAGTATCTTTTGTTTTAGCTATAACTATGGGAAGTTTTGGTACCGAAGAAAGATCTTTCTTTAGTGATATATCTCAAGCATCTCTACAGAGTTTTATTTATGCTTTTATGGGTGGTGTAGTTTAATTTAGCTAATATATTACTTGTGGCAGCTATCGATATTACTGGCATGCTGTAGCATTTTCTTTAGCTATTGGTTTAGCCTTAGTTATATAAGTGTAAAAATTATATAGCAACACCTCTAGGTCAGCCTCTAGTGTTATTTTTAAGAGTTTTAAGTGTACTTGCAGCAATTATTATCGATGTGGTTATATATAAGCGTATTTCTGATAACAAAAGCTTTATAGTTTAAATTATTTCAGGTATTTTAATGGGCTTTTTCGATCCTTTAATTACTAAGTCTATATCAAGTGATTTTATGGCTCGTCAAGCTGATTTGATGACACCATATACAGCTAGTTTTATATTTGCGTTAGGGATTTTTATATCAAACTTTATAATCAATGGCTGGATGATTAAATTTACTATTTCAGTCAAAAAACTTAAATTTAAAGGCTATTTTTCAAAAGGAACTCCATGGTTACACACTATAGGTATCTTAGGTGGTGTTATCTGGGGAATTGGCTTTTGTTTGAACTTTATAACATCCAGTATTGCTGGACTTTGTATTTATTATGGTTGAGGACAAGGAGCAACAATAATAGCAGATTTTTGGAAGTGTTTATTTCGAAAGAATTTACTAAAGCTCCAAAAGGCACAAATAAGCTTATATTATTAATTTTTATAACTTATATTTTAGGTTTAACTTTGATTGTTTTTGCAAGAAATATTTAAAAATAATTTTATATATTTATAGTTTCACCAATCTTTAAAATTAAAGTATTTTCTTGACCATATTGCTGATCTATAGTGGCCTGTTTAAATCTCTTTGGTAGCTCAAAAAAAGGCTCTGGCGTAAGTCTAATAGATCCTCAATGCACATCCTATAGTTTTATTAGCTTTAATATCTATGGCTATTTTTATAGCTTCCTCTGGTGTAGCATGGACAGAACTCATAAAATCACGAGGTTCATAGGGAGCTATTCCTATTAAGACTATGTCAAAAGTATGTTGTTTTTTACCAATTTATTTGAATATTTCACCATAAGCAGTATCGCCTGAGAATCATATTTTTTATTTTCATCCTTGATTGCAAAGCTAGTCCACAGAGTTTTATTTCTATCAAATAAACCACAACCTGAGAAATGCACACAAGGTAAGCAAGTAATACTAGTATCAGCTAGAGTAATTTGTTGCAAATTATTTTTCTTTTTTGAATATTTAATAAAACAAATTTAAAAAAATATTTCTTAGCTTCGATTCGTGAAGGGCTACCTTGATGATTAGAAAACTTATTTTTATGATAGTTACAAATAGAGATAATCTTTCCCATAATGTATATCTAGATATACAGTAATTTTACAACATGAACCTTTATGAAAACTATAAATTTTGAAAAGTTATATACTGATTTTAAAAGCATGTTTGACTTATACATATATTCAGATGAATCTTTAGAAGAGTTAAAGAAGATAATATTTCAGGTGTTATGTTTCTTTTTAGGTTTAGATTGGTGATATTTAAGTTTGAATTAGCTAGTGATTCTATTGAATATATTGACTATGAAAAATAGTTAAAAGTAATACAACATGACTGTTTTATTTATTATTTTAGGAATTTTATTTCTTATATTTTTGCCTATTATAAAATATGTATCCCACTAGGAGGACCTATATCTAAAACCTATTCTACAGATGAAAATTATGATCTAAACCCTAATAAAATGAAAAGTTGATGAATCAAAAGAAAAATATCAAAAAAGATTGCGAGAATTAAATCTTAATCCAAAGCGATTAATAACATTTAAAAGCTTTTGTAGGACATTTTTGATTGTACTTTTTTTACTTATTCT
This sequence comes from Francisella endosymbiont of Ornithodoros moubata, assembly GCA_002095075.2. Classification (GTDB taxonomy): domain Bacteria; phylum Pseudomonadota; class Gammaproteobacteria; order Francisellales; family Francisellaceae; genus Francisella. The sequence goes on along the minus strand of LVCE01000002.1, from coordinate 16,721 downwards.
TTTCGGTGTATTTTTATTTTCTTAAGCTGTAAGTTATAGAGTCATTTTATATATCTGTTATAATTTCCCTATCTTAAATTTTAGAAAATATTTTCATGGCTGAAAAATATATATATTCAATACATAGGGTTGACAAAGTTGTGCCGCCTAATAAATATATCCTTAAGGATATTTCATTATCTTTTTTCGATGGTGCAAAAATTGGTATACTAGGTCTTAATGGCTCTGGTAAATCAACATTTCTTAAAATTATAGCCGGTCTTGATACAGAGATTGTCGGTGAGGCAACGCCACGCAAAGGGGTAAAGATAGGCTATTTACCACAAGAACCAAAACTTGATCCAACTAAAGATGTGTGTGGTAATGTTGAAGAAGCCCTTGCGCACTTACAAGATATGCTTACTAGATTTGATGAAATCAGTATCAAATTCTGTGAGCCTATGTCTGATGATGAAATGGCTAAACTTCTTGAAGAGCAAGGTGAGCTACAAAATGCGATAGCTGCTGCTGGAGCTTGGGAAATAGAGCGTAAACTAGAGGTTGCTGCAGAAGCTTTACGCTTACCACCTTGGGATGCTGATGTTACTAAATTATCAGGTGGTGAAGCTCGTCGTGTTGCATTATGTAAATTGTTATTATCTGCTCCAGATATTTTATTACTAGATGAGCCTACTAACCATTTAGATGCAGAATCTGTAGCGTGGTTAGAGAAATTCTTAGCAGAATACAAAGGTACTGTTGTAGCTGTTACGCATGATAGATATTTCTTAGATAATGTTGCTGAATGGATTCTTGAGCTTGATAGAGGCGAAGGTATACTATTTAAAGGTAATTATACACAATGGTTAGAGCAAAAAGAGAAACGTTTAGAGATGGAAGAAAAGCGTGAAACTGCTCACCAAAAAGCTCTAAAAGAAGAGTTAGAATGGGTGCGTCAAAATGCTAAGGGTCGTCAATCTAAATCAAAAGCAAGACTTGCTAAGTTTGATGAGTTAAGTTCACAAGAGTTCCAAAAGCGTAATGAAACACAAGAATTATATATTCCACCAGGAGAAAGACTGGGTAGGAATATAATTAAGGTTAAAAATATCGTTAAATCATTTGATAATAAGCTACTTATCGATCATCTAAATATGGATGTTCCAGCTGGATCTATCGTTGGTATCATTGGTGCTAATGGAGTTGGTAAGTCAACATTTTTCAAAATGATTACAGAACAAGAGACTCCTGATAGTGGCGAGATCGAGCTTGGTGAAACAGTGCATCTAGCTTATGTAGATCAATCACGCGATGCTCTAGATGATAACAAAACCGTGTGGGAAGAAATTGCTGATGGTTTAGATGTGATCACAGTTGGTAAATACACTATCCCATCACGCCAATATGTCGGTAGATTTAACTTTAAAGGTGCTGACCAGCAGAAATATGTTTCTCAACTATCAGGTGGTGAGAGAAACCGTGTGCATCTTGCTAAGTTACTTAGAAGTGGTGGTAATGTTATCTTACTAGATGAGCCAACAAACGATCTTGATATAGATACTTTAAGAGCTCTAGAAGAAGCTATATTAGCCTTCCCTGGTTGTATTATGGTTATCTCACATGATAGGTGGTTTCTAAACCATGTTGCAACTCACATACTTGCTTTTGAGGGTAATAGTGAAGTAGTTTGGTTTGAGGGTAACTACGATACTTATATAGAAGACAAAAAACGCCGTCTTGGTGATAAGTATGATGCTATTACTAAGATTAAGTATAAGAGAATATCTATAGATTAGTTTCTACTTTATTTCATTATTTATTTCAATAATACTAAAACTAGTATCATAGAAAAAAGTTTGTTTTGTATTTATTTCTTTACTAAATTCTTCACTTGTTATTCCAGTATCTAAAGACTTTAAATTTGTTAAATATTCAGAATAATCTTTATAATTTAGATCTATTGCGAAGTGTGTTTGAGCTGTTTGATTTATTGGATCTATATAGGATCTAGTCATTGTTTCTGAAAGTATTAAGTGAAGGCAAAAATCTCCAACTTTATACCATATTTGGATTTGAAGTTTGGTCTATATATATTTTCTCAAAACCAAGAATATTTGAATAAAAGCTTAATTTTTAGGATTAAATATTTTTAAAACCTATATTACTAAATTCTACAGTTTGGTTGTGTTTTACTGCAAAAGCAATAGATTAGTTATAGTTTTATCAATCATAATACCTATTTTTTAATTACATCAGAAATTATTTCATCTTTTTAAATTTGCTTCACTATTTAAAAATACCCAGCTTTGATATATAGTTGATAAAATTAGAAATAAAACCACTAAGGATATTTTTATGAAAATATTTTTCTACTCCACAAAAAAGTATGACAAAGAGTACTTTTGTAAACTGAACTCTAATCATCGACTAACTTTTAGTGATTATCCTTTAAATCAAGAAACAGTTATCTTCGCTAAAGGCTATGATGCTGTGTGTATCTTTGTAAACGATGTTTGTGATGCAAATGTATTAGATAAACTTGACAACATTGGAGTCAAAAATGTTCTTCTAAGGTGTGCTGGTTTTAATAATGTTGATGTTGTCCATGCTAAAAGTCTAGGTATAAAAGTTGCCAGAGTACCAGCATACTCACCATTTTCCGTTGCTGAGCATACCCTAGCACTTTTCTTGTGTTTAAATCGTAAGATACATAAGGCTTATAATAGAGTCAAAGAAAGTAATTTTAATATAGAAGGGTTAGAAGGTTTTGATATTTATCAAAAAACTATAGGAATAATAGGTTTTGGTAGTATTGGTAAAGCTTTTGGTCAAATTATGTCTGGATTTGGTGGAAAAATTTTAGTGTATGATTCTTTTATAAACAAAAGTGATATACCTGTATATGCTAAGTTAGTAGATTTAAATATTATATTTAAGAAAGCTGATGTTATAAGCTTACATTGCCCTTTAAATGATGATACTAAATATATAATTGACCAAAAATCTCTTGGTTTAATAAAACCTTCTGCTTTCATAATTAATACAAGTCGTGGAGCATTAATTGATACCAAAGCTATTATAGAAGCTCTTAAATCTAAATCTATAGCTGGGTTAGCTATAGATGTATATGAGTATGAAAAAGATATTTTCTTTAAAGACATGTCCGGAGAAATCTTGACTGATGATATTTTTGAAAGACTTCTCACATTTCCAAATGTTTTAGTAACTGCTCATCAAGCTTTTTTAACTAAAGAAGCTTTAGAGGGGATTGCAAATATAACATTAAATAATGCTTCTTTAATGGAGGGATCAAAAAGTAATTCCAACTTTGTATAAAATTTTATCAAGTATTATGTCTATAGTTTTCTTAACCACATCAGAAAGCACCTCGTCTTTTTCAAAAACTCTTTGTGCTTCTACTCCATAAAACTCGACATTATCAATATCTACCCTAATAGGATCAGCTAATGCTAAAGATGGGGCTACACCAACACTATGAGATGATAAAAAAACAAGGATATCTTTAGCTTTGAAATAGAATTCTCTATCAGGTGTTACTTTGGCATATACAGCATCTATAAGAATGACTTTATCGTAGCTATCATCTAGATAAGTCAGTAAATTTAAACCGGGTCTATCAGCACTTTCTACAGAGATATTTTGGATATTTTTTTCTTTTACAATTTTGGACTGCATTTATAGCATGCAACGGCTTGAGCATGGTAATGTCTATCTAAAGGATTTATATAACTGATTTAACAGTCATTACATAATGAAAATCAACATAGGTGGTTTATCTCTGTCATAAGGTAGACTTTGTATTGTGCTAAATCTTGGTCCATAGTGAATATAGCAGCTTATATATGGATATAGATAGTAACGACTTTGAGGGTTAAAAATATCATCTAAACACAAATCACAACTAGCTGTATCAGCAGGAATTTTAGTAATAGAATTGCCTTGCTGAGTTTCTAAAATATTAAAATCTGTAAAGTTATTTTCAGTCTGACAAACTGTCTTCTCAATAGTTTCTATACTAGGCTAGTGGAGGTAGCTTAGATTTCATATTATCTATGAAGCTATCTGCAACAGACTCATCACATTGTAGAATTATTTCAACATCATTTTGGGTGTTTTGTACCGAGCCATTTAAGCCTAATTCTTTTGCAAGGTAATAGATAAAAGGGTAAAAGCCTATACCATTGGCGAGAATTTTTGTTATGACTTATTGCATTTTTTCCACTTTTAGTAAAGTGGTTTTGTTGTCTATGACAACTTATACCGCTTTCTTGTTACGAAGATTTTTACAGGTTATGAGTTTTATGGCTCTCGGTATAGTCTAATACTAGATCATGCTGCTCTTTGGTTTTAAATCCTTCGAATACATGTTGTACTTTGTTTTCTGTATCAATGAAAAAGCTTATTCTATGGATTCCATCATATACTTTTTCCATAAATTTGTTTTCGCTCCATACACCATATAGCTCGGCAACATGATGATCTTCATCACTTAGAAGTTGTACTGATAAGTTATCTTTCTCTTCAAACTTTTTTAGGCGTTTTGTCTATAGCTTGGACTGTACACCCAGGAGTCATCGCTTTGGGGTAAAAGTAAATTAGTACATTTCTTTTGCCCGTGAAGTCACTTAATTATACTTACTCTTGATTTTGATTCTCTAGTTTAAAGTTTGGAACTAATTGCCCTTGTTCTAATGTTTTCATAATTTACCTATTTGTTAGTTATTGATACATTAGTTTTTAAAATAATTTTATTAATTAACTTTATTTCAAAGACCTTAATCAGTCCAACCAACTATTAAAACCAGCACCAGTTTTTACAGATAACTCAAATATTTTGACATGAACGAATCTTTTTAATATTTGCGATACATTCTTGGATATCAAAATCAACATCTTCAATAAGATTTGTTTTATTGATAACAACTATATTTGCATAATGAAACATATCAGGGTATTTAAGCGGCTTATCTGCACTTTCTGTAGTTGAGATAACCACGACACGATGCTTTTCGCCAAGGTCAAACATTGCTGGACAGATTAAATTACCAACATTTTCAATCATTACAAAACCATTTTTAATATCACCCAGATGTTCAAAAGCATGACCAATGGGCATCTAAGTGACAAGCTTTACCAGTATTGATTTGATAAGCTTCTATTCCCGTCTTACGGATTCTTTCTGCATCAAGATCAGTATGTTGACCGCCCTCAACAACTGCGATAGGATACTCACTATCAAGCTCTTTAATTAGTTCTCTTAAGTAGAGATGTCTTACCAGAGCGAGGACTTGATACAAAGTTAAGCGCAATATTTATTATCTTTAGCTAATACATCTCTATTTTGCTGAGCATATTGATCATTTGCTCTAATATTGCTTTTTCTAACTTAATAGCATCATCTGTATGGTGATGGTGGTGATGATTTTAGCTATCGTCACAGCCACAAGTTGTATACATTTAACTCCTTAATTAAAAACTATCGACTCTACGAACACATCTTTACCTTTAAGAATATCTTTCTTTAAACTGCGACAGTTTGGGCACTGCTCGTATAGTTTAGTTAATTCAAATTCACGCTTACAAGTCCTGCACTTTGCTATGGATTGCTCATGTATAATTTCTAGCTTTGCTTGTTCTAAAATACTTTCTTTTGCAGCAATAGGAAACCAAAACTCAAAAGACTCAATATCTACGCTAGACAAGTTACCGATTTTGAGAACTGCTTTAGATACTTTTTTAGTATAGTATTGAGTTTAAAATAACTATTTTAAAACTGTTTTTCTTTGGATCAAAAAGTTTATAATCATTGCTATAAGTGTGATTATCGCACCGATAGTTAGTATGTATGCAGGAGCTAGGTTATTGTTTGAGAATTTTATGGGGCTGATTACAATCATTGGAGTTAGACCACTAAAAACTGCAAAACCTAAATTATAAGCAAAACCTTATACCTGTATAGCTGAACATCTTGCTTAAATAAATCAATTAGCATCGCAGGAATATTACCCCAACAAAGAGCACCGAAAGAGACTATTATCGATGAATAGATTAAGTTCTAGCTATGAGTTAGAAACATCTTTGTAATAGGTAGAGAAAACTCCACTTTTATAAATGGACCGAAATCTTTGACATCAATAAGTAACGTCTAAGATATTATGCAATTAGCCCAAATAGACCACCTAAAATAAAAGGTATACACCAGCCATAAAAGAGCATTGTCTAGCGTGTGAAGAACTTTAATAGTAAGCTTTAGAGAATAAAACCTATAGCAACTCCAAGTATCAAGAACCCAAAAATTACCGTAGGCATAAAACCACCTTTATCAGGAACAGCTTGACCAACATAAGTAATAGCACCAGGTATTTCACTCCCCTACAGAAATCCCTTGAGCTATCCTACATAGTACAAGCAAAATATTTACCATATACCAACACTATTATAAGTAGGTAATATACCAATCAAAAAAGTTAATAAAGCCATAATTAAATAGAGATTGTGAAAGTTTTTTTCTTCAATATTTATCACCAAAATGACCGAAAATAATATCACTAAATAGTCTACAAGACATAAGTACTAAAAGGAACTAATAAGGATGTAATCGCCGATTGAACTGGAAAGAAAAGCTTAGAAATATAACTAGCAAGAAGAGCGTATATAATAAAATTATAAAATTCAAGCATACCGCCTAAACTTTATAATAGTAGTGCTTTACCTTGTTTTTTTGTAGCACATTTATTTTTTGTTTTCCTTTTATATACTTATTAAATTATTTCATTGTATTCAAGATATTATCTTTCACTATTAGTTGATGAAATAAAGACTCCGCTATATGAATAATAACTAATATAAATAGTATTGAAGCAAAAACATAATGATAACTAAAAACCTCTGCTCCTAAAGGGACATTTGTTGTTAATAGCTGGAAATGGGATAATAAAAAATACCTTCCATGAAAAGGCCGTGAGCATTGAACCTACAACTCCAGAAAATGCTATGCTAAATACTGAGATGTATATCCCTAAATGTACAACTTTAGCTATTAGTAATTGAAATAGTGGTAATGGAGGCTTATACGCAGGCCTAACGCTTATAATTCTAGCTATAACTAGTAAAGGAATCACAAAAAAGGTTACAACTCCAAAAGATTTATGTAGATTTATAATCCAGCCAGAGTCAAAAAATTGCTAGTATAGCCAAAGCCTAAAATAAGTTGTGTTATTATCAAAAAAGCAAGTAAAGCATGTAAAACTCTAACTAATAGACTGTATTTCATAAGCCTTATAAAATTTTAGAATATATTTTGATTGTATAGTATTTGTGATATTTTGAGAATGTTTTTTGATTTTTTAGTCATTCCAAATCTTTCTAAATTCTTTGATAATTTGATCGTGGCGTAGTAAGAAATCTTGAGTATTGTAGTTATCATCATATTTTTGAGTTTTAATAATTCTTTTATCTTCTTTAAGTATTATTTTATTGGTTATACTAAAGATTAAATTAGCTAAAGGTTTGATTATTTTACTAGTCATAAACTTTACGGTAGTTTACTAAATATAATTTTGTCGGATGTTCATTAATTGGTGCAAAGTAAACACAAATTTTTAGTTTATCATCGTTATTTAGAAGCCAAAAGTTAGGGTATATATATTTCAAAATTATACATTGCTGCTTTAAAGCTTCTATATATTCAGATGTGATATTTAGGGTTATATCTTGAGGAATTTTATATCCTCTACCAATAGATTTTTTATGCACCGTAGCTAAAAGTACATATAGTCGAGTTGGTTTTCGATACAGTGACGGATATTGTTATGCTAAATATCTGTAAGTAGTGAATATTTACCAGCAAAATCATCATCATAAGTGTTGAGCAAATTCAAAGGCATAGCTATTATCAAGCTCTTCATCAAAAATATTTATCCAAATCATATCTACAACAACTTTGATTGGAAATATTTTATTTTTAATTTAGGAATAGCTACTTGTGTCTCTGGGTTAAATATACAGTTGCCATGCTGGTCAAACCTAAAACCATAAAATGGACATGCTATAGCATTATCACAAATCCTACCTAAGCTTAATTCAGCTCCACAGTGAGGACAACGGTTTTACATTGCAACTATTTTTCCTGAGTCCCGCCAAATTACTAGGTTTTTACCAAATCTTTTAGTTTGAGAGGTTTAGATTTAATTTCGTTAATATGAACTATAGCATACCAAGCTTTTGGGAGGGTTTTCATTGGTTGTGAATAATTTTTGTATAAGTAGAATTATATCTTAAGCTATTGGATAATAAATAATAAACAAATATCTAAGTAACCAATAAATATGAGTGCAAGTCAAAAAAATCAAGAGCTCATTGGTGGTTTAATTCTTTTTTCTACGGTGTTATTAGCTATTGTTGTCAATAACTCGCCACTAGCAAGCTACTATGCAATGCTTGAAACTATCAATGTAAAACTTGGGATAGAAAACCTAGTAATTGATAAAAATCTAATGCATTGGATTAATGATGGTTTAATGGCACTATATTTTTTGTATATTGGTTTAGAAATAAAAAGAGAAATTATCGTTGGGGATCCTTTCAAAGCTATCAAATGTAATAACACCAGCCATAGAAGCATTTGCAGATTTGGGATGCCAAGCTTGATATATTTATCAATAAATCATGATATTAAACTTATTAATGGTTGGGCAATACCATCAGCTGCAGATATAGCATTTACTTTGGAAATATTAGCATTACTAGGTGTGAGAGTTCCAGCTAAATTAAAATTGTTGGTTATTACTATAGCTATTTTTGATGATATAGCTTCAATAGCAATCATAGCAATATTTTATACCAAATCTTTATCTTTACTTTCCGTTATCTTTAGGAACACTTTTTATCATTGAGATGATTATTTGCAATTGAATTTTTAAGGTAAATAGAAGTTCAGTATATGTTGTGCTTGGCTTTTTTTCTTGTTTTTGTACGATTAAATCTGGGGTGCATGCGACTTTAGCTGGTTTTACTACCATACTGTGTACACCTTTTAGAGAGGGTGATAAAGATTTTCCAGCTGATTTTAGGAGGTTTAACTTCATCCTTGGATTATCATTTTATACTGCCAGTTTTTGCCTTTGCTAATGCTGGTATAACTTTTGTTGGGATAAATTTTTCTATACTGTTTAAACCTATTACGCTAGGTATTATTTTGGGCTTATTTGTCGGTAAACAGCTTAGTATTTTTTCAATATTAGCAATTTTTAAGAAATTAAAATTGTTTAAACTTGGCGAATCTTTATCAAATTTACAGCTATATGGTATAAGCTTGTTGTGTGGTATAGGCTTTACCATGAGTTGTTTATAGGAGTTTTTGCCTTTAATGATAATTATTTACTAAATGCTATAAAAATAGGTGTAATTGTAGGTTCAGTTCTTTAAGGGTTTTTGGGTTATATAATTTTGAGATTTATTGAAACAGATCCTAACTAATATGATTTTATCTAATAATTTTAATATATAATAAAACTATGCTAAGCCAGCGCTAAGTGTTTAGATGTTTGCAGTAAACTCAAAAGATAATAAATCTAGAAAATTCTGCTTGATGAGTTGGAATTCCTATAAGATAGATTATAAAGATTCTGAGGCTTTTAGTGCATATATCAGACATGTATATTTTAACTATAATGTTGATATTTTTTGCTTGCAAGAAGCCGTTCATCACCATGATAGTAAGTTTCCTATAGATAAATTTTATGTAAATTTTGCTTCAAATATTATATTACGTTCACATAACTATGGTGTGGCAACTGCTAGTCATTATCCAGTGTTAAAGAATATCAAAATACTTACAACTCATCGTGAGTCAGTTATAAATACACACAAAGCTTCTTTGATAACACATCTAGGTATCAACAATACTAAATTAATCGTTGTAAATATCCATGCGATAAACTTTAAAAGTAATAAAGTTTATGAGTATGAGTTTGAGAAAATAAAAGAATTTATCGCTCCAGATAAATACAAATATCCAATTATAATTGCCGGAGATTTTAATACTTGGAATAGAAAACGAGTTAAGCTAATAAAAGATTTTTGTCGAGAATTCTGTTTTAAAGTGACATTTATAGATGAACCTCAGTTGGTTAAATCTTTCCAAAATAACCACTTAGACTTTGTTTTGTATCGAGGGTTAAATCTTGAAAAAGCTGCGGTGCTAGATTGTAAAAAAATATCTGACCATAATCCAATTATTGCTGAATTTTGTATCAAATAAGAATTTTAGCCACCAAAAGATTTTGTTTTATCATTAATGATGTCATAGCACAAATCTGTTAATTCAGCGACAGAATAGTTTTTAGGATCTATAGGCTTTTCAAAAGACATTCTAGCAATACCAGGTTTAATAAAATCACCTTTTTTACGCCCAAAATAAAAGCCAAAATTATGTGCCACAGGTATAATTGGTATACTTGTAACCGTTGCTAATTTCATTGCAGAACGATGAAATTTTGGATATTCACCTACAGAGACTCTAGTTCCCTCAGGAAATATTACGATACTAAGATTTTTATTTAACACTCTATCTTTACCATCTTCGAGTACTTTTTTAATTGCTGAAATCCCTTTAGATCTATCTATTCCTATTGCTTTAGCAAAAATATTAGCCTTCCCAAAGATTGGTTTCTCAAGAAGTTCTTGTTTCATGACAAAACAACAATTGCGCACTACACCATAAAAAATAAAAGTCTCAAGCATAGATTGGTGTTTAGAAACATAGATACACGGATAGTTAGGAATATTTTCTTTACCATCTATTTTTACATATATTTGCAACAGGATAAGTACGCCTAAACGGTATAAGCAAGACCATATCCAGCAGACAAATAGTCTAACCTTTAAAGAAGCACCTAAAACTCCCACTATATTCATTAAAATACAGCATAGCAGTAGCACAATATATGCATATATTTTAAAAACTTGCATTCTTGCTACTAGTAGTAGATGAACTATCTTTTTCATCTGTTTACCTCTTTTAACCGTTAAACTCTTTAGTTTTCTCAGTTATGACTTTATGACAATAGCTTGTTAGAGTTTTTGAGTCAAAATCTCTAGGATCTATTCTCTTACCGAAATCCATCCTAGCTATACCAGGTTTTATAACTTGTCCCCATTTTTTTGGAAAGAATCTACCAAAATTATGCGCAACAGGAATAATATATACATTAGCATCTGCTGCTAATTTCATTGCTGAACGCTTAAATTCTGGGTATTCACCAACATTAACTCGTGTTCCTTCAGGGAAAATAACCACATTTATACCATCAGCCAAACTCTGTTTTCCATCTGTGACAACTTTTTTTAATGATTCTCTTGGTTTATCTCTATCTATGGCAATACTACCTAAGTTTTTCATAGCAGAACCAAAAATCGGAGTTTCAAAAAGCTCTTGCTTCATGATAAAATGACATTTGCCAAGCAATCCATAAAACATAAAAGTTTCAAGCATAGATTGGTGTTTAGAAACATAGATACACGGGTAATCTTTATCTATATTTACACGACCTGTTATACGAATGAAGACTTGTAAAAAGACTAACATACCTATCCAATAAAGATAAGTCCATACATAGCAAACAGCCATTCTCCATGCTAAAGGTAGTTTAAAAAATGCAAAAATATTTATGAGGATACTACAGCCACCAATTACTGCAAAAGAGTAAAGTTGAAATGCTGTTATCCTTGCCCACATTAAAATATTCCAAATCTTTTTAAGAAAAAGTTTCATTAAAAGTTCTCCATAAAATTTTATTTAAAAATAGTTACAAACTACTACACCCTCGAACTAAGGCTTAATTTACCTACAATTATTATACACTTTTGTTTACAACAGTTACAAGATCATGTATTTATGGACACAGAATTTAAGTATTGGAAACTTATACAAAGAAATCGCACACTTCAAAAAGATTATAATTTGATAAAGTATAAAGATAAAGAATTTTATCTTTCAGATAGACGTGCGACTAATGGAGAGTTAAGGTCTGACAATATAGTAAATTATATTCAAAATAATTCTCAAAAAACAATGAAGGATGTTGCTTCAGATCCAACTAACTTTATTGATTTTGTATTTAGAAGTAAATTATCACTTTTTGATTTGCACTATGCTCGCGCTGAGGAAAGTGATACTGCAGAGAAGTTTAGTCAAATAATGATAAAAATTCTTGATGATTATTAGAAGTTTTCACATTTTATTCAAGAATAAACAATCACAATTAAATAACAGAAATAAAAATAGGGAAAACATATAAGTAGTCTCAATTAAATTGATGATTTCTTTATATTTAGATCTAAAAAGATACAAACTGTTACATATCAGAAATATTTCAGGCAATTTCAGTTATTAATATTTTTATATCGAAAATAAAGTATAAGGGAGTTTAAGCGATTTATAATGGAAGTAAAAATTAATTAATAAATATAACTATTCCAAAAACATACAACTAATATTTAAAGGAGACTTAGCCATGGAATTTAAACTTATTTCTGAAGAAGTTTTGAAGTTAGCTTTCTTAAAAGGAATTGATAATTTTATTGAACTTTATAACTTACAATCAAATAAAAACTTTGTAAGTAAAACTCTAGGGAATTTAGCAATGAATGTTAAAAAATCAAGGGGTTCATACAAATTATATAGCAAGTTCTGAAGTCGAACAAGCTAATCGTATTAAGACAATTTTAAATAGAGATGATAAACTTAATACTTTTTTTACTAATTTAAAAATTTAATACAGCTAGCGAAAGAAAATTCTAAAAAATGTTTTATTACTAGTCATTACTTATTTATAACCTTAGTTGTTTTTCATTATGCTTCAGTAATAGATAATGTCCAAAACGCTCAAAATACTCAAAGTATTTATAATGATTACTTTGATATGAAAAGAGAAGGTTGGAACTGCATTATCTAACCTTAATACATCACTGCTAGCAGATACTCACGGTATTCATAATTTAAATGAACATGTTTCAAATATAGAAAAATTATGGGCATTCTTATGTAGAGATCAATTAACAATTAAAAGTCAAGTTAAGAGTTTTTTAGATAACGAAATATTTGGCAAGTATAGTAATTAGGTTAGGCTTTAAAAGCACAAGCAGATAAAGAAAAAAACATGTAACAACAGTAATAATATAGGTACAGATACTAAAGATAAAATAGAAAGTGCTTTTAAAACTTCTAAAGATACTACTAAGATGAGTACTCTTATTGATCAGTCTAATAAATATACAGACGTAATAGCAGAGAACATATTCATCAACTTTTGAGTGAAGTAAGTTCAGGCTCCTCTTAGCTATTTAAAAGCGGCTTTACCACCAGCATTTATTGGTTCATTAGCGACAAATCTCGGTTTTAAGCTGATACAACTTAGTATACAGTCTAATGGTTATAGTGTTATAAATAGAAATGGTATAATTGAGCATATTAGAACCTATTTATTAAAAATTTATTAAAAGATTATATTGAAATGATCTCAATATTTATAAAAAATCACTATAATTGGGTTTTTACCCAAACAAATAAGTATAATATTGAAAGAGTCTGTAATATTGTTATTGATACAGCTGGGTTTTTGATACTAGTTATGCTCAAGCAATAGAGCTTTTACCAAATAAGAATTAAAATAGTAGCTTATAACAATTTTATCAGCAGATAACTCAAATGCTAGAAGTTAAATTTAATGATGTTGATAGTTTGTACTAAGATTAAAAGAAATTAACTCATCAACAGATTTAAAATCCACAATGTCAACTATTCAGAAAAATGTTCTAGAAGTAAAAGATTTATTTTTGTCTGAAAATAGATTTAAGTGGGTTAGTAACTTTTATAAATAATATTAACGATTATAATAAATTTCTCGATAAATATATTGATCTGTTAAATAAAGCAAAGTCCGATCCACAAATGCTTATAGAACTTTACCATAATAGTAATTATTCTTTTCAAGCAGATATGAATGAGTTTTTAAAAGCTGTTAAATCAACTCCAGAATTTGATCAGCTGTCCTAGCTTGTGAGCAAGTAACAACAAAATTACTTGAGCAATATGTTCAAAACTATTGGGATAAAAACTTAGAACCAACATATAATAAAATATTTGACTCTTTCTCATTTAAAGAAAACTCTAACGATGAGATAAGTGTTGATGCCTTAACAAATATGATTGGTAAGTAAAGTTCATTTTGGGAGTCTTATGTAAAGATTGCCATACTAATTAAAGAACTATAATAGTGATAAATGGCTTACTGATAAGCAGTTCAAGGAATACTAAAAGATACAAGAGTTAGTACAACTTCTTTGGTATACTAACGGTAAATCAAAACCAATAAAGTTTACTTTAACTACCTCAGCTTTTACCAAGTTATGATCATTTTGAAACATCTTGGTAATCCTTTAAGGATAAAAATAGTATCTTTGATATTGGTGTTAGTGGTGTTAAGCAAACTTTTGAAGTCCAGTGGTGGCTAGATAAAGTTTCATCAACTGCTCTAGTTAGTAACAATAAAAATCTCGTAGCAGAACAAGCAAAAGAAGGTAGTTGGTCTTTTTGGAAGTTATTAAAATCAGCAGCTCATAATGGTAATACTTTTACTTGGAGTTTTTAATAATGACAATACAAAGGTTTCTTTTGATATTGATTATCCAATTGGCTTAACAAATAGTATTTAGTAAGGTATTTTATGAATGGATTCTCTCAGAATAATAATATTACTGTAAAAGAGATCATGAGTGCCCTTAATCAGTTACAGACACAACTAGAAAAAAATTTTAGAAATTATACAAGATGTCTGTATTCATCTAAAGTAAAGAGTCATTTTCCTCATATGTTAACTCGTACATTTCAGGGGGTGTTATATCAAGATATCAGATTGCTATTTAGAAGATGATAGTAATTACATTGATCTAGAACAGCAAGTTAGGGTTGATATACTAAAACAAAAGCAAATTTTATATTTATCAATTTCGACACGGATATTACCATTTGAAGTAGTTAATGTTGAAACACAAGTTCAAGGAGTACAACTAACTTTTGCAGCTAAATCAGAATATTTTAGTTTACAAGATCATATTTTTAGTTTTTGGTTACATTCTGATTATATGTGATTATATATCTATAGAGCAACTTATTAATATCTTTAGAAAGTTAAATAAAAGCGACAAATTCTCTTTAGCAATCGAGTTAGCTGATGGTTCAGTAACTCAAAAGACGGTAGATATTAGCTATGGCTATGACTATGACTATGTTCCAACACTCTAACCGATAGATTTCGTCAGAACTTAGCTGATTCTAGATTACAATTTAGGATTAACATAAACTTACATAAACATTTTTCACAGAAAATTAAGTCTATAAAACTACTAATCCATAGGTTCTTTATCAAAGAGCTATATTAGGAACAATTAAATGCTTTATTTTTTATAATAGGATTTCTTCTTGGAAATAGAAAAGTCAATAGGCACTAATAATAAATTTGTGAAGCTAAATAAGCTTACAAACTTTGATAAATTTAGAAAAACTCTTAAAGGTATATCTTCAAGATAGCTCAAATCAAGGCAGGTCAAGTTATAATAGTATCATGATTTTTAAGCTATTGGTTACAGTTAAACTAGAACAGCTATTTAACTATTCAATTAGTCAATTCACAAGATTGTGATTTAACAATATAATTAAGAGATGAGTTAGATATATTTTTTTAAATCAAAATTTTTTTCCCTTGATAGTAGATTTTTTGGAATGACATTTCCAAATCCAGAAAAATAGCCATAACAATATTATTTTTATAATCAATATATTAGGAAGTTGTCCTTAATTAATTTTTAATTATTCTCCAACCTATTTCCAATTATGTTTTTTTGAAATTTTTCCAATAATAGAAAAAGATGCATATATAGCATAATTAACAGGTGAGACGAAAAGTATTTAAGTAAAAAATATTCTTCATTCAGTAAATATAGATATGGTTTACAGTCTTTAATTAAAACTTGATATTTATTCAACAGCCTTTTAAATAAAAAATCTTAATTATGCTAATGGTTCAATGACAAAATCAAATACTTCTAATATATAAGCACTACTAATAATAATAGTTGTACAAATAGATAAGGTGACTTTCTTATATGTGTTAATTAATCTTAAGATAGCATTTTTTCTCATTTGTATTGGTTGATAATGTCAACCAAAATCAAAATTAGCAAATGACTTTTGATAATTGTGCCAATTTTTAATAATCTGGGGCATTAATTGCATATGATCACCTGTAATAGGTATAAAACTAAAGTTTTTACTGTATTTACTCAGGTTATTATCTTTTATTTTATATCCTGGATTATCCATAGCCCTGAAAAAACATATTTCAGTATGTTTTAACCTTCCAGTAGGAGTACTTTGCCCTAGTTTAAATTCAGTATCTTTAGCTGATAAGACTCTATTAATATGTTTTTGATCGAAATTAGCTACTATTTTTTTTATGACTTCATCTATAATTTTACCACCTTTATTAGGATCAAACTGAGGATGATGTTCAAATACCCGGCCTGTAGAAAAATGAGAATTTAAAATAATAGCCTTAATATTTCTAAATTCTTGTCTTTCTAATTGATAAGACATTTCTATAGCTATTACGCCACCTAAAGACCAGCCAAACATATATACGGTTTCATTTTTAGATAGATTT
>LVCE01000001.1 GCA_002095075.2 Francisella endosymbiont of Ornithodoros moubata | reverse complement strand
AAATCTATCTAAAAATGAAACCGTATATATGTTTGGCTGGTCTTTAGGTGGCGTAATAGCTATAGAAATGTCTTATCAATTAGAAAGACAAGAATTTAATAATATTCAATTAATATTATTAGACCCATATATACCAAAAGGTAGAAAAGAAAAATATCATGCTCACTTTACCCCAAGTAAGGGAGGAAGAAATGTTGAAGAATAATATATATGAGCTTACAAGTAAGTTAGACAAAAATTATGCACAAAGAATTTTAGATAGCAAAGATATTGATATTATTTTAGGTAAAACTAAACCAACAGGCAAGTTAAGGAATATAGAAATTACTTTATTTAAAGCAACAAATCACCATGGATATTTTATTAAGAAAAATAATTTAAACTTTTATGCTAACAACTTTAATATTTTATATTTTAAAGTCGATCACTTATCTTTAATATCTAGAATATTATAGAAAATTGGTCTAAGTATAATTATTCATTCATATCCAAAAGGTTTGATTTATTAGAAATGTAGCAAGATAAGTTGATACTTAGGATATTCAAATTCAAAAAACTACTACTTTTACATAAAAAACCACATCAACAATTATCACTAGTTTTTCTGTTGTTGGCTTATGGTTAACTAATGTAGTTGATCTTACTATTTATAGGTGGATCAATTTTGGTTTAGTTGTTATTTAGCTTAATGATTATTTTATTTATTAATTAGACAGACTGATAGCCTAAATTGAGTAATATATTCAAATTCTCTAATGCTAAATTTGTAATTTTCAAAGCTATAATTATTATTTTTATCAATATCTAAGATATTTATAGACTTTATATCATAATAAAGCCCAATTCCTATGGCTTTTATAATAGCTTCTTTTAGATTAAAAACTCTAAAAAAGAATTTTCGTTTGTCTTTTGTAGCTAGAGAGCAAAAATAATCAAACTCAGCTGGGTGCATTATTATATGTGCTAATTGTTCTACATTTAATGATTTATCTATATATTCAATATCTATGCCTATTTCTAAGCTTGATATCCCAATAAATATACACTCCTTAGCATAAGAAAAACTAAAATGAATATCTTGATGATATTTAAATTTTGGTTTATTGTAATTATTAGTATCAAAATACTCTAATCTATATTTTTTAGATAAAAATATAATTTTTTCTAGCTATAAACCTTTTATTTCTATCCTCTGGGTTTGTATATTTATATATCATTTTTCTGTTGACTAGGAATTATAGATATATCGCCAATATTAGAATTAGAGCTATTTAAAAATAATCCTAAATCGACCGAGTGATTACAAATTTTTATAGGTGTAAATTTTTCAATCTCAACAAATTCGCTAAATATATCCATATAGAGTTTATTTTTTATCAACTTAATTTTAAGCATTATATGTTTTAAGAAATACCATACATAGTATCTAATACTCATCAAAACTCAAAGTTTCCGTGGCAAATATTTGTAAGAGCAGTCAGTTGCTTGCTGATAATTAGCAAACATCACCAGTTAGCCACCTACTTTTTATATAATCTTAGTTTTAAACAGCTACATTTAAGTTTATTAGTTAGCTCAAAGATTCTTTCTTAGCTTTTGTACATTTCTTTGTTTAAAAAACTAATTTTATTTATTTTTTGAATCTAATCAATATCTAGCTAGTAGCATTTATAATATTAAAAAGTAGCTATTCTTATAAAATTACCTAATGCACATAATTGATATTAAATTCGAAAAATCAAAGCCTAGCATCTCTTTGACTTCTTCACTTTTGGGTAGCGCTACCAAGCCAGTTTTGGTCTTATCGTGCTTGAAAATTTTTTCTAAAATAGCATTATTTTCAGCTAGTTCGATACTCAAAATATCTTTTTCTAAAGAAATCTTGCAGCCTTCTCTAAGATTTGGATGATGTACTAAACCATACTCATACGCCTTCAATTGGTTATCATCTAATATCATATCGTTAATTCTCCTCTACTATCCAGTTTTGCATAGCATTTATAAGTCTAGCAAAAACATCTGCCATCAAAAGTAAGTCAACTTCATGCCTAGAGTTATCTTCTTTGTTTAAATCCTTAATACCATCTAAAAACTTAACCGCTTTAAACTGTAATTTAGTATTTGCTGTCATCACAAGTTGCTCACACCAAATTATTGCTAAGTCTATGATATAGCCACCACTTTGTATAAATGCTTTGATATTATCATTAAGCATAGAACTACCTTGGCATGATATATTTACAATACTATCACCAATAGCGCTAGTAAGCTTGCACTTTTCAGCAATCTCAATATCAACTGGATAAGTATTATCTACAAACCACTCTGTTAAAATATCTGTTTCTTCTTTGATTATAGGCTCAAATCGTGCTTTACATCTTTGTAGTAAGTCCACTACCTCTGTAATTTGTTTTTCAGACACACTGTCTATAACTAGATAATTATTTGTTAAATCTAGGTATCCATAAGTTTTTTTAAATTTACTAAATGCTAATGGCAACAGTTTCTGTTCAATATCCTCTTTTATTTGTGTTTTTTCTATTTTGCTTACATATCTAGTTAGCTCAAGCTCTTCTATATACTCTTGTGCTTATTGATTTATTACTTGAGCTGGGAGAATTTTCTCCTCATTCATCAAGCAAAATGCCGCAAGGTGATTAAATCTAAATAGGCACTTCTCATCTTTAATAAACGGATTTACAAACCCACGTGATGATCGCTGTGAATTACTGCATGGAACAAATACTAGCTTATTCAGAGAATCTTCAAATATATCTATATTAATATCTGTGATTTTAAATGCTGTAAGATTTTTAAAGAACATTTATTATCTACTAATTCAAATAAGTCATTCCAAAATAATAAATCATTTAACTTAAAAGTAGAACATTAAACGTTAAAAAACTAAGAAATCTGCCCAATCAGCCAGACATGCTAGGTACTCTAACAAACTTCCCTTTACATTCATTAGTAGCCTAGACTATATTTGTAACTGATGGGTCAATTAAGTTTTGTTGATACTGCCACATTGGTAAGCTCTAGGTTTTATTACCTTTAGTATCAACTGTCCAAACTTCAACAGCATTAACTTCATTAAAACCTAGTTTATGCTTATTAGTTGTTTTATAATTAAGGTATTTTATATAGACTCCATTTTCAGCTTTCGCTTTTTTTATTTGACTGATAGGTGTTTGTAGAGTGTTTGGTATATGGGTCAAACAAAATTCTTAAGAAACAGGTTTTTTTAATATCTAATAGAGGCTGTATTGCATAAAATATAGGTGTCCAAACTACTTTCTTTCTGTTTACTTTGATTATCACTGTAAGTATAAGTTAAAGTATTAGCAGTCAATAAAACTAATAATATTTTTTCTAATGTTTAGTTTTTAAATTTGAATATAATATAAGCTAAAATCTCAAATATTTATTTCTAGCTGATTTATTTTACTAATATAGTATTTTATAATTTCAAATCTTATGTTCATTAAATCAAATAATTTTTAGGAAAAATATGTCACAAATAGTTGTCTGCACAATGTATAAATTTGTTACATTAGAAGATTTTGAGGTTATACCCCAATCTCTTCTAGATACCATGATGAAAATAATGTCAAAGGTACACTAATCTTGGCTAATGAAGGAATCAATGGTACTGTTGCAGGACACTTAAAAGTATAGATGACCCTACTAGCTTATTTAAAATCAGATCCACGTCTAATAGGTATTGATTATAAAGAGTCATATCATCAAGAAGTGCCATTTTATCATTCAAAAGTAAAGCTTAAAAAAAGATATTGTTACTCTGAGTATTGATGAGATTTACCCTAACAAAGTTTGTGGTAAATATATAGACCTAAAGATTGGAATGCGTTGATCTCTGACCATGGGACTGTGCTTATTGATACTCGCAATGAATATTAGATAGAAATTAGTACTTTTAAAAATGCTATTAACCTAATTTCCACGAATTTCCTCAATATGTTGATTAGCAACTCGACTATAAAAAACATAAAAAAGTAGCTATGTTTTGTACTGGTAGGATTAAATGTGAAAAATCCACAGATTACTTAAAGCCAAAGATTTTGAAGAAGTCTATCATCTAAAAGGTGGGATTTTTAAGTATTTAGAAGAAGTACCGAAAGAAAAATCTATATGGTAAGGTGGATGCTTTATGTTTGACTCAAGAGTTGCTGTAAACCATGATCTTGAAAAAGGTAACTATGATCAGTGTTTTGCTTGACGTATGCCCAATCACAGAAGATGATAAAAAATGCCCTGAGTATGTCAAGGACATAAGCTGTTATCATTGTTATGATAAAAAGGGTACTGAAAAACAAAAAGCTCGCGTTGCCAAGCGTGAAAAACCACTTCAATTAGCTGCACAAAAAGGATTCTCTCATGTTGACGATAAGGCAAAAAAACTTGCAAAACTAAATGAAGATAAAAAACAACAAGCTAAAGAAGCAGCTCATACAAAAGCTCAACAATAAATTTCTATTAATTAACCATTCAAATAGATACCACTATCTCTTATCACAATTTTATTTTGTTTCAAAAGTATCCCGATAGCACGCTTAAATGCTACTTTACTGATACCAAATTCGCGTGTGATATCTTCTGGGTTAGATTTATCATTAAATGATGCTGAACTATCATGAGCTATGAGATATTTCTCGATAAGTGCGGCATTTTTAGCTAAATCTTTATGTACTAACTGTAACGATAAATCTATACGACCATAATCACGGATATTTCTAATATATCCTTTAGTAGACTGTCCAAAATTCAATTTTCTAAAGACTTCTACGGAAATAAAGTATACCCCAGTAGTTATTATTAATAATCGCTTTGCAACCTATATATATTTGTTGAGTTAGCAATTATAAGATCTACTTCTTGATTAGTTTTTAGTTCATCACCAGCATAATCTTTTATAAACTTATTAATTTTTGAAGACGCCATAATTTTGCCATTAATCTTATCAAGATAGAGGTAAACAATATAAGACTTACCAATCTCAAAAGGACGATGTTGTTCTGCTAATGGCACAAAAAGATCTTTTTCCAAATCCCAATCAAGAAATGCACCTATGTTGGTAAGATTTTTTACTGGCGAATAAAGCAACCTCTCGCACTGTTGGGACTTTCTTTGTAGTAGTTATAAGCTCAGATTTAGAATTATGGTACAAAAATACTTCGACATAATCACCAATATTAATGATGTTATCAAATTCAACTACAGGCAATTTTGCTTCACCAAGCTCTAGAGCATCTAAAAATAGCCAATTAATTCTTTTATCGAGAACTTTTAATTTGTGATATTTTCCAATTGAAATCAAAATAATTACCTTTGATATTTTAAGCAGATAAGTCATATCATATATTTGCTCAAACTAGCCAAACATATCCTTTAATGCTGAGATATTTTGTTTTGAATTTTCCTTACGACTTTCCGCACACTCTTTTTCTGTACCAACCCAATATAAATCTGTTTCTGGTAACTCATAAATAAACCTACTTGGAATCGAAACTTGTTTTTCCCTAAACTTTTTACGGTGTTTAGTCATAGTGATGGTGAGATTCTCTCTAGCTCTAGTGATTGCAACATATGTAAGGCGACGCTCATCTTCTATTGAATCATCCTCTATACTTTGTTGATGTGGTAATATCCCCTCTTCCATCCCCAGAATATAGACTTTTTTAAATTCTAGATCTTTTGAGGCGTGTATAGTTATAATCTGGACTTGATTATCATTTTTATCCTCATTATTTCTATCTAAAATATCTATTAAAAGCATTTTGTTTAATAGGGCTGTTAATGACTCAAGGCCATTATATGACTCATCTTCGAGTTGATTTACAATCCATTTAGTAACTTCAATAACATTTGCATACTTAAATTCAGCTTGCTTTTCAGAAGAACTAGAGTCTATTAGACATTGTCTATACGAAATATTATCAATAAAAATATTAATTATATTTTTTAGCTATTGTACTGAGATACTTGAGTTTATCTGTTGTTGGGTATTAAGGATTAAATTCTTAAAAGATACTAGATTTCTCTTAGTAAAATCACGCGGTTCAAAGTTTTCTAAATTATGCAATGTATAAAAAACTACAATGATGCTGGCTTGCATATTCACCTAACTTATGAATAGTTGCACTACCAATTTCACGCTTAGGGGTATTTATCACGCGTAAAAAGCCCTATCATCATCAGGATTAACAATTAACCTCAAATACGAATAATATCTTTAATTTCCGCTTTAGAGAAAAATGAGCTACCTCCACTAATAGTATATGGAATTTTGTGCATTTGCATATACCTTTCAAGTAAGTAAGCTTGATAATTACTTCTAATTAGCACTGCATAATCAGAGTTTTTAGATTTGGTTTTTATTCTATCAAAAAATATATCACTAGCAATGAATTGCGCTTCATCCTCATCATTTACCAGACTAATTATCTTAACCTGCGCACCATAGTCTTTATTAGACCACAGTTTTTTTCAAAAATATGACTATTATTTTTTATAAGTTCATTAGCAACATTTAAAATTCTACCTGTAGAACGATAATTCTGCTCTAGTTTGATAATCTTTAGATCAGCAAAGTCCTCTTGTAAATGGCGTAAATTCTCAGGTCTTGAACCTCGCCATGTATATATAGATTGATCATCATCACCCACTACAGTAAATTTATTTTTACCTTGAGTTAGATATTTTAACAATTGGTATTGTGATTCATTAGTATCTTGATATTCATCTATTAATATATACCTAAACTTATCTACCCAAAGTTTCTGGGTATCAGGGTGATTTCTAAACAACTGTATTGGTTGGAATATCAAATCATCAAAGTCAAAAGAGTTATATGATTTTAGATATTTTTGATATTCTTGATAAATAAAAGCTGCCTGCCCTTCTAATTCATCTTTAGCCACTACTTGATCAGGAGTAAGTAGTGCTGACTTCCAAAAAGATATTTTTGCTTGGATAAAACTAGCATTCTGCTTAGATAATTTATATTCGTCATAGGCAATATCGTGTATCAACGCTATAGAATCATGACTATCAAATAGTGTAAAATTCTTCTTATATCCTAGCTCGCTAAAGTGCTTTTTTAGAATAGATAAACCAAGCGAGTGAAATGTAGATATCATCAAGCCTTTTGATTTTTCTTTATCAAGACGCGATTTGACACGCTCTTGCATTTCTTTAGCTGCTTTATTGGTAAATGTCACCGCTAAAATGCTTTTTGCTGAATATAAAAGTTGCTCAATAAGATAAGAGATCTTCTCTATAATTACACTAGTTTTACCACTACAGGCGCCTGCTAATACAAGTAAAGGTGTTGCTATATACTTGACAGCTTGTTGCTGTTGTGGATTAAGGTGATTTAGCATTTAGTTATAATTTTGCCATTATCTAATTGATACTCTTGCTCAGGAGCCTCTTTATGAAACACAACTAGCAAGTAACATTGATTATCAACAAATACTTTATTAACAACATTTGCTAGAGGTTTGCCTTGACTGTCTTTTAGATCAAAATAAGCAATATCTGACTGAGATTTAACTACTGCAAGTTCTTTCTTTAGTTTAGCTTTGTAATGCATCCTAGCTATAACTTCTTGGCCCATATAGCAGCCTTTAGTGTAGCAAATCAACTTATCAACATTGTCTAAATCCAACTCAGCAGGGAGAAACTTCTCAAAATTAGTAGCATTTATTGTTGCGAGTTTATTAAAGATATTCTCTTTTTGAACTTGCTCAAAAGTCATCTCAGAAGCTAGAGAATCTTTAGCTAAAATATCGTGATTTAAAAAGCCAGTTTTTGTGAAAAATAAGTTATAATCTTCATTAAGACTAAAAGTAACTTTAGAAAACATCCCATACTTTTTCAGCCATCCTAGTAGATTATTAAAAACCTCTTGTTCAACTGATAAGAGTAGTTTCTCATTGGATATAAACTTGACAAAACATAGTGAAATAATTCGTCCTTTTAAGTTAATAAAAGCTGTAAGCAAAATATCGTTATAACTTGATAATCCATTTAAGTCTGCTGTTGTTAGCCCTTGCAAAAATTTTTTAATATTTACACCACTTACTTCTAAAATTTTAAAATTAGTGTACTTAAAAGTCATAACACAACCCACTTTAGTAAAGAATCTAACTAGTAGATTTTATAATATTTCCTTGTAGTTATCAAAGGATCTCGGTTATATAATAGTCTTTATCATATTTATAAAATCAGGTAACAAAGATGCTAAATATGTTTAAGTTTAGCAAAACAATTATATTTATATTAGTTGTATTTATTTATAGCTATTCTTATAGTGCTCCTCAGGCTAATTTATGGGCTTATTGAGATAAATCTAACCCAAACTTAACTGAAGTTATACATTTCAAAGCTTGGCAAAACTTTCTAGACAAATACACTACAAAAAGAACAATCAAGTTTATTTAAAATACTCAGCTGTAACACCTCAGGATCAACATCAACTTGATCAAATAATCAAGCAGCATGCTGATATTGATGTCCTAAATTATAATTCAAGCCAACAGCTAGCATATTGGCTTACTTAACCTGTATAATATGCTAACTATACAGATAATACTTAAGCACTATCCAGTTAAATCAATTACAGATATAGATAGAAGCTGGTTTGGCTCTAATGTATGTGATGAAAAAATTATAAAAATAGATACAAAAAACCTAAGCTCAAATGACATCGAGCACAGAATAGTCAGACCAATATGGAAAGATCCTAGAACTCATGCTGCTCTAAATTGTGCTTCTCTTAGCTGTCCTAATCTTTCACAACAAGCTTATCTCTGTCAAAATATAAACACTCAGCTAAACCAAGTTTTTTCAGCATAGGTAAATAGTGATAAAGGCTTATATATAAAAAATAGTGATGTCTATCTATCACAAGTATTTGATTGGTATGGTAGAGATTTTGGTAATAGATCTCAAATGATAGAATTTATAAAAAAATATCTTTATTTAGTATAATTGAATCCCTTTGTTGATTTATTTGGTACAGAGAAAACTTTTAAATTAATGTGTATAAGTACTTAGGCAAATTGCTAAATAATACATTGAAATAAAGCAATATAAATATTGGCATTACAGTAATTAAATCTTGAGAAAATCTAAATATAATGTCTAAGTTACTAACTATGATTGACATTCAGAAAGGTTTCAACTGCAAAGAAGTCGATTGTATTGTAAACAAATTTAACAGTAATCACCGTAAATTTGATCATATTTATTTTTATATGTTTGAAAATAGAAAAGGTTCGCTTTTTGAGAAAAAAGCTAAAGTGGTGATCTTTTCAAAACCAGCATTATAGAAAGCTAATTGAAAAAAATAAAAACTCCAGAAAGCTGTTATTTTATAAATCACCATAATTATACAGTCTATAATGCTGATATAAAAAAACTAATCAACAACTTAAATCCACAACAAATTTATTTGGAATATTCTCTGATGTATTTATATTAAAAGAAGCTATAGATATGTTTGATGATGATGTGATAAATTATGTGAAGATTTAAGTATTTTACTTCATGATCAGGAGGCTCATAAAAATGCTTTTGATAATATCAAATTAGCATTAGGTGAAGATAAAATAATCTCAATTAATGATATCAAATTATGAATTATCTTTACGAGTGGTTGATTAGACCATATTATATTACGATGCCTATATGATTTATTTAGAAGCTATGCAGCATCAATAGGTGTTGCTAGTGTTATATGTGCATATAAACGTAGTGTTTTTATATTATTAGGTTTTATATCAGCACTAATATATGTCTATCTACTATATAATTGAGAGCTTTTTGGTGATATGATTTTAAACTGTTATTTTCTCTTAGCTAATATTGTAGTTTTTTTGTATGGCTTAAACACCTTGAAAAAGACAGTAAAACTATAATAAGCATTTTAAAAGCTACACCAAGTGAAAAAAGAAAGCATTAATGATATTATTATTATGATAGTATTAATTACACCTTTTCTTTATGCATATCAAAAGAACGCATCTATTTTAAATTTACCAGCATATCCTATGTTGGCTGTTGTCTAACAGCAACTTGCTTTACTGTTTTATATTTTCAAATTACTAGGAGTATCACTGCTTGGTACTTATGGATATGTAGATATTATATATATTCCTCTATTTATCTATAAAGGTACTGAAATTACTGCTATTCAATATCCAATATTCTTAACTCTTATATACCTTACATTAAAAAAATAGCAAATCACTTTGAAAAAACAGCAAAATATTAATGTTGATAATATTCTCATACTTAACAGATAAGAGAGTAATAAAATGTCTAAAAATGCTTTAGTTATTATTGATGTTCAAAATTATTTTGTAAGTAAACATACTAAAACATCATCTAAAAAAAATAAAAAACTTATACAAACTAATGATTTTGATTATGTTGCTTTTAGTAAATATATAAATAATCTAAAAAGTAATCATTACAAAATACTTCAATGGGATGAATGCCAAAATTCTCCCAGTATTGACATTGATGTAGAATTTTTAGAAATTAGTACTAGTACCAACGATACCTCTAGGTTCATTATTTTGGAAACCTCCTTGAGGACCATTCATCATTATTTGTCTATTAAGAGATTTATCCTCATCACTGGTTCTAAGGTTATTTCTGACATTAGTAGGTTCTGGCGTAGCTAAATTAGCATTCTGATCTTCTTTATCTGTATTTTTTATATCACTTTTAGACTTATCAAGTTGTTTGCCAGGATTATTATCAGCTAGATTTTGCTTAGGATATTCTCTAGTTGCTCAAGGAGCTTGTAAATTCTCTTCTGATATACCTCCTAAATACTATAAACTTTGTTTAATTTTTCTAATCAATAGTATCTTTTGTAAATAATCTAATCCCCTCTACTAATTTATAAGTGGCCATAGCATTTTCATTCATTTGCCAGCGAAAATTTGACTCACTAATTTGTGGTTCTTGAGTAATAACATCATCATTTTTTGTTAGTTTAACTTCTAAGTTTTCATCACGATTTTTAAGCTCCTCAAGTAAAGCTGGAGATATGATCAAGGCATCACAACCAACTAAAGCGATAACTTGCTCAACATTCCTAAAGCTAGCACCCATAACTATTGTCTTAAAACCATGACTTTTGTATAAATCGTATATTGATTTTACAGAATTAACACCATCATCATAGGCAATAGCTGGAAAAGTTTTTAAATTATTTTGTTGCATTTGCCAATCTGTAATTCTACCTACAAATGGTGAGACTAGATATACACCTGCTTCTGCACAAGCTTGTGCTTGGACTTTATCAAAAATAAGCGTAAGATTACAGTTGATACCTTCTTCTTGTAGTATCGTGGCAGCCTTGATACTTTCTCATGTCGCAGCAATTTTTATCAAAACTCTATCTTTTGAGATACCATTAGACTCATATCTTGCAATAATGCTTTTAGCATAGTCGATAGTTGCTGAGCTATTAAATGATACTCTAGCATCTACCTCACTTGATACTTTACCCTCAATGACATCAAGTATTTTAATACCAAAGCTAACCAAAATTTCTATAGCGATTTCTTTAATAAGATCATCACGCTTAAGATCTGGACTATTAGTTTTTACTTTATTGATAGTTTCTGCAACGAATTTGGAATATTTTTGTTCTTTGACAGCCTTGAGGATTAAGCTAGGATTTGTTGTAGCATCGACAGGTTTGTATTTTTGAATTAATTCAAAATCACTAGTATCAGCAACTACCATTGTTACTTGCTTAAGCTGTTCTAATACTGATTTTTGCATGATTATTTTTATAATTTGTACATTCTTTATTATATATAAGTATACAACTTCAGATATATTAGTAAACAAACTAGCTATGTTTATACACTAAAAAATATAACTCACTGAGAAATGATATCACTATTTAGTTGAGATTAATTTAAGCTGGAAACTTATCCTTAAGCATCTGAAACATAGCTCTAACAGCCATCATTTCACCACCTTTAGGTTTACCTGGAGTAGAAGCAATATTCCATGCCATCATATCAAAATGAATCCAAGTAGGAGTATCTTTTATACCAACAAAATGCTCCATAAATAATGCTGCTTTTACTGCTCCAGCAAATGGTGATAAATCACAGTGTGAAATATCTGCAAACTCAGTTTCTAGATTCTTTCTGTAACAATCAGCTAATGGTAGACGCCAAACTTGATCTTGAGTTACTTGAGCATATTTATACACTTGGTTAGCCACATCGTCATTATTACAGAAAAATGCTGCAATCTCAGGCCACACTGCAACTCTAGCTGCTCCTGTTAGAGTTGAAAATCAATTAAATACTCAGGCTTTTTCTGCGCATCTTCATACAAAGGTTCAGCTAGAATCAAACGCCCTTCAGCATCTGTGTTAGTAACTTGTACACTAGTACCATTTTTCATTTTAATAATATCACTTGGTCGATATGCTTTTGCATCTATAGCATTTTCAACCGTAGGAATTACTAAGCTCAGTCTGATAAGTAACTTATGCTTCATAA
Organism: Francisella endosymbiont of Ornithodoros moubata; assembly: GCA_002095075.2. Classification (GTDB taxonomy): domain Bacteria; phylum Pseudomonadota; class Gammaproteobacteria; order Francisellales; family Francisellaceae; genus Francisella. The sequence continues at coordinate 394,994 of LVCE01000001.1, read as the reverse complement.
TCATATACGCAAGAGCGATAGCATTGGCACTACCACCCATATCTTTATGCATCAGTTGCATTGCTGATGATGGTTTGACATCCAACCCGCCTGTATCAAAAGCCACACCCTTACCAACTATTGATACTTTAGGATGATTTATATTGCCCCAACTTAATCGTACAAGTCTAGGAGCCTTATGGCTACCCTTGCCGACAGTATATACGCCTATATAGCCTTGTTCTACAAGTTCTTCACCAACAATTTCTTCAAAATTAGCAGCAAACTCTTTAACTAATTGTTGTATCACATTAGCAATATCAGCTGGTCCCATATCTTCCGCTGGAGTAGTAATCATATCTCTAACTAGATAATTAGCTTCTATAGTTGCTAATATATACTGGCATTATTGTGGTAAAAATAATTTTACTTTTGACTGTTGTGTTTTAGATTTATATTTCTTAAACTTATAACTTCCTAAAGCAAAACCTATATAATAAAGTGATAGGTCAGCGATATCAGCATGCTCAATATGATAATTTCCTTGTATCAGCTGATTTGGCAGATCTGCAATACTAAACATATCCTCAGATACAAGACAAATTACTTTTTGAATATTCCCTAAACTACCTGGAATAGTTATAATCTTTCTTTTTTCATCAAACTGCTTGACGTAATTCTGTAAAAAATTATCCTGTCTGCTAAGCCAATTTTTGAAATTATCCTTATTAATCACAAAAATTGGTAGGGAATTATTTTGTTTATGTTGTGTAAAACACTCTAATTTGGTTGATATATACATCTTTATAGCTCCACATCTTGACCTAATAGTAACCAATTATTAAAATCTTACACCGTTTTTACTGTTAAAATACCAGCTGTTTTGTATAGACTTAGAAATCCCATAATATAATCAAATTCAGTATTATTGAGCTGAATAAGGAATTGATAGTATTGGTTTAAAAGGATGAAATACTGGGTAATCGTTGTTGTACCTTGCTCATAGCGCTCTTTATATTTCTCATAGGCAATCTTTGCTGCTATAACAGACTGACGCAACGATTCTATTTCTTTTTTCTTAAGTTGAACAAATCTAAAAGCATACATTGCATCATTTTGCGCAACCCTTCCAGTCTGAATCATATTAAACTCAGAGGATTGATAATCATAAGCCGCCTTTTTTTAATTGCGCATAATCTGTACCGCCGGCAAAAATATTCCATGTTAAATTAATCCCAAAATAAAATGTGTTTATCGTACCTTTATATGGTAAAAAAATATCAAATACTGGGTTACCAAGTGAACTAATATCATTAAAACCAGGTGAATACTTAACTTCAAAGTTAACTTTAGGCATAAACGAGCTTGTTGCTGATTGATAACTATAATATTTACTTTCTTTAGTATGCATCGAGCTCAAATAAGATGGGCTGCTACGCATTGTTAGCTCTTCCCAATCCTCTTCTGTATTAGGTGATGGTTCTTTGATTTTAAAATCATTGTTATATAAGACTACATCATTATTATTAGTAAACTTATATAATTCAGCACGGGCAACTTTTTATTCCCTATTTACGGCGGCATAATCAGCTTCGGCTATATAGTAGTTAGCTTTTGCAGTTTCATAATCAGCAACATCTGCAGCACCTGCATTAAATTTACTTTCTAACTCATTTAAACTTTGTTTGTTTGATTTTAAATTATATGAAGTATATTGAACATTCTTAATAGCTTTAGCTAAATTAAAATATGCATAGCTTACATCATATAAGAATTGCTGATAATTTGTTCTATAATCTTGTTTGGCAAACTGTGCTGTTTCTTCAGCTGATTGTAAATCCTTATATGCACCATAATCATATAGTGGCTGTGTAAGAGTTACCAAACCTTGAATCGAAGCAAAACGCCCACCGGCAATATCACCATTAATTATCGTTCTTTGGTCTAGAATATTTGTTGCCTTAATTGAACCACCTATATCTATCCTTGGTAATAATCTACCAAGCTGTATTACTGGGCTAATTTGCCTTGAGTTAAGTTGGAAACCAATAAATTTATACTGCGGTGAGTTATTTATTGATTGCTTTATAGTACTAGTATAGTCAGCTATAGGATTGGCTATACCATTAACACAATAACCAAATATAACCACCAGGGATATTGATAAATATCTACGCACTATTTTCAACGTACCACTACTTTTTTATATTATCTAAAATAAACTGTTCTACTTGAGATAAAGCTTGATTTATATTTGCCGAGTTATTACCACCACCTTGAGCCATATCAGCACGACCACCACCTTTACCATCAATATGACTACTTAGTTCTTTGGCTATATCTCTAGCCTTAATCAAGGTTGTCATACCATTGCTAACCCCAATTACAAACTGTACCTTACCAGCATTAGTTGTAGTTAAAACTGCAATTATCTTACTATTTTTTGACTTATAGTCATCGATTTTATCACGCAATGTTTTGACATCAACACCATCAATATTCGCAACAACAACTTTTATGTCACCAATATTACTTTCTTTGATATTATTACTAGGGCCTGATAGTAGCTCTTTTTTAAGTTTAGCAATTTGTTTCTCTTGGTTTTTTATTTTTTGAAGTATTGAATTTAGTTTATCTACCAAATTAGCATCATTGGCTTTGAGGCTATCTTTAAGAGTTGCGATTTTATTTTCGTTGGCAAAAGTATGTCTAATAGCTTTATCTGTTGTAACTGCTTCTATCCTTCTAATTCCTAAAGCGATACCACCTTCAGAAATTATCTTAAATAAACCTATATCTCCTGTATAAGCAACATGTGTACCACCACACAGCTCTATAGAAAAATCACCCATAGATATTACACGCACGATATCACCATACTTTTCACCAAATAATGCCTCCGCTCCTAATGACTTAGCTTTTTGTTGTGATGTTTCTATAGTTGCTACAGGATAATTAGCGCGTATCTGCTGATTTACCAAAAGCTCTATTTGCTCTATTTCACTACGGGAAATCGCCTTGTCATGAGTAAAGTCAAATCTTAGTCTATTTTCGTCAACAAGTGAGCCTTTTTGCTCTGCATGACTACCTAAAACTACTTTCAAAGCTTTATGTAATAAATGTGTAGCACTATGATTAGCTGCTGTTGCAAGTCTGCGTTGATTACTTACCTGTGCAGTTAGCTCATCATTTACATTTAATCGACCTTTTACTAACTTACCAATATGTAAGATTGCCTCACCAGACTTTTGTACATCCTCAACTATAAACTCAAAGCCAACACCTTCAAGGATACCTTTGTCACTTAATTGACCACCTGACTCTGCATAGAAAGGAGTTTTATCTAAAACCACAACTGCTGGTGCCTCTTCAGCGATACTACCAACTAATTGACCATCTTGATACATTTCTAAAACTTTTGCATCTTCTATTAGTGTTGAGTAGCTCCTAAATTCTGATTTAATTTGTGAGTTAATTAAACAATTATAATCAATATTAAATTTACCAGCTTCTTTTGATCTTTGTTTTTGTCCCTGCATTTGCGCCAAGAATGCTTTTTCGTCAATTTTTAAGTCTTTTTCTCTTGCCATATCAGCAGTTAAATCAAAAGGGAAACCATAAGTGTCATACAACTTAAAAGCTACTTCACCAGATATTGTATTACCTTTTAGATTCTCTATTTCAGCATCAAATATTTTGATACCATTTTCAATAGTCTTCAAAAAAAGTTCTTCTTCTTTTATAAGTGTTTTTTCAATCGACTCTCTTTTATCAATTAATTGTGGGTAAGCCTCACCCATCTGACTTATAAGCTCAGCAACTAATTTATAGAAAAATATCTCATTTGCTCCAAGTTTATTGCCATGGTGAATAGCTCTACGAATAATCCTTCTTAGAACATAGCCACGCCCCTCATTAGCTGGTAAAACCCCATCAGCAATTAAAAAAGCACACGAACGAATATGGTCAGCAACAACTTTTAGTGAAGGTGAGTTTATATCTTTTGCATTTGTTACTTGTTGAGCTTTTTTGATTAAAGCTTGAAATAAATCTATATCATAGTTGCTATGGACATTTTGTAACACTGCCGAGATTCTCTCAAGACCCATTCCAGTATCAACAGATGGTTTAGGTAGATCTGTAGTAGAGCCATCAGCATGACGATTATATTGCATAAATACAATATTCCAAATTTCGATATATCTATCACCAACCTCTTCCGGAGTGCCAGGTAACCCTCCGACAACATCTTCACCATGATCATAAAAGATCTCTGTACATGGACCACATGGACCAGTATCACCCATCGACCAAAAGTTATCAATTGAGTCAATACGGATAATCCTCTCTTTAGCTAAACCAATATGCTTATGCCAGACATCAAAAGCCTCATCATCGCTAGCATATATAGTTACCCATAGTTTTTCTATAGGGAGTTTAATTTCTTTGGTCAAAAATTCCCAAGCAAAACTGATAGCTTCTTTTTTGAAGTAATCACCAAAGCTAAAGTTACCTAACATCTCAAAAAAAGTATGATGTCTAGCTGTATAACCGACATTATCAAGGTCATTATGCTTACCACCAGCACGCAAACATTTTTGTACTGTAACAGCACGCGAGAAATCTCTTTTTTCAATTCCAAGAAAAATATCTTTAAACTGCACCATCCCAGCATTTGTGAATAATAAAGTATCATCACCAAATGGGATTAAAGATGAGCTAGGTTGATGTGAGTGATTTTTAGACTCAAAATAATTTATAAATTTATTACGTAACTCTTTAGTAGTAATCATAGTTTACCTTTTAGTAGATAGTGTTACAGATTTATTAAATTCAAAACAGATAGTATTATAAACCATTTTGACAAACAAAATAAACTCTGCTAATCGCATTTGAATATAATTAAGTATATAATTATAAATAAGTTGTCATTTTACAGACTGTAAAAATGAAAAAAAAATAATTATTGTTGCAATTATTAGTATTATCGCAATAATCTCAGGGATTGCTTATTATTTTCATTTTCAAGCTTTACAAGAAGAGCTAGCAGAACAAGCTCAAGAAGAAGCCACTCTTCTAAAGCCAACAAACTATTGTTTGATTACCTATCAAGAATCAGCTGATAATGGCAAAACTTGGCACAAAGTTAATGTTAACAATGGCCAAAAGCCTATGTTTAAAGCACAATGCTGGAAAAGATATATCCAAATTTTAGATGGTTTCGCTATAAGCATTGATGCTGATGGTAAGTGGCTTAGTAAAACTCAAGATGGTAAGATTATTGTTCATCCTTCAATGTATTTTTGCTGATAAACCATTTGAATTGCAAGACAAAGCACCAGTTGCGCAACAAGATACTAACGATAATATAGCTCTTCAATCGCAAAACTAATCACTTTCAGTTATAATTTTTTCGTGATACCTTTTAAAGATTACATTATGAAGCTTAGTCTTATCGCGATACTTAGATTTATCGAGATAATCTTCACACTCAACCAATTTTCCTTCATATAAAAATATCAGACTATTCTTACATTTTAAATCACTTGGATAAATATTTTTTTCTAATCTGATACTAAGATGATAAACGCGTAATATCATCTGATGAAACTATAAATAAATGCTTCTTAACTCATGTAATTCCTATATAAATATAATGTCGTTATTCTTCTATTATTTCAAACATATTTTGGTATTTTTATCACCAAAAAACCACCCTTCTGTAACATCATGAACTACAACATAATCCCATTCTAAACATTTAGCTCGATGCATCGACATAATTTGAATTTGATTATGATTATTTTCATTTTGCTGATTCGATCTAATATAAAGTTGATACAAAAGCTCAATAAATTCTGTCAAGGTATTTTTTTGTCTTTAGCAAAAATAATCATTCCATCAATAATCTGTAGCCTAGATTTACCTGAATGAGTTTCTCCCGAGGCCTTAGAAACTTGTTTTGCTAAATCTAAACTTTGTAATATAAAATCAATTGCTTTATCAGCTTTTTTATGCGCGTTTTATTAAAAATATTAGGCCAATTACTAGATATTTTGATAAGATATTTTTTTGTTTAAATATCTTATCTACAATTTCGCTAAGAGCTTCGATAAAATTTGCAGCTTGAGAAATATCACTAGCAATTTGTATGACTAGTTTTTGCTTAAGGTCTTTTCTAAGATAATCTAATATTGATTAGATAAACTCTATACGCTATTCAAGAGTATGTTTGTCAAAACCATAGTTTTTGTTAAATAATATCAAATATCCATTAAATAGCTTTGAAAAGGTTCTCCTAAAGATATTTTGATCAGCAATGACATTATATGCTAAGTCATGATATAGACAATTTAGCTCAAAAACTGTAGTTGAATTATACTTACGAACCAATATAGCTATATCATTAGCCTTAACACCATTTTGTATTATGCTTTTAGTTTTAGTAAAAGTTTATTACTACTGTCTAAAATACTTATATCGGTAGTTTCGTTTAGTCTAGGATAGGTTATACATAAATTGTTATGGTGTTTTTTATTATTGACAATAATATTATTTGCCATCAACGATATCAGGTCACCATAACAAAAAGTGTATATTGCTTAACATCTTTAAAATCTTTTTCGAAGCCTTCTAACATATAATAAAGTGTCGAGCAAAGCCACTGGTAAATAGTTTGATCGACATCACCAACAGAGCCATAATATAAGTATTTTGTCTAACCAAACAGCGTAAAAAACTGCTGAACTTAGTTTATATCTTGATATTGATCAATAATTATGTACGAATACAAATTTACTTGCTTGGGTAACACTGGCTTTATCTTTTTCAAAAAACTTAGCTGGTAGATATATTATATCATTGTAGGTTATAGCTTTTGGATTTTCACATTCTTGATTAAATTTGTTAAAGATTTGTCTAATAAATTTTTCTCTTTTGAGTTTAAATCTTTTATTTTGTTATTACCCAAAGATAAATCTAATTTTAGTAATGAAATATAGTTTTTAAATGTTTCTATTCGCTCACTATCAATATCTTTGGTTATTTTAAATTCTTTTTGATAAGTTTTTAGTAGTTTAACAATGATAGCATCCACTTCATATTCTTTGAGAATTTTATCAGCTTTGACAAAACCAGCTTTAGCAAAAGCTTGAAGAAAGCTATTGTCCAAGGAGTACATAGTACGAACATTTATAAGCTTGGCAATTTCCGGCTTGAAAACTTTTTAGACGAGTAGCAAAATCAAGCTAGCTGACTTATTATACATCAAAACTAGGATCTTATTCAGAGCTACTTGATTATTAACCAGATACTCAGTTTGTGCTATCAAAGTTTGCGTTTTGCCACTGCCTGCTACCGCTGAAACCAAAGCATGCTTACTTATATCATAATTAATTATTTTTTGCTGTTCTGCTTTATATTGCATTGGTTATTATAATTTTTTGCTCTCGGTTATTTATGTTGAGATTGATCATTAGTAAATAATCTTGACCACATAACCAACTGTCAAAACCGCCTGCTTACAGCTATTAACTATTATTTTCACTAATGCTAGCAGAGTTACACCTATATTAAATAGTTAAAGAAATTAATATTTACTTTTTTATCCTTAATAAATCTAAATGATGCAAATATAAACAATATAAAACCAATCATCATTATATACGAAAACATTGTCCCTATTATTTGTTCATACCATTGTACAAATCTATAAAACAGTACTAGAACTATTGCAGTTAAAATAACTAAAAATAGAAATAAACTCTTTTTCTCTATCTTTTACTACTAAAACTTCTTGTTTTAATATAATGATAATTAACTTATGTTATAATCTTAAGCCAAATTTATAAAAATTTAATGTTAGAAAATTTTCATGACAACAGATCAAAGACTAGAGATTGTTTTAGAAGCTCTCGATAACCTAAAAGGTATTAATATTCAAGTTATAGATGTAGAGCATCTGACGGATATGATGAATAAAATTGTAATTTCTACAGCATCATCAACGACTCATGCAAAAGCTTTAGCAAAAAATTTAGAACAAGAATTAAAAAACAATGAGATTACCATACTAGGTCTTGAAGGTGACAATAAATCTGACTGGGTTTTAGTGGACATCGGTGATATTGTTGTGCATATCATGCTTGAAGAAACTAGAAATTTATATGCTTTAGAAAAGCTATGGGATATCAAACTTACAGATAATTAATCATGAAGCTTGAGCTTTCTTTAGAGCAGTGGTAACAGGTAAAAGATTTTGCTATAAAAAATCTTAATCTATCTTCAATTTCAAAAGCTGACTGTGATCTTTCCTTAATATATTCCTTACTATAACAAATGGCTAGAGAATAATTATCATGCTGATCTTGATTACATAGTAAAACATGGCTCAAAAAGGTTTATCCCTAATGAATTTAGTCCCTGTAACTAATAGCATCATTGTAGCTACATTAAACTATCTTAATCATCCAGTTAATGTCAAAACAAAGGTTAAAAGACTCAGAACAACTAGCAATATTACAGATATTTTTATATATGCTCATGGTAGAGATTATCATAAAGTAATGAAAAAAACTTCAAAAACTAGACGAGTTTATTGATGAATTAACAGGTGGACATCAGTTTAGAGTTTTCACTGATAGAGCTCCTGTTTTAGAGCGTCCACTCGCTGAAAAAGCAGGTCTAGGATGGAAAGGTAGAAGCTCAATGCTGATAAATAAAGTCCAGGGTTCATTTTTTTATCAGAGTGATCTATAGTAATCTTGATTTATCAAATCTACCTAGTTTACCCAAGCACCCAGATTCTTGCGGTAAATGCCAAGCATGTATCAAACTTTGCCCTACTGGTGTAATACAAACTGGGAATATGATTGATTCACGTAAAGTGCATCTCATACTTAACTATAGAGAATAAAGGCACTATACCACTAGAACTTAGAGATAAAATTGACAGACGCATTTATGGTTGTGATGATTGTCAACTAGTCTGCCCTTTTAACAATGCTGCACCTATAACAATATAAAGAGATTTTCAGCAGCGTGATTTTTTGGTAAATAAACCGCTTCTTGAACTACTAATATGATCAACAGCAGATTTTCCAAGGATCAGCCATTAGGAGAAATTGGTTATGCTATGTAGATAAGAAATATTACTATTGCAGTCGTTAACTCACCGTTTAGTCAAGCAAATCTCCAAGCTTTAGAACTAAAAAAATCTAAATTTATTGATAATCAATTGGTTTTAGAACACATTGATTGAGCGATTAACAAACAAAAACTTCTAAGTTACACAGATAAAACATTGTGATTTATAAACCGTTTGTTAGAATTACTAGGAGAAAGTATTCATTATCCAAACAACAGGAGAAACTAAAAAATGAAATTAACTAAGACTTTACTTATAGCCCCACTAGTTGCTGGCGCGTTAATCACTACTTGTTTCGCAGTAACACCAGATATCCAAGATGATGTAAGCTATTCTGTTGGCTACACAATGGGACAAACATTGAAAAATCAAATGGACCAAAACAATATTTCTACAGATAAACAAGAAATGGTTGATGGTCTAAAAGATGGTATAAATGGTAAAAAATCAAAACTAACTCCAGATCAAATGCAAAATGCGATGATTAAATTCCAAAAGCAAGCAATGGCTGCTCAAAAGAAATAGTTAAAGGAGTAAATTTATGTTGGCAAAGAAAAAAATTTTAAAAGCATTGGCTATAGCTGCTATTACAACAAGTTTAGTAGCTTGTTCAGATAGTTCTAGTAATGATAAGTCTTCAGCTACTGCTACTAGCTCTGGCTCTAGTATAGCTACAGCTACTCCTGCTGATAAAACTAATGTTACAGCTAGTGCAAGCTATACTATTGGTTATGGTATGGGTTCTAGCATAGCTGCTGATAAAAATATCAAAGCATTTCAGCTAAACAACGATAAAATTATAACTGGGTTTGAAGATGCTATAAGTGCTAAAAAGCCAGCTATTCCGCTACAGGATATTGCAAATAACATGAACATGCTACACAATAAGATGCAACAGCAAATCAATGAAAAAGCTGTAACTAGCTTTTTAAATGTAAAAGACAGTATCTATGACTCTGATCTAACTCCTAAGTCTTATGTTAAAAACCCTTCTGTAGTTGTTTATGAGTTCTTTGACTATCAGTGCATGTACTGTTCTAAGCTTACTCCTGAAATAGAAAAAATTATGAAAGATAATAGCGATGCTCAAGTAATCTTTACTGAGTTTCCAATATTTGGTCAAAAAGCACCTGCTTCTGAATATGCAGCAGAAGTTGGTACTGCTATTTATAAATTATATAGTGCTGATGCTTACGTCAAATATCACAATGGTATTTTTGCAACAAGTGAAGACGAAGGTAGCTTAAAGAACTCAACTGTTGACAAAGTAGCTAAACAAGCTGGTGCAGATATGGCTAAAGTTAAAAAAGCTATACAAGATGATAAGATTGCAGATCATCTTAAAGCTACGCTAGAAATAGGGTTTGATCAGCTTGGAATCCAAGGTACACCATTCCTAGTCATAGCTCCTGCTAAAGATGCTACAGCTGCTAATACTACTATAATTGGCGGTTACACTGCTGCTGCGGATATCCAAGCTGCGATTAATAAAGCTAAATCTGCGGCTACTGTTGCAACAACTAGTTTTACCAACCAAACTGATGCTAAACAAGCTCAGGAAAACACTAATATAGTTAAAACTGAAGTTCAAGCAGCTTCAGGCAGCATAAATCAACTAGTACAAAACCAAGATGATAGTGTTAAAGCTTAATAGATTATATCCTAATAAAACTTTAACTATCTATTAATATACTGTAAGTTTAATCTTTTTTAAATAGCAACAAGCTGACTTAGTATAAGTTGAAACTTTATTTTTTAGGTTGATAAAACATTTCGACAAGCTTAATGAACTTTTTGATATTAAATCAAGTTATCTGCTAAAATAAACCATTTAAATTAATCATCTAATATATTTATGTTCGAAATTAGAAAAGGTAGTAAATATCTTATTTTCTTTGTGATAATTTTTGTAGCATTACACCATTTAAGATTGATACTTATATCCCTGCTTTTGGCAACATCGCTCATTTCTTTAGTGTAAATGTCAACAAAGTAGCTATTAATGTATCTATATATCTTGTCGGTTTTGGCCTTGGAATGTTTTTTTGGGAGCTCTATCAGATATATTTGGGCATAAGAAAATCCTCCGCTATAGGTATGCCTATATAGTTAGTACCATACTTTGTTCATTGAAACATAGCTTTGACACATTAATAATTAATGTGTTTTTTACAAGGTTTGGGCGACTCTCCCCTGCTGCTATGGCTACAATGGCAGTACTCAAAAATTGCTATGGAAGTCAAAAATTGATGAAAATGATGGCTACAATGATTATTGTGTTCATGCTAGCTCCAATAATTGCACTAATTATTGGTAGTTTGATTGTATATACAACTGGTAGTTGACAGGATATTTTCCATTTTCTAACTATCTATGGAGTTATACTGTTAATCTTAACATTAATAATGCCAGAAACTCACCCATCATACAAACACTCAAAGAATCTAGAGGTAAGTTTTAAGGCTTATTTAAATCATTTCATGAATATTCCTTTTTTAGTTGGGCTTTGACTGGCAGTTTGTGCTTTGGTGCCTTATTTAGTTTTATCACAGTCTCATCAAATTTAATTATCGGTTACTTTAATCTTGGTTATACATAATACTGTATATTAATTTCGCTTTAATATTTGTAGGGTAGTTTTTGCTAGTAATTATATTAGGCAAAAAGTAACTCCACATAACCAAAGAAAATTAATTCTTAATGGCTATTATTTTGCAATTATTACTGTAATAGCAAATATTTTAAACTCATATCTTTTTAGTAATATTTACATTTTTATACTTCTAAATGCTTTAGTAACAATTTGGTTAGCATTTATAAACATAACTACAGCATCAAAAGCTATTGATTTATCAAAATAAGGCTTTGCAACTGGTAATGCTGTGATAAGGCTAGTTAAATTTACAGTTGCTGGGATTGCTGGACTTCTTCTAAGTTTTTATCAATATCAAAACTTATGATTGGTGTACCTACACAACAATTAGGTTTTGTAGTTATTTCGATAAGTTTATTTTTATTGATAAAAAAACAGACTTTTTCCAAATCAGCACAATTAAAAGATTTTCTTGTGAATATGACAATAAGGTAAAGTACCTTTTTTCATATAATAGTTAAAATGATAGTCTTCAGCACCGTAATATGACTTCATTAATTTAATCTCTGTAGCAACTTTGTAGCCCTTTTGTACTAATATTTGTTTTAGATCTTCCGCAACTTGTTTTTGCTTATATCATAGTAGAAAATAGGAGATTTATATTGCTCACCAATATCAGGTCCTTGACGATCAGCTTGTTCAAAATCATGGATCTCAAAGAAATATTTAAAAACTTGTTGTAATGAAACCTTGGCTAGTATCAAATATAACTCTGACAACCTCAAGATAACCAGTATCACCTCCACAGATTTTTTTGCAGGATATGGTTAATCACCACCACAGTAACCTGACTCAGCAAATACTACTCCTAACAGTTTTTTCATATAATATTCAACTCTCTAAAAACACTCTACTGCAACAATAATCTCTTCGGTATTACTAAAATCTTCTATAGGGATGAAATCTACTGAAGCAGAGTTAACACAGTAGTGAATGTTTAACTTAGTATAGCCTTCACCATGAGTCCAAGGTGACCATCACAATTATTACACAAAATCTTATTTCTTCTACCATCGTCATCAGGAAGTTGTTTTACATTATTATCAATATGGATATCATAATTTGGCCAACCACAAGTTGAAATAAACTTTCTATCAGCTCTAAACAGAGGCATACCTCTATTACGACAAATATACAAGCCCTTTTTGATCTAAATTATTATATACTACCTGTAAAAGATCTTTTTGTAGCTTTATTATACTCATGTGGTGTTAAGCTCTTGGTTTTTAGCATCTTACTTACCTTATTACCTTATTACCTTATTAAATAATTGTTAATAATTATAATATACTTTAGAAAAAATATATTCTAATCTACAATATCTAATGTAAATCCCAAGGTCTTTTTTAACAGATTTAAGGAGTTAAAAATGAACCAACTCAAAATCATAAAATTGCTAGCGCTAGCATTATTTATAATAGTAATCTTAGCTGTTGGATATTTTGTTGGTATGATAACATCAATAAATATCCCAAGCTGGTTTATCTATCTAAAGAGCCCGCTCTTTGTCCCACCTAATTGGATATTTACACCAGTATGGACGATCTTATATATTATGATTGCTATATCTAGTTGGTTAATATTTAAACAAGGGCAATTCAAAGAAAAAGCTTTTATAGTCTATGTGATACAGTTAGGACTCAATTTCTTATGGAGTTTGTATTTTTCTGCTGGCATAATATTGATTTAGCTCTATTAGAGATGTCAGTATTATGGATATTTGTTGCCTGGAATATTATAGTATTTAAACAAATGGACAAGCTAGCCGGATATTTACTCATACCTTATCTGTTATGGATAAGCTTTGCTTGGATACTTAACTTTAGTTACGCTGTACTTAATTGATAATATTTTTATCAGCTACTGCTAAATGTAAATAATGCAGATGTATCACTATATCAGCAATTACCTGATCCTTTGAGTAGCTTATAATATCATAATATTGACCACCTTGACCTAATAAAACTTCTACCCTATTATTATAAGCATTGTTATCTGCTTTTGTTTGATACTAAGCATAACACTATATACAAAATCATCGCATGTTTTACCATTTCTAGATTATCTGTCGAAAGATTAGGTGGAGTTAGAAAATGATTTAGTGGCTCAGTAACACCATAAAACATCAAACAGATCTCCATACCTGCAGCAAATAGCATCGTAAACCATGAGAGATTTGTATACTCTTGTAGCTCATGATCTTGACCTAGCTTGATATCTCCAAAACGACTAAACATCAAAACCAAACATAAGCAAACAAAGACACTCATTGCCAAAATATATGCTCAACCAAACTTTTCTAGGATTAAAATTTGGATAATTTGGATATTATAGGCACTAAGATTCCCAATAATGATAATATACTTGCTAAAATAAAACAGCACTTAAAATACCGGTACATAGGCACCTTTTTCTCTTTGCATAAAATATACTCTAACTCTAGAGATTTTTTAGTAATATATTTACCTTAATATTTCTGACTAGTTATAGTAAAAATACACATTAAAGCTATTTAAACACTCCACTAAAAATCATAAAATTATTAGCAAAATTGCTAGCTAATCAATTTAATGAAAAATCTTAGCCAAAAACTCTATAAAGAAATAAAAAAACTTCATAGTTCTAAGGGACGAAAAAAGTCACAATACTATGTCATTGAAGGACTTAGATGTGCTCAAGAAGCACTTAAAAGACTAGCTCAACAACAAATAATCGGAATATTAGTAACTGAGAAAGCTGATAGTCCAAGTTATACTCTAGATAAAAAGTATATTGTTACCGAGAAAGATTTTGAAGCGCTATCTCAAACACAAAATCCACAAGGAATATTAATCTTAGCCGAAAGCCCAAATTTCAAGAGCTTAGCTTTAATGATGACTTTATCCTAGTACTCGATAGAATCCAAGATCCTGGTAATATCGGTACAATTCTACGCACTGCTATAGCTGTAGGCTTAAAAGAAGTAATCTTAAGCAATGGCACTGTTGATGTGTTTAACCCGAAAGCAATCAGAGCTGGTATGGGGCACAATTTAGCCTCAAATTTGGCTATCTTGAAAATCTTGCTGAGCTAAAAAACACCGTAAAATTACAGCAGCGCAAGATATGGCTGACTACGCCACATCAGGGAATATCATGTTATACTAATGAATTTAAACTTGCTAATAGCATGTTAGTTTTTGGGGAAGAAGCTAATGGTATCCAAGATTTTTCTGTAGGTGAAAAACTATGATACCAACACTTAGTGATATAGAATCGCTAAATGTAGCTCAAGCTGCAACGGTCTATTTATTTGAGGGTTTAAGACAAAAACTAATAAATTAGCTTTATTTTTAGTTATATTATTTTTTGAAATAATTATCAGGAAAAATAGGCTTTATAATTTTTTATTAAATCAAATAACTAATATCATCAATCTCAAAACTGTTATATTTATCAAAAATTTCGACTAGTTCTGTAGGTATTTTGGCAGGTCTACCCTTTTGAGCATTTATCATAACCCATAGTGTATCTGCTTTGCATAATAGTGCTTTGTCTGATTTTCTATAGATATGATATTTGCTAAGTGTAGAAATCTTGGTAATACTCTCTATCTATGTAACCACAGCGATATCATCACCTAAGAAACCTTGTGATAGATAATCTATAATATACTTTTTAACAAACCATGTAAGTCCTTGAGACTTTGTCAGTCCAAAGACACCATTAGCCTTGATATGTGCGATAGCTACATCCTGCATCCATTGTAGATAGACGACATTATTTAGATGCTCGTTTGGATCGATATGCTCAGGCAATACTTGAGTAGATAGGACAAAGTATTTTAACTGCTAATTCATTTCTCACCTAAAAATTCAGACAAGTCACTATAATCCCCCTATCTGCTGACCATCTATGAAAATTAATGGTGTAGTTTGTAAATTATATTTTGCTTTGAAGGCATCTGTCTCAGTACGAGTTTTTAGATGATTATCTTCAAAACTCCAGTCTTTTTGTTCAAAAAGCGCCTTCGCCTTTAGACCATTTGGGCAAATTTTCTCTGGTATAACCATGCGATATAAGATTATATTTTCAAATTGATTTGTCATTTTTTTATAACTATAAATACTGTATATTTTAATAATGTTAAGTATACCACCTAAAAATATGAACTCATATACAAAAAAGGATAAGCCATGTGTACAAATGTATTTATAAATAAAAATTATTATAAAATAGAAGCAAGATCTATGGATTTCCTGCTTTTGAAAATGGTTGGGATTATGTAGGAATTGAGAATACTACAAATTTTATTATTGACGCAGACAAGATTCTTATAGAGCAGCTTACAAGCTGGAAGGCTATTTTGATAGATTTGGCTTTGATAGAAGTATTGCAGATGGTTTAAACACAATGACTTTATTTTAGTGTTTTATATCTTGTGATATAACCAAATACCCAACATATGATCCTAAATATACACTCCCAGTCCTTTTTATATATGATATTGGTAATTTTTAATTTTTTATTAGCGATGGTAAAAATGTAACAGAAGCTATAAAGTTTCTATCTGAACATCAGATAGTTAATAGTGTTATCAAACTTAAACATGGTATTTTTATCAAAAATATTCCGCTACATCTCTCTTAGAGATTCACTAGGCAATAGTGCTGTGATAGAGTTTCTTGATGGTGAAATTCAAATATATAAAGAAACTGAAGATGTCTTAACCAATGCCCCTAGCTATAAACTGGCATTTAGAAAATATCAAAGAGTACCAGTTCTATATCTCGTTTTATAAGAGCTTATATACTATCTAAAACTTATGCTTGAGCCAAAATCAAAAGATAAGCGTTTTATCATGCTACATTAATTATTGTAAATGTTTCCGTACCTCCTTACGAAAAATCTATGACTCTCTGGACAACTATAAAAGATCTAAAAAACCTAACTATTGCTTACTGCATATCAAGGGACTGGTTCTATTGGAGTATATGCTATGAGTATAGATAGTGTTATATTACTTATAATTTTAAAGCTATGAATTTTGTAAATATACCACTTCAAGTACAAGGTAGAGGAAAAAAACCGACACCAAACACAGATATTAAACAAATTGTCGAAATGTCTGAAGTTGTTGGCTTACAAAACAATAGACTATAAAATTAAGTTTTCTTTTTGCTTCATCCTAATTAGCATAGGATTGCAGAATAGCTCTTCTCCTAGATAAGCTACCGTGAATATTATATTCTCTAGCTCTACAATCTCCACATATTTTGATAAATTCGTACGCACCACATTTACCCTTATAAGCACTCAAATCACGCATATCTTCTAGCATCTTACTATTTTCCAAATCTCAGCAAAAGATTTTTCTTTGACACTACTAGCACCCATAGGTAGGTAGCTACACGGATAAACATTGCCATCGACATTAAGTAGGCAAATACTTTGTTCTACAATACAACCCTTACTAGCCCCAGTACTAAAACTAAGAGCTCTTGAGCAAACTTTGGCGCCGTTGTGTTTATTACGCTCAAAACGGATACAATAATAATGTGGTGCACAAGTTGGTCGCACGAACATATCCTGCTCATCTGCCTCAATATCGTAGTGCCAGTTGAGAATATCTTGGTAATCATCTAATATCTATTAGCTCCTATATCAGCTCTTCACCATGCCCTGTAGACACACGATCATAAATAGATACCATGCTGTAGCCTCTAGTGATTTAGCAAGTTTATAAACATCTTTAATTTCATGCTGGTTACGTTTGGTAAATGATGAGTTTAAAAAAATGGTATTACCATTTTTTTAAAAAAAAGCGCAGCATTTACAATTGCCTCAAAAGCACCCTTTTGGCTTCTGAAATCATTATGCGTCACTGCTGTAGCACTATCGATACTTAGAGATATAATACTTATGCTTGAGTTTTTGATTTTCTCGTAAATCTCATCAGAGGCATTTTCGATTAGATTTAAACCTTGGGAAATAGTATACTCTTCAATTTGGCAATTTTGTTTTAATGTCAGAAAGTCCATGATAACTAGACCTATATCACTAAATGTATCTCTATAATAGAATAAAACAATATTTACTCTGAATATAAATCAGCTATAAACCCCCGCCTTTATATAAGTTAAACTGATATCTATTATAAAAATCATTAGTATTTATATATATAAAAACTCCTGCAATAATAGTCACATAAACTTAAAGACTAAAAATTCAAAAGGTAATAAAAATGAAAAAATTAGAACTAACAACAACTCTCATAATCACCCTAAATACAATAAGCTTTGATGCTTTTGTCCATCAAGTAAACTCAACAAATAATACTTCATTCCCAACACAAGATTTTATTTTAGCTTAATTGTATTTGCTCAGATTTAAAATTTACCAGTTTGTAAAAAGCAATCTATTTTACTTAGTGTTTCATCATTATGATGAATCTTTCTATGATTTTTATTTAGGATAACCTATAAGCACTATTTATCGCAAAAACAGATGCTACTTCAACCAAATCATCATGATCACTTTTTAGGCAATATTTAGCCAAAAGATTAAATCTTGAATGCTTATGTTGCCAGCAATTAGATGAACTGGAATCCTAGCTGCAACTTTATTACAAATCTCAAATTAGTCATCAGTTACTTTTAGTTCTTTATTTGGTTTTAGTATCTTGGAATAAAACGAAACTCCATCTCCAAAATCAGCAAATTTTGAGCCTGTAAATGGTATCGCTAATAAATACACATTCATCAATATTTTCAAGCTGTAGCTTATCTATACACTTACAAACTAATATACCAACCCAAAACTATACGCTATAAAGGTATAGACTTTGTCTTTGGGATGTTTTGTATAACTTGGCAAAGTTTAGTAACTGCGACATCGATAGTTACAAAAGTAGTTGGCAAATCCACAGCATAATATCATCATAATTTTTTTAAAGGACTCGCTAAACTTTGCCATTTTCGATAAAACCATGACTAGAACTATAACTTTATCTTTGTTCATATATCTGTATTTTTAATAAATTAAAACCAAATCATTTTATATTATCTTTTAAGATAATATTCAGCTCATCAAAAGTTAGATAGTCATTATATAGATCTTTAGCAATCCAATCTAACAGACCAAGATCTGTTACTGTGATACTCTCAGCTAGAGCAAAACTTGCTGTAGCTAAGATAACCAGCTGGCGACTCCATCATACAGCCAACCATAAAGGTATTCCGGCATTATCAACTAATCTTTTAATTTTCTGTGCCTCTAAGGATACCATCTTTTAGCAAGCTTAATATTAAACTCACTCAGAATGATACGCTCAGCATCTTTAACATCAAATACTGACTCATCTGCCACTATGGCAATATTACTAAATTTAGTAATCTCAAGCATTACAGCAATATCATAATACTTAATAGGCTGTTCAATTATCTCAACATTTAGGCTATATTTATTTAACTCTTCGATAAACTGTTTTGTCTACGAAATATTCTAGCCCTGATTAACATCAAACCTAAATTTGATATTTTTGCTAAACTCACTATCAAGAGCTTTAAATAATTGTATGTCTCTATTAAAATCTGCACCAGTTTTGACTTTGATAGCTGTGAAGTTAGCTTCAATTCCATTTTGAATATTGGTAATAGTCTCAAGAAACTGTGCCACAACTTATAGAGACATCGGTTTCTATAATATTATTTTTGCTCCAAGGAGCTTATAGCTACCGGGATATTTTTTTCTTAGCCAGCAAATCATCAAAGTATTTTAGCCACGATTAGACTTACCTTGAGTACCTATCAAAAAGCCAAGTAATGCCATAACCACCACTATAGAAACCAAACTTTTAGATATACACTTGCCAAAATTGGCACACCTATTATACCACAAATATTAGCTAAGGAAGCTATTGAACACATTACTAAATTTAATCTAAAAATTTTGGCTATTATCATCATTAGTATAGCATGAATAACAAGTACCATAACCCCACAAACAATATATATCAGTAATTGAGAAAAACCTTTGAAACTTGAACCTGAAGCTATGATAAAATGCTACCAAAAAGTACAAGAATATACTCGCAATAATGCTATCACTTCTAACCTTAGGAATTGGCTTCATAACTCCTAAAAAGCCAAACAATGTCACCAACAGTATTGTCCATATCTTAGCTGAAATTAGCTCAGTTGCTGGTAGATAGCTAGAGAGTATCGTTTGCGATATCTGTAGCGGCAAAAACCACTGCAATCAACAAAAATATCCCAATAAAATTAATCTCACTCTTAATATGATAAGAATTATTAATATAAACATTACCGATATGCTCTTCGATACAACCTGCTTTTGTCCATTTATTAAAGATATTTGCTCCGTGATATTAGTGCAAATAAAAATGTAAACCAAATAGAGTAACTAATCAAGTCTGTTAAAAGTATATAGCGCATTTGATTATCAGTAGTAGCTAATGCCTCTTGATAGCAACCATATTACCAGTACCATCTATCCAACTAACTGATAATACCGATAAACCTTTCCAAGTATCTGGGAATATATATCTTCCAATAGTTAGATACATTATCACAAATGCAATCATGATACTTATGCTTGCGCCCAAGCATAATCACCATGCGGATATCACAGCGAATTAGCATCAAAAATAGCATAATCGGTAATATTAAATCTTGTAGTTGTGATCTTGTCTAAATTATCTCGGTCGATTTAGTATTCCAAAAGCCACAAGCTAATAACAATACAATTACAAAATAATAATCACAATAGCTGGAAAATATTCAAATAATTTTGACTTAGATTTACTTGAAATCAATACGATTATAAAATATAAGATAGTGAAATAATTATCATAGTTATACTCTTTGGTAGGAAAAAGTTGTTTTATTATAATATTAATTTTAGTCTTTTAGAAAATTATCAATATCTGGGATTAAATCTTCTGGAATAGTTTTAGGTGCATATCTTACGACAGTTTCACCATCTTTTGATATCAAAAACTTAGTGAAATTCCATTTGATCCTTTCTGTACCAAGCACGCCTTTTGCTCTTTCTTTGAGATACTCGAATAATGGCTCAGCATCTTTACCATTTACTTTAGTTTTTTTCATAATTGGAAATGTGACATTATAGTTAGTTTCACAAAAGTTTTTAATCTCTTCATCACTACCAGGCTCTTGACCACCAAATGAATTACAAGGAAATGCTACAATCTCTAAATCTGGATATATTTTATGCAGATGTTGTAAACCACGATACTGCTTAGTAAAGCCACACTTACTTGCAACATTAACTATCAAAAGTACTTTATCTTTTGGTAGATTATATTCTGAACCATCATTCGCAGTTAGCTTAAAATCATAAATAGACATGTTATCTTTACCTCTTATATACTTTTTATTAAAAACTTTGATCTGCTGGTTGTAAATTTTTTCTATTTAGAAGATCAAAAACCTCAGCAACTAAATTTGGAGAAACATCACACTGTATCGCAAACGATGTGCGTGTATTTGCTAGTGATTGATCTTTAAATGGATCATAATTTGGTAAATTTTGCTTTTTCTCAAGCTTTAACATTTTATCTCTCAAGCCACGACGCTCAGCAATTAGTTGTATAATTTGCTGATCAGCATTCATAATTTTAGTCCTATAGCACTCTACCGAAGGCTTAGTGGCATTATTTTGTGCCATCGCAAATGATGAACTATAAAAAGCAAGGCAAAGTGCCATTATAAGGTATTTTTTCATATATTCAGTTTTTAAGCTCTAGTTTTAAAATAATATTTAATAATATAATGTTTTATAAAAATTTTTAAAACCCCATAATAGTATAAAAAACAAATAAATTTTACTATGTTGTTTAAAAACAAAAAATCTACTGACACATTCGAACTCGAAAATAATAACCAAGATACCACTAGTGCTATCATCAAACCCAAGCTGTGGAAATTATTTAACTGGTTAATATTTTGTGCCTTTATACTAGTTTTAAGCTCTTATCTAAATGCGCAAATATTTTTATTAGCTTTTACTTTTGTGATTTTAGTTGCCTTAGCTATCAAGCTGTATCTAATGAATAAACTACCACCATTAAACTTTAGAATTTATATTGTAGTTTTTCTACTAATTTTTATTTTATGTGAATATAATTACTTAGAGATTGTCTATTTTAAATCATTTAAAATTAGCAATATAAACTATCAGCGTTTACTTACAAACCTAGGGATTTTTATTGGTGCATTATGCAATATTGTTTTTACTACAAAAATCCAAGTTGCTCCACAACTGTTTTTTAGTGAAGATTTCATTCAATGGGTTGCTAACTATATTAATAAAACACCTCAAAAAGCTCTTATATATCTTGATGGCGTATATTTTGTAATATTTAGCTATGTCGTACCAGTGATTATCAATTTTATCTACGCGATGCTGATAGGTGTAATAGTTGTAAGAATCAAACAGCTTATAATAAGATCATAGTACTTCAGCTTTAGCAAAAGATTTTAGCTTTGCTATTATTTTTTGTTTGTTATCATTATTAATAAAAAGCAGCTATTGAAGTATTTAAATTCATAATAACTATATTTGCAAAAGAGAGAATATTTTTAGGCATTATCTATCAAAATTTTTCGATGAAAACTCATTATAGAACCACTCTAAAAGCTCATCTAGCGTATACTTTGAAAGTTTAATATTATGTTAGCAGCAAGTTCGATAATAGTATCTACACGCAAACTGCCATCAAGATGGTTATTAAAACAACTTTTGGTATCAAAAAATATTATCTATCATCGTATCTCTTTTAAAATTAAAAAATGACTACCAACACTTTGTTTGCATTTGATAGCTTATTCAAGTATTAATTTAGCTAGCTTAACTATTTTTCTATAAGCTTCAAGTTTATAGTAATAGTTTGCTAATACTGTGTCCGTACTTTATTGATTGTTCTAATAGTTGTAGCTGCTGATATGCTTTACTAAGTCCTGCTTGGCTTCTGACCAAACCAACATTATCCCACATTAGTTGGCGTATCTGATTTAGTTGTTGTAAATAATCACTACTTGAGTTAAATAATTTTAGTTTTTGATTACACTCAATAAAGCTATCATCTATATTAGCTAAAATCTCCTTACTAGCTGCTAAAGCATAGACAATACACTCTAATAATGAGCTATTTGCTAACCCATTAACACCATGTAAGACAATACAGACAACCTCACCTACAGTATACAAACTAGCAATACTAGTCTGAGAATTATTATCTACACTAATACCGCCATAACTATAGTATAAAGCTGGAGAGACTGGGATTCTATTATTAGCTGGATTGATATTATTATCAAATAATTTCTCATAAATATATGGAAATTTTTGCTGCCATTGACTTGTATTTAAATGTGTCGCATTAAGGTAAATATCTCTACCAACCTGCACATTTATATATATCTGTCTAACAACACAATATCTCTACGAGCTAAATCTTGCAGCTAATGAACTGACTTCATAATTCTGATACCTTTTAGTCTCTAGCACAGCACCACTGCCACGGATAGCTTCTGAGATCAAAATAAGTACTCCATTTTGAGCAAAAAAATAAGTAGGATGAAATTGAATAAACTCTAGATTCTCAAGCTGGCAACCAATATCATAAACTATAATCATCACACTACCACTACTCAGCTGTAGCATTAGTTACATACTTATATAATCCTGAGGCACCACCTGAAGCAGGTATGACTTTTTTGTAATAAATTTAGTAATTTGATATTTACTATCATAACTATACAGCCTGATACAGTTATTATCTTTTTTATTAACTCTATACTATAACATTATGTTCGGTATAAATATTGATATTTTTAAAGTTATTAAGGTTCTTATATAAGCTTGTAATAACTGCTCTACTAGGATAGTCTTTGATATGTTTAATAATTGCCTCAACAGAAATAAAATTAACGCCAGTTTTAGCCATAACAACTATAGATTTACTGTCTATATCTCTAGAGACTTCTAATGCTACTTTACTTCTAGCGACACTCACAGCTATATCAATATCTGCACTGCTAAAATTATCAAGCATTACAATACCTACTCTAGTAGCTATCGCTTGGTTTAATTCATCTAAGTTTGTAACTTCGACTTCAACAACTTTACTACTATCTGATTTTTTTGCCTTAGCAACAGCTTTGGCAATACAACCAGCTGAGGGAATATGATTTTCTTTGATTAAATAAGTATCAAATAAACCAATACAATGATTAAAACCAATCACCACACCTAACCGCATATTTTTGTGCTAAGCGAAATCCTGGGATAGTATTGCATGTATCAAGTAGCTTTGTCTTATATTGAGAAATTAATTTGACTAATTTATTTGCCGCTGTAGCAGTAGCAGAAAGCATTTGGATAAAATTTAACATCGTTCTTTCTGCTGTTAAGATGTTTCGAGCATTATCCTTAAGTTCAAAAATTTTTGCATTAGCTGGTACTCTTTGAGCATTATTTATATAACCAAGTTATCTATATACTTTTATCAAACTGATTAATTACTTCATTAGCAAAATCTTGATCATATAAGATCATATCTTCTCTAGTGATACAAAATGCTGTAGTATCAACATTTTCAGCTAGCTGTGTGTAATATCTCCACAGTTGCTATATCTTCTGCTAAAGACTCTCTAACTAACCTTGTGATAACACTATCGGGAATTTTACTAATTTGATTAGTATTTAACATCACATCAGACATATTATTTCCTAAAAATTTATCATTCCGTTTAATAGAGTAAGCACCCCCTCTTTATCAAAAAATATATCATTAGTCTGATTGATTAAGCATTCTTTTAAATTTTTAAGCTGATTTAGTCTCATCCATCGACATCATGGATATTTGTAAATGATTGACAATTTGCGCCACAACCAGCAGTAGGTGCTGGAATAAACTCTCTATGTGGCGATAGCTGTTTCATTTTATATGAATACACCAGTATCTATAGCAACAATAAATTTTGTATTGTTAAGCTTTTGGCTTGCTGCTATTAATTGAGATGTTGAACCAACTGTATCAGCTCTGTTGATAATCTCTGCCGTAGATTCAGGATGTACTAAAACTGCAGTATCTGGATGCTCAAGCATTAAATCATCTAGAGCTTGAACTTTAAACTCTTCATGCACAATACAACTACCATTATACAGTAGCATATCCGCACCAGTTTGCTTAGCAATCCAATCACCAAAAAAATCTATCTGGCTCCCAAAGAATCTTTTTACCTTACTTATGCAAATAAGAACAAATCTCCAAAGCATTTGAAGAAGTAACAGTCCAATCAGCTAAGGCTTTAATCTCTGCGAAAATATTGACATATACAACTACTTCTCTCTATCAGGCTGAGCCGCTATAAATCTTTCAAATTCACTATTATTACAACTTAAATCTAATAACCATTCTGCTTCCAAAGTTGGCATTAGTACTTTTTTTTCAGGACTAAGAACCTTTGCAGAATCACCTATAAACCTAACACCTGCAACTACTAGTAGAGTATCACAGTTACTTTATAAACCAAACTTAGCCATAGCAAGCGAATCACCGACGAACCCATCAGTTTTCTAAGCTAGTTCTTGAATTTCTGCATCAACATAATATTGTACTACCAAACAAGCATTATTCCGTTCTAATAACTCTTGAATTTCCTGCATATATTTTTGTTTTTCAGTATCTTTTATTTTCAAATAGGTAGATTTTGTCTAGCTTGTGATATTTTATCTTTTATAAGTTTTTGATTTAACATCCAAATATTCTCCTTAGTTTTTAACTTTGGATATTTTCTTCGAAATATTTACATAATTGTTCTAATGACTGACTAAAATCATAATTAACCAACTGACAATCATATCCATCAGCATGCGAAATTTCTGATTGTGCTTGCTCCATACGATAATCCATAGTTTCTTTAGAATCTGTATTTCTTTTTTCTAAACGTTTTCTTAACTCATCTAATGATGGTGGTAATATAAACATACTCTTAGCTCTATCACCATAAATAGCGCGTGTCTGTTGCGCACCTTGCCAGTCAATCTCAAGGATAATATTCTTACCAGCTGCAAGTAATCTATCAATCTCAGCCTTTGATGTACCATAATAGTTTTTGAAAACTTTAGCATATTCGATAAATCCATCTTGACTAAGCAATTGTTCAAATTCAGCGATTGTCACAAAATAATACTCTCTACCATTAATCTCGCCAGCACGAGGCTCTCTAGTAGTATGAGATGTTGCTACAGCAAAGTTCTCTTTGCCTACTTTAGTGGCTAAAAAAGCTTTTAATAAAGAACTTTTACCAGCACCAGATGGCGCAGAAACTATAAAGATATAGTTACTCATTTGTAAAAATTATAATTAAATAGTTTAATTCAATGAATTATACAACTTTAGAGTGGTAAACAAAATAATATCCTAGAAATTAACTATTTAAACTTATAAGAAAAAATTTAATAAGTTTATTGTACAGTAAGATTTAATTTTTTACCTGCAACCCAGACTTTTTTAAGGTGATTTATCACTTTTGGTGAAAGGTTAGATGGTAAATCAACTAATGTATAATCTTTTTGAATAGAGATATTACAGATATGTTTACTGTCAATATTACCTTCATTAGCTATAGCTCCGACGATATTTCTCGGTTGAACATCATTATCACGACCAACATCTAACTTATAAGTAGTTAAATCAATATTTACAATATGACGCGATTTTCTATCTGCTCTATCAAAACGCCTAACTCTATCACCTTGTTTATTTCTACGTTGAAATCTTTCATTTTTTCTAACATCTCTAGAATTTCTATTATCACTGACTGGCTTTTCTTCTTTAGCTTGAATCTCTCTTGGGAAGAAAGTTTTCTTACCTTGCGCTAGTAGTGCAAGTACAGCCAAAAGCTCATCTAAATCAAGCTCTAACTGCTCACGAATCTCAGTAATAATCTCTTTATATTTATCTAAAGATTTATTTTTATCTAATGCTGAGATTATTCTAGCTTTAAAGTGTTCTACCCTACTTTGGGCTAAATCTTTGGCACTTGGTATAAATACTTCCTGGATTGGCGAGCCTGTAAATCTCTCAAGAGTACGCAAGAATCTCATTTCTTTGAGTGACACTAAAGAAATTGATGTACCTTCACGCCCTGCTCTACCTGTACGCCCAATTCTATGTATATAAGTATCTGTATCATTAGGCATATCATAGTTAATCACATGGCTAATACGCTCAAGATCTATACCTCTAGCTACTACATCTGTAGCAACGAGAATATCTGATTTAGCACTTCTAAATTGATCAACAATATATTCACGCTGCGATTGTTGCATATCACCATTTATAGCAGTTACTTTGTAGCCGAGCGCCTTTAAGTTATCCGCAACTTCGATAGTGCTAGTTTTAGTCTTAACAAAGATAATAACACCATCAGTTTCTTCTGTCTCAAGCAATCTATCTAAAGCATCTATCTTTCTAAAGCCTTTGATTACGACAAATTTTTGTGTCACTGTGTTGGCAGTTTTTGTCTTAGTTTTTACTTGTATCTTACAAGGATTTCTTAGGTACTCTTCGATAATGTCAGCAATATCAGCTGGGATTGTTGCTGAGAAAAGTAATCTTTGGCACTGATCAGAAATATGACTTAAGACAAATCTAACATCATCAATAAAGCCCATTCTAAGCATTTCATCAGCTTCATCTAAGACTAGTGCTCTTAGGTTATCAAGCTCTAGCGTACCTTTTTCAATATGATCCATGACACGCCCTGTAGTGCCCACTACTACTTTGATCCCTTTTTTAAGTGCTCTAATTTGTGAACCGTATTCTTGGCCACCATAGATACAAGCAACATCTAAATTTGGTACATTTTTGGCAAATGCTTCAAATTGCTCTGCAACTTGGATAGCTAATTCTCTAGTAGGAGCTAATACCAAAACTTGTGGCGATTTATCTTTAGATTTTAAATCAATGTTATTTATCAATGGTAATGCAAATGCTGCAGTTTTACCCGTACCCGTTTGTGCTTGTCCTAGCACATCTCTACCCGATAAGATATATGGAATAGCATACTGTTGAATTGGTGTAGGATTTTCATATCCTAATTTAATAACAGTACCTACAATACCTTGACTTAGCCCAAGCTGACTAAAATCTTTTTTAGTTTCAGAATTCATTTTGTCCGTAAATTTTTGTATGAGAAATTTTATTAAATAATTTGAAAATTATGAGAAATTTAAATTATCCGCGAGATGTAATTTCTAATAGATGGTAACCAAATTGAGTCTGTACTGGACCATGAACTTTATGTAATTCATCGTTGAATATAACTCTATCAAACTCAGGAACCATTTGTCCTTGAGAGAAAGTCCCTAGATCACCGCCTCTAGCTCCAGATGGACATAGAGAATGCTTTCTAGCTGCTTTTTCAAGAGTTATTTTACCTTCAGTTATATCTTTTTTGATTTGTTGACATTCAGATTCTGACTGTACTAGCAAATGCCTACCTGAAGCTTTCATAATTATAGTTCCTTATTTTTGGATTTAACTATTACTAATTACACTCCTAAGGATACATTATTTAGTGTAAATATACAACTTTATTAAAGAGCGGCTATTGGCCTAAATTACGTAATTTTTTACCTGAAATAAGGTTATCTTCTATTTTCTCTAAGCTAATACCTTTTGTTTCAGGAACAAAAAGCTTTAAGAATATTATTGCAATGATACAGAAAAGAGCATAACTAACAAATATCATTGGTTTACCCCAAACTCCTGCTTCCATTATCACATTTGAGTATGCTACAACTATCCATACGAATGTCCAGTTAACAATAGTTGTAATAGTCATACCAAATTCACGTATATTTTGTGGAAATATCTCAGAACATAAAATCCAAGCAACTGGCCCCCATGAGCATGCAAAGCCAAAAATATATAATAGGCATGCAATCAATAATATATACTTAGGTAATTTCGAGCTTACACCAACTACATCAATAGCATAAAAGCATAGGGCTACAACTAAAAGAGTCATTGTCATGATTGTAGCTCCAACAGTTAGGAGCTTTTTTCTACCCCATTTCTCAACCCAACGAATTGCTGGGAATGTAGATAAAAAGTTAACAAAAAATACTGCTAAACCAGCTAAGATAATATTTAAACCAGCTCCTTCTAAAAAGCTTGGTGCATAATATATCATCGCATTGATACCAACTAATTGTTGGAACATCTGAATTACTACACCGACTATAAGTATTTTCCAGAAAAAGCTCTTACTTAATACTTGCTTAACAGAGTGTGATTTTTGATGATTTAACTGACTTATTTCTTGTATTTCTTTGTCAATTTGATCTTGATTTCTTAATCTTTTTAATACCTCTCTAGCCTCTCCTCCTCTATCTTTCATCATCAACCATTTTGGGCTCTTAGGTAAAAAGAAACAACCAACAAACATCAATGCTGCAAAAATAGTAATAACACTAAACATCAAAGTCAACGATACTCTAGTATGTCCCGCTAACTCAACTATGACAACATTTACCAAACATATTAAAAATATACCAAACGTAATCATTAACTGGAATAATGAAGATATTGATCCTCTTATTTCTTTTGGAGCTGTCTCTGCTAGATATAATGGTGTTGCAAATGAAGCTAAGCCAACCCCAAAGCCAAGAATAAACCTACATACTGTAAGTATATTTAGTGGTGGTAAAAGTGAAGAAACTAATGCTCCAATAAGGAATGAGAACCCTGCTATTAATAAAGTATTTTTTCTACAAAAATAACGGGAGAAAAAACCACTACAAATTGTACCTAAAATACCGCCATAAGCTAAAATAGAGTTAAATTTACCTTCTGTAATACTGCCTGGAGCAATATTATAAATATGATCAAGTGTTTCACCTGCGTTTGCAATAAATCCTTGATCTAGTCCAAATAGCAAACCACCTAATGCAGCTATTGTAGCAATTAGATATACTATTCTTTTATATTCTTTTTGTACTTCCATATTCTCCCACCATTTATTTATAGATTGTTTGTTAGCGACCAATTTTTGCTAAAGATTTGCCAGCGATAAGGTTATCTTCTATTTTCTCTAAGCTAATACCTTTTGTTTCAGGAACAAAAGCTTAACAAATAATATAAAAACTATCCAAGATATCGCAAAACCAAAGATAAATAACAAACAAAATATCAAAGCAGTCCATTGTAATGTTTGTGATAAAACCATTGCTTGGCCATAGACAAAGTGTGTTTTAAAGATAAAGCCAATAACGATACACGAGATTATCAATAAGTTTAAAAATTGGCTTACACCCAAATTTATCGATATACTTAATTGCCAAAAAGGTTGTCAGCATATTAAGTAAACCAATCACTATTGTCGATGTTGAAGGATTAGTAAATCCTGCTAATTTAAAGATATCTGTTGAGTAATACATAAAAGCATTCATGTCGGTGAACTGTTGGATGCTTGCAAAGCTATACCTAAAAAATAAGACTTTTATAAAAAACTTTTGCTTAAGCAAAGAAAAAACACTAACACCTCTATGTGTTGTTTGTTTAATTTCGTTATGCTCGTCTAGTGCTTCTACTTCGCTCGATCTTATTTTTTTAAGAACAATAACAGCCTCATCATTACCTTTTAAAACAAGCCATCTTGGACTTCCAGGCAATGTTAAACATCTAAAGAACATTATCACTGAAGAAATTGCCAATACTGCAAGCATAATCCTCCAAGAACCTGTACTTTCTAAAGCTGAATTGGTTAAAAGAACCAAAAATAAACCAATAGTTATCATTAATTGGTATAAAGCAATCAAAGCACCTCTAAACTCTTTTAGAGCAATTTCTAATAAATATAAAGGTGCAATAAATGAAACAATCCTTACCGCAATACCTAAAATGAATCTTGAGCTAATAAAAATTTGATAGCTAGATACCAAAATTCCGACTATTGTAAAAATAGAAAAAATAGTAGCTGCAATTAGAAGTACTTTTCTACGTCCCATACTGCTTTGATAAAAAACCACTAAATAACGCCCCACAAGCAGCTCTAAGCAGCGATACACTTGAGACATAACCATTTTACTCAATACTTAAACCAAATGTTTCTGATATGCAATGCAGCAAGCCGTTAACATAACCAATATCCATACCAAAAAGCAACCTAGCAAGTGTTGCTATTATAGCCACGCGAATGACTACAAAATTTTTTTCATTTTGCATACAAAAATTCCTACATCAATTTAGCTAATAGTTCCAGCATTTATGATTATACTATACTCAAAATACAAAACAACTATTTTTTGATTTATAAATGAATATTTCAGCTACAATATTACAGCTCAAATTCTCGAATCGTCGTAAGAGTATCTTAACTAATGAGTAGATTTTGGTATCACCTCATAGGCTTAATAGACCATGGCAAGGTCAGTCTGAATAGACTCAAAAAAATACTCTCCCAGAGTATGGTGACAAGTGTTATCTTTGTCCGACTAACACTTGAGCTAATGGAGAAGTTACCTGAGTTTAAAGAAACTTTTGTATTTGAGAATGATTTTTCTGCTTTAATCTAAAGAAAAAATAGACAAAAACCTTGAGATAAATGATGATTTATTTCAGCTAAGTAGTTCTACTGGCATTGCTAAAGTTATTTGCTTCTCTGCAAAACATAATCTAACAATGGCATCAATGCAATAAGATGATACCACTAGAGTAGTTGATTTATGAGCAACTGAAGTAGCAGAATTAAGTAAAAAATATCAATGGGTACAAGTTTTTGAGAATAAAGACTCGATTATGGGTTGCTCCAACTCTCATCCATATGGGCCAAATCTGGGCTTATGATTTCTTACCAACAGAAGCTCAAAAAGAACATCAAACACAATTGGAATACTTTCAAAAACACAAATCAATTATGCTGCTTGATTATGTAAATCGCGAGATTAATGAGAAAAATAGAATTTGTTTATTAAAAAGATGATTGATTAATTGTTGTACCGTTTTGGGCAACATGGCCTTATGAGGCTTTATTGCTTCCAAAATTTAAATTCTTACATCTAAATCATTTAAATAATCAGCAAAAAAATCTCTAGCTAATGCTCTAAAAGTATTGTTAGTAAAATATGATAAACTATTTGATACTTCTTTCCCATACTCTATGGGCTAGCATAGCTCAATAAATGCTACAGAGTGCGACTACTTGCCTTCATGCATACTTCTATCCACCTCTGCTCCGTTCAGTAACAGTCAAGAAATTTATGGTTGGTTTTGAAATGCTTGGAGAATCGCAAAGAGATATTACTCCAGAGTTAGCAGCACAAGTTTTAAGAGAGTTATAATTATGATGGACTGTATCAAAGATAATTTAACCAATCGTTTAATCCTGAAGTATTTTTTCGCCAAGTCAAATCAATTTAATAGGTGAGCACACCACCGACTATAACAATGGTTTTGTAATACTATTTGCTATCAATAAAGGTACTTTTATATCTATCGCAACTAGGGATGATAACATTGTCAATGTATATAGTAAAAATCTTTATGATTCTGCATTATTTTGATACAAATAAAATTATGCAAGAACTAACTAATACTTGGCAAAACTATATAAAAGGAACTATAAATATCATCAAGCAAGATTTCTGTAGTGATATTAAAGGAGCAAATATTTATATTTTTAGTGATTTCATCATCTACCTCACTAAATACCTGCTTATAATAAAATCTATTAACTAAACATCTCTAAACTTGATCTTGCTAAGATTGCACAAAAAGTAGAGCATCAATACATTAGTACAAAATGTGAGCTTATGGATCAAATGGCTTGTTTGTTTTCACAGCAAAATGCTGCAACAATGATTGATTATAATAATCATCATTGTGATAATAGCTTTTTTGAGCTTGATAATCTATCAGTACTAATTTGTGATACCAATATTAAGTATAATTTAGCAGATTCTGCCTACAATAAGCGCCACCAAGTTTGTGAAAATATACTATATTTCATAAGATAAAATCTCTGCGTGAGCTGGATATATAAAAACTAGAGCGTATAAAAGTTAACTCTCTGAAGAAGATTATAAATTAGCATTACATATATTTATAGAAAATCAAAGAGTGAAAGAAGTTACTAAAGCAATAGCAGCTAAAGATTGGCAAAAGCTAGGTAAGCTAATTTATCAGTCGCATAATTCACTAAAAAATGATTATAAGGTCAGCTGTGATGAACGTGATTACCTAGTTAAGTTATCTCAAAACTTTGCTGGAATTTATGATGCTAGAATGACTGATGATGGTTTTAGTGGTTCGACAGTACATCTTTTATCTACCAAGCTTCTAAAGACTATACTAGCTACTTTAGCTACTTAGAGAAAAATTTAATATAAAACCAGTATTTTATATTTCAAAAGCTTGTCAAGATACTCATAAAATTTAAAATATTTTTCTAACTTTTTCTAGTAGATTATTTTTTTGCTGTGTATATGGTTTAGATTGGATATTCCCCCATACAGGAGCTGGCCAAGATGGATCATTTTCGAAACGCCCTACTACATGTAGGTGCATTTGCTTAACAACATTACCTATAGTAGCTATATTTAACTTATCAACATGGTATTCTTTAAATATAAATCTAGAGAGTTTATTGATAATAATATTTATATTGTATTGAACAGGATCAACAAGCTGATACCACTCTGTTCTATCTGTAAAAGGTACAACTATAAACCAAGGTA
The DNA here is from genome assembly GCA_002095075.2 of Francisella endosymbiont of Ornithodoros moubata. GTDB lineage: Bacteria > Pseudomonadota > Gammaproteobacteria > Francisellales > Francisellaceae > Francisella. Next base: position 361,444 of record LVCE01000001.1, on the reverse strand, counting down.
CGATAGAGTTATTTACTACTAGAATTTTACAGTCTAGGTGCTCACAAACTTCAAAAGTATCAGCTGCTAAGCGAGGATCTAATTTAAACATTTAAAAATCTCCTTATTTTTTCTAAATCTTGCGGTGTATCAACACCTGCTGGAGTTGATTTAGATGATTGAGCTATTGCAATCTTATAGCCATTATATAGAACTCTAAGTTGCTCTAATGCTTCGTATTTTTCAATTGGTGAAACTGTAAGTTCAGCATAATGCTTTAGAAAAGCCACTCGATATGTATATATACCAATATGTCTAAAAAACTCTGAAATACTAACTTGCTGATCCTCAGAAAAACCTCTCTCAAAAGGAATAGATGCTCTACTAAAATATAAAACATAATTATTTTTGTCAAAAACTACTTTAACATTGTTAGGATTATAAATATCTTCTACATCAGTGATTTTTTCACACAATGTTGAGACTACTGCTTCTGGTTTATCTATCAATAACTGTACCACTTGCTCAATATTCTCAACAAGTATCAAAGGCTCGTCACCTTGGACATTTACAACAATATCTTCATCAGCAAAACCTAATTTACTAACGGCTTCTGCTATTCTATCTGTACCTGACTCATGATCAGCCCTTGTCAAAGCTACTTTTGCACCAAAACTCTCAGCTACATCTTTTATTTCTTGGGAATCTGTAGCTATTATTATACTATCAAACTTTGATTTGGCTACTTGTTCATAGACTCTCTGAATCATTGGCTTACCAGCAATATCAGCTAGCATCTTATTTGGTAGACGAGTTGATTTAAGCCTTGCTGGAATTACAATATGGATATTAGTCATATTTTTTCACCTCTTCAAGAGTTAGCTTTTTAGCTTCTTCAACTAACATTACTGGAATATTCCCGCGAATTGGATAAGCTAGTTTATCCGCTTTACATACTAAAACTTGATTTTCTTTATCATAATGTAAATTTGATTTGCAAATTGGACAAACCAACACATTTAAAACTGAATGATCCACTATTTCACCTCTATTATAAATTCATATTTATCTGTTACTTGCTCTGCTTTGACAAGTATATAATCATTTACCTTACACCATGCTGGGATATCATGCATAGTACCAGGATCAGTACAAACTACTTTTAATTGCTCCCCTTCTTAGAGCATTCTGTGTTTTGATAACTGGCATCCGACAAAGAAGCCTTTCTAAGTTTAACTGCTGTATTTATTATATACCACTCCTTTTTAATCTCATCAGTATAGGCTTGACAGTGACTTCTTTACTCGTACCATCTAGATAGTTATCTAGATAGTTAAATACCATAGTTGCCTTGTGTAAATCTACCTAAGACTTGTGTTGTGTATTGCTCATCATTTTTGTCAAACCACCATCTATCAAAGTCAAAGGACCTATATGTAATGAGCAATAGACACTTATAAATTGATTTTTGTAACCGTTTAAATAATTATTTTCACTCTCTTTACGACCAATTATAAGTTTATAAATAAAGCTTAAAGCTAATATGTCTACCAATCTTAAGAAGCTAATATCATCAGACTCATACTCTTTTAAACTACGCGCTTGCCATAAATCAACTAATTTATCAGAGTACTGTTTATCAGTAAGGAAACAACAACCCTTAGGAGGAGAAGCATAGTCTTTTATACCCCATTCACGTGCTATTCTCATCTGATCTCTTCTACCTCTATCTGTAATTCCCATTAGCTTAGATCTATCAATTCAGCCTTCTCTTTCTGGTTTTGTTTCTGGTAGGTTTTTAGCACTTAAAGGTCTAAGAAGTAAATCATCAATACCAGATTGTTTTTGGACTACAGGCATAGTTATTTTGCGTTGTGATATTGATCTTTGACCAATAACCTCACCAGCAATTATAAAATCAAAATCGTTTTTCCTAGCCCATTCTTTAGCTTTACGCACCATAAAAATCTTACAATCTAAACATGAATTCATATTTGCAAGAAACCAGTAAAAAAATTTACTCCCTCAACATGAATGCCTTGATCAAGCATCATTTTTGTTGCTAACATTAAGCCAAGACCACCAGAAATAAGTGATACTGCTTTAATTTGTCTTTTTTCCACCCATATTTTGTATAAAATCATTAAAATTAAATATTTGTAATAATTCTAACATAATGATATTTTATAACTATTACTTTTTTAAAACCTATGGTTTTAAAAAAAATTAACTCTTTTGTTGATATGTCAAAGCAGTATAGTAACCAATGATTGAGCCTAGCATAGCTCCAGCAATTAGATCACTAGCAAAGTGAAAATATTGCAGTAGTTGTGTAATTAGCACTAAAAATGCTAATAAACCTAAGCCACTTATATTTAGGAAATAAAATCCACATACTAACGCTAAATGAAAATATAAATGTAGCATGACTAAAAGGAAAAGAAGCATAATCACCATTAAACTTAAACCAGTTAAAGCCATAAAGATTATCTCTGACTAATGAAGAATTATAATTCTTAAATGTTTCTGTCCAATACCTACCACAAATACCTTTTAATATTTCTTTGATAAATTGACCTGTAAGTACAGCATTCGCACTAACAAAAACTTTGCATCAAAAGCAGATACTTTTTTGTATAAAAGCTTAATAAAATAATATATGTAAAATACAAAAATTGACATGTTTAAGAAAAAAACATATCATCAGAAAAAAATCTCATGAAGGTGTATTGCCTTGAATTATACTCGTGCAAAAGCCATACTATGTGTCTATCAACAAAGAAGTAGCAAAAGAATATCGATATTATTCCTAAAATAATAAATAACAAGCTTTTTTTAGTCATTTTTAGACTTTATATTTTTTGAAATACCAAAATTCTACAGTATTAATTAGCTATAATTTAATTTTTTAATGGAAACATTTCCAAATTTCTTGGGCTAACTTTTTACTAATTCCTTTAACTTTGGCAATCTCATCAACAGATGCTCTGGATAATTCTTGCCAACCACCTAAATACATCATTAAAGCTTTACGGCGTTTTGGTCCAACTCCTTCAATTTCCTCTATAATTGATGACTGTCTATTTGAGCTTACTTTTTTACGCTGACCTTTGATAGCATGATTATGGGCAGAGTCTCTAACTTGGCGTAACAATAGAAATCCTGGATGATGCTCATCTAATGTATATTCAGTATCATCAAAACCTTTATAGATTTTTTCTTTACCACTTATACGCTCAACACCCTTACCTAAACTGACAAGCTGAACTTTATCTTGGATTCCAAATTCCCTAAAAACTATCTCTGCTTGATGAATTTGACCTTTACCACCATCAATTATTATTACATCTGGTAGATTATTTGTCTCTAATCCATAACTAACACGACGAGATACTGACTGATAAATCGCTGCATAATCATCACTACCTTTAATATCTTTAATATTATATCTACGATGAAATTTACGATCTTCGCCTTCATCTGTATATACTACACATGATGCTACTGTTGCTTCACCTTGAAAATGAGAAATATCAAAACATTCAATACGCTTAATATCTTTTTCTAGTTTAAGAAATTCTTTTAGAGATTCCAAACGCTTTTGATATTGTGATTTTAAATTTGTATAGGTATTTAGCTTTTGTCGAGCATTTACCTCGGCTAACTTCAGCCACTTGAGATTATCAGCTGCTGGGACGACTATCCAATTTATAACTTGACCAATTTTTTGTGAAATACTATTCATAAGATCTGTAATATCCGTAAAATCTACTTTTGATAGGATTATATTCTTAGGCCAAATATTACGGGTCTCATCACCTAAGTAAAAATGTGATAAAAAAGCATGCATTATTGAGGTTTTATCTTGTCCTTTTGCATCTATACTCCAGTGTCTATCTGCAACGACATTACCATTTTGAATCTGTAATAAAGTTATACTTGCATAGTTATCCTGCATATATATACCAATTACATCAAAAGTTTTATCTGCTTGAATATCAACTATTTGTTGTTGTTGTAATTTACGCAATACCACTAATTGATCACGATAAACTTGAGCTTTTTCATATTCCATGTTTTCAGAAGCTTGATACATCTTTTCAGAGATTTCTTCTAAAACAGTACTAAATTTACCAGCTAAAAACTTTTTTAGTATCACTAACTGTTCATCATATTGTTGTTGAGAAATCAAACCTACACATGGTGCTAAGCAGCGTTTGATTTGGTATTGTAAACAGGGTCTAACTCTAGACTTATAATATGAATTTTTGCACTGACGTATTGGAAAGATTTTTTGGATAATATTTAGTGTATTTTTAACTGATGATATCAAAACATAAGGTCCAAAACATTGTCCTTTTTTATATGCAGATTTACCACGATAAAAAAATACACGCGGAAACTTATTACGAGAAATCACTAAATATGGATAACTTTTATCATCTTTAAAAAAGATATTATACTTAGGGCGATGTTGCTTGATGAGACTATTTTCTAACAAATATGCTTCATAATCGCTAGGGGTAATAGTTATCTCAATTCGAGCTACCTGCTCTACCATTATTATAATTTTACTATCTTTAGCTCCTTTAGAGAAATAACTATTAACACGATTTTTAAGATTTTTTGCCTTACCAACATAAATTATCTCACCATGCTTATCAAGCATCCGATAAACACCAGAATGCGTAGTTAAATTAGCTAAAAAGCTTTTTAAATCAAAATCTTTAGAATTATCTGAAATCATCTAATTTTATTAAACACTGATTTTATGAAAAATGTTAACATATATAAACTTTTATACTAACTAAATAGATAAGTTTAAATTTCTATAAATATTTTAACTAAAAAAACGATGATAATTAATACAAATAAGCAATTAAATGATGTGATAGAAATTCTTAGAAACACATCTCGGCTAGCTATAGATACTGAATTTTACTGGATGCGTACATACTATCCTGAGCTTTGTCTAGTACAGATAGCGACTGAAAATGAGATATTCTTAATAGATACACTTAAAGAACTAGACTTTAGTAAGTTAAAGGACATTTTTACGGATAAGGATATCCAAAAAATAATCCACTCGGCAACTAATGATATTCCTATTATCAAAAGGTTCTTTAACTGTGAAGTGAATAATATTTTTGATACACAACTTGCAGCTGCCTTTCTTGGTTTTCAAACACAATTGTCTCTAAAAACTCTTCTGAAAGAAATTTTAGGTATTGAAATGGAAAAAGAATCTCAGTTTTCAGATTGGCACAATAGACCACTAACACAAAAGCAAATTAACTATGCTATCAAAGATGTTGAATATCTCATACAACTAAAAGAGTATTTGCAACAACAACTAGCTAAAAGTCAATATCAAGATTTTTTTGAGCAAGAACTAATTGAAGTACAAAAAGCACAATTTAACTCTATTGAAAGTATCCATACCAAAATAGGTAATATCCAAAAATTTGATGAAAAAACTCAAAAAAACGCTATTTTAATAGCACAATGGCGTGAAATGATCGCTCAAGAAAAAAATATTCCTGTAAGGTTTATTTTTAATAATAAAATCTTATATACGATAGCTCGTATAAACCCTAAATCTATTAGCTCTTTTGACCACGATGAGCTAAAAAGATTAAAACCTTGGATTAAAAAAGGTGTTATTACAGCACTTAGCTCAACTAAAAGCTTAGATCAAGTAATCCTAGAACAAAAGAGTGGTGGTAAATTATCTACAGAATTAAATGATAAGATAGTTGATTTTTTTGATACACATACTAAGCAACTTAAGTTTGATTCTAGTATAATTGCCTCAAGAAAAGATATTCGCTTACTAGCATATAATCTAAGTATTGATATTAACTACACAAATAACAAACTCCTTACTGGTTGGAGATACGAAATAGTTGGCAAAAAATTAAAAGAGTATATACTGTTGATAGCACAAAATAAAATTATTCAAACTACAATTTAGATCTATGAAACTTATAACTAAAATTCTAAACTATTTCCTATAATTTTGGCATAATTTGCTGCCTTACCGCCTCTAGCTGTAAACACCTATGCGCCAGCGATTCCCTTAATAGCTGGTAGTTTTGATATCAGTAATAGTACAGTTCTGACAACTTTTGCAACCTACTTTATTGGCTTCTCTTTTGGTATGCTGTTCTGGGAGGCTATATCTGATAAATATGGTCGCAAGAAAGTTATAATCATTGGAAGTATTATTTATATTATAAGTACTGTGCTCTTATAGCTATAACTTTAAGATGCTTGAGATTATGTGTCTACTTTAAGGCTTATCTGACTGTGTAGGTGCTGTAATTGCTTTTTCAATTGCGCACGATTGCTACAAAGTCGTTAAACTTACCAGCTTACTACTTGTATCTATAATCATAATATTGCTAATTGCTCCTATCGAAGCACCAATAATTGGTATTATCCTAACTAAGCTAACTCACATATGGCAAAGTACATTTCATTTTCTCACTATTTATCGTGTGGTTATGCTTATCTGTGCATGCTTAATTGAAGAAACTTTAAAACACAAAGATAGAAAATCAAGTCTACTAAAAACTAATCCCTAGCTACTTCCAACATCTAACCAATCCTAGTTTTATGTTAGCAACTGTTACTATTGGCACTATTTTTGCAGCATTATTTATATATATCATTATCAGCTTTGATATATCGGTGATTATGCAACTGGCTCTTTCTGGTATTGTTTATATTATGGCTTATGTTGTGTTAGTACTATTTTTGCAAATATATTCATAAAGAAATACTCAAGCAGAGTACAACAATTAAAATTCTTATATTATAGTGGCGTGTTAATCATTCTAAGCTTCATTACTTTAATAATATTTAATAGCTTAGATCTAGATAATGCTCTAATCTACACTTTAACAATGTTTGTGCTATGTGGTAATGTTGTTTTTAGCTCAACTCTTATCTACGCATTTGCATTAAAATAAGCCTTCTCAAATAGATACTCTTTTTTGATTACATCAAGAGCTGATTAATGGGTTAATTCAAGCACAGCCTCTAGAGCAACACCATTTTGATATGCTTCTAACCATCACAGAGCACACAAAAACCATTTACCTCCCGGCTTAAGACCAGTAAAATCAAAAAAAGGATTCGGTGTCGATAAATCATTACCTCTAGATGCGGTATATTCTAAAAACTCCTGTGTCATTATTGCACATACGACATGAGATCATGATTATTGTACGGCAAAAGTCATCACTATAAAAGCCAGTTTTTGGCTCTAAACAACATAATGAAATAAATATTTTTAGATTAAAGTTTAGAGATATCAGCAGCTCCAATAAACATCTTACGCAAATTTGCAAGCAATGCAATTCTATTTTCTCTTATCTTGATATTTTCATCAATTACCATTACATTTTCAAAAAACTCACTAATTACTTTATCAAGACAAGTTAATAATTCTAAAGCATAACCATATTCTCGATTATTGAGATACTTATCAAAATCAGGAACAACTTCTTCGATACTATAAGCAAGTGCTAACTCATATTCATTACCCACTGATTTAGCAAGTTCAATATCATAATAGTAAGCTTTATCTGTAGCATTCTTACTAAGAATATTAGTTACACGCTTATTTGAAGCTATTAGACTCTGAGCTTTATCTGAATTATAGAACTTAGTTACAGCTTGCACCCTCGCAGCAAAATCCTTAATTGAATCATATTTAGTATTATTAATAGCTGCAAAAATATCTACAGCAACACCCTCTTCTTTATAGAGATTTTTGAGTCTATCTATACAAAAAGATATTACTTTTGTTTTTACATCAGCTTTAAATTCTAAATTATTAACTTTTTTATAACTTTCTAGAATTATATCAATAACCTTTTCTAGAGATATATCAACACTTGTATCTCTTAATATACGTAAGATACCTATTGCTGATCTTCTTAGCGCAAATGGATCTTTGTTACCTGTTGGTTTCTGACCAATACCAAATATACCGACTAAGGTATCTAATTTCTCAGCTAAAGCAACACATGCAGCAACATCAGTTTTTGGCAACTCTGCTCCAGAATACTTTGGCCAATATTGTTGCTCTATTGCCTCTGCTACTGTCTCTGTTTCACCATGAGCTTTTGCATAGTATTTACCGATAATTCCTTGTAAATCTGTAAATTCAAACACCATATTTGAAACTAGGTCAGCCTTTGCTAAAAGCCCCGCTCTATATGCTTTTTGTGAATCAAAATTACTTAGCTCTGCTAACTTTTGTGCTGTATTAGCTATTCTTTGAGCTTTTTGATACATATTGCCAAGTTTACTTTGGAAAGTTACATGCTCAAGTTTAGGTAGTAGTTGTTCTAAAGGTGTCTTTAAATCGGTATCATAGAAAAATGTAGCATCTGCTAACCTAGCATTCATTACCTTTTGATTACCTGATGTTACCAGTTCCGGCTTTTTACTTTGAATATTTGAAATTGTAATAAAATTAGCGACTAAATCACCCTGTTTATCCAAAAGAGCAAAACATTTTTGATGCTCTTCCATAGAAGATATTAAAGCCTCTTGTGGAACTCTCAAGAAATCTTTACTAAAACTGCATAGCATTGCATTTGGATACTCAACTATAGCACAAACTTCTTCGACTAGATCATCATCTAAAACTACCTGATAATTATTTTCTTTGGCAATATCTTTAGATTGCTTAACCAACATTTGCTTACGCTGATCCCAATCTACAAGCACCATGACATCAGCTAGTAGTTTGACATAATCACTAATATTATCAATTACTATAGCTTGTGGATGATGGAATCTATGTCCATAAGTAATATTAGCAGCTTTATGCCCTAAAATTTCGATATCAACAATATCATTACCATATAGTGCTAAGACCCAATGTACTGGTCTTACAAACTCAACATCAGAATCTCCCCAACGCATCATCTTTGGAATTGGTAATTGTTTAAGTGCTTTGATGATAATTTCTTGTAATAGAGAAACTGTTAATTGACCAGATTGTGTAGTTTTATAGAAAAGCTTGACACCTTTTGGAGTTTCAATTCTATCTAATTGATCAAGATCAACTCCACAAGAATTTGCAAAGCCTAAACCTACTTGAGTAGGTTCACCATCCTTATAGGCAATACTTACCAATGGTCCTTGCTTTTCAATTACTATATCTTCTTGAGACTCTGCTAAATCTTTGACTATAAAAGATAGCCTTCTTGGTGAAGCAAACCATTTAGTATCACCAAAACTAACTTTTGCCTCTTTTAGCTGACTTTCTACACTGTCTAATAAAGAATGAGCTAAATTTCTTAGTGCTTTTGGTGGTAGCTCTTCTGTACCTAACTCAAATAAAAAATCTTTTGTAACTTTACTCATTTACAAACCTTATAGATAAATGTTTATTTTCTTGTTAATACTATCTCAACATCATGCTGAGTTTATTCCAAAATCTCACAATAAATATAGGTTATATGAGATTCTGTACTTCATCTATACTCACTCAATAAGAAAGTTTAGGATGACGAAAAGTATTATTCTTATAATATATTGGGTTATATTATAACTTAATAACCTAAAGAATTTAACTAGACATCGATGTTTATTGATACGCATTGTTACTTAGATTTTGATATTTTTGATAAAACTCGTCAAAAACTACTACAAAACTTTAACCAGCTAGATATTAACTAGATCTCGGTTTTAAATTAGGAATTGGGGAATAATCTCGCATACAAAATTAAAACTCAAACAGACTCTACAAAAAATTGGGCTACAAAATATTGTTTTAGAAACAGACTCACCAGATATATAGCTCTACAATAGTAGTGATAATATCAATACTCCAGAAAATATCCCTAAGATTTTTGAGCTATTAAGCAATATTTATCAGCTAAATCCTGCTATACTAAACAACAAATTTACAATATTAGCTTAGAATTTATCTAAAAAATGTATATATCTAACTTACGCTTACAAAATTTTAGAAATATATCTTTTAAAAGCTTTGACTTTAAAAAAAGTATAAATTTTATAGTTGGTAAAAATGGCTCAGGTAAAACATCAATCCTTGAATCGATATACTTTTTATCACATAGTCGCTCATTTCGTAGCTCACAGTTAAATAGAATAATAAATCATAATTGTGACGAGTTTATACTCTACACAAAAGCTTATAACCCAGATGAAATAACCATATCGCTATCACGCAAAAAAAATAGTAATAATATTTCGAAACTAAATTCAGAGATACAAAAAAATCATACTGAAATAACGCGTAATCTTCCTATACAACTAATAAACCCTGAGAGTTTTAATATCATCAACTCTGGAGCACAACAAAGATGTAAAATGCTCGACTGGGGAGCTTTTTATCTTGATAAAACTTTTTTTAAAATATGGCAACAAAGCAAATTTCTCGTAAAACAAAGAAACTCAGCCTTAAAACAGAACTATCCATATAACTATATACTCAGTATAGATAAAAAACTCTATGAGTTTGCTGAAATACTTGACTATAAAAGACAAACATATTTTGCTAAACTCAAGCCTAAAGTCTATGAAATTCTAGCTAAGTTTAATCCTGAACTAAAGCTAGATATAGAATATTTTCGAGGCTGGAATTTACATAAAGATCTATCTCAAGTGCTAGAAGAATCTTTTAATTATGACAATAAATATAAAGTCACTAATCATGGTCCACATAAAGCTGATATAGTTCTAGCTGTAGATCATAAACCTATCCAAGATACTTTCTCGCGTGGACAACAAAAATTACTTATTTGTGCACTAAAATTAGCAGAAGGAGAAATTCATAACTCTGAAAATAATAATAAATGTATTTATCTGATAGATGATATAACTTCTGAACTTGATAATACTCATACACAAACATTATTTAACTATCTTAAAAAACTTAAATCACAAGTTTTTATAACAACTACAGAAAAAAATAAAATTGATGAATTTATTGATTCAGATAGCTATATATTAGAAATATAAATCTTATAAGGATTAAAAACCATGAAAAAACAATACTTACGATTTTAGTAACCTTCCCTATTCTCTAGTATTTGCAAATAAAGTTTGTAATAGCAATACTTATAAAATAAATGCGTGTTTAAAGTCACAAATGCAAATAATATGATACAAAACTAAATAATGTACAAAACCATTATATTAAAAATTTCAAAAAATATCGTAATAGTCTTTGTTCTAATATTAGTTCAATTTATAAAAGTGGTAATTATCAATCGATCAAATATAGTAATTGTATAATCTCTCTTGATAAATGGTTTTTAGAGAAAATAAAGAAAATAAAAGATTCTATAATATTTATGGTACTATACACAACTTACTCCAAAAACCTGCAATATCCTCATCACACGAATAACTATCACACATTGCAGAACCTTGACCAACCCCGGCGATAAAATCACCTTTTTCATTAAAAAAATCTTCGATAATTGATACAACTTCGGGATTAGTTTGATTTCCTAACCTTTCTGAATTATTTCTTTGAATATAAACATAATCACTATCAGGCTCATTTATTATATCATACTCATTGCCATCACTAAGAATGGTTCTTGAAGTTACTCTTTGATTATCTCCTCTAAAAGTCAACAGTAAGATACCATTATCACCTGTTAAACATCCCTTGCTTCAATCTGGAAGAATTGATCTCGTTGCAGGTCTAGGACCTGAACATAAAATACCCCACATATTTCCAGTTGTCGTAGTTTCTATTATAGTAAAGGATTAGATGGAATAGATGTGGTGATGAAGGAGATACTCTGTTAAAGCATTTTGTTAATTAGAAATACCTGTAAACCATATTACTAGGAATATTTCCTGCTATTTTATTTATTTCAAGTTTATAGCATTAAAAAAATAAATATTTAGAAAAACACCCCCCATTAAAACTGATAACTTTTTAATACTCAATAATTTATACTTCTAAATTAAAATATTTAATCAGTCAGCATTAAATTATACTGATAGTATGGATCACAACATCAGGTACCAAATTTGTTTCAACATAAACTTTGACAGTTGCATTCTGTGCATCAGCTCTCTCTTTACATACTTGTATAAAATTGTCTTTATTTATTTCTACACATCCCAAAAACTCAGAATCTTCATCAGGAAATTCTCCACTTTCATATGTATAATTAGTGATTTCATTAATATATACTTCGAGCTGTAATATCTGCTCTAGAAAGCTTTACTCTAACTTGATAATTTGAATACATCGGTATAGCTATAAAAGAAATTATAGCAATTACGGCTATCACCACCATTAACTCTACTAATGAAAATCAACTATCATTCACAAAGTTGGTCATATAAAATAAAAAACTTATTTAGATTAACTATACTTATTTATAAGTACATAGTAAAAATTTAAAGCTGCAGTTTAAAAAATAATAAGTAAAATCGCAATTAGATCTCTGTTGTTTGATTTAATCTGATAGAATATATTTTGATTAGTTTAAATTTATATATTAATACATCATTTTCAATTATGCTAAAAAAAATCATAATTCTATCTAATATACTATTATACTAACAGGTTGTGCTGACTCTTATCAAAAAAATTTATGGAATAAATATCATGAAAAAACATCAACAAGCTCTAATCTACACTCAAAGCTAGTTAAAGTACATAATCGTGACAGTTTAGTTTTTACATATTCACCTTATAGGGCAGATTTTCGTAATAAACTATAAGACTAATTGCTAGACTTGCGATTAACTGCAGCATTAGTGATGTAAACACCCAAAAATACTACACTACTAAATAGCAAAGATAAGGTTGAAATAGTCTCACCATAAAAAAGAAAACCAATAAGAATAACTAAAAATGGTAGAGTATTTTGGAATACTGCTGTCTTATATATGCCAATCTCTTCAAGAGCCCCTAAGTACCATATATAAGCTACTACAGTTGCAAAAGCCGCTATATAAAGCATACTTCCCCAGAATTTAAAATCGGTATGTGCTAACTGCGAAAAATCTGCTTTAAATAAACTTACAATAGCAAACATTATCATACCAACTATAGCACCATAAGTATTTACCGTAATCATGTGTACACCTTCTCTGACACAACATTTACCTAAGATTGCATAAGCTGCAAAACATACTACAGCTAAGACACTTAATACTTCACCTAAGTTAATCTGAACACCATTTAAGCATTCTACTGCACCATTAGAGAATAAAACCACGCCAATCGTACCAAGCAATGCAACAAGTATACCTATTTTAGCCTGTTGATTTACTTTCATCTTAAAAAGATAGCTAGACAAAATCGTTATTAGACAAGGGGTAAAAGCATAGATAATAGCAACAATATTGCCCGAGATTAGTTTCTCAGCCCATAGAAATGTTACGTTGTATAAAAAAACACTAAAAAACCCTACAGCAATAACATATGTCCATTGTTTTAGATTCAACCGTGGAAAAATGTCTTTGTAAAATGGTAGTGTACTACAATAAAAATCAACGATGCAAAGGCATAGCGAATCAAACCAACTAGGTATATGTCGACATAACTAAGTGGTAAAGGAGCTATATGGTATAAGCTTGCCCAAAACACCAAAGCTAAAACTATCTTAGCGTAGCCTTTTACTAATGAAGAATTCATGATTTTTACAGTTATCTGTTTTTTATCAGATACTCTACTATATCTGAATTTAATAGTGTAGAGATATCTCCAAAATTTTCAAAATCTTTTGCAGCTATTTTTCTTAAGATTCGACACATGATTTTACCTGAACGAGTTTTTGGTAACTCTGGAGTAAATTGGATAACTTCTGGAGGCGCAACTAGACCTATTTCTTGTCTGACGTATTTAACCAAAGATTTTCTAACTTCATCTAAAGTTTAGTATCACTTTTATGTTTAAATATATAGTAGATATATATAGTCTCACCTTTAATCTCATGTTACATACCAACAACCGCACTCTTAGCAACATCTGGATGAGTGTTTAGTGCTGCTTCAATCTCTGTAGTTGCCATCCCTATGCCAGAGACATTAATAAATCATCCATACCCCTTCGATCCAAATATAACCATCTTCATCTCTTCTAGCAGCATCACCTGAAAAATAATAACCCTTAAAACTAGAAAAATAAGTTTGAAGATACTTATCATGATCACTATAACTTTCTTGCTATATTAGGTCTTGCTCTTTTTATACATAAAGCGCCTTTACCAACTCCTATTATCTCATTGCCATCAGTATCAAGTAATGTCACTTTAACGCCAAAGAAAGATTTAGAAACGAAACCAAGCTTAAATTTATATGCACCAGGTAGCGAAGAAGTTATCATATGACCACCTATCTCAGTTTTCCACCTGTATATACAAGTGGAGCTTGATTATTACCAGCTTTCTCAACAAACCAATTCCAAGCTTCTGGGTTTATTGGTTCGCCAACTGAGCCTAATACCCTTAAAGAATTTCTACTAGTATTAGCTAAAAACTAATCACCATCTTTTAGCAAAAATCTTATCAAAGTTGGTACAGTATATAAGATGCTTACATTATGTTGATCAACTTCCTGCCATAATCTTGAAGTATCTGGATAAATAAATACACCCTCAAATATCACTGATGTTGAGCCATTTGTAAGAGACCTATAGACAACATATGTGTGCCCTGTTATCCAACCAATATTTGCAGTACACCAGTAGACATCATGATCTTTATAATCAGAAACAAGTTTATGAGTCATACTTGCATAAACCAAATATCCAACTGAAGAGTGCACTAAACCTTTAGGAGCACCTATAGAGTCAGATGTATAGAGCATAAATAAAGGTGTCTCACCAGCAAAAGCTTGTGGCATACTCATTTTGAAACTTTTTTTAGTTCTTGTAGCAAATATCTTTACTATCATTCCAGCTAATATTATCTGTGGTAGTGTTATGCACAACTAAGACTTCTATAAAATCAATTTCAGTAACAACTTTATCAACAGCTGCTTTCATAGCTATTCTTTTGCCTGATTTGACAGCCTCATCAACTGTTATAATAAAATCACTCTTAGCATTGTCAATACGCTGTTTTAGCGACTCTGCTGAAAATCCACCAAAAACTACAGAACGAATTGCACCAATACGTGCACATGCTAGCATAGCATATATTGACTCTGGCACTAGAGGCAATATAGATAGTTACAAAATCACCTTTTTTGACTCCATTAGCCTCAAATATGTTAGCCATTTCACAAACACGATGATATAGCTTTCGGTAGGTTATTTTCTTAGATTTTTTCGGATTGTCAGCCTGTCATATAAAAGCTAGTTGGTTTGCTCTAGCTGGTAAGTGTCTGTCAACACAGTTATAGCATACATTTAATTACCCATCTTCAAACCACTTTATATCAACTGGAGCAAAATAGGCTTTAGTAAAAGGTTCATTCCAATGTATACGATTCGCTTGTTTAGCCCAGAACTGCTCTGGGTTTTCTAGAGATTCTTTATAAAGTTTTTCATATAGTTCGGAATTAATATGCCTTGAGCAATACAATCCTGGGATACTTGAAGCTTTGAGTACAACCTACACTTTGTCTTTAAATTTTATACTAAATTTCATATTAGCATATTTAGCTAAAATTGTAATATCTCACTACTAAATAAAGATTGTTAATATTTAACAACAATAATTAATATTTGATAAGTGCTATCTATTTTGTAGATATTCTTTAAACTTATGACCTAACTCTTTATGCTGTAAGGCTATCTCATAATTAGCAATTAGAAAACCTAATTTACTACCACAATCATAACGTGTACCTTTAAATTCATAAGATAAAATTTTCTCATCCTGATCTAATAATTTAGCGATTGCATCAGTTAATTGAATCTCACCACTTGCACCCTCTGAGGTTGATTCTAAACACCTAAAAATCTTATTTGGTAATAAATATCTGCCTACAACCGCATTAGTTGATGGTGCTTTTTCTGGAGCTGGTTTTTCAACAATTGTTTTTATAAAATTATCATTATCTTTTGCAACTATACCATACGAATTTGCTTCTTCCTTCTTGACTTGTTGGGTTGCAACACAGCCTCTAATGTCAGTGCCCTCAACCGCTTTAATCATTTGCCTTAACGTACCAGTACCACATTTATAATTATAAATTAAATCATCAGGCAGTATAACTGCAAAATCTTCGATTCCAATCAGTGGTTTTGCACATAAAACTGCATGGCCTAACCCCAAAGCTTCTGGCTGACGCACAAAGAAAAAATTTACGTCTTTGGGAATTATATTTTTCACTAAGTCTAATAATTCATACTTTTGTTTTTTTTCCAAAGAATATTCTAACTCAAAGTTTCTATCAAAATGATCCTCTAGGGATTTTTTATTTGAGCTAGTAACAAATATTATCTCTTTACAGCCTGCTTCTATAGCCTCTTCAACAGCATATTGGATTAGAGGTTTATCAACCACTGTTAGCATTTCTTTAGGACATGACTTGGTCGCTGGCAAGAACCTAGTTCCCCACCCAGCTACAGGAAAAATTGCTTTTCTTATTTTCATTTTAGCTCCTTTTGGATTAGCTATTAACTAGATTACAGTATAGTGCGACACAAATATTATAACCGTTGTATGAAAGTTTACTCAATGCTTCTGAAAGTCTTTTTAAATCATTAGATCTTTTTACATATAGATCTACCAAGATCTCATCATCAAAATAATATATCGACATTTTTTTATCTAAAATAACATTTTCATCTATATTATTTTCAGCAAAAAACTCTTTTATTTTAGTTAATATTTCAATACGAGATGGCTCAAAATTCTCTTGTTTAATAACTCCGCTTTCATGGTTTGTAACATCAACATGTACCGTTATGTCTTTTATGTTATAAATATTATAGTAAATATTACTTTTAACCACCTCTGCGATATAATGTCCCTCCGAGGCTGTACTAAACTTATCTACTAAAATATGTACATCTAGGACAATTTTTCCTGCCATTTTTCTAGTACGAAGATAATGAAAGTCTTCAACACCTTGAGTTTTTGTGATTATTACTTTGATATCTTGACACATTTGGTTATCAACTCCTTCATCTATAAGTTCGGCAACAGCAGAGTATACCGATTTAATCCCCATTTTGACAACCATAAAGCACACAATAAACGCTGCTATAGCATCCATCCAAGCAAAACCTAAAAAAGCTCCAACTAAACCGATTAATACAACTACCGAAGACCACATATCAGAGCGACTATGCCAAGCATTAGCTCTTAACATATCAGAATCAATCTTATTTACAGCTCTCATTGTATATTGGTAGATAAATTCATTACCCAAAATCGATAAAATAGCTGCATAAACAGTAAATTTATATGGTATAACATACTCACCACTAAATAAACTTCCTAGAGAATGATAAACGATCATAAAACCAATAGTTATCAATAGCCCTGATAATACTAGTGTTGCTAAAGTTTCTAGTCTCTCATGCCCATAAGGATGATTATTATCTTCACCTTTATTTGCATATTTAGCCACAAATAAAACCATGAAATCACTTAAAAGATCAGAAAATGAATGTATACCATCGGCAAATAAAGCTGGTGAACGTCCTATTACACCTATTAAAGTTTTAGATATAGCAAGCAAAGCATTTATGAACATGCCAACAAGAGTAACTTTTTTGGTAATTTGATATCTTTTATCTGACATTTTCAACCTCTTATCAGGTTATCGATAGATTTTTAACAAAATAATAATGCTTAGAGTAACTAAAGTCTATTGATAATAAGTAAATATGACTAATCTTAATCTAGACATTACTAAGTTAACTAGTAGGATATGAGCAACTATTAAGAATATGACAGTGCCTAAACACCATGCTATAGAATTATCTAATAAACTATGAGCTGTAACATAATATGCTGCAAACATAGCTATTACTAAGCCAGGATTCCAACTTTTACGCTTAAAGCCTCGGCTATATTATATGTCAGACAATTAGATAATAATCAAGAAACCAAAACCTAAATCAATAAAACTCAAGGCACCAAAAATCGCAAATGCTAGCCACACCATAAGGATATTTATCAGTTAATTTTTTCTGTCCTTCTGGTAGTGCCATAACTATGCAATTCATATTTTTTTAAAACCATCTGGAACATAGTGCTCCTCTGTCTGATGAAATAAATACAAAGGAATACTAATCAATCCCCAAAAATGTGTATCATATACAGAAAAATTCGCAAATAATAATACTGAAAATACTATCCCTGCCCATGATGCTACTTTTACGCAATTTTGATTTCTTGCTAGATAATCTATCATCATATAACATCTCTAAGATGCCTTCATATCGAAGATATATTATCCTTTATCAAAGCTACTATAAAAATCTTTAAATATCTTTGATTTTTTGACAAAATTTGCCTTGTAAAGCTTATAAATATTTGTATAATATACTTCATCAGTTCGGAGAAATGGCTGAGTGGTCGAAAGCGGCGGTCTTGAAAACCGTTGACTGTAACAGGTCCGGGGGTTCGAATCCCTCTTTCTCCGCCACCTTGAAAGCCATTTTAAATAAGGGCTTTTTATGTCTGAAGGTTTTTATTTTTTACAATTTTTAAACCTAATATTTTCTGAAATACTACAGAAATATTTTTTTGATTATTTATTCCTCTTAAATTCTCCGCTTGCTCAAAGATATTTTTGAAAACCTTATCTTTTGTAATTAGTGGATAATTGTACTTTGCTAAAAGTATTATCAAGTAACCCTAAGTTCTACCTTGATATCTTCTCTGATATTCCAATCAGTATATTTTGATTTATCATCAACCATTTTTTTAAACTCTTTAACTAAGGCTATAAGCTTATATTCTGGATAATCAAACTCATAATCTAATTGCTATATCTTTTAAAATGTCATAAAAAGCTTTCTCTTCAAAGCCAATACCTCCTAATTCATCAAAAGATTCTTTTTCTTTCTTTAGAGCATGATATAAATCAACAATACCATCTGTGAAGTCATTTTAAACATCACTAACCAATACATCTTGCTCTTTTCTCTCGTTGTATTTTTCTACAAGAGAGTTAAGTTTTTTAGAAAAATCTAAAGCTTTCATTTTATTTACTTTATTAAAATCTTCTAAAGCCTTTGCTAGTAACTGTTGTAGAAGCTTAATTTTAGTATTTGGAAGTTTTACTTTATCAATCTTATTTAGATAATCTTTATTAAAAATATCAATCTTTGATTCATCATTACTACCAAGTTTAAATATCTCTTCAACTCCTTCACTTTTGATCGCCTCTTCTATCATGTTGGCTACCCTTCTATTCATCTGAGTGGGTAGCTCTGGGAGCCCTCCTCCTTTAGTTAGCTTAACGACAATAGAGTGGACAGCTAAATAGAAATGGATAAGATCGTTCTCATGATCATTAAAAATCTGTACCACAACAAATATCATAAGCTTGCTTTTATCCTCTTAATGATATAAATAAATCTATTTTCTAATTCTTTTGTTAGCTGGATATATTCACTGGCAAAATTTAAGCAATTTAATTGCTCAACTGTTCAACCATCAAAATATCTACTATTATCAAATTTATAAAACAACTTTGCTAATAAATCTAGCTTCTTTAACAAAAAACTATAAATGCCTCTATATCCTCAAAGTTTTGGCTATCAATACTAGAAAACTGTTTAAGAGTCTTATTCATTGCTGTTTTCATACCGATATAGTCAACTATAAGCTCTTTATTTTTACCTGCATATTACTATCTAGGGGTTGCCGACAGTAAATGCAATTTTCATCTGAATCTTCTATTTGCTTTTTATATTGGTTACTCTCTAAACTAGTCTTTTCATGTTTTTTCAAGGTCTTTTGAGCATTCTCCAAAATTAGATTTATACTTTTTTTGACTCTTCTATATTCTCTTTTATTATGTCTATTTCATCACACTTTACTTTTTCAATTTTGATTTTATGTTGAATGTTTTGTTAAGAAAAATCTTTTTGTTTTTTATTAGCCCTTGTAATTTTTTATCACTTCCATCTGAAAATATAAATTTATCCTCTACACTTCTTTGCTCTAAATCATTCAGGTAGTCCTTATAAAATAAATTTTGCTTAAGTCAATCAATAATTCCAATAATATAAGAAAATAAATTCAATCCAAACTATTCCACTAAGGTTGAATCTATTTCTCTTCTACTGAGTAACCCATTTTAATATGATGAAGCAAAAACTATTCACATTCATAGTGAGTTTCTCTTGTTGATGATAATTTTAGAGTTTTAGTTATACTTGAATTAGGTTTTATGAAAATAACAGAATTATCAGGAACTTCATTATTAAGCTCATGAATATGCTCAACGTAATTTCTACCAACACAAACTACTTTTGACTTTGTTAGATCAATTTGCATTTTTTTGCTTTCCTTGACGAATATATACTAATAATTTATAATTGAGTTTTTTATAATTTAAAATCTTCGCCTAGATATACTTTTCTAACAGTTTCATCAGCTAGAACTTCTTCTGGAGTACCTGCTGCGAGCATATTACCAGCATTTACAATATAAGCTCTTTCACAGATATCTAGCGTCTCGCGTACATTATGGTCTGTAATCAAAACACCAATACCTCTATCTTTAAGATGGCGCACAACCTCTTTAATCTCTATTACCGACACAGGGTCAACCCCTGCAAATGGCTCATCAAGTAAGATAAACTTAGGATCCATTGCTAACGCTCTAGCAATCTCAACCCTTCTACGCTCACCACCTGATAAGCTCATACCTAAACTTTTACGGATATGTTGAATACTAAACTCATCTAAAAGCTCATTAAGTTTTTCTTCAATTTGGACTTTATTTAGGTCTTTACGAGTCTCCAAAATTGCGATAATATTGTCCTCGACACTTAACTTTCTAAAAACAGAAGCTTCCTGAGGTAAATAGCCCAAGCCTCTTCTAGCTCTTAGATGAATCGGCATTTTTGTTACATCTTCTTGACCCATCCGAACTTTACCACGCGTAACTACAACTAAACCTACAATCATATAGAATGATGTTGTTTTTCCAGATCCATTTGGACCCAAAAGACCAACTATTTCACCAGTTGAAACTTTCATAGAGACATTATTTACAACCCAGCGTGAACCGTATTTTTTGCCTAACCTCTTAGCTTCTAATGTGTATTTTTCCATTTTTACCTACATTTTTATCATTTTAATATTAGAGTTATAAGTATTTAAACCTATAACACTTCCTCTTTGAGAATCTTTTTGATAATCACTAATAGGTGTAAGACCTGTATTAACTCTAGTTTGATTCTGAATTCCATCTAAGATTATAGTTGATCTTCTATTTTCACACCCTGGGATTGATATTAAATCATGAGCAATATCAAAAATCACTTTCTCGCCTTTATATACATTATCATTTTGAAAAGCTATAGCTTTTTTATAAAGCTCTAAATGCTTATCATCAACATCATAAACAATTTTTATAGAACTTCCTTGAACAGGCCCTCTAGTTAATGTTTTTAGGTTAGTATAATTAGGGTTTGAATTGGTCGGAAATGTATAAAATTGTGATTTCTCATCGCCTTCTGAAAGCATCGTAAAAGTCTTGAATTTTCTATCTTTATCTAACTTTATAATCAGCTTTTGACCAGAGATAAAATTACACTCTCTCTCCTGAGAACATAATAACTTTGCTTGCTCTAACCACTTTTGTTGTAATTGTTTAAATGGCAAACTATTGTCTCTTATAAAATAATTTATGCCTTTTTTAAAGCTACTAGGCTGATGGCACAAAATATGCTTATTATGAATTTGCATTACGAAAACATTACCTAAATAAGTTAGTATGCCTTGGTTATCATCATAAACAGCATTATCTGCACAAATAGTTACTGGACCATACTCTTTCAAGTTATTATCATTAGAGTTATTCTCTTTTTCTTCATCAGTTACACTATCCTCCTGTAATGAAGAATTATATATAGGAGAGCTATAGTCAATTTTATTTTCTTCAACATTTGAAAAAGCATTAGAAACAAATAAAAGTGAAATTACAATCAATAGTCTAGCTCGTTGCATAATAACTTCTCACATTTTGATTCAATCTTATAATTTTAGTTTCCGAGTTGCCCAATAAACCTGTTCCTGTGGTGTTATTGCTAGTTTTAGGATCATATATTTTAGTAAATCTACTACTATAAAAATCTTTAGAGCCAGAGTTATAATACATTTCTGAAGTTTTTATATAAATTTTATCTGGAGATGAATCACTTTGCGAAGTTCTTTGATTCTTGCCAGAAGCTTTTTTCGTAAACATAATAGCATCTACACAATCATATAAATGAGTTAAGCTCTGACCTGTGAACTGTTGTATGTAACCATGTTTTAATTGAACTTGCCACTCAAGCTCTCCAGAGGTTTTATCGTAGCTCTTTTCAGTAATATCTGTCATGTACAAATCTTGATTGAGATAGCGTTGTAGTTCTTTTGCAAAAAAGCTCATTGCAAGGTTGCCATTTTCATCATACTTGTTGTAATTAAAATCAAATACTCTTAATTCAATACGATTTTTTTGTGGTAGATTTTTGAGTGGCCTACCACTATCAAGAGCATTATAGCTTATATACAACATTGATAGGATAATTACTATTATAGAGATTACATTAGCAGACAAGGAGTATTTTGTAAAAAACTTCATTGCTTATTTATCTCACTCCACCACTTTTGATATAATCGCTCACAACCTTGTCATATAGATTTAGCTGTTTCATAATATATTCACAAAACTCTCTTACCGCCCCAGCGCCACCATTAGCTTGACAAATATAATCTGCATAGTCTTTGACAACAGTTATAGCATCTACTGGGGTTGCTGAAATAGCTACTTTATTCATCAAAATTAAATCTGGTAGATCATCACCCATATATGCTATATCATCATCATTTAGCTTATATTTTAACTTGAGTAATTCATAAGCTTTTAATTTATTTTTTTGTCCTTGCAAAATATCTTCAGGATCTAATCCTAAGCTTATAAACCTATCAGTGACAATTTTTGATTCTTTACCTGTGATAATAGCAACCTTAATTCCTAACTTCTGCACAAGGACAATTCCTAAACCATCTTTAGCATCAAAATTCTTAAGCTCATCACCATTATTAGTTATTATTATTTTGCCATCTGTTAATACGCCATCTACATCGAGTATCAACAACTTAATATTTCTTGAGTGATTTATTTTCATTACTAAGTTTAAAAAGAATTATTAACTTCAATCAGAGATATTATCACAAATGATAAAAAGACTAAAATATATTAAAAACAAAAGGACAAACTATTTATAGTTTTTTACAGATTTTTCGATTTCTTTTCTTGCAAAGGCTGCATTATCCCAGCCTTCTACTTTAACCCATTTACCTGAATCTAAATCTTTGTAATGTGTAAAGAAATGTTCAATTTTTTGCTTTAAAGATACCGGTAAATCATCAACATCGTTAATGTGATCATATTCTTTAGTCAGCTTAGAGCTTGGCACAGCGATAACTTTAGCATCAACACCATCATCATCTTCCATTTTAAACACACCAACTGCTCTACAGTTTATTACACAACCACCTGCTAAAGGATATGGTGCTAAAACCAACACATCAATAGGATCTCCATCATCATAAAGAGTATTTGGTACAAAACCATAATTACAAGGATATCTCATAGTAGATGACATAAATCTATCAACAACAATCATATTGTTATCTTTATCAAACTCATATTTTATAGGGTCACTATCTTGAGGTATCTCTATTACAACATTAAAATCATTAGGAATATCTTTTCCACAAGGTATATTTTTTAGCATCGTAATTTCTCCTATATTTTTATTAAATTATTAACACCTAATACACTGACAAAGAGTCTATCACAAAAACCTTTGTATTTATAACATATAAATATTAAAATACTTATAAGTTATGAGTTTAGAATTATATACTTTGATAAATTGATAAAGAGAAAAAATATGAAATTAACAAAAATAGCCTTATTAACAGCTAGTTTGACAGCAAGTGCAGTTTTTGCCGCACCTAATATATCTGCCGGTGATGATCTTTATTTTAACGACGGTAATGGACTAGCACAGAAAGATATTATTGTAAGACCTATAAATATTGAGCTAGATGCTCCGGCATGGGTAGTGATGAATTATCGTACTGGCGATATCGTTAGTGAAAAAAATATGGATGTTAGAAGAGCTCCTGCAAGCTTAACTAAAATCATAACTTATTATATAGTTGCTAGTGAAATAAAAGCTGGCAATCTAAGCTGGGATACAATGGTCCCAATTAGTGAAAATGCTGCTTCTACAGGTGGCTCAAAGATGTATGTTAAAGCTGGCGCTAGAGTCTCTGTAAAAAATCTCGTAATTGGTATGGATGTGGTTTCTGGTAATGATGCTACTATTGCTCTTGCAGAATATATTGGTGGTACTACAGCAGCATTTACTGACTTGATGAATCAAACAGCAAGAGCTATTGGTATGAATAACACTCATTTTGCTAATCCAGATGGACTTCCAGGTGGAGAGCAATATACTACTGCTCACGATATGGCATTACTTGCAAGATCATATATATACAATTTCCCAGAAGCATATAAAGTATATGATGATAAAGGCCTAGTTTGGAATGCCTCAAAACAAGATTCAGTAAGTATCTCTGATCGTAAACAATGTTTACCTAAATTTGATCATGCTAGCGGAAATGTTTTAGAGAGCTATACAGCTAAAGATCTTGATGACCAGGCTAAAGATAAATGTAGTGAGCTTTTCCCTAAAGGTGATAATTTCGTATTACAAAACAATAGAAATAGATTGCTATTCACATTTGATGGTGCTGATGGTATAAAGACAGGCCATACTGATGCTGCTGGATATTGTCTAGTTTCATCTGCTAAACAAGATGGTGAAAGATTTATTTCTGTAGTTCTCGGCACTACTAGTTCTGCTAAAAGAGATTCAGAGTCAGCTAAACTACTAAGATATGCGCTAAGCAAATATGAAAATGTACTTTTATATAAAGCAAATTCACCAGTTACAATTAGTGCTGATAGCATTCCAAATGCAAAAGCTGGGCAAAAGATAATTGTAGCTTCAAGTCAAAACATTTATAAAACCGTGCCTAAAACTTATGTGTCTTACTTAAAACAAGGTATAGAGTTTAACCTAGGCTTGAAAGCTCCTATTAAAATAGGTCAAGCTGTAGGTAATTTAGTGATTACACTATGTGATACTAAAGAGAAAATTGCTAGCGTTCCTATAGTAGCTATGAATAATATTTCACAAAAGGGTTGGTGGTAATAACAATAAAATTTATAGTTAAGGATTTATAAATGTCTGAAAATAATAACCAGAATCAACAAGAAACTTTTTTTGAGTTTCCTTGCCAGTTTCCAATAAAAATAATAGCCAATCCTCATAAAGAAACCGTTGAATTTATTCTAAGTGTTTTTGAGAAGTATATATCAAATCATAACGAGATAGATTTTAATACTAAAGAAAGTAAAACTGGTAAATATATTTCCATAACTGCAATTTTTACTGCAGATAGTAAAGAACAGCTAGACAATATCTACAAAGAGATTTCTGCACATCCAGAAGTTCATATGGTTTTATAATATTTTTGTTATGAATAATATTTATCACAAAGATTTAGGTTTGCAACAATATTCCAGAGTATTTGGGGATATGCTCGAGTTCACTTCGACACGAACTCCTGAAACTAAAGATGAAATATGGTCAGTTGAACATCCTGCTGTTTTTACGCAAGGTAAACATGGTAAGCCAGAACATATTTTAAATTCACATAACATCCCAATAATTGCAACTGATCGTGGTGGTCAGGTTACTTATCATGGTCCAGGTCAAGCAGTGATATATTTTCTTCTTGATATGAAGAAAAATAAACTTGGGGCTAAAAAATTAGTAACTGTCGTTGAGCAAGCTTGTATCAATATGCTTGATAAATATTATAACCTAAAGGCTCATATTATTGATGGTGCGCATGGTATATACATCAATAATCAAAAAATTGCTTCTCTAGGTTTAAGAATCAAACAAGGTAAAAGCTATCATGGTATTGCTATAAATACTAATATGGACCTTACACCATTTAATTACATCAATCCATGTGGTTATAGTGGTCTAAAAATGTGTCAGATAGCTGACTTTTGTCAAAAAGTTGATGTAAAGAAAGTTCAACAACAATACACAGCTGAGTTTATTAAATTAATATAATCCCAAATCTAGTTATTTATTAAATATAGCTTATAAAAAGTTTACCAAATTTTCAAATTTATTTATCTTTTTAGTTTACTTAGGTTTTATAAATTCAATAGAGCCTATTCTTTTACAGATGTAATAGCTTAACCAATCAAAGCTAACTACAAACTTATTTCTTATACTAATAAAAAAGTTATATGTACTCCTCCCCATATTAACCAACCTAACTTACCTTGAACTTCATTCCAAATATATTAGTTATAGCCTCATGCTTTTTAATAATAGCCATAGTTCCTAAATCTTTATATTTAAAGCCTTTATACTTTTTACTTTTCTCTATTTTAATTATAGCTTTTGCAATATATTTTCCCTATCGCTTAGTTACTGCTGCTAAACCTGGTAAAGGATTGTTTTTAATATAAGAAATATCACCAGAAAAGTATATATTTTTAAAATCTCGATGAGTTAAATTATCTAAAACTACTATCTTACCTTTTTCGATTTGATTACTCATCCAACTTCCTATTCATTTATCTTTTATGTAGTGCTTCAAATAATTGTGGCTCCTCGGTAACTATTTTTTTAGTAGTTACAAGACTATTTTAAATATTAGTTACAGTTCTTTAAGATGAATATTTACTTTTCTTGTTTTTAATGAATTATAAGCATGGTCCGACAGCTCTTTTGGAAATGCTGAAAGACTACTTTCACCTTCTTCGATTAAAGGAATAGAAATATCATCTATTGAAAAGTTATGATAAGTCTTTTAAAAATCTGTATGTAAAAGTCTAATAAGGCTCCCGTGATTTCAACACCAGTTGCTCCTGCTCCAATAATATATAAAGCTTAAATGATATTTTTTCTCTTCATCAGTCTGATCTACCTCTGCTAACTCAAATTGAATAAGAATGTGTGATTTAATCTTCTGAGCATCGTAGGCATTTTTTAGAGAAAAAGTATACTTTAGCCAATCATTATTACCCAAATAATCATACTGTATTCCAGTTGCGACAATTAAATATTCGGATGAATATAAATTATTTACTGTAGTCTTAACTAGTTGCTGGCTAGGTAAAATATCTACAACTTCTTACATCTTAAATTCAATATTTTTCTGAGCAAATAGTTTTCTGATCGAAACAACGATATTATTTAGAGGAATACAAGCTGTAGCCAGCTTGATATAACATTGGCTGAAAACATGATGATTATTTTTGTCAAATAAAATGATATGATATTTATTTTTACTTTGTTTAGCTATTTTATTGAGAAAATTAATTCCAACGAACCCAGCTCCTATAACTATTATTCTTTTCATATCTCTTCGCCACTTACACTTACCCACAACATTATAACAAGACCCAAAGCTATAGATAAGATAAGGAGAATATTTAAAATAGAAAAACTTAAAAAAAATTAAGATATAGAACTACAAGAATGTTTTCAAAAATGCTGATCTAGAAGGATGCTTAAGTTTTCTAAGAGCTTTAGCCTCAATTTGTCTGATACGCTCTCTAGTAACATTAAACTGCTTACCTACCTCTTCTAAAGTATGATCTGTATTCATACCAATACCAAAACGCATCATCAGAACTTTAGCTTCTCTTTCAGTTAGGCCGGTTTCAATAAGCTCTTTTATTGCTTCTCGTAAGTTTTCTAAATTAGCTGCTTCTATAGGAGAATAGTTATTTTTATCCTCGATAAAATCACCTACAGTAGAATCTTCATTATCACCGATTGGACTCTCCATTGAAATTGGTGTATGTGAAATATTGAGAATCTTTTTAAGTTTCTCTTTAGTCATATTAGGAGTATGTTCAATAATCTCCTCTTCTGTAGCTTCACGCCCCTTTTCTTGTAGAATCTGGCGTTTAATTCTATTTACCTTATTGATTGTCTCAATCATATGTACTGGTACACGAATAGTTCTAGCTTGATCTGCAATCGAACGAGTAATTGCTTGACGTATCCACCAAGTAGCATATGTCGAGAACTTAAACCCTTTGCGATAATCAAACTTATCTACAGCTTTCATTAAACCAATATTTCCCTCTTGGATAATATCTAAGAAATGTAAGCCTCTATTAGTATACTTTTTAGCTTCAGAAACAACTAATCTTAAGTTTGCTTCTATCATTTCTTTTTTAGCCTGGGTAATTTTAGCTTCACTTCTTGAAATCTCAAGATTTACCTGTTTAAGCTCTTCAACATCCATCATCATTAAAGTTTGAAATTGATTAATTTGCTTAGTGAGGTTATTTATTTCTCTGATAGTGTTTTCAGTAAATTTATACTTTTTAGTTAATGGCTCTAACCATTCTACAGAACCAACTTTATAAACCTTAATAAACTCTTGACGTGGTGTTTTTGATCTTTCAACACATAATCTTAAAATTTTTCTTTCGAACTCTTTAACTCGAGCATAAGGAAGTCTAATATAGTCAACTAGCTTTTGTAAATGTGATGTTGATAACCTTAAATTATCAAATTCCTTAACTATTTTACTATAAAGTTTTTTATTAGGCTTGTCTTGATATTCTTCAAACATTTTCTCTAAGTTTGTAAAGAATTCATAAGCCCTTTGAGTATCAATTTTTTCCTCATGATCATCTTCAGCAACCTTTTCTTCATTTATATGTTCATCACTAAAGCGAGCCATAATCTCGTTAAAACGAATATATCTAGCCACAGGCTCATCTTCAATATCTTGAGAACTCATATAATCCATAGCTTTTTCTTCTAGCTCACGGAAACGCTCAATATAAGTTTTAATTACTATAGAATAACTTAAAATCGTACTAAAAACTTCTGTAGTACCTTCTTCAATCCTAACAGCAATATCTGTCTCACCTTTTTTATCTAAAAGATCAACAATACCCATTTCACGCATATACATACGAATAGGATCTGAAGTCTTACCTTTTAGATCATCAAGATTAGCTTCGCTAACTTTTCTTTCATCATCTTCTTCTAGCTGGGGAGTTCTATCATAGACATCAATACCCACGTCAATAAGTATAGCCTCAATTTCTTCATATATTTTAGGATCTTCTGAAACATCTCCTGGCAGAGCATCTAAAATATCGGCTCTAGTTAAATATCCTCTTTCCTCACCATTAATTATTAAGTCTTTTAAATCAGAGAGTAAATCTTCTTTTGTCATCTAGTACTCCAATAGAATTTTATTTTATATTATTGTTACCTAATTTTGCTACTAAATACTTGCGCTCCATTTCCTGAACATCTGTCCTAAAAGGTAATGAGCCTAAGTATTTTAATCTTTTTTTTACACTAGAATTTTCTACTCTTTTTAGCATATCAAGCATTTGTACTTGATACTTATCTTCAGCATATTTTTTTTGAGTATTATGTATACCATAACTTAACAACTTAAAAAAATACTCTCTATAGTCAGGATAGTCCTCTGCCAATAGCTGTATAAGTATAACAGCTTCAATTTGATTAGATGAGTCTTCTTTTAAAATTTTCAAGCTTTTTGATAAGATATCAAGATTTTTCGAAGTAGCAAATATTTCAAAATCATTTGTATGTTGCAAAAGGCGAAAATCTGCAAGATTGACAAATAATTCTGCAAGAACAACCTCTTCAAGTAAGAGATTCTTCGCTAGTATCTTTTGCTGAATATTTTGCTGCTTAGTTACATTTAATAAAGTTTGTTTACGCCTTTTAAGCAAATTTTTAAGTTGCTCAACTTTTATACTAACCTTATCAGCTATAGTAGCAGTAATACTTTCTGAATAAATATTATCTGCTACATCTAATAAAAAACTTTTTAAATTCTCCAAAACTTCTGCTTTTGATTCTGCTTTAGTTAAATCCTTGCCTTGAATAAGTTTGTCAACTATAAACTCTGCTACAGCTAGAGAATTATCCAAAGCGGCATAAAAACTTCCTAGACCGTATTGCTTAATATAATCATCTGGATCATCCCCATTTGGTAGAGTTAGAATCTTTAATTTTTTATTACCATCCAATATTGGTAATAGAATTTTTATAGTTCTAAGCGCTGCCTTTTGCCCTGCCTCATCACCATCAAAACACAAAATTACTGAGTTAGTTTCACGGAATAAAATCTTGGCATGATTTGGTGAAAATGCTGTACCTAATGTAGCTACAGCAGCATAAAAACCATACTGTGCTAAACCAACCACATCCATATAACCTTCAACTACTACAAGGCGCTGATTTATCAAATCTGGATATTGTTTTTTTCTTTCACGATATTCATAGAGTCCATATAAAATATTATTTTTTTGAAAAACTAAAGTTTCCGGGGAGTTTATATATTTAACTGATTGAGAATTATCTATTACTCTACCACCATAAGCGATTACATTACCTTGAATATTTCGAATAGGAAACATAATACGACCACGAAAACGATCATATAAATTTCCCTTATCATTTTTTATTGCAAGTCCAGTATCAACTAATATCTCTTCTGGAATATTTACTGATTTAGCTAGTTCAGTAATATTATTCCAGCCCTCAGATGAATATCCTATACCAAAAAATTTAGCTAGATCACTATCTATACCTCTTTTTTTAAGATAGTTTATAGCTTTATCCTTAGTGACAGAATTACCTAAATTCCAACGGTAATACTTTTGTGCAACCGCTAAAAAGCTGATACATTTGTTATAAAGCTGTTCTTTTTGGATATCTTCTTGAGAATAATTTTCATATTCAACTGGTTTACCAACAATTTCAGCAAGATTTTTTACAGCCTCGATAAACTCAAGGTTATTAATCTTTTTGATAAAAGTTAGCGCATCTCCAGATGTCTGACAGCCAAAACAGTGATAAATTTTTTTTTCTAAATTAACAAAAAATGATGGTGTTTTTTCATTATGAAAAGGACAACAACCCTTGTAGTTTTTGCCTGTTTTTTTCAAGTTGACATATCTTGAAACAACATCAACTATATTAGCTGTAGCTACAAGCTCTTTTATAAAAGTATTCGAGACTTTTTTCGCCATACTGATTAAAGCTTTGAACTTAAGCTAGGTTAGATTTCACAATAGCACTTACTTTGCTCATATCTGTCCTTCCAGCAAGTTCTTTTTTTACACTTGCCATGATTTTACCCACCTCTTTAATCGATGTAGCACCAACAGATTCTATAGCCTTCTGAACTATCGTAACAACCTCTTTATCATTTAGTTGCTTTGGCATGTATTGAGTTAGTATTTCAATCTCTCTTTTCTCACCTTCAGCAAGCTCAGCTCTATCTACCTTGATGTATTGATCATATGAATCTTGTCTTTGCTTGATCATTTTTGTAATTACAGTGATTATAACCTCATCAGTGATCTCTACTTTCTCATCAATCTGCCTTTGCTTAATCGCAGACATAGCCATACGAATTGTTGTTAATCTATTTTTATCTTTATTTTTCATAAACTCTTTCATATCAAGAGTCAACTGATTAAAAATTTGTGACATTTTAAAAAGAATTCCTAGTGAAAGGGAGAGTTAAAACTCTCAACGATGAATTAAATTTAACTACCTTTTAACCATTATATTACTCTTATAAGCTCTTTTAACAGCAGCAGCTTTTTTTCTTTTGCGTGCTCAAGTTGGCTTTTCAAAGTACTCTCTACGACATAGTTCAGATACTATCCCAGCCTTCTCACAAGACCTTTTAAACCTTCTAAGAGCAACATCAAAAGGTTCTCTTTCTTTGACTCTAACGCTTGGTATATCCTTTCACCTCACTTAAATGCCAGTTCATTACGTTTAAATAAAAGAACTATACTGTCGTCCCTACAATTTATTTTGATAGTCAATGATTTTACCATATTAATATCTAAATGCAAGCCCAGTTATAGTTTGACTTTAACTATAAACAACTACCACCTAAGATTATGATAATATAATACAACTCACTGTATTTATAAGAGATAAAATGCTATTATCTCAACTTAGGATTCTTTAGAAATTTATATGGTAAAGTTTTGATAAAAAAAACTAAGCTTTTTACAACATTATCTATATTAGTTGTAAGTATAACTACTACTCAAGCATCTACGCGTAGTGAAATTCAATATCTTGTAAAAAAATATAACCTTTCTGATGCAAAGATTGCTATAGCAACTCAAAGGACTATGAACGGTAACAAATTGTACTCATATGCCCAAAATAGAGTAATGAAACCAGCAAGTAATAACAAAGTTTTTACAATAGTTGCCGCACTTTTTACAATATCTAATGATTTTAGATTTACAACATTAATAATGTACCATTCAGATAAAGTAAAAGATCATACTCTATATGGAGATATGTACATAAAATTTACTGGTAATCCAGCATTAACTGCTAATCAGTTAGCTGTATTGATTAAAAAAATAAAAACTGAAAAAGGCATATATAAAATAACTGGTGATGTTTATCTTGTTGGAGTTTTTTCTGAGCCATACATTCCAGATGGTTGGTCAAAAGAAGATAGTACATTCTGCTATGGTGCTCCAGCATCAAGCTTCACATTTAATAGAAATTGTACAGTCATCAAACTAGTCAAAAATGCTAACAGTTTAACAACACGAGTTGTTGAATTAAGTAACGCTAGTAATATCACTATAAAAAATACTGCAAAATATACTAGTGCCTCAAGTGCAATTATGATAGCGATGAATGATGACAATATTTTATATATTGGCGGATACTTATCAAGAGCTGCTGAGAAAATGTTTAAACTAGCAGTTAGAAATCCAGCACTTAAAACACTAGATACTGTAAATGACTTTTTAAATTCTGACGATATTAAACATGGCAATGTTATCATAGCTGGTACTATTCCTACTGGTTATACTGAACAAATTACGACAAGATCTGAAACTATTGGACACTTTATCGATCAAACGCTCAAATACTCTGATAATTTATATGCAGAGACTATCTTAAATACTATAGGATTAAAAGAAAAAGGTATTGGCTCAACTAAAGCAGGCACACAAGCTGTTCAAAGTATACTTTATTCAAAACTAGGCTTAGATACATCAGCATTGACAATGCATGATGGCTCAGGATTGTCTCATTTAGATAGAGTAACTCCTGAGTTTATGGTCAACTTTTTGACCAAAACTTATAATAGTCAGATCGGCAAAGAATTCTACAATTACTTACCGGCATCTGGTATGAGTGGTACAATCTCATATAGAATGGGTGGTAAACTTCTTGGACGAGTGCATGCTAAAACTGGTACCCTATCTGGAGTTTCAACATTGTCAGGATATATATTAACAGCTAAAAACCACCGTATCAGTTTTTCGATCATGCTTAATGATCTTAAACCATCTGATCGTTATAATGCACGAAGATTTCAAGATAAAGTAGTTGATGCTTTTTATAGGAATTTATAAATGAAAGTAATAATTAAACTTACAACTTTAATTATCATAATAATAACTCTTGGGTCTTGTGCTACAGAAACCCCAAAAAATATAAATAATGCTTGTAGCATAATTCATCAATTTCCTGATTGGTATTATGATATGCTTAACTCGTATGATCGCTGGGGAATTCCTATGAATGTACAAATGGCTTTCATCCGTCAAGAATCATCATTTAGAGCTGATGCTAAGCCATCAATGCAATATTATTTTGGTTTTATACCAAAAGGTAGGGCTTCAAGTGCTTATGGATATGCTCAAGCCTTAGATGGCACCTGGGAGCATTATAAAAAAGAGACAAAACAATCTTTTGTCTCAAGGTCAAATTTTGCAGATGCAATAGACTTTATTGGCTGGCACTTGAATAATGTTCACAATAAAACAGGTATCAGCAAGACAGACACTTATAATCTATATCTAGCATACCACGAAGGTATAGGTGGTTATAAGCGTGGTACACATAAAAACAATTCATTCCTAAAAAATTATGCTCGCAAAACTGCCGAATTAGCTCAAAAATACTTAATCCAATTACAGAACTGTGAAGTTCCACGTAAACCGCTACTATCGTATATATTTTAAATGTTAAAAGTAAAAAATGAAATTTAGTGTATTTAAAATAATAACTAACATTCGTTGGTCAGATACTGATAAAAATGACCACGTAAATAATAGTAAATATTTTGACTACTTTGAAGAAGTAAGAACAACTTGGACATATGAAAATACAGGGTTAATGACTTGGGCTAAAGAAAACTCAATTCAATTAGTTATTACAGAACAAACTTGTAAATATATTATACCTCTTAAACATCCAAATAAAATACAAGTAACACAATATATTGCTAAAATAGGTACTGCTAGTATGGAATTTGAATATGAAATCCGTATATTAGGCAGTGATCAAGTTATCACTAAAGCAAAAGCAAAACTAGCCTGCTATAATGCTAAGACAGGTAGATTACAAAAAATTCCGACACAATTAAAACAATTAATCTTAGAAGAAAATGACTGATACTGATAAACAAAATTTAAAGAAACTTGAAAGACAGATTTTAAGAAAAACTGCTAAAGCAATCAATCAATATAACATGATTGAAGATGGTGATAAAATTATGATATGTTTATCTGGGGGCCAAGATTCTTATTGCCTACTTGAAATGTTGTTATTACTCCAAAAAAAAGCACCAATAAGCTTTAATATCATCGCAGTAAATCTCGATCAGAAACAGCCAGGCTTTCCTGAGGAGGTATTACCTAACTATCTAAAAAATAAAGGTATAGAATTTCATATCATTGAGCGCTATACTTATAGCGTAGTCAAACGTGTAATTCATGAGGGAAAAACTACCTGTGGTTTATGTTCGCGTATGCGTCGTGGCATATTATATGATTTTGCCAAAGAAAATAATGTAACTAAAATAGCCTCCTTAGGACACCATCGTGATGACATTATCGAGACATTCTTTTTGAATCTTTTTTATAATGGCTCAATTAAAGCTATGCCAGCTAAACTAATTAGTGATGATAAACGAAATATCGTAATACGCCCTCTCACTTTTGTAAGCGAAAAAGAAACCTTAGAATATTCCCAATTAAAAGAGTTTCCAATAATTCCTTGTAACCTATGTGGATCACAAGATAATTTGCAAAGAGTGTTTATAAAAGATATGCTTAATAGATGGGAACAAAACAATCCTCAAAGAAAAAACGTAATATTCAAGGCTCTATCAAATATTTCTCCATCACAGATGTTAGATAGAGAGCTTTTTGATTTTTTTTAATATCTCAAAGTATAATATACAAAGGTAATTAAAGGATAAAAGATGAAGTTAAAGAAAATATTAGCAGTTGCATCATGCTCGTTATTGGGACTAACTCTAAGCTCATGTTCAACAAACAAAGATGCTACAGATAGTGCAAATGTTCAACAAACAAGTAAAAATGCTACGACTATACAACAGCAAAATGATAATTATGATTTAGCTACAACTACCCAAGCTAAGCAAGATGTTTCCATAAACAAATCAATATCTCAAGATAATTCAACAATAAAAATGGGAGTTAATGCAAGCTATGTAGTAGGCTATCAAGTGGGTGCCGGTATAACTAAACAAGATTTCGGCTTATATGATAAGCAAACAATAACTGGTTTTGCAGATGCTATTAATGGTAATAAGCCAAAAATTTCCGAGAGTCAAATCCACAGAAATATGGAAAATCTTAAAGATATAATAATTAAAAAGCAATTAGATACAGCTAATTTAAACAAAACAAAATCACAAAAATTTATGGCACAAATTGCTAAAATGGATAATGCTATAAAAGTTGATGATGGTGTCTACTATCAAATAATTAAGCAAGGCGATGGCAAAAAACCTAATGCTGATAGTCAAGTTACAATAGCTTACAAAGGAACTACGCCAGTTATAGCTTACGAAGATGATAAATCAAAACTAAACAAGGTCAAAGAAGCTAAACTAATTGGTGATACATTTGACTCAAGTGATAGCGCAACATTCCCGCTTAGAAACCTAATCGAATGTTGGAAAGACACCATTCCTAAAGTACCTAATGGTTCAACAATAATCTTATATTGTTCTCCAGACAAGGCATATGGAACCAGAGCGCCTGCTGTTATAGGACCTAACCAAGCGATTTCTTTTGAAATTACACTTAAAGATTTTAAATAAAAAGTTTTTTATAAAAATTAATTCTTCCTTTTTACTGCTAGATCACATAATAAAATCATTGCTTGCTTGTATTTTGAATCTGGCAAAAAATCTATTTGCTGTTTAGCTAAATCAGCATACTGACAAGCTACGTTATATGAATAATCTACAGCACCGCTATCTTTAACCATAGCAATGATTTCATAAATATTATATCCACCCTTTTCAATTGCTTTTTTGAGAATTTGTTGCTGTTGTTTAGTAACATTAGCTAGTGTGTAAATTGTTGGCAATGTCATTTTACCTTCATCAAGATCATCACCAATATTTTTACCTAAGCTTTCTACATCAGAAACATAATCTAAAACATCATCTGCAATCTGAAAAGCATTACCTAAATAAACACCGTAGTTTTTAATATTATCTTGATATTTAGAATAACTTTGTTTATCTAGACTGATTACGCCTGCTAATTCACAAGTAGCCTCAAATAATTTTGCTGTTTTGCAATATATCACTTTAATATAGTCTTCTTCACTAAGTTCTGTATTGCGTGCATTTAGTAGCTGTAACACCTCTCCTTCAGAGACTTTATTAGTTGCATCAGCCAATATTTGCATAATTTGCATATTATCTAAGCTTACCATAATCTGAAAAGCTCTAGAATAAAGAAAATCTCCAGTCAAAACACTTGCAGCATTACCAAAAACATTATTTGCTGTTTGTTTACCCCGACGCAATTGCGAATCATCAACAACATCATCATGAAGAAGTGTCGCTGTATGAATAAACTCAATAATAGCTGCACATGCTAAATGTTTGTCTCCGTTATAGTTTAAGGCTCTGGCAAACAACATTACCAACAAAGGTCTTAATCTCTTACCACCACTATTTATTATATAGTGGCTAATCTGATTAATAAGCACTACATCTGAACAAAGAGAATCAATTATAAATTGATTACTATTTTGTATATCCTCTTTGATAAGAGTCTGAATATCTTTTAGCTGTTGCATTATTATTTTATTGATAGTATTTAACTAATTAGGTTTAAGAATAAAGTAGCGTAATATATTTATCAATACATATTAGTAAATAATCTATTATCTTCATCACGAGATATTTTAAAATGCTTTAATATCTGTTTATCTTGAGTGGTAAGTTTTGTATCTTTTATATCAACACCTTCATTAAAACCTTTGATAAACTGTTGGCAGTTAGCTTTATCTAGTGTAATCATTTTTTTTAATCTTACTTTATACTGCGCTGCAATAATCATCCCTACTTCATATGAGTCTTTATCTGAAATTTTACTAATATCAAGCTTATGTTCTAAAAGAGTACTATCAAAACCTAATATGAAATCTTTTTTGACTAACTCTTGGTCCATAGCAGTAAAACTTTTATGAGAAGCTTTACCTAATGCCTGACCAATAGTATATGCACTATATGTTAAATGTTCTGCTGCAATAGCCAAAGCCGATACTCCTAAAAGCAAGATAAATTTATTAAAATTTTTCATTATTTATAATAATTCAAAGATAATAGCAATAATTTTAACACAGAGAGTTCAGAAGCTTACAGCTAGTTTATATACTTTTGTGATATTACTTTATAATCATTCCTTTGTAATAGAAATATTGAATTATCTGTGTCAATACCAAAATAGATAAACAACTAGAGACAATCACAGATACCAATGGCCAACCTAAAAATATAGCACTATTGATATCACAGATAATACTAATAACTGAAAGCCCTAAATAAAAAATACTGAAACCTTCTGCTTGTTTCTGACGGTAATTTTTATAAATTTGTGGTAACCAGTAAAGGTTATAAATAACTCCACTTATTGAGCCACACCACAACAAAATCTGATTACTTAAGCTAATAAGATAAATCATAACAATTACTAAAGACAAATATAAAAATATAAAAAATGTATGTATTAATATATATTTTTCTCTCCGATCATTTAGGATTTGAAGCTGCTGAATAGTTAAAAAACTCAGTAAAATTATATCAACTAAAATATACTGCCACTGCATATTAAAACCAATAGCATAAATTAAATCTAAAGAGTTCGCAACAATCATCAAAGAATGAGTCCATAAACTAATCTCAAATGTCTTATGTTTAAATTGATTATGAATAGTTTGTGGTAAAAAATGTATGAAATAAATTATTAAAGATATATTTAATGTTATGTAACCAAAATTTTCCATTATTGATTCTCCTATTATTTTAATCAAATAATAAGAGTTTGTGTGATGTTCTTTCAGAAAAAGATAACCAAACAAACTCCCTACGCTAATATTACTTAGATCAGGTACAAAGGGTCACTTCTCAGCCATTTTTAGATAAAAATAGCCCCTGTTGTTTCCAAAACATAACTACAACATATTATAGTTAATCCACCATAAAAATATCCTACTGAATTTATTCCAGAGCCACAAGTAAAGACTGCTTATACTACTTTTATAGTGGGTTGTTAGTCGTATCTGTACTTTTATATTTTTAGCTGATAAATTAGCGCATCACTTGAACTACCATCAATTTTTTTATAATAATTTTTACGCAATGATATTTTTCTAAATTTAAGCTTGAGATAAAGTTTGATGGCGCTATGATTATTAACATCTACTTCTAAAAATATTTCTTTGATTTGCAGTTGAGCAAGATAATAAATAGAGTTTTCCAAAAGCTTAAAACCTAAACCTTTATTATGCTTAGACACATCAATGCAAATATATAAAAGCTCAGCTGTCTCGAATATTTGGCTAAAAATAGCTACAGCTGAAAGTTGTTGATTTTCAAATAACCCTAAAGTTAAATCTTTGTTCAAAGATTCTAAAATTTGCTTATCTGACCAACTGAAATCCTTATCAGAAAGTCTTATTAATTCAACAACTTTAGCAAAGAAAGTATTACCTAGAAATGAAATCTGCATACTCATATAGCTTTGACAATATATATTTCTTGTTTTGAATGCTTAATAGCTCAGTGTTATCATTAAGTAGATCTTTTCCACTGAGATTAATACCCTCAAGCTTCTCAAAAAAACTAATATCATTTGATTTATAGATACTAACTTTTAAATTTAAAAATAGACTATTAGCGATATTTTTTAAAAAAGCTAAATTTAATTTAGCTGATAAAAGAATATTTATAATTTTAGAACTTTTAACTTCATTTGAATAGATAAGTTCTAAATGATTTGGATTAACTGCAATAATTTCATCTTGTTGTTGAGTGTCATTAGTAGCTTGATTTTGTTGCATAGCTTTATATTGTGGTTTTAATTCCCAAACATCTACGCCAAAAACTTCTTCTATCTGACTTACAAAGCTCATTATTTTTTCTCTAACCTTTCAACCAATTTTTTAGGGAAATTATACTCTTTTAACTTAACAGATTTTCTAAGTCGATTAACTTCTGAAGGATTTAATTCTAATGTTTTTCCACGTGAAATAAATTTAGGAAGAACTATATCACCAAATCTAATTCTCGTTAGTCGACTAACTGTAACACCTACCGCTTCAAACATTCTTCTTACTTCTCGATTACGTCCTTCTGAAAGTGTCACATGATACCAAAGATTAGCACCCTCGCCACCTGAGAATTTTATACTATTAAACTTAGCCATACCATCCTCTAGCTGTATGCCCTCTTTAAGTTTATTGATAATTTCATCAGGTAATTGTTCTCCAAATACACGCACAGCATACTCTCTCTCGATTTGATAAGAAGGATGCATCAATCTATTTGCCAAATCACCATCTGTAGTAAAAAGTAGTAAACCTGTAGTATTGATATCTAAGCGCCCTACTATTATCCAGTGAGACTTTGCTAATTTTGGTAATGAATCAAAAACAGTCTTTCGATCTTTTTCATCTTTACTAGTACAAACTTCACCTTCTCTTTTATAATAAATTAATACTCGTGGTCTAGTCATTGGCTGACCATATGAGTGTAGAGCCTTACCATCAAAACTAATCTTATCACCCTCACTAGCTTTATCTCCTAGAGTGGTAACTTTACCATTTACCTTAACTCTACCTTGCTCGATATACTCTTCTATTTTTCTTCGTGATCCAATACCATACTTTGCTAAAAGCTTTTGTACTCTTTCAGGATTTTTGTCATTAGTTTGCTTTGCTCTACGCATTTTTATCTATATCCTTTTGATCTGCTGCTGAGAAGAATTTTTGAATATTTTCATCATTATAATTGTTAGAAGATAAAATCAGTCTTACTTCTGTAGCTTCATTTTTATTATGTGCATATTCAGCTAGTTTTAATCTCAAATCTAAAATACGCTTATTATTAAAGAACGCTGAGTCATCTTTCATATTATAGATAACTTTGTAGCAATTTGTATAATCTTTTCTTTCAAAATACATTTCTGCCAATCTTAACTTAGCAGCTCTGTAATTTTGTCTAAATCTATTAGCTCTCTCCATATACACAAGCGCTTGGTCTTTTTTACCCTGCTTATACATACACTGAGAATACAAAAATAGCGTCTGAGCCATATCATCATTATTAGGAGCATACAAAGACTTATCAAAGAGTTTTTGTGCTTTATCATAGTCTGATTCTTGGCTACATAGATATTGCGCATAAAAGTTCCTTGCTTCAAAATCCTTAGGGTGGTTATACAAAGCATCTTTATAATATTTCTTAGCAATCGAATTTGCCCCTATACTTTGATAATAATACC
Source organism: Francisella endosymbiont of Ornithodoros moubata (assembly GCA_002095075.2). Taxonomy (GTDB): domain Bacteria; phylum Pseudomonadota; class Gammaproteobacteria; order Francisellales; family Francisellaceae; genus Francisella. Next base: position 320,351 of record LVCE01000001.1, on the reverse strand, counting down.
CTGCGGCATAATCGACAATAGCAAGATTATAGCTATGTTCCTTTGATAAATCTTGTGCTTTTATAAGCTTACTTTTTGCTCTATCTAAATATCCTTCAGTTGAGTACACAATAGCTAATTCTGCATTTAAAATAGTGGCTTTTTTATAGTCAGCCTTACTAATTGTAAATTCATCTGGCGAAATGAATTCTGCACTATTTGTATTAAGGTTTTGATTTGTATTATTTTGCAACTGCGAATTACTTTTGATAGAATTACGAGTAGACTTTTCTAAAGTCATACATGATGATAAAAGAGCTGATAGCAGTGAAATACTTATAACTTTTTTTAAACTAACTTGCATTAATATCTCCAAGCTTCTTTAGGTATCTTTGCTTTCTATTAGTTTTATCCATGACATCACCAGCTAATTGCCCACAAGCAGCATCAATATCATCACCACGAGCTTTTCTCACAGTAGTGACAAAACTACTGTGCTGCAAAAACTCTTTAAACCTATGAATACTGTTATTACTTGGCTTTTTATAAGTGGTGCCAGGGTATGAATTAAATGGAATAAGATTAATTTTAGCAGGAACTTCACGTATTTTATAATGTAACTAACTCATCAGCATCAGATAAATTATCATTAACTTCTTCCATTAAAATATATTCAAATATGATATGTTTATGCGGACCTTTCTGTGCATATAGCTTACATGCTTCAAGAAGCTCATCAATATTATATTTTTTATTGATAGGTACATTTCATTACGCAGCATACCATTCGGTGCATATAAAGACACTACTAAGGATACTCCTGACTGCTCTAACAAATCATATATTCTCGGAACTACACCAGATGTACTTAAAGTTACTTTGCGTCTAGATAATCCATAAGCTAAGTCATCCATCATAATATCCATAGCAGGGACAACATTTTTAAAGTTCATCAATAGTTCACCCATACCCATCATGACAATATTTGTCACTGTGAAATCATGCTCACCATTAGTCTTTGATAATGTTCTAGCTGCTATCCATAGCTGTGCAATAATTTCCGCAGCTGATAAGTTTCTATTAAATCCTTGTTTACCAGTAGAGCAGAAACTACAATTCAAAGTACAGCCAACCTGTGAAGATACACATAACGTCCCACGCCCTTCTTCTGGAATAAACACTGTCTCAACTGCACTACCACCCACATCGATTAACCATTTATGTGTGCCATCTTTTGATGCTTTACTAAATACTACTTTAGGAATAGTTATCTCAGTTTTTCCTTAAGTTTATGGCGTAAATTTTTACCAAGGTCTGTCATAACATCAAAATCAATAACACCTTTTTTATGAATCCACTTAAAAACTTGACGGGCATGAAACCTTTTCTCTCCTATAGAAATGAAAAAATCTTTTATAGCCTTTTGATTTAACCCAAGTAAGTTAACTTTATCTTGTTGCATGAAATTTCTCTTTTAATCTTTATATAAAATTATTCGTTATACCCTATGTCACCAGGTAAAATATGATCATTTTCATTGGTTAAATTAGTAAAGCTAGCAAACTGGCCATCAAAACGCACGTGCACAGTTCCTATAGGGCCATTACGCTGCTTGCTAATTATTATTTCACCTAGATTTTTATTGTCTTCTTTATCTTTATTATAAACTTCATCACGATAAATAAACATTATCAAGTCAGCATCTTGTTCAATAGCTCCAGATTCTCTTAAATCTGACATCATTGGTCGTTTATCTTTACGATCATCAACAGCTCTATTTAACTGTGATAACGCTATAACTGGTATATCTAATTCCTTAGCCAAAGCTTTAAGCAATCTAGATATTTCTGATACCTCTAGCGTTCGATTAGCCTCGTAACCTGGGATTTTCATAAGCTGCAGATAATCTATCAAGATCATTGCTAAACCTCCATGCTCATTGTATAATCTTCGCGCTCTAGAACGTATCTCTGCAGGAGTTAAACTTGATGTGTCATCGATGTATAGTGGCATTTCACTTAAAGCTTTCATTGCGCTAGTGATTTTGACCCAATGAACATCATTCAATCTATTACACTCTTTAAGTAGATTCATCTCTACACGAGCCTGAGAAGCTAACATCCTTGTTACGATATCTTCTGATGGCATCTCAAGACTAAAAACTAATACTGGCTTATCAGCAACTTTTGCAACATTTTGAGCTATATTGATACCTAAAACAGTCTTACCCATAGATGGTCGAGCAGCTATTATACCCATATTTGCTCTTTGTAATCCTGATGTCATTTTATCAAGATCTATAAAGCCTGTTGATATACCAGTCAAACCACTACCAGAATCAACTATAGCACTCATTCTATCTACAAGCTTTGGAATTACAGACTTTATTGACTCCGGACCTTTGGTAAGTGTTTCTTGCTCTTTAGCTACATCAAGTATTCTACTTTCAGCATAATCAATAACTTCATCAGGATTTTTTGAATCTGCTGAATATATCTTTTGGACAATATCATTTATGCTGTTTTGTAAACTTCTAAGCTTTGCCTTGTTTTTTACGATATTAGCATACGTCTTAATATTTGATATTGAAGGTGTATTAGCAGCTAAGTCTACGATGTAAGTCTCGCCACCAGCTTCTTCTAAAAGACCCTCTGTGGCGAGATATTCACTTAAGATTAGTACATCAAACGGAATGTTTGCTTGGTTAAGCATAACAATCTGTTTATAGATAGTTTTATGTCTTTTATCAAAAAAATCATCAATCAAAAGAAAATCTTCTACCAACTCTATATTTTGATTGTATAGCAAGATATTCCCTAAGATAGCTTTTTCTGCTTCTAGAGAATAAGTTGTTTCAGCAGCTTTAAACTGATAATCCATAGATATCAAAACCCTTGCTTTAAAATAAGAAACCATGCCTAACACATGGTTTTTGTTTATTAGAATACAGTGTTAGTTTGTATATTATAAAACTAAGCTTCAGCAGCTACAACATTTACTTTGATATCTGCATCTACATCTGTATATACATGAACTGTAAGTTCGAATTCACCGAGAGTTCTAATAACGCCTTCAGGCATACGTACTTGGCTTTTCTCAATTTTCTTACCAGATTCATTAGAAACTGCTTTAGCAACTTCAGCTGTACCTACAGAACCAAATAGCTTACCACCCTCACCTGCTTGAGCAGCTATAGTGTAAACTTTATCCTTAATCGCATCAGCTACAGCAACAGCTGCTTCAAATCTAGCCTTTTCAGCTTTTACTAGTTCAGCTTTTTGCACTTCAAAAGCTTTGATATTTGCTTGAGTAGCTTGAACAGCCTTACCAAATGGGATAAGGAAGTTTCTTGCATAACCTGGTTTTACACTTACGATATCACCTAATACACCAAGGTTTTCAACTTTTTCTTTTAAAATAACTTGCATTGTAATCAATCTCCAGTATTAGTTAAAGTGACGATCACAGTATGGTAGTAACGCCAAGAATCTTGATCTTTTTATAGCTGTTGATAGCTGTCTTTGATACTTAGCTGATGTACCAGTTACTCGGATAGGTACGATTTTACCAGTTTCAGTAATATAAGCTTTTAACTTATTAACATCTTTATAATCTATTTCTTTTACACCTTCTACAGTAAAACGACAAACTTTACGACGACTCATTTTATACAATTCCTCTATTAAATTACTTCTTTATCATTTGATTCCATCATTACAGATGACTCTGTTACAGCTTCTTTTTTAACGATAATTAAACGACGTAAAATAGCATCGTTGTATCTTAAAGATTCTTGAAGCTTCTCTAGAGATTCAGTTGGACACTCAATATTAAATAGTACATAGTGTGCCTTGTGAAGTTTTTCTATAGGGTACGCTAATTGACGACGTCCCCAGTCTTCAAATCTGTGGATTTTGCCACCTTTTTCTTCGATTATGCCACGGTATTTACCAAACATTGTATTTAACTGATCTGATTGATCAGGGTGAATCATTAAAACAATTTCATAATGTTTCATTTTACAAACTCCTTCCGGTTTATCATTTGATTGTTTTTACTGATAAGCTATACATACATTTTGTATAGCAAAGAGTAAGAAAAGATTATACTATCACAGGCTAATAGTAGCAACTATTTATTGACTAATTCAACAACGCAATCTTCGGGCATTAAATTTTGTGCTATTTTTTTGTTAATATTTAGTAAACAAACCCAAATTATATATGGATCTTCTATTTTAGCTATTGATTTGACATATGGTGTCATTATTAATATTTCCTTTGCTAAATATCTATCATCAAATTTTAGTGATATTTCGCTATTATCGTTAATTAGAATATTGCTAAAGCTATAATCCTGAACTTTTTTTCAGATATATGTTAGTACGTATAGGCCATTTTGTGACTTTTGTTTAGCAATATGACTATTACCGTAATTCAATTCGGCACTTACTTGTGTCTTTATTAGTTTTAATTTTGACATCGTATTTGAATTCGTGTAGTGTACTTATGTGTTAGATATATCGAATATATTGAGCTAGCAATAATTATCGTAAATACTAATAGTAATATGATTTCAAGAACTGAAAAGGCTTTATTTTTTACAAGCAATTTTATTTCCCTACTGTTAAAATAGTATTTATTAATTTTAACTTCTATTTGTCTAAAATAGAATTTAAAATCAAAGGATATAATAATATTATGCAAGAAAAAGTTTCAAAATTTGAAGATTTTCTAACACAACTTCAACAAAATATTACCACAGCTCTAGAGCAGTATGAAACAAATGCTGTAAAATTTATTTCTGATAAATGGCAAAAACCAGATAACACAGAACAAAAACTTAAAGGCTATGGTAATTCTATGATCATAGAGGGTGGAGAAATATTTGAAAAAGGTGTAGTAGCTTTCTCTCGAGTTCATGGTGAAGAGCTGCCGCCATCAGCTACAGCAAAAAGACAGGAATTAGCAGGCAAATCTTTTATAGCTATAGGTGTCTCATTAGTTATCCACCCGAGTAATCCTTTTGTGCCGACATCTCATGCTAATTTTAGGATTTTTATTGCTGGTACTGATAGTGATAATCCGATATGGTGGTTTGGTGGTGGTTTTGATTTAACTCCTTACTATCCTTTTGAAGAGGATGCGATCCACTGGCATCAAACAGCAAAAAATGTTTGTGATAAGCATGATAAAAACTACTATCCTAGATTCAAAAAATGGTGCGATGAATATTTTTATCTCAAACATCGTGATGAGTGTCGTGGAGTTGGCGGTTTATTTTTTGATGATTTAAATGATAAATCTTTTCATGAATGCTTTAATTTTGTAACAGATTGTGCAAATTCTTATCTAGATGCTTATATTCCAATAGTAGAACAAAGAAAAAACATTCAATATTCACAAAAGCATAAAGATTTTCAACTCTATCGTCGTGGTAGATATGTTGAGTTTAACCTAGTGTTTGATAGAGGTACGATATTTGGCTTACAAAGTGGTGGACGAACTGAGTCGATACTCTCATCAATGCCTCCAATGGCAACTTGGAGATACAATTGGTATCCTGAACCAGGTTCTGAAGAAGAAAAAGTCTACCAATATATAAAACCTCGCGATTGGCTTAAATAGTAAACATTACAACAAGACTAGTCATAAAAAAATAACCTCAATCTGCATGCTATACTTTACAGGTAAAATACTACTCTTTGCAAAAAATTCATATCATGTCAAACAGCTGCAATTAGATAATGCAAATATTGTATTTGCTGCGGATATTATTAGACATAATGCTCGTACATCGATACAATATGACCCTAACTTAGAATACCTTCCACTGTGGAAGTAGATAACATCCTAGCTGTGCAGTTAACTCAATATGGCTTTGAGATGGAAAGATATAATTGAGTATTTTAGCAAAAAATATTATAAGCTTTAGGTAGTGAGTATTATCGCGAAAATATTTATATTGTCGCTGATGATACTAATAGAGATATCGTTAGTGCTCAAGTAGTTTTATTAGGAATGTTCTCTTATATAAAAAATCTGATATTATTGAGATTATACCTAAAGCTAAAGATCCAATGTTAAGTATGCACAAAAACCTCAAAAATATTGATTCCGTACCTGGTTGGCTTGATGAATGGCGCAAAATAGAATATTTAGCTGAAATTTCAGCTAAAAATAGTTATATATCTAAAGATGACTATTGCGATAATACAGTTTCGCCACAACAACAAGCATATAAATGCATACAGTCTATCACTAAGTTTGCACCACAACTGATTCCACTAAAAAATTATTGTTCAAAATCAGGTTGCTCAATATTCAAGACATATAAAGCCCTTACAAACTAAGATATAGATACCTTAATAGATGTATTTATTTTAATAGCTATCACTCTGCTATTCCATCTCAATCAGCTGGCTTTGCTGGTTTTACAAAAGATTATTTACAAAATTTAATTAACTTCTAATGGTGCTGTGTAGTAATTAGTCAAATAATTTTTGATATAAAACAAATCATCTCAAATCCAAACAACAAAAAATATCCTAAATATATTCTATTTGTTGGACATGATACTGGTATTAGGTTCAATATTGCTTACCTACTTAGCAAAGCTAATAAAATAAAAACAATACTAAAAACAAACTCCAGTTACGGAGCTGATTTATATTTTAGAGTCTATAAAACTAATAATGATTACTATATTAGAGTCTTTTATAGAAATTCATATAATTCAGATAATGATGTTATTACTTTTGAAGATTCATTTAGCAAATTTGAAAAATATACTTTGACAATTCTCAACTTCTTAAACAAGAATATATAAATTACTCTTCTTTTCAACTTTATTAATATTTTACTTATATCAAATTAATTAAGTCTGATAAAATATATTTAAATTTGTATATTAAGGATTATTTTTAGCCATGAAAATCAATTTTTGTGCAGGTCCTGCTGTTGTACATACATCGATAATACAGCAACTACAACAAATGATGACAAACTATAAAGATACAGGAGTATCGTTATTATCAATTTCTCATCGTGATAAAGTTTTTGATGAAGTCTATGCTTCAATTCAGAAAAATTTAGGAAGTTTACTTAATATTCCTGATGGTTATGCTGTACTGTTAATGCAAGCTGGAGCTACTGCGCAATTTGCTGCGATTCCGATGAACTTGGCTAATAAATATAATAACACATTGTATGTATGTAGTGGTCAATGGTCAGAGAAATCTGCTCAAGAAGCAGCTAAATTCATCAATGTTGATGCCGTTAAATACGATGATAATATCGCACAAAAATTTCAAGCAAATAAATATGACTATATATACTACACAGATAATGAAACAGTCGATGGATTCCAGATTAATAAATTAGCTAAATCATGCAATACAGAACTAGTTTGTGATATGTCATCAAGTTTTTTATCAAAACCTATTAATGTTTCAGACTATGGGCTTATTTATGCTGGGGCACAGAAAAATGCTGGAATTCCAGGTTTGACTATAGTGATAGTAAAAGATTCTTTAATCAAAGAAAAGTATAATATTCCAGTAGTCTTTGACTACCTTGCGATGAAAAAATCAAATTCTGTTTATAATACCCCATCTGTAATTTCATGGGTAACATTTGAGTTAACTCTAGATTATTTAATTGAAAAATTTACTAATCTAAATAATGTTGAAGAATTTAGCAATAAAAAAGCTAGTTTAATTTATTCAACTATTGATAACTCAAAAATCTATAAAAATGATATCAGACCTGAATATCGTTCAAATATGAATGTAATATTTCATTTACCTACACAAGAACTGACAAATAAGTTTCTAAGCAATGCTAGCAAGGCTGGTTTCTACGGTCTTAAAGGGCATCGAAGTGTAGGTGGTTGTAGAGCAAGTTTATACAATGCAGTAAGTATAGAAGATGTTGAAAAACTTGTACAATTTATGCAGGAATTTGAGAATGAACAATTCTAAGACTATTACAATTGATGGACCAAGCGGCGTTGGTAAAGGTACTTTAGCAAAGGCTCTAGCAAAATACTATGATTTTAAGCTACTAGATAGTGGCGCTATTTATAGGCTAGCTGCGCTACATTGTTTCAAAAATAATACCGATCTTGAAAATGAAGATGATGCCTGTAAGACTTTAAGTAATTTAAACATCAGTTTCAAAATTGAAGATAATTTAGTTAAGGCATTTCTATCCAATCAAGATGTAACTAAAGAAATACGTACTGAACAAACAGGAATGCTTGCTTCAAAAGTTGCTGCTTACCCTGCTATTAGAGCTATACTTTTAGACAAGCAAAGAGAGTTTGCTACTGAACAAGGTTTGGTTGCTGATGGTAGAGATATGGGAACAGTGATTTTTCCACAAGCACAATATAAATTCTTTCTCGATGCTAGTACTGAGATTACAGCTAAACGCAGATATGATGAACTAAAAGCTAAAGGTCAAAATCCTGACTTTGAAAAAATTTTAGCAGATATTAAACAAAGAGATTTTCAAGACCGTAACCGTAAAGTAGTACCGCTAAGGCCTGCTAATGATGCTATAATAGTAGATACTTCAGAGCTTTCTATAAAAGAAGTATTTGATACCGTTATTAAGCACATAATTATTTAAATATTTTATTTAAACTAGGATTTTTAAGTTAAAAGCCTACTTTATAACTTCGCCGTTAACTATACCTACTACAGACTTAAGGTAAGTATTTGCTGCTTCTTCCGGCTTTAACAGTTTTAAACCCAGTAAAAAATGGCGCATATTTATCAAGAGCTTCCTCAATAAAAGTTGGACTTACAACATGAATACGAAACTTGCTATACTCCAAAGAAGCTCCTTTTACAAACCCTTCCAAACCAGCATTAACTGTAGCAGCTATACTACTCATAGCTATTGGTTCAACATTTAATATTCCTGAAGTAAGTGTAAACAAGCCAGCCACCCTCATTAATATATTTTGAACCAATTTGCACTAAATTAATTTGCCCTAAAAGTTTATTTTTTAAGTTTAAATTCTAATCTTGTTTTGTTCTATTGCTGTGATATCTTTAAAAGCCACCTTTCCAGTAGTTGATATCAAAGCATCTATCAAATAAACTCTATATAGGTTGAGAATCTTATATATCTACAGCAAACTCAGTTTTCTCACCAGAAAAACTCACAGTAACTACTTGACAGCTAGCATTTCTGAGAAAGTTTGAAGTTACCTTACCAATAGTGCCAGTTGCACCAACAACAATAACTTTTTTTCATAATTACTTAGACTCTAAATACTTCAATAAGTTTTCTGGAGAAGATTCACCGTAAGGGTCATCATCTGCATTATCACGCTTACCTGGCTCAACAAACATTTTCTCAATTTCACCGTTATTTACGATCATTGCATAGCGCCAAGACCTCTTGCCAAAACCGATATTTGATTTGTCAACAAGCATATCTAAAGCTTGGGTAAATTCGCCATTACCATCTGGTATTGGTTTAATATTTCGAATTCCCTGAACCTGAATCCACTTATTCATAACGAAACTATCATTTACAGATAAAACATAAATCTCATCTATACCTAGCTCTCTAAATCTAGTTGCATTGTTTTCAAAACCTGGTAATTGATAAGTTGAGCAAGTTGGTGTGAATGCTCCTGGTAGTGAAAATACAATTACTCTTTTATTATCAAAAATATCAGCGGATGTTACATCTTGCCATCTAAATGGATTTGAACCACCAATACTCTCATCTCTTACTCTAGTCTTAAAAGTTACATTAGGTACTTTTTTAGTCATGTCTAACTCCTTCGTTTTGTTAAGCTACACTGTTATTGTATTACTCTTGAACATAATTTAAAATATATAATATTTATAGTAGCTATAAGCTTTATTTATTGAATATGAACACCCGTACTCTTGAATATATCATTTCTGTGTATGAAACTAAAAGCTTTATTACAGCGTCAGAAAAATGTTTTGTCAGCCAACCTGCACTAAGTATGCAAATAAAGAAATTTGAAGAGTATATTGGTATTCAAATCTTTGAGCGTGGTACAAAACAAGTCTTGATAACTAAATCAGGAATGAAAATCGTAAACCAAGCATATAAAATTCTTGATGAAGTAAATAACCTTAAGAAAATTGCTGAACCACTTTTAGAGAATGGTAAAATCAGCATTTCGATTGGTGCATTTCCAACTCTATGCCCATACTTAATGCCTAAAATTCTCCCTGCTATCAAGCGAGATTTTCCTAATCTAAGTATTGCTGTAGTTGAAGAAAAAACAGATATTCTCGTTAAAATGCTTGATCAAGGTAAAATCGATTTTGCCTTACTAGCAACACCTACAGAAAACTACCAATTCAAAAGAAAAAAAGTTTTTAATGATAAGTTTTATGTAGCTGTAGCTAAAACTAATCTATTAGCAAAAAATAAGCAAATATGTGTAAAAGAGATAGTTAAGTACAACCTTATGCTTCTTGATGAAGGTCATTGTCTTAGAGATCAAACTCTTAAGCTCTGTGCATTACGAGAGTTTAATAATAACTTTAAAGGCAGTAGCCTAGAAACCCTAAAACAAATGGTATCTATCGATGAAGGTATAACTCTAGTGCCTAAGATTGCTTGTACTAAGGCTGAAAACGTTAAATATATTGATATTGACAATAGAGATTTCTATAGGGAAATAGATTTAGTTATGCGTAAAAGCTCAATATATGAGGACCTATTTGCCAAGATAGCTAAAATAATTGCAAATAATTATTAGGATATATTAACTTTTTTTAGTTTCTATAAAAGTCATCATCCCTGAATGCATGTGATAAAGCATATATAAACCACTTCCTCAGTTTATCTGCTTTTAGTGTATAGTAACACTAGAGTTAGGCCAACATATATAGTATCCCTAGCTTAAACACATGTCCATGAATATGTATAGGATGTGACATACCAGTATTATTTTGGATTTTAAATAAATATGTTTTACCATATTCAAGCTCTATTGTAGAAACATCTGGCCAAGTTTGGTCATTATTTGCCAAACATAAAATTAATTTTAATTCTATAGTTTTGTCAATATTATCTACTTTGATGGAATCTTTTTTATAATGTAAGCCTCTAATTGTTTATAACTAAAAGCGCCTAAGTTCGAGCTTGCTACTATAGGAATAGTTAAGTTTTTATCATTTCTATTAGTAGTTAGTATTATTCCTGTTTGTTTTTTCTGCCATTCAACTTGACCTAGTATAGGGGAAATTCCTATTTTAAGGATTGTAACCTCTATATCCATTCTTTGAGCTATTGCTAATTGAAAAACATTACCTATACGGCTTTAACAGCTACTCCATCAACTGCAATAATACTGCCTTTCAAACTACCTAAATTTATCCAAAAATTTGTTGATGAAGAACTATTTATAAATCTTAAACGATATATTTGACCTGATATTACATCTTTAACTTCAGATTTATCATTAGTCTTATAATTAGTTAAGAAATCATCATACTCAACATCATTTAAGTCCATTTGCATATCTGAATTCATAGCCATAACGCCTTTGTGCATATGCTAGTTATTAAAACCATCACTATGCTTAAGATCATTCATTATTTTTTTCTGGCTTTTTAAAACTAAAATCTTGAAACATTACTACAATACCGTTCTTACTATTATAATTTTTTGGATAAAATATAAAAGGTGTCTCAAGAAGGTTTTGCTCTTGAAAACCATAGTAAGAATGCATCCAAAATGTCCCACTATGTTTTAATTTAAAACGATAATTATATGATTCTCCTAGATTAATGTTTCTTTGTATTAGCCTGTACCATCCTCTTTATTTGGTAGTATTAGACCATGCCAATGTAATATAACTGGTTCTTTTAGTTTATTTTTTAACAGTAATACTGAACTTATCACCTACAACTGTGTAATAACCCCATGTGCCAGTCTTTACAGATACATCTTTTCCATTAACTTTTATACTTTTATCATATTACAAATAGTTCTGTATTAGTATTCTTTGGATAAAATAAATAGCTATCACAAATATTAATATTGCTAAAGTTATTACTAATACTAATTTTGTTTTTTCTTCATCTATAACTACCTTTATAAAAACAACATCAATATACCCATAGCTATCATCATGATATTCTTTGTTAAAGATAAAAATCCTAAAGGAACATTGCTATTACCTCCTACGCACACACATTTAAGCTCACGCCTTTGGATATAAACAGCATAAAAAATAGAAACAGTACTTATTAAGCCTATAAATATAGCTATCGCTGCAGCGAAAATCCTAAAAATTGACGCGATAATGGCTATATTGACAAAAGCTTCTGCCTACTTACAGATATTTATCCTATCATCATCCAAGGTTCGTAAAGTGATATGATCATTTAAGGGTTTTCACCATTCTTTACAAATAGATCATCAATTTCTTTTGCGTGAGGATTGTCACTAATATATTAATCCCATAACTTATTTAAAATATCAATACTCATAACATTACTTCCCCCAGATTAAATTTAATTCCTTGTGCTAATGGTAAATCTTTATCATAGTTGATAGTACTAGTTTAGCGGCGCATATATGCTTTCCAAGCATCGAACCAGCTTCTCGCCCTCCTCCGGTATACTTCTAACTATCGAAACCACCACCAATCTCTGCTCCTACTAGGTACCAATATTTACATTAGCTATGCCACAATCACTGCCTAAACTAGATAAGAACTTTTCAGCATTTTGAAGATTGTCTGTAAATATAGAACTTGATAAGCCATACCTTACACTATTATTCAACCTGATAACTTCATCAATATCTTTAAAATATGTATAGTATCGGACAAAAGTTTTTTTCAGCAACGACCGGCATATCAGCATTAGCTTCAATAATCGTTGACTCAACAAAAAAGCTAGCTTTAGCAATGCTCTTACCACCTGTCAAACTTTACCATTTTGATTGACAGCTTGTTCTACTATCTTAGAGAAGTTAACAACTGATGCCTGATCTATAAGAGGTCTCATTAGATTAGTTTAATCGAGAGGATCATCAACTTTGACCTGCTTTATAAGCATTGACCATTTTCTCCTTGACTAAATCATAGATTGACTCATGGACAAAGAGTATTTTTAGTAAGTACATCTTTGACCAACTGCTCCAAAAACTGCTGCTGGAATTGCAAGTTTCAAATTCGCAGACTCATCAATAATTGTAGCATTATTACCTCTTAATTCTAAAATTGACTTACCAAATCTTTTAGCAACTTGCTGATCAACATCTTGTCTTACTCTTGTCGAACCTATAAAAGATATTAAATTTACTCTTTCATCATTAACTAGTGTTTTTGAAACCTCAACATCTTTAGAAATAACTGTGTAAAAAATTTCAGGGTAATTATACTCTTTAATTACCTTTTGACAAATATTATGTATTGCGATAGAATATAGAAGTGTTTTTTCGGATGGTTTCCAAATTACTGTATTACCACAAATTACTGTGTAAAATTCCATAACCATACTTCTACAGGGAAGTTAAAAGCTGAGATCACACCAACAACACCTAATGGATGCCACTGTTCATATATCCTATGATCATGACGCTCAGAATTCATCATCACGCTATAACAGCATACGTGATTGACCAACAGCAAAAGCTTCCATATCTATCATTTCTTGAACTTCACCATAACCCTCTTGTTTAGATTTACCCATCTCAAGAGATACTAGACTTCCTAGATGACTTTATTTCTAAGTAACTCTTCATCTATCAGTCTAACTAAACTCACCTCTTTTAGATGCTGGAATTTGACGCCACTGTTTGGCGACTTCAGAAGCTTTTGCGATAGCCTACTGCATAGCATCTACACTTTGATTTCTAACTTTAGCTAAAAGCTCACCTGTTGCAGGATTTAAAGTTTCTATAACGTTATTAGTATCATTAGTGATATGTGTTTCTAAACCTAAATCTAGTTCTTTTAAAATACTCATACTCCCCTACTATATTAATCCGCTTGTATTAATAACCCAGATTTCTTATAGAATTGACCAAATCTATTGTTATAAAAATCTTTTAGACATATCAATTCTTAATTTATAAAACCTTTAGGCTGATTTTTAGCATCAAGTAAAAGGTCAATACTTACACATAAGCTAGTTGCTATTGTTAGTTGTAAAGCTCAAAAATACTTACCAAACATAACATTTTGATAGATAATTCTGCGCAAAATGGCGTTCGGCTTTTAGACCTTTATGTATACCATCAACTTATACATAGATAATTACAACATCTTGATTAATACGTGGAATAGTTCTCTCCATAATTTTAACCATTGTCTTTAAATCTTGACCAAGCTTCATATTCTACATCAAGAATTTCATTTTTTCACAATGTCCTGAATAGCGAATACTTTTATAGTTTATATTTCAACCTTACCAACATAAGTCTCGATCATCGAACTAATACCACCAGAGGTATTAAAAGCTTTATAAGTAAAACCATCTATTTTAATTTCTTCAATATCTGCTAGTGCTGCTAAAGTTCTTTTCTCACCATCAACAATAGCTTCACATTGTTTAGCATATTCATTAATAAGACCTTCTGTAGACCAAGTTAATCCATACTGAAGTGTATTTAATACATTTAATGGTAAAGCACCTACCCTCATACGCACTGTATCAATTAAATCAAACTCTTGCATAAGGTTATTAGATACAATACTAATAAATCATTAATTAGTTGCTTCAACATCCTCAGTTAGATCAATATAATTAAGCTCAAGTCTACCAGCTAATTTAGCAATATTTTTATTAAGGAAAAATGGTAAACATGAAACAATCGTTTTAACATCATTTTGTTTTACATAGTTTAGTAATTCTGTAGAGTTTGCTGCATCCAATTCTACATATTTTAAATTATCAATATTTTTTTTCCAAGACTGGCTTATCATCTGGAATATATCTGTCAATCAAATAAACTCTGTAATCACCGCTTTCAAACAATAAGTAACTTGCAAGTGAACCGACTCTGCCAGCACTCAAAATTATAATATCATTCATAAATATCTCTTTTTCGTCTCCTATTTATATCACTTGGCTGGTCGCGAGTAAATATAATTCTGTATTGATTTACTATCTAGGTAATTTAGATATGTATTTATTAATATACTAGTTCACTATAAAAAAGTAATACAAAAAAATAATCTAATCATTATAACTTGTTTTTTAATGTCTCAATAAAATCAGTACTTATAATGAGATATGAAATAAATTCATGATGATAATTTTATGGTGGGTTGACTATAATAATAGACTACTAGGGGTGTAAAAGTAGTATTTAGATATAATTAAAAAATAAAATAATAGACTTTTTTAAACTTACCAATATCAACGATCCATAAAAGAGTAGTTTTACCTTGCTGAACATCAATTTTCTGACGAATATTGTTGACTTGAATCATATAATTACCACTATCGAGTTGTTGCTCAAACAAATCAATACTATTTGGTAGTAGTAGCCAACTTCTTAAATCAGCTCTTTTAGGATCGGTTTTTGATAAATCAAACTTCAAGGTACTACCTAATAAACCTCCTAAAGCGAAATTCTTTTCATAATCGTATTTAAATGCCTCGATAACAACATTTTGAGTTATAACTTTGGAGTATGCTTCTACCAAAGATTTCATCGCAAACAAAGTTGTATCTAACAAAGTTTCAGTATATATATCGGTTACATTAGTATCACCTGCTGAGATTATAACTTGCTTTGGATCAAACAAATTATAATCTGTGTTATACACTGGCAAATCCATTTTTCTGACACCTATATTACCAAGATCGAGACTTGCTTGAGCAGATCTGCGCGTATATACAAGTCCTTGCTCATACAATACTACTACTCTTCCCAAACCCATTGCAAATGGTGATGTCTGGCTTATTATCGCTGACCTAAACTCATTAGCAGTTTGATCAAGATACCTATTGCCGACTGTATATTGTTGTGCATCTTCAATATCTACCAAAGATTTTTGGTAATCTTTTGGAAATGCAGAATCAAGTAATGCTTTGAGATAGTAACTCATTGGATTACCATATGCATTGGGAATTCTTTTTGAAAACTCAAGTATGTTTGTCAATGCTTTAAAATTTTCTAAACCTAGATTATCGCTCGTTATCTCATTTCTATCTAAGTCTTTTTCTCCAAGCTGCTTCATCCCTTCAGCAAGAGTTTCTTGCTCATCACTCCATATTTTAGCCTTATCAAGGCTATCAAGTGCTTGTATTGCCTCCTTAATATTATTTGTTTCGAGATAGTTTAAAGCCTGATAAGTATACAAAAAAGTAATTGCATAGTCTGGAATATTATATGCATTCTTAATATCATAATAGTTATATGTATTTCTATTTAGAAGTATTTTTTTAGCTTGATCTAAAGACTGCTGATGATTTTTAGGTAGCGACTCTATAGCCTTGTTATAGGCTGTTATTGATGCTTGATAATCACTATTTAACTGTGATAATCTTCCAGATTCTAATTGATTGAGACTTTTAAGCTGTCTAACATTGCCGATACTATTATTTTTTTTGATTGCCTCAGTTACGTCACCTTGAACTAGTTCTTTACACACAGGGCTAAATAGCCAAGGATAACTACTAGAAACAAACTCTAGCTTTATGACATCTTTTTTTGCTGTACTACAAGAATTTAGTAATATTACAAATATAATTATAAATAAAAATTTACTAAAATTTTTCATTGTGATAACACCAGTGCCATGGTTCATATACAAATCCATAGTCATTGTTACGTGGAAAACTCAACTTAAAGCTATATTTATATGCGTTTTTAGTTAACCACTCAAAAGCATAAGTTTTTTCAAAGCTCTCTGTCAAAACCTCTTTTTCATCTCCAGTTGTTAAATCAATAGCCCTGCCAGTATGATGTTCACTCTCTCCTGGCAAAGCATTTACTTTCATAATCTGTTCTAAAGTCTGTCCACTAGCAAGTTTTCTATCTATAATTTTCTGCTGATACTCATAGCTTCTAAAGCCGGAAACTATAAATAGACTAACACCGTCATTAGTTGCTGCTTGTTTTAGAGCTAACCACGCTTTATAAGTATTTTTCTCTAAGAGTAAATCTCGATCAAAAAAATCTTTACCCACTGAAATAAGCTCATGCTGTTTGGCTTCTGGGAAATTTATTTTTCTTACCATTTAGCATCTTCTTCTAGTTTTAGTAAGTTACTAAGATAATTATGATGTGCAGAAATATCGCTAATACTGTCATCAGCTTTGCGTAAGTTTAGTTCATTAACATCAATATCAATACTATTTTTGCTTACTGTTTTGACTGTTTGAAGGCTTAGGTTAGTCTGCCCACCTGTCATAGCTAGATAAACATCAGCTAAAAGTTCACTATCTAATAATGCACCATGAAAAGTACGATGATCATTTCTAATTTGATATCTCTTACATAACACATCAAGGTTATTTTTCTGGAGAGGATGTTTTTTTCTAGCTAACTCAAGGCTATCTATAATTTTAGTAACATTTTTCTCTAGTGTTCCGTGCTTATTATTTTTTAAAAGGCTAAGTTCCCAATTAATAAATGGTACATCAAAAGCAGCATTATGAATTATAACTTCAGCATCTTTTAGAAAATTAATCATTTCATCAACTTTATCTTCAAAAAGAGGCTTATCTGCAAGAAACTCATTTGTAAGGCCATGAATAGCTAAAGCTCCAGCTTCAACTTCATAATTTGGATTACAATAGAAATGTAGTGTATTTCCTGTGATCCTTCTATCAATAACTTCAACTGCACCAAACTCAATAATCCTATTACCAATCTTATAATCAAAACCAGTTGTCTCAGTATCTATGAAAACTTGTCGTAACATTTTAAAAAATATTTATAAATATACTAGAATTTAATTATAGCAACAGATTACTTAAATCATAATGTATAGTTTATAGAAAGATAGTTTTGTCTTTCCGTAAAATTTGTACTACGTGAGATTATGTCAGTGTAATCAAATCCTAACCAAGAACTATAAAAGACATTAAATCGAAGCGCGCACCATATTGATATGAATAGTTCTTGGTGTTTTGAAGAATTTGAGAATAATTAACATATGGGATAACCCTTCTGTTAAAAACTGCAGCGGTGTAACTTGTTTGTACAGACTATGATGCTACATTAGCCCCGAACCTAAAAAAACCATCATAAATTAATTTAGCACTAGGTCTAATAGAACCAAAAATGGTACTTTAGCCATATTTTGTGAGCTAACAGCTGAAGAATGATTAATACCACCGACACCTTTATCGGTTATTAGTGCTTCAGCTTCAAAGTTTATATCTGAAACTGCCAAACCATAGTTAACATCAAATGTGCCAACATTACAGCCATTTTAGTTTGAAATCCAGAAACATTTGAGTAGGTTAAGTCAAAAAATTGATAATCGCTAGCTGTCTCCATTTGATAAATATACTTACTATTCAGCAAAACCCACACCGCTTTCACTTCCAGCGTTTGTAACATTGAAATAACTATTAGGATTAGTATCTAAAAGTACTATGTTTAAATGTAAATCTTAATTAAGTTATGATAAGAAAGATTAATATTACTTCATGATTGCATAAAATACGTTCTAGTTAATGTCGGAACATAGTTTGATACAACATCAAAGTTACCATACATTACTGTTGAGTTTGCTACATAACCAAAAAAGGACTCTCTGAGAAATTGCCTAAAATTAGTATATATAGTTTCGAGGTTATATTAATTCCGTTACGATAATCTTGATAAAGTATAAACCCTGCTAAAGCACTAAACCATTTTTAGATTGTTGAAGCAGCATAGCTTCAATTGAATATGTGAATAATTTAGTTTCTCCGCTAAGAGGAACCTTGTTTAATCTTTGCTAGTTAATTACAGCAAGTTTTGCACTCATATAGATATAATCATCTGCTAGAATTCCTTGTTGGCGTGCTTGTAGTATAAACAGTGGATCACTAATATCTTATTGGGTATTAAGTATTGCTTAATAAAATATCACATAGTTATCTATACCAAAAATGGTGGCTTAACTTTATCTGTATTAGTTCTTTTCAAAAGTATTTTATCAACATCAAAAGTTTTACCAGCAACTATAGACTCACTTTCATGTTGTTCAACAACATCAATTGCTGAGCTATCAGTTTTAATTGCTTGCTTAGCTTTATTAGTTTGAATAAGTTGTTTTTGCGTATTTATATCAGAAATTTGTTCAGCTGCATAGCTATTTAATAAGTAAGCAAGAGCAAACTTATCAAAGTTATAAAATATTTCTCATCTATACAGCTTAAAATACCGAGAATTTTTAAAGGTTAGAAGTATTAATATAATGAATAAATTTTATTATAGATCTGTAAGGTGATCAGATAGATACTCAGCAACATCTTGAGGAGAAGCTTTCATGCCTTGATCACCTTTCTTCCAATCAGCTGGACAAACTTCTCCATGCTCTTCTTAGAATTGTAAAGCTTCTACCATTCTGATAACTTCATCCATATTTCTACCTAATGGTAGATCATTAACTACTTGATGACTTACCACACCAGACTTATCGATTAAGAAAGTATCTCTAAATGCCATACCACCAGTAGATTGCACATCGTATGCTTTAACTATTCTTGGTTAATATCAGCAACCATAGTATATTTAACTGGACCAATACCCCATCATTTATTGGCGTATTTATCCAAGCATTATTAGTAAAATGTGAGTCAATTGATACATAATAAATAACCTACACCAAGCTCTTTAAGCTTAGCTGTTCTTTTATCTAAAACGATAAGCTCAGATGGGCATACAAATG
The DNA here is from genome assembly GCA_002095075.2 of Francisella endosymbiont of Ornithodoros moubata. Lineage (GTDB taxonomy): Bacteria > Pseudomonadota > Gammaproteobacteria > Francisellales > Francisellaceae > Francisella. The sequence continues at coordinate 300,512 of LVCE01000001.1, read as the reverse complement.
TAAAATCTAATGGATATAATACTACAACAGTATACTTACCTTGAATAGCTTTTGCAAAATCATAACTATCAACAATCTCACCATTACCTAAAACAGCTAGGGCATTAAATGGTGCTTTTTTACCTACTAATATCATCCTTCATTTAATTAAAGTTTCATGGTCAATTTATCTTAAATTAGCGCTTGTAATTTTGCTTACTAATTGCACTTATGTCAACTCTATTTATTGTATATAATATCGTTAATAAATATTGATTTCAAAAAATAATATGCTTTTACCTGTTCATAAAAATACTAAACTACTAATTTTTGATTGTGATGGTACTATTGCAAATAATATGGATATCCATATAAATGCATGGCTTAATATTTTAAAAACTACAAAAGTTGAAATTGAATCAGTAGACTTTGATAAATATAATGGTTTACCTAGCAAATATATCCTAAAAGAAGTTTTTAACTTTGATGATAATCAAACACCTAAAATAGCGGATAAAATTAAAAAAACAACCTATGAACTACTAAATCAAACAAAGCCTATCGAACCTATAGTTGATTTAATTAAGCACTATCATAACAAAATGCCGATGCTGGTGTTATCTGGTGGCAAAAAGTTAAATGTATATAAATCTCTTGATGTGCTTGGGCTTAGAGATTTTTTTGATGAGATTATTACTACTGATGATAATCATCCAAGTAAAAATACTCCAGCCGCATTTACTATGCTTGCAGATAAATATAACCTAAGACCTCGAGAATGCCATGTTTTTGAAGATGGTGTTACAGGGCTTATCAGCGCTTTACAAGCTGGTATGACAGTTACAGATGTTAGAAACATTGAATTAGATTAAAAGATTTATAAAAAAATAATTGCTAAAATAATAACTTAAAATTTTTAGAGCTAATTTTCACTATGAAAAAACCACATTTTTAAGCTTAATTCTGTTTTGTTGTTTGGGTCATAGCAATGTTGTAAACTCCACTACTTGGAAAACAGCAGATATAGTAAGAGACTTCAAAACAAAATACTTTTGTAATAAAAACCTCTCTCAACAAGACTGTAATAAAAATATTAACAGTATTAAACAATATGGTATTGATATTAATTCGCTAGGAAATACTGATATCAAAAGTATTAAACTTGATAAAATAACATATCAAACAACAAATACTTTTGCTGCAACAGGTAAGATTACCTCAAAAGTATCTGGATTACTAATGTTGCCTGATATTGATTCACCTAAAGGTGTTATCTTATACTATCATCCCACTGTATTTAATAATGCTGGTGTACCATCAAACTTTAGTAAGGATAATCAAACAAGCCTTATTTTTGATGTTACTTATGCTGCAATATATGTTGCAAATGGCTATATTGTTGTTACACCAGATTATATTGGTCAAGGCGATGACTACAAAAATTATCATCCATATGTTTTATACCCTAAACAGACAGTAAATACAGCAGTAGATTTACTAAATGATGTTAGCAATGAAATCCGTAAAAAATATAATCTAGATGCTAGTGATACACTTAATCTTTTCTCAGTAGGCTATTCAGAAGGTGGTGGATACTCAATATGGAGTGCTAAATGCTTAGGGTGGCAAGGTAATTGCCAAGGTGTCAATAAATTAGGTAAGCTATACAAATATAGAGCTGCTGCAGGTTTAAGTGGTGCATATGATATCAGTCATACAACTCTAGATTTTATGATTGATAATAATGATTCACAAAAATATGCTCTACATAGTAAGCTTGCCACATCGATTCTAAAACCAGGCTTAATGGCTAATACATTGATGAGCTATCTACATTATAGCAATATATCAAAAACCATTTCTATCAATGACTTTGATAAAGGTTTCTTTGAAATGCAATGCTCTACTTTCCCACAAGAAAAATGTAACATCGCTGGCAAGCATTATACTTTCAACTCACTATTCCTACAAAAACACATCCTAAATAAAGATTTTGCTGATACGGTATTTAACAGTGCTTTATACAAAAAATATCCTCATCAACAATCAGCTTCTCATTATGCTATACCAACTGGTAATAACTCAATGTATGACCTATTTAATGAGAAAATTTTTCTAACCCAGAACTTATTAAAACTATGAAAGCTGCGGATATAGTTGATTTTGGTGAGAAAACTAGAACGCCTTTATACTTATTTGCTCTTAAAGAAGATTCTGTAGTTACCCGACTTAATTATGATAAATTCATGAAAAACGCTAATGCAATCGTTAATGGTTTTGTTTTAAACAATAATAAAATCCTAACTACTACTACAGATTGGCTGCCTGTTCAACTATATATAAATGAGGTTGATCACGTCACGGCTGAGACTTATGCTAATCTGTTTGCCTATAATTATATAAATGATATGAACAAGGTGTATTCATAAATTATAATAAAAACTATCACACAAAGAACAGCAATCTTAGTCAATAATAGTGGTCTAGAAAAACTTGAGAATGCAAATATCTTTATTGCCGTATGTGGCGTGTCAGTTCTTTTGTAATCGAAGCACTTACTAGAACTGGTATTGGTAAATTGACAATCGTTGATATGGATATTGTTGACCCATCTAATTATTAATCGTCAGCTCATTGCATTAAACAGTATCATAAGGTATATCTAAAGTACAAGTTATGCAACAACATATCACAGATTCAACCCACAATGCCAAGTTAATGCTCTGCAAATCATTTATAAATTCTCAGAATAACCAAGATTTAATTACTCAGCAAAGCTATAACTATGTAATCGATGCTATAGACACACTAAACGCAAAAATAAATTTAGTCAAAACTGCTCATCAATTAGGTATCAAAACAATATCTACATCAAAGCAGTATTTTCAACACAGAAAGGGATTTCTCCCCCTTCTTCCAATAGATCCACAACCTAACCAGCAAGGCAGATCTAGAGCAACAAATGGTACACTTAGTTATACATTCTTTATTTGGTTTGACTATAGCAGGGATTATAATTAAAGAAATAATCGATGATGATTTTAATTATTTTAAAAGACATAAAATACTAGAAATAGATTTCTATATTCCTTACCCTTTATAGTATTAATAATTATTTTTTAATGACAAAACTTAGCTTTAGATGTTTTATAATAAGTCTATTTTGCTTATTATTACTATAATTGCTCCGACACAACAAACATAGATAAACTAATACAGGGGCATGTGAAACACCCAAACAGCATCCTAACTGGAGAAAATCACTCAAACAAGCACAAGCAAAATACAATCTTGAGCCAGCCTTTGTTATGGCTTTGATTTATTAAGAGTCACGTTTTGACGCAAATGCAAAAAATAAATATTCATCAGCTTACGGATAAACTCAGGCAATCGATAGCACTTAGAAACATTTTTAACAACAAGTCAAAATAAATGCTAAGCATAATAATTTGATGATATGGTCGAATTTATTGGTTAGTATATGGTGCAACTCTCAAAAAGTTTAAGTATTAAAATGACAGATTACCAAAAATTTATATATGGCGTATATGCTTGGAGCAACTGGATTCAAACGTTACAAGGCAGGTACTTTTAAAAACCAAGCTAAAGTAGCTCAAGATAAAAAATCGCTGTAAGGTTAAAGCTTATACAAATTTATACGAATCTCAGCTACGAAAGTGTCAACTCTAAAAAGTTAAATTAAAATCTATATGCAAGAGTAGTCATTACTTTTGATTGTAATTTCATAATAGCTTTTACAGCTTTGGGTAATTTCTTGCCACCTGCTTTTTCTGCCTCAACAGCATGTTCTGACTCATCAATATACATCTGTTTGAGAATTTTTCGTGAGCGGTTATCATTTAAAGGCAAACTTTTTAAATGCGAGTCAATGTGCTTAATTACTTGCTTTTCAGTCTCAACTACAAAACCATAACTTAAGCTATCACTAATAGACCCAGCAACAACACCAATACCAAATGATGCCCAATACCAAAACGGATTAAGTAAACTAGGTCTAGCTCCTAGCTCTTGAAGTCTCTCTCCACACCATGCCAAATGATCATACTCTTCATCGGCAGCATGATATAGATGCTCTTTTGTTTGTGCTGACTTCGCCACACTAGCTTGGCCTCTATATAAACCTTGAGCACAAATTTCACCAGTATAGTCAACTCTCATCAATCCAGCTGAATGTTTCTTTTCGACTTCAGATAACTCACCATCTGAAGTATTACTACTAGGAGATTTTCTATTCGGATTTAGTGGTACCTTTGTAAATCTAGCATAACTATCAAACTCTTCAATAACCCTGTCTAAAAATGATAACTTTCTCATAATTTAAAATTCCTCATTAGTAAAAACCATACAATGCGTTATCTGCAACAAGCGCAAATAGTAATATTAAGTATTAGAAATATCCAACCAACTGAATAACCTTATTGGATAGAAAATACCGTATAAATTACCAAAAAATACCACATACTACCATTGGTTCATTTCTACCTAAAAGTATACCTAGACATAGTGCAACTAATCCTAAAAAGCACATATTCTAGCAATATTTAATTTATGTCTAGAAAAGTAATAAATAGTAAACACAAATGCTAAAAATATAAACACTAACAGATTATAATATCGTAGTTAAATTATAAAAAATCATAATAGCATTGACAAATGCTTATGCCTTATAAATCTGTAAAAAAAGCTCTTTTTGGATGGCAGCTGACAAAAACAAGAAAAAAGTAGCAAAAAGAACTATTAAATTTTTGTGTACAATATCAGTTTCTGTTAGACCAAACATAAATATAACCATTCCGATAATACCTATAGCCAAACCAAAATTATTTATGATTTTCTTGAGCATCATATAATTAGTTAATAAGTTTACTTGAATACAATTATAATTATAAACTAATAGAGCTTACAAAACTTTTCATTGAATAACGACTAAGCTATTAGTTATAATGATTAGCATCTACTTTAATTTAGTTTTTAGCACAATAGAGGAGATTTTAATGGTTAGAAAAAAAATAGCATTTGTTGGTGCTGGTAACATTGGTGGTACACTGGCTCACTTAGCACTTATAAAGCAATTAGGTGATGTAATTCTTTTTGATATTGCTCAAGGTATGCCTCAAGGTAAAGCACTTGACTTATTACAAACTTGCCCTATCGAGGGAGTTGATTTTAAAGTTAGAGGTACAAATGATTACAAAAACTTAGAAAATTCTGATATCGTAATCGTAACAGCTGGTGTTCCAAGAAAGCCAGGGATGTCTCGTGATGATCTACTAGGTATTAATATCAAAGTTATGCAAGCAGTCGGTGAAGGTATTAAGCACAACTGCCCTAATGCTTTTGTCATATGTATCACTAACCCACTAGACATTATGGTAAATATGTTGCAAAAATTTTCAGGAGTACCAGATAATAAAATTGTTGGTATGGCTGGTGTATTAGATTCTGCCAGATTCAGAACATTCTTAGCTGATGAGCTAAATGTATCTGTACAGCAAGTACAAGCATATGTGATGGGTGGTCATGGTGACACTATGGTTCCTCTAACTAAAATGTCGAATGTTGCTGGTGTATCACTAGAGCAGTTAGTTAAAGAAGGCAAACTTAAACAAGAGCGCTTAGATGCTATAGTATCTAGAACTAGAAGTGGTGGTGGCGAAATCGTTGCTTTACTTAAAACAGGTTCAGCATATTATGCTCCAGCGGCTGCAAGTATTCAAATGGCAGAGAGCTTCTTAAAAGATAAAAAGATGATTTTACCATGTGCTGCTAAAGTAAAAGCTGGTATGTATGGCCTTGATGAAGATCTATTTGTTGGTGTTCCAACTGAAATTTCTGCAAATGGTGTCAGACCTATAGAAGTAGAGATTTCTGATAAAGAAAGAGAGCAATTACAAATATCTATAAATGCTGTAAAAGATCTTAACAAAGCCGCTGCTGAAATTTTATCAAAATAATTTTTTAAGATAGTTAGACAGCAAGCATTGTGCTGCCTACATCTCATAACTGATTCCTCAAAGTCAAGCACAATATTTGACTTTTTAGTATTCTAAAATTTGAAAAAATTGATAAAATTTCACTAGGAAATTACAATTATACTGATTCAGTATAGTTAGTATAAAGTATTTTAAATAGGTTTTTTTATGTCTAATCAAAGCTATATTGGCATTAATATTGATTTATCTAAAGATCACGAGCTTTCAGAGCAAGCTCAGCAACTACTGATAAATTATTATTGCTTACAAAATGAACCCTCTCCACAATACGCTTTTGCAAGAGCATCTGTTGCTTATTCTTTTGGAGATATGAATCTAGCTCAGCGTATTTATGATGCTGCAGCCAAAGGTTGGTTTATGTTTGCTTCACCTGTACTTTCTAATGCCCCACTTCCAGGTGCAAAAATCAAATCTTTACCTATTAGTTGTTTTCTATCTTATGTACCAGACTCATTAGAAGGGCTGATTGAACATTCATCTGAACTTAGATGGTTATCTGTAAAAGGTGGTGGTGTCGGTGGACATTGGTCTAGTGTACGCGCGGTATCTGATAAAGCTCCTGGACCTATCCCATTTATGCATACAGTAGATGCTGATATGGTCGCCTATAGACAAGGTAAAACTCGTAAAGGTTCATATGCTGCATACATCGATGTATCACACCCAGATATAATCGAGTTTTTAGGTATTCGCGTGCCTACAGGTGATGTCAATAGAAAATGTCTAAACCTGCATCATGCTGTGAATCTTACTGATGACTTCATGCAAGCAGTTGCAAATGATCAAGATTGGAAGCTTATTGATCCAGATGATAAAACAGTAAGAGATGTTATCAAAGCTCGTAGAATTTGGGAAACTATATTAGAAACACGTTATCGTACAGGTGAACCATACCTAAACTTTATTGACACAGCTAATAGAGCTTTACCAAAAGCTCAAAAAGATCTTGGTTTGACAATCAAAGGCTCAAATCTATGTAATGAGATTCACCTAGTTACAGATGAAAAACGTACAGCCGTATGCTGCTTATCTTCTGTAAATTTAGAAAAATATGATGAATGGAAAGATACTTCTCTTATCAAAGATCTGATTAGATTTTTAGATAATGTATTACAGTTTTTTATAGATCATGCTGGTGATGAAATTACCAAAGCTAGATATAGTGCTTCACGTGAAAGAAGTTTAGGTCTAGGGGCTATGGGTTTTCATTCTTATTTACAGCTTCATCGTGTGCCTTTTGAATCTCAAAGAGCAAAAGAAATTAATGAAGAAATATTCAAGCGTATAAAAGAGCAAGCTCTAGAAGAAACTCTTATACTTGGTGCAGAAAAAGGAGAAGCACCAGATATGGCTGGTACTGGACGTAGAAATGCTCATTTACTTGCTATAGCTCCTAATGCCAATAGTTCACTTATCTTAAATACCTCTCCAAGTATTGAACCTTGGAAAGCAAATGCCTTTACCTCTAGAACACGAGTTGGCTCACACCTAACTAAAAATAAATATCTAGAACAAGAGCTAGAAAAAATTGGTAAAAATACCGAGAAAGTTTGGTCAGATATTATTACTAATGGCGGCTCAGTTCAACAACTAGATTTTCTCTGTAAAGAGTTAAAAGAAGTCTTCAAAACTGCCATTGAAATGGATCAAGTTTGGTTGGTCTACCTAGGTGGTGAACGCCAAAAACATCTATGTCAAGGACAATCATTAAATGTATTTTTCCCAGCTGGAGCTTCACGTGAATATCTTCACAAAGTACACTTTAATACTTGGAAATATGGCTGTAAAGGTTTATATTATCTAAGAACAGAAACTTCAAATAGAGCTGAAAATATTTCTAAAAAAGTTGAGAAAAAAAGACTTATTGAATTCTCAGAGCTTAAGCAATCAGAAAATAAGTGTATCGCTTGTGAAGGATAAAGTATGAAAGTAAAAATATATACTAGAAATGGTAGTCCTTTTTGTGTTTGGGCAAAACAATGGTTCGAAGAAAATGATATAGCTTTTGACGAAACAGTAATTGATGATTATGCTCAACGCGCTAGATTTTATGATCAAATAAACCAAAGTGGCAAAGTTACTTTCCCTATTTCAACTGTGCCACAAATATTCATCGATGATGAACATATAGTTGGTTTTACAGAGCTTAAGACTAACGCTGATAAAATTTTAAATAAAAATTAGGTTAATATGGTCGAAGTAAAAATATATACAAAAACAAATTGTCCTTTTTGCGACCTTGCAAAAAGTTGGTTTGGTGCTAATGATATCTCTTTTACTCAGATATCACTTGACGATGATGTCAAAAGAGCTGAGTTCTATGCTGAAGTAAATAAGAATATTCTTCTTGTAGAAGAACACATCAAAACAGTACCACAGATATTTGTTGGAGATGTACATATAGGTGGTTATGATAATCTTATGGCTAGAGCTGGTGAAGTGATTGCTCGTGTTAAAGGTTCATCATTAACTACTTTCTCAAAAACATATAAACCTTTCAACTATCCATGGGCTGTTGATCTTACTGTAAAGCATGAAAAAGCTCACTGGATAGAAGATGAAATTGACCTTTCTGAAGATGTCACAGATTGGAAAAATGGTAAAATAACTAAAGTTGAGAAAGAATATATTACTAATATTTTAAGACTTTTTACCCAGTCTGATGTTGCAGTTGGGCAGAACTATTATGATCAGTTTATTCCTTTATTCAAAAACAATGAGATAAGAAATATGCTTGGATCTTTTGCCGCTCGTGAAGGGATTCATCAAAGAGCCTATGCATTACTTAATGATACTTTAGGTCTTCCTGATTCTGAATATCATGCATTCTTAGAGTACAAAGCAATGACAGACAAAATTGACTTTATGATGGATGCAGACCATACTACGCGTCGTGGTTTAGGACTATGCCTTGCTAAGACTATATTCAATGAAGGTGTAGCTTTATTTGCGTCTTTTGCAATGCTACTTAACTTCCAACGCTTTGGGAAGATGAAAGGTATGGGTAAAGTAGTCGAATGGTCAATTCGTGATGAGTCAATGCATGTCGAAGGTAATGCTGCATTATTTAGAATTTACTGTCAAGAAAATCCTTACATAGTTGACAATGAATTCAAAAAAGAAATTTATCTAATGGCTAGCAAAGCTGTAGAACTTGAAGATAAATTTATTGACCTAGCTTATGAACTTGGTACTATCGAAGGTCTTAAAGCTGATGAAGTCAAGCAATATATCCGTCATATCACTGATAGACGCTTAAATCAGCTTGGATTGAAAGAAATCTATAATATTGAAAAAAACCCGCTAACATGGTTAGAGTGGATACTAAATGGTGCAGATCACACTAACTTCTTTGAAAACCGTGTCACTGAGTATGAAGTTGCGGGCTTAACAGGTAACTGGGATGAAGCTTATAACGCCTAAACTTGGTTAATAGTTTCCAATTCTTCGAGTGCTACAAACCACTCTAGTTTAACTTCTTCAATTTTTACTTTTAACTCGGAATGCTTAAGCAAAGTCTGCTGTAATTTTTGCTTATTATCATCATATAAACTTTGATCTTGAAGAGTCTGTTGCATTTGTAAATCTTGTTGTTTTAACTTCTCTAAAGTTCTTTCAAGTTTTTTAATCTTATCTTATAATAAGGGATTTTCGCTGTTTTCTATTTTCAGCTGAGAGTTTTCTAGCCTGCTTTTTAGTATCTGTTGTGATTGGTTATAATGATGAATTTATAATTTCATTTTCTGTTTTCTTAACTTCGAGGATATATTTATAGTAATCTTTCATATCACCATCAAATGGCTTAACCTGTCCTTCGCCTACAAGCATGTACTCATCTACAGTTGACTCAAATGTGATACTAAGATAATCGCACCTTAAAAGCTTTGTAGTGCTACAGTCAAAGCTTCACGTACACCAATTAAATGGTTTGTTTGTTCATCAAGTAATAAAATATCTGACTCTTGTAAAAATGCTTGAGCTATATTTAGAGGTATTTGCTAACTGCCCGGAGAGCTTTTTTACTTTTTGTTGAAGCTGACTAATACCAAACTCTAAACCAGACAACAATTTCCAAGCTTGAGATTCTATTACATAACCTCCTAGAGATTCATATTCTTCATGATACTTCGAGTACTCAACAAAATTTTCTGTTGCCAGAGAGAGAGTCGTGCATTTTAATCTTTAGTTCTCTTAAAGATTCTATGCTATTGGCTACATAATCAATTACTTTGGCTAAAATCATCAACCTCTTGTTTAACAGTGACTATACGAGTATTTTTAGCAATCTCAATATCACCTTTATCCGGTGTTAGATTACCTTGTATAATATTAAAAAGCGTTGTTTTACCTGTACCATTTTTACCAACCCGGCCTATCTTTTTGATTAAGAAAAATTGAGAAATTAATATTATCAAAAAGCTCTTTTATCTCAACTTGGTTGGATATATTTTTAAAGAAAATTATATTGTTATACTTTTTATATTTATTAGCGCTAATTATATACTCTATGAGTTAATATAAAAAAGGCTTGTTTTACTGTGTATTATCTCTAAATAAAATTTAATCAAAAAAAAGATGTTAGAAATAGTAACTTCTTATATGATGATTTTGAAACTTTAGATGTATTTGGCCCAATTGAAATTTTAGTAAGTTTTAGTGATGTTTTTAAAATTAAATACTACTCAATTGATGGTGGTATAGTCAACTAGTACTCAAGCAGTATAGATAAATACAAATATTTGTCGCAACTAAGTGCAAAATAGTATGTTCTATTTGTACCTAGGGTATAAGTAGTCGGCAACTAATTTATGATGCTAAATTGATAGCTGAACTTACTAAGCTCGCAAATAAGGCGAAATATATTTTACAGTCTGTACAGGATCATTTTTATTTTCTTAGACCGGTCTATTGGATGGTAAAAACCACCTCTAATAAGAAAGCTCTTAACTGGACAAAATCGATCACGCCTGATGTGATCTGGATAGATAGAGTAAGATGGGTTAAAAGATGGTAACATTTACACTAGCTCAGAAGTAAGTGCTGGAATAGATATGAGTTTAGACTTCATTGTAGATTTACTAGGCTATCAATTAGCTAAGTAAAAAAGTATCGAGATAGAATATTCATGGCAAGAAGATCCAAGTATTGATGAGTTTGCAGATTTTTATATCTAAATCTATTATTTATTAGCGAATAGTTTTAAAACGATTTCAAACTCCGGTTGCTTGATATTCTAAAATAGAATATCAGCCCCAAGATAGTTATTAGCAAAATCATATAATTGTGCTGGGGTAAATTTCTTTGATGTTTTGGGATTTGTATATGTATAATCAGGCTATACAGCAATTGCAATAGTATCTAAGCTACTTATATTTATTGAAAAATCGAGAAATATTCTTCATCTGCGCTTTTCTATATGGTATGGTATCTGGGTTACCTAAACCTATATTATTTTTGCGTGCAGTAGTAAATATTTTCTGTATGTAACCATAATCATTATTCCATTCGCATGGTAAAAATTAACATATTAAATAACTTTACTTTTTTAAATTGTTGTTTTAAAAAAAGCATATTATATATAATTGTATTAACATAAATACTACAAAATTTATGTTTAAAGAATTTTTGATTAATATCCATAACAGTCTCTGGTAAGTTAACTCCTGCTATTTTACCATCAAACTCTTTTACCAATTGCTCTATGAGTTTATGAAATCTAGCTTTCACATTTGGATTCCATTGTTTTGTTACCCAACCTACCCCTATCAGCTGACCTTCTCCAGCAAAATCCTTTTGCTCTACAATACCTCCGTCATACTTATTTGATTGTAGGTATTTTGGTACAGGAATATTGTTTATATCAAAAGATCTATCTTGTAGCTGAATAAATAACTTTTTACCATAGCTTTTTAGAACTTGATAATCACCTTCAATAGCTGAAAAATTATACTTATTTTCCTCTGACTATAATTTTTTCCAAGAGTAAATTATCTAAACTCCTTTAACCCATAGATTATTTAGTTCTTCAATATGACCCTTTGTGGCATCCCCTCCTAGGAATAAATATAACTGTGGATTTTTAGCAAAGCATAAATCAAAAAATATAATACTAAATATAAATAAAATTATTTTGTATATATACATGAATTTAATTTAAATACTAAAATTTATTGAAATATAATATAATTTAGTAAATCTTGGCTAATAGATACTACAATAACGGACCTATACTATGAGCAAAATAATTCATATAGATATGGACTATTTTTTTGCTCAAATTGAAAAAATAAAAACCCCAACACTTAAAAATAAACCTTTTGCCGTAGGTGGTACAAATCCCAAACGGGTGTAATCTTTACTTGTAATTATATTGCTAGAGAATATGGTATGCATTCTGCTATACCTACAGCGGTAGCTATGCAGAAATGTCCTAATCTTATACTTCTAAATACTGATTTTGCAAAATACAAAACCACTTCTGCTATTATTAGAGAGATATTTAATAAAACTGGTCTTACAGGCTCAACTGGAGTTGCCCCAAACAAGCTTCTAGCAAAGATTGCTAGTGATATAAATAAGCCAAATGGACTATATGTAATAACATCCACAGCAAGTCGATGATTTTATAAGAGATTTACCCGTTAAAAAACTTTTTGGGGTTGGTAAGGTATCTCAAGAGAAACTAAAAAGCATGAACGTTGAAACCTGCTCACAATTGCAGCATCTAAATTTAACTACTCTGATAGAGGTTTTTAGTAAATTTGGTAATAATCTTTACAATTATGCTCGTGGTATTGATAATCGTGTAGTTAACCCTATACGAGTTCCTAAATCTGTAAGTGTAGAAAAATACACATATTTAGAAGATCTAAAAACTCTGGAAGCTTGTTTAGAACAGCTAAGACTCTAGATAAAGGATCTTTAAAAAATCTAAGATAAAGACTTGCATGAGTACGTGAGTACGAATCTCTTTGAAAGCAACTTAGCAGTTTTAAATTTTATAAGGCATTTCAAATGCTCACCTAATACCCTCAACACGCTCTACTGGTGTCGGTAGCAGTATTAATTCACCAGTATTTAGTTACTCTGCAATTTATTTAAATATCCATGGATTACCACGTTGAGGTGCACCCTAACATTATAGCCTCTACACCTGTATGCTCTATCATCGGCTTTGGCACTTTTAGGACAGAACACATCACCATTACCAATCACTACGGTACTCCTGCTTTTCTGACATTACGGATAATTTCCCAATTTGCTTTACCAGTATACATTTGCTCTCTAGTACGTCAGATGAATCATTATAACACTTACACCAACATCTTCACAAGCCTTAGCAACCTCAACCACATTTATACTTTTTCATCCCAGCCGATATGCATTTTAATAGTAATTAGTTTATGTACAGCTTTAACAACCGCTTGAATATCTCATGCATTCTATCAACATCTTTGAGAAGTGCCCGCTTCTGCTTAAAGCTTTTTGGCAAGCTTTGGCATTGGACAACCAATATTTATATCAAGAAAACCACATTCCGTATTCTCAGCAATATATTTTGTCGCACCAATGAAACTCTCCAAATCTGTTCAAAATATCTGTATTCCTCGTGGCTTTTCACTAACTTAGATTTTAGCATAAACTCTAACTGGTACCATTGCTGCATTTTATAAAAAAACTTAAAATTTTATATACTATAAAATGATACTAAATATAGTAACTAACAGTTACATTAATAATTATTTAACATCTGGCCAATGCCAATTTGGTTTATCTAGTAAACCTTCGTCCATAACACTTTGGTTTGACCTAGTTCTTTCTCAAGCCTTATTAAATTACTTTCTTCTGACTCTTTTAAAGCTGATACCAATATATTTGTGTGAGAAACTACCCATACTTATGTTTTTTTAGAAGCTTTAATTAATAAGTTTTGCTAATGCTGATAACAGATCAGGATGCGAACTAGTTTCAGGCTCATTTAAGACCATTAGTTCAGGATGTCTTGGTTTAGAAGCACAGCAACCCATAAAATAAATAGCGTAAAGTTCCATCTGTGAAGCTCAGAAGCGGATAATGCTCTTAGAAGCCCTTCTTGATATAACTCAACTATAAATGGGCTATTCTCATATTTTTTTATTTCTAATCTACTTGCTGAAAAAGCATCTTCTATGGCTTCTTTTAATACCTGTCTATCTCCTATTTTGATAATAGTTTGTAAGAGCTGTAGCTAAATCATGTTCATCTTGACTTAATACAGGTGTACGTGTACCTAATTGAGGTAATCTTGCAGGGGCATCTTTATCACTTCTAAAGTAATCATAAAATCTCCAACCTCTTATCTTTTCGCGTAACTGGATAATTTCTGGAGTTTTATCAATATACATGACCTGGGTAAATATACTTTCAAACACTAGATTATACTACTCAATAACTTCCCATTTACATCCATCTCTAACTTTAACTAGAGGCCCTGTTCTATCTACCAAAGCAGAAGGTGTTTTATATACACCTCCCCACGCCCATGTAGTCTCTCTTTTTATCTCTGGATCAAGTGATAGAGCTGCTGATGACGGTAGTGCAGGATAATCCAAAGATATTGAGTAGCCAAATATCTCATCTGTAAAACCTAAACATAATCTAGGACCTCGTCTAGGTCCTCCTTGTATAGGAACCTTCTCTTTTAACATCTGTTTAGATATTTTCTCAGGGCCTGACCAAAATGTCGTATTAAGAACCTCCATCTTTGGCTAAAGAGTGAGTCACTTCTCCTTGAGAAGTCTCAACTAGAAGTCTTAGAGCCTTATATAAATTTGACTTACTACTGGTATTTGCTCTTGTGATTATATTAAGACTTTTCAAAGGAATCACTAAATCAAATAATGATCGATAATGATTTATAGCTAATAACTTTAATCATGTAGAATAATTTTAATTTGAATTTTTATCATGATGATGACATTTAATTTAACTTATCTTTATTTGAACTAATAGAAGAAGGTTCCAGTAAAGATACTAGAGCAGTCTCAACATTTTCATATTGATAAGATTTAGAGAATTCAATACGTTCTATTTGATAGTTTGTAGCGTTTTTATCATTGAATTCTTTAACATAATTTTCGATTTCTTTGTATTTTTTAATGTACAGTTTTTTTATCGACATTAACTTATTATATCCAAATTAAAGCTAAAGTATTTACTATTCTCATGAGAACAAGCTAATGCAAATCCAAAGAATAAACAAAAAACTATACAAACAATACTTTTTTTACATCTTAGTCTCCCTAAAATTATGGCTGAATATAAGACCAGAATAATCTATTAGCGTCATCTCCCTGGCTAAACTCTACTTCTCTATTGTCTATATATCACACCACCCATACCTTGAGTTGATAAACTCTCTATCAAGTGGAACATAAGCAGCTCCTTGAGCTCGTTCTTCCTCAACCTCAGGGCCATAATACATAGTATATGGGTTTGCCGGACACATATAAGTATAGTTAATAACTACATTCAACAACCCTGCTGCAACCAAAATTATTTTTTCATATTGTACCTACTTAAGAAGACTTATTAGTCTAGCTTCATTATAGTCTGTTTATGGACTTATATGAAAAAAATTTAACTTTAGTAAACAGATTATTTGTTAAAATTACTCTTAGATTAAGATTAAAATTAGTAAAATCATGCAACAATATAGCAGTAAATATAACAAACAAGCTATACTATTACTCAATCTTGGAACTCCAGACAATTATGAAGCTAAATCAATCAAAAGATACTTGAGAGAATTTCTATCTGACCGTAGAGTGATAGAGGCTAATCCAATACTATGGAAATTAATCCTAAACTTGTTTATTCTACCAATCCGATCTAAAAAAAATGTTCATACTTATGAAGCTGTCTGGGATAAACAACACAACAAATCTCCGCTATTATTCTATACCGAAAATCTTGCAAAAAAGTTAGATGCTAGATTAGATAGTTATATAGTTGATTGTGCAATGCGCTATGGTAATCCAAGTATTGAAACTAAGATCAAAAGTCTTCATGAGAAAGGTGCTAAAGAAATAATAATATTTCCATTATATCCTCAATACTCTGCAACTACTACGGCTACAGTTTACGATGAAGTTTATAGAGTTCTAACTAAATTACGCTGGCAACCAACTATTAAAGGTATAAATCCTTATTATGATAATAATCATCATATATCAACGATTAGCCAACAAGTTGACATCCATATTAATAATTTGAAATATACGCCTGATACAGTTGTTTTTTCTTTTCATGGCTTGCCACAACAATATTTTGACAAAGGTGACCCTTATTACTGCCATTGTCATAAAACTTATCGCTTAATTAAAGAGTCTCTTCAAAACAAATACTCTAATATTGATTTTATATTATCTTTTCAATCGCGTTTTGGTCCTAAAAAGTGGCTAGAGCCATATACAACAGTTAAACTTGAGGAACTAGCAAAACAAAATAAAAAGGTTGTTGTTATAGCACCAGGGTTTAGTATTGATTGCTTAGAGACTTTGGAGGAATTAGCAATTACAGAAAAACGTAACTTTATTGAAAAAGGTGGCAAAGAATTTAGTCTAATACCATGTTTTAATGACTCTGATATACATGTAGAAATGTTATATAACATATTAAAAGAGGAAATATGTATAAAAAAATAGCAATACACTGGTTTCGCCAAGATTTACGCTTAGCTGATAATCTCGCTCTTACTAACGCTAGTCAAGCTGATTAAACTATCACAATATTTATCCTAGATGAAAATCAAGCGATTGGTAGTACCAGTAAACTTTGGCTCCATCACTATTTAGCTAATCTGAATAAATCTTTGGCTTACAAACTAAACTTTTACAAAGGAGATCCTTTAGAAATTATAAAACAACTTGTCAAGGAAAATAATAATCACTGATTTCTATTGTAATAGATATTATGACAAATATAGCATAGATAGAAATACTGAAATTAAAAAGTTTCTTAAAGAGCAAAATATAAATGTCAGTAGTTTTAATGGCAGTTTACTTATAGAACCATGGCAATGTAAAAAAGATAATGGTAATTATTATAAAGTCTATACACCATTTTACAAAGAACTTATCAGAATTACAAAATATCAACCAAATCTCAAAAAAGCTGTTTTTAATAAACTAATAAAATTAGCTAGCTCTAATACTTTAGATTCGCTAAAGCTACTAGAGCCAAAACTGACTTGGCAAAACATCATCAAAGAATGGCAAGTTGGTGAACAAGCCGCGGCACAGCTTACTTGAAAAATTTTTAACTACTAAGATTAAAGATTATAAAACGGCTCGTGATTATATGAGTACAAATGCAACGTCGACTCTATCACCCTATTTACATTTTGGTGAAATATCTCCAAATCAAATCTTCAATACCGTACAAAATTTAGAGCATATCGACAAAAATGAAGAGCACTTTATCAAAGAGTTGGTATAGCGTGATTTTTCATACTTTCAGATATACTATTATCCAGAGTTACATGATAAAAATATTAATCAAAAATTCGATAATTTTGCATGGGATAATAACCATATTTTACTTAATAAATGGCAACAAGGTTAAACTGGAATTCGTATAGTTGATATAGGTATGCGCCAACTATGGCAAACTGGTTATATGCATAATCGCGTTCGTATGATAGTAGCAAGTTTTCTTATCAATAACTGTCTAATTCACTGGAAACAAGGTGAAAATGGTTTTTTGATACTTTGTTTGATGCTGACTTTGCGAGTAATAATACTAACTGGAAATGGTTAATTGGCCGTGACTTAGATACAGCACCATACTTTAGAATTTTTAACCCAGTGTTACAAGCTGAAAAATTTGAAGCTTATGAATATACCCGTAAATATGTACCAGAGTTAAAGCTTTTGCCTAACAAACTAATTACTAAACCTTGGGAAGTAAGTGAGTTAGTTCTAAAAGAAGCCAATATAACTCTTGGCAAAAACTATCCTAAACCAATAGTAGATCTCAAGAAATCTCGTGACATATCTTTGCAACTACAGAATCAAATAAAGTAACTCTAGCTATCCTCTATGAGGCTTCTTTTAATTAAAGATTATCATAAGTTTAGCAAACTTGTAATTAGGTTATATATACTAATCAGAGCTTAATTATAGAATTTTAGTTTAGAAATTGTGAAGAATTATTTTATCATCTTTTTTTTGTTTGTAGAGCCACCTTTTTTACCCATTTCAGAAAATGACTCAGGATCATGCTCTTTTCTGGTATGAGCTACTTCTTTAGCTCTATTTGAACTATTTTTCTCATTGTAAGCCATAATCAATCTCCCTTATTCTTATTTATTGACTTCCTTAATGAAATATGAATCAAAATTAAGAAATGATTTATATTTTCAAAATCAACTCTAACAGAAAGAATAATTTTTTATAGTTTCTACAGCAAGTGCATTAAAACCTGTATATTAGGTAGCAAGAAATTTTTATTAGAAAGTTTAACTAGAAATCCCATTACAGATGTTTAAAAGTGAACTTTTAGATTCTTAAATATTAAAAGTCTGTTTATTAGTATAATTAACTTTATGAGGTTGTTTGTAATGTTACGATGAAAATACGGTTTAAAAAAGGGGAGTTAAACAAATGGTTATCAAATTCGAAATTCAAAGTGAATGCAAAAGTTTGAAATACAAGCTTTGAATGAGCAAAGAAAGGAGGAGACTTATGAAAAAACAAGTCAAAAAGTATTGAAACTATTCTACCAGTAGTAGAAAAATATCTAGGTGTAGTATTAGTCGTTAGTTTATTTTCTGCAGATTACTTCGCTGAAAATAATAATTTAACCAGCTGGGATAATGTCCAAGAAAAAGTGAGTGACGCTGGTGATGCTGTAGCTACTAAAACCACAAGAAAGCATATTATAAAACTAAAGATGTAATGACGCCAGACCATGCAGATAAATCATCAAACGCAAACGATGTCCTATAAATAGTAGTAATAATTTAGTACCATTAGCGAATAGTAATACGTGATAATGTTTTTAATTATGAGAGCAGAATATAGGAGAAATAAAAGAGTTTTTATATACTACTTAAGTTGCATGTAGAGTTATTTTCTAGTTTTTTTAGGGATGGGAGATAGTTATTTGCTTTTCCAATAAAAACTTTCAACATTACTACGACAAGCACGCAGTTTAAAATTTTTAAAAGGGAAAAATATGAAAAAGTCAAAAGAAAATATTTAAGAAAGTCAACCTAGTTTAACTTCAGAGATGATAAATAAGCCTATTTATATTTATGAAAGTTATAAATTAACTAATAAGCTTAAAAATAAAGTAGCTATTGTAACAGGTGGTGATAGTGGTATAGGTAAAGCAATATCACTTCATTTTGCTAAAGAAGGAGCAAAAGTTGCTTTTACTTACCATAAAAGAGAAAAACAAGATGCTGATAAAACATTAAAATAACTTCAAGAATCAACTGAAAACTCCAGTCATATTTTGGCAGTGGAAGTTGAACTTAAAAATCATGATGAATGTAAAGAACTTGTTAATAAAGTATATAATTATTTGGGAAGCATAGATATACTTATAAATAATGCTGCTGGTCAATTTCCAAAAGATAATATAACTGACATATCAGCTAAACAACTAAAAACCACATTCGAAACAAACTTTTATCATTATGTGTATATGATAAAAGGAGCTTGTATTATAAATTCTACTTCTGTAACTGCTTATAAAGGTAGACTTGATAATAGATTATTAATCTACTAAAGGAGTGATTGTGGCACTTACTCGCACTAGCTAAGAATACAATAAAAAGTTAATGCTGTTGCTCCAGGACCAGTATGACATTTTTAATACCATCAAGTTTTAGTAAAGAAAAAGTAGAGAATTTTGGTGAGAGTTCTTTGTGGGGAGAACCAGAACAGCCAGCTGATATAGCCTCCGGCATATGTATTTCTTGCTAATAATGTAGAAAGTAACTATTTTTATAGGTCAAGTATACATTCAAATGGTATAGAAATAAGATGCCTTATAACAAACTAGCTGAATTACACAAAGGGATAAAGAATGTCTTACCATATCTTTATAATGCCTGGGAATAATATAGAGATAAAAGTAATAGAAGAACGGATGATGGACCTTGAAACTATAGCACGTGAAGTAGCTTGGCCAGCTGTTAAAAAAATATTATAAATATGAACAAACAGGAAAATAGTATCAAAAATAATCATGCCAAGTACTTAGCAGAATTTCTAGTTCGAGAGTAAAATTTATCTAAAAATATTTCCAAAACTATGAGTTTCTGTATGTATTTCTAGTCACTATTTAAATAACCTAGTCTATTATTTAAAAGGTTTAACAGAAAAACTATTGCTAACTTGTTTAAAGTTTTTAGAAATCAAAATTCCAATTTTATGAAATGCTGATATTGTTGACTTTTCCCCAACTTTGCTGGATGATTATCATAATTACCATCAAATGCCCTCACATATTGCGGATCAAAACAAATAGCATCATATTATTTGAGTATTTTACCATTAAAAGATTATGCTCCTTACTAACATTACAGATATAGATCTGCATTGCTGGGTATGAACTTGAAAGCTTTAACTTCCTACCACTATTGCTATCTTCAAGCACCACTATTCCATCGACTATGTAACAATGATCAATACCTACTCTACGGAAATATTTAGAATCATGATATTTTAACTTATCACCGATACTGAATTTTTGCCTAAAGTCCATTTCTTGGGGTAAATTTTGTATATCTGTTGGTATCAAATCATCGTCTACATTGACAAATTGTGTTGCTGGTACCTCAAGCTGGTGATCAACGATTTTTGTCTTATAATCTCCTGATAGATTATAATAACAGTGATTAGTCATATTTAAAATTGTATTTGCTATAGCTACAGCGTCAAAATAGATAATTATAGCATTTTCTAAACGCTCATAGGTTACGTTAATAGTGACATCAGCAGGGAATTTATCAGTCACATATTTTTGTGGAGTTGTAAACTTAACCTTATTAGTGCCTATAAGCTCAAAAGCAAATTTCTGCAATGTGATACTGTTAAATCCGCCGTGTAAAGTATATTTATCTTGGTAGTTTTTTTTCTAGATAGTATGTTGTACTATCAAGTACAACCTTAGCATCCTTAGTTCTGCCTGCAACTCTACCTATAGTCGCACCTAAATCCAAAAGTATCAATTCAATGTTACCATTTTTTAATGTTATCAAGTTATTACATTTACCAGCTATACAAACTTCTCTAAAACTCATATTATCTCCTTAGCAAAACCTAATATTATTTTAGCTATTTCTGACTTTGATTTATTTTTATATTGTTTATTTTGGTGCTTAGATAATATTGTCACAGAAGAGTCATCTTTACCAAAAACATTCGTTTCATTTGCCACAATCATGTTTATATTCTTCTTGATAAGCTTAGCTTGGGCATATTCGATTATATTTTGTGATTCAGCAGCAAAACCTATCGCAAAAATTTGCGGATAATGCTGCTTACAATTAATTAAAATATCCGGGTTTTTTATAAACTCTAAAGTTAAACTATCATCTATTTTTTTAATTTTATTAGTAAATTTATTTTTGATTTTATAATCAGCAACTGCAGCACAACCAATGAAGATATCACTATCTTTTGCTAGCTCTAACATTGCTTGATTCATCTCATCAGCACTTAGAGTTTTAACTATTTTTAGCTGACTATGATTGATATCAAAATTAATTGTGGTTTTGGCTTTAAGCACAGTCACATTTGCACCTCTAGCAAGCAGTTGTTTTACCAAAGCCAATCCCATCTTACCCGAACTATAGTTTGATAAATATCTAACACCATCAATATCTTCAACAGTTGCCCCTACTGTTATGAGAACTTTTTTATCTTTAAAATCTTGAGAAGTAGCTAACAACTTAAATAACTCTTCAGGCTCATGCAGTCTACCACCACCACTATCGCCACAAGCTTGAAGACCTTCATCTGGCAATATCAAATTAAATCCTAGAGCTTGAAGTTTTTTGACATTATCTTGAGTTAGTTGGTTTTGCCACATATTTACATTCATAGCTGGAGCAAGATACACCTTAGAATTATCATTATTAGCAAGGATAGCTTGACTAAGTAAATCATCAGCTAAGCCATAAGCTAATTTAGCTAGAGTATTTGCTGATGCGGGAATTATAAATATCTTGTCTGCCCAGCGTGGCAAATTTATATGTGCCATACTTTGCTGATAACAAAACATATCTAGTTTTTCGTCTATATAAACATCACAACCTAAAGCCACTAAAAGCTCAGGTTTAATAAATTGTTGAGCGCCTTTAGTAACAATAGCCTTACATTGAGTACCGCTTTTTATAAAAAGACGGATTAAATTTACTGTTTTAAAAGCTGATACACTCCCAGTAATTCCAAACAAAATCCTATTTGCCATAAAATACTATTTTCTATTTAACTAAAATCTTTTTTCTTTTATAAAAGAAAATGATTAATAAAACCATAATTGCTACAGAATAGTAAGGATATTAACCCTTTGTCTAAAGAGCTCTTCACTAGCAAGCCAAGATGCAAAAATAATCCCAAAGAAAATACTACTTGTCCTACCTAAAGCAAATATCATGTTACAAGCTAATGAACGAACTTCTGTTGGAAACTCAGTAGCAGCATATTGCGCCCACATAATATTATAACCACCACCAATCAAACCGATAAATATCCCATATAAGAAGATAAAATTACTCGATATATATCTATAAGCAAAAATACTTATTAAAAATATAATAATATTTATGATAAAAAATAAATTTGGTGACTTGAAATACTGGTTATAAATACCACTAATAATACAACTAATAATATTTCCTACAAAGAAACCAAATAAAAACAGCTTCACTAAGCTAGCAAAATCAACATCAGTAGCAATAAACTTAACCAAAGCAAACATTACAGTAATAACAAAGAAATAAGGTAGTGTAATTAGAAAATTTAACATCAATGGCTTACTGTAGTTTCTAAAAAGAAAAACCATACTTCCAGCATTTTTAAATCTATCTGATGTATACAACTCAATAAAATATGGCGATTCCTCAAGAATTCTTCTAAAAGCATATATACCAAAGCCAATAAATCCACCAAAATAAACATCACCTTATAAGAAAATACACCCAAAAGTGTCGCAACCACACCACCTAAAACACCTAAAATATATAAGAGACTCATACCCCAAGAGGCTATTTTTGGTGGAAAAAATTCAACAATTAAAACACTTGAAACCGCAAACTCACTCGCTAAAGCAAGATATCCTAAAAATCTTAGCAACATAAATATATAAATATTATCTACAAATATACATAATATTGTCATTACTGAATAAAGTAATATACTGTATTTGATAACTGTAATACGACCAAACTTATCTGCTAAAATACCGAAAAGAAAAAGAATTGCCCCAACTAGTATACCTATCATCTGAATATTATTTATTAGATAATATATTTGTTGGATTTTAGTAGAATCAAAGATTTCAAATTGTTGTTTTAATAGATCAACATAAGAAACACTAAATACTGTTAGATCATAAAAATCTATAAAATACCCCAAACAGAGAATAACTAAAATACACTTTGTATTTTTCATTGTTTGAAAAAACTTGATAATATTAGAGTTGTATTATAGATAGATAAAATCTCAAAGACTATAACTAATAAGCACTAATCAACAATAATATTTTTCTCGTTTACTGTAGATCTACAAAATGCAACATAACGCTTATCTGTAACAAACCAGTAGAATATTGCTCCAACAAGTCCGTCAGCAAGATAGTTTTTTACTGGAGTAATTAAACATACAAGTATTATAAATGTTAATATAAGCATAAGAAGTTTTTTGATACCTATTTTTCTATATTCAATACTTCCATATATAGTCATTAACACTATTAGTATAATACCGTATTAATCTGAGTTTCTACTTGTACGGTATTAAGTAATAAAGTTAAAACTACAAATACAACTAATCCAAATACTCTAGTTCGTGGAGCTAATGTACCCATACTAACAGGCGCAGCCATATAGCCTATAATATGAAATACTGTAACTATTAACATTAATCCTGACCAGTTGTCTGAGAAGAATAAAAATATTACCGATAAGATAAAATTAGCAAGTAAAGATTTGCGCGATATATTAACACTTGGAGTAATTTGGCAAAATATCTTGGCATCTGTACTTCTGATGACATCGCATATAGCATTCTTGAAGAAGCACCTAAGTAAGTATACCCGGTTGCTGATGGACTAATCATATTATCAATAATAAGTAAAAATAGATATGGCAAGGTCCCAATAAGGTTGCTAATCTAAGCCTGCCCACCCATCTTTACTTACTAAATACTGATGTGGAACAGCTTGCATAAATTGCATATTGTAAACCAAAGTATAAAGCCAATACTAAAAATAAAGCTAATATAATTGCTAATGGTACATTTCTACAATGATTTTTAACTTCACTTACATATACCACAACAGTTTGAAAACCATTAAATGTATAAATCAAACCACCAGCAACTATAGCAGTCAATGATGATGAGAAACCAAACTAACTATTATTTGGAATATCAGCTGAAAGCATACTCACATAACCATGGCTATGCATAAGTGCATATGCTATAAATATCAAAACAATAATCACTGGTACAGCCATCTTTAAAGTAGTGATAGCATTATTAACTCTTACTAGAAGTTTAACTCCATAGAAATTAATCACAAGATATATAAATAATACTAATAGAGAAAATGCTGTACCTGAGTGAGTTAATACACCATTTTGCATCAACTAGTTCATAGATTTAACACCAGAAAGATA
Source organism: Francisella endosymbiont of Ornithodoros moubata (assembly GCA_002095075.2). Lineage (GTDB taxonomy): Bacteria > Pseudomonadota > Gammaproteobacteria > Francisellales > Francisellaceae > Francisella. The sequence continues at coordinate 275,624 of LVCE01000001.1, read as the reverse complement.
TTGGGTAGCTGCTAAAGCTTCAGATGAGATCACTACAACAATACCAAACCAATTTGCAAAAGCAAATGGCATCGCAAATATACTATTATGAGATATCGCACTAAATCTAGTAGTAGCTCCTCTAACCAGATACATAGATACTACTTTACCTAAACAAAGTGAAATCATTAAAACTACTATGGCAGCAAGAATCCATGCCAAAATGCCCAATTGCTAGCATTTTAAACCGTCAACTGTACACTAAAGAGCCAGCCCTAAGCCAACCATTGAAGTAGCATCAATAAGAACAGCACTAAACAGTGATATCTTTTTAGCAGACACATTACTCATTTTCTTTCCTTATATTATTTTTAAATTAGATGAAGGCAAAGATATTTTATATATTCTCTTTCATGGTAATTATTTGATAATAACGAACTTTTAAAGCTAGTAGAAAGTTAATAACCCAAGATTTAAATTATCATCAAGAAAATAAGTTTGTAATATTTTTATTCTTCTAAGCTCATTAAATAAGCATTACCACCAGAGGCAGTTGTATCAACACTTACAGTTTTTTCAACGACAAATCTGCGTAAATATAATGGTGAAACTGTTTCTATAGCTAAGCTTGTACACTTGCCATCTTTAGTAACACTCTCAGCAACAAAAGGTATAATAGCACCTCTGCGCAATGCCAAAGCTTGATGAATCTGTTTAACTGCAGAGACACTACCAGAAAAAGCAACTAGTGCAACTTTACTGTTAAATAACAATGCTGATGTTATCTCTTCATCATCTGATAAGACTAGATGAAGCGCCTTAGGGTTCATCCCTGCTTTTAGCATTAATTTAACAATATTATAAGCAGTTAAGTTACCAGTATATGCTGGCTTAGCTACTACAGTATTACCTGCCAATAAAGCTGCAGTTATCTGACCGACAAATCTAATTAGTAAATCAGAACTTGAACACATACTTACTACAACACCACGACCTTTTAAGCTTAACTCATCAATCTCGCCTGTAGGTCCAGGTAAAAGTTGTGGATGAGCAAACTCTTTTTTAGCTTGAAGACAGTAATATGCCACCTGCTGAATAGTTTTATCTATTTGGATATGTGCATCTTCTACCGAAACATTCGACTCTACAACAAGACATGAAGCTATCAGATGCCGCTTTTTCTCTAATAGTTCCAAAAACTTCTCAATAATAGTAGCTCTTTGTTCAGCATTAACATGACTCCATAACTCTGCCTCTTTACTAGCAATTTCTATAGTAGTATCTACTGTGTTTACAGAAGCTATATATTTCTTACCAATCGTTTTACCATTAGCTGCTTTAAGATTAATATATTTATCTTTTTTAGCTCTTTCACCAGCAACAATGTTTGCAATAATATATTTATCTTTGATAAACTTGCTAGTCTGCTTTTTATCTTCAGCTACTTTTTCAGGATTATAAATCTCTTCAACAGCCTCAACTCCTGACAATTTTTCATTAGCTAAACGATGCATATAATAAGGACCACCAGCTTTAGGGCCTGTTCCAGATTTACCTTGACCACCAAATGGCTGAACACCAACCACCGCCCCAACAATATTTCTATTTACATAAACATTACCAGCTTTGATGTTGTTTTTGACATAATTCATTATTTCATTAATTCTACTATGAACACCAGCTGTTAGACCATATCCTGTAGCATTAATATCCCTGATAAGTTTATCTAGTTGATTAGCCTTAAAGCGCAAAATATGTAAAATTGGACCAAATTGCTCTCTACCTAAGTCAGATATTTTATTTATCTCAAAAGCAGTAGGCATCACGAATGTCCCCTTTTGTGTATCTTGATTAGGCTGAACTTGATATATAAGCTTAAACTGGCTTTTTTTCTCTTCAATATAGGCATTTAGATTATATGCAGCCTCTTTATCAATCACAGGACCAACATCAGTGTCAATGTACTTAGAATCACTTACTTTAAGCTCTTTCATTGCACCAACTATCATCTTGATATAATTATCAGCGATATCTTCTTGAAGACATAAAATACGCAATGCCGAGCAGCGTTGTCCTGCACTATCAAAAGCTGAGCGTATTACATCCGCTGTAACCTGTTCAGGAAGTGATGATGAATCGACAATCATAGCATTTTGTCCACCTGTCTCGGCAATTAATGGCACTATTTCACTAGATTTATTTGCTAAAGTCTGGTTTATAATAGCTGCAACTTCTGTAGAGCCTGTAAAAATCACACCCTTACATACTGGACTCTTAACTAGAGCACTACCAACTATTACACCATCACCAGGTGTAAATTGTAAAACATTCTTAGGTAAACCAGCTTTAAATAAAAGCTTAACTGCTTTGTAAGGAATTATTGGAGTCTGTTCAGCTGGTTTAGCAACTACTGTGTTACCAGCTGCTAAAACAGCGGTAATCTGCCCCAAGAATATTGCTAATGGAAAGTTCCAAGGGCTAATACACACCATAGCACCATGACCGGTAAACTCTAACTGCTTAAGGTGATCAGATAAAGCTGGTAATTTAATAGGACCATTGAACTCTTTTTTAGCTTGTGCTGCATAATAACGACAAAAATCTACAGCCTCTCTAACCTCATCTATAGCATTAGTTAAAGTCTTACCAGCCTCAATCATTGCTATAGCAATAAATTTATTGGTATTTTCTTCTAAAAGATCCGCAAATTTCTCTAAAATATCAGCTCTTTTTGCCGCTGGCGTATTACTCCACTCCTCAAAAGCACTTTGAGCATTTTTTAGTGCTCTTTTAGCGATCTTAGCATCAGCATTAATTACGCTACCGATGACTTCATTAGTATTTGGATTTATAACATTTTCAGCTATTGTTTTATCAAGCTCAATACCAGAAACTATAGGTTTTGCTTTATATGTATTTTTAAGCGTATATTTTTCTATTTGCTTGTACATATCAGCCAAAACTGCAAAATCATTAGTATTATGACCTTGTGAATTCAATCTTGGTGCAACTATATCTTTTGGGTAAGTGATATTAGGATGCTGACCATAACCATGATCAATAGTTTTTTTGACAGGATCTTCTATTAACTCCTCAATCGGTAAATTCTCATCTACAATCCTATTAACAAAAGAACTATTAGCTCCATTTTCTAGTAGTCTTCTTACTAGATACGCTAAAAGATGCTTATGTCCACCAACTGGAGCATATATTCTACATGGAATATCTTCATAGCCTTCTTTACCAACGACATTGTCATATAGATGATCACCCATGCCATGTAAACACTGAAACTCTAAATCTCTATTGCCATTAGCTAACTCAAATACTACAGCTACAGTTTGAGCATTATGAGTTGCAAACTGAGGATAAATATATTGTTGATTCTCAAAAAGCTGTTTAACACAAGCTTGATACGACACATCTGTATGATACTTACGCGTAAATACTGGATAACCTACCAAACCTTGCTCTTGCGCGTGCTTAATCTCAGCATCCCAGTATGCACCCTTAACTAGGCGAATCATAAATCTTCTATTAGTTTTCTTAGCAAGTTTTGCTAGATAGTCTAATACATAAGCAGCTCTTTTTTGGTATGCCTGAACAACGATACCAATTCCATTAAACCCTTCCAACGATGGTTCATAAGCTAGTCTTTCTACTAGTTCTAATGATATTTGTAATCTTCCTGTTTCCTCGGCATCGATATTCATACCAACATTATACTCTTTTGCTAATTGCGTAAGCTTAAGCAGTTTTGGATATAACTCTGTATGAACTCTTTGGTGCTTTGTAACTTCATAGCGTGGATGTAAAGCAGATAATTTTATAGAAATTCCTGGATTTTTTTTGATCTCTGTATTTGTTGCATACTTAGCTAACTCATGTATTGCATGAAGATATTGACTATAATAGTATTCAGCATCATCCATTGTCATTGCAGCTTCACCAAGCATATCATAAGAGTAACTATAACCTCTAGCCACTTTAGCTTGTGATACCTTGAGAGCTTCCTCAATAGTTTCACCAAGTACATATTGCTTACCAACAATTTTCATCGTTTGCTTCATCACTTGACGAATCACAGGCTCGCTAGTTTTCTTAAGAAATTTTTGAAAAACTTTTCTATAAGAGCGATGTGAATCTTTGAGAATTTTACTAGTTAGCATTAAGCTCCATGTTGCGGCATTAACAAATAAATGCTTTTTCATACCAACATGACTTTTCCACGCAGCACTTGTAAGTTTGTCTTTGATAAGTAGATCAATAGTATATTTATCAGGTACTCTTAAAAGTGCTTCAGCTAAACACATCAGCACTATTCCTTCTTCTGAAGATAAATCATACTCGATCATAAAAGCATCAATACCAGATTTTTTGAGCCTACTCTTTCTAACTTTTTCTACTAAGCCATAAGCTCTTTCTCTAACTTGTGCTTTTTGCACACTTGACATATGAGCTTTTTCAACAAGCTTTGCCATCGCTTCTTTTTCATCAATAAGCCAATATTTAGATATATTCATTATTTCTTTAGAAATAGGATATTCTACTGCGTGGTTTAATAAGTCATTCATATAACACTTTTTTATCTACTTCAATTTATTTTGATTAAATTTTTTCTTTTCTTTGATAATTTTGTCTATGAGCTGTTGATATTTTTGTGGTGGAGTAACTCCTTTAAAAATCCAATCAAACATATCACTATCTTCACTAGTTAAAAACTCAACAAAAAGTTTTTTACTAGAAAGATCCTCATGCATATAACAATTATTTAAATATGGCGCTAAAATTATATCAAGCTCTATCATACCTCTACGTGCAGAGTACTTTATTTTATCAACAGAACTAAATATAAGATTATGATTCTTTGTTAACATATTAATAGCCACACAAATGTATGAATTATATTAGTTTATACTATACGCTTAAGACAACCAATATACTTATAATAAATTATTTGAAAAAATACTCTTTTAATCAGCTAAACAATCCGGTATCATTATGCATTAGAATTTATAGATTTATTCATAACACTGTTACTTATCTAAAATAATTTTTTCAAACAAAAAATATTATAAGGATTAAAATCTAATGGCTATTAGTCAAAATGTTATAAAAATACTTCAAGATATTGATGAGTTGGATTTATTCAGCAACATCTCAGATGAATGGTCAACACTTCTTAATGAGTCTGATGATGACATTAAAATCAAAAAATTATATTCTGCTTTAGTTAAAGAAAGCATTCGTCGCGAAACCGCTGAAAGATTAGCTAAAGATGCTAAGTCATATTGTGACCTTGTCCAAGAGCAAGCTAAACAACGAATATCTGATCTGAAAGAAAGTTTAGAAAGCCAAATCACTTTTCTAACTCAACAAATCAAAGATCTAAAAGTTGAATCTGCAAATAATCTAGACTACTATAGAAATGAACTAAAAAAAGCTACTCGCAACTTAATTGATAATAAAAACTAAATTAGCAATATTATTAGCCTAAAAAATAATATTTGCTTTCTGAAATATCTAAACCTTAATTCAAAAAATTTATACAACTTAAATTATTGTAAATTCTATAAATCCAAAGTCGATAGCAACTCAAAGCTAATATAAAGCTAATCTACAGACCAAAATCAATATTGCTAAAAGATTTTGAATTAGTTAAATTTCAGCGCTAGAAAGTTTTCTAAATCACTTTTAGGCTTTGCTAGTGATTTTAATTTTCCTATATCACTAATCAAAATAAACTTTAATTGATTGTTGCTATTTTTTTTATCTACCAGCATTGCATTTAGATATTCAGACTTATTAATATCGTTAGGAAACTCTATAGATATATTAAAACTACAAATAAAGTCTTTAAACTCTTGAGCTTGTTGTAAAGTTATCATCGATAAAAAGTGAGAAAAATTAATAGCTTGAGTCATACCGATACCCACAGCTTCACCATGCTTTAGACCAAGGTAATTTTGACACTTCTCTATAGCATGACCAAATGTATGGCCAAAGTTTAGAATAGCTCTAGCTCCTGTTATCTCTTTTTCATCCGCAGCAACAACTTGGGCTTTAATTTGACAGCTTCTTTTTACCATCTCTATCAAAGTAGCACTATCTTTTGCCAATATTTTGTCTCTATTTGAGTCAAGCCAAAGATAAAAATCTTTTGACATAAAAGCATATTTGACAACCTCAGCCATACCAGCAATGTATTCGCGTTGTGGCAAAGTTTTATAAAACTCTACAGGGGTATAAACAAGTTTAGGTTGGTAAAAAGCACCTATCATATTTTTACCAAGCTGATGATTTATAGCAGTCTTACCACCTACTGATGAGTCAACTTGTGAAAGCAATGTTGTCGGTATTTGGATAAAATCGACACCGCGCTGATATATAGCAGCAGCGAAACCCGTAATATCACCTATTATTCCACCACCCAAAGCAATTAAGACAGTTGAATTACGTGTAAACTGGTTCTCTAATAAAGTTGACAGTATTTTATCTAAACTTTGTTGTGATTTATATTGCTCACCATCATCTAAAATACAAGTTTTGACATTTAGATTATCCGGTAAAGCCACCAAAAGTCTAGTCAAATATAAACTTTCTACTGTAGTATTTGTAACAACCAGAACTTGTTTGTTAGTAACATATTCAATAATATGCGAAAAATCTATCGATGATTCAACAATAATATAATAACTAGCACTAAAAGTAGGGTTTACTAATAACTTATTGATCACAGGATAGTTTCTTCTACTAAGAATGTCGATATTTTATTGACAATATTTTTAACTGTTGCGCCATTAGTTTCTACAACCACATCAGCAATGCTTCTGTATAGAGGTTCTCTCTCTGTCATAAGCTGCTCAAGAACTGGTCTTTTATCATCAACTCTTAATAATGGTCTTTTTGTATCTTTAGAAGTTCTCTCAAGTTGTTGCTCAATTGTCGCCTCAAGGTATACAACCTTACCTCGTGATGATAATAATGATCTAGTATCTGGATCAAGTATAGCACCACCACCTGTAGCTAAAACTATATTTTGTTTTTCAGCTAAAATCTCAGCAATAACTTCTCTTTCACGCTTTCTAAAACTTTCTTCGCCCTCTAAATCAAAGATCCAATTAATATCAACACCACATTTTTTTTCAATAACATAATCAGAATCGACAAATTCTAATTTTAACTGTTTTGCTAACTGCTTACCAATAGTAGATTTTCCAGCACCCACTGGACCAATTAAGAAAATATTTTTTGTTCTTATCATTTTTGACTCAAAATTGTAAGTTAATTACACACTGTGATAGTTTGTTACTAATCACTCCTTGTACATAAAAAATTATAGGCTATAAGATACCTAAATATTAATATTTTTGCAACTATTATCTACTATCATCTTTGAACCTGTGACTGAATGATTTTTGGAGTTATAAAAATTAAAAGTTCCGAATCTTGATCTTCGATTCTTGTATAGCTAAATAAATAACCTAAATAAGGAATATCTCCTAACAATGGAATTTTATTACGCTCTTCTTTTTGAACTTTTTGATATATACCACCTATTACCACTGTATCGCCATCTTTTGTCATAACTTTTGTAGTTATCTCTCTCTTTTTGATAATCGGTGGTAAATCACCACCATCAGGAGTTTTACCAGGAGAAGCACCTACTGAGTTTTTAGTAACAAGAATATCCATAATAATATTACCATCTGGAGCAATTTGCGGAGTTACTTGTAATTCTAAAACTGCCTCTTGGAAAGCAACTGCAGCAGCACCAGAAGCTGTTGCTTGGTTATATGGAACATCAGAACCATCTTTAATAAAAGCTACTTGGTTATTTGCAACCACTAAGTGTGGTGATGCCACCTCATTTGCTAGAGACTCACTTTCAAGAGCTCTAATTTCCATACTCAACTTAACTCCACCAGCTAAAGTGTATGCAAGCTCCGCAGTAGTACCAATAAATGGTGTAGGTGTTGATCCCGGTGTTGATCCCGGTGTTGGTGTAGTACCACCATTAAAAGTATCTAAACCTACATTAACTCTTCCAGCTGGATCACTAACTCCATAGTTAAACCTAGCTCAAGCTTACTTGTTCTAAGTATCTCGACGATTCTAGCTTCTATCAAAACCTGATCATTTGGTATATCAATTTCATTGACAACCTCTTTTATATGCGGTAATTTTTCTTCGGTGTCTGTTATTATTAAAGTATTTGTCCGTGTATCAGAGGTAATACTGCCTCGAGGTGACATAATGCCACCGTTTTGTTTTGCCATCGAAGTGATAACTGTTTGTGCAGCTTGAGCAGTAGTATAATTTAGCGGTATAAATTCAGTCACTAAAGTAGCATTATTCTCTAATGAGCGTTTTGTTCGTAACTCTAACTGTTCTTGAGCAGCGATTTCAGCTGCAGTAGCTACATACAATATACTACTCATTTTTTCGTAGCTAAGCCTTTACTAACTAAAACAATATTCATTACCTTATTCCAAGGCACATTTTTTAGGTCAATAGAAATATTGCCACGCACACTACTACTAACTACGAGATTTAGACCTGCAAATTCAGATAATACTTGTAACACCGTCTGTACTGGCGCATCCTTGAAAGATATTGAAATTGGCTCATTAACATTAAATCCTTCAACACGACTATTGCGTCTATCAATCTTAAACTTAAATACATTACCCTCTTTAAAATCACTTAGAGAAATCCTATCAAGAGAATGAATTACAAAGACTACATTACCTCCATCCTTGAAAATCTTGATAGAGTCAACTATCGTATTAAAAACTTTAGTATCAATATTACTAACCCACTTATCGGATACAGTGGTATTATCAAAAGTTATTGTCAGTGTATAACCATATTGTGATAGCTTAATTTTATAACCCGAGAAATTACTTATATTCTCCTCAAAAGCAACTTCAAATACAGCGCTACCATTTAAACTACGATGAAACTCAAGATCTTTGATATGTTTATTAATAGTTTTATCTTTATTTTCTTCTCTTCCAACAATTTTTGCTTCAGGCTGTTCCAAACCCTGCGACTGATTAGATATTTGAGGTTTTTTAATATCAGCTAGTGAGACATCATAACTTAGAAAACCACCTAAAATTGTTAGAACTGCTAATAACTTCTTTTTTGCAAAAAACATCACTTTACCTTACTAATGTATAACAGTTTGAATCTTTTCCCAGATTCTTTTTTGGTTATTTTTCTTCCACTCATCGACAACAATACCTTCTTTTATAACATCTTCAATTTGACCATAATTTTGACCAATTAGCTCACCTTTTTTTTATATACATTGGTTTATTTTCCATCAAGCTTTCAACAATACCCTATTTTTGTTTATTCTGATAAACAACTCCCTTAAACTTAAAAGAATCTAATGGATAGCGCTGTAAGTTCAGTTCTGTAACTAATTTATCATCAGATTCTTTTTTAATGTTTATATTTGTAATTACAGCAATATCCTTTATATCAATTAAAGCAACGAAGAGCTTAATTAATTGCGAGAAGTTCCCAGATAGCTTTGCCTTGAAATCTAACGCATATAAGTCTAGATATTTATTTTTCTCAACTCCAGCTGGCGATAAGTCTATAATCGTTATGCCCAAGCTACTAATAGCTTCATTAAGTGCAGATAAAAAGATTGGTACCGAATGACGCTCAGGAATACTAAATTTTTCTTCGGTATTGTACTGCTCTAACGTTTTTACTTGCTCTTTTAATGCTGTTTTTCTTTTTTGACAAGCCTTGGAATCTGTGTCTCCATTGACCGAATGTGATTTTGTCTTTGATTAGCTTTTGAAAGAACTGGACTTACCAACAAACCATAAAAAACAAATACAAATAATACAAATACCACAATCATTACTGGTACTCTAATCTTTAGGGGTGCATTTATAACTTTATTTATGTGCTTACTAGATAAAAAGCTTTGTATTTTATCTACCATTTAACACTCTCCCCTTTAAATACATTATCCTCTCCAAACTTAAATTCTAAAGCAAAACTTCTTTGACCGTTCTTCTCAGATCCCAAGCTTTTAAGCTCAACTTTTTTAATTCTAAACTCTATCTCTAAATTTTTCATAAATATCGAAAGAAGTTTTAAATCTTTGACTTCTCCAGTGAGAATTATCTTACCAGAACTAGATACATAGTTAACATTATCACACGTGAAATTTTTTCTATATCTAGTAAGATATAGTACTGACTAGCTTTAATATTTGCTAAGTCTGTTGAGATGTCTAGTAGCTTATCTCTTTGTATTTTAACTGCTGAGTATTCTGCTACTTGACTATTGAATTTAGTGATTTGTGATTGTATATAGTTCTCAACTTTCATATCCTCTTCACTAGACCAAGAAAATATTATCGATAGGATAAACATTGATATAAAAGCAAATAAAGCCATAAAGCCTAGGTCTATACCAAGGTATGTTAGTTGTTTTTTCCTCCATCTACCGCGTATAAAATTAAGATCTTTCATACTACAATGCCTCACTCATAGCTATTGCTATAGGTAAAACATAGCGGTAAGGTTTTTTTATATTACCACATTTCTCAATATCAACATTTATAAATGGATTAAGTATTTTGCAACTTTTTTGTGATAATTCTTTTATCGATGTAAAAATACTCTCAAAATCCTGTTTGATACCATAAATATAAACATTATTATTTTGAACCTGATCAAAATTACCAAAATCATTGGCACTAAAATCTAATGACATAAAATCCATAAATCTTAGCAACAATTGTATAACTTCATCAACATAACTAACTTTAGTAATATTTGTATCAAATATTTTGATAGACTCGTAGTTTTTTAATTCTCCCTGAGGGGTGAAACTATATACAGATATTTTATCCGAATATAATCCTAAAAATATACTATCGTTAGAATACTGAGAAATCTCTGATAAAAAAGTTCTGAAACAAAACTACTAATAGCTAATTTATCAAGTGTACATACTGATAATGCTCTTTTAGCTTTATTCGTTATAGCATAGAATTGCTTAACTCTATCACTATCAGATATATAGTATATATTTAAAGTTCCTTTTCCTTCTAATTCATCATAGTAATCATAAGCTACATTAGTATAATTTTCTGGAAAACGCTTTTTTAGGAAATTTTCTCTAATATAAAAATGTATGCCCTCTTTTTCGATTACTTCAAGAGTCCTTTTATCACAGACAATTTGTTCTTTCACGACATCTATTTCATTATAACTTGTAAACCCTAGCTTTACAAAACGCCCTAGTTTATTTTCTTTGATGATATCAGCAACTACACCACCGACATACTCAGTTGTTAATTCACCCTCAAAATATGCTTCAGCTGGAAAAATATCACTATCACAACAGACTAATGAATATTTCTCACCCTTTTTATCAAGCTTGACAACAGCAAGAGAATGTTTATCATACTCAATACCTAAAACTGTTTTTTGTGCTTGTTTGCATTTTTTCTCAAGTAACAACGATATCATAAAACTCTTCTTATTTTATAGCTCAAAAATTAGATACTCTATTTCTAGATATATAACGCTGTTTATTTTATAATTAAATCTACATTAAGTAAACTGTAGTTTTAAAACGTTAGGGTTAATTAATAATGCATATAATACTTTTAGGTGCCCCTGGGGCTGGTAAGGGGACTCAAGCAAAGATAATTGAAGAAAAATACAATATAGCTCACATCTCTACTGGAGACATGATAAGAGGGACTATAAAATCAGGTAGCGAGCTAGGTCAAGAATTAAAAAAAGTTCTTGATGCTGGAGAGCTAGTTTCAGACGAGTTTATTATAAAAATTGTTAAAGATAGAATTTCAAAAAGTGATTGTAATAATGGTTTTTTACTAGATGGTGTCCCTAGAACCATCACTCAAGCGCAAGAATTAGACAAATTAGGCGTTAATATCGATTATATAGTTGAGGTTGACGTTGCTGATAGTCTACTTGTCGAGAGAATTACTGGCAGAAGAGTTCATCAAGAATCTGGTAGAACTTATCATCCCAAGTTTAATCCACCTAAAGTGGCTTATAAAGATGACTTAACTGGTGAGCCACTAATAATTCGTACAGATGACAATGAAGATGCAGTTCAACAAAGGCTATTTGTATATCATGCTCAAACTGCTAAGTTAATCGATTTTTACAGAAATTTCTCATCAACTAATACCAAAACGCCAAAATACATTAAAATAAATGGCGATCAAGCTGTCGAGAAAGTATCTCAAGATATTTTTGATCAGCTTAAATAACTATTCTAAACATTCTAATAATAGCTCTATAAAAGATATATACTCCAAGTGACCATGGTAAGATAGCCCAATTTGGTAGCTACGATTAAAACTAACTCCTATCTCACAATCTTTGATTTATGGTTTTAATGAGGCTAAACTATTAGCATTTAACTCAGGTATTGTAAAACCTTTATCACCAGCAAAGCCACAACAATAAATCTGCTCTGGAATTACTACCTCATCACAAAATTTATGTAATGCTTGTATATATTTATTGTCAATATTTTATTTACGGGTAGAGCTGTCTATATGCAAAGCAATTTTACTAAACTTCTTAGTTAACTTTAAATTATCTAAGCTATCGAGCTTTTTTACTAAGGATGAAAGCTCCAGTATCAATATCTACTGAGCAACAAGTCTTACATAAACTAGTGGTAGCGCATGTTTGGATACCAAAATACTCATAATCTTTAAGCCATCGTTGTTTTTGCTGGCAATCAAGAGTTTGGATTTTACGAGCAACTGTATTACGTTGTCGTCGTATAAAACTAAGATTCCTTGATGAACACACCGGCTCACAGAAACCACATTCCATAAATTTACTTATTTGCTCATCAACATTATTTAGTTCTTTGAGGTTTTTGGTATGTAACTTTGTATCATTAGTAAGCTTAACATCTGGATTTAGGATATTTTGTTTATCTAAGAGATTTTTAATTTGCCACATAATATCCCAGCATTTCTCACCCAACTCGACTATTACAAATTTAGAAATATTATGTCCACTACCATGCTCTGTTTTGAGATAACCATTATATTTTTTTGCTACTAGTGCAGTAAGATCATGCATAAATTGATCATACTCAATAAGCTGGTTTTGATCATTAAAATCAGGAGTCAGGACAAAATGAATATTACCAGCTAAAATATGCCCAAAAATGGCAGCGTTTGTATAGCTGTTTAACAAAAAGCTTTTTGATATTACTAATAAGATTAGGCAAGTCTAGGATATTTACAACGATATCCTCAATTAGTACACTGCTACCATTAGGTCTTTGAGCTACAATAGTTGGCAGCACAACATTATGCGCTTTCCATAGAGTTTGCATTTGCTGATCATCTCTTCTAAAGCCGACTTGATAAAGTATATTTGCAGCGTAGATATATTGATTTACAGCATTTAATTGTGCTTCTAAACTTTATTAACTATCCTCAAGCTTAATCAAAAAAGGTTGTAGCTCAGCTACACTAGATACTGATTTTATTGATAAATAATCAAGTAAATCAACAGATGAAGGCACGAATGTTTGTAATTTTGTCGTTAGATTTATCAATTCATCTAAATTACCATATATAAGATTTAAGGCTTTATACTTATAATCTACAACAATATTTAGCGTAACATTACTAACAAATCCAAGTGTACCTTCAGAACCTATAATCAATCTTTCAATAATCTTGATAGGATCAGTAAAATTAAGAAAGCATTTAAGCTGTAGTAGCCACTAGTATTTTTTATTGCAAATTTCTTTTTGATAAAATCAAAAATCTCTTGGCTTTGAGTTATTTGTTGACGGATATTTAAAATTGTGTTTATAAAATCTTTATTTATTTTTCTAAAATCAGCAACGCTATTATCATCAGAAGTATCAAGAATACTACCATCAGCAAAAAATCACTCGCATTGAGTCTAAGGTTGTATAGGAGTTTTTTATGGTACTACAAACACATCTCACTTGAGTTATTAGCAATGATACCACCTATTTTAGTACTATTAATCGAACCAGGATCAGGACCAATCTTACGCTTGTATATTTTTAGATAATTATTTACCTGTGCACCAATTATACTTGGTTCAAGCTTGATTTTATTACCATTACCAATAATTTGATAATCTAACCATACATATGCTGCTAATACTATTAAGACTTGATCAGTCACAGCTTGACCGGAAAGACTAGTTCCTACTGTTCGAAAAGTTAGTTTAATATCATATTGATTAGCTAACTTAATAATTTCTATGACTTCAGCTTTATTTTTAACAATTAATACGAGTTTAAGAACCATTCTATATAAACTAACATCTGTTAAGTATCCATATCTTAATAGTTCATTTTCAATGATTTGCGTCTGCACTAAAAATTTGTTATTTTAGCTTTAAATTGATTTAACATTAGAGGAACATTCTCAGTAACTACTAGTCAAAGTATACCCAAGAATATACCAAAGATTAATTATTTTGACTAAATAAAATATAGCTTGCCAAGGCTTTAATATCATTTTGTTGTTTAAAATTGGACTTATGTAACCACAATCTTTTTTTGTTTAAGCTTTGCTGTATAGCATATAAAAATATCCTGCTATTTATAATAATATATTTATCTAAATAAGCCAAAAATCAGTTTCACTACCATTGATTACAAATATTAGAGAATTACTCTCTAATTGATTTGGGATGATGATAGCTTCAAAAGAAAATTTATCTTCTATTATCACAAAAAATATCGAAACTAAAATCAACAAAAAATCAAAATAACCAATACTACTATTACCAAAGTAACTAGCCACGACAAAACTAGTAAAAAAGACTAAACTTGAATAAATAATATTGCAATACCATAGTGGTGTCTTGATCTCAAGTCGCTGCATAGGTAAAAATATACTTAGATTAAATCATAGCCAAGTGACTTCAAAGCTCGATCATCATCTGACCAGCCACTTTTGACTTTCACATGAGTTTTGAGATTAACTTGCATACCAACTAACCTTTCGATATCCATACGCGAGTCTGTACCAATCTTTTTGAGCTTGGTTCCTTTAGCGCCTATGACAGACAATACCTTTTTGACTTTCTCTCTCAACAAGGATACTAGTATAGATATCAACAATGTTTTTTTCTTCATCAACTTTATATCTATCTATCTCTACGGTTATCTGATATGGCACCTCACTGCCTATAGTACGCATAATCTTCTCACGAATAATTTCAGCTACCATGAACTTAATGCTTCTATCCGTAATTTGGTCTTCTTCATAGAAAAAATATTCAGACTTTGGTAAAAGTTTCTCAATTCTTGACTCTAGTTCGTTGATGTTATGTCCCTGCTTAGCAGATACATAAATCACATCATAAAAACTTAGCTTTTCTTTAACAAATTCGATAAACATTGCTGCTTCTAATGATTTTTCTTATCAACCTTATTAACTACCAAAAATATCAGAATTTGAGAATATTTCAGTTTTTCGACAATATTATCCTCTAGCTCTGTCCATTTTACCCATTTCAACTACAAATAAAATCACATCAACATCTTTGACCATTGTTGTTGCTGCTTTATTCATAAATTTATTGATAGCTTTAAGCTCTTTGATATGTATACCAGGAGTATCAACATAGATAAACTGCGTATCACCAACAGTCTTAATACCAGTAATTTGATGTCTAGTTGTCTGAGGTTTGCGTGATGTAATACTTACCTTATACTTAAGTATATTATTTAACAAAGTAGATTTACCAACATTAGGTCTACCTATAATTGAGATGTAGCCACATTTTTTCATAAAAAAATTACAACGAGAAATAATTATTGATTGTAGCAGCTATATACTTTGGTGGCGAAAATATTTATTGCATTTGACTCAAAATGCAAATTTGCAAACTATTGAGTAACATGTCGATTTATAAATCTAGTTACTCTAGTCATAGCTTCTTCGAGCTCTGGCATTTCATTAGCACAACTAATTATAGCAAAACCTGATAAACCAAATGCCACACCAGGCATCATAGCTACATACTCTTCTGTAAGCAGTGTATTACATAACTCGGCATCACTATTAAAATTAGTGTGCTCAAGTAGTTTTCTAAGATCTGGAAAAAGATAGAAAGTACCATCAGCGCTCTTAACATCAATATGTGGCATAGCCTTTAGACAGTTAGTGACAAATTGCTCTTTTTGCTTATAAGACTCTCTACAAAATACTGTAAATCTTGCTGGCACATTCATAGCAGTAATTGCAGCATATTGTGATATAGAGCAAGCACAAGTAGCAGATTGCGACTGAAATTTCTTTAGCGCATCATTTAAAAGCTTTGGTGCTATTGTAAAACCAACGCGCTGACCAGTCATTGCAAAGTTTTTTGACACACCACTGGCAATTACATATCTATCAGCTAATCAGATGCTACTTCTATTATCAGTGTAACTCTATCTTTGAAGTATAGTTGATCATAAATATCATCACCAATAATCCAATATTTGGATATTTTCTAAGTAAATTTGCTAAATCTTCGATACATTTTTTCAAATAGATTAAACCTGTAGGATTATTAGGTAAGTTGATATTTGCTGTAATATGCTTTTCTAAATCTGTAACATCTATTTCAAAGTTATTCTCAAACTTAGTTTCTACAACTATTGATTTTGCTCCTGTAAGTGCAATCATATCTGGATATGATACCCAGTATGGTGCAAAGAAAATTGCCTTATCTCCTGCTTCTAAAATACAGTTTAAAATATTATGTAAACTATGTTTAGCTCCTGATGTAACACAGACTTGATCTGCAGCAAACTCAATACCATACTCACGCTTATAACGAGCTACTATAGCTTCACGTAGCTCTTTAAGACCATCAATATTTGTATACTTGGTAATATTTTGTTTATTGCTTCGATACCAGCGGCTTTAATAATATCTGGAGTACTAAAACCAGGTTCTCCGATAACAAGAGAGATTACATCATTTTCTTGATCTTTGATTTGCTTTGCTAAAGCTGCCATAGTATTAGTTGGTGAAGTCGAAATATTTTGAATCTTTGTGTTAAGCAATGCCATTTTTGTTCTTTACAACTTTTCTACTTTAAATTCATTTTGCCTAATTTTAATACAAGTATAATTATTTACATAAGTATACGAATCAGACACCACTAGCGGCTCTGATAATATACTACAAAAGCATTTTTTAATTTATTTTTCTTTTTTAAATCAAGAGTTTCTTATAATATCTTTATAACTAATAATAGTATAACGATGGCTCATTACCAATGGTAGAGATTTTTAGCGAATACGAAGTTTCACCATTTGAGTAAGCAATACTTACTTTGACATTTTCTTTTAGACCATTTTTTGCCTGAATTTTGGTAATCTGTTCGATAGATTTTACTATCGCTGCTTTTGCATCATTTTCTAGACCATTTGATACTGCTAGCAAAAACATCACCTCAGAATCAGTAGAACCAAATCTAGCTTTAAAACATTGTAGTTTTATCAACTGTTCGATTTCTTGTCTTATATAATCAAAATCAGTAATTGAAACATTATGCATAAATAGATGATTTTTAAATACAAATGGATGACAGTTTACACTAGCAGTTGGTGCAATAGTGCTAGTACACACATGTGCCATAAAATTTCTACTTTTGATATGTTTTGCTAAAGATATTAAGTTTTGATTATTCCAAGCTGGAAAAGAGGATCTTTATAAACTCCTGGTTCTTTGTGCAAGCTTGTATACCACCCCGATACCAAAACCATCACTATTAACTAGGCCTGCTCCTTGTGATGAGTGAACACTTTGATGTATTAAGGAGTTCTCTGGGTCAACGAAAAATCACTCATTCTGATTTTATCGCCGTGATACATTAGCCATCTACATATAGATACTCCTCTTTAGTCTGCCAATGACTAGTACCTCTAAGATATACTGGGAATGTTTCTTGAGTTAAAGTACCATTGTATTTTTGTTTTTGATATTGCTTGTAAACATACTCTAATACATTAACAACATCTATTTTAAAATCATTATTCTCTACTTGTAGTTCCGTGATAGACTCACCAATTAGTTGATAACCAGTATATAGATCTTGAGAATATTCCTCTAATTTGTAAACATTTTCTGCAATTATATGATCTGTATCTTTATCATAAAGCCCAAGGTAAAAATCACCCATCTTCGCATCGAGGATAACAGCTACTTTTTGAGATTCGGTTATGACACTTTTTGCCAAAGCAAACATACTAGAAAAGCCAATCACTGGTATATCTAGACTAATCGCAAAACCTTGACAAACTGCTGCAGCAAGCCTAACACCAACAAAACTACCAGGCCCGACTCCATAAGCTATAAAATCCAAGTCTTTGATGTCAATTGCTGCCTTAGCGAAAACTCCCTGTATCATCTTAAGTAGATATTTGTTGTGTTGGCGTGGTATCTCACGCGTATCATTATAAATTACCCTATTTACAGATAAAACTACAGAACAATACTTACTTGATGTATCTAATACTAAAAAATTCATTTTCTAACCAATAACTTGTTTAACTTGATAATCTTTATCTAAAATTACAAACTCAGCGTCAAAGCCTACTTTGATTTGACCTTTTTTAAGTCCTAATGATTTAGCTTGATTTGTACTTGTCATTTTCACAGCATCATGCAAACTACAATTTGTAAATTTTAAGACACTTTTAAATGCCTTATTCATCGTCAAGACACTTCCTGCAAGCACACCGTTTTCTAATCTTGCCTGACCATCTTTAACTATGACTTTCTGACCACCTAATTCAAAAACACCTTCACTAGCACTTTGGGCAGACATCGCATCGGTGATTAGCGCAATATTATCACTACCCTTGATTGCATAGGTAAACTTAACCATATCAGGATGCAGATGTATACCATCGACTATCAACTCTACTAAAATTTTTTTTGACATTAATAAAGCTGTTGCAGCACCAGGGTTACGACGCTCAATCGGACTCATTGCATTAAATAAATGTGTCGCATGTGAACAACCTTGTTCTATCGCCTCTAGGGCTTGAGCCATAGTACAGCTAGTATGACCTATTGAGCTAATTATATTTTTAGAATTACAAAACTCAATTACCTTATTAGCATTTTTAATCTCTGGCGCAATAGTAATTTTTTTGATTAAACCATCACAAGCATTATACCAACTTGCTATTTTAGTAACATCTGCTTGTTGAAGATAGTTTGGATTTTGTGCACCAATTTTACCTGGTGATATAAATGGTCCCTCAAGATGGACACCAACAATTTTTGCACTGTCAAGGTCAATTTGAGAATTATAATCCTTGATAGCATGCATTGCTTTGAGTATTTGCTCATTTGCTGCTGTCATTGTAGTTGCTAGATAACTAGTTACTCCTTGAGTATATAACGATTTAGAGATTACTGCTAAAGCATCAACATCACCATCCATCACATCAGCTCCTTTTGAACCATGGATATGGATATCGATAAAACCAGGTATCACATAATCATCACCTCTTAGCTCAATTATAGGTAAATTAAAAGCTGCTGCCTTGGCATCATCAACTATAGCACTGATAACATTATCTTTGACAACAATATCCTTAGCCTCAAAATTATTTTGGGCATAAATTTTGCCACCTTTTAGAATATAGCTTTGCATATATCAGTCCTAATCGGTAAAATCTTATCCTATATTAACCAAATTTATAATTTTTATCTACAATGTTACATTGGTTTCCTGGGCATATGCACAAAGCTACTAAAGAATTTCGCAAAAAAATGCCTTCGATTGATATTGCTATTGAGATAGTTGATGCACGCATACCAGACTCTAGTAGCAATCATATTTTAGAACAAATTGTTGGTGACAAACCGATTATAAAAATTCTCTCAAAAAACGATCTAGCAGATACTACAATTACCAGACAATGGCTAGATTTCTACAAATGTAGTGCTATCTCGGTGAATACCTTAGAGGATAAAAATATTGTCAAAAGAATTCTTAATTTAGCGCAAAAAAAATGTCCACATAGAGGCACTGTACTAAAACCTATTAGAGCAATTATCTTTGGGATACCCAATGTAGGTAAATCTACAATGATAAATAAACTAGCAGGTCGTAAAGTAGCTAAGACAGGTAATGAGCCAGCTGTGACAAAACTACAGCAACGTATCAATATTAGCAAAACTTTTATGATTTTTGATACTCCAGGGATTATGTTTCCTAGTCCTAAAAGTGAAATTAGCGCTTTTAGAATCGCATCTATCGGCTCTATCCGTGATACTGCGATGGATTATGAAGGTACAGCTTGTTATCTACTAAATTTTTTTAGAGAAAAAAATATAAAAAACTTCCTAGCTCGCTATAACTTCATTAGCGAAAAAGATTTTTTAGAAAAACACCCTCAAGAAATACTCAAAGATACCTCAACTGCTAAAACTAATTCAAATATCAAACAAGCTGCTAAGAATATAGTCTATGATTTCCGAGCTGGGCACTTTGGCAAGGTATCATTAGAAGATCCACAAACTGCTCAAGCTGGGAAAGAGCAAATGCTGCTAGAGCAACAAAAACTATAACAAAATCTCTAATTGGCTTAAATCTAAGCTAAAACTATTATATAATAAGTAAATATCTTATTAAAAAATATAGTTGATGTCTGAACAAGAGAATATCCCTAAACAATCAAAGAAAATTGGCCCTATAGCGCTTACTAAAAAAATATTATCAAAGCTTTAGTTTTAGTCACTGTGATTGGTAGTTGTGCTTTTGGTATCAATAATTACCTAAGCTATAGACATCAGTTTTTCTGGAGCGCTATGCGACAGCTCTTGCAGATATCCAAAACCAAAACAAAAATAGCTATAAAAACGCTTTTACAATTCTCAAAGTGGTTGCCGAAAATGATCAATCTACAGCTAAAGACTACTTTTATCTAGGCTATATTTACCAATATGGTTTAGGCACAGAGAAAAATTACTATCACTCTTACAAAAACTATAAAAAAACAGCTAACGCAAACTATCCAAGAGCTTTTTTTCAAATAGCCACTTTGTATAGAGATGGTTTAGGTGTTAATAAAAGCAATAAAAAAGCCATACAATATTTTAAGAAATCATATGATCTTGGTTACAAAGACTCTGTAATAGCATTAGCTGATCTTATTAATTCTAACAATCACATGATTTCGGTAGTTGAGCCAGAAATATTGTATGATATATACCTAGGCTACAAAGATGGCAGTATTATCGCTACTGATGACTCATTAATGGCTAAATACCTTATGACTGCCTGCAGCTGAGGGTTATGAACCAGCGATAATTGTTCAAGCGCGTGATTTTACCCAAGCTGGTGATAATTATAGAGCACTAATGCTATGGCAAACATTTATTATATAGCTCTGACCCTAAGGTATCAGAACTTGCTAAGAAAGAAATTGTCGATGTTGAAAATCGCGTAAAGCAACAGTGTTTAAAAGAGCTTGAAGAGCAGAGACAACAGCAAATAAAAATGCAGATGCAACAACGCAAAAAGCTAATCGAACAAGCCAAAAAACTTGATCAAATTGAGCAAAAGAAAGAAGTTGGACTATCAATACCTAAGCAAAAATTTAAAAATCTAAATGGTTTGATATATATAAACCTTTTTAATGCTAATAAAGGTCAGCTACAGCAATTCTATAAAGATATTCTTGAGGTTGAAGTTGATACAAACTTTATAAAAACGGGTGACAATTTAGATAATATTTATATTGATGACTTTTTGATATTAGCTAAACTCAAAAATAATCAATCATCACTACGATTTGATTTTGCTGATAAAGCTAACAATAACAAATACGAAGGTATCGTCTACTACTATTACAATAGCAAAGACAAAATTAGCCAAGATTTATTGGCAACAATAATCAAAAACAACAAACCTAAAGCATCTTCGCTATTACCTAAACTTTATGATCAGATAGAGACTCCAATAAAACAGCCAAAAGCCTCTCAAAAACATAACTCATTAAAAAAGCAACAAAATAAAAAACGACAAAAAGCTGAAAAAATCCAACTAACACATGAGGAGAAAATCCATAGAATGTAGGTATTTGCCCAAAAAGGTGATTTTAGGCATTCTACAAACTTGAGCAATCAGCAAAAGCTGGTGAATGTCTACGCAATATACTATACCGGTGAATACTACTACAATAACAAAGAATATAAAGAAGCACTCAAATATTTCAATGAAGCTGCAGATAAAGGCTATGGTCAAGCATACTACAAATTAGCTTCATTATACTATAACGAAGAACAAAATGGTGTGCCATATAATAAACAAAAGGCAATGTATTATTACAAGAAAGCTGCTGAACTAGGTGTCAGAAATGCTCAGCATATATTGATGCTTATTGAATAATACTCTTAATCTAAGTTATTAGCTTATCTATATTAGCAATATTTTACTTGATTTTTTTCTATAGAAAATTAAGCGTTATAGTGAACAAGATTGGTTATGACAATATCTAGACTTGATATCTTTGATAGCTTGAACATAAGTAGTATCCATCTCAGCTCTTGAGCCTACACCACCACCAATCTCATATAGCTTACCATCCCCAATACCATAAATAGCCGTATGAATAGTAAACTTAAGACCTTTTGCCCACGCATTTTTAACAACTGTAGTTTTACAAAGATTTAGAGCTTGGTGAAGTGCATTTAGCTCACACATCATATCTACTTTTTTCTTTATATATTCTTCTTGATTATCTTTGTAGCAAGATAGCGACTCTTCGATGAACTGTTTGTTTTGCTCTTTTACTTCATGAATAGATGTTAGCCAGTTATCGATTAGACCATAGCTTTTATCTTTAACGACTGTCTCAACACCACCACAAGCATAATGACCACAAACTATGATTTTCTTAACCTTTAAAACCTCTATAGCAAATTGTAACACTGACAAACAGTTTAAATCTGTAAGTGAAACGACATTTGCAACATTACGGTGTACAAAAACCTCACCTGGAATCAGACCACAAACTTGGTTCGCTGGCACACGACTATCTGAACAACCTATCTAAAGATATTCTGGAGACTGACCTTTTGATAAAGTTTCAAAAAACTCAGGATTTGTTTTTTTGATATCTTCAGCCCACGCTCTATTGCCTTTTATTAACTCAGAAATATCACTCATTTTATCTCCTTGAATTATTATTAGTATTAGCTATGAGTATAAGCTTTTTACTATTCATATTTTACGTATATAGTTACTTCGCCTTGTAAAGAAACATTAAATGCTTCTTTGACATCTTGTTGTGTCATATTTGGCTGGCTTAATAGATAAAACAGTTTGCCTAATGCTGCTTCATCTGTCATATCATAACCAGAAACGACACCTGCTTCAATAAGTCCTCTAGCAGCCTTATAAGCATCCATCTTGACACTACCATACAAACACTGCGTACAGTTGACTATCACAACTCCCCTATCATTAGCTTTTTTAAGTGTCGCATGTATATTTGGGTCGTTAATCATATTACCAGCACCATAAGTCTTGAGAATTAAGCCTTGTAGTGGTGGTTCAAGTATAGCTTCTATAATATCATTACCTATCCCAGGAAAGACATTCAAAATAGCAATCTTTGGCACACCAAAAGTTTCTAACTTAGGTTGACTAAACGCATCTGCACGATGCCATAATTTTTCTTGCTTAACAACTATATCTATACCAACCCTTGCTAATGTAGGATAATTTGGTGAAGCAAAAGCATCAAACTCAGTCGCTGATATTTTTGTAGTTCTATTACCACGCATTAGCTTTTGATTGAAATACACACACACTTCCTTGATATCATCACTACAAGCAAATATTAGACTATTAAGAATATTTGATATTGCATCTGATCTAATCTTAGATATCGGAATTTGTGACCCTGTGACAATTACTGACTTTTGAAGTTCCCCCAGCATAAATGATAGTACAGAAGCAGTATAAGCAAGAGTATCTGTACCATGTAGGATTACAAAACCATCATAATATTGATAATTTCTAATGATATCTAGAGCTAATGAAAGCCATTTTTTAGGATTAATATTTGATGAATCTATAAGATTACTATACTCTTTAATCTCAAATTGCGGCATATTATAATGATAAAAATCTCTAATACCTTCAATTGTCTTGCTAAGGTAACTTGGTTTGACATCATATCCTTGCTCAGTACTAACCATTCCTATAGTGCCACCAGTATATAGAACTAGAATTTTTTTATTAGCACGATTTTCCATTTTACTTCCCTATTAGCTCGGCAATAGCTTTATTTGCTAACGCATCTGCTTTTTCATTACCAGCATTACCACTATGACCTTTTACCCAACCCCATGTTACATTATGCTTGTTTGTCAGACTATCAAGCTCTTGCCAAAGATCTTTATTTTTGACTTCTTTCTTAGCAGCTGTCTTCCAATCATTAGCTTTCCAGTTTGCCAACCATTGGTTAATACCGTTTTGTAGGTATTTAGAATCAGTATAAATTGTTATATCACACTTTCTTTTAAGTGCTTGAAGAGTTCTGATTGCTGCCATTAGCTCCATTCTATTATTTGTAGTATCTTTTTCATTACCATATATTTCTTTATCTACACCATTATAACTAAGGATAGCTCCCCAGCCACCACCACCAGGGTTACCCTTACAAGCACCATCTGTGTAGGCAATGACACTATTTTTCTTTTTGAAAATTTCCATATACTTCCCTAGCACAACCACCACTATAGATTTTAGCTTTTATCGGCTCATCAACAAGTTCGCTGACATTCAAAGCGTCAACCCTAAAATAATTGTCTTTTTTAAAGACTACAACATAATTTCTACTAATTATTTTCTTGAGCATATTTACTATAAAGTTATTAGTATAGTTTATTAGACTAACTTTTTTACTGCTAAAACCATTCGCTAAAAACCGTGATAATATCCCATATAGACTAATACCACCGAGGCAAGCCACTATAACCTCACCATCATCTGCCAAACAGAAATGTAATTGATTAAATAATGCTCTCATCTGTTTTGGACAACTGACAAAACTCTCATCAAGAATAATAAGATCAAAAAACTTATGTTCGAAAGGCCAAGCCTCAATATCAAAAACACATCCCAGCGGTGGCTGAGTTTTTAGATATCCTGAACATGCAACTAGTTTTAGGACGTTCATATTATGAAAATAATTACTCTCTGTAGCTGTTATAATAAGAGCCTTTTTATACCATCTTTGACTTAGATATCTGGTTATAATGCGCTCTTTGTTTAACATCACTACTCTACCAATACTCTCATTCTATCAAAATAATCAGAGCAAGTTTTGCTTACAACCGCTGCATTATTTACTATTACACCTTGATATTTTAACCCTAAAAGCGCCAAAGACATAGCGATACGATGATCATTATGACTATTAACTTCAGCTGGCTTAAATTGACTTCTAGCTGGTGAGATTAAAATACTGTCTTGAGTTGTCTCTACATAGACACCAAGCTTAGTAAGTCCCTCTGCCATAGCTGCGATACGATCTGATTCTTGACCACGTGTATGACTAAGACCTGAGATATGCGTATCACCTTTAGCAAAGCAAGCAATAGCTGCAAGTGTCATGAAAGTATCAGAGAAATTACGCATATTAACTTGTATACCACGAAGTTTATCACTACCTGTAACCTCTATACCATCATCACAGTAGTTAACTTGACAACCTATATTTTCAAGTACTTCTAAGAATTTGATATCACCTTGCTTAGACTTTTTAGTAACATGCATAACCTTAATAGTTGAACCAGTAATAGCTGCAAATGCCCAAAAGTACGATGCTGTTGAAACATCTGGCTCAACCACATAGTTACTAGGAGAGATGTATTGTGATTTTTTGACAGTATAGATACTTTTATCAATATCAACTGTCACACCAAACTCTGCCATAACTTTTGTTGTCATATCTAGATATGGTTGCTTGTGATCTGTGATAGAGTTTAATCTTAGACCATGGTGCATAAATGGTGCTGCCATCAACAAACCTGAAGCAAATTGTGAGCTTTTCTCACCATTAACTTCTATATTACCACCACTTAATGATCTAGCTACTATTGTCAAAGGCATAGCATGATCCTTTTGATGGTAGTTTGCTATCATACCTAGCTTTTGAAGTGGTCTTAGCTGATCTGCTAAGGGTCTATCTATCATTCTTTGTTTAGCATATACATAATATTTACCTGTAGGCTGCACCACTAACATTGGTATTATAAATCTTGTCAAAGTACCTGACTCATTACAAAATATCTTGGCATAATCATTATTAAACTTTGCCGCACAACCATTGATAAGTAGCGATTTAGTTGCCTGATTATGCTCAACTTGACAGCCTAAATCCTTTAGAGCTGCAACACACGCTAAGACATCAGCGCTATTGGGCAAATTCTCAAATTTTGTCTGACCTTGTGCCATCGCTGAGATTATCAGTGATCTATTTGATATACTCTTTGAGCCATCTAAATATACTTGCTGATTTATCTGTGATTTTATTTGCGGGATAAAATCTTTCATTTATTTAGTTCAAAAATTACATTGATGTTTATATTAACATAACTACTAGTATTTTTTTGAATAATTAATTATGTAAACAGCTAAAATTTAAGAGCGGGTCTTGATAGCTTTTTTAAGCTTAGCTAGTGCATCTTCTTCAATCTGGCGCACTCTTTCAGCTGAGATATTATATTTAGCAGCTAAATCTTGGAGAGTTGTCTTGTTATCAAGTAGATAGCGTGATATGATAATATCTTTTGTACGGATATCAAAACCACTCAAAACATCTTTGACAACCACTTTGAAGTTATTATAATAATCTTGCTGGATAATTTGGTGCTCAATGTTTGAAGGTTTATCTTCTAAATATAAACTTTGCTGCAAAGTTTGCTCACCATCATCATCTGTATATGGCAAATCAAGACTTGCATCACCCTGACACATTCTTTTCTCCATCTCGATGACAGTTTCTTCTTTGACACTTAGCTCTTCGGCTAATTCTTTTATATCTTCCGAGCTTAACCAGCCAACTTTACCTTTACTACTTCTAAGATTAAAAAATAATTTGCGCTGTGTTTTTGTAGTAGCAACTTTGACAATCTTCCAGTTTTTAAGGACATAATCATGCATCTCTGCCTTGATCCAATGAACCGCAAATGATACTAATCTGACACCTTGATCAGGGTCAAACTTACTTACAGCCTTCATAAGACCAATATTACCCTCTTGGACAAGATCTGCTATTGAAAGTCCATAGCCTGAAAAGTTTCTTGCTATTTTAGTGACAAAGCGCAAATGGGATAACACAAGTTGCTGTGCAGCATCTAAATCTTTTTTGTATTTATAGCATCTTGCTAGCTCTTGCTCTTGCTCGAGTGATAACATTGGTAAAGTATTAACAAAATTCAAATATGTACTAAGATTATTATCAGATACAACCGGTAGAGTTTTCATTTTCGTAGCTGGTAATAATTTTTTGTTAGCCATATGGCTTCCTTATACTATTGATAATAAGTATATGCTTGCTTTAGCTGATTGATTTGAGCTTGTTGTTGCTCTAATGCATAAGCAAAGTCTTGTTGCATCTGCATCATCATAGCATGTAATTGAGCTATTTTTTGATCTTGAACTTTCGTATACTCTTCTAACCCTTTTATTGTATTTTGCTTATGCATATACTTAGCAAATTTTTCTTTGGCTTGCTTTAGTTTATCTAAGTTTATCCAGCCAGTATCACCATTATTTTTATCAATAACTTCACACCAGTTATTTTGCTTACAATAAAAGATATTGTAATTATCTTGATTTTCAAAAGTTATTAGTGCAGATACTTTAGAAGTATGATCTTCTTTGCTATAGATACTAACCAACTTATGTAAATGATCAGCATCTTGCTTTTGTGCTGGAGATTGTACTGGCTTACTATCAGACATATCTAAACTAAAACTTACACCAAAAGCAAGTATAAAGCCCGCCAAAACTAATTTTCTCATTAATACTCCTTTTACTCGTTCTTCACTTTAATTATACACTATTTAGTAATTAACAGCTACAATAATGACTTATAGAATAGGAGTATCTTCTTTAGATATTTGCCTTGGAAGTAAAGATTCTCTATTTAAACCTAGAGCAACCGCCACCACACTAGCGATATATATAGATGAGTATGTACCTACTACAATTCCCAAGATTAGAGCTAACGAGAAGTTATGTACTGAGCTACCACCAAATAGATATAGTACTACTACAACCAACATTGTTAGTCCAGAAGTCAAGATAGTTCTTGATAAAGTATCATTAATACTTCTATTAACTATCTCTACAATACTAGCATTACGCATTTTTCTGAAGTTCTCACGCACTCTGTCATATATCACAACTATATCATTTAATGAGTAGCCAATCACAGCTAATACCGCTGCTAGCACAGTTAAATCAAACTCTAACTGAAACGCCGCAAATATACCTAAGATAACTATTGGATCATGTAGTAATGCTATACAAGCACTAATACCAAACTTCATCTCAAATCTAGCACTTATGTAGATTAAGATACATACCATCGCTATTATGATTGCTAAAACACCATTACTTGCTAATTCTTTACCAACCTGTGGACCAATGTAATTAACACTTTGAACTTTCGCATCTAGCGAGCTTGCGACTTGCTGTTTGAGATATTGTTGCGCATCTTCTAAGTTTTTTGCTTTTGTATTAACCTCATTGGGAGCAAACTTAATGAGAAAATTATTATTATCACCAAAAGTCGTAATCATTGTATGTTCAAAACCAGCTTTGACTAACTCTTTAGTCATAATTTCAGAGTCTTGTGACTTAGTAGATGTCTGAATTTGTACTTGAGAACCACCTGTAAAATCTAAACCAAGATTTAAACCTTTAGTAAAGATAAAAAATAATGACACAATAATAATTATTACAGAAAAAACTGTTGTATGTTTTTTAATTCCTAAAAAATCTATGTTTGTTTTTTGCTTAAAAAATTCCATTATAAAACCAACCTAAAATTATATGCCTATAGAGATTTTTTCTAGTTTCTTTCTCTTACCGTAAACAAAATTTGTCATCGCTCTTGAAACAGTAACAGATGTAAACATAGATGTCACAATACCTATCATCAATGTAATTGCAAAACCTTTGACTGCACCACTACCTATGAAGAAAAGTATCACCGCAACAATCAAAGTTGTAATATTTGAATCTACAATTGTTGTAAACGCTTTCTCATAACCAATATGTATTGCACTTTGACGAGGCATACCAGCACGAATCTCTTCTCTAATGCGTTCAAATATAAGTACGTTACCATCTATTGACATACCCAAGTTTAAAACAATACCAGCAATACCTGGTAGTATCAAAGTAGCACCATGAATAACAGACATCACTGCAACAATTAGGATTAAGTTCATCACTAACGCAATATTAGCTATAACTCCAAAAACGCGATAATAAACTAAGATAAATACTACGACAATGATAAGCGCTATCACGATAGATAGCATACCTTTTTCAATATTGTCCTTACCTAGGCTTGGACCTATTTGCTGCTCTTGAACTATATGTACAGGCACTTGTAACGCTCCTGATTTAATCATTAAGGCAAGATTATTTGCTTCTTTTTGATTAAGACCAGTGATCTGGAATTGTGAGCCTAGTGCAGATTGGATTGTAGCAACATTGATTAGCTTCTCAGTTTTACTAACTACATTCTTCTCTTTACCATTTTTATCTTTGACTTTCTCATAAGTAGTATTAACAAGCATTACCCCCATTTGGTTACCAATATTTTTGCCTGTAATCTGTCTAAAATGACTTACTGCACTTCTATCTAGCTCAACCATCACTATCGGTGTCCCAGTCTGACGATCAATAGATGGACTAGCTCTGATAATATCAGCGCCACCAGCAACAGCAGCGTCTCTTAGGCTATAGTAGCTTTGATAACCTCTACCATTATCTAGAGCATAAACTTTATAACCCTGCTCTGCAGCTGCTAATCTATCTGCGACAGGACTTACTAAATAAAAACTTGCTGTAGAAGTACCTCCTAAAATTTGCTTAGCTTGGGTAGCATCTTGCAAGCCTGGTATTTCGATGACAACACGATTATCACCTGCCTGAGCAACAGATGCCTCAGCCACACCTAAAGCGTTGATACGATTACGCATAACTGTCACAACTTGAGATATTGCATCTTGCTTAAGCTGGAGAATCTTAGTACTGTTATAAGAAATAAATACTATATTACCCTTATTGGTGTAGATTATCTTAGGATCTTGTGTCTTACTAAAATCAGTACTTAAATACTGTTTAAGTTTATCAACATAAGAGGAATTTGCTAAAGTTATGGACACAAAACCATTATCAAAATAATTTTGTGGCGCTTTGATAGTTGATTTTTCTTCAGTTTTTGTTGAGCTTAATATATGTATACGATTATCTTTAGCAGCACTTAGAATTATATTTAAGGAATTATTTAGTTGAGCATCGATAGCTGTTTTTGTATCGGCTTCTAGTATCAAATACATACCACCACGCAAATCTAGTCCTAAGTTCATAGGCTTAGCACCTAATGCTGATAACCAACTAGGTGAGTTCGAGAGCATATTCATAGCAATAATATAGTCATTACCTAAACTATATTTTAGTATTTTTTTAGCTTTTAGCTGCTCTTCAACGTCTTTAAATGTTATTGTAATATTACTTTTATCATCAGCTATACTAGCTCTTTGATAGCTAAGCTTATCTCCAGCTAGTGTTTTCTCAATATTTACCAATAATTGAGTAGTAACATCACCATCTTTTTTCGATATTTGTAAAGCTGGACTTTTACCAAAAATATTAGGCAAAGCATAAAAGATCGCTAATCCTAAGATAATTAAGATCAAAAGATTTTCCCACAGTGGAAACTGGTTTATAGGTAGACTTCTGTTATTACTCATTGAAAATTCCTTTATTAAAAAGAAAAAATTAAAAAGACTTTGTAGAATAGTTAATTAAGCTTTAGTAGCACCTTTAGGTAGAATATTTGCTACAGCATTTTTTTGGATTTTTATAGTAACATTTTCTGCAACTTCTAAATCAACAAACGTCTCATCTATTTTAGCAATCTTGCCTACCACACCACCATTAGTTACAACCTCATCACCTTTTGATAGTTCAGATAGCATCTTACGTAACTCTTTGTTTTTCTTTTGCTGAGGTCTAATTAGCAAAAACCAGAGTATAGCAAAAAATACCACAAGCATTAAAATTGAGCTTAGTGGGCTACCAACACTTTGCTCCGCACCTTGTGCAAATGAAGTTGATACAAATAATACAATTGCAGATAGTGCCAATAATAATTTTTTCATTTTTCTCCTAAGGATTTTAAATTTAAAACGTAAGAATTTTACCTTAGTAGTAATGCTTTATCAATTAAAGACTAGTAATAAGCTAATAAAAGTATTTCTAGCCCTTAAAGTTTTTAAAATATAAGCTCCAATTAGCTTAATCAGTATAGCTACTAGATTTCTCTTTAATATATTTAGTTACAAATCAATTATTGATTTATCGCAAATACATAAAAAGTATTAGCTAAAAGACAATTTATTTTGATCATTAATTTTAAAATTTGCATAATAACGACTCATCTCTTGATGATAATCATTAATTTTCTTAACTTTACAATTATTAAAATATGCTTGCAGATACAACAAATTCTTAGTGTCATTAAAGGAATAACAACTATTAAATAATAACATGATATCAATACTGCCATGAAAACTACAATTTTCTTTTTCATGATTTCTCGCGTTTATTATTTTTATTAGCTCAGTAATATAGTGTATTATATTACGATACAGAGGAAATTATCAGACTTCATTTATAATAAATTAACATGAAATAAAATTGTCAATATTTACAGTTTCAGCAATTCTACTTAAGTTTGCTAGACTAGCTTCATGAGCTTATTGACTCGCAGTATTACATGCATCTGTTATCACTGTAACCTTGAAATCACGATCATATAGCTCTCTAACTGTAGACTCTAATACATAGCTAGTCGATACCCCACAGATAATCACATGATCAATATTTATTTGTTCGTAATATAAGCTTTAGATCTGTACTAATAAAGCATTTACACAATGTTTTGTAATAAAAATAGCATGCTACTGAACATCTATTTGTGGATTAAATTCTGTTGCCCAAGTACTAAGCTCTAAAACTTTGTTTTTAGTGGCTAGTTTAAACATAGATGAAATTTTAGAACATTATTAATAATATCTTTGCGAAAGCTGACGTGTACATAAGCTATCTGAATATTGTTTGCCCTAGCCCAAGCTATTAACTTGTTAGCTTTTTGCATAGTTTTATCATCTTTAATTCTTTGAGCATTATGAACACCAAAAGCGCTATTTTTATTGACAATTTCATTTATAAAATCGGGCAACTATTACAAATGTATTTTCCATTTCATTCCCCCAGTTAAGATTTTCTAATTACCAATAATATGCTAAAGATGCATATCATTAAGATTCCACATATTTCTAAATAACCCATTGATGTATTATAAAAAAACAATATCTAAAATCACCGCAACTACTACCGAAAAATACATTACTGGCGCAATCAAAGAGGGATTTTTGGTATATTTAAAAACTCTTACCCTAAAAAATCTGTGCACTAATACTAAATACTATTATAGCTATACATGCCCATATTATTAAGGTTGAGTGAATAAATTATTTGTATTAACTAATAGAAGATATATTAAATGGTAGAAACACTAACATTATTACTCCTATAAATATATATCCAAAGGCTCATAATAAAATATTTTCTTTTTGACTAGCACTATATAATACATTTGAGAAGCTACATTTAAAACACCAGAAAAAATAGCGGTCAACGCATATATATTAAGGCTACCACTACCATTCCCTAAAATCAGGTAAATCCCTAAGAAACTAACTAATATACAGGTAAAATTAAAATGACTATCTTTGCTTAAAAAATATAAAACATATATAAGGATAAATAGTGGACTAGTATTAAATAATAATATTGTAATTCAATAACAATCCTTTACTTAAGCTAATAAAAAGAAATATTTGAGCCAAAAACTAAATATTAATCAAGTAAATATCAATCTCCAACCACTAGAAATAATCTTTGTAAAGGAAAAAATACTTACAATTCACCACATTAAGATACTGCCACCAATAAAGCTAATAAACATCGATAAATAAATACCATCAATCATAACTAAATATTTTATAGCAAAAGATGCAAAAGCAATTAAAGTTGCTGATGATACCATTAAAGCTAAACTTATAAAGTTATTTATAGAAACCATATTTTCACTATTTTTTTGAAAAATTATGGTAAATAATACAAACGTTACATATTATGTAAAACATATTCATTTTTATATAAAAAGTAAGTTTTACTTACTAATAATGGTAAAAAGAAATGACCTACCACCATTAAATTCATTACCTGTTTTTATAGCGGTGATTAAAACCAAAAGCTATACCAAAGCAGCTGAAGAACTTTTTATAACTCATTCAGCAGTAAGTCAATCTATCAAAAAATTAGAAAATCACCTAGATAAGAAACTCTTTTAAAAACAAAAAAGAAAACTAATAATCACAGATTTAGCAAAAGAATATTATGTAAAAATTGCGCCTTTAATAACCAAAATATATCATTCAACAAAAATTTTCAAAGAGCCAAAAACAAAAAAATTAGTTATAAACTGTATAACTACCTTATGTGCAAACTGGCTAATACCAAGGTTTGATAGTTTTATAGAAACTTTTGAAAATATAGAGATACAATTAATAACAATAGGAAAATAAGTTAATTTTGGTTTTGATGATATAGACTTA
Organism: Francisella endosymbiont of Ornithodoros moubata; assembly: GCA_002095075.2. Taxonomy (GTDB): domain Bacteria; phylum Pseudomonadota; class Gammaproteobacteria; order Francisellales; family Francisellaceae; genus Francisella. The sequence continues at coordinate 241,648 of LVCE01000001.1, read as the reverse complement.
AGTATTAAATATGGTACCTGAAAGTGAATTTAATAATTTAAGTAAATATAAGCTCGCTGATGGCGAATTAGTTCTAGTATGCAGCAACAATTATAGAGGGAAAACAGTCACTGAAATAATAGCTCGCCAAAATCTAATTTATGTTGATAATAACATTCGTTATTAATGATTATAGCAAGTGGCGTAAATATAATAATAGATAAAAAGTATCAGCACAAAAAAGAAATTATGCTTTAAAAATTCACTCTAAGCAATTAAAACTTGTTTATCAGGAATTGGCTTTTTTGTAACAGAAAAACTTTTAATAGAAGATATATACAAAATAATCTTTTATATATTTCAAAACAGGAAAAGCCTCCAACAGAGAGATCTTACTACTTACTAGCAAAAAATTCAGAATCGGATTTATTTATAAAAACAAAACAGCTGCTAATTTCATTTTTAGATAAATAACGCTATTTATAGCTTACTAAAAATTCTTTTCTAAACTCTGTAAATCTACCCTCATCTAAAGCTTTACGGATAGATTTCATAAGGTTTTGGTAGAAAGTCAAATTATGAATAGTATTCAATCTGGAACCTAAAATCTCTTTAGTTTTGTCGAAATGATGTAAGTAACTCTTAGTGAAATTTTTACAAGTATAGCAATCACAATTTGGATCTAATGGTAAAGTATCATCCTTATACTTAGTGTTTCTAATCTTAATCACCCCTCTGAAGTGAAGATATGACCATTGCGAGCATTTCGTGATGGCATAACACAATCAAACATATCTATACCACGGTATACTGCTTCAACTAGATCTTTTGGTGTGCCAACCCCCATTAGATATCTTGGTTTATCTTCAGGTATTTGATGCGCAGTATGATCAAGTATTCTAATCATATCCTCTTTAGGTTCTCCAACAGATAAGCCACCAATAGCAAAACCATCAAAATCAATTTCTTTTAGCTTAGCTAATGACTCATCTCGTAAATACTCATATATACCAACCTTGGATAATACCAAATAATGCTGAAGGATTATCATCATGAGCATCTTTTGATCTTTTGCCCAGCGCATAGATAGTTCCATAGATTCTTTAGCTTCTTTTTCAGTAGCTGGATATGGCGTACATTCATCAAAACACATTACAATATCTGAGCCTAAATCTCTTTGCACTTGTATTGATATCTCAGGTGATAAAAATACTTTAGAACCGTTAATTGGTGATTTAAATGTTACCCCTCTTCTGTAAGCTTACGCATTTTGCCTAAACTAAATACTTGGAAACCTCCAGAATCTGTCAAGATTGGTCTATCCCAACCATTAAATTGATGTAGTGAACCATGTTTTTTAACAATTTCTGTTCCAGGGCGTGACCATAAGTGAAATGTATTACCCAAAATAATCTCTGCTCCCATCTCTTTTAGCTCGACAGGAGATAGTGACTTAACAGCACCATAAGTACCTACTGGCATAAATGTAGGTGTTTGAATATCACCACGAGGAAAACTTATTTTTGCTCTTCTAGCTTTACCTTCTTTCTTAAGCAATTCAAACTTCATTACTGTCATAAAAATCAACCTTTTAAAGTAAAAATTAATCGATAAGTTTTTAAAGCTATTAATCCTATAACAAAGCAACAAAAATAGCTAGCTAAAATATTGTCTAGATAGTATTATCTTCTATAATAGTTTATAATAACTTTAGAATCATAAAGGATAAATTATGAACTTTTTGAATTTCAGTATACTAATATTTGCTTACTTGTTAGGATCTATAAACAGCGCTATTATTGTTTGTTACATATTTAGATTACCATCACCTCGTAGCGTTGGTTCTGGTAATCCTGGTACGACAAATGTTCTTAGAATTGGTGGTAAAGTCCTAGCTGTAATTACGTTAATATTTGATATTCTCAAAGGTTTAGCCCCTGTAGTTATTGCCAAAGTCCTAACAAACAATGAGTTTATAACTGCATGTACAGCACTTTATGCAGTTCTTGGTCATATTTTTCCGATATTTTTTGGCTTCAAAGGTGGTAAAGGTGTTGCAACACTTATAGGTACTCTATTTGGTTTTAGTTGGATCTTAGGCTTAATCTTTGTGATCACATGGTTATGTGTAGCTGTAGTTACGCGCTATTCATCATTATCAGCTTTAGTAGCTACTGTTATAGCAAGTTTCTCATTAGTATTTACATCAAACTTACAAATAGCTGCGCCATTTATCCTAATAACGATAGTAATACTTGTAAAGCATGGAGGAAATATCCAAAGACTAATTAATGGACAAGAAAGTAAAATTGGTGACAAAGCAAAGGCAAAAAATGATTCAAATTTAAAACTTAAAAAAGAATATAAAACAAATAATACATAGTAACCTTGTTCTAGATAACATCAATCTAGAAATCAGACAAAGTGAGATATTTGGTATAATTGGTCATAGTGGCGCTGGTAAAAGTTCTCTCTTAAGATGCTTAAATTTACATGAGCAGCCTACTACGGCTCAATTTTTATAGCCGATGAGAATATCACTAAGAAAAACTCAAAACAGCTGTACGAATTTCGTAAAAAAGTAGCGATGATATTTCAACATTTCAATCTACTATCATCCCGTAATATTTTTGAGAATATTGCTCTACCACTTGAGATCCAAGACATACCCAAGGCTAAGATCAAAAAAGAGTTTTTGAGCTTTTAGAACTAGTTAAGCTGCAAATAAATCAAATGCATACCCACAAGAGCTAATGGTAGTCAAAAGCAAAAAGTCTCTATAGCTTTTAGAGTACTTGCTCTAAACCTACTTGTATTACTATCTGATTAGGCTAAATCTGTATTAGATCCAACCTCTACCAAACAAATCCTTGCTCTATTTAAAAGACTAAACAAAGAGCTTGGTTTAACAATAGTTTTAATTACTGATGAAATGGATATAGTCAGAAAAATTTGTGATCGTGTTTCGATTATTGATAAAGGTAGGATTGCGGAAATGGGCAAGACTTTAGATGTATTTCACTAATTGGTTTCTCTACTATGGCTGGTATAGTCGATGGTGGTGTCTTGGTGATTTGATCTATTTGAAAGGTTATAACTATGGTAATTATACGCTACTATTAGGTGATATAATTATACTAGTTATACTCGTACAACTAACGCAATCTTTTGGTAATTACCTTGTTTTAGCCAAAAAGCTAATCTCACTTTGGATTGTCACTGCTATTTTACTAGTTGCCAGCGCTACTCAATTGTATCTAAATGCTACATCGACAGTTAGCTCTAATGAAATAACTGTAGGTTATATCACAAGTCCACCATAAGACACAAGATTACGCAGCTTACTAAAAAATAGCTAAAGACAAATACAATCTTGATTTAAATTTAGTAACTTTCAGTGATTATAATATTCCGAACATAGCTCTTAATGATGGTGAATTGTAGGCAAATGTATTCCAGCATATTCTGTTTCTAGAAAAACAAATCAAACAGTTCGGCTATAACTAATGTATATAGGTAAAACTTTCTTGTATCCAATGGAGGTTTTTTCAAAGAAATACATAGTATTAAAGAAATTCTAGATGGTTCAACTGTCGCAATTCCTAATGATCCTACAAATCAAGGTAGAGTTTTGATGATTCTGCAAGATACTAGTCTAATCAAGCTAAAGGATAATATCATATGGAAAAAGCTATTCCTAATAACATAATTAGCAACCCTAAGAACCTAAAATAATAGCTATACAAGCAGATCAAATACCCAACAACTTAGGTGATGTAGATATCGGTATAATTAATAATGACTATATCCCTAAAGCTGGCCTAAGCTTTAAAGATACTCTTTTTGTTGAGCCTAAAGATTCTCCATTTGCGAATGTAATTACTGTTCAAGACTCCCAAGAAAACAATCCTAAGCTTAAATTAATATTTGAAAGCATTCAATAATGATGAAGTTAAGAAATTAGCTGAAAAACTTTATCCAAATGATGCTGCTATACCAGCTTGGTAACATTTACTTGATTTATTATTTTATAATCTTGTAATTATATGCTTTAATTTACTCAAACTTATAAAACTAGCTTTGTAGTATTTTGACAAGTATAAACAAACAAATTGGTTGTATATTCCTAATTATAGGAACTTCGCTTGGAGGAGGTATCCTTGCGATACCAATAATTCTCTCATACTTCAGTGCAATTATTGGTTCTATAATTATGTTTTTGATGTGGCTGTTGATGACATACTCAACACTTGCAGTTGCAGAAGCATGTTTACATTTTAAAAAAGGTATTAGTTATCTAGGCTTAGCCCATAAACTTTTCAAAAAACCTGGTATTGTTTTAGTCTATATTTGCGCATTTGGAATACTTTATGGGATGTTAGCAGCCTACATATCTGCAATAGGTTCATCTTTTGAAAGCTTATTAAATATAAACTACATAGTTATTGAAATAAGCTTTGTTATTATTTTCGGTGGCTTTATTCTGAAAGGTACAGGTTCTGCTGAATGGCTAAATAGGGTTTTTCTGAGTGTAAAATTAATAATCATACTTTTTACTATAATATTACTATTTAAATCAATACGCTTAACAAATTTAGGTAGTTATAGTTTTAGTAATTTCGAACAACTGATAATAGCACTACCCATTTTAGCTACGACATTTTCAGCACATATAATAATCCCTAGTGTTGTAAATTATTTAGGACCACATCCAAAAGATATTAGAAGAATTATCATAATCGCTTCACTTATTATATTAGCGATATATATATGCTGGATAATCTCAATCTTTGGCAATATCGCAATTTATGGTAGTAAAAATAGCTTTGCAGAGATACTTAAATCACTTAGTTCTGAGGATAGTGTAACTCAGCTTATCTACATTCTCAAAGCAAATATAAAATCCTCTGAGATTATAAGTTTTATATACGCTTTTATTACAATATCAGTAACTACAGCTTTTATAACCCTTTCATTAGCTCTAAAAGACTTGATATTAGATAGATTTAAGATGACTAGTTTATCAAAACTTAATAAAAATATCATGCTAAGCTTTTTGCTTTTTATGCTGCCTATAATACTAAATTATTATTTCAAAAAGCTTTTCTTAATTGCACTATCTGTTGTTGGTTTATTCTCACTAATAATGCTTATATCTTGCCCTTTATATATGGTCAGAATTTTACGTAAACATAACTATCAAATAATTTATAAATCCATGCAAAATAGCAAACTCAATAATTTTGCACTATTTAGTGCAGTCATAATAATTATCTTTCAAATTATAGATTATATCCTTTAATTATTCTCTTTAAGCAGATAAAAATATAAAATATTTAATAGTTGAACAACCACAAAATTATAAGGTGAAAATTATGCAACACTCATCAGGATTTTTAAAATTAGTAGATGAAGCAAAATCTAGAATACAAGAATGTACTATTGATGATATCCAAAAAATGAATGAGACACAAACACTCGATGGCTTACTTATAGATACTCGTGAAGAGTCAGAAGTAACTAATGGATATATCCCAAATGCTATTCATCTAAGTAAAGGAATTATTGAAAGTGCTATTGAATCAGCCGTTCCTAATAAAAATCAAAAAATATATTTCTATTGTGGTGGTGGCTTTAGATCTGCTTTAGTAGCAGATAAGCTTAGAGAGATGGGTTATAAAAATGTTATCTCTATTAATGGTGGATGGAGAGCATGGAATGCTAAAGGCTACCCTATTGTCTCAGCTAGTCAGTTCAGACCAAACGAGTTTTTAAGACTTGTCAATAATGCAAAAGCTCAGATAAAAGAATGTTCTACAACCGAACTTTACAATAAGATTAATTCTCAAGAGCTTGATGGTATAGTTTTTGATGTTAGAGAAGACTCTGAATTTAATAGGTTCCATATTCAAGGAGCTACGCACTTAAGTAAAGGGCAAATTGAAGTAAAAATTGAAAACTTAGTACCTAACAAACAACAAAAAATCTATTTATATTGTGGTAGTGGTTTTCGTTCAGCTCTAGCTGCCGAGAGTTTGCAGCATATGGGTTATACAAATGTAATTTCTGTAGCAGGTGGAATCAAGGATTGGCTAGCTAATAACTACCCAGTTTCTCAAGATTAAGGATAAAAAATAATGTCATTTTGTATAGGTCATGGCTATGATGTCCATAAATTCACTTCAGCAAAGCAGAATATTATTATTGGTGGAGTGGAAATTGCTTACCATCTAGGTCTTGAAGCTCATTCTGATGGTGATGTACTGATACATGCTCTCTGTGATGCGATTCTTGGTGCTTTAGGGTTAGGTGATATCGGCAAACATTTCTCTGATACAGATAATCAATTCAAAAATGCCGATAGTAAATTTTTCTTAGCTAAAATAAAAAAAATGCTTTCTGAAAAACAATACTCCATAAGTAACATTGATTGTACTATAATTGCTCAAACACTTAAGATGCTACCACATATTGAAAAAATGAGAGCATGCTTAGCAAATATTCTTGAAATACAAATCAGCCAAATAAATATCAAGGCGACTACAACTGAAAGATTAGGATTTATTGGTAGAGAAGAAGGTATTGCAACCCACGTAGTTTGTTTGTTGTACAGATAAATAGTTTTTTCACACTCTTCAAGATAATTTGCTACTTCTTCAAGTTCAGCTTGACAGCAGAAAATTGCCATATCGTTACTTTCTAGCTTTTCAAACAAATATTTAACACCCTTAAGCTCACCATAAGAAATATATGTTTTAGAAATATCTACGTTTTTCTTGGTCCTTCTAAAGAATGTATCACTATGCTTGAAGGATTAAAACTAGCAAATACGCAACAAAATATAAAAATTATCCGTAAAAAGTGGAATATTTATAAATATTGGTGAAAGCTTGTTAACAGAAAAATTATAAGTAATCAAAGATGTTTATTCTTATTATTACATTCAAATATTGAATCACGGATGGCTTTATAGAACTAAAATATTTCTATCCTGAAGGTTGTCCTTATAATCAAAAGATAACTATAACTGTAGAAGAAATTCTCAAAGATCATTTATAAACCTAAATTTAGCTGCTCTTTTTTATCAACAAATATCGCATCTATACTCCATGTGAGTGATTGTTTAACTTCAGAATCAGTATAAACAGAATACACAAATATTTTGTTAAATTTGCGCTTTAAATAATTGACTCTTTGCTGGTTTAAACAACTGTAGTTAATAACAATCGCTAGATAAGCATTTCGTTTATAATTTTTATGTAATTTTTTGTCAATATAATCAAAGTGCCTAGGCCAATTTATTGTATAAAAAAGTTTCCCTTGAGGATAGTTTTTATATTTTCTTAAAGCTTTCATTACAAAATTTGAAAAACTTGATATTAATATCTTTGTTTTTAGCTTAGGATACTCTTGAAGTATTTTAAAAACCTTTTCTACTAGCTTTTGCTGGTAATTTTTGTCTTAAGTAGTTATCTTAAGCTCAAGATTTGAAAAAACATCATTTTCACTAGCCCAATCAAGATATTCTCTAATAGTTAGAATCTTAGCTTTTACTTTTAAAATTGGGTGAATAAGCTGTATTTGTTTGAGTTCATTTAGTTACATTTCTATGACATTTTTATTACAATCAGCAAATCTCTTTGGTGTTTTATCGTGAAAAAGAAACAACTCACCATCGCTACTCATTTGAACATCTGTTTCAAACCAATTAAAACCCGCATTATTAGCAATTTGAAAAGCTTCGAGTGTATTCTCAATGAAATAACTATTAGCACCTCTATGAGAGATAAATTTATCTACATGCATATATTTTCACATTATTAAATTACATCGCTGGTTATACATCAAAAACTATAATTATATACGCTATTTTAATCAATTTAACTTAAATATTTTGTTTTTTAATAATTACCTTAATTATGTTATAATTTTACTACTATTTGAGGTTTACTTTATAATAGATGATTGAAAATCCACATATTTGCAAAAAACTTGCTTCGCTTTTACTTCACCGTAAGCTTATCACAAAGCAACAGCTTGAAGAAATAAGTCACGATAAGTCTTTAGCAAAACAAGGATTTTTAGAATATTTGATTGAAAATGAGATTATTGATAGTAAATCTTTCATGATAGAGTCAGCAACATTACTGCGTTTACAATATATCGACTTAACAGCTATAAATGTAAAATTTTTACCTCAAGAATACTTTGACATTGATTTTTGTCGTGAAAATCAATGCTTAGCACTTTTTACACGTAAAAAGACTACTCATGTCGCAATTGCTAACCCTATTGAAAGTCAACAAATTCTAAAAAAACTCCGTAGTAAATATGATTGTGCATTCATTCCAGTAGTTGTTGAGCTGAATCATCTTAAAGAAAAAATTGAAGAATATGAACAGTATATTAAAGATGAGGGACAAAGAGAAGATGACTCAAAGCTTAATGAAAGAATTGATGCAGGATCTGAGCTTGATATAGACTTCGTTGAAGAGGGAGAACACGAAGGTGATGCGATAATAGGCAGCGGTGAAGATGAAGAAGCTCCAATAATTCGCTTTATTAATAATACTATAGTTGATGCTATCCAAAAAGGTGCTTCGGATATACATTTTGAACCATATGAAAAAAACTTCCGTATTCGCTATAGGATAGATGGTCTTCTAATTGAAACTTTAAATACTAAGAAGAATTTAGCTCCAAAGGTTATTTCTAGACTTAAGATCATGTCAAGTTAGATATTGCTGAAAAGAGAATTCCTCAAGATGGTAAATTTAAGATATCTCTCTCACGTGAAAAGCTATCGACTTTCGTGTAAGTACATGTCCAATTAGTTTTGGTGAAAAGTTGCGTATTATAGATTCAAGCTCAACACAAATACCAATAGAACAATTAGGTTTCTCAGAATCACAAAAAGAAACCTATCTTAAGTATATTCAACAACCTCAAGGCATGGTATTAGTAACAGGGCCAACAGGCTCTGGTAAAACTGTTACTTTATACACTGGTATAAATATTCTTAATGAACCAGAAAAAATATCTTAACTGCCAAAGACCCAGTCGAGCTTATTGTAAAAGGTATTAACCAAGTAAGTGTTAATAATAAACAAGGACTTACCTTCGCAGCGGCACTTAAGTCTTTCTTACGTCAAGATCCAGATATAATCATGGTCGGTGAGATTAGAGATATTGAAACAGGTTCGATCGCAATCAAAGCCTCTCAAACAGGTCACTTAGTTATGTCAACACTATATACCAACAGTGTTCCAGAGACATTAAACAGACTCGTGGATATGGGCTTACCTAGGTATAATATTGCGACATCTATAACATTAATTATCGCTCAACGTCTAACTCGTAAACTATGTCCTAAGTGCAAGTTACCAGATACCAATACAGAATTTTCACTTCTTGTCGAAGATAGTGGTCTTAATGACGAAATATTATCACAAACATTTGGTGTAACCCTAGATAAAGTAAAAAATGCAAAGATTTACAAAGCTAATCCTAAAGGCTGCCCAAGGTGTTTCAAAGGTTATAAAGGAAGAATTGGTTTGTATGAAGTTATGCCTGTATCTAGGCAAATATCAAGAATGATATTAGAAGATAAGAACACTATAGAAATTGCAGTACAGGCTCAAAAAGAAGGAGTTGCTACTGTACGACAATCAGCTCTAGTTAGAGTTGCTGAAGGTCTGACATCAATGGAAGAAGCATACCGCGTAAGTTAAAAGGAATAAAATAATATATATGCTATTTGGCAAAAAAGATAAAAATAAAATAACCATTGTATCATGGAATTATAAAGCTAAGTTAAAAAGTGGTAAAAAAACTAAAGGTAGTATTGATACTGATACTAAAGAGAAGGCAGAAATTCAATTAAGACAAAAAGGCTACTTTGATATCAAAGTCAAAAAACAACCTAAAGATCTACTACCTAAGAAAATATCTTATCAAGATATTACAGAGATGACGCGCCAGCTAGCGACAATAACTAAAGCTGGTATTCCTATAATTAAATCATTTGAGGTATTTATTATGGGGATTCGTAAGCATCCACGCCTTAAAATATTAGCTATTGAAATAAAACAAGCAATCGAAGGTGGTGATTCATTTTCAAAAGCTCTCAGTAACTTTCCTAAAATATTTGATAAATTATATGTTGGTCTTATTACTGCTAGTGAAGAATCAGGAAATCTTGACCTGATGCTTAACAAAATTGCTGATCAGCGTGAAGCATTACAGAGTATCAAAAAGAAAGTAAAAAAGCGTTATCTTATCCAATTATAGTATGTATTATCTCTGCTGGTGTGACTGGTATATTATTAACATTTGCTGTTCCAGCGTTCTCAGCAATGTTTATAAATTCTGGTAAGCCATTACCTGCAATTACACAATTGACTGTTGATGCCTCTAACTTTATGCAGAATTCATGGTGGAAAATTATTCTAGTAATATTTATCACAATAACAGTCTATAAATCATTAAAATTTAGATTTCCTAAAATCCAAATTGCCCAAGATCATTTTATGTTAAAGGTACCTATAATTGGTGAAGTTATATTTAAATCATCACTAGTAAGATTTGCCAGTACTTTAGAAATAACTGTTCAATCTAGCATGAGTTTGACACGCGCCCTAGATATGGTGTCTCTTGCGACAGGAAATGCAAAGTACGATCAAGCTGCTTTAGATATTAAAAAAAGTATTAATAAAGGTACATCCATTTAAAGAAGCTATTATTGAGACAGGAAGCTTTCCATTTCTGGTTGAACAAATGATTGCCGTAGGTGAGGAATCAGGTGCCCTAGAAACGATGTTAGGTAACCTAAACAGAGTATATCAAGAAGAAGTAGATACATTAGTAGGAAGTTTAAGCTCAATGTTTGAACCTTTGATTATGATTGTTTTAGGTGGTGTTGTTGGTTTCCTAGTAGTTAGTATGTATATGCCAATGTTCCAAATTGGTGATGTGATATAATATACTAAAAACTTTTATTTTAAAGGTTTTTATAAGAATAAATCCTTTTTTGTGTCCCTATAAGTGTCCAGATCAGAAGTTTTCCACAGAAAAAAGAAGGTTGAACAGTTAAATTATTGATAGTTTAACTAGTATAACCATATCAAATTCTGCTACAGTTATTCTAGTATCAAGAGCTGAAATATTAGATTATACAGAAGATAAATCAACATCAGTATCAAATTTGATTAATCCCGACAATATAGAAAGAACATTACTTCTAGCTGTATTAAAATAACTACTTCATAAGAAAGAACTTTAGTTTGACTATAGTCTTATATTTACATTAAACCTTTGAAAGTACAAGAAGACTAATTTAAAAATACCTATTATGTTAATTTCTATTTAACCACTTAAAGCTTGTTAGCTTGTTTTGAAAACTTATAGTTTTTATTTTTATCACATTTGAATAAATCTAACAAAAACTTATTGAGTAGTTCAACAAACTCATCAACCATCTATAGAAATATCTTTTTCAATCTAAGAAAATAGGACTTTGGCTTACGCTTATTAGCCCACTTATTTCTATTAAAAATAATAATTAAATCAATAGTTTTTTTAACTAGCTAGAAATTATATCCATTCACCTAATTTAACTGCAGAATTAAATAACAAAATCTCGAATAAAGTAATGTAATTAATAAACAAATACTACAAAGAAAACCTAATAGAGTTAAATAGCTATAAGATTCTAATTAATTGAATGAGAAGTATGTGATAAGAAAACTTAAATTTAAGAATTATTTATCTTCTTTAAGAGGAGCTGATACACTAGCTTCTACACGCTGGTTACGTGGGTCAGATTTAGGAATACCTCCTAAGGTATTATCGTACCCAAAACCTTTAGTGATTATCTTCTCACTATCTAAGCCTAGTTGCTTCATGTAATCAGCAACAGCTTCTGCTCTTTTTTCAGAAAGTTTTTGGTTATACATATCAAATTCATTACCAGTTCGGCCTTGAGAAGCATAACCTTTAACTGTCACAGAAGCAATATTACTATCTTTGATAAACTTAACAAAAAATGTAATCGCTTTTTTACCTTTAGAATTTAAAGTAGCTCTATCATAAGCAAATTTAGTATCTAAGTAAACCGTTACGTCATTACCGTTAACTGTATAGCATGCAACACCATCTTTAGTTAGATTAAAGTTACCTTCACACTGCTTAATACCTGCAGGTAAAACATACTTAGACTCATCAATAGTAGGCATAGCAACAGTTTGTGCAGCTGTAGTTGCACCATTATCTTGGATTTTACTAGTATCATTATTAGTGTTGTCTTTGCCACCAAAGAACCACGTTAATCCAGCACCAATCATATTAGTACCTGCTCTACCATTGGTAACAGAAATATTGCTAGGCGCCATTGTTTGAATATATCTGTAGTCAACACTTGCTTGAACATTTCTAGAAAGTTCAAACTTAAGACCACCACCAACATCCCAAGCACCAGTTGCTTGACCTGCTAAGTTTGCCCAACCAGCACCACCTGCAGCATATGGAGTAAACATAGTACTATTACTAAAGTTTATAACACCTTCGCCTAAACCAGCAAAATCTCTACCAACTAACTGGTTATATTGAACCGCAAAATATTTGTTGATATTGTAACCTAAGATAAAGTTAACTCCTGCACCTGATGGTGAACTAGGAGTTCCTGCAAGGCCATTAGCCTGAACACCCAAGTACCACTGTCCAGTTCTATCTTGAGAGCCCCAAGTATTATCCTTATTTGTTAAAGAGCTATAAGTATTTGCAAAAGGAGCAATGAAAGTATCAGAAGTAAAACCACTACTTTGAGTAGTAGCTGAATTTGTGTTTGCTGACATATCTACATTATCAGAATCTGCCGCTATTGATACCGTAGCTGTACCTAGTAACACAGATGTAGTAATAACAATATTTTTTAATCTCATCAAAAACTCCTTTAAATACTTTTTATTCACATACTAAAACATAAGACTGAGTTAGTTTACATTAATAAAAAATATTTTCCAAGAATTTTTTATAGCTTTATGATACTAGTTTTTTATACTTATTTAAAAGCTGTTGTTGTGTTTCTATATTATTTGGATCTATAATTATACATCTAATTGGACAAACTTTGGTACATTGAGACTCATCAAAGTGCCCAAAGCATTCGGTACATTTTTTTGGATCAATCTCGTAATATTCTTCACCTTGTGATATCGCCTCATTAGGACATTCAGGTTCACAAATATCACAATTAATACATTCATCAGTAATTAGTAATGCCATAATTTTTAGTCCTTAGAATATTTAAGCTTTATCTCACGGAAGACACACTCAGGCACAAACTCATCCACACGCTTATAGTTATGTATTGCTACCGCTCTAATCAATGTTGAAGAAATACAAGAAAACTTCTCACTTGGAGTTAAGAATATAGTTTGAATATCGCTATTAAGTTTATTATTCATACTTGACATCTGAAATTCATAATCAAAATCAGATACCGCTCTGAGACCTCTAACTATTGCACAAGCATTATGTTTTACTGCTGTATCAACAAGTAGACCTTGAAAGCTTACAACTTTGACTCTTTGATTATCTTTGAAAACTTCTTTTATTATTTGCTCTCTAATACAAAGATCAAAAAGAGTATTTTTACCATAAGCTGTAGATACTGCAACAACTATTTGATCAAAGATATTTAGAGCACGATCAACTAAGTCAACATGTCCATTCGTAATCGGATCAAATGTACCTGGATAAATTGCTATCTTATTCATAAGCTAAATTGCTAAAATAATCCTAACTCTAACTTAGCAACTTCAGTCATCATTTCTGAATTCCATGGTGGATCAAAAACCATCACTACATCAACCTTATCTACATTAGGAAGCATTGCTACTCTTTTTTCAACATCTGTCATAAGCACTGGTCCCATACCGCATCCAGGCGCTGTTAATGTCATCTCAATAATTACATGAAAATTACTATTCTCTAGCTTTCTAGCGACAATATTATAAATTAAACCAAGATCAACAATATTAACAGGAATTTCTGGATCATAAACCGTTCTCATTTGATCCCAAATAGCATTCATATTAATAGGATCACCCGGCTTGATATTATATTCTTCTACAGGATATTTAACAATTTGTTTACCTATAGCATCAGCATCTTTGCCATCTAAATGAAGTAAACTACCATTTACATTTAGAGTAAAGCTTCCTCCCTTATCTTGAGTTACTAGAACTTCTTGACCAGGCATTAGCTCGACCTCATTACCAAATGGCACAGCGGTTACTTTCACTTGCCTTCTTACTATTGCTACATCTGTTACTTTCATTCCTATATATTCCTAAACCGTAAAACTTTCACCACAACCACAACGTGCTAACTCGTTTGGATTTGTATATTCTAACTTATATAATCCAAAATCATGTTGAACATAATCAATTCTTAGACCATTAAGAAAATCTATAGATTTGTTAGATACAAAAAAACTAATACCGTGCTGCTGTACTTTTTGTGTATCTTCAGGTTGCTGTTTAACAAAATCAAGATCATAAGTTAAACCAGAACAACCCATAACTTTAGTTCCCACATAAATACCTATACAACCATCACGCTTTTCTAGATGTTTCTTGAAATGTTTAGCCGCAGCATCTGTAACTTCTAAAACACTACTAGCATTTGGATCAAAAACTTCTACCATACTTGCCTCTTTTTGCTAAATTATTTTAATTGAGATATTACTTTTTTCAATGCTATTATGAACAAATCTATTTCCTCAAAAGTATTATACATCCCAAAAGACATACGTACTGTTGAGGTAACTCCCATTCGATACATCAAAGGATGAGCACAATGCTTACCAGTTCTAACACATATCCCCTTGATTGCTAGTAGCTCACCAATATCACTAGCGTTACAACCTTCAACATTAAAAGTTATCACTCCTGCTTTATGTTTTGCCTGTCCAATTATAGTTAGACCATCAATTTTATTAAACTCACTTGTCGCGTACTCTAACAATTTTTGCTCATGTTTTTCAATATTACTCATATCAATTGAATCAACATACTCAATAGCACTACCAAGTCCAATAGCCCCAACAATATTTGGTGTTCCTGCTTCAAACCTGTATGGTGGGAATACAAATGTGGTTTTGGCTTTAGTTACTTCTTCAACCATATCACCACCATAATTATAAGGCGGAAGTTGTTTTAGCAGTTCATATTTACCATGCAGAATACCTACTCCAGTTGGACCATACAGCTTATGTCCAGAAAAAACAAAAAAGTCACAATCTAAATCTTGAACATCAACCTTGGTATGAATAACTGCTTGAGCACCATCTACCAATACGACTATATCTGGATTAATTTCTCTAACTTGTTTGATAATATCTTTTACAGGATTAATTGTCCCTAAAACATTAGAACATAAGGTAATAGCTAAGATTTTAGTTTTAGCCGTAACTAAAGCTAATAAATTCTCGACATCTAGCTCACCATTATCTTTAACCATAGCTACTTTAAAAGCTAGATTTTTGTCTTCACAAAGCATCTGCCATGGTACAAAATTAGCATGATGCTCCATTTCTGTGACAATTATCTCATCATTAGGTTTAATAATACTTTTACCAATACCTCTAGCAACTAGGTTAATAGCCTCTGTAGTTCCTTTTGTTATAACTATTTCATCTGCTGATTTAGAATTTAAGAACTTTTGCACAATTTGACGGACATTTTCATACTTCTCACTAGCCTTTTGGCTAAGAGAATATACTCCTCTGTGTACATTAGCATAATTATATTCATATGCTTCAGCTATAGATTCTATAACAGCTTGAGGTTTTTGTGCTGAGGCACCTGTGTCAAAAAAAAGTACTGACTTGTTATTTATTTTTTGTGCTAAAAAAGGAAAATCTTGTCTAATTTTATTTACATCATACATATCAAAAATTTTTATAGAACTTTTACAGCTTAAATTATACTAAACTAGTATAATTTTGCCAAATTAACTTAAAACTTAGATGTTTCACTACTATTAAATTAACTAACATACCGGGACATTAGTAGCTAAACCACCTAAAGAAGTTTCTTTATATTTACTAGACATATCTAAACCAGTTTCATACATAACCTTAATTACATAATCTAAACCGACAAAGCGCTTCTCACCTGTATCAAGATATGCAAGTTTAGCTGCATTTATAGCTTGTACAGCTCCCATAGCATTACGCTCTATACATGGAATCTGTACCAAACCGCCAATAGGATCACAAGTAAGTCCTAAATTATGCTCCATACCAATTTCTGCTGCTGACTCAATAGAATCAATATCTCCTCCAAGTAAAGCACAATATCCAGCAGCTGCCATTGAGCAGGCAACACCAACCTCTCCTTGACAACCTACTTCAGCTGCTGAAATTGATGCACCTGATTTATACAAAATACCAATAGCTGCACATACAAGCAGGTATTTATTAACTATCTCTTTAAGCTCTTGTTGATTTACAATCTCATGAGTTTGTAAATAATACTTAAGTACAGCTGGAATAATACCTGCAGCACCATTAGTAGGTGCTGTAACTACTCTTTCACCACACGCATTTTGCTCATTTACAGCTATTGCAAAAGCATTTAGATAATTAAAATCAGTATTGACAACATTTTGCTCCTTGAGCTTTCTAATCATACTTGGAGCTCTTTTTCTGACTTTGAGACCTCCTGGCAGTGTTGCTTCAGCACAAGTTAAACCTTTTTCGATTGATATTTCCATGACATGCCAGATCTCAGCTAGCTTATCTAATGATTCCTGCTCACCATAAGCTGTCTTTTCATTTTCAAACATTATCTCATCAATCGTTTTGCCATCTTGCTGGCAAAGCTCTCTTAATTCAGCCATAGTTGAAAACTTATAAGGTTTGTCACATAGAACTTCTGTAGGAACAGTATCTTTTTTAATTTGTTTTTTATCTACAATAAAACCACCACCAATTGAAAAATACTCTTTTTCACAAAGTAGCTCGCTACTATTAAAAAGTGAAAAACGCATACCATTAGCATGCTCTGGTAAAAACTCGTTATAATGAAATATCAAATCTTTATTATAATCAAAATCAATTTCAAACTTTTGACCCAAATTGAGTTTTTTATCTCTTAAGCAGTCCTCATAGAGTTTTTTTGCTAATTCAATATCTACTGACTCTGGTAAAAAACCCATCACCCCTAAAACAACAGCATAGTCTGTTTTATGACCTTTACCAGTTAAAGCAAGAGAACCAAATAAATCAATCTTAACACCAGTAGTTTGAGGTAATTTATCTTTATACAAATTTATAAAATCACAACCCGCTCTCATCGGACCTATAGTATGAGATGAAGATGGGCCAACTCCTATAGAAAAAAGCTCAAATGTACTTTCCATAACATGCCTCCAGAAAATTTAAAAAATTTATGGCAACTAACTAATTATACTCTATTTTAGCCTTTTTTCTCTAACTTTCCAATCAGGCATATAGCTAGCCATATAGGCATAAAATTCTTTTGAATGATTTGGATGAGTCAAATGAGCTATCTCATGTAGAACCACATACTCAATTGCTCGGATATCCCGTAAAATAAGATTAAAATTAAGGTTGATAGTTTTTTTGACATAATTACATGAGCCCCACCGAGTCTTTGTTTTTTTATTGTAACCTTATTGATCTCTTGATTAGTAATCTTGAGATATTTAGCTACTAGATTATTAAGAATAATATCTGCTTGATCTTTATAAAATTCCTCTAATAGCTGTAACTTAAATTCTCTATCTGCAACAACACTTGAATTTAATAAAAACTCTATATGATCATCATGATAATTTACAATATTATGCTTTGACTCAACAAGTTTAATTGGATATTCGCATCCAAGAAAATAAATACTATCACCATCATTCAAAGTATAATTTTGGTAATCATATTTTTGGTTAATTGATAATCTTTTAGCATGTTTATCAAGCCATGCTTTTTTAGACTCAACAATTTTGAAAATTTCTTTTTGAGTTAGACTTTTCGGTGATATTACCGTTACTAAACCATCTTTATTTAAAGAAATCTTTAAGTTACTAACATCTCTATAAATAATATTAACTTTATAACTCATTATTTAGTTCTACTTATAAAATCTTTCTAACTAAAATGATAACTCTTATAAGAACCTAAAACCTTAAGAAATGTGCTTTTTTGAGAACCTCTAGTAATGCCTGCTGTACATTAAGATCATCATCACAGACCTCAAAATCGATAAAAAATAAATAGTTCCACGCCCTATTTTTTGATGGTCAAGATTCTATCTTGATCAGGTTAATATTATTTTTACCGAAAACACTTAATGTATTTACGAAAGTATTAGACTTATCTTCAACTGAAAATATTATAGTTGTTTTGTACTTGTTATCAGCTGAGCTAACTTTGATATCATCGTAACCCATTAATAAAAAGTGGGTATAATTAAATCGCTCATCTTCAAATTCATGTTGAAAAATCTTTAACCCATAAGTTTCAGCTGCTAACTCTCCAGTAATAGCTAAGTGATTTCTTTTATTTTTCTCAAAGATATACTCAGCAGCCCCTGCTGTATCAACAAACGCCTCAGGAGTAAGCTTTAATTTTTTTAGACTATTAGCACATTGTGATAATGCTTGGGGATAAGATATAACACTTTCAACTTCTGAGATCTTGACACCATCTAGTCCCATCAAGAAATGTTTTATTTTTAAAATTATCTCAGTTTTGATCTTTAGATTACTCTTAATCAACTCATCATATGCTGGTACAACAGAACTAGCATATGAGTTTTCTACTGGAATCATTACAAAATTTGATTTACGTGCGATGGCATCAGAAAAAGACCAGCACGAAACTATTTGAAAATCTTTTATATTCTGCTGATCTAATAAACTAGTTATCGCTTGCTCAGAGTAAGCACCATGCTTGCCATCAAAAGATACTTTAATCATAGTATATTTAAAATTGATTAAACTAATGAGTATAATAAATATGAAATATAAGATAAAAATAGAAATATTTATTTAGATATAATTATCATCACTAATAGCTTTTCGGATACCATCTTGCATATCAGCTGCTGGTAAACACAGATTTTTTGCGATTGTAACAACAATAAAACTAATTACTAATATTATTGCAGAGCTCCAATATAAATCTAAATCACCTCTACCGCCAAATGAGCTAAAATATGAAACTATTGTCACTAAGACAATATACACCCAAAACCATATTGACTCTCTAAAATTCCAGTGTATTTCTTCAGATCTATCTTTTCTAAAAGTCCTATATATACCGAGCATTGCTAAAGCGATAATCAACGCTATACCTGCTTTTGAGACTATTGTCCAGCCACTCCATAAAAATACTAAAGTAGCAGCAAATATCCCTAAAGTTGATAATAGATAAGCTCCTCTAAGCCTAAATGGTCTATGAAGCTCTGGTAAATGATGTCTAAGCGCCATCGTTGATGTAGGACCGGTGATATAAGTAAGAGCTATCAACGATGTTAGGAAAGTTGCCATCTCTTTCCAACCAGGAAATGGCGCAAACATAATTAATGCTATAAGAAAATTTAAGCCAATAGCATAGATAGGGTTTTTCATAATTGGACTTAATTTACTTAAAACACGTGGTAAATAACCATTATAAATCATAGCTCCAAGAGACTTTAATGCAATACTAAAATAGATTAATCCTGCCATTAAAGGGAAAATGATTGCTCCAAAATAAAGTGGGTAAATCACCCATTTAACTCCAAAGCTTTGAGCCATTATGGCAAAAGGTCCAAAACTAGATGAGCTTGCACCTGGCATAACTACACTATGCCAATTATTATTATGGATAAACTTTGACATTACTAGCAAATAAGCAAACTGTAAGAACAAAAATATTATTAGACAAATCAGTACTGCGCTCACAGTTGCTACAGGTATAGATTTTTTAGGATTTTTTGTACTTCCAGCCAACTCAACGATAGTTTTAAATCCAGTAAAAGCATAGGCAATACCACCAACAGAAACAGCTGCTAAAACACCATTAAAACCAAATGGCATTAATGAGAGCTCTTCAGTTTTTATATCCTTTAATGCTGGCAATGTAAAACAAAAAACCATAAAGACAATCGAGATAAATATCGGTATAGCGACCTTAAATAAAGTTACGATATTGTTTATTTTGGCTAACCACTTAAGCGAATAGAAATTAATCACACAAAAGCCTAAAAGGAAAAAGATTGCCAAAGGCAAGCCTACCATTGATAATGCACCATCTCTACTTGTATCAATTAATGATGGATAAAAAACAGCCAAATACTGAATAACTGCTTGAACTTCAATTGGTGCTAAAACTAGATATGATATCCATGTAATCCATGCAAACATATAGCTTGTCATCGTTCCATGCGTAATATGTGGAATTCGTGATGTAGAACCTTCAACAGGGACAATTGTGCAAACCTCAGCAAATACCAAAGCTATAAAAACCATTAAAACTGCGCCTATTATCCATGAAATGACAGAGCCTGGACCAGCCTCTTGTGATGTATACTGCGCAGCAAACATCCAACCGGAACCCATAATAGCACCAACACCCATAGCCACAAGACTAAAAGTAGAAAGACTCTTTTTTTCCATTATAACCCTTTATCTTAATAAATTAACAAATTTTAATAATGAGTTTACTGTGATTAATTCATTAAGTAAACACTTTAGATTATTATATGATCTTTCTTATTACACGATCATTTAGTGTACTCATGATATCATATTCGATTGTATTTGTTTGTTTTGCTATTGAAAATACACTATTTCGATTGAGTGGAGTATCTGATATCAGCTCGACTGTATCACCTACTTTGACATCATGCTCATTTATTCCTAAAGATACTGTCAGACCATCCATACTCATTTTACCAGCCATAGGATACATGACATTATTTATATTAACAAAACCTCTATTACCTAATTCACGAGGAAAACCATCGCCATAACCAATAGGAATCACAGCTAGCTGCTCACCCTCAAAACCTCGATAAATCAATGAGTAACCAACACCCTCTCCCTGTTGCAGTGTAATTATCTTAACCACTTCTGAAAGTAATCTTGCGATAGGTTTTATTTCTCTTATAGCTCTATCAACATAAAACTTTGGTAAAAAACCATAGCTTAAAATCCCTGGTCTTACCAGATCATAACAGATTACTTTTTGACCTAAAAAGCCATAAGAATTAGACAAGTGACAAATAATATCTTGAGATAATCCTTTGGTAAATTCAACAATATTGTCAAATCTATTTCTTTGTTTAATATTTGTTGGGTGATCTCTATTATCAGCACATGCTAAATGACTATAGACCCCTTCTAAAATTAACCAATCCGATTCATAAGCTCTCTGTATTGTTCTACAAGCATCATTATAGTCTACTCCCATACGGTTCATCCCCGTATTGAAATTAACATGAACAAAAGGCTTTTTATTGTAGTACTTAGCAAATTTTTCTAACTTCTCAATATCATTATAATCTTGGATACTAACTCGGATATTTTTATTTAAAATTCTATCAATATAGTTGTACTGGATTACTCCAAAAATCATAACTGGTTTTTCAACGACATCTAAGACCCTAAAAGCCTCTAAAACATTAGCCACAGCAAAAAAATCAACCAGATCATGACTATGTTTAATGACCAATTCTAAACCATGCCCATAAGCGTTTGCCTTAACAGGAAAACAAATCTTGACATTACCAATATAATCTTTTATTGTCTTAATATTATTTCTCAGAGTTTGTGCGTTAATCTCCAAAACATTCATGTTTTATCCCTTAAATTATGTATCTTTCTTTTTATAAAAAACTGCTATTACTAAATCAGCTTAGAAAAACTGATCACACAAACTATTAAAATATTTTACAGCTAACAAGAATATTATAAGCTTATTATTTCCAGTAAAAACTAGAATAATAATACTAGAAATTAATATTAAAAGAATCTTGCATATTTTTGATGAAATTATCAAGCTTAAGGCTGACCAAAAAATTTGCTAATCTTTTGCCACAATTGCTATCTAACCATATTTATAATAAAACTAAATACCATAATATCTACTAATGAAATTCTATCATTAAAAAAATATTCCTTAGAGCCTAAATAATCAGCAATAGCCTTTAAATCACGTTCTGCTTTTGAGTAGATTTCATTATTAGTTAAATTTGTAATCCCACTAGCTTTAAACTGACGTAGAATATTTCTTTTAGCAACAGGATATACGATACTTACCATAGCCTTTGGTAATTTAGTTGACTCAATAAACTCTTTTTTCCATGAATAATTATCATTATCAACCCAACGACTATATAGTCCAGCCCAGTATAAACTATCTTCACATAGCCTTATAAAAGCACAAGCTATAGCCTTTTGCTCAGCGCTTAGATGATGATCTAAATTAAGTTGATGTTGTTTTTCTAACATCGCAATTATAAGATTACTATCAGCAAATTTTTTTACCCATAGTTTTTATATAAGGCATTTTTCCTGTTGGCGACTTGTTAAACTCAAGACTAAAATGATTTTGATAATTTAAATCTGTAGCTTTTAAGTATAATTCAAGTTTTAAGCAAAAAGGACTATAACTATAATTTTTGCCTTTTAAATTTGATAACTGGTGTAGATGAATCATTATAATTTTCCTTACCCATCAAAATTTATAATATTATTTTCTGACTGATGCGGTGAAATATTAGTAGCTTGCTCAGATATAGTACTTTCTTTGACAATATCAACTTTTTCAAACTCTAAAACAACATCATCAAGCCTGCCATTTCTAATAACTATATAACCTCTATATCTGTCATCTGAATTTTGTGTATTATAGTCAAATGAATATACTCGATAAAAAACCAGTCTTTTATTCTCAAATTGCAAATTTATCTTACGCAAATAAACAGCATCATCGAGTAAATCCAAATTGTACTTAAGTGCTGTGCGCTCTGCTATGCTTATAGCGCACTCTTTATTTTTCATAAAGTTGCGTCATGTAAAAAACATCCTGCTAGAAAAATCAGTGTGTACAAAGCTATTGACATACTATCACCTTAAAATCTCTATTAAAAGATTTATTATATGTTAATCTATCTGTTAAAAAAGTTACTTTGAAAATTTTAAAATACTTTTATGGATCTTCGTTTGTAACACTAATTGGTGTTGCTATCGCTGTATTTATTTATCCAACTGCGTCACTAGAGACAATATACTCGATATTAATCCTAGCAATACTTGAAATATCGCTTAGTTTTGATAATGCTGTAATCAATGCAAAAATTCTCGGCCAAATGCCACAAAAATGGCAAAAGATTTTTATTTATTTAGGTCTACCTATCGCTGTCTTTGGGATGCGTCTAATATTTCCAATCTTACTAGTAAGTGTGACTAGTGGTATTAATTTTGCCAGTGTAGCTATGCTTGCTTTAGATAACCCACAACAATACCAAAAAATATTAGAGCATTCGATGCCTTATATTTGTAGCTTTGGTGGTAGTTTCTTACTCATGGTTTTCTTAAACTTCTTTCTAAGTGAAAATAAAGGACACTATTGGATACCACTTATTGAAAATAACATAATTACAAAAAAAATTCGTAATTATGATGGTGGTTACATTCTTTTTGCGATTATCATTGGAGTTATCACAATCTACTATGCTGACTCTAACTATCAAGGTAGTTTAGCTATTGCTTTTCTCTTGGGAATAATAGTTCATAACAGCATTGGTCTGCTTAACTCATTATTTGCCACCACTAAGGTTAGTACTATAGATGTCGCTCACAATGGTTTAATCGGTTTTATTTACTTAGAAATAATAGATGTTTCTTTTAGTTTTGATGGTGTTATTGGTGCATTTGCTATCACTGCGAATATCATTATTATTATGATTGGTTTAGGTATTGGGGCGATGTTTGTGCGATCTTTGACTATACTATTTGTTGAAAAGAAAACTCTAGCAAAATATATCTATCTAGGGCACGGTGCTCATTATGCTATTGGTTTTCTCGCAATGGCATTATTATTAAAAATATTTATGCATCTTCCTGAATGGTTTAATGGTTCGATTGGTATACTAGTACTGAGTGTGGCGTTTATTCATTCTATAGTGTCCCGTAAAAAATTATATAATTAAACTTGCTAACTCAGCAACATTTCTAGCAACATATTTAGATAAATTTGTCACTTTTTGTCTCTCAACATGCTCGATATAAGCAATAAACTTAGCTGCATAGCCTTTTTCATATAACTGATAATCAGTATAGCCATCACCAATTGCTATAACCTCACCATTAATCAAACCTTTAGCTTTGTCAAAAGCACTTAACTTAGAATCACAAGCTCCATTAAAGTTATCAAACGCTTTGAAACTACTGTCTCTATTCCAAATAATTTCAACAGCAAAAATATTTTGTCGAGGTATATTTAAATAGTCTGCAAATGGCTGAATAATTTCGGTTAACCCACCACTAAAAACCCATATTTCAAAGCCTTTATTTTTGAGATTTTGAACTAGTTCTTTAATACCATCTGTTAGTAAGTTAGGGCAATATTTATCACTAAACTCTTTTATACTTTGTCTAGCTGGGCTAGCAATTGCTAATCTTTTTTCTAGAGAGTCTCTAAAATTGATATCTCCTTGCATACCTACGTTAGTTATATACTCTATCTCTTTTAGTTTTGTTGGAGATTTTTGTAATATTGGCTCTAAGATTAGCTCTAAAGACTCTTTTTTAATTAACGTCGAATCAAAATCAAAAATTATATTTTTCATAAAATTACTACTTTATGTAAATTCCATGCAACGTAGGTGGAATCAAAATTGGTAAATATGCTTTATATACTAGCCTTAAATCTTTTGCATTTAAATAGACAATATAAACTAAGTATCTTATCCGTATCGATTACATTCACAAAAATCAAACCATCATCTTCGCTTTGAGCTTGTGGCTTTGCAATAAATATTGGTCCAGGAACAAAATGACCATCTCCAAAACTATAACTGATAATCTATGACATGGCACTATTTATTACTGGTGCTGGACTTAATGTCAGTTGTCTAATACGATATTAACTCAACTCTTTAAACCAGAAGATCACAACCGTAGAATTGCATTTTCAATACTATGGCTGTATGAATAAAGGTTTTGTTGATAGTTTTATCTTAGCTGGAGTTATACAGAGTTATGACACTTATACTATCGTATTTTATACAGCTGCTGCATGCTTAGCACTAACAGTGATTTTACATCTGCTAAATTTAAAAATGTCGAGGATAAAGATACATTGTTCTATAACCAATTTTCAAAGTCTAAAGCACATTATCTAGTAGCCCCTGGAATAATCTTAGTATGCTTTTTCTTCTCAATATTTCTAATTAGACATGTAGAATTTGGTAGTAACCTTGTTATATGTGTATTTATTTCAGTATTTATATATTTAGCTTTTATCGCCTTAAAACAAGAACCGGAGTATAGAGAACACATAATTGCCTTTATGCTATCTATTGAAGTCGGCATGTATGATTTTTGCATTTGTTCAAGATATGTAAAGCTCAGCATTAGAAAATTTTGTTAAGTTTAATACTAACAAGTCTTTATTTAGTATAACTATGCAGCCACAGCAAATGTCAATACTTTTGAAAGTTTAGGAGTAATTATTTTTGGTTTCTTGTTAATAATATTGTCAAAGCGAAGACAAAAAATGCTACTACACTTTCTCCAGATAGCTTAATCACTAGAGGTATTGGTTTCTATATAGTAGCTTTTATGATGATACCTATAGGAATCTTATTAGCTAATAAAAATACTGGTACTGTTAATGTTATCTTTCCGATACTATTACTGTTAATTGCAGCAGCAGGTAAAATCCATGTAAATGCTACTAGCTATGCTTTAGTTGGTGATTTAATTAAACCTGTTCATCAGGGAATTTTTACTGGCTATATGTTTGTAAATGTTGCTATTGGTATTGTAATCTCAGGTCCTGTTTCTAATTATGCCATTGATAATAAACTAAAAGCTGAGGATATTACTGCTTTAGGCATAAATCAAATGTACTCAAACATCTTTGTTTGCCTAACAATTATTACTACTATTCTAACCATCATTTTCTTCTTGATTTCAAAAAAAATTAATAAAGTATTTAATAATATCAAAGAATACTAATAATTTACTTTTTTTCTATCAAAAAATTGCTTATTATTACACATCTTAACCAACTTATATAGAACCTAAAGATGCAAAAATTTTCAAAAAAACCTTTGGTTTCTATAAAGAACCTATCTAAACAGTTTGATCATGGTCACTTAGCAGTTGACTCTGTAAACCTTGATGTCTATCCAAAAGAATTTTTTTCTTTACTAGGCGGATCTGGAAGTGGTAAAAGTACATTACTTAGAATGCTAGCAGGATTTGAAAGACCAACTGATGGTAAGATAATTATCGATGGTGTAGATATGTCAAATACTCCACCATACAAAAGACCTGTAAACATGATGTTTCAGTCTTATGCATTATTTCCGCATATGAATGTAAAACAGAATATCATGTTTGGTTTAAAGCAAGAGAAGTCTCTTAAAAAAGAAGAAATTGAAAAAGATACAGATGCCGCTTTAAAAATTATTAAAATGGATCATCTTGCTAAAAGAAAACCTTATCAACTATCTGGTGGTCAGCGTCAGCGTGTAGCTTTGGCAAGATGCTTAGCAAAAAGACCTAAACTAATCCTATTGGATGAACCATTATCTGCATTAGACAAAAATCTCCGCGACCAAATGCAGTTTGAGCTTGTTGATATCCAAGAGCAAACTGGCAGTACATTTATAATGGTAACTCATGATCAAGAAGAAGCTATGACAATGTCTACAAGAATTGGTATTATGACAGATGGTTGGTTAGAGCAAGTAAGTACTCCTTCAGAAATTTATGAGTTCCCTAAGAGTAGGTTTGTTGCTAACTTTATTGGTAAAAGTACAATTTTTGAAGGTCGTGTCGAAGAAGTTAGTAGAACTCGTAGTGTGATAACTTCTGAACAGGCAGGCACAAATTTTGTCCTAAGAAGAAATATCGAAGCCATTGAAGATCAAGAGATATGGATAGGTTTACGCCCTGAAAAAATAGTTATTAGCAAAGAAAAACCAGAAGGATATAATCCTAACTGTCCTGTAAACTGTATTAAAGGAATTGTTGAGGATATTGCTTATATGGGTGGATTATCTACTTATCATGTAAGGACGCAGAATGGTAGTATAGTCAAATCAACTGACTTTAATATTGAGAGAAATGCTGACCATCCTTCTTGGGATGATGAAGTATATCTTACTTGGGAGTCACAAAATATTATAGTGCTTTACTCGTAATGCAAAACTTAGAAAAAAGCTTTAGACATACTTTAGTTTATCTAATTCCTTTTATATGGTTTGTTGTTTTTCTACTTATACCATTTTTATTTATCGTAGGTATTAGTTTTACTTTGCCTGCTGATGGTACTCCTCCGGTTACCTCATTAATGACTTATAAACAAGCAACGCTACACTTTACATTATATTTAAGTAATTATATTGAGCTGATTCATTATAATTTAATATTCATTTCACTACTTAAATCTTTTAAAGTTGCTTTTATAACTACAGTATTGTGTATTTTAATCGGTTATCCGGTGGCATTAGCTTTATCAAAAGCCAAAAAAAACACGCAAATTTTCTTTTTAGTTCTGATTATTATTCCATATTGGACTTCTTTCCTGCTTAGAACTTATGCTTGGGTAACATTACTAGGTAACCACACTCTAAATCAATTTCTAATGGATTTAGGTTTGCCAAGCATGGCTTTACTATATAATGATTTTTCGATGTATCTAGGTATGGTTTATTGCTACTTACCATTTTTAGTATTACCACTATATAGTATTCTAATTAAAATTGATCCTAGTATCTACGATGCAGCTGAAGATTTAGGCTCTAAGCCTATTAATTCTTTCTTTAAGATAACATTACCATTATCAATGCCTGGGCTAATTGCTGGCAGCTTACTAATATTTATCCCTGGTATTGGGGAAGTAGTTGTGCCACAAATTATGGGTGGTATGGATTCGTTAATGATTGGTAATGTTATTTGGGAAGAGTTTTTTACTTCTAATAACTGGGGTATGGCTGCTGCGATATCTATAGTATTAATAGTTGTACTAGTTTTACCTATCCTATGGATGCAAAACATTCAAGCAAAGAGAACTTTTGTCTAGGAGGATATAAGCGATGAAGAGATTTTTATTTAATAAGATAATGCTTATATTAGGTTTGATATTTTTATATATTCCGCTAATAATTTTGGTGGTTTTCTCGTTTAGTAATTCTGAAATTATTAACTTATGGGGTGGTTTTACTTTTGACTGGTATCATGAGGTTATTCATGATGAAGACATTATTAATGCTACTTTTACTAGCCTTAAAATAGCTACAATCACCTCTGCAATAGCGACAATACTAGGTACAATAGTTGCTTATGCCATGACTAGATTTAAATTTTTTAAATCTAGAAATTTTTTATATGGTCTTGTAGCTACACCTCTTGTATTGCCTGACATTATTCTAGGGGTTGCTTTACTATTAATGTTTTCAACCTTACAACATTTAATCGGCTGGCCACATGAGCGTGGTACAACTACTGTTGTGATAGCTCATGTAACTATGTGTACTGCTTACGTAACGATAGTAATGCAATCACGCATAACTAGTGTAGATATATCTCTAGAAGAAGCTGCTCTAGATTTAGGAGCTGGTCCTATAGAGACATTCTTTAAAATAACTCTACCACAACTAATACCAGCACTAATTACTTCTGCGTTACTTACATTTACATTATCTATTGATGATTTAGTCGTCACAGAATTTGTAGCTGGTAGTGATAATCCTACTTTACCAATGTATATTTACTCAACTGTAAAAAATGGTCCTACACCTGAGATAAATGCCTTAGCCACAATCATGATTGGAATTATCACCGTTGGTGTCCTACTAGGTATGTTTATTTCTACTAAATTCCAAAAAAACAGTTAAGACTATAAATTTAAATACTTGTAAAAACTATTTTTGTCAAAATTAATCTGCATGTAAACATTAGACTGCATCATTTATTTCATTATCAGTTGTCTATAAATTAAACAAACTAGTCAATAAAATTATTAAGACAGTTGATTTAATGGTGTAAGAGCATGAAGTACTTCGATAAGCTCACTAACCACTTGTCGAAATCCACTCTAAGAACTAGGCAAATAAAGATTCCTACAAGCCCATCCAACCTATTTGTTCATAAAGCTTTTATTGATTAAATCAACAGTATATTTTATTTAAAAGTATGTATAATTTGAATGTAAATCTTCGCACATTTAACTATCATTAAGTCATTTATAGCTTTAGAAGATTATAGGCGATTTATTAAGAAAAATATTATAAAAACTAATTTATTATTCTTCGATTGAAACAAACTTACGGTTTAGAGCACCACCCGTATGAAACTTAACTGTACCATCTTTAAGTGCAAATAATGTATGGTCTTTACCACAACCAACATTTAAACCAGGATGAGTTTTAGTACCTCTCTGACGTATGATGATTGTACCTGCCTTAACAAACTCACCACCATATCTTTTAACACCTAAATACTTAGGATTTGAATCTCTTCCGTTTCTAATACTACCACCAGCTTTCTTGTGAGCCATTGTATACTCCTTAAATTATTCTTTAAAAAATTATAAACTAATAGATGAAACTTTAACCGCTGTAAAATACTGACGATGGCCTTGCTGCTTCATGCTGTGCTTACGACGACGGAACTTCATAATTTTAACTTTCTTATGACGACCTTGCTCAACAACTGCACCAACAACTTTAGCACCAGTAACAGTTGGAGCGCCAATTTTAACCTCTCCTGCTACAGTTTGTCCCATTAAAACTGTATTAAATTCAACTTTCTCACCAATACCAAGGTCAAACTTCTCAAGCTTAACTACTTCACCTTCTTTTACCTTGTATTGCTTACCACCATTTTTAATTATCGCGTACATTTATTAAACTCCATTTATTAGATTTAAATCCTCAGAACTGCCTAAATTAATAAACTTCTGACTTTTTGTTATTATCACCAATGACCTAGCTATAAAACTAGACAACGTATTATAACAAAAATAATTAAAATCTCAAACATTAGTCTTAAGATTAGACTTATATTTGGACAAAAGTGCTACTAGTAACTAATATAAAATCAACGATGAAATATTATTTAAAATAAAATACAATTACTTTACTACAATAATGTAACTAAAGGCCATTTTCTGATGAAAATTCTAATCGTGCCAGACTCTTTTAAGGAATCTCTATCGGCTATAGAAGTATACAACTCTATAGAAAATGGTTTTAAAAAAGTATTTCTTAAAGCTAAATATATCAAAATTCCTGTTGCTGATGGAGAAAAGGATCTTTAGAAGTTATTGCTAAAAATTTACTTCTAACAAAGAGAATTGTTACACAAATAAATGTCCCATTAGACAATATTATTCAAGCTAGATACTTGATTAATAGTGATACATCAATTATAGAATTAGCCCAAAGCTGTGGCTCAAACTTATATCCTCGTCAACTAAGAGATCCTCTAAGTGCAAATACTTATGGCTTCGGGCAAATTATAATTGATACTTTAAATCGTGATATATAAAAGTTTGTTTTAACTCTTGGAGGT
Organism: Francisella endosymbiont of Ornithodoros moubata; assembly: GCA_002095075.2. Classification (GTDB taxonomy): domain Bacteria; phylum Pseudomonadota; class Gammaproteobacteria; order Francisellales; family Francisellaceae; genus Francisella. The sequence goes on along the minus strand of LVCE01000001.1, from coordinate 210,847 downwards.
AGTGGCACTAATGATGTAGGCATTGGCTTACTTTAAGCTTTAGGAGTGAAATTTTTAGATAATAAGTTAAACCATATCAATAACTGTTTATCTTAAAAATATAAGTCAAATAGCCACTATTGATTTAAGTTCACTTAATAGCGCTTTAAACACGCTAGTTTTAAAGTTGCTTGTAATGTTAATAATTCACTCTATGGTATAAATGGTGCGATTCTTACTTTTGGTAAACAAAAAGGAGTAGCTGATAAACAGCTAAAAGATATAGATGATAAAATACGCAGTGTTGCTAAACTTAGCCAAAAAATTACAAATAAAAACTTAGATAATTTATTAAGTACTGGAGCTGCTGGAGGTGTTGGTTTTGCTCTTGCAACATTTATAAATTCTCAATCAGTCTCCGGCGCTGAATTAATCCTAGACACAATCAATTTTGATAACTATCTCAAAAATTGCAAAATGAATTGTTGGTGAAGGCAAAATAGATCAACAAAGTTTATATGGAAAAATTCCTATTACTGTAGCTAAAAGAGCAAAAAGTACAATGTGAAAAAAGTAATTGCCATGTAGGTAGTTATGAACTTGATGAGAATGATATAAATACTTCAGTTATAGATGCTATGTTCTCATGTATACCATTCTATACAGGTTTAGAATCTATTCTTGAAAATGCTTCAACAAATATCGAGTAAACTGCTACAAACATTGTTAAGCTTTTAATCTGAGTAACACCAACAATCAACTAAATAATCATTTACTAGTCCTACTGCTTGCATATAAGCATAGATGATAATTGGGCCAACAAAGCTCATTCCTCTTTTTTTAAGGTCTTTAGAGACTTTCTCACTAATATCTGTAGAAACAGGAACTTCCTGATGAAATTTCCATGTGTTTATTATAGGCTTATGGTTTACAAAACCCCATAAATAATTACTAAAGTTACCAAACTCTTTTTTGAATTTCTAAGAGTACTTAAGCATTATTTCTAGTTGAATAAATTTTTTTATTAAGGGTTATATGCTGTGATTAATTAGTAGAGTTTCAAGCTCTGAGTCCTACCTAACTAGCTACTTTAATTATATCATAAAAAGCATCGTGATAATAAACTTGTCTTTTTTGTTTAGAATAGTTTCCCAATTTTAACCAGCTTGAGCTCCTTCTAATATTAGAAGGAGCTCAAAAAGCTCTCTATAATCATACTTTGGAATATCCCATTCATTATCATGGTAATTAGCATAAAGCTCTTGATTTGGCTTGTTTCCAAAACAACGATTTCTATAATCCATAAATAGCTTTAAAAACAAGATTTATTTAGATACTTTAAATAAAAATATTACATAAAATGGTGAATTTGTATCAATTCTCAGTAGTTAGTAGATATAATCAAAAAATAATATTTACTCAACCTTACCATGACACTGTTTATACTTCTCCCCAGAACCACAAGGACAAGGATCGTTTCTTCTAACTTTTGGAGCTTTCCTTCTAACTTGCTGGACTTTTGGAGCTTCTTCTTGCTTTCCTTCATCATTTATTTGATTGTTATCAATGACACTTTCATGCTCAGCTTTAATATCACTCATAGACTCTTGCCATTCTTGTTGAGCTCTTTGCGTTTCTTCTTCTGTAGCAATCCTAATCTTAGTAAGTGAAGATATAACTTCATATTTAAAATTATCCAGCATAGTTGAGAAAAGTCCAAATGCTTCTTTCTTATATTCATTTTTAGGATCTTTCTGGGCATAACCGCGTAAGTTAATACTATTACGTAGATGATCGATAGAGTTTAGATGCTCACGCCAATGACTATCAAGAGATTGTAATAATGAGAATTTCTCAAATTGTCTCACAGCACCTGAATCTAAATTTTTAGTTTTTTTTGTAAACTCGATTTCTGTTGCTCCTCGAACAAGCTTTTTAAGCTCTTCCTCTCCTAGTCTATCATCTTCTTCATAAAGCTTTTGTAGATCAACATCAATCATAAAATCAGATTTAAGAGCTTTTTCTAAACCTTCGAGATCCCATAACTCATACATAGAACCAGCTGGTACATAATCGTGGAACAACTGTTCCGCGACATCAATACGGATATCAGCTAAAATATCACTTACATCATCAGCATCTAAGAATGCTTGTCTTTGCTCATAGATAACTTTACGCTGTGTATTAACAACATTATCGTATTCTAATAAATTCTTACGAATATAAAAATAATAACTTTCAACCTTACTTTGCGCTTTAGATATTACTTTTGACATAAAACCAAAAGCAAGAGACTCACCGCCTTTTAAACCTTTCTTAACTTTCTCAGCCATGCTTTGAGAAGCAAAAATTCGTAACAGATTATCATCCATAGATAGATAGAATTTACTCTCACCTGGATCACCCTGACGCGCAGCGCGACCTCTTAACTGGTTATCAATTCTGCGTGAGTCATGTCTTTCTGAACCTATGATACACAAGCCTCCAGCTTTCTTAACAGCCTCATTACGCTTTGCCCATTCTGCTTTTATTTGAGCGATATCTTCTTGTGTAGGATCTTCTAGCTGAGCAATTTCAACTTCTAAATTACCACCAAGAATAATATCTGTACCACGCCCTGCCATATTTGTTGCAATCGTAACAGCTCCTGGATAGCCTGCCATAGCAATAATAGCAGCTTCTTTCTCATGCTGCTTAGCATTTAAGACATTATGCTTAATTTTCTTTTTCTTCAACAGCATTGATAATACTTCAGATGCTTCGATCGACGCCGTACCAACTAATACCGGCTGACTTTTTGAAATTCTCTCTTTAATATCAACAACAATAGCATCAAATTTTTCTCTAACACTACCATATATCTCATCATGATGATCTTTTCTAATCATTGGTTTGTTAGTTGGAATAATGATTACCTCTAACCCATAGATAGAATGAAGCTCAAACGCCTCAGTATCAGCAGTACCAGTCATACCAGCAATTTTGTTATATAATTTAAAGAAATTTTGGAAAGTAATAGATGCCATTGTTTGATTCTCAGCATTGATTTTGACACCTTCTTTAGCCTCTATTGACTGATGTAAACCGTCTGACCATCTGCGTCCAGGCATTGCCCTACCAGTACTTTCATCAATAATTACAACCTCTTGATCACGCACGATATAATCAACATTAAGCTGATACAATGAGTGTGCTCTTAGGCATGCGTTTAAGTAATGCATTTTTGTAATATTATGAGGACTATAAAGGTTATCATCCTCTTCAAGAATGCCTTCTTTTTTGAGCATATTTTCGATTTTTGTATAACCTTTTTCAGTTAAATAAGCATTTTTTGATTTCTCATCTACATAAAAATCTTTTTGCTCTTGCTCATTTTCAACTTCTTCTTTTTCTTGCTTCTCTAAGTAAGGAACTAATCTATTGAAAAGATTATACATCTCAGAACTATCATCTGATGCGCCTGATATGATAAGTGGTGTTCTCGCCTCATCAATCAAAATCGAATCAACTTCATCTATAATTACATAGTTACGACTTCTTTGGACTTGCTGCTCTTTGTTATAAGCCATATTATCTCTTAGATAATCAAAACCAAACTCATTGTTTGTACCATAGGTAATATCACAAGCATACGCCTGCTTGCGTTGCTCATGATTTAAATCAGCAACTATGACACCGACAGACATACCTAAAAACTTATAAATATCACTCATCAGCTCAGCATCACGTTTTGCTAGATAATCGTTGACAGTAATTACATGTACACCATTACTAGTCAAAGCATTTAAATAAGCTGGTAATGTAGCAACTAGAGTTTTACCCTCACCTGTTCTCATCTCAGCAACCTTACCTTGATGAAGAACTATACCTCCTATCAGCTGAACATCATAGTGACGCATATTTTTGGTACGTCTTGCAGCTTCTCTAACGGTTGCAAAAACTTCTGGCAAAAGGTTATCTAATATTTCACCATTTGCAATTCTTTCACGATATTCAAGAGTTTTTGCTTTTAATTGCTCATCACTAAGTTTCTCAAACCCAGGTTCTAAAGAATTGATTTTTTGAACTGTTTTAAAAACTTTTTTTATAAATCTTTCGTTACGACTACCTATTATTTTCTGTACTAAACCTAACATCCCTAATTAACCGACTCTTTTATATAATTTATATAAATATAATACTCTGATGATACATTATATAGAGTTTATAAGAAATTTAAATTAAGATAGAGGTATTAATTATAAGAATTATAATCTAACTCATCAAAATGAGATATTTCTACTTAAACTTACTAACTACGACAATACTTGGTCTAGTAATATCTAGCTGCTCTAATAGCGTACAAAAAAATACACAAAACAATGTTATACCAACATGGTTTAGTTCAAATCAGTCAAACACAGATGATTTTTTGTAAGACTTTGATGCAGCGAAAACCCTCAAACAAGCAACTCAAAATGCTTTTGCTGATATGGTTCAAAGGCTTCAAGTTACAATATCGACAACAACTAATTTTACAAATATTACTAATAATACAAAAGTTACTCTACAGATTTGCTATAGCTCAGCAAGTTAATAAAAACATACAACTAATAAGAACATTAGTAATTTTGGCCCCTAATAGCAATATTAATAGCTAAATTGACGCACTAAGCCAAATTGATAATCAGCCTTGAATCTCAAAAGAAGTTTACAAATATATGTTGATAAACAAAATAGTGGCTTTTTTATAATTCACTTGAAAAATTTTTGCAAGTAATAAAAAAGATTTAGCTAATATAGATATAATGCTAAAACTTAGCGATTATGATAATCAATTTAATGATGATGAGTATTATCTTGAAACAAAAGTTGAGCTTCAACTCAGCTAATAAATTAGCACTCAAAGAATATATTATCAAAGCATCCTCAAAGCAAGGGAGAGTAGTTACTATAGACAAAGCTGTGGAAATATTCTATTCTCAACTTAATAATGCAGAAAGTATATATTAAAAATGACTATAAAAATCTTCCCAGAAAAAGTTGCTAGTATCGACTCACATACAACGAGAAAGAAAATAACTAATACAACTTATGCTAGCAAACAACTTATATCTAAAGCAGCCCAACTTAAAACAACTATTGAGGTTGCCAACAAAGAGTTACACAAGCTTAACTTACCTTATTTAAGAGATACACAAGTAGTTTTTTATTCTCCTAGTAAAATAATCATCTATAGTAATAAAGAAATTCTGAAATCAAAGCTTAAAGAACTTCATGACCAGTTTGTCACACAACTAAAACAAAATATGCTATTTTCTAAGCTTGAGAAAATAGATATAATTATAAATTACATACAGAACAATAAATCAACAAAACTCCCTGTAACCAATGAAATTGGTAAGCAAGCACTAGATAAAATTAAGAAACAGCTTTGTAGAGATTAAAACCGAGAAATTTTATTAGTTTTCTTTGATTGTACCTAAAGCAACTTCCATCATATTTGTAAAACATTGCTCTCTTTGTTGAGCTGTAGTAGATTCAGCAGTTATAAAGCTATCAGAAATAGTTACAACTGCAGAAGCCTTTTTACCTAACTCACTTGCTATAGCAAATAAAGCTGCTGTCTCCATCTCAACCAAATCACAGTTATACTTTTTGACTATTTTTTTGTAATCTTCAGAATTTTTTCTATAAAAAACATCAGTACAATGTGCTTTTGCCTTCTTAAGCTCTATATTCTGTCTTTCGGCAGATTCTATAAGCTCTTTATTAAGCTCTTCTGAAGACCTTACATCATGAGCTTTACTTCCTGTAACGATTTCAACAAAATTAGATTCACAATAGCTTTCTTCGATAAGAACAACATCATAAACTTTAAACTCGGCTTTGTATGATCCAGCTGAGCCAACTCTAATAATACTATTGACATCATAATATTTAAAAAGTTCATAAGCATAGATACCCATACTTGGCATACCCATTCCAGATCCCATAACACTAACTTTTTTACCCTTGTAGGTGCCTGTATAGCCAAACATATTTCTGACAGCATTAACTCTGACTACATTTTCTAGGTAGTTATCAGCGATATATTTAGCTCTTAATGGATCTCCAGACATAATCACTGTTTTTGCAAATTCTTCTTTTCTTAATATTTCTATATGAGGAGTAGGTAACGACATATCTTTTCCCTTTATTATTAAGTTCTTTGAGATTAGATTAGCATAATTTAAACAAAAATCTTAGCTTTATAACCTTTTATAGCATTAACTAATCTTAATATAAAAAACTTTATTTAAAACACAAAAACTAGCTAAATAGTTTTTTTATTAGAATAACAATAAAATAAAATTAATCTAGAATAAAAAGTGATGCGCTCAAACATACTTATTTAAGCACGATAGTTAGATAAAAATTTTTAAGCGCTAATCATTAAAAATCTTCTTTAGGGTTATAATCATCAGCTGCTTCTGACTCATCTTCAACAGGTGCTACTACTGTAGCTATAATCTTACCTGTATATTTTGGTTTATAGCTATCACCATATTCACCTGGCTCACGCACTGGACGTCTAGCCATTAGATCATCAACTTGTAGTGCATTTATAGTTTCATATTTCATTAGTGCATCAGCCATAGCATGAAGGACATCAATATTCTTTTCTAGCAATTGCTTAGCCTTAGCATAACTTATCGCTATTAGTTTACGCACCTCAGTATCTAATTCTCGGATAGTAGAGTCTGAAAGTTTAACAGACTTGCCAACGCTACCTCCAAAAGGTCCATCATCTTCAACGTCATATAGGATAGTTCCCATTGCATCAGATAATCCCCAACGAGCAACATAGTTACGCGCAATATCAGTAGCTACTTGAATATCATTAGAAGCCCCAGTAGTTACATGATCATAACCAAAAATAAGCTCTTCAGCGATTCTACCACCAAATATACTACATAATCGCCCACGTAATGCTAGTCTACTCTGGCTAACAGTATCACCTTCTGGCATATACATTGTCACACCAAGTGTTCTACCTCTAGGTATTATACTTACTTTATAAACTGGATCATGCTCTGGCATTAAACGACCAATAATAGCATGACCTGCTTCATGGTAAGCTGTAAGCTTTTTCTCTTTTTCAGTCATTGCCATACTTCTTCTTTCAGAGCCCATTAAGATTTTATCTTTAGCTTTTTCAAAATCAGTCATTGATACTTTATTTTTAGACTCTCTTGCAGCAAATAAAGCAGCTTCATTAACAAGGTTTGCAAGTTCTGCTCCAGAAAATCCTGGCGTACCTCTTGCTATCCAATCAGCACGGACATCTTCACCTAAAGCAATTTTTTTCATATGAACTTTTAGTATCGCTTCACGCCCTTTTACTGTTGGCAAACCAACTGTAACCTGTCTATCGAATCTACCTGGTCTTAGTAATGCTCTATCTAAAACATCTGGTCTATTAGTAGCAGCTATTACTATTACACCCTCGTTATCAGCAAAACCATCCATCTCAACAAGCATCTGGTTAAGAGTTTGCTCTCTCTCATCATTACCACCGCCCATGCCCGAACCGCGATGACGACCCACTGCATCTATTTCATCAATAAACACTAAACAAGGAGCTTTCTTTTTAGCTTGTTCAAACATATCACGAACACGCGATGCACCGACACCAACAAACATCTCAACAAAATCAGAGCCTGAAATTGAGAAAAATGGTACTTTTGCCTCACCTGCAATAGCTCTAGCCAGGAGTGTCTTACCAGTACCTGGAGGCCCTATCATTAAAACACCTTTAGGAATCTTACCACCAATCTTTTCATATTTTTTTGGCTCACGTAAGAAATCAACTATCTCAGCAACCTCTTCCTTAGCTTCATCAACACCAGCAACATCATCTAAAGTTATTTTAATCTCATCTTCACCAAGTAGTTTTGCTTTACTCTTACCAACAGAAAAAGGCCCACCTTTACTACCGCCTCCAGCCTTGATCATCATATAAATGAAAAAGCCAAAGATTAGCAGCATTGGTAACCAGTTAAGCAAAAATGCCAAAAATATATTAGGCTTTTCTGGAGCTTTTGCTTTGACTATAGCTTTACTATCTTCTAATTTGTTAACTAAACTACCATCTAGTAATGGTGCATATGTCACAAAAGTTTCCCCTTCATTAGTCTTACCTGTGATAGTTCTACCATCAACATCTACAACGCTAATCTGGTTATCTTTTAGCTTGGAGATAAATGTAGAATAATTTATATTTTTAGATGATCCATTTGTATCATTAATACCATTGAAAAGCAGTAGCATCCCACCAATGATTAAAATCCAAAAAATAATATTTTTAATCATATTATTTTTATTATCATTATTTTGTGCCATATATTTATTATAATCCTTTCTTCCTTATGAAGTTTAATAATAAATTTTTAACTAATATACTATAGTAAAAAAATTCACTATTAGCTAGTCATTTTGCCAAATAATTGTATAATACTTTTATGTATTATAGCCCAATATCAATGATAATACTCTTTATATTACCTACTATATTTTATTTATCTCAACAAAAATCATATTGGATAAAAATCAAAAAATGGACAAAAACAAAATAGTCGCCTATACAATAGGTTTAGTTATGCTTATTGAACTAATAGATGGTTCTGCGCTAAATACTGCACTGCCACAAATAGCAAATGACTTACATGTCAATGTAATAACTCTAAAAATAGCAATTACCGTATATTTGCTTGCTTTGGGATTATTTAACCAGCATCTGGGTGGATATCAGATAAAATTGGTAGCAAAAATCTACTAATACTTTCAATCACCGGTTTCATGCTCTCATCTATAGCATGTAGATTATCGACTAATCTTACTAGTTTGGTTATTTTTAGAGTTATTCAAGGAGCTTTTGGGGCTTTTACCACACCTGTCGCCCGCTTAGTGATAGTTAGAATCTACAAAAATGATGTACTTACAGCAATGTCAATAGTTGCTGTAATTGCTGCGTTAGGACCAATACTTGGACCTTTATTTGGAGGAGTTATTACTACTCATATTGGCTAGAGAATGATTTTTTTATTAATATTCCAATTGGTGTAATAGCTGTAACTTTGATATATCTATATCTACCTAATATTATCTCTTTGACATTACAAAAATTTGATTTGAAAGGTTTTATTATTATTGGTACTTCTATTGCAATAATGATATTTTTTATAGACTTGATGATAGATACACAAATCCTTGTTGACACAAAATGGTTGCTACTGATCTTTGCAGTTATCCTTTTTAGTGTATATATACGCCATACTCAGCGTTTGAAAGATAATGCTGTTATCAACTTAACTATTTTTAATAATCGCTGTTTTAGGTATTTCACCATAATTAGTTCAACCTCAAGACTTTTAGTAATGGGAATGTCATTTATTTTTCCACTATATTTACAAACTAAGCAAGGTTTTTGTGCTTTTGAATCGGGGTTATTTTTAATGTTCTTTCTGATACCTACTTGGTTTGTTAAAAAGTTTGTAAAAAGAGTTTTAGCTAGACTACACTTTTATAAGTTTTTCATTATTTGTCTATGTCTAATGGCTACTACATATTTAGGTATTGGTTGGATTTTTATCCACTTTAACTTATTAGTTTTTGCGATATTACTGAGTATGCTTGGTTTTTATTTTGGCATGTTCGCCATGATTAATAATGCTGGAATATATATTCTATACAAAATGATACTTATATAAGCACAGCAACTGTCATAAATAGTTTGATAATACAACTTACAAACGCATTTGCGATTTCTTGGACTGGAATAGTTTTGGCTACTTTTTCAGGAATTAATCACACTAATTTTACTTCAAAAATATCATTATCAGCTTTTGCAACAGTTCAGTTTATATACTCTATCGGGCTTTTAGTGATTTTAATCTATGTAGTATCTTATAAATCTAATAATTTAAATAGTGTACCAATATCTTAGTTTAGCTAGAGCAAATCTTTGAGATACTTACCAGTATATGATTTTTTACACTTAACGTTATCTTCTGGAGTTCCTTCAAAAATTATCCGTCCTCCTTTACTACCACCTTCTGGACCTAGATCAACAAGCCAATCTGCCATTTTTATCACATCTAAATTATGCTCAATAATCACTACAGTATTACCTTTATCACGTAAATCCATAATTACTTTTAGAAGTTGATGAATATCATAAAAATGTAAACCAGTAGTTGGCTCATCTAATATGTATAAGGTTTTACCAGTTGAGCGTTTTGATAGTTCTTTTGCTAATTTAACTCTTTGAGCTTCACCACCAGAAAGAGTTGTTGCACTTTGACCTAGCTTAATATATGACAGACCAACATTCATCAAAGCTTCAAGCTTACTTTTGATACTTGGTACTGCATCATAAAATTCAAGCCCCTCTTCGACAGTCATTTCTAGTACTTCGTAAATATTTTTGCCTTTGTATTGTACTGCTAAAGTCTCACGATTATAGCGTTTACCTTGACAAACATCACAAGCAACATACACATCTGCTAAAAAATGCATTTCTACCTCTATAACACCATCACCCTGACATGCTTCACATCTTCCACCACGGACATTAAAGCTAAATCTTCCTGCACTGTATCCTCTAGATCGAGCTTCTGATGTTGCTGCAAATAGTTCTCGTATTGATGTAAATAATCCTGTATAAGTTGCTGGATTTGAGCGTGGAGTTCTACCAATTGGTGATTGATCTATATCTATAACCTTATCAAGGTGATTGAATCCTTTATGTGAGCTATATTGCATTGGTATTAGAGTACTTCTATTTAACAAACAAGATGCCAAAGGATATAATGTCCTATTTATCAGCGTTGATTTACCTGATCCTGAGACACCTGTCACACATGTCAATGCACCAAGAGGGATTTTAAGGTTATCTCCTTGAAGATTATTACCAACTGCACCATTTATTTCTAGATAACGATTCTTACTAGCTTTTAGTCTAGTTTTAGGAACTTCAATTTTCCTACGACCACTTAAATAATCTGCGGTTAAAGATTTTTTACTCTTGAGTATTGTTTCATAGCTACCAGCAGCAACTACTTCACCACCATGTATACCTGCCATTGGTCCCATATCGATTATATAATCTGCTCGGCGAATTGCATCTTCATCATGCTCAACAACGATTACCGTATTACCTAGATTTTTAAGATTATGCAAAGCATCAAGTAAACGCTGATTATCTCTTTGATGAAGACCAATGGATGGCTCATCTAATATATACATCACACCAACAAGACCAGTGCCTATTTGGCTTGCTAAACGAATACGCTGAGCCTCACCACCAGAGAGAGTATAAGCCTGTCTTGTTAAGTTTAAATACTCTAACCCAACATTTGCTAAGAACTCTACTCTTAGTTTAATCTCTTTGAGTAAATTCTCTGCAATAACTTGTTGTTGACCAACAAACTCTAAGCTATCTAACCACTTTAATAACTCATCAATAGGCAAAGCACAAACATCAGCTATATTTTTATCAGCAATAAATATATTTCGCGCATATTCATTAATTCTTGTGCCATTACAAGACTTACATTCAAGATTACTTATAAGTTCATATAGATCTTTTTTGACCATATCTGAATCAGACTCATAGTATCTGCGTTCAAAATGAGGTATAACACCTTCAAAAGGTTTGATGCGTGTTTGTCTACCTCCCCTGATAGAATCAACAGTCATTACGATAGCTTCATAACCAGAGCCATATAAGATTATATCTTGAATTTTCTTAGGCAGCTTCTCAAATGGTTCATCTAAAGAGAACTTGTAATGCGCTGTTAAAGACTCTAATTGAGAAAAATAATATTGATTAGTTTTATTCCACTTAACTATAGCACCATGCTTTAGTGAGATTGATTGATCTATAATGACCTTTTTCTCATCAAAAAACTCTTTAACTCCCAGCCCATCACAACTACTACAAGCACCCAACGGACTGTTAAAAGAGAAAATTCTTGGTGATAATTCTTTAAGTGCAAAATCACATAAAAGACAAGCATGTTTTGATGAAAATAAGATATAACTATCAGTTTGATTAGCCATATCTGCTAATTTGACAATACCATTACCAAGATCCAAAGCTGTTTCAATTGATTCAGCAATGCGTTGCTCGTTACCTTTTTTTGGTTTAAATCTATCAACTACTACATCAATATTATGTTTTTTATAACGATCTAATTCTGGATAATCTTCATCAAGGTTATAAAACTCACTATTTATTTGTACCCGGATATAGCCTTGTGCTAGTATCTTATCAAGTAAAGTATGGTGTGTACCTTTTTTTTCTGAAATAATTGGTGCTAGTATCATCAATCTTGAATCTTCATCAAACTCCAAAATTTTATCAACCATTTGGCTGATAGTTTGAGCCTTTAACTCTATTTGATGTATAGGACATTTTGGCGTACCAGCTCGTGCAAAAAACACACGCAGATAATCATATATCTCTGTTACAGTTCCAACTGTAGATCTTGGATTATGAGACGTTGTCTTTTGATCTATTGAAATAGCTGGAGAAAGACCCTCTATATGCTCAACATCTGGCTTATCCATCATTGACAAAAATTGTCTTGCATATGAAGACAATGACTCAACATACCTTCTTTGCCCTTCAGCATATAGAGTATCAAAAGCTAATGATGATTTACCAGAACCGCTTAATCCTGTGATAACAGTTAGCTTATCTCGTGGTATCTCAACATCAATATTTTTTAGGTTATGAGTTTTTGCACCCTTGATGATAATTTTTTTCATAAAAATTCTTATAAAGAAATGTCGATTAGATTTTTAGGTTACTTATATTCTACAGCTACGATTTCGTATGTAATTTTACCTTTAGGCGTATCTAAAGTAATCTCATCACCTTCTTCTTTTTTTATTAGAGCACGAGCTAATGGTGCAGCTACAGATATTTTATGATTATCTATATCAGCTTCATCTTCACCAACTATTTGATAGGTAGTCTTTTCTTCAGTATCGACATTCATAATTGTAACTTTAGCTCCAAATATCACCATGCCATTTGCTTGAATTTTTGTAATATCAATTACTTGAGCATTAGATAATTTTGACTCTATATCTTTAATTCTACCTTCGATGATACCTTGCCTTTCTCTAGCAGCATGGTATTCAGCATTTTCTTTTAGATCGCCATGATCACGAGCTTCTGCTATGGCTTCAATAATTGCTGGCCTTTCTATTTTTTTTAGCTTTTCCAACTCAACTCTTAAAGCTTGTTCTCCTGCTGGAGTCATAGGTATTCTATCATTTGCCATTATTATATTCTCCTTTTATAACAAAACATAAAACTATTCGCAGGTATACAATCCACCACCATCTTTAGTAGGGCTATCAGTATATACTACCCTACCAACTAGATTTGTAACTAGTGCCGCCTGATATTTGTTTGATTTGTCACAATATGTGATATTACCATTACCAGTTGCCATAAATCCGTTTGGATTAATCCTTATAGAACTAGGATTTCCTGCCAGATTAATATAGATATGTCCGCCATGTCCTTGTGGCATATTCGCTATTATTGTATCTTCAGCATTATAAATATCAGTCCCATCTGCACTCTCAAAAACTACGATAGAATCATCACCCCATGAAGTTGAGTTTGCACATGCAAAACTATTTTCATCTAATTTTCCAGTTTCATCAAAACTATCTGGTGTCGCTGCACATACAATAACAGTTTTTCTATCAGTACGAGCTTTAATGACACCATATTCTATTAACTTTTGTAAATTAGTTAAGCGTGTTTCAGCAAATGTCTTATAGTAAAAAGTAAACGAGCTTATTGCAGCCATCATAAGGATAGTCATGATAGCAATAACAACCATAGTCTCAACTAATGAGAAGCCTTTATTTTTACTTATAATCATTTATTTACTTGTTACCTTCGCTATTAGCTGTCTAGTTGATTCATCTAAATTTTGATACTCAACAGATGAATCATCATTCATAGCTTTTAATACATTCTTACCAAGTTTCTTACCAAGCTCAACTCCCCACTGATCATAGCTATTGATATACCACAACACACCTTGAACAAATATTTTATGCTCATATAAAGCAATCAATGCACCAAGGCTATATGGACTTAGCTCATCAAGTAAAATTGTTGTACTTGGTCTGTTACCTGGAATAACCTTATGAGCAGCAAGCTCTTTTGCTTGAACTTCATTTAAACCAGATTTTAACAGCTCATTATAAACCATATCATATGATTGTCCAAACATTAGTGCTTGTGACTGTGCAAAACAGTTAGCAAGTAAAGCTTGCTGATGGTTATCATAATTATGATGATTAGTTGCAACAGCAATAAAATCAACTGGTATAAAAACATTCCCTTGATGTAAAAGCTGGTGAAAAGCATGCTGACCATTAGTACCAACACCACCCCAAAGTACAACTCCGGTTTGATAATTGATAGTTTCTCCAGCAAGATTGACATATTTACCATTACTTTCCATATCGGCTTGCTGGAGATAATCAACAAAATAACAAAGTCTTTCATCATAAGGAAGTAAGGCTTGTGACTGACTATTATAAGCACAACTATAATAACTTGCTAATAATGCCATAATCACTGGAATATTTTTGTCAAATTCGGTTTCTTTAAAATGTTTGTCTACAGAGTACGCTCCCGCTAGCAGTTTCTCAAAATTATCATAGCCTATAGCAAAAGCTATCGACATACCGATTGATGACCATAATGAATAGCGACCGCCAACCCAGTTCCACATTTTATAACAATGCTCTAAATCTATACCAAATTCTTCAACCTTGTCTAACTTACTAGATATTGCAACAAAATGATTAGCTACAACTTTTTCATCCTCATAATGATCTAACAACCACTCTCTAGCTGAAATAGAATTTAACAAAGTTTCTTCAGTTGAGAATGATTTTGAAGCTATGATAAACAAAGTAGTTTCGGGATCAACAATATGTAATGCTTGTAATAACGAATTAGCATCAACATTTGAAACAAAGTGAACTCTTAAACCTGTACAATGATAAGGTTGTAATGCTCTAACTACCATTTTAGGTCCAAGATCTGAACCACCAATACCAATATTTACAACATCAGTAATCTTTTTACCAGAGAAACCTCGCCACTGACCAGATACTACTTTTTCAACAAGCTCTTTTATACGCTGTTTTTCTTTTGTTACTTCTTGACGAATATCCTGTCCATCAACAACCAATTGCGTAGCAGATAAATCACGCAACGCTGTATGTAATACAGCTCTATGCTCAGTAGAATTAATCTTTGCACCACTAAACATCTGTTTAATTTTATTCTTAAGGTTAGATTTTTCTGCATATTCTAAAAGCAATTTTAGAATATAATCATTAATAAGGTTTTTTGAGTAATCAAAGTATATATTTTGATGCTTTAAAGAGAATTTTTCAACTCTTTTATTATCTTTGCTAAATTCATTTTTCAAGTTTACATTTTGCTCTTTTAAAAGTTTTTTAGAACCATCACAAAATAACATTTAATCTACCCTTATATTTTGCATGTGATATAAACAGTAAAATATCTCCAGCTGAATAAGATATTTCAACCATATCCTGTGTAGCATAATTTCTTGCACCAGTACTAGTATCTATACTTAAGCTCTCACCACTTAAAGGATACCTTAAACCATTATAATATATATTTTCTGCATATCCAAAAGGCATAACAGAAAACATCTTACCATTAACACCGTTTACAGCAAAATTTTTAGGTATAAAGAAGTACTTTGAATAAATATCTATAAATTCAATATCTATCTTTTGTTTGTGTTTTTTAGCGGTACTAATATTACATAAAAAATGATCCATCTCCCCTTCAGAAGCCCCAAATACAAAAACTTTTGAAAACCCAAGAGAGATTAGATAATTAAGAGATTTTTCAAAATCAGTAGAATATTGATCAGTATCAATTAAAAACAAATCACTTTCTAATATAGAAAATGAGTCAAAATCTCCAACTACTTTTTTTATCTTTGAGTTTAATTGAGATGAACTTTTAACTTTTTGATAAGCACCATCAGCACAAAATATACCAAGTTTTGCAAAATTATCTTGAATATATTTTTCACAAAAACACAGATCTACTTTACCGTTTAAAAAGAGTATTGCTTCAGACATTAAATTATTAAACAAAAATAAAATTTAGTAGATTATAACTTATTATGAATAATAATTAAGATGTTTTAAGATTGATAATTAGGTGGTTCTTTTGTAATTGTGACATTATGTACATGCGATTCGTTAAATCCAGCACCTGTAATTTGAACAAATGTTGGCTCTGTTCGCATTGTTTGGATATCTTTTGAACCAGTATACCCCATGCTAGATTTTAAACCACCTATTAGCTGATGAATTACTGCAGATAATAAGCCTTTGTACGGTACTCTACCTTCAACACCTTCTGGAACGAATTTTTTCGCCTCTGTTTCACTTTGAAAATATCTATCAGAGGAACCTTTCTCCATAGCACCAAGAGAACCCATGCCACGATATGACTTATAAGAACGACTTTGGAAAAGCTCAACTTCTCCTGGCGATTCTTCAGTACCCGCAAAAAGTCCACCAATCATAACTACAGATGCACCAGCAACTATAGCTTTTGCGATATCTCCGGAATATCTAATACCACCATCTGCTATCACAGGTACTTCTGTTCCTTTCAATCCCTCTGCAACATTAGCTATAGCAGTAATTTGTGGTACACCAACACCTGCAACAATTCTTGTAGTACAGATTGAACCAGGACCAATACCAACTTTAACAGCATCAACACCAGCTTTGACAAGATCTTTAGCTGCTTCTGCTGTAGCAATATTACCACCGATAACCTGAATATGTGGATAATTCTCTTTGACCCACTTAACTGTATCAAGTACACCTTGTGAATGTCCATGAGCTGTATCTACAACTATAATATCGACTCCTTCTGCCGCTAATGCTGTAACACGCTCTTTAGTATTAGTAGCAGTTCCTACAGCAGCGCCAACTCTCAAACGACCAAGTGAATCCTTACAAGCATTTGGTTTATTTTGTGATCTTTCAATATCTTTTGTTGTAATAAGACCAACTAACTCACCTTGCTCATTCACCACAAGTAACTTCTCAATTTTATGCTCATGGAGTTTCTTCTTGATTGCTCCTTGAGAAGCATCTTCAGGCACTGTTACAAGTTTTTCTCTAGGTGTCATAATAGAGCTAACAGGTTCATCTAAATCTTTTGCAAATCTAAAATCACGCCTTGTTACAATACCTACAATTTTATTATTATCATCAACAACAGGAAAACCAGAGAAGTTATGTTCTTTAGCCAATCGCATAATCTTTTTAATTGAGCTTTCTTGTTTAATGGTAATTGGATCAATCACCATTCCATTTTCAAATCTTTTTACCTTCTTAACTTCTTGTGCCTGCGCTTGGATAGACATATTCTTATGAATGATACCAATACCACCCTCTTGAGCTATTGCAATAGCAAGGCGCGACTCAGTGACAGTATCCATAGCTGCAGATACTAAAGGAATATTTAACTGAATGTCTCTAGTTATATTTGTCTTCAAATCTATTTGATGAGGAAGCACATTTGAATACCTAGGTGAAAGCAATACATCATCAAAAGTAATTGTCTGCTGAGTAATTCTTAACATTTTTGATCTCCGTAATTAAAATCTAAAGAGTATAAATTTAATTACAGAACCATTTTATCATACAAGAAAAAATATGCTAGAAATAAAGTATTAATAATTTATTACTTTGCTTGAGATATCAGATAATGAACTAATAATGGAACTGGTCTACCCGAGGCTTTACAGCTTGCAAAATCTCCCATTGCAGAACCTGCAATATCAAGGTGCGCCCATTCATAACCTTCAGTAAATTTTGATAAAAATAACGCAGCAACTATAGAACCTGCAGATCTATCACAACCACAATTATCTATATCAGCAACTTTACTTTCTATTTTTTTAAGATAAGGTTTATGTAAAGGTAATCTCCAAACTAAATCATTAGAAGCATTAGCTGCTTGCTCAAGACTATTAGCTAACTTATCACTATTGGCAAACATCCCAGAGAAAGCATCTCCTAAAGAGATAATCATAGCACCGGTTAATGTTGCTAAATCAATCACTGCCTTTGGCTTATATTTGCCAATATATGTAAGAGTATCACATAAAACCAGCCTACCTTCAGCATCTGTATTACTAACCTCCACGGTGATACCTTTCATGCTCTTAAGCACATCACCAGGTCGATAAGATCTCGCATCAACCGCATTTTCAGCAAGCCCCATGACTCCAACAACATTTATTGGTAGATTTAGCATTGCTAGAGCTTTCATAGTTCCCATAACAGCTGCAGCACCACCCATATCCATTTTCATCGAGTCCATACCGGCTGCTGGTTTGATACAAATACCACCATTATCAAAAACCAAGCCTTTACCAACCAAGACTATTGGAGCATCTCCTTCATTACTACCATTATACTCCATACACACGGTATAATTAGACATATCAGAACCGCGACCAACAGCTAAAGCACATCCCATGCCTAACTCTGCCATGGCATATTGATCTAGATAATCAAGACTAAATGTAGCATACTTCGATGTTAGCTCTCTTGCTTCATTTAGCATATAATCAGTAGTACATATATTTGCTGGAAGATTTTGCAAATCTTTTGCGTAGTTTTGACCACAAGCAATAGCTGAACCAATTTTTGCTGAGTCTTCTATATCCTGATCCCCAGAGTAAACTAGTTCAATTTGTTCTAACGAATAGTTTTCTTTCTCAGATTTTAATTGATCAAAAACATAAGTCTCCGATATTAAAGCTCTAACTGTATCTAAAGTAAACTGCTTAGCATTTCGATTTTCAAAAACATAATCAATATTTACAGAAATTTCTTTAATAGATAGCTTTTTGAGTTGTTCTGCAGCTTTAGCAAAAATTTTATCATACTCTGAAGCAATAAAATCGTGTCTTAAACCTAAACCTAAAAGAATAACTACTTTATTACTATGCAATAAAGGTAAAACTTCACCAGATTTTGCTTTAAAAACATTTCTACCAAGCAATGCTTTTGAATTTGGACACTTTGTTTGCTCAACTAGCTTTTGCAGGTTTTCTTGAGCAACTATCATTAGCTCAGCAGCTAATGTCGATTGGTTATTTACAACTATTTTCATTAAAGCTCCATTAGATCTATTAATAATGATTCCTTAAATAGAATAACAAAAAAGACATTTTAACGCATTAAAATTTTGAAGCTAGCAATGTTATCTACTGACTTTTACCGATAAAAAATATAAAATTGCTAATAGCGTAATTATTATAAATATATAGTGGCATACCTTGATTCTTGAAAAATACTACAATAAAGATATAGTTAACACTTTTACATCGATCACTTTATTTATAATATCTATTGTATCTGCAAATCTACTAATTAGACTTTTTCAACAAGCCTACTCGCAAGGATTAGGAATTGAGTCGATAATAAGTTTTATTATATTGACAATTCCAGAAAACGTAAGTTTGGTTGCTCCTATTGCGATATTTTTAGCTATTGTCATTTGTTTTGGTAAATACTTTGCTAATAATGAAATGTTTGTGACACTTGCTGGTGGTATTACATGGATGCAAATTGTTAAATTTACTCTAAAGCCCGTATTTGCATTAACCGTGATAACATTACTAACCGTGATGTATATAAACCCGCTTTCAAAACAAACTCTAGATATCTATCAGGCTTCGCTATCTGCCAAAGCTCTTTTATCATCGATAACTGATAAGAAAATAATTAAAACTCCGGATGGGAAAGTTATTTATATAGGTAATAAATCAGGAAATACCTTATCTAATGTTTTTTTATATCAGGATACTCCGCAAGATGGCGAATATAGAGTTATGACTTCGCCAACAGCAAAAATTGTCTCAGATGAAGCTGCTGCTTACATAGATTTTACAAATGTAAATATTTACACTAAAAACTCGAAAAATTCTGAATATAGTTATGATAATGCTAAAAAAACGATATATACTATATTTGATAATTCTGATCGTGATTACAATCATGATCGAGTAGATAGATTGTACATGCACACACTTATAGAAAATTTTGATGATAAAGATAACAGTACTGCATGTAAGGCAGAATTTTTTGGGCGTGTTAATAACTCAATAACAGTTATAGTATCTTCGCTATTAGCACTTGCTCTTTGTCGATTAAGACCAAGGCAAAATAAATATACTAAACTTCTACCAGCAGTAGTTGTATTGGCTATATACTTATGTGCAAATATGTTTATTAATACTCTTATGACAAATGGTAGTATACCCGTGTGGATAGGCTTTTGGCTACCTCACATCTTTTTTACAATTTTTGCTATTAGAACTATTAAAAAAGATAATGGATCTTCTAAGAAGGAAAAATAATGTTACTAAATCGCATCGATCGCTATATTTTTAAGACTGTATTTAGTAGCTTTCTAGTAGTTACTATAATTTTCTGTATTTTATTTTTTATCTTTACATACTTAGCCCAAGTAAGTAACAATAATGGTAATGCTAGTAATTTTGAGCTTATCATAAACACACTATTCGAACTTCCCGGAATATTATATACGCTACTACCTGCATGTGCGATGGTTGGTGCTCTTATGGGTTTAAGTCTGCTTGCAAATAATTCAGAGATAATTGTACTTAGATCCTTTGGTCGTTCTACAGCTCAAATTGCTAAAGGTGTAGTTTTAGTTGGCATAATTGGCTCTGTGACAACTATAGTTTTTGGTGGTTACATAGCTCCAATTTTACAGCGACAAGCAGATACCAATATGGTTACATATAATACTCATAACCTATGGCTGAAAACCCCTAATGGTTTTATGAATATTTCCAATATAGAGCCTACTAAAGGTAAAGCTTGTGGGATTAGAAAATTTATCTTACAAGATAATAAAATTAGAGAAATTCGTTATGCAGAAAGTGCAACTTATGTTAATGATGCTTCAGCTAATGTTTTTAATATAAGAAAAATCATCTTTCCTTCTAGAAATGGTCAAAAACACATTGATATAGTCACGACAATGACTAATGCTGTATGGTCAAACCCAATACCTATTTCAGTAGTTAAAGTTATCACCATAAACGATAATGATTATCTAAACTTCTCTCAACTTACTAGCTATATGCTTTCAGATAGCCAAGTAAAAGATTCTATATCTTTAAAGTTTTGGCAAGAAGTTTTTCAGCCATTAGCTTTGATGATACTAATTCTACTTGCAGTACCTCTTAGTATTGGTTCAACAAGGTCATCAACGCTGATACTTAAGCTTTTACTTGGAGCATTTTTTGGTTTTGCATTTTTTATCATAAACCAAATATTTGGTCCAATTGCACTAATTTTACACTTACCACCAATACTTGGCGCTGCAGGACCAATTGTTATAGCGCTAATATTGTTAATATATTTGTTTATAAAATCAAAAGAAACATAAAAATAATATGAGTATCGAAAAGTATTCTCTAAATAATAATTTAGATATCTATATAAAAAAAGATATACGAGCACCTGTAGTTTTAGCACAAATATGGTACAAAGTCGGCTCAACATATGAGCCTGAAAAACTTACTGGCATATCCCACATGCTTGAGCATATGATGTTTAAAGGTACCGATAAATATTCAAAAGATGACTTAAATAGCATAGTTGAAAATAATGGTGGCACTCAAAACGCATTCACAAGCTTTGACTACACTGCATACTACCAATTTTGGCATAAGAAAAATCTCGAATTAAGCTTATCTATAGAATCATCGCGAATGACTAATTTATTGTTTGATGAGAATGAGTTTATTCCTGAAAGAAAAGTCGTTTTAGAAGAAAGAAACTTGCGCGTAGAAGATAAAGCTTTTAGTTATGCTTTTGAGCAATTTATGCAGCTTGCGTATCAAAAAAACTCGCGCTGTGCTCCTGTTATCGGCTGGCGTGAGGATATTGAAAACTATAATCTTGATAATCTCAAAAAATGGTATCAACAAAATTATGCTCCAAATAACTCAAGTATTGTTTTAATTGGAGATATTAATACAGCTTCTGCATTATCAATGGCTAAGGATTATTTTGCTAATATCCCAAAATCTCAACTAGTAGCCACAAAAAAAGAGTCTAGCTTAATTAATATTGGTTATAGACACTTTAAAGTAAAAAAATCACCAAATGATACTGCTGCAATAATATTAGGATATATTACGCCCTCTTTAACGACAGATTATCAAGCTAATGATCCATTTGCTCTGCTAGTTCTTAATAATATTCTTGGTAATGCTGATGCATCAATATTGCAGCAACAACTAGTAAGAGAAGAAAATTTATGCTGTCATCTAGATAGTGAGTATTCACCCTTTATAAAAGGCGAAGAAATTTTTACAATTACAGCTATAGCGAATCACGGTCAAGAGCTAGATAGTATTCAAAACAAAATACAAAATATTATAACTAAACTTAGAAATAAAGGTATTACTACAGAGCAGCTAAATCGAGCAAAAGTAACTATCAAAGCCGATAAAGTATTTGCGATGGATTCTCTAGAAACCCAAGCACACCTAATAGGTTCTTTAGCTAGTATCAACCTTGATGTTGACTACTATAAATACCTTGAGAAACTTTATGATGTAACAGTTAGTGACGTTAATCGTGTACTTAATAAATATTTTGATAAACAAAATCTTGCATCTCTACATTTACTAAGGGATTAAAAAAACGATGATTGATAAATTTAATATTGATAATACACCCATATATTTTCAAGAATCGCACAACTTACCAATGTTAGATATTCAACTTAATTTCAGAGCTGGATCAGCTTTTGATGGTAGACTAAATGGTTTAGCTGATTTAGTCGTAGGTATGTTTGCAACAAAGACACAAAATTCAAGTGAGCAAGCGCTGATAAATAAAATTACCGATAACGGAATATCAATTCACGCTGAAACTACTAAAGAATTTTTTAATATCAAAATACGTCTTCTTAACGAGAGAAGCATTATTGACAATACTCTTAAGATATTAGAAGAGATTTTTACAATACCAAGTTTTGACTCTAATATTTTAGAAAGAGAAAGAATCCAAACGTTAACACATATTGATTATTTAAACCAACAACCTAATTACTTAGCATCGTTAGAATTCTCAAAAAATCTCTTTAGCAATAACCCCTATAGTTATCCTACTATTGGTTATAAAGAAACTATTAGTAATATACATACTAAAAATATCGAAGAATTCTTTAATAGATATATTTGTGCTAATAATGCAAATATTTGTCTTGTTGGTGCGATAAATCAGAATCAAGCAGAAAGTATCTCTAAGCAGCTAGTAAACTTTTTGGTAAAAGGCCAACAAAATACCCAAAAATTTTCTCAACAAACAAATGAATCATTAACCATAAAAAAAAGTTTCTCAAGTAAACAAACAGCAATTTTAGTAGGACATCAACTACTTATAGATATTGAAGATCCATTGTATTTCCCATTAAAACTTGGTAATGAGATACTTGGTGGTGGTGATCTTAACTCTTTACTTTTTAATAAAGTCCGTGAAGAGCTTGGTTTAGTTTATAATATTTCTAGTATGGCAAACATTAATACAGATTATGGTAGCTTTGTAATATCTGCACAAACTAGTAATCCTTCTCTGGCTTTAACAACCATAAGAGATGTTTACAATGACTTTATCAGCACCACTATAGATAAAAAAACTTTAGTAAACTCTAAAAAACATATCAAAGGCACTCATTTACTTAGCTGTGTCAAAAATAGTTCTAAACTGAATATGCTCTCAGCTATAGCAAACAAGAATCTACCTTTAGATT
The DNA here is from genome assembly GCA_002095075.2 of Francisella endosymbiont of Ornithodoros moubata. Lineage (GTDB taxonomy): Bacteria > Pseudomonadota > Gammaproteobacteria > Francisellales > Francisellaceae > Francisella. The sequence continues at coordinate 186,921 of LVCE01000001.1, read as the reverse complement.
TCTTTGACAGCTATGTTGATAATATCAGTAATGTCACGGCTGAAGAGATAAATCAAGCTTTCTTAGCAATCCAAACCAATAAAGTTATAACAGTAATGGTCGGAGATGTCGAATAAGTGAAAACAAATTCTATCCGTGTAATTTCTGGTAAATATAAAAATCGTAAGTTAAAGTTCCCAAATGTTAACGGTTTACGACCAACATCAGATCAACTCAAAGAAACGATCTTTAATTGGTTAAGCCTATTTATCCATGATAGTATTTGCATTGATGCTTTTGCTGGTAGCGGAAGTTTAGGAATAGAAAGTATCTCGCGTGGTGCTACTAAAGCAATATTTTATGACCTTAATTTTAAAGCACTACTACAAATTAAAGAAAATCTTAAAACTCTCGCTATAGAAAATTTTGAGATATATAAAACAGATAGTATCAAAGCTCTCACTAATCTAAATACCCTAAATTCACGCTTAATCATCTTTTTAGACCCACCTTTTAATAAAAATATTGTTCCACTAGCACTAAAATCAGTATTAGAAAATCCACATATCCCGAACCAAACATTAATATATATTGAGACTGAAAAAACAGCGGAATGTAGCCTTGAAGGATTTGATATTTTAAAAGAGAAAAACACTACAAATATTTCAGCAAAATTAATATCAAAAAATCATTTAAATTCTAAAAATAATCTCTAAAATATAGTCAACTTTGCTTGTTGGAAATAACTATGTATCACATTGGTATCACAGGACTTTTTATTTTTTCAGTTATGTTCCTCTTAGGCATAATTGCCGAGAGTATGACTGGTGTTATATCATCATCTCGTAGAAATATGGATGCCTTTGGGGTTGTTGCAATTGCCCTTATAACAGCTTTAGGTGGTGGTGTTGTTAGAGATGTTTTATTAGGTAATCTACCAGTAACTATTATACTTCATCCGCACTATATTGTGATATGCCTATTTTCTCAACTATAGCTATTTTACCCAAAAATATATTAATAAGTTTTATAAGATATTTTTGATTCTTGACTCAATTGGTTTAATTGCTTTTGCATATATTGGTAGTAGTATAGCTTATTAAATTTGCACGCAAGTTTTTCATATGCAGTTCCTTAGTGTTATTATTGTTGGTATTGTTATAGCTATCCTTAATGGAGTTGCTGGTGGGATAATGCGTGATATGATCTGTAACGATATACCTGTTGCATTTAAAGCAGAATTATATGCATCTGTCGCAGCAATAGTTGGTGCAATGAATATTATTTTTATATATTTAGATATAAATTTATACATAAGTGCGATACTAATAATAGGAATTGGTTTAACAGTAAGGATTATATCAATAATTTATAAGTGGAAGTTACCGATTATCTAATAATATACAGCATGTATACTATAAATCATAGCCAATAAAATATTTAAAAGTTCCAAACACACTATGAAAATGAAATTCATTATCAGCTGATTTTTTTATCTCTCCTATTCCTGCTATATGATTACCAATATCTACTGATGAATATTTTTGGCAAAGTGAAAATATATTGTAAAATGTCTTTTTTCAGATTGTAATAGACCATTATAAAACTTTTGCAACTCCTCATCTAAAAATGGTGCAATTTTTGCAAATCTTCACAAGAATACGCTCAATATAAGCTCAGATTATCAAAGCATCTATAAAACGTCCTTTTTTATGTGTTCTAGTAGCTTTGATTAATTGGCTAGCATATATTGGAGCAGTTAGCTCTATATTGTATATCACTTTTTTTAGAATACGCATTACCTGTTCAAAATGGACTAATTCCTTCTCTAGCTATTTTTGACATCCTAGTAATCAAATCATACTTATCTGTATGTCTGTAAATATATGTCATTGCTGAAGATACGGCTTTCATTTCACAATGAGCATGATTTATGAGCATCAGCTCAATATCTCTAAAGCATTCTGTATCCATTGCTTAGGAGTTTCACATAATAGAAAATTTTCGATAATTGCAAAATCTGCATATTGTTGTTTTATCATACTTTATAAATTATTTTTTGCCGTAATTATAAAAAAATACTCGGATTATTCTATTTAAAATTTAACAGTAGAGTTATTTATAAACAACCAATAATCTTTATTTTTAAAACTATGGGTAATATAAATATTGCTCAAATAGCTATATTATCTATAGATCCTAAAAGATAAGAATACTTGGCAAAGTGTTGGATGCTGATGTTATTTCCTTAGCACCTAACCAAGAATATACCTCATAACTAGCAAAAGTTACTAATCAAAATGATTATTGTAATATCAACAGGTATGGGTAGGGACATTCGTAGCAACATGTATAGAAGAGCTGCCATGATCAGTGTTAAAAAATTCACCCACATTGGAAAATGTAGGCAATCCAAAAGAATATTAAAATTGGTGACTTAATCCTAAGTACAGCATCAGTAAGATTATATGGAACATCATATCATTACGCTCCATTTGAATAACTTGCAGTTGCAAGCTTTAAGCTTAATAATTCTCTATATCGCTCAGCTCAGGCACTTAATAAAAAAATCCACTGTGGCATAACTAGCTCATCTGACACTTTCTACCCTGGATAAGATAGAAAAGATAATTATAGTGGCTACATTAGAAGACATTTCATAAACTCTCTAGATGAATGGCGTAAGCTAAATGTACTAATTTTGAAATGAAATCATCAGCATTATTTACCGTATGTGCTACTTTTGGTCTAGAAGCAAGCTGTCTGTGCACGGTACTGCAAAAAGAATTACTTCTGAATATATCGATAAAAGTAAATATGATGAGGGTATGAGCAATATCATGATGATAACCAAATATTCTATTGAAAATAGTTTTTTTGTTTAGACAAAAGATATATAAAAGATTGTAACTTACTAAAAAGTTAAAAATGACACAAAAATAAGATCAGCAACTAATTGAACATGTAAAAGAAGCTTTTATGTAAAATAATGCATACGCACCATTTTCTGGCTTTAAAGTTGGCGTTGCATTACTTATGAAAGATGGTAATATAATTATAGTAGTGCAAATGTAGAAACTTCAATCCTGGGCTTATCTATTTTTGTAGAGAGAAATGTTATTATATTACTGAAATATTGCTAACTCTCTAGCTTCAATAATAGATAAGTCTTGATACTTACCAATAGTAAAACTATCAGGCCTACCATTAAGCTTAAACCTATATAGCCATGAGTGTATATTGAAAACAGGTACGTACTCTTAATGTACTCTACTATCAAGGATTAATAAGTCTAAATGATATTGTTTGATACAATGAACCTATCTCAAAACATTGTTATTAGTTTTGTGATATTGTATGAAACGGTATGAGAAATAAGTGTGGTGGGTTGTACAGGATTCGAACCTGTGGCTAACTGGTTAAAAGCCAGCTGCTCTACCACTGAGCTAACAACCCGCTACGAATGTTGGTAATTATACTTATCCTAATCTCAGTGTCAACACTTTTTGTTGTTTTTTTCGATTTAATTCTAAAATTTCTTAGGATGTTTAATTGTATGACCTTCCATCCTTTTTACTTGACATCGACATGAGAAACCTGTAGCAATAGCTGACCTTATATCACACTCTTGAATTTTATCTTTCCAGCTTAAATTATATATATGTTTTGACATATCTATATGCTTAGTTTCATGGCCAAAACTTCCAGACATTCCACAGCAACCAACTTTTGCAACTTTTGTTTTGACACCAAAATGTTTGAAAATCTTTTGCCACTGTAATATAGAAATAGCTGATAACGATTTTCAGTACAATGATTATAAAAGACTAAACTCTTTATCAAGCATACTTTGCATTATTGGTAAAGTATCTAATTTTGTAACTAGCCATTCTTGGATTAATTTAACTTTGAATCTTACTTGAGCTCCGCAAATTTTTTGGTACTCATCTCGATAAATTAAAGTCATCGCTGGATCAACACCAATCATTTCTATTTTTGTTGCAGCAATTTGGTTATATAGTTTTGTGGCTTTTAAAGCTTGTTTTTTAAAATATTTAAGAAATCCCTTAACATGTGCTGGTTTACCATTTACTTTAAATGGTGCAAAGTAAACTCTAAAGCCTAAAGCAGTTAAGAAATCATACAATGTCAAAACAATATGCGTGTCATACAACGATGTAAAGATATCTTGAACAATACAAACTGTTTTTTCTTCTGCTCTGGTGATAATTTTTTCATTTCTTCTAAATTAAACTTAGGAGCAGCTCTTTGTTTTAACTGTGCTCTTAAATTTAATGAGCTAATAAGTGGGGTATCTGCAAATCTTGCTGTATTAGCTAAACCAGCTCTGACGAATTGAATATTAAAAATATCATTAAAGATTTTTGGCATGTATAGATTAATTCTTAATACAGCTTCACTATATTTGACAAAATAGTCTAATCCTGGTCTTTTATACTTGGAATGATAGTGATATAAAAACTGCGATTTCATTGTTGGAATATCAACCTTTATAGGACAACCTGTAATACATGCCTTACAGCCAAGACATTTATCTAATGAGTCATAAACTTGATGAGAAAAATCATCTAGGAAGTCCTCCGGTTTATCAAAACCTGTATTAATAACTTCATCAACTGTTAAGTACCCTATTGCAGAAAGCTGATTTAGCCACTCACGTAACACCGCCGATCTTCCTTTTGGTGAGTATAACCAGTTCCTACTGGACTTAGCAGATGGGCATATGACCGTATCTAGATTATAGTTTAAGCATTGTGAATTACCGTTACAATTGTATGCTCCAGAGAATTGCTGACGCATTGACTTGGGAACTTGTTCATCAGTATAGACTCTAAATGGTCCATCTACTTTGACAAGCTTATCACTACTACCATTAGGAACCGTAATCTTACCTGGATTTAATTGATTGTATGGATCAAAAGCTTTTTTAATGTGTCCTAAAGATTCATATAGCTCAGCACCAAAGAAATCTTTGAGATATTCACTTCTATAGCCATGGCCATATTCACCACAAAGAAGACCACCATACTTCTTGACTAGTTCACTAACTTTTTTGGTTATTTGCTTGACTTTTTGTGAATCCTCTAGAGAGCTCATATCTAGCGCGGGTCGAACATGTAAACAACCAACATCTACATGGCCAAACATTCCATATTTGATATCATAGGAGTCTAATAACACTGTTAGTTCTTATATATTCAGCAAGTATCTCTGGAGCAACAGTTGTATCCTCTATAAAAGGAATTGGCTTACGCTCACCTTTCATCGCACCTAGTATGCTAACTTTTTTTACGTAATTCCCATAAATTATCCATATCTTCTTGACTTTCTGTAAGATGAAAGGTTATTTGCTTCTCTAATAATTGCTTCTCTAAACGCGATGTTCTGTTATCAAGATCATGCTGAGTATCTGCAATAAATTCAACAAAGTTTATAGCTGCTAGATTGATTGAACCATTCTTCTCAAACATATATTTTATCTTATGATAAACCTCATCACCTTTAGCAATTTCAACAATATTATTATCAATCGTCTCAATAGCCGAAGGTTCAAAAGATAGTAATTCTCTCGCTGCCTGTAATGCTAAATTAAATACCGTATGAGATTGCAAATAGCGCCTTGTATTGTGGTTTTTTAGTTAGTTTTAGCTTTAGTTCTGTGACAAAAGCAAGAGTTACTTCAGAACCTGAAACTAAATAACTAAGATTAACGGTCTCATCATTCTTATCATATGTTTTAGCTAAATTATATCCTGTTAGATAGCGACTTAACTTAGGAAATTTTTGTTGTATTAGTTCGTACTTATTAATTATCTGCTCAATAACTGTAGCATAAATATTTTTCTCAACATTACTTAGACTATCTTCATTAATGTCTTTTAAGCTAATTTTTTTGTCGTAAGTTTCTGACCATTTACTAAAGTACATTCAAGCTCTAAGATATGCACACTGGTACGACCATAAATTCTCGAACCTTTACCACAAGCATCAGTATTAACCATACCACCTAAAGTTGCTCGATTACTTGGAGAAAGATTAGGTGCAAAAAGTATTCCGAATCAGCTAAACTATTATTAAGCTGATCCAAAATAACTCCAGGCTCAACTTTAACAAACTCATTTTCAAAATCTATCTCGAGGATATTATTCATATAACGGCTCGTATCAACAATTATCCCAGCACATAATGAATGCCCTGCTGTACCTGTTCCACCACCACGAGGCGAGAATTTAACTTCGTGGTATTCTTGCTTACTTGCTAAAGCAAAAATTCTATTTACATCATCTTTACCATAGGGAAATACAACCAGATCGGGAACGACAAAATATACACTATTATCCATAGAAGAAGATATCCTTGAAGCATAGTCAGAATGAATATCACCCTCAAAACCCTTACTTCTTAGCTCTTCAGCAAAAGTATTAATCAATGCATTTAGAGTATTTGTTTTATTAAGTACAGGTAACTTATTCTTTTTCATAGAAAAAAAATATCCTAATAAATAAAGTGGACAAAAGCTATATAAATTATATAAGAAAAACAACTTTACATAAATAAGATTAGTAAATACTAAGATACAATAAACCCAAAAACACCGCAAAATCCTGTATTAAAGCAGACAAACTCTAAATATAAAGCTATAATTATGCTTGCGTATCAAAAAACAATTTCAAAGGTTAAAAGTTTTTGAGGATAATTATGAAAAAAACTACTCTTTTAGTAATTCTAGATGGCTGGGGTTATAGTGATAGTGACTATTTTAACGCTATCAAAAACGCAAACACTCCGACTTGGGATAGTATTTGGCAAGAATTTCCTAAAACACTTATTAATGCTTCTAGTTTAGAAGTAGGCTTACCTAAAGGTCAAATGGGCAACTCTGAGGTTGGTCATGTAAATATAGGTTGTGGTAGAGTAGTCTATCAAGAGTTAACAAAAATTGATAAATCTATCGAAGAAAAAACTTTTGGTGATAATAAAGCCATCTGTGTAGCTATTGACAATGTCATCAAAAATGACTCAAACCTACACCTAATCGGACTACTCTCACCAGGTGGTGTTCACTCGCATGAAGAGCATATTTTTGAGATGATAAAAATCGCCAAACAAAAAGGTATCAAAAGAGTATATTTACACGCATTTTTAGATGGTAGAGATACTCCACCACGCTCTGCAGAAAAATCAATTAAAAAAGCAGATAAATTATTACAAGATCTAAACCTAGGGTATATTGCTAGTGTTTGTGGTAGATATTATGCAATGGATAGAGATAATCGCTGGGATAGAGTAGAGAAAGCTTATAATGCTATTGTTAATGCTAATGCTGAGTTCATCTACGACTCAGCATTAGAAGCACTAGAGCAGTCATATGCTCGTGATCAATCTGATGAGTTTGTCATACCTACTTGTATCAAAAAAGGTGGATACCTTGTAAAAGTTAGAGATAATGATAGTGTTATCTTTATGAACTTTAGAGCAGATAGAGCCAGAGAAATTTCGCATGCTTTTATTGATGAAAACTTTGATCATTTTCCAAGAAAAAAACATTTTAATATAAACTTCACTACACTTACAGAATATGACTCTAAACTTAAATGTGCTATAGCATTTCCACCTGAGCAACCTGTAAATACTCTAGGTGAAGTATTAATGAAAAATCATAAGACTCAACTAAGAATAGCTGAAACTGAAAAATATCCACATGTAACATTCTTTTTTAATGGTGGTAGAGAAGAACAATTCGAAGGGGAAGATAGAATACTTATTCCATCACCAAAGGTGGCTACTTATGATTTACAGCCAGAAATGTCAGCTCCAAAAGTTACTGATAAGTTAGTTGCTGCTATTAACAGTGGTAAATATGACTGTATAGTATGTAACTATGCTAACTCGGATATGGTTGGTCATACAGGTAATTACGAAGCTGCTATGCAAGCAATTGAGTATCTTGATAAGTGTCTTGCTAGATTTAAAGATGCTATACTTGAGCATGATGGTAATATGTTTATCATAGCAGATCATGGTAATGCTGATATAATGGTTAATCCAGAAACACAAAAACCTCATACAGCTCATACTACAAACCTTGTGCCTTTTGTATATGTTGGACATAAAAAAGCTCAAGTTGCTTTAGAAAATGGTAAACTCTCTGATATTGCTCCAACTATACTTAATATCATGGGTATAGCCCAGCCTAAAGAAATGACTGGCAGAACTATTTTTAACTTTGAAAAATAAGGATTTTAGGTAAAATGCTTGATGCTAAATATATTAAGGATAATTTACAACAAGTTGCCAAAAAGCTTGCAACTAGAGGTTATAAGTTTGATATAGCTGAATTTGAAGCCCAAAAGCAAAAAAGAAAATATCTACAAGAAAGAACTCAAAATCTACAATCACAGCGCAATACTATCTCAAAAGAAATAGGTCAAAGAAAAGCTAAAGGTAAAGATACTAGTGATATCTTTGCTAGAGTTAATCAAATTAATGAAGAACTCAAAATTATTGAAAAAGAGCTTAAAGAGCTACAAGATTCTATAAATCAAACGCTACTATCAATGCCAAATCTTCCTGCTGATGATGTACCAGTTGGCAAAGATAAGAATGATAATATAGAAATAAGAAGATGGGGAACACCGCGTGAGTTTCACCCAGAAACTCCAGCAAAAGATCATGCTGATATTGGTGAAATCCTTAAGATGATTGATTTTAAAGCCGCAGCTAAAATTACTGGTAGTCGCTTTATGGTACTGAAAAATAAGGTCGCTAAACTACATCGTGCTCTATCACAGTTTATGCTTGATATGCATACGGAAAAACATGGTTATGAAGAATTATATGTGCCATATCTAGTTAATAATGATAGTTTATACGGTACTGGACAGTTACCAAAATTTGCTGCTGATCTTTTTAAGCTTGAGGGAGATTTTGAATATAGCTTAATACCTACAGCAGAGGTCCCAATCACTAATCTAATAAAGGATGAAATTTTAGATACAGAATCTTTACCTAGATACTATACAGCGCATACGCCTTGCTTTAGAAGTGAAGCTGGCTCATATGGGCGTGATACTAAAGGTATGATTCGTCAGCATCAGTTTGAAAAAGTCGAATTAGTACATATTACTACTGCAGATAAAGGTGATGAGTCTCTAGAGTTACTCACATTACATGCTGAAAAAGTCTTACAAAAACTTAATCTACCATATAGAGTTATGAAGTTATGTACTGGTGATATGGGCTTTAGTGCTAAAAAAACTTATGACTTAGAAGTATGGCTACCATCGCAAAATACTTACAGAGAAATATCTTCATGTAGTTGGTGCGGTGACTTCCAAGCACGCCGTATGAAAGCTCGACACAAAAATTCAAGCATGAAAAAGCCTGAGTTTGTACATACTCTAAATGGTTCTGGTTTGGCAGTTGGTAGAACGCTTTTGGCAGTTATTGAAAACTATCAGCAGGAGGATGGTTCTATAATGGTTCCTGATGCTCTTATCAACTATATGGGCGGAATTTCAGTTATTAAATAAATCACTAAATTTGTTATTTTTATTTCTTTAAAGAGTAATTATCTAAATATTATTAGCGAATAATGCTAAAATCTTTATACCTAATTTTATTGACAAAAGAGTGATTTATGTATTTAGCTGGTATAGAAGCTGGTGGTACCAAATTTTTTATAACTATTGGTGATACCAACGGTAATGTGATAGAGCATCATCGTACAAACACAACAACTCCAAACGAAACGATGTCTGAGGTTATTAAGGTTCTAAAAGATTATCAGAACAAATATAATATTAAAGCTATAGGCTTGGCGTGCTTTGGACCTATTGATATTAATCCCAGCTCGAAAACTTATGGTCATATCACAAACACTCCAAAAGTAGCATGGCAAAATTTTGATATTGTCGGTGCTGTGAAGTCAGCCTACTCAGGTCCAATTGGATTTAATACAGATGTAAATGCGGCAGCAATCTGTGAACAACTATGGGGCTGTGCTCAAGATATCAGCAATCTTATTTACCTTACCGTTGGTACAGGTGTTGGTGGTGGAATTATTTGTAATAACCAGCTAGTTCAAGGAGCAATGCATCCAGAAATTGGTCATTTATTAATACCACAAAACCTACAAGATAACTTTGAAGGTTGTTGTCCATTTCATGGTAATTGTGTTGAGGGATTAGCATCTGGTCCAGCAATTAATAGGCGCTGGAATGTTAGCTCAGCTAGTAAATTACCAGATGATTATATCGCATGGCAGTTTGAGGCAGAATATTTAGCAAAAGCATTAGTTAACTATATATGCTCATTCTCTCCTGAGAGGATTATTCTCGGTGGTGGTGTAATGCATAAGACAATCTTATTTGATATGATTCGCAAAAATGTTACTAAATATCTAAATAACTACCTTGACTATCCTGCGTTAAAAGATATGACTAAATTTATAGTTCCTGCATCATTTGGTGATAGCACTGGTGTAAAAGGATCTCTTGCTATTGCATTAGAAACTTTTAATAACTCTCAAGCAAAGTAACCTAGTAGAAATTATTCTTATATTATCTATGCTTTACTGTTAAAATCTTTTTAGACGTAATTTAATACTAACACAAATTGATAAAAAAAATATTTTCTAATCATATTTTATCTAAATCTTTACAGACTATGATAGTGCAAGCACTAGGTCAAGGCTGTGCCTTTATTACTGCTATTCTTTTAGCGCGACATCTAACTATTAGTGATTATGGTTTTTATATTTTTGGCGTTACAGCTGCAACTATTTTAGCTGTGATCGCGACAATGGGTGGCGGTGGTATCTTAGCACGCACTTGGGGTAAATCAGATTTAGTCGATAAATTTCAAAGAAACAAAAAAACTTTTTTAGTTCATAATTGGTATTTCAAAAGAGGTTTCGCTATAGTAATTATAATAATTGCTATAATGATCTTTTATAATCACTCTGAATATCATGATAATTCGATAGAGAACTTTGCACTGCTATTCGCCATACCATTTTTTATGGCGAATATATTCCAATCTTTCTTTGTTGCCAGAAGAGTAGTCATTCTTGCTAACTTACTTCAACTTGGTCTGAGAATTATTATGCTCTTCTTAACCATAGTTTTTATGTTTTTGTACATAAAAGATACCACCATGCTTATTGGTACGATGATGATTATCATGACAATATATACAACATCTATATGGCTTATTCAAACATCAAAATATACTTTTGCTAGCTCGAAACCAATTGGTAGTAACATCTCATTTGCTCTAATGCAGTGGGGCTTATTGTTACTATCACAAATAGATATCATAATCTTAAAAGTGTTATCAACTCCAGCAAATATTGCTCTCTATGGTGTTGCGCTACAACTTGGTACCTTAATTAGCTTTGTATTAAATGCCGTTAATTCAAATGTACTATCACAAATTGCTGATGATTATAAAAATTGTTCTAGAGAAGAGTTTCAAAATAAAATAACTTCTTATACTAGAATTATATTTATACTCTCAATATTTGCTATTCTAGGGCTTATTATTTGTGGTTATCCAATCACTTTAATGTATGGTAAAAAATATATCGTATCGTATTTTATATTTTGTATATTAATGGTTGGACAAATAATAAATGTTCTCTCTGGTTGTGTTGCTACAATTCTTAATATGGCAGGATATGAAAAAAACACATGTTTTGTTTTCTATATCGCTCTAGTTATTAATATAGTGCTAGGAGTAATTTTTACGCTTCATTGGGGCGTATATGGTCTTGCAGTTGCTTCAAGCTTATCAATGATATATTGGAATATTCATCTACTTTACAAAGTAATTACACAAATAAAAATAAATCCAACTATATTTATCTTTAGGTAAGTTATTTTCTAAACTATATTGCTATTACTTTTAGCAGCATTATTGAGAGTTTTTGAAACATTATTAACGGCTTGATTAACTGTTTCTTTAGCAGTTTTTATAATCTCGCTCCTTATATTTGCTACTAAAAGTAAAGTTCCTACAAGCATCAGAAAAATCACAAGAGGAATATTTATATTTTCGATGATTCTTTTAAGGAATTTTTTCATATAGCTATCACCATAATTTTTTACTTAGCTAGAATGTTTTATCACCACCATCATCAAAGCCTTGTTTAAAGCTCTGGGCTTTATCTTGGGTATTATTTGCCATTTTTTCTAATGCATCTTCACTTTTATCTGTTTGCTTTGTTAGCTTAGCTTGAACAACTTTGGCTTTATTGACTACCTTATTAGCAGCTTGTGAAGTATCTTTCTCAATGTCTTTTGAAGTTTGATCTATTTTTTTAGAAACCTGAGATATCGTTATTTTTATATCAGTTTGTAACTGTTTAACATTTTGACCTAATTTCTTACCTGTTTGATATGAATCTGTTTGTGTGGTTAAATTAGTTAATCCTTCATTAGCAAACCACTGGCGATACAGACAGACCTATCGTGGCAATTAATGTTAAAGCTAATCTCTTCATTATAAATCTCTTTTTACTTTTTTATTTTCAGACCCATTCTAGATATTAACTAACCATACCATGGGCTGCTTCATTTATATCTATTATTTCTTGATTTGTTTTTGCAGCTTTGTCAGATTTCTCTATATTTGCTTTAGCATCTTCAGACTCAACGTCATTCAATGTTTTTGCAGTCTGAGATTGAGCCTGTGTTATATTTGCATCACTATTAACAACCTATGCTGGCACATCCATAGCGGTAGGTTGAGATGTTGTGCTACACAATAGTGGCGGTACCAGTAAACTTACTGTGATTAATAAATAAAGATATTTGTTTTGTATACTTCCTTTTAAGCTTTATTTGGGTAATATAGAAATTACCATAAAACTTATAAATTTACTATATTTCATGGTTGAGTTTAGCTAGGTTTAAGAAGTTTAGAGGTTGATTATGCTATAATCTAAACAATACTAAAATTAAAAAATATCTAAATGCTTTCAGACGCTTCAAAAGAAGATAAAAAAGTAGCTAGAAAATGGCTGAAACAAATCTCTTATCCTACTAAAGGATTGGTTAAGCTAGCTGTACTTATAGCTTTTTTAAGTGGCTTGCTATTAATCGGACAATTATATTTATTAGCTCATATATCCTACGATGCATATCTACAAAATTCGACACAAAGCCAACTTAGTATTTATTTTGTTCTAATTAGCCTTATAGTCTTAATTAGAGCTAGTCTTAGTTGGATTAGAGAGATTGTAAGTTATAAAGCAGCTACAATAGTTAAGAAACAAATTCGTGAAGATATCTTGACTCATGTAAATCAACTCGGTCCAATTGAGTTAAATAAAACCTCTAATGCGAATATAATTACAAGTGCGATGGAACAAGTTGAAGGCTTGACAGGTTTCTTGACTAAATTTTTACCTCAAGTAACTCTATCTGGATTAATGCCTTTAGCTATTTTAGTATTCATATTCCCACAAAGTATAGTCTGTGGAATACTTCTATTGATATGTGCGCCACTTATTCCACTTTTTATGGTACTAATTGGTTTAGGTGCTGAATCTGAGAGCCAAAAGCATTTCAAGGCACTTGCTAGAATGAGTCTAACTTTTCTAGATACGCTGAAAGGTCTAACTACACTTAAGCTTTTTGATAAAAGTAAAAGCCATATTCAAACTATTTTTCTAGCTTCTGATAATTATAGAATTAGAACTATGAAAGTACTTAAAATTGCTTTTTTATCATCAGCAATTTTAGAACTTTTTGCCGCAGCTTCTATCGCATTGGTAGCAATATATCTTGGCATGGGCTTTATAAATACAGGCGCAGATAATGATATCTGGTGGTCACTGGATAATATTACTTTGCAGGGCGGTTTATTTATACTACTACTTGCTCCAGAATTTTTTATGCCATTGCGTGAACTTAGCACACATTATCACGCAAAAGCTGAAGCTGTTGGTGCTGCTCTAGAGATTGCTAAGATATTTGAAATGCAACCTTCTCATCAGGCTAGAGATAAAATATTTACTGATAAAATCAATAATATCAAAATTAAAAATTTAACTGTTAAATATGCTGAAAAGATAGCTCTTGATAATATTTCTCTAGAAATCAAGGATAAAGAAAAAATAGCTATAGTTGGCGCTAGTGGCGCTGGTAAAACAACACTAATAAACACTCTACTTGGTTTTACAAAATATCAAGGCAGTATTCTAATTAACGACAATAACGAACTAAAGGATCTCGAAGAAAAATCTTGGCTAAGAAACATCTCTTGGTTAGGACAAAACTCCTTGCTATTCAAAGGAACAATAAAAGATAATTTACTATTAGCAAACAACGATGCTAGTGATCAAGAAATTACCGCAGCTATCACAAATGCTGAGCTTAAAGAGTTTATTGAATCTTTAAACAATGGTTTAGCTACAGAAATTGGTGAACAAAATATCGGTTTATCAGGTGGTCAAGCACAAAGATTAGCTCTAGTTCGAGCGTACCTCAAGCCACATGATGTTCTTATCCTTGATGAACCTACAGTAAGTCTTGATAAAAATAGTGAAGAAAAAATTATCGAATCACTTAAAGCAAACTGGCACAATAAAACTGTTATCATATTAACTCATAAACTAAGTTTTTTAGAGCATGTGGATAGAATTGTAGTTTTAGCAGATGGAAAAATAATTGAAATAGGAACATTTAAAGAACTAGTTAGTACTCAAAGTAAATTCTATAATTTCTATAGAAATGAGGTAACAGCATGAGAAATTTAATCCCTTTTATAAAGCTGTTTAAAAATCAAACTCAATGGATGCTTTTAGGTACTCTACTTGCATGGTCAGCGATACTTATGGGAATTGGGCTAATATCATTATCTGGCTGGTTTATCTCATATACTGGATATTTAGCAACAACTACTTATGCTATAGCTACTTCATTTAATTATTTTTATCCTTCTGCTGGAGTACGCTCTTTTTCTCTTGGTAGAATTCTAAGTAGATATGGTGAAAGAATACTAACACATGAAGCGACTTTTAGAATAATTACAGATATTCGTGTTTGGTTCTACAAAAAGCTTGAACCTCTTGTACCCTCTCACTTATATAAATACAAAAGTGGTGATTTACTTACACGCCTAGTTAATGATATCGGCGCTTTAGATAATCTATATATTCGTATAATCTCTCCAACAATTGTATTTATCTTAGCTAATATCACTATAGCTTTGCTATTTAGTTTTTTTAGTTTCAGGTTGGCTTTATTAACATTCTTATCTTTACTAGTAATAGGCTTTATTATACCTTTGATTAGTAGCTTTATGGCTATGAAAAAAACTCAAGATCTTAATCAGATTAGTGCTGAAATAAAAACTAACATTACAGAACATGTAAACTCTCTAGCTGAACTAAAAATCTTTGATTTAGAAGGTAAGCATTTTGAGAATATAAAACAACAAAACTCTAAATTATTAAAGCAAGAAGAAAAAATTAGTATTATTAGTGGCTTTGGTAATGCATTAATTACTTTAGCACTAGGTTTAACTGTTGTTATGATTACAATCTTCGCAGTTAAACTAACTCAAAATGGCTATATTAATGGTGCATTTATAGCGTTAATATTCCTTGCAATAATGGCAATGTCTGAATCAATTATGCCTTTGCCATTAGCATACCAATATCTTGGTAAAACACTTTCTGCTTCAAAGCGGATTTTAAACATCACAGATGCTAAAGCAGATATTGAGTATCCAGTAAATTCTGATATACAGTTAGATAACTATAATATTAATTTTAATAGAGTTGATTTTGGATATAACTCAGAGCAATCTGTGCTTAAAGATTTTTGCTTAGAAATCAAACAGAATGAAAAGGTTGCCCTTTTTGCACCCACAGGGAAAGGTAAATCTACTATCATTAATCTTTTAGCTAGATTTTGGGATGTCAATGGTGGTGAAATAACTATTGGCAGTAAAAACATTAAAGAATTTAATGAGCATCAACTTAGAAATCTAATGACCGTGATAAACCAATCTCCACATATCTTTAATACAACTATCAAGGAAAATCTAGTTATTGCTAAAGATAATGCTTCGGAGGATCAACTTCTTAAAGCTTTAGAAAAAGTTAAGCTGAGAAAACATGTTGAATCACTTCCAAAAGGGCTTAATACATGGACTGGTGAGCTTGGTAGACAACTATCAGGTGGTCAACAGAAGCGTTTAGCTTTAGCTCGTGCATTCTTACAACATAAACCTATACTTATCTTAGATGAACCTACAGAAGGACTAGATAAAGAGACTGAAAGATTAGTTTTTGAAAACCTAATTGGACTTATGCACAATAAAACGGTTATTTTTATAACTCATAATGCTAAGCTTTTAGATAAGTTTGATAGAGTTATTAAATTATAAGCTAAGTTCTTAACTCTTGTTTTAATCTATCAATATCTAATTTCTTCTGCCATTTAGATAAAATAATTGTATCTATGGTGATTCCTATCATATTTGTGATTACTCGCCCTTCTGACATAAATCTATATATACCTAAGATAATCACAATCCCAGCTACAGGCACAACTCTAAGGCACTAAGTATACTTAGTAAGTATTATAAATACACTACCTGTAAATCCAGCTGATACTTTTGAGCTAATTACCATAATTAACAGCAAAAACTTGCTGACAAAACTAAGCTCTATGCCTAAAGCTTGTGCTATAAATATTACTTGCTAGTGATAAATAGCTGTACCATCTAATTAAAAAAATATCCTGTTGGTATTACTAGTCTTATAACTGATTTATCACAGCCTAGTTTTTCAAGTTGTTCCATCAAATTTGGTAAAACTGGTTCTGAAGATGAAGTTCTTAAAACAATTAATATTTAAGTTTTAATATATCCTAACAATCTAAAAATATTTATACCTCAATATAGTTTTAATATAACTCCTAAAAAAACTACTATAAATATCAAACAGGTAATATAAAAACATAATAAGCCTAAAAGTCCTATCAGAGTAACGGTTCCATACATTGCAATAATGTAGCCAATAGCTGTACATGCAGCTATCGGTGAATAATACATAATGACATGTATTATCTTAAAAAATACTTTAGATAAGCTTTAGATAGCATCAGGTATTAATTTACCTTGCTCACCATACATTACTAAATCAACAGCAAATAATATCTAATACGAAAAGTACCTGTAAAATATCTCCACCAGTAAAAGCGCCTGTAAAAGAATCAGGAATAATACTCATAAAGAAATCTTGAATTCCACTACTATGCTCTACATCTCCGATGTAAGCTTTTGCAGCACTGGCATCCAAGGAATTAGAATTAATACCCAACCCCTAAAACAAGATCAAGTAGATTTGCTGTAAGCATCCCTATTGCTAGAGCTACAATAGTCATTGCAAAAAAATATAATAATGCTATTCCACCTATTTTACCTCGTTTGTCGGATCATTCATTGCCACGATACCAGAAACCAAGGTAAGAAATTATCATAAGTTTTATAAACTTAACAAAAACATCTGCAAAAGGCTTCAATGCTATTGCAAAGTGCGGTGTAAAAATTCCAAGCAATACTCTTATATACCAAGCAAAACTAAGCATATAGGTAGCGAAAAATTTTTATACTAACTCTTAAAATTTATAAGTCATAATAAATATGGCTTATATTAGTATCCTAAGTAAACTATTTATATAATTTAGAAAAAATATCTTCAACTGAATTAGTTTGAAATTAAAAAAATAAAACTGAGTAATTTTCTACTCAGTAATTGCGATTGCTTCTATTTCAACTCTCACATCCTTTGGTAATCTCGTAACTTCAACACATGAACGAGCTGGAAAATTACCATCAAAAAATGAACTATAAACCTCATCAATTATCTTAAACTCAGTCATATCTTTGATAAAAATAGTCGCTTTAACTACTTTATCTAGATTAGAGCCTGCTGCCTCTAATACTGCCTTTAGATTTTGCATAACTTGGGTTGTTTGTTCCTTGATACACTCTCCAGAGAGAGTACCATCAGGCTTAAGGCCTATTTGTCCAGAAGTGTAAACAAGATTACCAATTTTTATAGCCTGCTCATATGAGCCTATAGCCTGTGGTGCATTAGTAGTATTAATTTTGATTTTTTGCATTAGATATCCCTCGCTATTTTATAAGTTAGATCTATTTCTTCAAAAACACAGTATGAACCTACATTTTTAAGTATTTTACAACAATCTTCACTTAGATGTTGAAGTGTAACTTTTTTACCCAAGTCTAAATATTTCTTAATAATATCATCGATTTCAGGAACTCCAAAAATATCCATAACTCTAAAAGTTAGCAAAATCTAAAATAATATTATCTGGATCATAATTTACATCAAACAAACTTTTAAATGAAGATGTTGAACCAAAGAACAATGGTCCAAAAAACTCGTAAACTTTTGTATCTTGATCTTCTATATTAATACGGCTATGAACTTGTGAACTTTTCCAAACAAAAACTAAAGCTGAAATTATCACCCCAGAGATAATTGCAATCGCTAAATCTGAAAATACTATGATAACAGTAACTACGACAAGAACCACTTTATCAGCATTAGGCATATAACCGAATACGATTGACATTCTCCCATTCAAAAGTATAATACATACCATCAACATAATACCTGCTAACACTGCAACTGGTATATAAGAATATACCCAGATAATACGACAACAAATAATATCAGCAATATAGCAGCTGTTAATGAAGATAAACGCCCCGGCCCACCATTGGTAAAATTGACGATAGATTGACCAATCATCGCACAAGCCAGCCATACCACCAAAGAAACTACAAACAATATTACCTGTACCTTGAGCAATAAAATTCTTGATTGCAATTGTCGCGTTTATTATCCATTTCATCTAAGACTGAAAGAGTCAATAAAGATTCAATCAGCCCAACTAAGGCAACAATTACAGCATATGGTAATACGATAAAAAATGACTGCGCTGTTAAATGTACATGTGGTATTGTAAAACTTGGAAATGCTCCGGAAATATCTGCTAAATCGCCAACATTCTTAGTTTGAAGCTTTAAAACCACTACTATTGCTGTGATAGTAATGATTGCAACCAAACCTGATAGAATTTTATCTGTAAATTTAGGTAAAAAATAAACAATTAGCATGGTTAAAGCAACTAGCACATACATAGTAATGTCCTCACCATGAAACAGTGGAATCTGCGCTAAAGCAATAATAATCACTAGACCATTAACAAATCCATACACCGCTGGTTGTGGTACTATACGGATTAGCTTACCAAGACGCAATAACCCAATTATAACCTGTATAACGCCAGCCCATAATTGCACACAGCAAAATATATTGTAGTATATAGCTACTAAGTTCCCCAGATTCAGCAAGTGAATTTATTAACATTTCTGGAAAAAGTGATGCTTTAACTTTGATACCTAAGCTGACCAATACAACAGCTACAGCTCCTGTTGCACCAGAAATCATCCCGGGGTTTACCACCTTATCAATACTGTGACCAAACTTAGTATAAAAGCTGTATATAAACCAACTGTAGGTGAAACTCCCGCGATAAATGAAAAGCCAATGGCTTCAGGGATAAGAACAACAACAACTACAAAACCAGATAATACATATGACTTAATATTTCTGCCAATGAAGTTTTCTTTATAATTTAACAAATTTTTTTCCAGTTTTTAGACTTTAATTTTTAATTCTTAAAGATATTATAAAAGAAATTTGTATTTAAGTAGAATTAAATTTCATCTAGATAATCTAAATCGTATTCTTATATTTTCAAATAATTGACACAACAATCATAAAAATAAAAAGCGGATAGATACTATTTAAAAATCAAAAAACCCGCCGCCTTAAAGAAGAATCTCTCTAACGATTATTTAGATAATGGGTTAATGGTAAAATATTACCTATCACTTGTGCCCATTCTGGCATACCATCAAAAGGGAACATAAATCAAGATATAATATCGATTGCAAGAAGAAAAAAATGTCACTTGCATTGCTTGTAGCTGAGTATCAGCAATAGTTGAGAAAGTTACACTAACTAAAAGATTAACAATAAATAAAAGGAAATGTCGCAATGAGTAATAATATAATACTACCTACAATAATTATACCAAATATCACTTTAGCAAAAATAATAGTCAATAGTAGCTGAATATAGCCAACAACAATATATGAAGTTATCTTACCAAAGATAATTTCCAGAGATGTTACAGGCGTAGCAAGCAAAGATTCCATAGTTTCATATTCTTTCTCTCTTGTAATAGTTAAGGAAGTAACCATAACCATTGTCATAGTAAGGATTACTCCTGCTAGTGCTGGTACATACTTATTATGTGTTTTGTTTTGAAGGTTGTATTTGTTGTGGATTACAAAATTAAAAAGTTGCTGATGTTGATCTGCAGATTTATTGGAAAAATATTAACTGTAATGTAAATACCTTTAACTTTATTAACAGCATCTAAAACTGTAGCATTTGCTCCATCTGCTATTATTAGAATATCTGGTGATTCACCACGATAGACTTGCTTGGTGAAATTTAGAGGAATATCTATTATAAACTATAACTTACCTTTACGCATTAAAGTTATCGCATCATCTCTTGATAGGTTTTGATACTTAATATCAAAGTAATTGGTATTATTAATTTTCTCAATTAGATAGTTTGTTTGTAATGTACTGTTACCATTCACTATCGCTGTGCTTAGATGTTTTGGATTCATATTGATAGCAAACCTAAAAAGTATCAACTGAATTAGAGATATACCTATACAAGCCCAATAGTAGCCTTATCCATAAGCACATGGATAACTTCTTTGAGAAAAATTGTATAATATCTATTAATATCAAAATACTTCATGCAAAATTACCCTGTTGAGTCTTCATTAGATATATAACAGCATCTTCCAAATATGTTTCTTATTTTGATACCGCAACTATCTATAATATCTTTCTGAGTGCCACTAGATAGTAGTTTTACCATAGGCGATATATGATAATTTATTGCACCTCTCTGCTTCATCCATATAGTTAGTTGAGACTAAAGTCGTTATGCCATTGCTAGATAGTGTTGAAATATAAACCCAAAACTCTCTACGCGCTTTTGAGTCAACTCCAGCAGTGGGCATATAGAAGTAGTAGTTTAGGATCATAAATTGTTGCCACACCTAATGCAAGTCTTTGCTTCCACCCTCCTGATAGTTCATAAACTTTTTGATTTGCTCTACTAAGCTTTGCCAATCTGCAAATTATCTATAGTCTTCTCAACTGCTTCTTTAATATTCTTCAGACTATGTAATCTAGCAAAAATTTTCAGATTTTCTCTAACTGTTAGATCTGGATAGAGTGTAAATTTCTGTGTCATATAGCTAACTTGCTGTTTGATAATGCTAGCATCTGTATCAATATCATAACCAAGACAAGTACCTTCACCTTTAGTGATCGGAATTAGGCCATATACCATCCTTATAAAGGTAGTTTTACCTAAGCCGTCAGGTCCTAGGAAACCATAAATATCACCTTCTCTTACTTGCAATGAAATATTTTCAACTATAGCTTTATCACCATAGACCTTAGTCAAGTTTTTGACATCTAATTATTAACTGATCATCTTTTTCATTCATTATTTTAGTTCTATCTTTATAGGCTATCCAATATGGATTTTAGAACTATTAACTGAGTAGTCAACTTTAGCATGTACCTCAAAAGAGATTTCCAAGTCAGAATTTATCCCATACAACAATGACGGCGTGTATTTAGTTTTTTGTGAAATATAATAATTAATCCTAGCTTCTAATTTCTTACTAGCATTAGTCTCAAAGTTAATTTTTCGTCTAAGGTGCACTTTTGTTAGATTTTCTTTTGGTAAATAAAAAACAATATACACATCTTTAGGATTTATAATGGTCATTAAAGGACTATATGCCCTTACTTCTTCGCCTTTGTGATAAAAGATTTGATAAACATAACCATCTTCTAAAGCCTTAACATCAGCTAAATTAATTTTTTGTTGTAAATACTCAGAATTACTATTTATAAATTTCGACATAAAATTAACTGCACCACGTAAATCATCTCGCGCAGGTAAATTTATTGATAATTTGTATTACCTCTAGCGTTTCTAATTGGTTATTTGCTTGGATATATTTACTCTGCGCTTGTTCAAACTGCTTTTTAGATGTATTATCACCTTTTTAATAATAATTTTTGACGTTGATACTCTTTAGTCACAACAGCTAAATTTGTATTAGCGTTGGATATATCGATAGCAATCTTTTCTATATATGGCTTGTTTTATTTTAAAACATATTTGCTGCTACTGCTTCAAAAGCGCGATACAAAAATTATTTGATTTTAATATTATTTGATTTTTTAATGAATCAATCAAAAATAATGATTTTCTCTTTTTTACAGGTGCACCTTCACCGACATTTAAACAAAGAACTCTACCACTTACCTGTAAAGATATATATCTAATGTCTGTACTGACATAACCCGGAATAATTTTAGAATGGGGTCTTTAAAAAAATAAACTAATCCTAATATAATAACTACTATAATAGTTAATGTATCTATAATCTTTAGTTTTATAAGCATTTGTAATTTCTAATATCAAGATATATTAGAATGATAAAGTAAATAAATATCATAAATAAGTAAAAAAACCTTGCTATTTAACCCTAGAATAGTAATATAAATACTATTTTAAACTAACTTAACTTTTAAATGTTCAAAATAATTACTGCTACTGCCCTTACTCTTTGTAGTATTAGTGTAGCTATTGCTGATGTTATTAATATATACGCACATAGAGGATATAGACCTCTTGCTCCAGAAAACACTCTACCTGCTTACACTGAAGCAATGCGTATTGGTGTAGATGTTATTGATATGGATGTAAATATAACCAAAGATAAAATTTTGGTTGTAACACATGATTTGACACTAAATCCTGACCTGACAAAAGATGAGAAAGGTAACTGGATAACAGAAAAAACTCCAATTAAAAACCTCACTTTAGCACAGTTAAAAAAATATACTGTTGGTTATCTAAAACCAGGCTCTGCAACCGCAAAGATGTATCCTGACCATGTTGGTATGGATAATGTTCATATACCAACACTAGAAGAAGTTATTAATTATGTTAAAGCAAATGTTGGTAGCAGAATTCGCCTACAAATAGAAATAAAAACTAATCCATATGACCCTAAAGAAAATTGGACAGCTCAAGAAATGGCTGAAGCGTTAAATAAGGTTTTAGTCAAAACTGGGATGCCTGATAATGTTGAGGTTCAATCTTTTGAATGGCAAGCTTTGGTAGATCTACAAAAACTAAACCCAAAAGTTAAAACAGCCTATCTAACTGATCGAACTACAGAACCAATGAATGCCGAACAAGCAAAACAAATGATTGACTACCAAAAATGGACCTTCCCTCTTGATCCTAAGGATTATAATTATAATTACCCACTGATGGTACATAAACTAGGTGGCACTTTCTGGGAACCTTATGAAAAAGACTTAACAAAGAAAGACCTTGATGAAGCTCATAAATTAAGTGTCAAAGTTGTAACATGGGGATGGACTGAAGCTGAAGGAACTGACTTTAACTATAAAATTGCCAACAAATTAATTGATTGGAGAGTTGATGGTATTATAACTGATAGACCTGATATTCTAAGAGGTCTAGAAGCTGCAAAAGGATTATATTTACCGCCTGCATACCCGAATGTACCATTTCCTAAAAATATTTAAAAAATTATCAAAAAAATCTCTTGTTTAAAAGCTTAATTTATATTGCTCAATATCACAAATTAAACTAAACTTACCCTACTAATAGTGTTTAACCTAGATTATTTTTAATTATGAATTTCCTTAAACCCGCAAAAACTCTGCCTTTACTAACTAAAGAGCAAATCCAAAAAGCTTATCCTCATTGGCGCTTAAGAATGTTTTTAGTAGCTTATATCGGCTACTTTACCTACTACTTTGGGCGTAGCAGCTTTGATGTATCTAAACAATATATCACAACCTTAACCCCAGATGAACTTGGACTAATTGGAGCTGGTTTAGGTATTGCTTATGGTATAAGTAAATTTCTAATGGGAAATATCTCTGATAGAAGTAATGCTAAAGTATTTCTAGCGATTGGTCTACTTATAACCGGACTTATCAATTTACTTCTACCAAGCTTACTATCACTAGGTGTGCTTGTAATGTTTATAGCTATGCTTATAAATGGTTGGATTCAAGGTATGGGTTGGCCTGCTTGTGCACGCATTATGACACACTGGTTTTGTGTTAATGAGCGTGGTACTAAAATGGGTATATGGAATACTGCTCATAATGTTGGTGCAGGGTTTCTAGCTATTGCTGTTGTGCCTATTGGATTATTGCTATTTCGTGATGACTGGCATGGTCTTTTTTATGTTGCAGGGGTAATGTGTATTTTTGTATCAATATTAGTGTTAATATCTGGTGCAGATACCCCTCAATCAGTTGGTCTACCAGCGATAGAAGTATATAAAGGCTATACTACTGCCGAAACTCACCATGAACAAGAGTTTTCAGCTAAAGAAATATTTTTAAAATATGTTTTAAATAATAAGTGGATTTGGCTAATTGCTATAGCTAATGCTTTTGTTTATTGTGCTAGATATGGTCTTCTTAGCTGGTCGACTTACTATCTTGTTAATGTAAAGCATATGTCTACTACTACTGGGCTTTTAGGGTTTACTCTATTTGAGTTACCAGCAATCCCAGGAACTATCATTATTGGTTGGATCACAGATAAGTTCTTCGGCAGTCGTAGAGCTCCTATGGGTGTTATCTGTATGCTTTTATTTATTTGTGCTTTATTTATATATTGGTATAGTGATACAGCTTGGGTACTTTTACTTTCATTATCTGCTATGGGAATACTCATATATGGTCCTGTAGCTTTGATAGGGATATTTGCTTTAGACCTTGTACCAAAAAAGGCTGGTGGTACAGCAGCTGGATTTACAGGATTATTTGGCTATTTCTTAGGTACAGTCGGAGCACAAGCAGTAATTGGTATCATCGCGACAATGCTAGGCTGGGATGCTGTATTTATATTCTTACTAGGCTCTTGTATAATTGCTACAGCACTTCTAGCTTTTTGTTGGAATCTTAGCTATAATGAAATTTCTGAGAATTAAATAGTAGGATAGTAATGTCTACAAAATTATTCAAATCACTACTATTTTTATATTAGCAATCTCTATAGCATACCCACTAAACTCAATAGAATTAAATCAAGTATTATACGACTCTCTTAAGCACAATAATCTTCAGTCAGCTCTAGTTGGAGTTAAGATTATTGATCCTCAAAGCAACACCATAATTTTTTCAAGAAATGCTGACAAAAGCTTCGTACCTGTTAGTAATACTAAATTACTAACTGGGATTGCAGGATTATTATTTCTTGGCAAAGATTTTAGGTTTGAAACTAAGCTATATTACGACAAAATTAACAATCATAGTATTGATAATCTTTATATTGAGTTTTCAGGTGATCCAAGTTTTACTCGTGAAAACTTACATAAACTTTTAATAAGTTTACAAAAAAGCAATATAAATAATATAAAAAACATCTACTTTGTAAACTGCTACTTTGAAGGTCGAGATACACCAATTAATCAAAGTAATACCAGTTCTATATTTGCCTATGGTGCTCCAAGCTCAATATATAACCTAAATGAAAATGCGATAATTTTACAGCTCACACCTAACTCAAATACTTTCAAAATAAGCCAAACTGTTGGTGAGAAAATTAACTTTATCAATAAACTTTTTATAGCTAGTCCAGAGCAGCTAAAAACCTGTCAATTTAACGCCTACTATTATAGAGATAATATTCTGGTACTTAGTGGCTGCCTACCTTCAAATAGTTATACTTTTAGCTTTGCTATCGAAGATCCACAACAATTTATGCAACAAGCTGTCTTAACTGAACTAGCACAACTTAAAGTCTCATTAACTAATCAGATAAAAATTACTAACAAACTACCAAACAATCTAATACTCTTAGCAAAGCATAAATCAGCAGATTTAACCAAGCTATTGAAGCATATGCTTGTAACATCAGATAATCTCTATGCTCATACAATCACAAGAACCATCGGCTACTATCATAATCAAGTTGGGAGTATTATATCTGGTAAAAATGCTATTATTGAAATACTAAAAAATAAACTTAAAGTTGATACTGATGGCATTCAAATCGAAGATGGTGCCGGAATGTCAGAGAATGATTTATTATCTGCTGATTTTATTACTAGCCTATTACAACAAATGTCACAGCAAGACAACTTTGAGCTTTTTAAAAGTCTGTTGCCAATATATGGAGAAAGTGGCACACTTAAAAATCGCTCAAGCAAGCTATTAAAAGGTAAAGTAATTGCAAAAACTGGTACAGGAACAACTGCAGTTACTATTTCTGGTTATCTCTATACTAATAATAAACAATATATCTTTTCAATACTGATTAATAATCTCAAAAACTCACAAAAATCAAAACCTATTGCTTTAGAGAGAGATTTGCTTGAGGGTATCTGTTATTATTACAACATGATAATTTAATAAGCTCTCAAATGACTAAAAATATTTTAATCACTGGTGCTAATGATTGTATTGGTTCTGCTATAGCCTTAGCAGCGCAAAAACCGTATATAATATAGGTCTTCATTATCATACTAATAGTGAAAATATTGATAGAATAAAAAACAACTTACTAAATATCCAATTCAAATTTTAACTTATCGTGCTAATATAGCAAATGAAGAT
Organism: Francisella endosymbiont of Ornithodoros moubata; assembly: GCA_002095075.2. Lineage (GTDB taxonomy): Bacteria > Pseudomonadota > Gammaproteobacteria > Francisellales > Francisellaceae > Francisella. The sequence goes on along the minus strand of LVCE01000001.1, from coordinate 160,077 downwards.
GATATTAAAAAAATGTATCGTGATTTTATCACAAATCATGGCTGTTTATAAGCCCTTATCTAATAATGCCAGCACGATTTCTCCTAGTTCAAAATTAGAAGATATTTCATTAGACAGGTTAGAGAAAGTTTTTGTGGTAAATGCGATTGGTAATATCTTATGTGCTAAATATGCTGTTAAATTACCTATCAAAAACACGGATATAATGGTGGTAAAATCATTAATATCTCATCGGTAGCATCACGACTAGGATCAGCAAATGAATATATTGACTATACCTGTACTAATGGAGCTATTGACACTCTTACAAAAGGTTTAGTAGCTGAATTAGCTGATTGGAATTTTAGTAAATTGTATCCACCCTGAATTTATATATACAGATATTCATAAACTATTATATGATCCTAACAGAATTAATAAACTCAAAGATAAAATTTCTTAAGCGTGGTGGATATCTAAGAGAAGTTGCTAGTGCTGTGGTATGGTTATTGTCAGAGGATACAAATTATTACACTGGAACTTTTATAGATATTGCTGGTGGTAAGTAAGATAAAATATATAATAGCTGTGAATATTAATACAAATTAATAAGAAAAATTTATACCTTAAATAACTATTTACTATTTAACTAAGATTTTCCCTTAAATACAATCACTTATAAGCCTTAATTTTATTTTAAACTTAAAGTTGGGCTTAATTTAGAAAAAAGAGATATCTTGTATTGAAACTTAACTTTCTAAAGAGGAAATTACCATGCTAAAGAAAATTGTAACTGCTTTAGGAATGTCTGGAATGCTATTAGCTTCTAACAGCGCTATCGCAGAAGATGCTACATCAAAAAATGATAGTCTCACTCCACAGAGTATTGATCTGTCGCCTTTACGCAATTTAAACGAACTTGATAGCCCAATGGATAAAGATTATAACTATCATCAAGCTTTTAAGAAATTAGATACTGAACAACTCAAAAAAGATATGCAAGATCTTTTAACCCAATCACAAGACTGGTGGCCTGCTGATTTTAGCAATTATGGCCCTTTCTTTATTAGGTTGTCTTGGCATGATGCTGGCACATACAGAATATATGATGGCAGAGGTGGCGCTAATCGTGGACAACAACGATTCTCTCCTCTAAATAGCTGGCCTGATAATGTCAACCTTGATAAAGCAAGACAACTTCTATGGCCAATCAAACAAAAATATGGTGATGCTGTATCTTGGTCAGATTTGATTGTCTTAGCTGGTACAGTTTCTTTAGAATCAATGGGAATGAAGCCTATTGGATTTGCTTTTGGTAGAGAAGATGACTGGCAAGGTGATGATACTAATTGGGGTGTTTCTCCAGAAGAGTTATCTAGTAATGTAAAAGATGGTAAACTTGTTAAACCTTTCTCCGCTACAGAGATGGGCCTAATTTATGTCAATCCAGAGGGTCCAGATGGTAAACCTGATATCAAAGGTGCTGCAAGTGCAATCCGCCAAGCATTTAGCGGTATGGGCATGACTGATAAAGAAACTGTAGCTTTAATTGCAGGTGGTCATACTTTTGGTAAAACTCATGGTGCAGTACCAGCTGATAAAGTCAAACTATCAATTGGGCCTGCTCCTGATAAGGCTCCTATTAAACAGCAAGGTCTAGGGTGGCACAACAGTTATGGTACAGGAAATGGCGATGACACTATAGGTAGTGGTCTTGAGGGTTCTTGGACTTCTACACCAACATTTTGGAATCATGATTTTCTTAGTAACCTTTACAACTGAGACTGGAAGAAAACACTTAGTCCTGCTGGTGCTCATCAATGGACTCCTACTAATGCTAAACAGGAAAATATGGTTCCTGATACTCACAAACCAGGCGTAAAACATAAACCAATTATGCTTACTACTGATTTGGCACTCAAAGAAGATTCAATATTTAATAAATATGCTCAAGAATTCTACAAAAATCCTCAAGAGTTCAAAGAAGAGTTTGCTAAAGCATGGTTTAAACTAACCCACCGTGATATGGGGCCAAAATCTCGATATATAGGTCCTTGGATTCCTAAACAAGACTTTATCTGGCAAGATCCTGTTCCAGTAGCCGACTATCAGCAAGTATCTACACAAGATGTTTCTCAACTTAAACAAGAGATCATTAGCTCTGGTTTGACAAATCAAGAACTTATCAGAACAGCTTGGGATGCAGCTTCTACATATCGTAAAACTGACTATAGAGGCGGTGCAAATGGTGCAAGAATTGCTCTAGCTCCAGAGAAAGATTGGCAAATAAATGAACCTGCTAAACTTGAAAAAGTTCTTGCTAAACTTAAAGAAATCCAAACTAATTTTAACAATAGCAAAACTGATGGTACTAAGATATCTCTAGCTGATCTAATAGTTTTAGGTGGTAATGTAGGTATCGAGCAAGCAACTAAACAAGCTGGCTATAGTATAGATATACCATTTGTGCCTGGCAGAACAGACGCTACTCAAGCGCAGACTGATATAGAGTCTTTTAATTACCTAAAAACCAAGTCTGATGGTTTCATAAACTATACAGATGGTAGTGTAGCTGCTGATAAATTAGCACAAGCTTTGGTAGAAAAAGCTAGCTTACTTAACTTAAATATCCCAGAAATGACAGTGTTAGTTGGTGGTATGCGAGCACTAAATGTAAACTATGATAATTCTCAAGAAGGTATATTAACTACTACTCCAGGTCAGCTTAATAATAGCTTCTTTGTAAACTTTCTAAATATGTCTACTGAATGGAAAAAATCTGATAAAAAAGATGGTGAATACATTAGTATAGACAGAAAAACTGGTAAGCAAAAGTGGGCAGCATCACCAGTTGATCTAATTTTTGGTTCAAACTCAGAGCTTAAAGCAGTAGCTCAAGTTTATGCTGAAAATGGCAATGAGCAAAAATTTGTTAACGACTTTGCAAAAGCTTGGCATAAAGTTATGATGCTTGGCAGATTTGATGTGCAACAATAACTCTACTAAAAACTTCTAAAATACTTATTAGTGCTAAATCTATTGCATCTATACTCATTTAATCTAATATGTAGCTATATAAACACTAATTTATTAGATTTTGTATGGCTATAAATCTTTATCATCAAAACGACTATCTAAGGCAAAACAATAATATTGCAAAAAAGGAAAACTTTTCTGCTTTTAGACGAGATTATGCTCGTGTTATCCACTCTTCATCTTTTCGTAGATTACAAGCAAAGACACAAATCTTCCCAAGCTTTGAAAATGACTTCTTTAGAAATAGGCTAACTCATTCACTTGAGGTTGCACAAATAGCTAAATCCATAACAGTCAAACTTAATGCTGAACATCAACTTAATCTTGATTATGATCTAATCGAAACAGCCGCTCTTTGTCATGATATTGGTCACCCTCCTTTTGGCCATAATGGTGAGGTTGCTTTGAACAAAAAAATGCGTGAATTTGGTGGATTTGAGAGCAATGCTCAAACTTTAAGATTGATATCACATACTGCAAAGAAAGATATTGATCAAAAGCAAACTTTTGGACTAAATTTGACTTATCGGACTCTTGCAGCAACAATAAAATATGAACGCCTTATCCCACCTATTAGTGATTTAGGTAAGCTTACCAAAGGCTACTATAGTGAAGAAGCGTACCTAGTAGCCAATATCAAGCACAAACTTCTTGAACCGTATGGTGTAACTAATATAGATGGTGAATTCAAAACCATTGAATGCTATATAATGGATGTAGCTGACGAGATTGCCTATTCTACCTACGATGTTGAAGATGCTCTTAAGGGAGGTTTCATTGATCCACTCTCTATAGCTAGTATTGATGATAAGCTTCTTGACAAGGTTTTCAAAGCAATGCCGGATGACTTAGAAATTACTAAGAATGAAATTAGAAATATCCTAAAAGATATTTTTTCAGATTATATAGATTTTACTGCTGATAGCAGAAATATTTATAGAATATCTAAAAATATTGCCAACAATAGCTTATTGCGGACAAAACTAACATCTAAGTTAGTCAATAGTTGCATCCAAAACATTAAGCTAGAGCTTAACCAAGATATCCCAATGCTATCAAGAGTTTATCTAAATAGTCAAGTGCGAAAACAAGTTGAAGTTCTCAAAAAATATATATTATTTAAGATAATAAAATCACCAAAGTTGAATGTTCTTAGATATCGTGGTAGAGAGATAATCTCAGAAATTTTTGATATTCTAATCAGCTCAACTCCCGATGAGAGCTTACTACCTGATGATATCGGTGTGATATTTTATAACACAGATAATCCTCAAGGCAAAGCTAGAATAATCAGCGACTATATATCTTCTATGACTGACCGATATATAATCGAATTTTATAATCAGTCTAAATCTGACTCTTCAGCGATGATTTTTAAGCCTTTTTCATAAACCAACTCGTCACTGCTATTCCAATAAAAGAAACTACTCCAGCAAATACTATTAAGTATACTAGTACTAATAAATTACTAGTTGATGTAATAAAAAATATTGTCAACTCTAGAACTCCTGCAGAAAATAATAAATAACCCCGGTTATATAAGCTATACCATACCCACGACACCTGTACTCTAACCTAAAGAAATTTTTAAAAATTACATTGTATGTTGAGGTAAAAAACCATATATTAGTAGACAACAATATAAAATAGCTATAAGCACTCTCTCCAGCTATTATACTTTTATAAAAAACAGGAGTTAGAGCTATGCTCAAGATTATTAATAAAGACATCATTTTTATTTTAGAAACATAATCACTGATGAATCCTCCAACTAACAACTAATAGCTGAAACTATAGATCCAATTAACAATAAATTAGAGACATCAAAATCAGAGACAATATACATCTGATGATATGCCGTTAAAAACATATACAATTGTGTTGCAAGCATAGCAATATAAGTAACTAGTGCTATACCAATAGTTACTTTTATAACAAACATATAATTATGAGAACGTTGTTTATCTAATGCTTTAACAACTCTAGGAATATCGATAATATTTTTCTCAAAAAAATAGTAGAAATGTAAAACAAGCACCTATGAAAAACCCTATACACTAACCGTAATCTTGTATAAAACTTTGGCTAGTAAAATGATTTAAGATAAACAACACTAATGATGTCATCATAATACTTATACTCAAACAACAAAACACCATGCTTGTTACTAAGCCTTGCCTTTGAGGGTAATTCTCAACTATATATATACAACAGAAACAGGTATTTCCACACCAACTGCTAATGACTGTAATACAACACAAACCAACGAATAAAATAGTTGCTAAGACTCCAATACTTTCTATAGTAGGCAAAAAAGCAAAGGCTAAAGTTGAGAAAAATAGTAAGATCATATTTAATCTCAATATAAGTGCTCTACCTTTCTCATCAGCAAGATAGCCAAATCCCCAAGTACCTAGTGGGCGTACAAGGTAGCCAACAATATAGACCAAGAAAACTAATATGGTATTACTTATAGAACTACTTTTATCAAAAAATTTATTTCCAATAGTTACAGCAAATACAGAATATATTGCCAGATCATAGTATTCAAAAGCTATTCCTAAAGTTGAAAATAACAACCTACTATAACTTTCATCAATTATCAAAATTTAAAGATTTTTATATATATTGGTAAAATCAAAAAGATAATCAAATACTAATTAGCATAAGCAGGTGTTAGCTCAATAATTTCTAACGTCAAGCTATGCTTAAGCATATCAATGTGTGTATTTAACAATTTTGTAAGCTGATTTTTAGCTCTAGTGTAAGATTGGTGTAGCCTACAACTAGTCTTAAACTTAAATTTCTAAATCAAAATATTTCAAAAAATCTATCACTATAAATACTATGTAGTTACCTAAAGGCTAATTACATAGTATTACAAGAGCTCTAAACTTAAAAAGTTATTGTTTTACATATTAATAAACAAAAATTTTATCTTTAAGTACTAAATTTAAAGCTGTCGATAAAACATTTTTTTCAACATTATGACCTGCATCGCGCATAACCTTCCATGAGTAGCTATGATCTACTCTAATTATATCTTGAGCTATAATTGGTCCCTCATCTAAGTCATCTGTGACAAAATGACTAGTTGCACCAATTATTTTCACTCCCCTTTCATACACTTGCTTATATGGATTTGCGCCAATAAAAGCTGGTAGGAATGAATGGTGAATATTTAACAACTTACCTTGAAATTACCCTACAAAGCTTGGGGTTAATATTTGCATATACTTTGCTAGTACAATGACATCATGCTGATAAGTTTTGATAACATCACAAACTCTATTCTCATGTTTTTCTCTATTAATTCCTTCATGAGAAATATGCTCAAAAGGTACATCAAACTTCTCAACAAAGCCTCTAAGATTATCATAGTTTGAGATTACCGCAGTAATATTCGCATCTATTTTTCCTTCTACATGTTTTATTAACAAATCACCAAGACAATGCATCTCCTTTGTAGCTAGAATAATAATATTTTTTTAGAATAATCGGCAAGCTTAATTTCTGAATTATTAGGCAAAGCCTCCCTAAGTTCAGATAATATTTGTTGACAATTTACTTCACCGCTAAAAACAGTACGCATAAAAAACTTATTGTTTTGTTTGTCTACAAATTCAGAGTTTATTTCAACATTAAGATTAGTTTCAATTAATAATTTGTATTTTTACATTTATTAATCTTTCTAAATTAATTTATAATCATAAACTATAATACATAAATATTTTTTAATTAGACTTTTAATTGCAACAGCTTTTATTTAGTTCCAAAAATTTTCTCTCAAAGAAAGATTGATTTAGATTATAACAAAAAACTTCAGTTAAATAATTAAGACTATTAATTTAATAAACTTATTGAAAAATTTAAGCTAGTTGTGATTAGTTGAATCATGAAACCTATAAGTATTACATAAATTTATGTTAAAAGCTCCTTTACTAGTATAACTTGAATTCAAAATTTTTATGATCAGTAAACTATAAGACTAGTCTATGCAGTATCTAAGATAATCTTTACCAAAACTTGATTTAAGAATATCTTATTATAGTATAGGAAAGTATGATTAGAAATAGATTTTAGTCAAATTATAGATTATATAAGTAATTTAGGAGGATTATTGTTTTTCCTAAATATTACTTTGCGAAGGGATATCTCCATGAGCCCACCACTGAGCCATATATTTTTAACCATTATAAGTCACCTCATCATCTTTAGTATATACAGCTTGAGTATTCCATGTACTCACTGTTGAAGATTTGTCGCCACCTTAGTCATTATTACCTTAATCATTGTTTTGATCACCTGCTCCAATAGTTTCAAAAGTTAAACTATCTTTTCTAGAATCATTTCATGTACTAGCAATTACTTCTATAGTATATCTTGTACCTTTTTCTAGATTAGTTAGGACATAATTTAGGCTAGTGATATTCTCAGCTATCACATTGCACTAACGATTACTTTATATGTGATAGAACCATCTAATTCTGGCTTATTCCAAGATACTGTAGCAGAGTTCTCTGTAACAGATACAAGATTGTATCTGACGCATAAACCATAGCAATAGTATTGATTAAAGACTTGTTAGGATCAGTAGAGTCATTATCTGCTTGCCAGAACATAGTACCACCAAGATTTCTACTTTTTAGTATACTTAGTTTTCTCACCTACAGACCATACATCATCATAAGTTATAAATGATTTGGTTGATAGACTATATAGCCCAAGGCTGCATCACAGCTTTACCATATTTTATTAATATGTATCAATATTTGAAATTTAGCTAAACCACTAACAGGTTTAGTTGTACCACAACCAGTAACTGGATCATTCGCAGGTGCTGCTTCTAGTATTGTATATGTTCCTAAACCTATTAATGCATATACTACTGAGATTAATTTTGTTTTGTTCATAAGTATTTCTCTTCATTATTACGATCATAATAAATAAAACTTAATATTTCTTTAAGAGCCTCTATGTTTTACTTATTTTTGCAACAATATATCACATCCCAACTTTTAATAAATTATCAAAAAATAACAAGTCTTTAATAAAAATTAATACTTAATATATAAACTTATTTTAGCTATAAATAATATTTTAACTTCAGTATTAATTAATAATATATTAATATGCAACTTAAATAATATAATAAATATTCTCAAAGAATAAATTTAATTTAAAAAAATAATTTTAAACAAAGTATTCTTTTTTATAGTTTTGATATCAAATAGTTGCAAAAACTAACTATATTAGATAATATCTAATATTATTGTCAAATTGATAGTTCAAAATTTAAACGCTTAAAGGAGCTCAAACATGAATAAAAGTTTCTACACAAATGTTAATAGTAAGATACAAGAAATTAAACAAGCTGGTACTTATAAGAGTGAAAGAATTATAACAACACCTCAAGAGCCTATAATTAATTTAGAGAATGGTGAAACTTTAATTAATTTCTGTGCTAATAACTATCTTGGTTTTGCAAATAATCCTGAAATAGTTGCTTATGCTAAAGAGCATATTGAAGAATGTGGTTATGGTATGGCCTCAGTAAGATTTATTTGTGGTACTAACAGTGTCCACAAACAACTAGAAAGAAAGTTAAGCGATTTTTTTTGTTCGAAGATACAATTTTATACCCTTCGTGTTTTGATGCAAATACTGGACTTTTTGAAACACTACTTACAAAAGAAGATGCTATTATTAGTGACTCTCTTAACCATGCTAGTATTATTGATGGTGTTAGGCTTTGCAAAGCAATGAGATTTAGATATAACAATAATGATATGCAAGATCTTGAAGCAAAACTAATAGAGGCTGATGAAGTTGGTGCAAGATTTAAGATGATCGCTACAGATGGTGTATTCTCTATGGATGGTATTATTGCTGATCTTAAATCAATCTGTGACTTAGCTGACAAGTATAACGCTATTGTTATGGTTGATGATTCTCATGCCGCTGGTTTTGTTGGCAAACATGGTAAAGGATCTATCGAACATTGTAATGTAATCGGTAGAATAGATATTTTAACAGGCACTTTAGGCAAAGGTTTAGGAGGTGCTTCTGGCGGCTATATCTGTGCTAAGAGAGAAGTAGTAGATTTACTTAAGAATCTTTCTAGACCATATCTTTTCTCAAATTCACTTGCACCAATAATTGCCAAAACTTCTATAAAAGCATTAGAAATTACTAAAAGCTCGAATGAACTAAGAGAACAATTAAAAGCTAACCAACAAAGATTCAGATCTAAAATGACTGATGCTGGATTTGATTTGATTCCAGGCGAGCACCCTATTATTCCTGTAATGATCTATGATGAGAAAAAAGCTGCAGAATTTGCTGAAAAACTCCTAGATTATGGAATCTATGTAATTGCTTTCTCATATCCAGTAGTGCCTAAAGGCAATGCAAGAATTAGAACACAAATGTCAGCTGCTCACACTTTTGAGCAAATTGACAAAGCTGTTGATGGCTTTACAAAAGCTGCCAAAGAGTTAGGATTATTCAGTAATATTCATCATAGGAATCTAAACAATGAAAGCATTAGCTAAATTAAAAAAACAACCAGGTATATGGATGATTAATGATACTACAATTCCTGAATATAACCATAATGAGGTTTTAATTAAAATTAAAAAAACTGCTATTTGTGGTACAGATCTGCATATTTACAACTGGGACAAATGGTCACAACAAACCATACCAGTACCAATGATTATTGGACATGAATTCTCTGGTGAAGTCGTAGCCAAAGGAGATGGTGTCACAAGTGTGAATATTGGAGATAGAGTATCAGGTGAGGGACATCTTGTATGTGGTCAATGTCGTAATTGTAGAGCGGGCAAGCGCCATCTTTGTAGAAAAACTATAAGTATAGGTGTAAATGTTCAAGGAGTTTTTGCAGAATATTTAGCTATGCCAGCAGTTAACGTATTTAAAATTCCTGATTCTATTAGTGATGATATCGCTAGTACCTTTGATCCTCTTGGTAATGCTATTCATACCGCTCTATCTTTTAATTTAATAGGTGAAGATATATTAATAACTGGAGCTGGACCTATAGGTCTTATGGCTGTTAAAATAGCAAGGTTCTGTGGTGTGAGTAGAATAGTTATCACCGATATTAATGAATATCGCCTACAAATGGCAAAAGATTTTGGTGCAACTGTAGCTTTAAATGTCGCACCATTTAACAATCAACAAGACTTAGTCAAAGAAATGCGTAGAATAATGTCTGATATAGGCATGACAGAGGGATTTGATGTTGGCCTGGAAATGTCTGGTAATAATTCTGCAATTTCTATGATGCTTGATGTTATAAATCATGGTGGTAAGCTATCTTTATTAGGTATAGCGGCAGGCGATGTTGCTGTTGATTGGGGAGCAATATTATTTAAAGGTCTAACTCTTAAGGGTATATATGGTAGAGAAATGTTTGAAACATGGTACTTAATGTCAAGCATGCTTCAAGCTGGTATGGATATGAACCCTATCATCACACATCGACTTCATATTAATGAATTTCAAAAAGGATTTGAGATAATGAAAAGTGGCCAATGTGGTAAAGTAATACTTGATTGGAGTAGCTAGGATGAAAAAACTAGATTACTCAAATACTACAAAAGTTGATATTCAATGGGTATTCACTTTGTTTGGTACAGCAATAGGTGCAGGATTACTTTATCTCCCTATCCAAGCTGGAGATAGTGGTCTTTGGGCTTTGGTAACAGTACTTATTTTTGCTTTACCTTTGACATATTACTCACATAAAAATATGTCAAATATCGTGCTTTGCACAGATAATGACGGTATTACAGATGTATTTACTCATAATCTTGGTAAATTCTTTGGTTTGACTTGTGTAGTGCTATATTTCTTTGCAATATTCCTAAATATGCCGATGTACTCTATCGGCCTAAATAGTGAATTAAGTAATTTTCTTTTAAATTACAATATTGTAAAAACTAATTTATCAACACACATATGGTTTAGTTTTAGCATTCTGACTGTTTTATTAATAATAGTTTCTTTAGGTATCAATATAATTCTAAAGTTTATGCAGCTTATAGTTATATTCTTAATTATATTAGTAATAACACTATCTATATATATAATACCTTATTGGAACTTTGTGTTTATAACTGATAATCATTTTGATGCTGTTGGTTATATCACAGGTGTATTAATGGTATTACCAATTTTAATATTATCGATGAATCATTCGCCTGTTATCTCCAGTCTAATAATTTTTTATCGTAACTATGTAAAAATTGAACGCTCACAAGAAAAATACAAAATTTATAAAATACTTAAGATTAATGTACTAATTCTTTTTATCTTTGTACTACTCTTTGTGACATCTTGCTTACTTAGCACTACTATACCAGACCTTAATAGAGCTAATGCAAATAATCTATCAATAGTAACACTGATACAAGAGCAGCATTCAGGTACTTTATTGAATATTTTAGCGCCAATGATAGTTTTTACCGCTATTATTAGTTCATTTATAGGCTGTTACATAGGTTCAAAAGAAGCTTTAAAATATCTATTTAAATATTTCTTTAGGAATATATATAAAATTGAAGTTTCTGATTCACTAATAAATAAAATCTGTGTTGGACTAATATTCATAGTTCTATGGATATGTACAATATGTAATTTTAAAATCCTTAATATTATAGGTATACTAGTTGCGCCTACAGTGGCTTTTTTACTATATGTTTTACCTGTAATAATAATTTATAAAAATATTCAATGCAAAGACTATAGGCACGTAATATTAGACTCTATCTTATTTATAATGGGGTTAGTAATTATATTTGGTTATATAATAGGTTTACTTTTAAAATAAATTCTTAGCTTAACTGCCAATTAGCATACTCTAAATCATCTTTAGTTGTAATCTTGATATTTTTCTTTGAACATTCAACAGCAATAGGATTTATACCAAATATTTCTAAAGCTGATGCTTCATCAGTTACTTTATTAACCAGATTATTTAAGTAGCAAAAATCAAAAGCTTTCTCTAACTGCCCAAGCCTAGATAATTGTGGTGTTTGAGCAAGCCAAATATTATTACGATCAAGTGTTTTGATAATTATATTCTTTATAGTAACTTGCTTAACTGTCTCAAACGCTCTTACTGCTAAGATACCTGCTTGTGAATGTGATAGCTTAGTTTGCTGATATAAATCGATAATGCTATCAATATTAACACAAGGTCTAGCAGCATCATGCACAAAAACCCAGTCATTATTTTTACGCTCATCGATAGCCTTAAGAGCATTATAAACACTATTAAACCTAGTCGCACCACCACTACAAACTACTATTTTGTCACGATTATAATATAACGAATCACTCCAAAAATTATCATTTGCAGCAATCGCAACAAAGATTTTATCAAACAAAGGATTATCAATAAACTTTGCTAAAGTATTATCAAGGATAGTCCTGCCATTACTAAGTTTATAGTATTGTTTAGGAATATCTAACTGCATTCTAGTACCTATTCCAGCTGCTGGAATAATTACATATTTATTTGACACTGTAAAAAACCTCTCCTTGCTTGATTAGCCCCATATTCTCACGAGCCAAGCTTTCAAGCACCTCACTATTTTGACGTAATGAAACTACTTCAGAATATAATTGTGCATTAGTCTGAGATTTATGCTTAACTTCTTTTTGTTGACTAGCTACAGATTTTTTTAGTGACTGATACTTGATAAGACCTGTATTGCTAAACCACAGATCATATTGCAATATAGCTATTAGTAATAAAACTACAGAAATAAAAATATAAAAAAAAGAACTAGATCTGATATCCATGAAATAATTATTCTTCTACTTAAACTACAACTTCCTCAGCTTCACTATCTTCTACAATAATTTCTTGAACATCTTCTTCTACTTATTCATCTAATTAAATACAAATGCTTTTATTCCAGGGTAAATTGCATTTTCACCTAATTCTTCTTCGATTCTAAGTAACTGGTTATACTTAGCTATACGATCAGATCTAGATAATGATCCTGTTTTGATTTGTCCAGAACATGTTGCTACAGCCAAATCCGCAATAATAGTATCAGAAGTTTCACCAGAACGATGTGACACCACGCAAGTGTATCCTGCTTGTCCAGCCATCGTCATTGCTTCAAAAGTCTCTGTCAAAGTACCAATTTGATTTAGCTTAATCAAAATTGAGTTTGCAACGCCTTTTTCGATACCCTTAGCAAGGATACTTGGGTTAGTAACAAATAAATCATCACCAACTAGTTGCACCTTGTTACCAAACTTTTCAGTTAACAGTTTCCAACCTTCCCAATCTTCTTCCGCTAGACCATCCTCAATAGATACAATTGGATACTTCTCAACCCATGCTGCATAGTAATCAATCATTTCTTGGCTTGTTAATGACTTATTCTCTGACTTAAGCTCATACTTACCATCTTTATAGAACTCACTACTTGCTGGATCTAGCGCTATAAATACATGTTTACCAGGCTCATAACCTGCTTCTTTAACTGATTCTAGTATTGCTTGTATAGCTGCTTCATTTGATGGTAGATCAGGAGCATAACCACCCTCATCACCAACACCAGCTACACTATAACCATCAGTAAGTAGTACTTTTTTAAGTGTATGGAAAACCTCTGTACTACATCTTAGAGCCTCAGAAAATGTATCAAAACCAGCTGGAACAATCATAAACTCTTGCATGTCAACGTTATTATCAGCATGTGAACCGCCATTAATGACATTCATCATTGGTACTGGTATTAGATATTCTTTGACATCCATTAGATAACGGTAAAAAGGTTTTCTAAGGTGTGATGCTGCAGCTCTAGCAGTAGCTAGTGAGACACCTAGAATTGCATTTGCACCTAGATTTTTCTTATTCTCAGAACCATCTAGTTTTATCATAGTTTTATCAATCAATCTTTGGTCTAATGCGTCTAAACCTTTAACTGCTTGAGCTATCTTAGTATTAACATTTTCAACAGCTTTATATACACTCTTGCCTAGAAAAAGAGCTTTATTACCATCTCTTAACTCTAAAGCCTCTTTGATACCTGTAGAAGCTCCAGAAGGAACAGCAGCACGACCAAAAGCACCACTTTCCAAAAGCACATCTACTTCAACTGTAGGATTACCACGCGAATCTAATATTTGTCTAGCAAAAACTTGTTTTATTTGTGATGACATAATTACAAACTCCTTTAGATAAATTAAGCCTTTTGTCATTTTTTTAAAACTTTATCAATTATAAGCTGAGTTATGTATGCTTTGCAATTTAATATACTTATTTAAAAATTATTCTTCAGATGATTTCTCTGAGATGATTTCCTGTGCCTCAGTGAAGTTAAGACTTTCAGGAGTTACTATTGTAAAAGTAGCTGTATCTGTAGGAGATTTTCGTGCTGATATTCTATATGCTGAGTACAAGCATAAACTAATACTTAGCAACGCTGTAATTATAAAAAAGCCAAATGGTCCAAAAATAGACATCATGTTAGATATTACAACAGGACTGATTACCGAACCTAAACCATATGAAATAGTTAAAACACCAATTGCTCCTAAAATTTCATTTTCATCAAGAAAATCACTTGCATGAGATATAGATAATGGATATATTACAAAAGCACAACCACCAAAAATAAACATAATTACAGCAAATATAAAATAAGATGTATGAAAAACAAATATAAATATTGAGGTGATAAAAATACCTGCTCCTGCTAAAAGTATCACTTTACGTCTATCGGTAAGATCTGATAATTTACCCATAGGCACTTGTAATAACATTCCTCCTAAAATTGTAATCATCATTAATACTGATATCATGTCATGATCACTTCCAACCCTTACGAGAAAGATAGGCAACAAAGTATATATAGAACCTAACAATGAACCACTAATAACACTAGCTGCCATTGCTAAAGGAACTTTTTTAATGATTTTAGAAGGAGAGCAAATTTCTTCGGAGTTTGGCACAGGTGCAACTGTTTTTGTAAAAGCCATCAATACTATCGCAACACTACATAAAGAAGATATAAAACAATAAGCTAATATCCCTTCACTAAAATGAACATTTATCATCAACTGTGAAAATGCTTGTGTACCATAGTATACAAAAAGATATATTGAAAAAATCAAACCTCTATTTCTCTTATCTGATGATAATATACACCAGCTTTCGATAATGATAAATAAAGCTGCTAATGAGTAACCACAGACAAACCTAAATAATACCCAAACAGCAACACTTTTATTTACACCAACTATTAACGTACTGATAGCCATAAGAGATGCAAACAGCACAAAAGCTCTTATATAACCTACTCTAATGATAGTAAACTGTGAAAAATAAGACCCTGCCGTCATACCAAAGAAATATGCTGCAGAAATTATACCAATCATTAAACTAGAGCGACCAAGATTATTTAGCTCAATAGACGAATAAGTTGTAAAAAAGCCATTGCCAAATGATAATACACACATTGCGATTATTGGTGTAATAATAAGAAATAAAGTCTGTCTAACGGTCATCGCTTTAACCTCCAAAGAAAGGTATAATGAATATTGCAAATTATATAGAAAACTTTTAATTAAGTTAAGCTAGTTATAAAAAAGTTTAACAAAGAAATTTATCAATATTTTTTTAATTTGTCCAGTTTATATAGCCATATAGAGCATTTAACAAATAAATAAGCCACATAGCTAAAATGCTATACCTTCACCTGTGCCAGAAAAATATTGTTGTAACCAAATAATTGTTGAAAGAGTATTTATAATAATCCATAAAACCCATTGCTCGATATAAGCTTTGACCATTAAGATAATCGCCACAACAGATACTATACCGGTCAATGAATCAGCAATCAAACCAACCTGTTGGTTAAAATATCCCCTTAAAATAAAAGTCCTATATATATGCTGCAATAATTATAACTATGACAAGATAGACTCTTTGTTTTGCTGATAAAGTTTTTGTTATGATACTATTATTCTCACTAATATTTTGTGGTTTTGTCCAAGTATATAAACCATAAAACTGCATAGGGAAAAAGAAAAAAGCAAAAAGTAGAAACTGCCCATAAACACCTTGACTGTAGCAAACATAAGCATAAGTAATATTATTGATAAATGCAAAAAAATAATTAAGAATGTTACCTTTAGCTACTAGTAAAATATTTAGCATATCTGTAACTGTAGCTATAGTAGTAACAACTAAATAATCATTTGTCGTTAAAATACTTATAATCCCTAAGCTAGTTACAGAAATCACTAGCCACAATATTTCAAAAATATTCCAATCATTAAAAATGCTCGAAAGCTTTATATTTTTAAATCTTTTGAAATAATTTGCTAGTTGTGAAAAAAAATCATTAATAACTTGAATAATCAATATAGTATATTCCCAATTAAATTAACTTGCCACAAGCTCCATAGCTCCATAAATTCCTGCTTAATCTCAGAGCTTAGCTAGCTTAAAGTCATATTCTGCATAAATATCAGCAAATGAATTTTTCATTGCTGCTCTTTTAATCTGGCTAAGGTATCTTTCATCAATAGCTTCCATAACACCACCATCTAATATGACCATCGATGGATTTATCATATTTAAAGCACTTCCTAGTCCTGTACCTAAATACTCCATAGCTTCACTAAGTATATCCATAGCAATTTAATCTTGCTCATCTAATGCTTTTTTAATATGACCACTTTTTAGTTTACCACGATTCTCCATCACTAGATCAATTAAAGTACTATGAACATTTTTCTTAGCTAAATTTTCTATTTTCTTTTCGATACCAACTTTACCTGCATAGGCTTCTAAGCACCCTTGTAAACCACAACCTGGACAATATGCACCACTTTTTTGATAATAGTATGACCGAGCTCTGCTGCTAAACCACTGTCATCAGTATACAGCTTACTATTAAGTACCAAACCACCACCGATACCAGTACCTACAAAAGCACCGATAATATCATCACAGCCAACACCTGCACCATATTTGGCCTCACCTAAAATCCAACATTTACATCATGATCTATCTCAGACTTGACAGCATATTTATCTTGTATAAGTTGCCTTAAATTAACACCATTAAAATTAATATTGCCGCTTCTACGCACAATTAATGTTTTTTTATCATATAAGTCTAGCAACTTCTATACCAATATCTACTAGCTTTTTACCAGTTAGTATTTCCGCTATAAGCTTATCAATTACTTTAAACAATTTTCCAACCACAACTTCAGTTTCTTCTTTAGCTTTTGATTTAACTTTTGCTGTTGTCATTAGTTTTTTTGCTCATCAAAAATACTAGTTAAGATATTTACTACCACCGATATCTAAACCTATATACATAAGTGTCTCCTAAACCTTCTCAAAAACAGCTATTGACTCAACATGCATTGTATGAGGAAACATGTCCATTATACCGGCACTTATCAATTTATAACCTTTGCTATTGACCAAAATGCCAGTGTCACGTGCTAAAGTAGCAGTATCACATGAAACATACACTATGCGCTCAACATTAAATTTTTCAATATTACTACAAACTTCTTGTGCACCAGCTCGAGGCGGATCTAAAAGCATCTTATTGTATTCAAAATTATTAAACCACTCTTTATTCTCAAAATTCTCAAAAAGATTTGCTGCATAAAAATTAACATTTGTAATATTATTATTAGCTGCCGTTTCTTTAGCTCTTTGTACCATCATAACATTACCATCAACACCAATTACAGCTTTAGCATATTTCGAAATTGGCAGTGTAACATTACCTAAACCACAAAATAAATCGATAATAGAATCTTGCTTTGATATATCAAGAAGCTGTATAGCTCTTTTGATCATTTTTCTATTAATATCATTATTTACTTGGGTAAAATCATTTGGCTCAAAACCAATACTAATACCATCAATAGGTTGATAACTTAACTTAACTAGAGCAATATCTTTTTCAGGATATAACCTAAAAACTGTATCTGGACCTTTTGACTGTAGATATATCCAGTAATTATTTTGCGAACCAAAAGTTTTTAGCTTTTTAAGGTCTTCATTAGCAAATGGCTCTAGATGACGTACAATAAACGCTGGCCTTGTATCATCTATTGCAATCTCTAACTGTACTATATGTTTATATACAGATAGAGTCTTTATAAAAAGAAGCTATTTCAGTTAATTTCTCACCTACAAGCGGATTTAATACCATGCATTTATCTATATCAGCTAAAAACCTACCATTGCGTTCTCTAAAACCTACAATTACTTTGCTCTTTTTTGTAACATAGCGTACACCAAGACGCGCCTTGTTACGGTAATCTTCAGTATTATTTGTGTATAGCGGCGGTAAAATATTCTCCGGCTCAACATCATTTCCAATATATTTTAAATGATTAAGTAAAGTCTGTTGTTTATGCTCAATTTGCGATGCTGTAGACATATGCTGTAAGCTACAACCACCACATATTTCAAAATAATCACATGGTGGTGTAACTCTACTAGGAGATTTTTTTATATACTCAACCACTTTTGCTTCATCAAATTTTACTTTTGTAAAGGTATATTCAAATTTACTATTTCTCCAGGTAATGTAAAAGGTATAAAAGTAGTTTTACCAGCAACTTTTGCAATACCTCTACCATCATGACTTAACGCTGTAATTTCTGCCTCAAAGATTCCACCTTTTAGCTTATTATGACGTCTAGATCTTCTCATAAATAATTCAACGAAAAATATTACAGCAATTGTATTTAATTCAAATCACAAATGCAACTTAATCGCAAAAGTTAATATTGGCTTTTATTATTTTAGATTGATAGCTTTACCATCGTATGCTGCAACATGACCTGGAGCAAACTGATAAACTCCAGCTTTTGAATGTGAGAAAATCATATCTATCTTTCCACTAGTTGCTAAACCTGGTATTTTTTGTGGATATAATGCGAACTCAACTTTAGCTAATGAAGATGATAAAAGCTATATTTGTCCTTTTTGTGGTTTAGTATCTAAAGATTTAGTCGGACCATATGCTCCGCCAATATTTGCAAAAACATCGTAGCGTACATCTTGAGATTGAGATTTTTGCGGCACAAATATAAACATATTTGAATCTTTCATAGTTTTAGCGCCAAAGCCAGCAGCAAACCAACCACTACCTCGTTCTTGCCATTGTTTATTTTTATTAAGTTCAACTTCCAAAATAGCGTAAATATGATCTTTATATTGCGCATATTTAAAAGACATGTCTCTCATGCCAATAGTCTCATATTTTAAGTCAGTTGGACAAACTGCTGCTGAGGCATTATCAGCATAAGACATAGAACTAGCTGCCACTGCTAAAACTAATGAGCTTAACAAAACTTTTTTCATACAATCTCCTTAGATTTACTTCTAAGTAAATTCTCCCACATGCTAAGCAGATATTATAGTACAAAATAAACAACTGAAATTAAAATTTAGGCATAAAGCTACCCTAGATATCGTGGTAGGTGCTGAGGGGTTCGAACCCCCGACCCTCGCCTTGTAAGGGCGATGCTCTCCCAGCTTAGCTAAGCACCCGATAATAATATATTATATAGAAATTTTAATACAAATCAAGATATTTTAAGCAGATTAATAATATTATCCTTCTATCTCATTTCTTAATATTTGCTCTGGGGTAATTTCTGACTCAGCGATTTCTCTCAAAGCTACAACTGTAGCTTTTTCTTTTTTCTCATTTTCTATAGATTCAGAATAGCCATTTTTTAGTATCTTACTTGCTCGCATAGAAGCTAAAACTACTAAATCAAACCTTGTTTCTACTTTATCTAAGCAATCTTCTACTGTTACTCTAGCCATTTTTCACTCCATTTTTTTCAATAATTGTCTTACTTTATTATAATATTATATCAATCACAGTTTTATTTTGCGCGCCATCAGGAATTATAATATCTGCTTTTCTCTTTGATGGCTCAATAAATTTAATGTGCATTGGTCGCACTGTTTCTAGATATTGATTTATAACACTCTCTACACTTCTACCTCTTTCATTTTGATCACGCATCAAGCGTCTGATAAAACATAAATCAGCAGGAGTATCCATATAAACCTTCAAATCCATCATTTTTAATAACTTACGATCATTGAACAGCATAATTCCTTCAAGGATAATTACACTTACCCCACCAACAATTTTCTCTGCTTTTCCCTCAATCCTTGAGTGAGTAGTGTAATCATAATGAGGAATA
Source organism: Francisella endosymbiont of Ornithodoros moubata (assembly GCA_002095075.2). Taxonomy (GTDB): domain Bacteria; phylum Pseudomonadota; class Gammaproteobacteria; order Francisellales; family Francisellaceae; genus Francisella. The sequence continues at coordinate 139,804 of LVCE01000001.1, read as the reverse complement.
TAGATATCATTACCTTGGACTAAATTATTTAAATCTTTTCTTAGCAATTTATGATCAAAAGCATCTGGATGATCATAGTTTATTTTGCAAGCCTCTTCAAAGCCAACCATTTCACCCCAGTTTTTATAATATCTATCCTCAGAAATTACTGCAATTTTGTTTAAATGTTTTGATTTTAATTTTTTGATGATAGCATTTGAAAATAATGTTTTACCAGAGCCAGAGCCACCAACTATACCTATTATGAAAACATCTCCTTTACCAGCCATTATTTATACCCTATAGTTCTATTTTTGGTTGACTTTTTACTAAATGATCAAGCTCTTTTAGTAAACCTAGAAACTCTTTTATTTTATACATAGGGAACGAATTAGGACCGTCACTTTTAGCTTCATCAGGTTTTGGATGGGTCTCCATAAAAAGTCCATCTATACCAACTGCCATTGCTGCTTTGGATAAAACTGGTACAAATTCTCTTTGACCACCAGAAGAGCTACCTTGACCTCCTGGTAATTGCACCGAATGCGTAGCATCAAATACTACAGGACAATTTGTAGCTTTCATAATCTCAAGTGAACGCATATCTGAGACTAGATTGTTATAACCAAAACTAACTCCTCTTTCACAAACCATAATCTGTTCATTGCCTGTAGATTTAGCTTTTGTTACTACATGCCGCATATCCCAAGGTGCTAGAAATGGACCTTTTTTAATATTTACTGGCTTTCCTTGCTTACAAACCTCAACGATAAAATTTGTTTGACGGCATAAAAAGGCTGGTGTTTGTAATACATCAACAACTTCAGCAACTTCAGCAAATGATGTATCTTCATGAACATCTGTAACAATAGGTATATTATAAGTTTTTTTAACCTTTGCTAAAATTTCAAGACTTTTATCTACGCCCAATCCTCTAAAACTATTTATAGATGAACGATTAGCTTTGTCAAAAGACGACTTATAAACAAAATTTATACCAAGATCCTTAGTTACTTCAGTAAGGTATCCAGCAGTATCCATCGCCATTTGCTCAGATTCAATAACACAAGGACCAGACATTAAGAAAAATGGCTTGCTATTTCCTACTTCAAAATTAGCAATTTTCATAAGATTTTTATTTGAAATTATTTAAACATGATTATAGTTATTATACAGAAAAAGATGAACCACAGCCACAAGTAGTTTTGGCATTTGGATTTCTAATTATAAAATAAGCGCCTTCAACATCATCCCTATAATCAACATCAGCACCAACTAGATACTGAAAGCTCATCGAATCAACAACAAGGCGAACACCATTCTTAGTAATAACCATATCATCATCTTTTACTTCATTATCAAAAGCAAAAGCATATTGAAATCCAGAACAACCTCCACCTATGATATATACTCTAAGGCTAAGAGAATTATCACCTTCTTCTTCAATCAACTCTTTGACTTTTAAAGAAGCAGCCTCTGTAAAGTTTATTGGCTCAACACTTTGAACTTCTACACTCATAAATTACCTCACTACAAGAGAAAGTTTAACTCTACCACCTCTATCAATATTCTGTACTAAGACTTCTAGACCTTGGCCTTCGATTAGAAAGTTAGTCTTCATACCAGCCTGTTCAACTTCAGAAAAAGGTAAATAACCATCTTGATTACCAAGCAAGTTTACAAAAGCTCCAGAATCTAAAAGCTTAACTATTTTACCCTTGTAAATTTGTCCTTCCTCAACTTCTGCAACGATTTCTTCTATAATTGCTATAGCCATATCCATAGATTTTTTGTCTTTAGCAAATATCTTAACCTCACCTGAATCACTGGTATCAATTTGTGCACCAGTCTTTTCGACAATACTTTTTATAATAGAACCTCCTCGACCAACAACATCTTTAATCTTAGCAGGATTAATATTCATCACATGAATTTGTGGCGCAACATCAGATACAGCTTCTTTATGCTCTTTTATTACTTCATTCATGATTCCTAGGATGTGTAATCTACCAACCCTTGCTTGCTCTAGTGCTTGCTCAAGAATTTCTCTTGAAATGCCTTTGATTTTGATATCCATCTGTAGTGCTGTAACACCATATCTAGTACCAGCAACCTTGAAATCCATATCGCCCAGGTGATCTTCATCGCCTAAAATATCTGATAATACAGCGTATTTTGCACCATCTTTGATAAGCCCCATAGCAATACCAGCTACTGGCTCAGCAATTGGCACACCAGCATCCATCATTGATAAAGAAGAACCACATACCGTTGCCATAGAGCTTGAACCATTTGACTCCAAAATTTCAGAGACAACTCTAACAATATAAGGATATGCTTCTTCGTTAGGAAATACTGCTTGAGTTGCACGCTTAGCTAAGTTAGCATGACCAATCTCACGACGCTTTGGAACCATGCCGACCATACCACACTCTCCTACAGAATATGGTGGAAAGTTATAGTGCAACATATAACGACATTTCTCTATACCATCTAAAGATTCTACAAGCTGCGCATCTCTATCACTGCCTAAAGTAGTTACAACTAAAGCTTGAGTCTCACCACGTGTAAACAAGGCAGAGCCATGTACACCTGACAAAACACCTATTTTGACATTAATAGGTCTAATCGTCTCTGTACATCTACCATCTATTCTTGGCTTACCTTCAAGAATATTTGATCTTACAAGATCTTTTTCAATATCATGGAAAGCCTCTAATATCTCTTTTTCACTATATTCATTACCATCAACATCACTAGAGAAAATATACTCTAGAACATTTTTTCTAATTGCATTAAGCTTTAGATTTCTTTCTTGCTTTGATGCTATAGTGTAAGCGTTCTTAATCTCACCAAAAAATTGTGACTTTATTTGTGATTTAAGAAACTTGTTGATTTGATATATAGAATATTCTATACGAGGTTTAGATGCTACTTTAGCAAGTCTATTAATTGAGTTAATAATAGTTTTTAAATGCTTGTGAGCATATAAGATCCCACCAAGCATAACAGATTCTGGAAGGCTATTAGCTTCTGACTCAACCATCAAAATAGCATCATCAGTTCCAGAGACTACTAGATCCAAATCTGATTCTTTCAAATCCTGCTTATTTGGGTTAAGAAGGTATTTACCATTTGTATAACCTACTCTTACACCAGCAACAACCTCATTGTAAGGTGCTCCAGATATTGCTAAAGATGCCGAAGCACCTATCAAAGCTAGTATGTCAGGTGAAAAAGCACCGTCATAAGATAAAACTGTAGCAACGATTTGAATCTCATTAAAAAATCCATCTGGAAATGACGGTCTTATAGATCTATCTATTAACCTAGAAATAAGAATCTGTTCTTCAGAAGGTCTACCTTCTCTTCTTAAGAAACCACCAGGTATTTTACCAGCAGCATAAGTTTTCTCTAAATAATGTACCGATAACGGAAAGAAGTCAACACCATCAGCTACTGATTTTTTAACTACTGTAGCTACCAACACAACATTATTCCCACAACTTACAGTCACTGACCCATCTGCTTGACGTGCCATACCACCTGTTTCAATAACTATTTCTTTGTTACCTAGTTCAAAGACTTCTCTAAATATTTTCACAGTTTAACCTTATTTTTTTGAATTTAATGACGTAAGAACGATTAAGATGAAATTTATTATCTACGTATATTTAATTTCTTGATTAGACTACGGTATCTTTCAACATCCTTACCATGTAGATAGTCTAATAACTTACGACGTTGACTTACTAATCTTAAAAGACCTCTTCTTGAGTGATTGTCTTTTTTGTGTGTTTCAAAATGACCTTGTAAATCATTGATTCTAGCAGTTAAAAGAGCTACTTGCACTTCTGGTGATCCAGTATCACCTTCTGCTAATTGATTTTCTTTAATTATTTTTTGTTTATCTTGAGCTGTTAACATAAATTTACTCCATTTGTCTTGATTAAATTAACATCGAGCAAACCGTACAAAGGAACAGTTTACCAGTTGGTGATTATATACTATAACTATAAAAAATAAAGAGTTTAGTTGGCAATTTTATCTGGCTTAACACCTAATATCTGCAAGCTATTTAATGCAACATCTGCAAAAACTGGCGCAGCTACAGAACCACCGCCATACTGATCACCTTTAGGATCTTTGATTGTCACAACTATAGCGAGTTTAGGATCAGTTGCTGGAACAATACCAACGAAACTTGCTAAATATTTAGCACCATAACTACCCCCAGAAAGCATCCTAGCTGTACCTGTTTTCCCAGCAACATGATAAAGTGGGATTTGTGCTTTAGAAGCAGTTCCACCAAGGTCTTCAACAACAGACTGTATCATACTTATCATTTCTTTTGAATTCTCTTCAGAGATGATAGGTCTTGTTTCAATCTCTTCCCCAGGTCTTCTTTTTAGAATAGTTGGTTTAATATACTGACCATTATTAGCAATTGCAGAGACACCAGCTACTAGCTGTAAGTCGGTAGCATTAATACCATAACCAAAAGATAATGTCGCTAGTTGGAAATCGTCCCATTTATCTTTAGTTGGAACATAACCATCTCTTTCACCAGGTAATTTTATCCCCGTTTCATTGCCAAAACCAAAATTTCTTAATGAAGATTCTAATATACTTGGCTCTGTTAAACCTAAAATCATCTTTGAGATACCCACGTTACTAGATTTCATTAAGATATGTCTTAAATCAATATCACCATAATCTCGCTCATCTCTTATGGTATTTTTACCGATACGATAGAAGCCTGGATGAGTATCAATTACCGGCTCTTCTGGAGTTACATTATCACCATAAGTTAGAACTGTTGTTGCTGCAAAAGTTTTCATTACCGAACCCAACTCATAGACATCTGTAATAGCTCTATTTCTTCTCCTATCAGGGTAAGCATCAGCCATACTGTTAGGGTTATACGAAGGATAATTTACCATTGCTAATATCTCGCCAGTATGGACATCTTCAACTATCACAGAACCTGCTTCGGAATTGGTTCTAATAACACCTTCTTTAAGATATTTATATGCAATATATTGCAACCTGGAGTCAATACTTATCTGTAGGTTATTACTATTCTTAGGCTCGACATATTTATCCTCAACCTTAGAAGCAACTCCACCATGAAGATCTTTCTTGTATTCAAAATAACCATCTTGACCACTTAAAAACTTATTAAACTCAAGCTCTAGGCCTTCTTGTCCCTTACCATCAACATTAGTGAAACCTACAATATGAGAAGTTACTTCAGCCATTGGATAATAGCGTTTAAACTCCCATATTACATGAATACCTGTAATATTAAGGTCTTTAACTTTTTGTGATAAGTATGGTTGAACCTTTCTTTCAATATAGACAAAACCACTTCTTCCCTCTCTAACCTTAACTTGTCTTTTTATCTTTTCTCTAGTTTTTTCAGGTAGATTTAAAATATCCATGACTTTATTTAGCTCAGGACTATCTGCACTAACATAAAAAGGATCAACCCAAATTGTATCCACAGGTGTACTTATTGCCAAAGGATTACCATTTCTATCTAGAATTATTCCTCTGTATGCCTTTATATTTATACTTCTATCACTACGATTATCGCCTTCTTGCTTAAGCTTAGGGTATTGGATAGCTTCCATATAGATAAGCTTTATAAATAAAACAATAAAACTTAGTAGCAGTAAAATAATTACAACAAGATGACGCAGTTTTGGTCGATAACTACTCATCATTTAACTCCTCTTTTTGCTCACTCAAAAAACCAATATTTTTAAGTGTTGGTAACGCCATTTTTTCTTTTTGAGCAAACTTTTCTACAGCAGTTGGTGTAGCTAAAGAACTATATTCTAATACAATCTGACTCCATTGTTCATCTAAACGAGTATCCTCAAGAATTAGATTTTTTTGTTCATTTAATTGCATTTTATATTCAAAACGCACAACTATAAGGCTAAATGCGGTAATGAGCAATACGAATAATAATGCAAAAGAAATACCAACTGTTTTTTTTAAGAAACTATTTTTAAGTGATTCAAATAACCTTATCCTTATTTGACGGTTTGTTAACATCACAGTTTTTCGACCACCCTTAGGATAGCGCTTCTTGAGCGAACATTTTGATTAAGTTCATCGTCATTAGCTTTGGTTTTTTTTGTAATCCATTTTAATTTTATCTGGCTACTATCTTGTGGTAACATCTTTGTAATTCTGTTAAGCTCTTGTTTTGGATTTATAAGTGCGCTAAATTTTTGTTTCACGAGCCTATCTTCTAATGAGTGAAAAGATATAGCAGCTATCCTACCACCAACTTTAATAACTGCTAAAATATTTTCTAGCAGGGCTTCTAAATCTTTAAGCTCATTGTTAACATAAATCCTCAAAGCTTGGAAACAGCGTGTTGCTGGATTTTTATTTTCTCTTTTACCAATAGTTGTGCGAATAAGTTCTGCCAGTTCTAATGTTGTATTAACACTACCATTTTGTTGGATATAATCTTTGATGCATAGTGCTATTTTTCTTGCAAAACGCTCCTCACCATAAACTTTGAATATATAGCTTAAATCATCTACTGATAACTCTTCTAAAGCTTGGCTAGCTGTAATACCTTTAGAAACGTCCATACGCATATCTAGTGGACCATTATGCATAAAACTAAAGCCCCTAGCGGCATTATCTAGTTGTGGAGAAGAGACTCCAAAATCCATAATTATGCCATCAATTTTACCAAGGAGGTTATTTTGCAAACAGTAGTCATAAATACTAGCAAAACTTGCATGAATTATCTCGAAATTATTAAACTGGAAATTTTGCTTAGCGTAGCTGATAGCATTAAGATCTTTATCAAAAGCTATTAAATGCCCTATAGTAAGCCTATCTAAAATAGCCTTTGAATGTCCTCCCCTACCAAAAGTTGCATCGATATAGATACCTTGAGGATTAACATTCAAATCATTAATAGACTCTTGCAGCAATACTGAATAATGCATGTTAGATTATGCCTTGATTAATTCATTAGTTAACTTCTTGGCTTTTGAAAAATCAGTTTTACCAGAACCAAGTTTAGGTATAGATACAACCTTAAAATAGTTTGTTGGCTTATACAAATTCTCTATGTCTAAATGTCTTATAATCTCTTTAAGATCAGATGGTTCAAGCGCTTCTAGAGTATAAAGTAAGCTAATTATCTCTCCTCTTTTTGTATCTGAAGTAGCTACTGCCAAGACCTCAAAATCTATCTTGTGTGAATCATAACCTTTTTCTCTTAAAGCATCATAAACTTTTTGTTCAAGCAAGCCTAAGCTCACCATCTCGCCAGCAACTTTAGCAAATCTAGAGTACCTATCGACAACTGTTAAATAGCCTTCTCCATCGATTTTACCTTTATCGCCGGTTATATACCATGTATAACCATATTTTTGTATCATCACTTCATTTGTCTTTTTAGGGTCATTGAGATAGTAATCCATCTTGTTAACACCTCTATATATAATCATACCCTCGACGCTAACTGGAAGCTCCTCATGCGATTCAGGATGGATGATCTTAAACTGCCCTCCTGGTACGGTTAGTCCAACAGTACCTATTTTGTTTGGTGATTTAGTCGGTCTATTAACTGCAGCCACAGGTGAAAGCTCAGTAGCCCCATAACCTTCGTTAATAACCTTATCAAATTTATCTTCAAACATTGTACGGACTTCTCTTGAAAGCTTCTCAGCACCTGTAATAATTAATCTAAGTGTAGCAAAATCTTCTTTCTTAACCAATTTATTCTTAGTATAAATTCGCAAAAATGTTGGTGTAGCACATAGCACTGTATTTTTATTCTTTCTAATTAAGTTTGCAACGCCCTTTGCATCTGTTGGATCCGCATGACATGCGATATATCCACCTTGAAATAGTGACACCAATGAAATAGTAAGCCCAAAAGCATGAAATATTGGAAGTATCCCCGCTACAGAATCATTTTCCTTACATTCGATAACATTTGTACTTTGATACACATTTGCCAAGAGATTTTTATTTTTTATAACTATCCCCTTAGGCACACCCTCACTACCACTGCTAAATATTATAAATGAAACATCATCTAGCTTAGTTGGCTTGAGATATTTTTTGACTAACCATGAAGCAGGCAAAATTTTAATTTCTAAAAATGTTTTTATACCTTCTACTTTAGTAATCTTAGTCTTGATGTCCTCAAGATAAACAATCCTACACATTGAAAAAACTTCTTCAACAAAGAAACCTTTATTTGTTAGCTTCTCAACAAATGCTTTTGAAGTAATGATGGTTTTTATTCCAGCATTATTAATAGAATATCTTAATGCCTCCTCAGAAGCTGTGTAGTTTAGATTAACTATTGCTTTAGTACTCATCATGAGTGCTAAAATTGCTAAATAACCACCACCACTTGTCGGTAAGCAGACACCAACATTATTCTCTTGTTGGGTAATTTTTTGAAGCTTTTTAGACATCAATACTGCACCAGTAGCAAATTTGTAGCCATCTAATGCAACCCCTGTTGTATCTGTCAACACTAGATTTTTTTTAGCATTAAGCATCTGCATAAACCATATTTCTGCAGGTGCTTTGAGTTGATTTAGGTACCCTTCCCATGTTTTGACAGAAAGATTCTCAATCTCATTATTCAAGCATCTAAGATTTTCTATCTTAGCAATATCAAAATAAATTTGCCTGTCTAAATTTCTTCGTTGTGAAAAGTATGGCATTTCTGGACCACAGATAAACAATATAAATCTATTTTCACTTTGCTCAACTTGAGAAGTTAAGTTTTTATTGACTAGTAGTATGCCTTGATGATCCCAAAAGCTAATATGATCGATATATTTAATACCAATTTTGTCCATAGACTTCTCAAGACCTTTAGCCCTATCATCAAAAGCTCCTAAAACTGTAATACGCTTATCTTCAATGTGAGTTTTCAATGCCAATACTGTAACTATAGTAGTATCATTAGTAACAATTATTGAGCCATTTTTAAAGTTTTTAAAATCAATGTTTTTATTACAATCATATATGTAACGCTGATTTAGCCTTTTATGTATTGAAGATTTAAGCTGTTTAAAACGCATTTTCCTACCAGTATCAAATCATAAATAGTAAGCTTATAGATAAGTTACTATGTTATCATATACTCACTTTAATTTTTATAATAAAATTATTTTATGCCTGAACTTCCTGAAGTAGAAACAATAAAAAGAGGCTTAATTAAAACTATCATCGACAAAACGATACTTGATATTGAAATTAATACTGATAAGCTTCGCTATGCTATTGATAAAAATCAGTTAGTAAAAATTAAAAATAAAGTAGTCAAACAAATTCAACGCAGAGGTAAGCACTTAATAGTTTTCATTGAGGATGACTTACAATTAATTATCCACCTAGGTATGTCTGGAGTCATTAAAGTTACAGACTCAGCAAACTACAACAAAATTAAACATGACCATATCGTTGTAAAACTATCAGATAATCTAAATTTAGTATACAATGATCCACGCAAATTTGGTTATTGGTTGGTAAATACTAATCACACTCCTCTTAGACATAGAGTTTTAGTATCACATGGTGTTGAACCATTAACAGCTGATTTTAATAGTGATTATCTAGTTTCTAAACTTAAGCATACATCAAGAAAAATCAAGCAAACGATTATGGATAATAATATTGTCGTCGGTGTTGGTAATATTTATGCTAGTGAAGCACTATTTGATAGTAATATCTTGCCAACAAGAGCTTCTAATACTATCACTAAAAAAGAAACAGACAAGCTAGTATCCTCTATTAAAAAAATACTTGAAAAAGCTATCATTCAAGGTGGAACTACACTTAAAGATTATAAAAACACTGAGGGTAAGCCTGGTTATTTTACTCAACAACTAAATGTCTATGGCAGAGCTGACCAGCAATGTTATGTATGTAATACAAAAATAGAAAGCCTAGTTATAGCTCAAAGAAATACTTTTTTTTGTAAAAAATGCCAAAAATAAAACTTACATCGAAAGAAAATACTCATGTATTGTAGTATCTTGAGTCAGCTCAGGATGAAAACTACTAACAAGAATATTTGCTTGTCTAAGTAGCACTGGCGAATTTTCATATTTTGATAAGATATCAACTTGATTGCCAACTACAACAAATTTTGGGGCTCTGATAAAAACACCAACAATATTTTTATTGTTAAAGCTCAGATCAGCAACAAAACTATCTACTTGACACCCATAGGCATTTCTCTCAACCTCTAGATCTATCAAGCTTAGATAGCTTTCTCCTTTTGACAAAACTATACTACCAGCACATGTGCCAAAAACTGGATTATTACTACAAAAGTTATGTAGCTTATCAAAAATTTGATGCTTATTGAGCAGATTTAATAAGGTTGTACTCTCACCACCCGGAATAACAAGTCTATCAATACTATCAAAGTCATTTTCAAACTTAACTAATTTTATCTCAACACCCAAAGATTTGAGCATATCAGCATGTTTTTGATAACCTCCTTGAATTGCCAATACCCCGACTTTTTGTGCCATTATTACCAACCTCTTTGTGAAAATTTCTCAAAATCGCAATTAATACCTGTCATCGGTTCACCAAGGTCTTCCGAAACTTCAGCTAATATTTTGGCATCATTATAATATGTCACAGCGCTAACTATTGCTTTAGCTCGCTTAAGAGGATCTGCAGACTTAAATATTCCTGATCCAACAAATACCGACTCAGCTCCCAGCTGCATCATCAATGCTGCATCTGCTGGAGTTGCTACTCCTCCTGCCGAGAAATTTGGTACTGGTAATTTACCATTCTTATACACATACTTGACCAGATCATAAGGTGCTTGCATATTTTTTGCTATAGCCGTAAGCTCTGATTTATCGACATTTTTGATATAATTTATATCCTTGTTAACTTGTCTTAACTGTCTTACTGCTTCGACTATATTACCTGTACCTGCTTCACCTTTAGTACGAATTAGTGCTGCACCTTCGCCTATTCTTCGTAAAGCCTCACCAAGGTTTGTACAACCACATACAAATGGTACTTTAAAGCTATCCTTATCAATATGATTTAACTCATCAGCTGGAGTTAAAACCTCACTCTCATCAATAAAATCAACCCTTAAAGATTCTAGGATTTGTGCTTCGACAAAATGACCAATTCGCGCTTTTGCCATTACTGGTATTGAAACTACCGACATTATCTCTTTAATAAGCTTAGGATCAGACATTCTAGCTATACCCCCATCTTTTCTGATATCAGCAGGAACTCTCTCAAGAGCCATTATAGCTATTGCCCCAGCTTGTTGAGCTATTTCTGCTTGTTCGGCATTGACAACATCCATTATAACCCCACCTTTTAGCATTTCTGCTAAACCAATCTTTATGTTAATATCTGACATTATTGACTCCCTTAATTTTTTCATACTAACTAACTCAAAAGATTATAATTTTTTTAGATGCTGTAGATAAGTTAATTTTTGTTAAGATTATATACAAATAAGCGAGAGTGTACTTTTTTAGGTTATAAATATTTTTTTAATTTAAAAAAATTCTTAAACAATATTTTCATAAATTAACTTATAACTAAATTATAGTTAAAGTTATATTAAATAAGAAATTACAAAATGTTATAATTGGTAAATATTTTAAATAAATTACTATAGAAAAATAACTTAATAAAAAAATAAACAAACTAAGCATAGTTTTATAAATGGAAATAACAAATTCATAAGTGCTAAAGCTATTAAACAAGCTTTTCTTGATACTATTGAGCAGTATTAGAATTTTAAATCTATCCAAAATGAGGAAAATAATTTAAAGAAATCATTAGGTAGGATGAAAATTAAAGATCATTTTATATCAGAAAATGGAATTGAAGCATCTGAACAATGGAAATTACAAATAAGTATAGCAGAGGAAAATGAGCGTATAATAGAAGTATTTTCTGCATTTCTAAGATAGAATAGCGCAAACATACCTTCTAATGCTCTGAAAAGAGCAAACTTTTATAATTATTTCAAATTGGAGCATTTAAAATATAAACACCTCTTCTGAGAAACTTACTTCTCTTACAACTTTTGTATATTTAGCTGTAATTCACCAGGCTTGTCTCTTCAATGATAATGAAAATGACTTACAAAATATATACTAAGCGTGAGTAAAGTTAAAACAGTAGATCAAGTATTTAAAGTAGGAGAAGCTCTAGCTAATTTTTTTAAACAACAATCAAGGTCTTTTCTTAGATATTCAATCTCAAAAGCTAAATTCTTTATCTGATAAGGATATAACTATATACTGTTATTTCATACATTATCAAAGATGACATTCAAACTAAAATGCTTCTCAAACCTTTTCTCTGAAAAATAGCAAAATGACTATTATAAAGTTACTAAATATTTTTCAAACGATATGTTAAGGATGACAAATATTTATATCAAATAATATAAATAACTTCTTACATCTTAATGAAATTAATAGAGATCATAAAACTCAAGTTTCAAAGTATGAAAATGCTTTAAACAGTTATTTGAATTTATTTTACAAAGCTATAAAAATTCATTAGAAATAATGCCACAAATCTGGCTCACTAGGTACTTTATTGAATATATGGGCTAAATAGAAGAATATATAGAGCCTAACAAAAATAAGCTAATTGGATTACAGAAATCAAAGGTTTAGTAAAAATATAAACCTTTAAAAAACTAAATATCTAGATTAATAACATCAAGAGCATTTGATTCAATAAAGTTTCTTCGTGGCTCCACCTCATCACCCATAAGAGTAGTAAATAAAGCATCTGCCTCAACTGCATCTTTTATTGATATTTGTAAAAGAACTCTATTATCAGGATCCATAGTAGTCTCCCAAAGCTGACCAGGGTTCATCTCACCTAGACCTTTATAACGCTGCACATCATTACCTTTTCTAGCTTCTTTAAGTAGCCAATCAATTGCTGACTCAAAATCATCAACATATTCTTTTTTACCACATCTTTCTACATAAGCCCCTTCAAAATATATATCCGATAAAACATCTCCATATGTAACTAAATCTTCATAATCTTTAGTGCTAAAGAAACTACTCTTAACTATATAGTCAGTATCATAACCATTAATATAATGGTTAACTCCATACGATATAGTCTCTTTACCATCTTCATCTATATCTTTTGTTTCGATAAGCTTAAAGCGCTCATATGCTAAAGCTTTTTGATTACAGTTTTCAACGATTTTTTGCCACCATTGAGAAATATCAGTACTTTCATCAACATACTTAGTTCCATACGCCATGACTCTAAGAAGTTTCTCAGGATATGTTTTTGTATACTTCTTAATTACTTTCTGTGATTTTTGATAAAGCTCATAATAGTTAGCCAAAACTTGACCAGAAATAACATTATCATTATTTAGATAGATGCACGCGCCTTCTAAGCCTATATTACCAAGATATTCTGCTAGAGCATCTTCATCTTTTAGATATGTTTCTTGCTTACCTTTTTTTACTTTATATAAAGGTGGTTGAGCAATATATAAATAACCTCTCTCAACAAGCTCCGGCATTTGTCTGTAGAAAAATGTCAATAGCAAAGTACGAATATGAGATCCATCAACATCAGCATCTGTCATTAGAATAATTTTGTGATACCTAGTTTTATTAGGGTTATAATCTTCCGCACCTATACCACAACCTAAAGCTTTAATAAGTGTAGCTACCTCTTGAGAGCCAAGCATTTTATCAAAGCGAGCCTTCTCAACATTCAGGATTTTACCCTTTAATGGCAAGATTGCTTGAATTTTACGATCACGAGCCTGCTTTGCTGATCCTCCCGCGGAATCTCCCTCAACAAGGTAAATCTCAGATAATGCTGGATCTTTTTCTTGACAGTCTGCCAGCTTACCAGGTAAACCAGCAATATCCAAAGCACCCTTACGACGAGTCATATCACGCGCTTTACGAGCAGCTTCACGAGCTTTTGCTGAGTCTAAAATTTTCTCACATATAATTTTAGCTTCTTTAGGGTTTTCTAAAAGAAACTCTTGTAGTTTTTCATTAACTAATGACTCTACAGCTGACTTAACATCAGATGATACTAGTTTATCTTTAGTTTGTGATGAGAATTTTGGATCAGGAACTTTCACAGATAATACTGCAGCTAAACCTTCACGCGTATCTTCACCTATTAAAGTAACTTTTAGCTTTTTATTTAAACCTTCTGACTCAATATAGTTATTCATCGTACGAGTAACTGCTGCTTTAAGACCAGACAAATGTGTACCACCATCTCCTTGCGGAATATTGTTTGTAAAGCAAAAAATTGATTCTTTATATGAGTCATTCCACTGTAAAGCAAGCTCTACTTGGATATCATCCTTTGTACCATTTACAGCTATAACATTTTCATGAACAGGCTTTTTGCTATTGTTCAAATACTTAACAAAAGCAACAATACCACCATCATATTTAAATACTTCTGACCTATTGTTAATTTTATCAATAAGCTTAATTTTGACACCAGAGTTTAAGAAAGATAATTCACGGATTCTCTTCATCAAGATATCATAATCAAAGTCTACAAATGAGAATGTCTCTTTACTTGGTTTAAAAGTAATTAGTGTTCCAGTCTTATATGTTGGACCAACTTCTTTTAATGGAAATTGTGGTACCCCATGAACATACTCTTGATAATGCTCTATACCATTTCTATATATTGTTAGCTTTAATTGTTCAGACAGAGCATTTACAACTGATACACCAACACCATGTAGACCTCCTGATACCTTATAAGAATTATCATCAAATTTACCACCAGCATGCAGTACAGTTAAAATAACCTCTGCAGCAGAGCGTCCTTCTTCTTTATGAATATCTGTAGGAATACCTCTACCATTATCTGATACAGATACAGAACCATCTTTATTTATAATAACTTTAATATCATCACAATAACCAGCTAAGGCTTCATCAATAGCATTATCAATAACCTCAAATACCATATGATGTAAGCCACTACCATCATCAGTATCACCAATATACATCCCAGGTCTTTTCCTAACAGCATCTAAACCTTTAAGTACCTTAATACTCGATGAGTCATAAGCTTTACTCTCAGACATTAACAAGCTCCAAATTTATCGTTATTATTTAAAATTCAATCTCTAGATATTATAGCACAAATAAATCTTAATTATTAATGTTGATAACAATCTAAGTTAATAGACATTGAGGGTTTTTCATTTTACCCAAAAATGCTAATATTAACTCTAACAATTTTGCAGATAGATCCATTTTGAAATTTTGAAAAAGAAAAATATATTGGTAGTAATAGTTGCTGTCATAACAGCAAGTTTTTTACTAGGAAAAAAATCAGGTTTTAATAGCATCATATTGTCGTGTAAAAATACTACGCAAAGATATCGTACCTCTAGGTATTAAGAGTTTACCAAAAGGGGATTTTTGGATGTATGTTAAAGATTTTAAGGCTGCCGAATTTCCTAATAAAAATTATCCTATCTTACAAACATATGCTGATGTTTTTATGACTGGATGTCTACAAACTCAAGCAGAATTTAACCTAACTGAGTTTGGTAAACTTTGCTTTGATACAACATACAACTGGGATCTAGCAAACTGGTTGTATGACCGATCAAATCCTCGCTATAGTAAGTATTACAAGATACTGAAAAATATCGTCCTCAAATTGATAAAATCATTCGTATCTTAACTTTTGATGATGATCTTCCATAATTGTAACAAACTAAATTTCTTATAGATTTTAAAATAAAAATAACAACTAGAAAAATATGTATAGCACCAATGCTTGACTGGACTGATAGGCATTATCGCTACATGATGCGTCTAATTACCAAGCACACAATGTTATACACTGAAATGGTTACTTTAAATGCAATCTTACATGGTAATAAAGAATTTTTGCTTAAATATAATCCCAAAGAAAACCCAGTGACACTACAGCTAGGTGGTTGTGTACCAAAAGACTTTATCAGCTGTGGCAAGCTTGCTGAAGAGCTTGGTTATGATGAAATTAATATAAATGTTGGTTGCCCAAGCGAAAGAGTTAAAAAAGGCAATTTTGGCTTATCATTAATGGCAGAACCAGAGCTTGTAGCAGACTGTGTCAAAGCAATGAAAGATAACTTAGATATCCCAATTTCTGTTAAGTGTCGTATTGGCTATGACCATAATGATAGTTATGAGGAACTATATAATTTCGTTGATAAGCAAGTTCAAGCCGGTGTAGATTATGTTTGTATTCATGCTAGTAAAGGTTGGCTTAGTGGCCTATCACCAAAAGAAAATCGTACTATTCCAGAACTTAAATATGATGTTGTTTACAATATCAAAAAAGATTTTCCAAATCTTGAGCTGGGTATTAATGGTGGGATTACAACACTTGAAGAAACTAAATAACACCTTAAACATGTAGATAGTGTTATGATAGGTAGAGAGATATATTACAATCCTATGTTATTTAAAGACTTTGATAATATTTTCTATAATCAGCCTAGTAACAATATCTCGGCGCTAGAGATTGCTTATAAAATGGCTGAATATATAAAAGTTCAAATGGATAATGATCCATACATAAAACTTAACAATATAACTAAGCATACCTTAAACTTATTCAATGGTTTAACTAATGCTAAAATATATCGTCGTTATCTAAGTGAAAATGCCACAAAAAAAGAAGCAAATGTTGATACTTTCTTAAAAGCTTTAGAAGTTTTTAAGAATAAAATATAGTCTAAATTACTTAATATTTATTAAGCTGTGTTTGAATATTAGCAGCAGACCATTTTGCTGCTTGTTGATAATCATCTGTAGCAGCATTAGTCTGCTTATCTGAAATCACATAAATTTTATCGACATTATTGTCTAAATCATTGGCATTGTTTGTTACTAAATTAGTTGGTAAGATCACAAATGAATGAGGTCCATAGAAACCTATTAGCTTACCAAGTTTTCTGCTATCAAGCTCTTCAGTAGCAGCTTTTTGCTTAAGTTTAGCATCATTTACTTTGATACCTAGCTGCTTAACTACATTACCAACATCCTGATCTGTGAGTCTACTATTAGTCTCGCACTGTGTAAAAATTGCTTTATTGTATGCTAAAAATAACTCAGAGCCTCCTTGTAAATATGCCTCATTAGCAACTAACGAAGCATAATTAGCTACTTTAGCATCTCTTTTTGGTGAAGGATAAGCCTTAAAGATAAACTTGACACTATGATTTTCTTTAATAAGTTCATTAATTTCTTTAGAAATTTCAGCACACTTACCACACCCATAATCAAAAAATACTACAACAGCTTTATTAGCATCTCGTGGTCCTACTGTAGGGGTTACCGGATCATTCAACAAATCATTAACAACATCTGGGATAGCTATAATCTTAGCATAATCTTTATAGTTCTCATCAGCGTTAGTAATTACAGCTGCTTGAGTATTCTGATGATTAATGCAACTTGATAATACTAATGCTAAAATACCTAAAGCAGCAATTAATATCTTTTTCATAAAGTAATTCCTTAACATTAATTTTTTATATCATAACAAAATCAAGATTATTTTTGCTATGAATAAAGGTGATTTTTTGTAACTAGGATTATTAGCTTTTCTAGGAATATTATCCAAATATTTTTTATAATTATTGTTTTTGAAGCTCTAAAACATTATTAATACTAAATATAAAAAAATTAACTAAAAAAGTGAATAGACTATTAAGATGATTTTGAATTTATTTTAGATAGGCAACTTATAATCGAGAACTAAATTAGAATCGTATAGACAAACAACTTAGTTAAGCTTAATTCCAAATTGATAAGCAATATTCTGAACATCTTTTTTATTGATATTCTTTAAATCGTTGGCATTTAAATCTTTGATAGATTTGCCATTTATCTTAGTGTTGTTGATGACTTGCTGTGCTTTTTTACTAGGCCTGTTTGCTTTGCTATTTGTCCTGCAGCATCTTTGACTGTATCAACACTGAGCAAGTTCTGCAACGATGATACATCCACAGCAAAACTAATATTATTTAAATCTCCTGAGATAGCCCCTTTTAATGTTAGCTTAGAAATATTTTGTTTAAACTGATTAAAACTAACACTAACAATTTTTAAAGTCGAGCTGAAGTGGAATATTAAACACTATGTTTATTATACCACTAAACTGCCAAGTTCCCTGACCTGATACAGTTAAGCTCTTAGCATCTAAACCAACACCTTCAACAGTTAAATCTTTAATAGCATTACCAGCAATATTTTGTAAGTTAAACTTAACTGTATTATCAACATTTGTTTTATTGGTAATAACTACATTGACATCAACATTATTATTATTTGTTGATTTAACAACTATAGTAGTTGGTAACCCTAATAATTGAGGGTTTGTCGATATATTAGTTACATTAGCATCATATACGGTTCCTGCATTTTCATAGTCTTTTATATCCATATTTTGAATCACAAAATTTGGATACTTTTAACGTAGAGTCTCATTTTTAATATTTGCATAACCATATACTTTAGCTTCAGCTTTTGGAGTAATACCTTGAACAGCTTATCCTCCAGTATTATCATTTTTAGAGCTAAAATTAGATAAAAACTCAGTCACCTGTTTGATACCATTAGCTATATATTTAGCTTGTTTAGTATTTTCTTTGAGTTTTTAAAGGTCAACTTGTTCTAATTTTTCGCCAACCTTACCAATAGTCTCAATAGCCTGTTGTTTTATAACCTCTGAACTAATCTTAGATTGTTGTGGAGCCAAGAATTTTGTATTAATGTACAACTCACCTTTAGTAGTTCTTTGTTTATCTAAAGCCACTCCAGTTATAACAACATCTTTTATGGTGATTTGTCGTGTAAGTAGGTTTGAGATATCTATACTTGCACTTACAGATTGTGCGTAGAATCTATCTTTACTAAGATCATTCGGATCTGCCGCTCCTAAGCCTATTATCTCTAGTTTAGCATTAGTTAAATCCAGATTTAAAGATTGATAATCAACAGTTGCACCATTAGCTTTGGTTAACTGCTGTTTGATGATATTTGATACTATCAATGTTTCTAAAAGCTTTGGTGAGTATATTAAAGCTGTGACAATCAAAGCTACTAGTACAACCCCAGTTAATCTAAATGGCTGCCTAAACTTACGATTTTGCATCTCAACCCAGTCAACTTTAGAAATATTCTTGCCTAAGAAAATCCATCTAGCAATTTTAACAAAAAAGTTTTTTGTGATTTTATTATAAAGCTCGGTACCAGACTGAACTGCTGCCATTTTTGCTACTATTTTTTTATAAATCTTTGCAATAATAATCCCAAAGATTAATCCCAAAACTATGGCAACAACAAATGCGCCTGTTACAAGGTAATAATCAAAACCTGTATATGCGACTACAGTAGTATTTACTAGATTTTTAAATAATGGTTGCGTGAAACCATCAAGTAAAAATGTCCCTACAGCAAAGCTAAGTCCTTGTAAGATATAAGAGAGAGCTTTCGCAATAAGTGTAATAAAGACAAATACTCCGATATTTATTCTTAGGATTATGACTAAAAATAGTACTCCTATGAAAAGTAACGGTGAATAGGCAATCCCCGGAATAAATCCATATACAAATGCTAAAACAGCAGTAAGAAGCAATTGAGCTGGGGTAATTTTCGAGAAAATAGTAGATTTGATTTTGTTAAATTATATAGTCAAACATTTTTGGCTGCCTTTTTATTTATAAATTTACACAAATTAACATTATCACATTTTAATTATTATTATAGGTAAATCAAACGTTAAAATAAGCATTTTTATTAGAAATAATAGCATAAATGAGTTATTATTTTACTTGTTATCTAACAAAAATTTTCGTCAAACGATCAAATAAGGAAGAAAATCAATGAACTTACATGAATATCAAGCTAAAGAACTTTTAGAAAGCTATGGTCTAAAAGTTCAAAAAGGTATCATAGCTCATAACTCTAATGAAGCTGCTCAAGCATTTGACCAACTAGGTGGCAGATTTGCTGTGGTTAAAGCTCAGGTACATGCCGGTGGTCGGGGTAAAGCTGGTGGTGTAAAAGTTGTTAAATCATCTCAAGAAGCTCGTGAAGTAGCAGAAAGCTTAATCGGTAAAAATCTTGTGACATTCCAAACTAATGCTGAAGGTCAACCAGTTAATTCTGTAGGTGTTTTTGAAGACGTTTATCCTGTTACACGTGAATTATATCTAGGCGCTGTAGTTGACAGATCTAGCCGTAAAGTAACTTTTATGGCATCAACTGAAGGTGGTGTAGATATTGAAGAAGTTGCACACAACTTTCCTGAAAAAATCCTTAAAGTAAAAGTTGATCCATTAGTCGGTTTACAACCTTTCCAAGCTCGCGAGGTAGCTTTCAAACTTGGCTTAGAAGGTAAGCAAATCAATGATTTTGTTAAAACAATGCTAGGTGCTTATAAAGCATTTATCGAGTGTGATTTTGCCCTATTTGAAATCAACCCTCTTGCTATAAAAGAAAATGGTGAGATTGTTTGTGTTGATAGTAAAATCAACCTTGACTCAAATGCTCTTTATAGACATCCAAAACTGTTAGCATTAAGAGATAAGTCTCAAGAAAATGCTAAAGAGCTAAAAGCTTCTGAGCATGAGCTAAACTATGTAGCGCTGGAAGGTAACATTGGCTGTATGGTAAACGGTGCTGGTCTAGCAATGGCTACTATGGATATTATCCAACTATATGGTGGTAAGCCGGCAAACTTCCTAGATGTAGGTGGTGGCGCTACTAAAGAAAGAGTAATCGAAGCTTTCAAACTAATCCTAGATGCTGAGAATGTAAAAGCTGTTTTAATTAATATTTTCGGTGGTATTGTTCGTTGTGATATGATCGCAGAAGCAATTATCGAAGCTGTTAAGGAAGTAAATGTAACTTTACCAGTAGTTGTTCGTCTAGAAGGTAACAATGCAGAAAAAGGTGTTAAAATATTAGCTGATTCAGGTCTAAAACTAATACCTGCTGATAGTTTAGCTGATGCTGCTGAAAAAGTTGTGAAATCGCTAGGTTAATAAATTAAAACAGTTAAAAGGATATTAGACAGTGAGCGTATTAGTTGATAAAAATACAAAAGTTTTAGTACAAGGTTTTACTGGTAAAAATGGTACTTTCCACTCACAACAGGCTATGGCTTATGGTACAAATATCATAGGTGGTGTAACTCCTGGTAAAGGTGGTACAACTCATTTAGGTAAACCAGTTTTCAATACAATGGAAGAAGCTGTAAAAGCTACTGGTGCTGATGCATCAGTAATTTATGTACCAGCTCCATTTGTAAAGGACTCTGCAATCGAAGCTATTGATTCTGGTGTTAAGTTAGTAGTAATCATCACAGAAGGCATTCCTACTCTAGATATGCTAGTAGTTAAAGAGTACTTTAAAGATAAAGATGTAAGAGTAATTGGTCCTAACTGTCCTGGCATAATCACTCCAGGTGAGTGTAAGATTGGTATCATGCCTGGTCATATTCATATGAAAGGCAAAGTTGGTATCATCTCCCGTTCAGGTACTCTAACTTATGAAGCAGTTGCGCAAACTACTAAATTAGGTTTTGGTCAATCTACTTGTATTGGTATAGGCGGTGACCCTATACCAGGCATGAACCAAATCGAAGCTCTTAAACTTCTAGAGAATGATCCACAAACAGAAGCAATTATATTAATTGGTGAGATTGGTGGTACAGCTGAAGAAGAAGCTGCTGAGTACATCAAGCATAATGTTACTAAACCGGTAATTGGTTATATTGCTGGTGTTACAGCTCCTCCAGGAAAGCGTATGGGTCATGCTGGTGCTATAATCTCTGGCGATAAAGGTACAGCTGAAGAGAAATTCGCTGCATTTGAAGCTGCTGGAATCGCTTACACTAGATCACCTGCTGAGATCGGCAAAAAGCTTAAAGAAGTTACTGGCTGGTAATCTTTTCTTCTTAAAATTTTCTCTCATTATATTTTCAATTTATATCATATATTTTATTACAACTTTGATTTAAAGCGATAGTAGTATTCTATATATAAAATATTTAATTATGTTTAGAAAAATAAGTGTATTATTTACAATAATTGTAGTGCTAGTGACAACAAATTTTACTTACTGTCTACCACAAACTAAAACTCAAATACTCAAACTCCTAAAAATTTAGACTATTAATATAATAATCAGATAAAAGATTGTAATAAGATATATAGTGCGATTACGACTTCTATTTACGCTTCTAGTATTGGTATTACAGCAGTGATAATGGTTCCTGTGGGTACTTTAGGTGGAATGGTAGGTGGTTGCAATAATGTCACCAATGATGTTTGATCATGGTGGCTTAAACAAAAATCCTATAATTCAGCCAATGCAAATAACAGGTACTATTCTTTTAGGTGCTAGTGTCGCTGTGTTGAATTACCAATTCAAACAGCTTCTAGCTTGACAAAGTCAGCTCAAGATAGCTGTTATATGCTCTAAGGGAAAATCAATTAAATATGGCAAATATAAATCAACAGACTATTCTGATAACAGATGCAAATAGAGGAATCAGTCTTGGTTTTACAAAGTATTACCTAGAACAAAACTATATCGTTATAGCTACTTGTAGGGCTCCCGCTGAAGCTACTGAGCTGTAACGACTTACTAAAGTCTATTAATAATCTATTTATTAAAAACTTGATGTTACAGATGTCGTAGATCAGAATAGGCTAATGCAAAAATATAATCATATCACGCTTGATATACTCATAAATAATGCTGGTATCTATCCAGAACACCACAGAAGAATTAGGATATCTGATACAAATCCAAATTGGTAAATAATGCTTTTCAAACCAATTGCCTAAGTCAGTTTTATCTTATACATAATTTTAAGAATAATTTACTAAGATCAAATAAACCAATAGTTATAAATATTGCTATCCAAGCTGGATCCATAAGTCAAACACAAGCTGGTTTTGGCTATGCCTATCGTATCTCTAAAGCAGCTCTTAATATGTTAACTAAAACATTTGCTGCTGAATATTCTGAAATAATAACTATAAGTCTAAGACCCAGCTGGGTTAAAACTGTTATAAGTGGAAATAATGCCTCTTGGAAGTTAAACAAAGTATACACGATATGAATAAGCTTATTAGTTCCCTAAAGATTGAAGATTCTGGAAAGTTCTTAGATGCACAGGGTAACCAACAACCATGGTAAATTGATAACATAAACTTTAATAATAAAAATTAAACTGTTATTCTTAGTCAAGAATATAAATTTTGCTAATGACTATAATTTTAAAATGACTGCTATACTACTATCAAAAAATTAAGCATTATTTATTTAATAGTAGGGTTAATTGCTTGAGTTTTATATCTTTTTATCTACCCTATTTTAGATGTGTTAATTTCTAATCTTGGAAAAATATTACCCATGATAAGATACATCGGCTTTACCTCAGTAAGTTAGTAACTGATTTCTTGATAACACTTTATATTAGTCTATCAATTTTTAGTAAGTAGCACTAGCTTAGAAAAATTTCTAAAAAAATTGTTCTAAAAGACACAATAACGATAGTTTTATATCAACTGCTATTGTAACAACTCGTAGAGTTAGTTTAGCGATATTTCTAACAGCAATGCTTGTAGGTAGTATTATGGCGATTACATTCTTTTTGCTAGGTATACCAAGTCCTATATTATTTGCATTTATAGCAGCTATTGCTTCAATGGTGCCATTTATGGTTGGCGTAGTTTATATTAAATTGACGTAAGTGTATTTATCAATATATGATGCAACCTAGAATTATTAACAAACAAGTTAAGCTTAGCTTTGTTGCTTCACTAATAGATATCATAGGAGGTATTCATTCGTATGGTTTTATTGGAAATATTTCTTGGTTCAGTAATAATTTAATGTAGCTTTTGTAGGTATTGAAAAATTAATGAATAATAAAGAATAATATTTTCAAAGAACCTGGGAAAAAGTATTAAAACTATTAATAGACCCTAAATTTTCATCCCCTTTAGCATTACTAGCCATAAAAATATGTGCTATTGGCCTGAATATCTATTTTATCATCCAAACTACCAACTGGAACTATTACTAAATTAAACTCAGTCTGCTCAAAAGGCAGTATTGAACCACATTTACTGCAAAAACTTTATGTATGATGTGATGCCGGTAATTTATATTTTCTTATTAACTCTTGGTCAGATTTCCAACTTAATTTTGCATTTGATGAAAACAAGTTGGCCACATGAACTAAGCCTATACCTTTACGACAATACTTACAATGACACAAAAAGAAATTTTCAAAATTACCATTAATTTCAAATTGAATAGAGTTACAAAGGCATGAACCTCTAAATGACATATTTCCCCGATTAAATTATAAGTTTATTTTAGAGCAAACGATTATATCGTACTTATGTTAAATATTAATAACTATAATATTTTCTTACGTAATAAATGTTAATTTAGTTATAACTTCTTAATGATTTACAATTAGCATTTAGTTAAAATGAATTTTAATACAACCAAAGATCGTAATTATATAAAAATAGGCTATTTAGATGAACTAACTATTCATGCTATTGATAATCAAGACAATTATTGCAAGCTTTAAGGGTAGCGAACCAGTTTACTATTGGGTTTGGAAAGATAATATGATTGAGCCTATTAAGAAATAAGCTAGATTGATATTGTAATCCGACTTAAAAGTCAATATTCCCATTTGGCATAGTAAGTGTTCCACTACTTGGAGCAATATGTGGTTGCACATCTGAATCTTCGATAATAATTTTATAAGTATAAGTGTCGAGAACTGCTTGTTTCAATTCTATATCTGATCGATACTCTTTTATTTCATTTACTAATTCTTCTTGAATATTTTTTGGAATTCTTGTTCTTGCCCCAAAAATAACTTCTTTAATAGATTCTTTAAGTATCTCCCAAACTCCAGGTCCCAATTGATGAGTCCCTTTTACAGCATAGCTTACTAGCGTATATTATCCTTATAACTCCATTCATCAAACTTTTTAAAAAACATATCAACATCTCTTTCACATGGCCTTTGATTTGTATAAATCACATTTTTAAGAGAATGTATTACAGGGTGGCTATGATCATTTTTTTACATTTTCCAATAAGTATATTGGTATCAAAACCTATACAAATACCTTTATGTTGGCTTGCATAATGACTCCATTTTATCATTGTAAGGGGTAAAACATGTAACTCCAACAACTATAGACAACTTTTTTGTAACATATAGTTGCTTTTATCCACAACAGCATAGGCATTGACCCAACAGGAAGCTCACCACCTCATAGATTTGGATAACAGTCAAATGGATCATTAAAATCAACTGGGTTAGTGAATTTTATAGATCCTTTTGTAAGCAAGTCTATGAACTATTTTTTATCTTGTTTACTATTATTATGTATATTACCTCTATATTGATAAAGAATCATAACACTACCCAATCACTCTATACCCAAACCAATCAAGCTTTAGATCATATTTTCCATCATTCGGATTTAGATGAATACATTTACCATTTATAAAACTAAGCTCTAAACAGTCATCAACCTCCATAAGATATCTTTATACTGATATAATGAATTTTTTAGTAGACTGTTTTCAGCTTACTTTTATCGTAACTACCAAGATTAACAAAATATAGTTTTTTATCATAATCTTGAAGTTTGTCTTGGATAGATATTTGATAACCATCAGAGCCTTTGATAGCTTTATAACTATCTAAATGTAGACCCTTAATAGTACCAAACCCGTTTTTTCTAAGGTGCTCATAAGTATTTTCAATAGTTCACCAACTACAAACTGTATATCGTGTAACTCAATATTTGCTTTTGGAGCACTACCACCCAAATATACGATAAATAACTGACTCATAAAAACCCTACAAAATTAATTTTCTCACAAATAATTATAGCTAAATTTCTTGAAATTCTGAAACTAGTTCAAAATGACTTGATTGTTTTTTATTTTCCATTTATTTAAAACTACGATAGCGTAATTCTAGGCAGTTTTGCATACAGGTTCCTGAGCAGTGTCCGAAGGACTGCCATGAAAAAAGTATGTCGCTATAACTTACCCAGTAAGTAGCGAAACATTATTATTTATAGATTTTCTTAAAAGCAACTGGCTATAATATAAAGATAACTCTGTAAAACTTCTTAAATAATGATAACTCTAGAAATCTGTGCAGATAACTACCAATCAATCCTAAATGCACAACAAGCTAATACTAATAGATTGAAACTTTGTTCAGCATTAGGTGTCGAGGGACTTACACCCTCACCTAGCCTAGTAAAGTTTGCTAAAGCTAATTTTAAAGCTCACTACAAGCTATGATTCTCTATCGTGGTAATGATTTTTATTACGATCAAGTAGATTAACAGATTATGCTTGATGATCTAAAAACTATGCTTTAGCTTGATGTTGATGGTGTTGTTATTGGTGCATTAATAAAAGATAATAAAGTAGATAAAGAGTTTTTAAAACCATTTATTCAACTTACAAAACAAACTGGTAAAGAGCTAACTTTTCATAGAGTTATTGATCTAACTACGGATATATAAAAATCTACACAAGAGATAATTACTCTTGGTTTCGATAGAATCCTGCATTAGGAACTGCTATGAATGTAATCAAAGGTTTAGAAACTATAAAGTCGCTACAACAACAATTTAGTAGCCAAATACAGGTAATGCCAGGTGGTAGCATCAACTCACAGAATGTAAGAGAAATATTAGATAGTACAAAAGTAACAAATATTCATTGTTCTGCTTCTAAGAAAATTTTACGAGATAGTTGCTCTACAGCATTTGCAGCTACTGCTTTAGAAATTAAAATTAGTCAAACTGATGAAATAGTTACAATAAAACACAAATTGATAAATTGATAAGTAAATCTATTCTAAACTAACGATTTAATAAAAAAATTAGTCATATCAACAAGTTTTGAATCCCTTATTTATTTGAATTTAAAGATATATAATTTTGTTTATAAAATAACTTATTATTTATCTTATGATAAAAAACATATTCTTTGACTTAAATGGAACGCTTGTAAATACAATAGGCGATATAACAGTCGCAACAAATGCTATGCGTAAGCATTTTGGATTTAAACCAGTATCCAAAAATGTTTTGGCTAATATTATTGGCAAAGGCTACCCTACTACTGTTAGAAAAGTATTGGCATTAGATTTTACTGATAAAAAATATATTGAATCTATCACAGATGAGGGTGTCAAAATATTAAGTGATAATTATAAAATACTAAATAGTGCTAATAGTAAAGTATATCCAAATGTGTTTGAAACATTAGACTTCTTGAAAAAGCAAAATATCAAAATGGCTATTGTCACAAATAAGCATGAGGAAGATGTTATACAATCTCTATCACATTTAAATCTATTGATTATTTTGATATTATTATTAGTGGTGATACAACTCCTAGTTATAAACCCAACTCAGAACCATTACTTTTTGCTATGAATAAGTTAAATGCTAAGCCGGATGAGAGTTTAATGGTTGGTGACTCAATGAATGATTTCTTATGTGCACAAGGTGCTAATATAAAAGTAGTAATAGTTAGTTATGGCTATCATAATGGTATTGACCTTAAGTCTTTAGATAGCTTTGCTCATATTGATGATTTTGCTGAGATAAAAGATCTTATAAGCTAAATCTCATTAATCCTGAACTTGTTTCATGATCTCATATTAAACCTTTAGATGAATAGACCGACATGAGATACAATGAATAAGAAAGGATTTATTTACATACTTACAAACAAAGAAGACTCTGTTCTTTACATAGGTGTTTCGTCAGATCTTAAGCAAAGAGTATATCAACATAAGGATATGTTAGTTGAGGGCTTTACTAAAAAATATCGAACCCATAAGTTAGTGTATTATGAAATGGCAGAAAATATTGAATCTGCTATATTAAGGGGAAAAACAACTCAAACGCTAACATAAAAATTGGAAATTTAACTTAATTAGGCAAGCCAACCCTAAGTTAGAAGACTTATTTTATGATTTATAGTGAGGAACCTGGAACAAGTTCAGGAGGACTAAGTATTATAAATTTTACTTAGCTAAGCACTATGCTATAATTTTGCTCATATTTTATTTAAGCAATTTTCTCAAAATGGCGAATCATCATAAACTAATAATTTTAGGATCTGGTCCTGCTGGCTATACCGCAGCAATATATGCAGCTCGTGCAAACTTAAAACCAGTGATAATCACAGGTATGCAACCAGGAGGTCAACTTACGACTACTACAGATGTAGACAACTGGCCTGGTGAGCCTAATGGTATTATGGGTCCTAAACTAATGGATAAATTACAAAAACAAGCAGAAAGGTTTGATACCCAAATAATCTATGACACCATCAATGCTGTAGATCTACAAAATAAACCTTTTAAACTAATTGGTGAAGTAGATCAATATACATGTAATGCTCTAATCATAGCAACTGGTGCTACAGCTAAATATCTAAGGTTAGAATCAGAAGAAAAATTTATGGGTAAGGGTGTATCTGCATGTGCCACTTGTGATGGATTTTTCTATAAAAATAAAGATGTCGCAGTAGTTGGTGGTGGTAATACAGCTGTTGAAGAAGCACTATTTTTATCAAACATCACTAAGTCTGTGACATTAATCCATCGTAGAGACTCTCTAAGATCTGAAAAAATTCTTATTGATAAGCTAATGGGAAAAGCAGAGAATGGTAATGTAAATATCATCTGGGATACAACATTAGAAGAAGTACTTGGTGATGATATGGGGGTTAATGCTCTGCGTATCAAAAATATCAAAACTAACGAAGAATCTCAAATTGATGTCGCTGGTGTTTTTATTGCTATTGGTCATACACCAAATACTAGTATTTTTGCTGGTCAGCTTGAGATGGAAAATGGCTATATCAAAGTCAAATCAGGGCTAGCTGGTGATGCTACACAAACGAATATCAAAGGAGTATTTGCTGCTGGCGATGTCGTGGATCATATTTATAAACAAGCTGTAACTTCAGCTGGTACTGGCTGTATGGCTGTGTTAGATGCAGAAAAATACTTAGGCAATCTAGATCAGTAAAATATACTTCTTCATTTCTTAAATTAATATTGGCGTAACATAATATTCAATAAATACTTTTATTTAAAATATCAAATATGACAGTTTTATTTAGTTTTAAAATAATGTCTACTTGCCTTCGCATCCAAATATTTATAGTCGCCTTGCTCTTTACCATGGTTTCGGCTTTTTTGCAAATAACACCTAGTGTCAATGGCGATTTTATATTAGAAAGGATAAATATTAGCGAAGGGTTATTTGTTAAATTATCAACACTATACTTTTTATAATATGCTTTATTACAAATACCTTATGGATATCTTATAGATTCAAAAGGTTTTGAAAAGATACTACCTTTTTGTATTTTTCTAGTTTTAATAGGATCTATTATATACTGGCTTTGTGGTAATTATGTCTTAATAGACTTTAGTCGAATAATTATTAATGATGATGTGCAAGTTCATATATATTGGTATATTCATAGCTATAATATATTCCAAGAGGTCTATAATTCCATTACCTAATAAGCCTATGTGAAATATCTGTAGGACTTGGTGACTATTGCGTAGGAAATATTTATCTCCACCTAAAGACATTCATATGACCATACCAAACTCAAATAGTCCATCAACAGTACTATTCGCATAGAGCAAAATATCATCATTAGCGAATAACTATCACGATATTATTATTATCACCAGCATAAAAAATGCCAAGATAATCCCCACCCACCTGTAAACAAATACAGTAGACCAAGAGAGTTTAGATTATCTAAAAATATAAATACTAAAAGCAATAATACTCTAGAAATATTAACTAAAACTATGATTATCCTTCTAGGTAGAAGATCAGTAAAATAACCTATAAGCGGTAATAATACAACCGCACATTCCACCAAATAAACATAAATAGTATAATAACTTCCATACTATTTCTTAAAGATAATAAATGCCAACTTATAGAAATATACGCAATACCGACAACAACAGCATTACAAATTGTCATTCCACAAGCATAACTAAAAGCATTATTACTAAATAATCTACTTCTAGCTTTAAAATAACTAAGCATATTTTAAAACCTATTTCATTTTAACCATTCGATGTCTACTGATGAGTATGTTGATTATTAAAAATAGAGATATTGATATATTTAGAGTGATTGTACACCAAGCATATTTATAAGCAAGCTGAAACTTTAGTTACTATTGACTGTATATCTATTCTAGATGCTGAAAAGTATTTAGGTATTTTATTTTTTAAAAAAACTAAACTACTTTAAACCTGTTGTTTCAAAAAAAATTAATAGCTTAAATTGTAAGAGGAAATAGACTAGGCCACAAAACATACAAGCTAAACCAAAAATAGATACTTACATTTCACTTTGAAAATATAACCATGAAAATAATTTGATTACCTAAAGCATTAATTAAAGCCCATCTCAACCACATTAAAGCGAAAGTTGTTCCTTTAGGGATATTAACACTAAAAAGAGTAAATCTTATTAAAGATGTTCCACTAAACAATAAACTAAATCCATATAAACTTAATCCGATAATAATTATAAGTAACTTTGAGCCACATATGCTATTAAATAAAACACAATTAATGAAGCTAATACTAATATAACCCCTATTTTTACAAGTGTCTTTAGAGAAAAACTTCGACTTTTATCTCTTATTATAAAGCTTCTGAATAAAACTGAACAAAAAAAGAAGATTCCATAAACCATATTCTATAGTGCTAAGATGAGAATTTTTTATAAGTAAAATAGATACTATTCCAAGCCATACTATAAAAAGAACACTTTAAAAGCCTAAACTTACAGTACCTATAAGGAATGTAGATGAAATCAAAAGCTTACGATAATTACGATAAATTTTAACGAAATTTAGCTTAAAATTTTGTCTTGACGTACTAATACACTACTGTTTCAGGCATATATTTTATTATATCCCCTAAGGCTAAGGCAGATAATAACACAAGAATTAGAAAAATCACTCTCCAATGGAATATTTCTACAATAATTGCATCTAACAAATGATCTGTTAACGGAGATTTAGCAATATTATTCATAATTGAAGTGGTGCGTACAACTGCCATTTCTGATAATATTTCTTGGACAATGACATACCCAATTGTACCTATAAAACATAAACATATACCTTGTAAGAATCTCCCAAGAGTAAAGTAACTAATATTTGGTGAAAACATAATAAAAATTGTGTTTAATAAAAAAACAAACAACCTAATATCATCAATAAGGCGCCTTCCTATAATGTCAAATATAGGTCCTATAAATAATTGTAATGTAGTACCACCTAATATAAAAATTATTAATGAAGTTGGAATCATAGAAGATTCACTTTGGAAATCAGAGATTACTTGGAGCATACCTGGTATAATCATGTCATTTGCCAAATAGACAGTTAATTCATAGATAAGGAAATATCCCATCAAACTCTTATTTAAGCTTAAAACCCCTTGAGAATTAGTATAATCTGTCATAAGTTAAGTCCCTATAAATTAGATATTGTTATATCCTTAAATTGCTAACTTTGGGCCGTTAAAAGTTACTACAGAAGATACTACCCACCGATTATAACAATCAATAATTATTAAGTAAAATAATTTAAGAGCAGTATATTTTTGAAACTATTGTACAAATTAAAAGGAACTAGATATATGTTGTTTTTCATCTACCTCTCAAAAAGAAACTA
The DNA here is from genome assembly GCA_002095075.2 of Francisella endosymbiont of Ornithodoros moubata. Lineage (GTDB taxonomy): Bacteria > Pseudomonadota > Gammaproteobacteria > Francisellales > Francisellaceae > Francisella. The sequence goes on along the minus strand of LVCE01000001.1, from coordinate 107,948 downwards.
TCCAACTGTGCAAAATTAAGCTTCACCCAAGTTGGTCGCCCATGGTTGCACTGCCCCGAATTTTCAACAGTTTCCATTTGTCTAAGTAAATGATTCATCTCTGGAATACTAAGCTTATCATTAGCCCTAACAGCAGCATGACAAGATACTGTAGCTAAAATATGATTTAAATAAAACTCAACACTTTTTGTTTTACTAGAAGAGCTAAACTCTGTAGCTACATTTGATATTAAATCTTGGATATCTTTATTTTTGACATATATTGGGGTTGCCCTAACAAGTATCGCATCATCAGCAACTATAGATATCACAAAACCTAATTTCTCAAAGGCTTCTAGATTTTCTTCTATAGTTGCAACTATATTACTAGCTAGCTGACAAGTTAGCGGCACTAATAGATTCTGCTTAAATTTATCAGTATCTGCATGCCAAGTTTTTTTCATCTCTTCATACAGTATTCTCTCGTGTACTGCGTGCATATCTACAAGTACAACGCCATCCTCAACTTGTGAGAGAATATATACCATGGATTTGGCAAATAGCCTGACCTAAGCCACTAGATTTTAACTGTTGTGAGATACTAATTTGATTTTGTTGTGTGGTTTGCTTTTCAAAATATTTATCAAGTAAGTTAAGATTTGTATCAGTCTCCACTTCATCTTCAATATTAATATCCAAGCTCATATTACCAATATTAAGCGGGTTGTTATCACTAGCATGTCGTTCTTGACTAGTTACTTGTTGATGACGGGATATTTTTATATCCGCACTAGTAGTTATGGCTTTATTGACACTACCAAAGAGAAAATCATAGATGAATTTTTGATTTCTAAAACGCACTTCACTTTTTGCCGGATGGACATTAACATCGACCTCATGATAATCAATATCCAGATAAAGTAAAAACGCAGGGTATCTGTTGCCATACATCACATCTTTATAGGCATTTTTATCGCATGAGCAACAATTTTATCTTTGATTATACGCCCATTTATATAGAAACTCTGCATATCTGGACGAGCTCGATTAAATCTTGGACTGGCTACCCATCCCCACAGATGAGCATCACAATTTGTTTATCTACATAAATAGCATTTTCAATAAGCTCTTTGACTACTGAAGATGGTCTTTCAATAACTTCACCAGCAGCTATCTGGTTAGCTAGACTTTCTGGTAGAATTTTTATTTGGCGGTAATCATGTTTTTGTGGTTGCATATTTTCTTATAAAGGATCTTTTACAAAGTTTCTGGTGGCGCATTCTTTAAATAACTCTTTATCGTTGACCTTACCGTTTTTACCCTCATAGGTGTAGACATTATCTGCTGTCAAACCGCATAATTTTTTTATTTTTTCAGCTTGATCAGCAGATAATCTTTGCCAATATTCGCTCTTACCTAAAAAACCCCAATAAGCTCTTACATAAATCTTTTTACCATTTCCATTGTTCGAGCTTTTACATGATAGTATTTACCATCATGTGGATTTAGAACCGCACCATCTGTTATATAGCGGACCTTTACCTTTAGCAGGATCTCCAGAATCAGTTTTTTGGCATTCCAAACGAATTCTAAGCCTTGATATTTATCTTTGCCACTTGAATAATCATAAAGATTACCATAAGCATGAATAACAGCAATATTTGTTTTTGTAACATTATCTCGCTGCAACCAATAGCCAGTAGCATAGAGATTTTGCCAATCTTCTTCTGTATAAGCAAAAGAAAATACAAAAACAGTAACTATTATAACAATCAACTTACGCAACATTATTAAAGATTATTTAGATTAACTTTTTAAAAAAAAGTATAAAGAAAATTTGTAATTATACAAACTAATTAGACTGGACTTTTAACACCAAATTGACCAACTGGATAATTAGTACACACGCTTGTGACTTTTGTATCACTATTTGTATACTGACCATCCGCAGTAACACCACAATCTGTCTTGACTTTTTCATAGTCAGCTTTTGTTATTCTCTTCCAATGCGCAGATTTACTACCTAACTCTTTACCCCAAACAATATATGCGGCTTTGGCAAACATAGTATCTCCACCATCTTGGACTTGGGCTTCTGAGGCGTAAACTTTACCATCATTCGGGTTTATTACCCCCCCATTTTTGTAAACATCACTTTTTTGGTTAGCAACAGCTGTTCCAACTTCTGGTTGCATATTACCCGCAAATACAAAACCTTCTAAAGGTGCATTTTTACCCATATAGTTAAAATCATTATAAGAGCCATTAGAACAATTATAGCAAGTAGCCCTTGGTTTAGTAGGCTTACCAAATGAATCAACATACATTAGTGGCACTACGATTTCCATCTGTAGTGTACCTTTTTTACCATACTCATCACTCTTGGCAAAATATGTATGGATAATCCCTTCAGGCATACCACGACCAGCATCGTTATCCTCATCAAACTGAATCCAATAACCTTCCGGCGATAGTTTGTCTGTTGAACTGGACTTATTAGTATCTGCTGCAAAAGACGTTGCTGTAGTTCCAAAAACTGCAATTGCTATCGACACTAAGATTTTTGATTTTTTCATTACCCCTCTTTTTTTCATAAATACAATTTTTTGCTTAACTTCTCAATAGTAACAAACAAGTGATTTTTATTCAAATATACTTAATACTATTATTAGTAATTTTATAAATAAAGTTTATAATTAAACTAGTAAAAAATAACTTTTTAGTAATTTTTACAAGCAAAGGTCATAACAAATTTTGGCGGTAATATTTGTGTGAAGCTCATCACTGGTGGAAAAGTTTCAGCATTACAGCGTAGTCACCTAAAGGGCGAACTTACAGTTGGCGATGATGTCGAATTAGAATACACAAATTCCACCTATGTAATTACTAAACTACTTGATAGAAAAATCTCATATCGCGTCCAAATCAATACCAGCGTAAGAATAAAAATATTGCCGCTAATATTGATAACGCTGTGATTATTCTCGCGCATTCACCTGCTCCTGTTGAACATTACATTGATAGATATTTAGCTGCTCTTCACAATAGTGATATTGAACCTATAATAGTCATCAATAAGATTGATGATCAGTCTCAAGATGATAAACAACATCTACAAAATATTGTAGATATATACAAAAATATAGGTTACAAGATTTTTTATATATCAGCAAAGAATAACATCGAAATAAATCAGTTAGTTGATACTCTTGCTAATAAGATAGCTATTTTTCTAGGACAGTCTGGAATTGGTAAGTCTGAAACACTAAACACAATACTTGGTGAAAAAATCACTGCCACAATAGAAGTTTCAGGCTCGACTAAAAAGGGGTGTCATACAACAACTTGTTCAACCCTGTATGAAATTAATGACACTACGAATATTATTGATTCTCCAGGTATTAAAGAATTTGGACTTTGACATATCTCACAAGAAGAGCTTTTCGATGGTTTTCTAGATTTCAAAAAATACAGAGGAATGTGTCAATTTAGAAACTGCTCACATGAAGAAGGATCAAAAGGTTGTGAAATAGTCAAACAAGTAAATCTTGGTAATATCAATCTCATTTGTTTTAAGAATTATCATAGAATATTAGCAGAAATTTAAAAATAAAATAAAATACATCAATTATTATCAACCAATCAACTACAGCTAAATACCCCTCAAATTGAATATAATTTTTCACTAATATCAAGCTAAAAGAAAAGATAGTATTTATAAGAAATTATTTATTTTGTTGAGGCTTATAGTACTTCGGTGTAAATTCTATACCATATTTAACATTCATCCACATTCTATTAATAAAGCTTTGCATTTTTGCATCATGGATATTAAGAACATACATTTTTTTAATCATCTCATCAGTAGGTCTGATATTAATATCATCAAATATATCATTTAGATATTTTTTGTTTTGTGTAACAGCATTGGGTTGATACAAATAATTACTATTTTGTGCTGATACATATCGATCTATAATATAGTTCATCAAAGCATAAGCTTTATCTAAATCTTTAGCTCCTTTTGGTATCATCAGCATATCAAACCAAATATTAGTACCCTCTTTAGGGATAACATACGTAAGTGTAACATCTGGATTTACTAACTTTGCTCTTTCTACAGATCTAACTACATCACCAGAATAGCCCATAACTAAACAAAGGTTACCTGCGGTGAAATCATCTTGATATTTATTACTATCAAAGTATTTAATATATGGACGCATATTTTTAATAATATCTAAAGCTGCTTTTTCATACTCAGCTTTACTATTTGTATTTGGATCAATACCATGATAGAAAAAATAATTTCCGAATATTTGCTCAGGTTCATCAAGTAATGAAACTCCACATGGAGCTATTTGTTTGAGGTATTTTTTATCAAAAACATACTTCCAGCTATTAGGAACCACATCTTTACCAAGTCTTTGCTCTATTTCTTGTTTGTTATATGCTAATCCTGTTGTTCCATAACTATACACCACAGCATAGTTATTACCTGGATCATTTATATGTGAAACTTTATCATAAATTACTTTATTACGATATTTTAGATTTGGTAGCTTTGATTTATCAAGTTTGACAAGAGCATTAGATGCTATTTCGCTATTTAGATATAGTGCACCTTGCTCGATTAGATCAAAACCAGATGATCCTGTCATTATTTTCGCACGAGTCATATTATCATCAGAGGTATAAATATACTTGACTCTAGTATTAGATAGTTCTGAAAAGCATAGTACTATATCAGGAGATATATAGTCTGCCCAGTTAGTAAAATTTAACTGTGTTCTAGTTTGTGTAGCTGTGATAGGACTTTTAAGAATTTTATTATCACAAATGTATGACTCATCTTTTGAATATACCAAATTAAACAAGCTAACTAGCAGACCAATAATAAAAACCTTTCGTTTCATAAAAGTAACACACACTCTAGTTGTTATAAAATTCCTTTAAGTATATACTAAAGTGTGGTAATGAATAAATAAAAAGTAAAATAATGGAATAAATTATTAGTAGTAAAAAGTTTGGTCTTATCAGATTAATAATGATAAATATTATCGCTGTTGATAGCTTAAGAAATATTTCTATCACGGCTCAAGCAGGCTGGATCGTTATAATTTTTTATATTTTAGCTGGAATTCTCTTCTTGATTCCATGTGCACTACTAACAGCGGAGATGTCTACAGGCTCTTCACAAGAAACTGGTGGTATCTATATCTGGGTTAAAAAGGCATTTGGTAAAAGATTAGGTTTTTTAGTTATCTGGTTACAGTGGGTTTACAACTTAGTTTGGTTTCCATCTATTTGCGGTTTTTTTGCTGGAGTGATTGCTTATGTCATAGCACCGCTAACAGGACAAGATGCTAATCAATTAGTCGCTAATCCATGGTATATGATATCAATGAGTTTAGTGATGTTTTGGAGTGCCACAGCAATTAACTTATTTGGCATCAAAACATCAAGTACATTAAGTACACTTGGTGCCATTATTGGTACACTTTTACCAATGTTTATTATCATCATAATAGCAATAATATGGTCAATGTCTCATGCTGCTGAGCTTGTTGCGCCAAAGATTTCTGACTTTATCCCATCGAGTAATAATATCAGTAGCTGGGCTTTATTTATAACCGTAATGTTTAGCCTTTTTGGTTTAGAAATGAGCGCTATACACGCAGCAAATGTTAAAAATGCTAAGAAAAACTTCCCTCGTGCCCTACTAATTTCTGGTTCTGTAATATTAGGGTCTTTAATTTTATCAAATATTACGGTGATATTAGTAAGCAGTCAGTTACAAATTGGTGATGTTGATATTGTTACAGGTTTGATGGTTTCTTTCCACTACTTCTTTAGTCAAATTAATATGCCATGGATGACTTATATAATCGCAGTAACGCTGATATTTGGTGCATTTACAACAACGTCGGCTTGGATTATGGGATTATCTAGAGCTTTTATGGTTGTTAGTAATGACAACATATTGCCACAAATATTTGGTAGAACAAATAAGAATGATGCTCCTGATACTATGCTTATTACTCAGGCACTTGTTTTTACAGTATTTTGTTTCTCATATATTTTTATGCCATCAGTAAATGAAGCATACTGGTATCTTAGTGATTTAACTGCACAACTAGCAGTGATAGCATATATTTTGATGTTTATCACCGCTGTAAAACTAAAAATCAGTTCGCCACTTCAAGAAAGTCAATACGAAATATTTAAGGGTTCTTTTGGAACTATTCTAATGGCTTTGTTAGGCTGCTTTGTCTGTTTAGTAGCGATAATTGTTGGATTTATTCCTATAGATAATATGGCTATGTCAGTTTTTAACTTTGATATGATGCTTATTATCGGTATTGTCATTGCGCTAATTATTCCAGCAGTTATAACCATTAAAAAATAAATCTTAATTATCTATAAAAAACTTTAACACTTTAAAAATATTAAAATATTGTCTAAAACTGTTACAATATCAACACTTTAATTAACAATTTTTTTATAATTAAATGCTTTTAAAAACTATAAAAGATTGGTACCAAAACAGATATCAAAATAATGAACCAATAGTGTTTGTTGGTTTGATGCTGTTTTTTTATCTAGTTTTAACTTTTTTAGGGGATTATATAGCTCCAATACTAGCTGCACTAGTAATTGCATATCTACTTGATACTTTTGTAAATATTTTACAAAAAGTCACTAAGCTTAAGCGTATAGTTTTAGTATATATTGTTTATATTATGTTTTTGATAGCACTTCTATCACTAATATTTGTATTATTACCAATTATCATTAATCAGCTTATTGACTTTGTAAAACAAGCTTCACATATATTATCAAGTTTAAAAACTAGTTTAGAGGAACTATCAGCAAAATATCCTACAATCCTTACAGAAGAACGTATCAATTCTATCGTAAGTTGGTTTGATAGTATTGATTGGAAAAAAATTAGCTCAAATGTTGGTTCTTTTATTTTACAAAATACTGCAACAACATTACCAGTTTTATTTTCTGTACTAATTTACCTGTTTCTAGTACCATTAATGGTTTTTTATTTTCTCAAAGATAAAGAAAAAATGATTAATTGGTTTAAATCATTTTTACCAGAAGAAAATGGCGCTTTATACTATGTTTGGAATGATCTAAAACCAAAACTAGCTGACTACGTAAGAGGAAAGGCAATCGAACTTATTATCGTTTCTACTCTTACATATATTGGTTTTGCCTACTTTGATCTAAACTATGCTGTACTTTTAGCTGTTGGAGTTGGCTTATCAGTAATAATTCCTTATGTTGGCATGGTAATTATTACAATTCCTGTTGTAATGGTAGGAATTTTGCAGTTTGGCTTAAATGGTACTTTTGTATCGATGTTGATAGTGTTTTTTATAATCCAAGCACTTGATGGTAATTTGTTAGTGCCTCTACTTTTCTCAGAAGTTCTAGATATGCATCCTGTAGGCGTTGTTTCGGCAATTCTCATATTTGGTGGCATATGGGGGCTATGGGGAATATTCTTTGCAATACCACTAGGTCTGCTATTTATCTCAGGTGTAAATATGTTTAGAAATCATCTGAAAGGTAAAAAAAATCAGGCTGATATAAATCTATGCTAATCAAACAAAAAAAATTAATAACAATATTTTTAGTACTCTACTAGCTAAAGGCTATAATTCTTTTACAGCAAAAATAATCTCAGCTAGAGTAAGTGAAATAGATAATATTGAGCTAATATTAAATGGTTCAATCAAAGATTTATCATCACCATTTTTATTCAAAGATATTGAAAAAGCTGTAGAAAGACTTTATCAGGCACTACAAAATAATGAAGTTATTGGATTAGAAACTGATCATGACTGTGATGGTCAGACTTCACACGCAATTTTATATGAAGCTTTAACAAAAATATTTGGTTACCCTAAAGAAAAAATCCGCTCGTATATTGGTCATAGATTACAGGAAGGTTATGGTTTATCAGAGTCGCTAGTGAATAGAATTCTTACAGATAAAATAAGACCAAGTTTAATCATAACAGCTGATAATGGTTCTACAGATGAGCCAAGGATTGCCATCCTTAAACAAAATGGTATAGATATAATTGTAACTGATCATCATGCTATCCCACTCGAAGGTCCGCCTAAAAGCGCTATAGCAGTACTTAATCCAACTCAACAAGACTGCAACTATCCTGATAAAGCTATCGCTGGTTGTATGGTCGTCTGGCTTTTTATGGTTGCACTACGCAGAAAGTATCTACAAAATAACAAAGTAATATCTCAAACATATGGTTTAAGTAATTTGTTAGATTTTGTTGCTATTGGTACAGTCGCTGATTGTGTAAGTATGGCAACTAGTCACAATAATCGTATTGTAACAAAATTTGGTATCGATCAATTTAAAAATAACCAACGCTTATGCTGGGACTTTCTAGATAAAGACAAACTATCAAGTGAATATATTGGTTTTAGTATCGTACCAATTCTAAATAGTGATGGTAGAGTTTCTGATGCTTTAGGATCTGTTAACTTTTTACTCGAGGAAGATGAGTACAAAATAGAAGATATCTTTGATAATCTCAAACAACAAAACAACCAGCGCAAAGAAATTCAAAAAAAACTTACTCAAGAAGCCATAGCTCAAGCGGATCAATTAAATCAGCAAAAAAACTCTTTATGTATACTTCTGGATGATGGTCATTCTGGAATTCATGGCATATCAGCAAGTAGAATTAAAGAAATGTTTGGTAAATCAGTAATTATCTTCTCGCAAACGCAACATGACTCAACTATAATATCTGGATCAGCACGAAGTATAGACAATATCCATATCAAAACTATCTTAGATAGTATAGCTATTAAACAACCACAACTAATCATTAAATATGGTGGTCATAAAGGCCGCTGCAGGCTTAACAATAAAAAAATCTGATTTTAACAACTTCTATCAATTATTTGAAAGCGAAATAACTGATATTGTTACTAAGCAAAATATAATTCTCGAGCCTAGCATAGAATATGATTTTGAGCTTGAAGAGCATCATTTTGACTTAGAAACTTTAGATAAAATCGATGTTTTAGAACCTTTTGGCAGAGAATTTGAAAAACCTTTGTTTTGTAATCAATTTATGATTGAAAATTTACGCTTAGTTGGTAAAGATAAAATTCATGCTCAGCTAGTATTACGCTATAAAGATCTATCATCAATCAAAGCAATATGGTTTAATGCTGCTGATAATAAAATACTAGAACAGCTAGCTATCGGCGACTCTATAAAGGCCTGCTATAAGTTACAAAAAGAAGAATTCTTAGGACAGGTAAATCTATCACTTAATATTAAAACTATCGAAAAATGAAAAATCATCACTACATAACAACACAACTTAACCAGTATATAGATGATATAAAAGTTGAATATTTTCCAACTATAGATTCAACAAATGACTACTTATTAGCGACAAATTTGACACATAAATATCACTTTTGTTATGTAGATAAGCAAACAAAAGGTCGTGGTCGTCTTGGTTATAAGTGGATTTCTGAAGATAAAGGTAATATCTACTCAACATTAGCATTTCATTGTAATTCTGCTATCACAACTGATTCACTTAAAAGTGTCAAAATAGCCTTAAGGGTCTTAGCAGCTATCAAAAAATATATACCGAAAAATCTACAACAATACCTAAAAATAAAATTACCAAATGATATTTATTTTCAAGATCAAAAACTTGCTGGGATACTCATAGAAACTAATAATATCAAAAAAGATAGTTTTAATATTATTATTGGAGTAGGTATCAATGTCAATATGACAAATACTGATGAAAATATTGATAGCGAATGGACATCTTTATCAAACATAAATAACCAACAATTAAACTCCTATAGGGTTATAGTTGATTTAGTTAAAAGCATTATTGATAGCTTTGATACAAGTGATACCACTGCGCTAGCACAATTAGCTAATTATGATTATATCTTAGATAAAAAAATTATTTTTAACTGTGCTGATCAAAGCTATCAAGGTATCGCTAAAGGTATTTCTAAAGATCTTAGATTAAAAATCATAGATGAAAATAATAATTATTGTGAATTTCAACTAGCTAATATTAATAAAATTAGAGTTATAAAATGAGTTTAGAAAATATTAAAAAACGTGCTGAATATCTTGCAAAGATTCGTAACTTTTTCAAAAATTTAGATGTCCTAGAAGTAGATACCCCTCTAGCATATGATTATGCGGTTACTGATCCATTTATAGATGTATTTGGTATAAATACAGTAGCTGGAAAAAGATATCTGCAAAGCTCTCCAGAATATGTAATGAAAAGATTACTTGCGGCTGGTAGTGGTAGTATTTATCAAATTTGTAAAGCTTTTCGTGATGAACCTTGTGGTAAGTTACATAAACACGAATTCACAATGATAGAATGGTATCGTGTTGGTATAGATTACTTTCAACTAATGCAGGAAATGCAAAAGTTATTTGCTATACTTAAAGTAAATTTAGAGTTTATCTACTTAAGCTATCAAGAAGCATTTGAAAAATATTATAACATTAATCCACACGATATTTGTTTATCTGAACTACAAGCACTAGTTAGAGAAAATATTGGTGAGATTCAAGGCTTAAAAAATCCAACTATAGCAGATTGCTTGGATATTCTTTTTAGTTATAAAATCGAAAAAAACCTCAATCAGCACAATACTGTTTATTTTATCTATGACTATACAGTCCATCAGTCAGCTCTAGCTAGAAGAGTTAATGATAAAAATAACCAATTAGTTGCCACAAGATTTGAAGTTTTTTATAATGGTATAGAACTAGCAAATGGTTACTATGAACTTATAGATAAAAAAGAGCAACTAAAGCGCTTTGAGAATGATCTTGCAATAAGAAAACAACAACAAAAAACTCTTTTAGATATTGATACTAAACTTCTGGAGTGTTTAGAAAATATTCCTGAATGTTCCGGAGTTGCTTTAGGTTTTGATAGACTACTTATGAGTTTAGAGGGTATTAGCGACATAAAAAATCTCAGCATTTTAGATTAGATTATTAATATTTGTGCAGCATAACTGGATTTATCGCAAATTCTATGTTTAAGTCGTTTAATTCTTTAGCAAGATTTATAAGAATTTCATCCTGAACGTTGATAAAATCATAAAAAACTTTATTAACCATCGCATAAATTTGTATATTAATACCACTACTACCAAAACTTCCCTCTGACTTACCAGAAATATTGGTACCTCCTGATACTAATGAGACTGCTAGAGTTTTATTTTCATCAATATTTGTATGTGATTTAATTATTTCTAAAATTTTTTATTTGATAATAGCAATTTTATCGATATGTTTATAATCAATATTTATAAACTATACTATGCGTATGCGTTAGACGCGATGTTGTAGTTATACAAGTATTCGGAAATACCGAGTTTGGTATATGCATTGATGCTGTTTCATAATTATCAACTCTAGTAGTTAAAATGCCAATTTTTTTGATGGTATCTACTAAATTTAATTGCTGAATTTATGTCTGAAGAAATAATATCATCCTCAGAATACTTACGATTAAATACTACAAATAAGTCACCAAATAAATTTGTCAGAAGAGTACTTTGTGAAAGAGTTAAACCAGCAAAAGAAACCTCACTGAAAGCCCCAAAAGCGGTAATGGGCACACGAAAAGCTGCCATCAATATCACTGATCACTATAGTGCTAAGCTCTAAAGCTTGAAATATAGCATTGATATCTCTAAAACCATCATAATAATCTTTTTTTCAGGTTTTTTATTTTCGATAGCAATATTTTACTTTTATACAAAAACCTCAGTAAACTAATAATAATTGCTAAATAAATACAAAAATCAAAAATTTTTTCTGAGTATGAAACAATAACTTCTTTATAATCTGGTAAATGAACTATAACAGGTAAATCAACACATGTTTTTTAAAAATACGACTAAATAATTAAATACAGTGTCAGTTTAAATGATTTTACAAATTAATATCTAATTGTATATTTTAATGCTTAATTACTAAAAGATTTCCTAGTAAAGGATATAACCACGCTAAGAACTAAACATATAACAAAGTCAATCAAAAGTATATATGTAGTAGAATAGTTCTCAACTCTTAGTAGTAAGTTTATTTAAAAGATTCATTTTATAAATTAGGTATATCCAAAATTTTATATTTGTATCTAACTATTCTGATTGCTGTGGTGTTGTTTCGTCATCAATCATGACATTATTGATATTTGCAGTAGTCGGTGGTGGATGAGCTACTAGTGTTTTTGGTGTTACTGCTGAAGTATATGTAGCTGCTGGTAGCTGAGTAGCTTTATTAGTATTTATATTATCAGTAGTTTTCGCATTACTAGTATTTGAAGGTAGAGATGGCTGTTGTTGCTTAGAATTATCAATATCATAATTGATCGGAGTATAGATAATAGCAGTCTTTGAATTTTCTGGAGTTATAATATCGATGTTTTCTCTAATATATTGAGTCACTAAAATAGTTATTGCTATTGCTATTACTAATATTGTTAATCTATTGATATAGTCAAAAAACTTCAACTTACCATAGCGTGATTTTTTATAAAAAAGGACATCAATTTTATTAAGTATTGATACTATTTTTTTCTCAGGAACTTCTAAGTATTCACAATATCTTCTAATTTGATTCTTAAGTACACTACTAGAATTTAGTAATAGACTATCATTATCAGCTTCTTCTATAAGTTGTATAGTTTCTAATGATAAATTAATAGCATCAGCTATAGTTTCTCGTTTAAGCTGTTGAGAATCTCTAACACTTTTTAGAAAAGTTTGAAAATTATGCATAAAATTTTACAATTAACTAATTTATTTAATAATAGTCAAAATTATATAAGAAAAAAGGTAAAAATTAAATGCAGATGTATATAAAGATAGATTTAGTTATTTAGCTTTGTTTTTTGTTCTAATAATTTCTCTAAGAAGTGAATATTAGTTCCACCCTTAATAAAATCTTCATTATTTAGAATTTCTTGATGAAGTGGTATATTTGTATTAATACCATTAATCACCATTTCTTCTAAAGCCGCACGCATTTTCTGTAACGCTGTCTCTCTATTATGACCACGCACAATAACCTTAGCTATCATTGAGTCATAGTTTAGTGGAACAACATAACCTGAATATATATGCGAGTCTACACGCACTCTCGGCCCTGCTGGCGGATGATACATATCAATCCTACCAGGTGAAGGAATCATTCTTTCAGAATCTTCTGCGTTTATTCTACACTCAATTACATGTCCTACTATAGCAATGTCTTCTTGTTTCCAGCTTAGACCTTCACCATTAGCAACTCTGATTTGCTCTTTGATAAGGTCTGTAGAAGTAATTGACTCAGTAACAGGATGCTCTACCTGAATTCTAGTATTCATCTCAATAAAGTAGAATTCACCATTCTCATACAAGAATTCAAAAGTACCAGCTCCACGATATTTTAATATCTTACATGCGCTAACACACTGCTCACCAATACGCTTTCTTTCCTCATCAGTAAGACCAATTGCTGGAGCTTCTTCAATAACTTTTTGGTGTCTTCTTTGAGTAGAGCAATCTCTTTCAAATAAATATACAGCATTACCTTCACCATCACCAAAAACTTGGATTTCAATATGGCGAGGATTTTCTAGGAATTTTTCCATATAAACCATATCATTATTAAAAGCTATCCTCGCTTCACTCTTTGTTAGAGAAATAGCACTAATAAGATCTTCTTTCTTTCTAACGATGCTCATCCCGCGACCACCGCCACCAGCAGCAGCTTTAATGATAACTGGGTAGCCAATTTTATCAGCAATTTCTAAGGTTTTCTTTTCATCACTTCCTAATGGACCGCCTGAACCTGGTACGCATGGGACACCAGCTTTTTTCATATATTTGATAGCTTCAACTTTATCACTCATTATCTCTATACTTGCTGCACGCGGACCGATGAATATGAAGCCACTTTCTTCAACAGCTTTAGCAAATTTTGCATTTTCTGACAAGAAACCATAACCTGGATGTATCGCATCAGCATTAGTAATTTCAGCAGCAGTTATAATAGCTTGGATATTTAGATAACTAAGATTAGGAGCAGGAGGACCTATACAAACTGCTTCATCAGCTAGTTTAACATGCATAAGGTTAGTATCAGCTGTAGAATACACAGCAACTATCTTAATTCCCAACTCTCTACAAGCTCTTAAAATCCTAAGAGCTATCTCACCTCTATTGGCAATCAGTACTTTTTTAATCATTTTGTATTACCTTTAAAAAGTTTATACTGTGAAGTCTCTATTTCAATTATCACCTATAGCTTATTATTCAATAATAAACAGAGGTTGATCAAACTGAACAGGCTCACCATCTTTAGCAATCACTTTAACAATTTTACCTGTTCTTTCTGCTTCAATCTTATTCATAATTTTCATTGCTTCGATAATGCATAGCACATCGCCTTTTTTAACTTCTTGACCTTCCTTAACATAAGCAGCAGCGTCAGGTGAAGATGCACTGTAGAAAGTACCTACCATTGGAGACTTAATTTCTTCACCATGTATTTCTTCAACTGTATCTACTTTAGGTGTTACTGGAATAACCGTTGAAGTAGCAGTAGGAGTCGCTGAAGCTGCAGGAGTAATACTGCTGGCAACAGGTGCAGCAGAAACTACACTTGTAATAGCTGCTGTATTATTTTTTGTCATAAAGATGCTTGAACCACCATCTTTAACTCTGATTTCCTTTATATCACTTAAATTAAGAATTTCAGCCACTCTATCAATCGTTTTTAGTAAATCCATTTTTTCTACTCTCCTTTCATATTTATATAATTTATTGCTTCTATTAAAGCTAATATGTAACCATTTGGTCCAAACCCAAATATACATCCATAAGCTATATCTGATAGAAGCGATTTAGTCCTAAATTCTTCCCTATTATATATATTAGACAAATGTATTTCAATAAAAGGCTTATTTATAGCTAAAAAAGCATCTCTTATTGCAACACTTGTATATGTGTAAGCCGCAGGATTTATAATGATGATTTTTGCAGCTGTCTGCTGTATTTTATCAACAATTTCACCCTCATGATTACTCTGGTAAAAATCAATACTTATATTATTCTTTTTGGCAGTTTCTAACAAATCACTGTTAATATCAGCTAAAGTTTTATGACCGTAAAACTTTGGTTGTCGAGTGCCTAATAGATTAAGATTTGGTCCATTAATAACTAAAATATCCATATATCTAAATATCCTTATAGCTTTTAAGTGCTTTGACTGCATACTTTTTATCTGTCTCAATACAATAACAACTAAGCTTACCTCCAAATACGCATCCTGTATCTAAAGCTATTACATTGCTATCTTTTGTCTCACCTTTGATAGCTGCCCAGTGTCCAAAGATTATCTTATAGTTATCTGTAAATTTCTTATGCTTTAATTTGAACCATGGTTTAAAGTTTTCAGGTATCTGATCGATAGTTGAACTAAATTTAAGGTTCAAGCGACCATTTTTATCAATAGTTCTCATCTGTGTGAAGTAGTTAAGAATACATAACCATCTTTCAATACCCTCTAATTCCTTATCCCATTTATCACCTTCATTGTTAAAAAAATTTGCTAATAAAAGTCTTCTGGTTGTTTGGTTTTTTAGCACAAACTCGACTTCATTTGCTATTTTCATTGCTTTTTTAGGTGACCAAATATGTGGAATTCCTGCGTGAGTTATAAAAATATCATTAATTCTTATTAAAAGATTTTGATTACACAACCAATCTTGAATTTCCTTTAGCTTTTTTGCTTTGATAACATCATTAAAGTTATTTTTATTGTTTGATGGTAAATAATTATAACTAACAGCTAAAAATAATATTTCATGATTACCTAAAGTGACCTGTGCTGAATCACCCAAAGACATGATAAAGTTTATAGTCTCAAGGGACTTAGGACCTTTATTAATAGTATCACCAGTAAAAATAAGCCTATCTTTTTGTATATCAAAATTTATCTTTTGTAGTAATAATTGCAGTTCATCGTAACAACCATGTACATCACCGATAACATATGTAGCCATCTTGTTATGCCTTAACTTAAAAAGTTTACTAAGTTGACAAAATCTTCAACACTTAAATTCTCTGCTCTAAGATTAGTATCTACAGGCAGTGTGTTAGGATCAATTTTTCGCTTTTTTAATATACACTTTAAGTTATTATGCAAAGTTTTTCTACGTTGCGCAAAGCTTTGTTTGACAATTTCTTCAAAAAAATTGTAGTTTTTTAGCAATAATTTATTATTTCTAGGTTTAAGTCGTAGAATAGCCGAGTCAACTTTAGGCTGTGGATAAAAAACTTTGGGAGAAATTTTTAAAATCATATTACAGTCAAAGTGATACTGTAATATCACCGATAATCTTCCATAGGATTTACTATTAGGCAAAGAAACTATTCTTTCAACAACTTCTTTTTGTAGCATAAAATGAGCATCAACAATTTTCTCATTATCTTTGATTACTTTAAAAAGGATTGGTGAGGAAATATTGTAAGGAAGATTACCTATTAGTTTTATTTTTTGATTTGATGTATTCTCCAAAGAAGACATATCAAATTTCAAGAAATCTTGATTATATACACGCGAAGTTCCATATTTTTGGCAATTTGCTACCAATGTATCGATAATACTTGTATCAAACTCAATAACACTGACATTATCACTACTTGAAAGTAAATATCTTGTCAGAGCCCCTAAACCAGGTCCAATCTCGACGACTATATCATGCTTTTTTATATTAGCTAGCTGAACTATCTTACGAATTATATTTTCATCTTGGAGAAAATTCTGTCCTAGCGATTTCTCTGCCTTTGTCTTATATTGCATTTTAGTAAAGTTCAGGTGTTTTTAAATCTTCTTCGAGTATTTCTATATATGCATCATCTTTCATTGATGTTAGCCAAGTTTTATAAATTTCTTGAGCTTTTTCAGAGAATATTGCTTCTAATGCTTTTTGTTCTTTAAGCTGCTCAGCAGCATCATACTCTTTGGTTTTTGTATATTTAATAATCATCCAAGTTTTACCATCAGCTTGAAAAGGTTTTGATAACTCGTTTTCTTTTAATTGCTTAATTTGTGCAAACGCAGCAGGAGGTAATGAAGGTGGACTATCAAGTTCTGATACCCAGCTAAATTTACCATTAGGATGATTATAATCTTGGTTATATTTCATCGCAACTTTAGCAAATTCTTGACCGCTCTCAATAGTAAGTCTTGCTCTTTCAAGAGAACTTTGAGCACCCTCCTCGGTCATACTATCATTGAGCTTTATCTCTATGGCATAAACATAATACTTTATCACTTTTTTACTTAAAATTGGTGCTTTTTCATCAAGATTATCTATATATATCATTTGCAATGTATTATTAACTATAAAAGGTTGAGATACTTGATGATTTTTAAGTCCTTTTACATATTTCTTATATATCTCAGGTATTGAATCAAGCTTAACCTGTTGACTAACTATACCTCCCGAGATTGCATTTGAAGCTTGGGAAAACTGTTTAACAACTTCAGAAAAATCAATACCACCGTCATTGATAGCAAGAGCTAGTTTTTTAAATAAATCTATTTTCTTTTGGCGCACTTTTTTAGAATCTGGTAAAGCCACAATAAGATTTTTAAGCGTATATAACTTAATAGGCGCCATTTCTCTATTAAACTGTTTTTGATGTTTTTTAATATACTTCTGTATTTCTTCAGGAGAAACGTATACTTGCTGTGCTATAGCTTGCTGTTGTAGTTGGCTTATCATTAGCTGATCCCTAATTCTTTTTTTATAACTATCAAAAGACATCCCAGCTGCTTCGATATTAAGCTTTAAAGACCCCATCGATACACCATTTTTTGCAGCAATATCTTGTATTGCGGTATCTAATTGTTGGTTAGATATTGTAATATTATTACGCTCTGCAAGTTGTAATAAAACACTTTGAGATATTAAATCTTGTAGCGCCTGTCTTTTTAGTTTTAGAGGATCTGTATTAAAAGTTGAATTTGGCTGCATTGCTTCTAGCTTAGCAACTTCTTGATCTAACTCAAAAGATGTAATTGGTTTACTATTTACTATGGCAACTGTCTTGTTTACAAGATACTTTTTATCTGATGTATTGATTGACACTGACGATGTAGCATCAATACCAGAATCAAAAGAGTTTTGAAACATAGCCGGAGATATATCTGAATAAGCATTAGTTAACATGAGTACCAACGAAATAATTATCGTTAACTTTTTCATTACACTCCTCCTCCCCACTCTCCTACTTTATAACCATTTATTTGTTGTAGACGTGAAGATATATCACTAGTATTACCAATACCTCCAAGGCCTTTTAACTCAAATTCCACCATATAAGTATTAGTCAAATCACCAAGTTTTGTTGGATTGTTAGGATCTTGATTGGTATATGCACTTGCTTGCCATAGAGCTCTAACTGCCCAAGACTTAGCATTATATTGAACACCTGCAAATACGTTAGAGATTAGCTTTTGTTTAAAGTTATAATTCCATAATGCTGTAATGCCCCAATGATCAGTAACATTTAGAACTGTTGAGAGAGTGATAATTTCTTGAGATGGAGGCATTTGTCCCTGGTTTATTTGCTCCTGAGTAATAAAGTTCCAGTTGTCTAAAATATTGTTATATGAAATATTGAAAATATTCTCATTTTCATCCTTATATGATAATTGATAGACTTGATAACCTACTTTTTGAGTTTGGAATCTATAGTTAATTTGTGCTGAAAGATAAATATTTTTCATAACCTGAAACTCAAAAGATGGCATAACAGGTGAGAACATATCTTTTGAATATGGATCTTCCAAGTCAGGATATGGACAAGCTGAGTTTCCTTGACACAAATTAACCTTTCTATCAGCAAAATACACCATCTGACCAATTTTAGCAGATGCTAAAGTACTTCCATCATCTTTGCTAGTAGTGTAAAACTCTAGTGCATATGTTAACTGGTTGGCATTATTAATCCTATCATAACCGGTAAACCTATTCACTTGAAACATTTGCATATATTGCTCATTCTGTAAGTTCGTATCAAATATAGGGATATCATTCTGATTCTGATAAGGGATATAAGTATAAAATAGTCTAGGTCTTATGGTCTGAGTGTATGAACCATTCTCAGTAGTATAATCTCTATCAAAATACATCCCTGCATCAATATTAAATATCGGTAATATACTAGTCACACTACTTTTACTAAATTGAATAGTATCTGTAGCTTTATTATTTAATTGATAATAACGAATAGGTACTTCTAATGATGGGTTTAGATATCCCCAGTTATTAGCAAAATTTCCTTTTATCTTTGGAGCTTCATAAGATCTAAAACCACTCACATTAGTTCCTTCTACAGAACTCACGCTGGGATTAATTGGCCATGGTGATTTGTAAAAATATGTATTTAGGGTATTTGCACTAAGTGTCACATAATCAAGAGTGTAACCATCTGATGTTATATTAAACCTCACCTCAGGAAGTTTAGCATAAGGTATATTCGCAAGGTCAATAGTTGGATTCACAACACCATAGTCTAATACAGTTATACCAGAATCGATATAATCATTACCATAGTTTAGATTAAACTCTCTATCTAATAATGTCTTTGTGACTAAGTTAATATTTCCAGCTGAAAAATCATTATAGTAGTTCTTATCACTAACATACTCATATTTCAAGTTTGTATTAAAATTTTCATACTGACCTGTAGTTGATAAGGCAAAGGCGCCACGCATTTTTCCTTCTTTAAAATCATAAGGCACTATTGAGCCCTCAAACTGACCTTGGAAATATTTAGTCATATAACGCAATATACCATTTTCCATTATACCTCTTTCAGACCATATAACATTATTTAGTAACAAGTCATAATTAGGTGCAAGATTAAAATAATAAGGCACCGATAAACCAATACCAGAATTAGCATTTTGCACAAAACTTGGAAATAAGAAACCAGATCTTCTTTGATTATTAATTGGATATGAAAAAAATGGCACGTACATTACTGGAATATCTTGGATTTCAAAATAACCATTCTTTACATATGCCATTCCAGTATTTGTATCTATATCGATATTATTACCGATAATTTTCCAAGCATTATCATAAGGATCACCTGAAGTAATATATCCATCAGTGAGTATTAGGTCACCTGAAGTTTCTTTTTTGAATGTCTTAGCATAACCACGTAAATAACCACTAAAATGATCTTTATCATATATACGAGTATCAGGCATTTCTCGTGCTAACCTAAAATATGCTTCACCGGTACTATAAGTTTTATCCATCATATCAGCATCTAATTCTGTAGTACGGATAACTATACCTGTCGATGGTTGCTTAGCGATAACATCACCAATCATAACTAGCGACCTTATAGCACTGTTATTATCATTTAAGTTTATTATCGCATTATTACCATACAGTTCCTGATCACATTGTAGTACTTGGACATTTCCAGATACTATTAATGTACCATCATTATCAAACTCAGATCTCTCATAACTAAGATCTGTCTTTTTAGACTCACATAATGCTTTAGTAAACTGACTATCGTTACTGTAGTATCCACCAACAAAATATGATGGTTTCTTAACCCATGCCAGATCATCTGCAATAGCTTTTTCTTTTTCTGCTGTAGTAAGCTCTTTACTGAAAACATTTTTTGGCTTCTTTGCTCTTTTACAACTCCACTCGCCGTCGACAACTTTACACTGCCAATCTTCTTTAATAGGGTTATTGCTTATTATCCGCGCAGCATTTGCTTGCACTGTAAACAATACAGTGCCAAAACACATCAACAGATACTTATAAATCCCTTTTAACATAATTGACCTTTGAGAGCCTTAATTTATTGAGTTTTTTAAAATAACCGTGATATTATATCTATATTTGAAAGATATTTCCATTCTAACTTAAAACTCTTAGATATAACAAAACAATTGGGCTATTTTAATGAATATAGAAAATTATTTATCAGAAATTCTTGCAAAAGTATTCCAAAAACTAGGTTATGCAGAAAGTTTTGCTAAAGTTGTAACCTCAACTCGTGAAGGTTTGGGACATTTTCAGTGTAATGGAGCTATGCCTTTAGCTAAATTTGCTAAAAAACCACCTTTTATAATTGCCGAAGAGATAGTAAAGCATATTGATGCCGAGGATGTTTTTGCAAAACTAGAAGTTGCTAAACCAGGTTTTATAAACATGACTTTAGCACCAAAATTCTTAGCTAATACTACAGATAAGTTTTTAAATTCCGTTAAGTTTGGTGCTCAAAATTACTTATCAGCTAAAAAAGTAGTTCTTGACTTTGGTGGTCCTAATGTTGCTAAACCGATGCATGTTGGTCATATTAGATCTGCACTTTTAGGTGATGCTTTACAAAGGATCCATCGCTTCTACGATAATACTGTTGTCTCTGATGTACACCTAGGTGATTGGGGTACGCAAATGGGTATGCTTATAAAAGAAATAAAACTACAATCGCCACAACTTGCATATTTTGATGAAACTTATACTGGAGAGTATCCTTCTGAATCACCAGTAACTGTTCAAGAGCTAGCTGAAATTTATCCTCGTGCTTCGAAAAGATATAAATCTGACATAATTGAAATGGAAAAAGTTAGGCTAGCTACCTTTGAATTACAACAAGGCCGCAGAGGCTATGTTGCACTTTGGCAACATTTTGTAAAAATTTCGACCGCTGCAATTAAAAAAGATTTTGATAGCTTAGATGTACATTTTGATTTATGGTTAGGTGAAAGTGATGCTAATAAATTTGTCAATGAGATGATTAATTACTTTAAAGCTAATAATTTTATCTATGAAGATCAAGATGCTTGGGTTATAGATACGAATAAAGATGGTGTACCACCTCTTATAGTCATCAAAAAAGACGGTGGTGTTATGTACGGTACTACAGATCTAGCTGCTTTGTGGCAACGCAGTAGAGATCTTGATCCAGATGAAATAATCTATGTAGTTGATAAAAGACAGTCTCTTCATTTTAAACAAGTATTTAGCGTTGCTGAGAGAACAAAAGTTGTCAGTAAAAAATGTAAACTTAAACACGTAGCCTTCGGCACAGTTAATGGCAAAGATGGTCGCCCTTTCAAAACTCGTGAAGGTGGTGTGATGCATTTGGCAGATTTAATTTCTCAAGCAAAAAAATATGCCAAAAACAGAATGCCTGACGAGCACGATGATAGCATTATTGATCAAATAGCTATGGCAACTATTAAATTTGGTGACCTAGTCAATAACTATGCTAATGATTATATCTTTGATTTAGAAAAATTTGCGCAGCATGAAGGTAAAACAGGCCCTTATCTTTTATATACTGCAGTTAGAGCCAAATCAATTCTTAGAAAAATATTTGGTGAAAACTATGATATCCAATCTCTAACAAAATATTACAAAGTTGTAAATGCACATAATGAACATGAAGAAAAACTCCAGTTACAATTAATACAGTTTCCTATTGCTGTACAAAGAGCTTATGAAAATTCTCAACCACATCATATTTGTGAGTACGCATACTCATTAGCTAACAGTTTTAACAAATTCTATGTTAATTGTCCTATTACTAATCTTGATGATGAGTCATTTAAAAAAGCAAGAATTGCTCTATGTATGGCAACTGTTAAAGCTATGACAATTGCTTCAGATTTATTAGGTATCTCTATTCCAGATAGAATGTAAGAGATAAATTTCAACTCATGATAATCTTTAATTACTTGTAACAATCATTTTCTTTTTGAATAATTAAGCATTAAGATTTAATAATTTTTAGTTGGAAGTAAATTTATGTTAAAAATCTTCAAGCGACCAAAGGCTTTTTATACTATTTTTAACACTTTGGTTATCAAGCTCTAGTAGCTATTTTAGTTGTCTATTTGCAAAAAGGAAGTACTCATTTAAATTAAAGTCAAGCAATCGTAACCTATATGCAGCCTTTGCCGCTTTAGTATATGCTTTTATTGCCTTAGGTGTTTATATTGACGACTTTATCTTAGGAGCAAAACAAACTATTGTCTTGGGGCTTACGATAAAGAGACAACTTTATGGTGGCTGTCTTTGATTTGTGTGGGCACAGGGCTATTTAAGTCAAACCCAGAAAGCCTAGTATCTAATGTTATGACCATAGCGATTCCGGACAAATTAGCAATATTTTTACACTTTTTTATATGGCTATTAATCTCGCGGCTCATTAATTAGGTAACTTACCAATACCAATAATTACAAAAGTTTATGGTATTCAACTAGTTTTGTTGTTATCTCTATGGCTTTAATCTTTACTATAGCAACTTTTGTAGGCTTTAGCTTTACAATGAAACATATTTTAACATACGCTGGTGCAAAAAGCTTAACTTATATTACCTATTTTGGGTCATTATAGGTGTAGCAGTGATGATAAATATAGTTAAAGATTAGCTTATTTATTTGTAGCTAAACTAATAGTTATTCTTAGTTTTATAGCATGTGTATTTATTTATATATCTATCTTTTGTATATAAAAAAATGGTTACTTCTACAAGATGATGCTAGCACTAATTTTAATGTGTGATGCCATAGTATATAAGATTTTATATATACAAATGGCATCTTCAATAAATCTTTTCACAATTAAAAATACTAATCATCTAATCTTAGGAGTCACTATAGCTTCAGAGATTTTTCAAGCCTTAAACCCTTTCTGGATATTTGTACTAAGCCCAATTCTAGCGAAGTATTATGTTCACTTAAACAATACAAAATTCACTCTAAGTATCTACAGTAAATTTTCTATAGGATTAGTTGTTATAAGCTTATCTTTTATATTACTTTACATTTCTAAATTTACTACTGATAATAGCGTTGTTTTTATTATATTGGTTATTTGCTAGCTATGTTTTACAAGTCATTAGGAGAACTTCTGATATCAGCAATAGGGTTATCGATGTTTACTCGATTTGCTTCAGCTAAAGTTAATGGCTTTATGATAGGAATATGGTGGTTTAGCATTTGCCTCAATATTAGGTGGCCTAGTTGCACAAATAACAGCTGTTAGCAAAGAGCAAGTTTCTTCAGAAACGCTTGTATCATAATTAGATAACTATACTCAGCTCTTTTTGGTGATAGTTATAGCATAATAGTTGTTACATTTTTTCTTTAGTTTATCGCCATTTAAAAGAAAACTTCTTAGTAAATAAAACAACTTTTATTTATTAACTTACTAAAATCTATCGAATAGTTTTTGAATCTTTTTAAGATTATGTGTTTTTATTAAGCCCAATTGCAAAAATATCCTCGCCTTTTCTGGCGAAAGAGTCCCCTGAGGATACAAGATCAAATTTGTCATCTAAATTATTATAATTATGGGTAACCTTACCAAAACCTATATAACTTGAACGTACCACTACAATACCTTTAGCTCGTGCTTTCATAAGAAAATATCCTTGATCAGATGGAATATTACCATCACCAAGATCTGCAAGGACTATACCCTCTAACCCTTTGATAGCCAACACACTATCTAAAAACTACGCAGAAATGTCAGCTTGATTCATAAATAACTTAAACCTTGGGTAAGGCAGTTATTTTTGCAAATCATCGATATTTAATATATTACCAACATATTTAGGACTTTGATAATAATCAACATCATTAATTATTAATGTGCCTAATTTACCATAATTTGGAGCTTTAAATGCATCAACATTTGTTGTATTAGTCTTAGCCACATCATTTACAGTTAAAATTTCTTCATTCATCACAACTAAGACACCCTTACCAATCGACTGTTTGTTCACGACAGTAACTAAGGCATCATATAAATTCATAAGTGATCACTATTTAATGATGTAAATCTGTTATAGCCCCTTTATATCTAAAACTTGATTAAGAAAAAATGCTGTTTGTACCATAATATATACTATAACTACCATGAGTAATAATCACAGCATCAATATTGGATCATCTATTAGTTTTTGTACGTACTCAGAAAGCTTAATTCTTGTCATATCTACACTATCAATATTACAAAATTGTTCAGATTTTATATTCGCTAATTTACTAAAAGCTGGTTCTTTTTCTAAAATATCATTAATTGATAAACTTCCAGCTTTATAGACAGCAGCAGTTGATGATTTTACAATTTCTGCAATAGTATACGACCAGTTGTGACAATGTAAACATTTGGTAAAGCTGCTAAAGCAACTAAATATGACAATAAGAATATAGCTATAGCAACTATAGTTTTTTAAAATATCGATTGCATAATATTTACTATTAACTAAAATATAATAGACCCTGATCGAATGCATAATTCTACATCAAGATTAGAAAAAACTACTAAAAAATTAATATAACAATAAAAACGATTAAAAGGCAGAATTTATAGGCTATTACTATACTATAACAATCCTAATTTCTCAAAACCGATGTTGTTTAAAGCACCATATAAAATAACCGCCACAGAATTTGATAAATTTAAACTACGACTATTTTTATGCATTGGTATCTTAAGGTGTGTTTGTTTAAGTAGCTCTAATACATCTGCAGGTAGACCTCGAGTTTCAGGGCCAAAAAGTAAAATGTCATCACAACCAAAATCCACTTGATGATAATATTGTTTTGCTTTGGTTGTACATGCCCAAATTTGCTTATCTTTATTTTTTTGATAAAACTCAGCAAAGTTTTTATAAATCTTCAGATCGACAAACTCGTGATAATCTAAACCTGCTCTTCTTAGTTGTTTATCTTCTAACTTAAAGCCTAAAGGCTCAATAAGATGCAAATTAGCTCCAACATTAGCACACAGGCGAATAATATTCCCCGTATTAGGCGGAATCTCCGGTTCGTATAAAGCTATATTTATCATATTTTAACATTTAAACCAATTAGCCACATCTAAAGCAGTATATGTAAGTATCACTTTAGCGCCCGCTCTTTTCATCGATATAAGCGTTTCAATAGTGATTTCCTTTTCATCAACTAAACCAGCACTAGCGGCAGCTTTTATCATCGCATACTCACCGCTGACATGATATGCTGCTATTGGTAAATCTACAATATGATTTAGCTCATTTATGATATCCAGATAACTTAATGCTGGCTTGACTATAATAAAATCTGCACCCTGCTCAATATCTGCAAGCGCTTCACGGATTGCTTCTTTCTTATTACGATAGTCCATCTGATAAGTTTTACGATCACCCTTAAGTGATGAACCACAAGCATTCCTAAATGGGCCATAATATGCAGATGCATATTTGACAGAATATGACATAATACTTACAGTCTCAAAATTTGCTTCATCTAAAGCTTGTCGCATCGCAATTATCAGCCCATCCATCATCCCACTTGGTGCTACAATGTCTGCTCCAGCCTGTGCATGAGAAACAGCTATTTTTTGTAATATTTCTAATGTTTTATCATTATCAACATAATCATACTCATCTAAAATCCCACAATGCCCATGTGGTGTAAAACTACACATACACACATCTGTAGCTACTACAAGCTCTGGAGCAACTTGTTTAATTTTTCTAATTGCTTGTTGTGTTATACCATTAGGATCGTAATTCTCCGATGAAACAAGATCTTTAGTTTTTGGTACACCAAATATCATTAGACTTTTTATTTCAGCCTTGACAACTTGGTCAACCAACTCATCAAGTCTGTCTACTGACCAGTGATATTGATTTGGCATACTTGAAATTTCTTTTTTAATGCCTTGACCATGTACGACAAATATTGGATACATCAAGTCATCAACATTTAAAGTCGTCTCGGCAACCATATCGCGAAAAGCTTGTGTAATCCTAAGTCTGCGTGGACGTGATATTGGAAAATTCATATTATACCTATCTTTTATCTTTATTTGGGTTTATTCTGTATAAGACTATAATATTACCAATAATCTGCACAAGCTCAGACTTTGTGACTTGAGTAATTTCACTGGCAATTTGTTGCTTTTTTCTTTAGGTAAACGACTTGCTTTTATCTTTATTAATTGATGTGATGCCAAAGCTAAGTCAATCTCTAAAATTACATTTTCTGTTAAGCCTTTCTCACCCATCAGAACGACTGGCTTTAAGCTGTGTGCTTGAGCCTTTAATTTTTGTTGTTGTTTTACATCCATTTTATTTTACCTATTTTATAATTTCTAATATTAAGTTTTCTAGGACTAACTCTTTGTCTACATTTTTCAATTTTACAAAATAGCTTTGTGCCTCTAGAGCCTTAGAATACAGTTTGTATATATAATCAACATCAAATTTAGCCGCAAGATATTTTATCACTGCTAGTTTATCATAGTTTGCGATATCTTGGTTTTGCTCATCAAGTTTATAGTAATAAACATCTATAACTATACTAGTTAACCAATAAAGAGTATCCTTAAAATGTGGATTAGCTTCTTTCAGAAACACATTTAGATTAACCTGATTAGCTAGCACTTTGATCAAGTTATTTCGCAGTTGCCAAAAATGTTGTTCAAGCTTAATTTTAGCAATTACATTTATATCATTACGTGTCATTTGTAATGACTTTTCAATATCATCTTTTGACATATCAAATGCATAGTTTAGATAATTATACTTATCGTTTTGAGTAAATTTGATATCATAAACTAAAGATCTACTTTTGACAGTTGCTAAAACATCATTATAGTTTCTTGTAAACATCAAAAAAAAAGTATCCCGTGTTGGTTCTTCTAATGTCTTCAATAATGCATTAGCAGCTGATTCATTTAATAAATCAAGCTCTTGAATTATAATAATCTTTGCTAAATCATTATGTGCAGTCAGCTCACAATTTTTGATTATTTTTTTTATTTCTGCAACTTTAATCTCATCCTTTTCAATCGCTGCTATATTGATATACGGTGAGTCATTATAACTAAGTATTTTCTCACTTAACAATAATTGACACAACGAGTTAATAAAGTTATCTATCAATACAGCATCCTCTACTCTGAATATAAAAGCATGATGAAGCATCTGCTTAGCTTTTTGCTTGAGAAAATTATCAAGAAGTTGCTGATGTGTAGTGAGAGATAACACTTTTATCCTATATTTATTTTACATGCATACAATAAGTTTGCCATAGTTCTTTTAAGCATATTAAGCTTAGACTTTAAGAACCCCTTTTCTTTTTTTATAACATAACTTACTTCATATACATCATACTGTTTGTTAAGTAAATCGATTAAATAATCATCATAAGTCTGAATTTTATCAATCAAGCCTAACTCAAGGGCATCTTTACCAAACCAATATTCGCCAGTAGCTACTTTATTAATATCTAGACTTGGTCTATATACCAGAATATGTTTTTTAAATAGCTCATGAATATTCTCTAAATCTTGCTTAAACTTATTACGTCCTTCTTCCGTATTAACACCAACTGTGGTTAATGTACGCTTATACTCTCCAGAAGTATGCATTTCAACATTGATGCCGTTTTTTTCAAGTAATTCTCTAATATTAGGAATAGTGCCAACAACTCCAATAGAGCCAACTATAGCAAATGGTGCTGCTATTATTTTATGTGCAACAGCTGACATCATGTAGCCACCACTTGCAGCAACTTGATCAATACAAACTGTCAGATTTATTCCAGACTGATGAATACGCTCTAGTTGCGCTGCTGCAAAACCATAACCATTAACAACACCTCCTGGACTATCTATCCTGACAATAATCTCATTCTCTGGGTTAGCTACTGCTAAGACAGCTGAAACTTCATTACGTAGGTTTTCGACTTGCGAAGCATGGATATCACCCTTAAAATTAAGAACAAAAGCTTTTTGTTTTGGTTTATTTTGCTTATTTAATTCTTTTTGATCCTTTAAAAACTTTTTATACTCTTTTTTATCAAGTAAGGTCTCTAAAAGCTGTTGTTTAGTCTGTTTATATTCAGTTGCTATTTTATTTATCTCAAGCTTACCTTTAGCTAGCCTTGCAGCTTCTTGTTTTGCTTTGCTTAATAATGAAAAAAAACTGCCAATTACAAAGATTATAGCAGCAACAACTAACAAAGTACTAA
Source organism: Francisella endosymbiont of Ornithodoros moubata (assembly GCA_002095075.2). GTDB lineage: Bacteria > Pseudomonadota > Gammaproteobacteria > Francisellales > Francisellaceae > Francisella. Next base: position 78,829 of record LVCE01000001.1, on the reverse strand, counting down.
AGGCAAAAAACACAAAATTTATAAAACTTTGATACCACATACCTTACATCCTTATCTATGTGTTCTTAGAGTTTTAAGTAATGATTCACCAGCACCACCTTTTAGGTTAGCTTTTTTAACGGAATCTCTAGTAAAGAGCCTTCTCTTATATTCATAAATTGCACTGTATTCCTCATCTAGAATAAATCCTTCTGCTTCTAAACAAATAATCAAAGCAGCGATATAACAATCCGCTAGAGTAAAGCCAGAAGATATAAAAAACTCTGATCCAGTAAAAGCTTTCTCCATCACTAATAAACTTTCTTTTAAATCTTTGAATATCGATTTAAGCTTCGCCTCGTTTGTTCTGTTCTTGCGAATTTGATCTAGTACCGGATACCACTCGTTATCAATCTTATCAAGCGATAAGCGTATCTTTATACGCTCATTGACCACACTTGGTAACAAACTTGGAGCAGGAAACCTCTCATCTATATAGATTAACAATGCTTTTCTATTATTAATATTATAGTCTTTCTCCCTTAAAACAGGGAAAACACCATTAGGAGAGATTTTCTTGATCATACCTGGTTCTAAATCCCCAGCCTCTACGATATCTGTTGCTATTTTCTTTTCTGATAAAGCAATTCTCGCTCTAAGAGAATATGGACAATACTTTGTTGTATATAATGTAACTTTCATCAAATATGCCTTTTTATAGATTAAAACAATTACTATAGTTTGATATAATTGTAGATAATAAGAACTAATATCAAATTTTACCATATTTATGGATAACTACAACACAGACGAGCACGGCTTTTTACTTGACTTTGTAAGTTGGGATATAAATTTCTGCAATTTAGCTGCTGCACAAGAAAATATATCACTCACACAAGATCACATACTTATTATAGAATTTTTACGTCAATTTTATCAACAAACCAATAAATCGCCAGCAATTAGAGAGCTTGTAAAAGTTTTGAAAGAAAAATATGATGAAAAAATAGGTAATAGTCTATATTTACAAACTTTATTTCCAGTATCACCAGCCGTACAAGCAGCTAAATTAGCTGGCTTGCCTAAACCTAAACGATGTATTTAAGATTAAAGAAGTAAAATCATATGACAAAAGTTTTTTGTAAAAATATCATCAAAGAGTTAGATGCAATTCCATTTCAGCCACTACCTGGTGAGCTAGGTAAAAAAATTCATGCTGAAATCTCTAATCAAGCTTGGCAAGCATGGTTAGCGCATCAAACCATCTTGATCAATGAATACCGCTTAAATCTAATTGACCCAAAAGCAAAAGAATTTCTCAAAGAACAAATGTATAAATTTCTATTTGAGAATCAAGAAGAAAAACCAGAACAATTCAGTGAAATATAGTTGCAAATCTTAAGGCTAATATTTTCTTGAGTTTTTGGTTAATTATAGCTAAATTTATCCCATACTTTTGACAGAAAATACTACTAACATGAGTAAATTTAAAAATTCTTATTATTTTGATATATTGATTTTGCTAAGCATATATATAGTATATTTCTTTATCTTTCTTGGTTGGCGCCATCTTAGTATACCTGATGAAGGTCGCTATCCCGAAATAGCGCGCGAAATGTTAAGTTCTGGTAACTGGGTTACTCCAACTATCAATGGTGTACCTTTTTTAGATAAGCCTCCTCTTTATTATTGGCTTGAGGCTACTTCAATGCATTTTTTTGGTATTAATCCATGGGCAATTAGACTACCTCAAGCTTTATTTGGCATATTAGGATGTATTTTGATATATACTTTTGGTAGGTACTTCTATTCGCGATTTGCTGGAATTCTAGCAAGTCTTATTTTAGCAGCAAATGTACTTTATTTTTTTGAGTCTCACTATGCAAATATGGATCTTATAGTAGCCAACCTACTTTGGATTGCATTTTTTTTGTGCTTAGCTAGTTTAAAACAGACTAATGCTAATAAGGCTAAGCGCTTGCTTATGTATACAGCATATTTTGTATCTGCCCTAGCATTTCTAACTAAAGGACTTATGGCTATCGTCTTTCCATGCATGACTATATTTATTTGGATGCTTATAACTAATAATTGGTATAGACTAAAAGAACTATATATACCTACAGGAGCAGTATTATTTGTTACTATAATCACACCTTGGCTAGTATTAGTACAGCAACAAAACCCTAACTTTTTATATTTTTTTTTCTATTTTCAACAATTTTACCGCTTTGTTGGTCATGGCTTTAACAATGCAATAGGACCATGGTTTTATTTTGTAATCATACTCACTGTATTCTTACCATTTAGTGTCTTACTCCTTAATAGATTATTTAAAGGTACAAAAATAATTTGGCAAAATAGAAAACAAGACTCCACAACTTTTCTAATAACATCTTGGTGTTTGTTAATTTTAGTATTTTTCTCAATTCCTAGCTCAAAAATCATAAGCTATATTTTGCCTATATTTGCACCATTATCACTATTAATGGCATTATCATTTGAGAAAATAGTTAAAAATAATGACAATATCGCTATGTTGAAAAAAATGCATATTATTGCAAGTATCATATTTCTAGTAGCTGCTGTTGCTATTATCGTATTTTCTTTAATGCAAAAACTTCTTTTAAATACTGAAGCACCTTTGCTATATACTACTTTAGTAGCAGTAACTGTGTTGATAATAGCTTTTAGCCTTAAACTATCATTAAAAAATCAAATTAGACAGGCAATTATGCTAATAATTTTTACTCTAATGCTACTTAATGTTTTAGGACAACTTGTAATTCCTTATTTTGATCTAAGAACTTCTGAGCCTCTCGTTGCTAAGGTACTCAATGATTCTAATTCAGATACTATTTTTGTTTATTATAATAGGCCACAACCAAAACATTTTATATTGAAAGAAGAGCTAAAACAAAAAGGCTATGAGGAAGATCTACCAATATTACTCAATGGTAATATCTACATAGTTTACAACTGGAATACTTATAAGCCTGAGATTGATAACTGGGCGAGAGAATTTTACTATGGCATAAACCAATATAAACAAGCACAGAATGGTCAATGGCCTAAATATCTAATAACTTACCCTGAATTTAATAAACTGCTAAATACTAACAAAGATATTATTATCTTTACTTCTGAAAAACAGTTACAAAAATTAAAACAAACATACCCTAGCGTAAATTTCGACATTAAAGGTAACTATAATAAAAATGTTGTAGTCAGGGTTGTAAAATAACCAAATTGAAGGCTACTAATAATTAAACTACTTAACTTTTAGTGAGTTTTAAAAGCATAAAGTTAAAATTTTTGCTCCTATTAAAATTAAAAATAACACTAATCAAATATTAGTATTTAAGCATATTAATATGCATAAGATTAATTAGGTAACTCGACAAAGTAAGCAATTACTTATCAAAAGACTTTTTCGTTCTAACTAAAAATAAAAGTTTAGATCAGTTTAGCTAAATAGAGTTACAAAATAGAATTAATCTATATAAAATTTTAAATATTTCTACTTTCATCTTCATCAACAATATATCTAGGGCGCTTTTTTGCCTCATCAAATATACGACTTATATACTCGCCTAAAACTCCCAGAGAAATAAGCTGAACACCACTAAAGAACATAATACTCACAACTATAGTTGGCCAACCTGATACATTGACATTAAAGAACAAGCTTTGAACAAAAATATAAAAGCCGTATGTCAATGCAAATATTGAAATTACAATACCTAAAACAGATATCAATCTAAGCGGAACCGATGAGAAAGAGAATATACCCGTAAATGCTAGCTTAAAGAGTTTTTTGTATCCCCAGCGACTTGAAGTACCATCTTTACGATCTGCTACCTCAAATGGTATAGCATAAGAGCTAAAGCCAATCCATGCAAAAAGTCCCCTAATAAAACGACTATTCTCAGGTAGTGAATTAAATGCTTTTATACATTGTTTATCTAATAATCTAAAATAACCAGCATTAGCAGGAATTTTCACTCCCATAAGCTTATTACTAAACTTAAAGAATGTCTCAGATAGAAAACTTCTCGTAGCACTCTGATCTTTTCTTGTTCTTACACCATAAATATTAGAGTAGCCTTCACACCATTTGCTGTAAAACTGATTTATTACTTCAATAGGATGTTGGAAGTCACAATCCATTATTATCGCAGCATCCGCATCTTTAGATGCTTCTAGACCAGCTGTAATAGCTGCCTCCTGACCAAAGTTTCTTGAAAAACTAATAAATTTAATATTTAGCTGATCAACTAATTTTTGAATAATTTTCTTAGAATTATCCGAACTTCCATCATCAACAACTATTATTTTATAGTTCATAGTAATTTGGCTAAGTTTAGCTGCTAGCTCCCTCAAAAAAGAATCTATTAGTACTTCTTCATTATAAACTGGTATCATCGCATAAATACGCGGTTTATTAACATCCCTACTTGTCATCACAAATACAAAATATATTAATCTTAATTAATGATATTATAACTATGAAAGTATAAAATACATAGTAGTAAAGGCGATAATTATATTAGCAAATAAAAGTTATGGTTAAAAAAATAATAATTTGTGCAGATGACTTTGGTATGAGTGATAATATTAACAGCGCTATTATTAATCTTTTAGAAAAAAAGATTATTAATGCCACTAGCTGTATGCCAAATATGTCAGCATTCAAACCAGGAATTGCTCAATTAAGAAAAATATATGATGATTTTAGTCATGTTGGTATACATTTAAATTTAACTGAGGGTAGTGCTTTTACAAATCCAAAATCTATAACTAGCAATCGAAAATTTTTATCGCTATCAAAACTTCTTGTCAAATCAAAACTCAGAGCAATAAGTTATGCAGATGTTTACAATGAGTTGAAAGCTCAGATAAATAACTTTATCGAACATTGGGGTGAGTTACCTGATTTTATCGATGGTCATCAGCATGTCCATCATTTTCCAGTGATTAGAAAAGCTGTTATAAATCTATATAAAGATTTCAATATGTATACTAAGCAAACATATATCCGCTCAACATATAAAATAGATAAGTCAGATTTTAAGTCACTAATAATCTACCGTAGTGGCGCAAAAAAATTCTATAACATGTTAATAAAAAATAATATCAAACATAATTCAAGTTTTTCTGGTGTCTACTCGTTAGAGAGTAATAATCAAGACTTTAGAAGAGTTATTCTAGAAGCTTACGTCGAAATTAAAGATGGTGGCATAATAATGTGTCACCCTGCTGTAGATATTGATATAAAAGATCCGATATCGCAATCACGCGTTAAAGAATTTGCATACTTTAACTCCAAACAAGCGCTAAAAGATCAGAAATATCATAATATTATACTACAATAACTACTATTTTACCTTCTTGTAGATATAGCGTGGATTAATTGTATCTGCTAAAAGTTTGTTCTCAAAATCAACCCTAACCAAGACGCCTAATGTATAACACATAATTAATAAACTACTTCCTCCATAACTTATAAGTGGTAGTGTAAGTCCCTTAGTAGGGAGTAATCCTGTATTAACACCAATATTAACAAAAACTTGAAAGGCAACCCAAAAGCCAACACCGTAAGCAAGACAAGCCTGATAGTATCTTTTAAGTTCAAAGGCCATTTTAGCAATACTCATAGCTCTAAACACAATAAATAAATACACTACAAGTAGAACCATCAAGCCAACAACACCTAACTCTTCAGCAATTATAGAAGTGATAAAGTCAGTATGCGCCTCTGGTAAGAAAAACTGTTTTTGAATCCCATTGCCAAGCCCATCACCAAACCAGCCACCACGTCCAAAACCTATCAACGCTTGAACAAGCTGATAGCCAGAGTCATTGGCATTTTCCCATGGGTGTAAAAAACCTGTTATTCTATGCATTCGATATGGTGATATAATTACCAACATTGCTGCCATCATAACCATAGCACCCAAAAGTAAACCATACCAACGCACTTTGTTACCTGATACAAACAGCATCCCCATAACACATATTGAGATAACAACTGTAGAGCCAAAATCTGGCTGCATCAACAACAATATCGCGATACAACCCAACAAAGTGATTGGTGTGAGAATCCCTTCTTTTAAATTAGCCATTTTTTTTAGATTTTCAGCGATATAACCTGAGAAGAATATAATTGCTAAAAGTTTAGCTAACTCTGCAACTTGGATATTAATAATTATCAAAGGTATCCAGCGTCGCGCACCATTGACACTTTTTCCAATTCCTGGCACAAGTACAGCAACCAAAATAATCAGCATCACAAAGAAAAAAATATTATAATTCTTTTCATAATTCTTAGTTGGTACTAATAAAGCTAATAAAAACAAAAAGATTGTAATAATTGCAAAAAAGCTCTGCCTAATAGAATAAAAATAAGGATTATTGTAGTCATCTAAAGCAACAATCATTGATGCAGAAGTCACCATCACCCAACCAAAAGTAAGCAGACCAAGCATTATAAAGATAATTGAAATATCAATCTCTAGTTTGGCTCTTATACGTTCTTTTTTTGAGTTTTTCCTGCTTAATAACAGTTTTAATCTATATAGCACTTTTATTTCCTAACTTTTTTGCTCTAGCTGAGCAACAAGATTTTGAAAAACTTCACCACGCTGTGCATAACCATTAAACTCATCAAAGCTTGCACATGCTGTTGATAGTAATACTATCTCATTAGCTTGAGCTTTTTGACTAGCTAGTTCGAAAGCTTGTTTCATATTATTACATAACTGATATTTACAATAGCTTTTAATATAGCTTTCAATATATTCTTTATCAGCTCCATATAAATAGACATATTTAACATATTTATCTAGCGATTTTATCATCAAACTAAAATCACCACCCTTTGCTACCCCACCTAATAATAATATGATATTTTTAGAATTTGTTATACTGTTAAGAGCAGCTATTGTAGCACCAACATTGGTACCTTTTGAATCATTTATATAAGTTATGCCATTTATTTTTTTTACAATCTTACAGCGATGTTCTAAGCCTTTAAATTTTTTAATAGAGTTTATTGATTGATTAATATCTAAGCCTAACCTATCAAGGATATTTAACACAACAATAATATTTTCTAAATTATGCTCACCAAACAGATTAGTCTCAGTAATATCTAATAGCTTTGTCGAGTTCTTGTAGATAGCTCCTCTTACTATTTGATATTCACCAGCATACTTGATGCCATCATTATGTACATCATAAACAAAAAAATCATTACTGAATTTTACTAAATTAAGTTTTGACTGCTTATATTCATCAAAATTTTGATGTCTATCTAAATGATCCGGTGAGACATTAATAACACAACCTAAATCAAATCTAACACAATTAAATAAATCTATCTGAAAGCTTGATACTTCAACAATACAGTAATCAAATTTTTCATCTATTTTATTTAGAGCTGGGGTACCAATATTACCAACAAGAATACTTTTATAACTAAGGTCTCTGAGGACAAAATCAGTCATTGTCACTACTGTGCTTTTACCATTTGATCCTGTGACAGCAATTGTTTTAGCTTTAGTATTCTTAATATACTGATAAAATATATCAATATCACTGACTATTTTATCTTTAAATTTAGCTAGCACTCTGTATGGTGGCTTATTAAGAGGAATTCCTGGGCTGACTGTGATTAAGTCATAATTATCTAAATCATAATTAACAAACTCATCATTATTCTGCGATATATCAACTGTAATATCCATAAAACTTGCAAGAAAATCACAAACAGACTTACCTGTAGAGCCATAACCAACCATCAGTAGTTTGGTTATCTTGTTATCATTAAAATAAAAACCAAACATTATCTAACCTTGATAGCAGCTAAACCAATTAAAAAAAGTATCAAAGAAATTATCCAAAAGCGTATTACAACTTTTGTTTCTGGCCAACCTTTTAACTCAAAATGATGATGTATAGGTGCCATTCTAAAAATTCTTTTACCATTTCTAAGCTTATATGAGCCTACTTGTAACATCACTGATAAAGCCTCTACAACAAATAACAATCCCATAATAAAAAATATCAACTCTTGACGTATCATCACTGCAATTACACCAAGTACTGCACCTAGTGTTAGCGAGCCAACATCTCCCATAAATACTTCCGCTGGATAAGAATTAAACCATAAAAATGCTAAACCAGAACCACACAAAGCTGCACAAAAAACTGCCACCTCAGCAAGTCCAGAGCTACCTAAATAGGTAAACAATAAATAATTTGCTAAAGTACTATTAGTTTCAATGTATGCATAAATACCTAATCCAGCCGCAACAAGTACAATAGGTACAATAGCCAAACCATCTAACCCATCAGTAAGATTAACAGCATTACTACTTCCATTGATAATAAAAAATGTCAAAACCACAAATAAAACAATACCCATTGGGATATATAGACTCTTTGAGAACGGTATCGATAAACTCATCTGACCATTATTAGACAATAGATAAAACAAAACTATAGCCAAAACTATTGAGAAAATTGATTGCAAAGCAAACTTGTGCTTAGCTCTTAAACCTTTAGAGTGCTTAAGTACTAGCTTCAAATAATCATCAAAGAATCCAATAGCTCCAAAGAAAATAACCACTAAAATCAAAATCCATAAATATATACTTGTCAAATCTCCCCAAAGTAGACAAGAAATAATAACTGACGAAAGAATCAAAATACCTCCCATAGTTGGGGTATTTCTTTTAGAAAAATGGCTTTGTGGACCGTCATCTCTAACAACTTGACCTATTTGCATCTTCTGTAACCACCTAATCATCGGCCCACTGAGAAAAAGAGTAATTAGTAACGATGTTATCGAAATCATGATTATTCTTACATATACATAACTACTAAAAACTTCTAAGCCTTTGAAATAGCTTAACCATTCAAAAAGATAAATCAGCATATATTTAAAATGTTTAATGACCTTAGGGTATTATAATAGATATGTTATTTTTTTAATAGAGTCAAAATCAATCTCTAGATAGTTGGCTCGAATTTTTTATATTTTAGCGCAAAATCATCATTTTCGAACTGCTCATAATTTTTGATAAAAGCTCTTGCTAACGATTTATATTCTTTTTTGTATTCAGCGCTATCACTCCAATTATTGGTAAGTTGAAGCTCTTGACCATTATCATTTATTGAAGTTAAAGCTTTAAAATTAAAATACTTTTGACGGGTAAATTTAAAACTAACATTTTCTGGTTTAGTCAATAAGTAGTTAACAATAATTTTTGTCTCTTCGACAGGAACTCTTCTACCTGTCTTATAATCACCTTCAATCCAGCCAACATTTATCATATAAATTTTAGCATTACTATGCTTTAAGCGCTGGCGTAGTATATTAGCATATCTAGTTGGCTTAAGTAGTAAAAATGGTTGTGCATAGCAACTTGTAAACTCTGGTTTAGGCTCTGTAACACCTGCCTCTACACCTATAGAAGTAGAAGTATATCCAGATAAAAAATAGTAAATTGCTTGACCCATACTAAGTTTTGCAACTCTTGGTAGCACACCTTTTGCGTCTTTCACAAGAAAGATTATTGTATTAGGATTATCAGTATTTACAACATTATCAAAGTTTTCACGCGGAAAAGTCACATAGGTATTGCTTTGTGAATTACTCTTCTCACCAAATACAATATTTTGATTATTATCAAAGTTAGGATTTTCTATCAAAAGATCACCAGCTAATGCTTCTTTAATCCGTGGATCATCTTTTTTAAAACTTGCTGATTTAATTGTCAAACCTGACTCTAAGCTATATACACCACGCATTTCTGTCCAGGCAATTGCCTCATTAGCAACTAGACTCTTATTTCGGTCTAAAGCTAATGTTGTTTTACCACTACCAGATAAGCCAAAAAACATCGTACTATTAGCTTCGGTATCAACACTGACAGCACAGTAAAAGACACCAATATTATTCAATGAAAGATAATAGCTCATAACTGATAACAGCACCTTATTTATCTCAGCAAGATACATAGTCCCAACTAATATACTTTCTCGCTGTTTGAGATTAGTTGCTATTACCTTTGGTGAGTTTAAATTAAGATCTAGATAATCATCTATCTGCGTTTTAGGTGAATGTATTATTACCCATTGTGGATCAAATGACTCCAATTCTTTTTCATTCGGAGTTATCGATATTAACTTTAAAAAATAAGCAGCTGAAGCCTGAGTAGTTATTAGTCTAACTGCTATGGTATATCTTTCATCATGATTATAAAAACCATCAACAACAAAAAGATCTTTTGTTGCTGCTTCTTGAAGTAGTTTTTCTTTGATTAGCTTCCAGTTTTTTCTTTTTAATCTTTTATTATATGATCCATCTTCACTCCACCAGATATTCTTTTTAGCATATTTAGTCTCAACAATGTACTTATCATTAGGGAGTCTACCTTTGATCTCACCACTGTCAACCACTAATGTTTTACCATTATAACCTATAAAACCATCACTATTATGTGCATATTTAGCTAATTCTTCGAGAGAAAGGTTTTTATGCACATTTTCACAAATATATAGATACTTATTTTCATTTATGGTTGAAGGATCCATTAACAAAAGTCCCTTAGCTTACAAAGCAATTAAATTTAAGTAAAAATTATAGCTAGTATATACTTTTTTCAAAAAAATATGTTATTGTTTTTGTAATAAAGTAAACTATTAAATAAATTTATTTAAGCAATTATTTCTACGACAAAAATGACTAGTGAAATTAAAGTGAACAAGACTAATTTTATAAAAAATATCATCAAGAAAGACATTGAAACAAAGAAAGTCTCAGGTATTCTAACTCGCTTTCCTCCTGAGCCTAATGGCTACCTTCACATTGGTCACGCAAAATCTATATGTCTTAATTTTGGTATTGCACAAGAATTTGGTGGTAAATGCAATCTACGCTTTGATGATACCAATCCTGACAAAGAAGACATTGAGTATATAAATGTCATCCAAGAAGATGTAGAGTGGCTTGGTTTTAAATGGGAAAATCAACCGCGTTTTGCTTCTGAATATTTTGATAAAATGTATGAGCTAGCTATATTACTTATAAAAAAAGGCAAGGCTTATGTCTGTGATTTGTCAGCAGAAGAAATGCGGACGTACCGTGGTACAGTAAAAGAGCCGAGTAAAAATAGTCCATATAGAGAACGCAGTATCACTAAGAACCTTGAATTATTTGAAGGTATGAAAAATGGTAAATTTACTGAAGGTAGTAAAACTTTGAGAGCAAAAATTGATATGTCCTCTGGCAATATCAACCTTAGAGATCCAACTTTATACAGAATAAAGTTTTCTCACCACCCTAAAACAGGTGATAAATGGTATATTTACCCAATGTATACATTTGCTCATCCACTTGAGGATGCAATCGAAGAAATAACTCATTCACTATGCACTTTAGAATTCCAAGACCAAAGACCATTTTATGATTGGGTGATTGAGGAAACAGAATTGAAGATAAAGCCACAACAAATTGAATTTTCAAGACTTAATCTTAATTACACAATTACAAGTAAGCGAAAACTAAAATATTTGGTTGATAATAAGCTTGTCAATGGTTGGGATGACCCACGTATGCCGACTATAAAAGGCTATCGCCGCAGAGGTTATACTCCAGAATCTATTCGTAATTTTTGTGACATGATAGGAATATCTAAACAAGATTCTGTTATTAACGTTTCGGTTTTAGAAGATGCTATTAGAGACGATTTAAACAAAAATGCTTTAAGAAAAAATGTTGTCTTAGATCCAATAAAAGTAAGCATAAAAGATATGCCTAACCATCATCTAGATGTACCAAACCATCCACAAGATCCAAAATTTGGCCGCCGAGAGATCACAATATCATCACAAATATTTATTGAAAAAGATGACTTTGTTTTCAAACTAAAAAAAAATATGAAAAAATTTAGTCCAAATGGTAGAGTCCGTTTACTAAACGGCTATGTAATTGAGTGTCAAGAAGTAATCACTGATACTAATGGAGAAGTTATAGAACTACAATGCTCTTATTTATCAGAAACTCTAGGTGGTAAAAAGCCAAATGATGGTATCAAACCTAATGGTATTATCCATTGGGTTGATGCTAATAATTGTCTTGATGCTGAAGTTAGAATTTATGATCGCCTATTTAATGATGAAAATCCGGCAAGTGCTGATCGTATTGAAGATGTTTTAAATCCAAACTCATTACAAGTTATCAAAAATGCTAAAGTTGAAAGATCTCTTGAAAATGTCAAATCTGAAGAGCGTTTCCAGTTTAACAGAGTTGGTTATTTCATTGCTGACCTAAAAGACTGTTCTCAGCATAAGCTAGTATTTAATCGTATCGTGACTCTTAGAAACTAATTCAAAGGTAATACACTAAAATGTTATCAAACTCGAAAAAAACTATGATATGTGCTTTTCTTTTTTTGTATCTGGATATTTGGAACTTTAGCTTTATACACTGAGTATTCATTATATGTTGATGTTTTAGAAACGCAAAAAAATATATTTTGAAAAAATAAAACTTTGTTAGAAAAATTAACTAGTCCTTTAGGTGTGTGTGGCCTATATCCTTTAGTATTCTTTTTTATTTTGCAAACCTATGCAACACATTTAGAATACGATTGGCTAATGTGTATAATGTCACTAACATTAACGGCATTATTTTATTTATTTGAAGTCAATATAAAGTATAAAATATTCGATAATATTATATTCGTTTTTATTTTAATAGACATTACAGTTTTTATATTTTATAACGCTTTCACATATTTTTCTCCTTAGCCTAAAACTAGAAATTTTGGTAATAAAATTGCTGTCAAGGCTGAGCCTGAGCAATTTGTCAAAAACAATTTAAATCACGACATAGACTATGTCACAGGTGATAGCCCTGTTTATAATCAAATGTAATTACCGGTTGGAGCATTATTAAATAAGTAAACCTTATGTGTTTCTCAAATTTTAAAATACTATCACCTTAAAACAAAATGGTTTTAGTACTCAGGCACACCAATACACAAGCATTAAAAGCATAGATAAATTTAGAAATACAGATGTTAAATTATCATTTTATCTAGTATAGAAACACCAAAACTAAAATTTAGAGTTTTTGCTAATATTGTTTTTATTAAGATGAGTACTTATTGACAAATTTCTTAGTAATAAGGTTGCTAGACTTGTTAACACCGCTATGGCTATAAATGTATCTAAACCGTAACACATCTTTGCTTTAGCTAAGCCTAAATCATTATCTGAAATATAGAAGAAACTAGCGATAAAACCACCTAATTTGCCTCCCACACCTAGTGTTACTAACCAAATACCCATATATAAAGCCACAAAACCTTTAGGAGCTATTTTTGTAATCATTGATAAGCCTATTGTTGATAATGATAATTAAGAAATTCCTAGTACAATATAAGCAAAAATAATCCCATATGCAGTAACTTTAGTACCTTGTGGTGAAATAAGTATTGAGATTAATATAATTAAGAATGTTACTATTAGCAAAATAAAAGCTATATTAAATTTATCAATATCACCTATTTTTGTTTGCTTATTATCCAAATACACCCAAAATTTACCAAGAATACCGGCAAAAAATAATACACTTAAAGATTCTACACTTAAAAACTGACTAGGGTTTAATAACGAATTATCAACAGAGTATTGAGTAAAAAGTAATACACTTATAAAGATTTGAAAATATAAGCCCCAGTATATAATCGATAACAAGAAAAATATCCCCGCAACAAAAACTTTTTTATAACTAGATTTTTTTATTGATACCCCAAGGATCAACATAGATGTTATTACTGCTATAAATATTGAGAGATTGGCTATTACAAGTTGCTCAAAAATATAGAATAAAACTATAATGTATACTGTTAATAACAAAGCTACTTTTATAACTATAGCCAAAGTAAGCTTAAACTCAATAATATGCTTATTTAGTAACCTAAAGCCGATAAGCAAAAGACAAATCATAAAAGCACTAACTACCATACTACTATAGAAAGGTGCGCCATAGCCATAATTATTTTTTAACCAGCTAGCTATAAATAATGCCCCAAAGCTACCTAAATTAATTCCCATATAAAAGATATTAAACAAAGTCTCTCTTTGAATCATTTAGGCTAGACTTATCGTAAAATCTACCAATAAAAGCCGACATATTTGATTTTATAAGACCAGTACTGACAGAAACAAAACTTAAACCTAAATATAGCATACTCTGACTACTTAAATATGCTAGTATAAAAAATCAGCCTAACATAAAAAACGAACCTAATAAACCAGCACGATAATAGCCTAAATATTTCTCAGCAACAAAACCACCTAGAATAGCTGATATATAAACCATGGAAAGAGTTGTACCAACTAAAGATGCTGATAAATCTTGAGAGATTTGAAACTTATTGATCAAATAAAATATCAACAATGATTGAATTATGTAGTAGCCATAACGCTCAGCAAACTCAGCTAGTGAGGTAATTGCTAAAACTTTTTTCTCCTCTCTGAGATCTCTAGAATTTATATCTTTGGCAGTCATATTTAAACTAAATAATTAAAATTAAACTTATATAGGCTCTATGATAGCATAACCCTAACTATATTTTGATTATTCTAATTCTAAAAGCTCTTCCCAAAGTAAATATTTTTGTTCAAGATCGCGGCGGTTTAAATCTTCTAATTGCTTTTGTACTTTTGCAATCTTCTGCTGTGATTTTTGATAAAAATATAGTTGTGAAATTTGTTGTTGTATAATCGCAATATTAGCCTCAAGTTTTTCTATCTGATTTAGCAGATTGCGTAGTTGTTTTTTCTGTTCATAAGCCAGCTTTTTTTAATTGCTCAATATTATTCTTGGTAATTTTAGCTGGTTGTTGTAGTTGTTTGTGCTGTGATAACTAATCATCATATCCACCAACAAACTTTTCTAAATGGCTATCATCAATCAAATACTATAGTACTTGTTGCGACATTATTTATAAATTCCCTATCTATTATGACTTACTATAATTATAGTACCTTGATAATTTATAAGCATTTCCTCGAGTATTTCTAAAGTCTCGATATCCAAGTTATTTGTCAGCTCATCAAAGGACTATGATATTGCTAGGTTTTGATAAAATCTCTGCCAGTAAAAGCCGATTCTTTTCACCATCAGATAGATGTGTAATATCTCTGGTGTAAATAAAAACTTCTGAAGATAAGTTTTTACATGAATCTCTTATTAAGATTAATAAAATCCTATTACTCTTTAACATTATTGATAATACTAAGTGTTTCATCTAATTGATCTCTTAATTGATCAAAGTAAGCAATTTTAATACTATCTGCTAGAGTAACCCCACCTTGAGATAGTTTATCCAGCCAAAGTAAACAATTCAAAAGAGTGGTTTTACCACAGCCATTCTGGCCGATAATTGTAATCTTATCACCCTTTTGAATCTCTGTTAAAAAATCTTTAAATTAAATACTTACCAGCATATTCAAAAGCAATCTTGTCAGCTTGAATAACCTTTTTCGATGATTTATCAGCTTGATCAACTTTAATATCCGCTTTACCAATATTTTCACGCCTTTATTTGCGTTCACGACACATCTGCTCTAGAGCTCTGACTCGCCCTTCATTTCTTGTACGTCGTGCTTTAATCCCCTGACTAATTCATGCTTCTTCTTGAGCTAGCTTTTTATCAAACTCACTATTAACCTTTTCTTGGACATCGAGTATTTGCTATTTTTTCTCAACAAACTTAGTATAATTACCATCAAAACAATACAAATTTCCTCTATCTAATTCGACTATACTTTTAGCAACATTATTGAGAAATTTTCTATCATGAGTAATAAAGAGTATTGCCTCACTAAAACTATCTAAAAATTCTTCAAGCCAATTAATAGAATCTATATCAAGGTGGTTAGTTGGCTCATCTAAAAGAAGTAAATCAGGCTTTTTTATTAAAGCTCTAGATAGAATAACTTTTCTTTTCATTCCCCTAGAGAGATCTTTGAATAATGCTGTTGAGTTAAGCTTAAGTTTAGATGCTAATACCTCAACATCATTTAGATATCTCAACCATGATTCTCATCGATATAACTATGTAATTGTTCAAGTTTAGCAGATTCTGTATTTGACACTAAAGTCTACTGGTATGCGATTAAATACTCTTCCAGAGTTCCTAAGCCTCGAAGTATAACACCAGCGATACTTCTCCTTGCATATCATTAGGAACTTCCTGATCATGCTTGTAATAATAGCATTATTATGCACAATAACCTCACCACCGTCTGGGGTATTCTTCGATAATTTTTAGTAGCGATGATTATCTGTACCATCACGACCTATTAAGCAAATTCTTTGACTTTTTGAGATTTCTAAATTAACATTATCAAGGACTATTTGCGTACCAAAGTTTAGACTTAAATTTTTAAGAGATATTAACTGCATTTAAGAAAAATAATCAAATTTTATTAATGGTGATTATTGTACCCTTTCACGCAATATTTTAATAGAAAATACAAAGATAATCGCTGCAATAAAATACATCCCTCCACCAAATGAAATCGGCGAACTCGGAGATATTGATGCAAGATGTCCCATCATAATATCATTTAAAAACCAAGCCAAACCAAAACCTGCTCCAGCAGCACCCATTGCCTTACCTTGTTCCTTATCAGTAACTGCTGTTGAAATCATTGTTAAAAGAGCTGTATAACAAATAAGTTGAGAGGTTGATAAAACTATTGTCAGCAACCATTGTGTGATTTGATTAATTAAAATAGCCACAAAAATAAAACCTATACCACAAATAACTGCGGCTCTTACAAAAGCTATCTGATTAGATAATTTTGCAAAAATCATAGGTTGAATAACAATACTCGCGACTGCTGTAGATAATCCCATAAGAGCATAAAAAACACCCGTTTGCGAAACTGTATAGTTATAAGTCAAATTTAAAAACAATGCTATGCCCTGGCCATAAAATCCCCACGCACATTGAACTAATAAATATACTACCCCAATTAATCTAACACGCTTATCAGATAATAAAAATGATATTGTCTTGTAGATTGTTCCAAGTTGAATAACTAAACCAGGATTCTTCGGTAAATCTTTAGTCATGATAATAGCTATAAAAACAATATTAATCAGTGATAATATCGCTGCAAAGATAAACGGTAATGTATGACTAACATTCATTACTGAAACAAAACTTGTAACTATCGGACCAACAACAAAACCTAAAGATGCTGCCATCGTAATATAACCTAAATTTTTAGACTTATCTTTTTCTGTAGATATATCGATGACTGCAGCTTGAGCAATTTCGAAAGCTCCTCCAGCTAAACCACAAACAAATCTACTTGCTACAAATAATAGATAGTGATGTGAGTATATAGCATATGCTGATAAAATATATGATATACATGTGGTTGATAAAGCAACAATTAGTATAGCTTTGCGTCCATACTTATCTGATAATTCACCAATAATAGGACAACCGATTATTAAGCCTAATGGCCAACATGCCAAAGCTATTGAATAATACCAGTTCTGAAAGTTACCGCCTGGATCACCAAAAGTAATACATGACTGACCAAAAAATAACGACGGCATAATAGGGAAAACAAGCCCTGCACCCATTATATCTATTATAATTGTTGTAATAAGCACTGGGATTAAAATATTCTTTGCTTGCAGATTCATTGTAGACCTCATATATTATAAAAATAGTAATATTAAGAAAAATTCAACGCTATATACTACCGTAACGATGCTTTTTTATCAATGTTTAGAAATCTTTAAGATATAATTATGCTCTAATACTAGTTTTTTGAGTGCATCAAGAAACATCTTTATATAAAAGATAAAACACTATCAAAAAATTGTTTATAGCCTACTTCTATCATCTTGGAAATTTACCTTTTACTCTATATACAATTTGTTTAGATTTATTATTCACTGCTTTTTTTAGTTATATTGGAGCTTCTTCTATAATTTATCTTAATGTTTAAGATAATGGTTACACTCTTTATATGTTATATTTCGCTTTAACAATTATTGTGTTATCTTAACAAACCTCACATTAAAAAAAATTAGTGAATCAGTTGAACTTAAAGTATTTACACTTATTGGTGTATTACTTCTTAGAGTTTTTGTTATGATTATATAATAGTCATACACAATTCAAGCATGGTTATATTTTTATGTTCTTAATGCTTATTACTTGTTATGGTTTAAGTCTAAGCTCAACTTCACTATTAAGTTAGTCTTTACAGCTAATATCTAATCATTTTTGAGCAGCTACAGCTATAAATAACTTTTTCAAATTTTCACTTGCTGGCTTTGCAAACTTTGTGATGAGTTTTTCTGTTGGTTCTATGCTTGTATTAAACTTACCTATACAGCAATTGACTATTATCTTAATCACAATAGTACTTTTGTATACTTACTAAGTGCTATGAAAAGCTAGGTCTTAGCTATAAAAGTATAAGCGTAAAGATTTAAAATGACAAAACAAGAACTAAAAAACTACTACCAGTTAGCTTTTATTAATAGAGTCAATGATGTGATTTCAGTGATTTTATTATACAAAGTATTCGTTGTATTAATGACAGGTAACATTATGATTAGTATCGCTGATATTATTACGAACCTGTAATTTTCTGATTTTGTGCAAATAACTCTTCTATTTAACTTTATTATTTCTGGAGTTATTGCGCATAACTTTATAGCAAAAAGTACTATTAAGTTTCGTATTATATATCTTTATTATTTGTTCTTATATATTGTTTTAGTAGCACTTTTATATTGCACATAAATACGCTACATGATAATAGTTTTGGTTTTCTTATCCTTGCTAATATTGCTACGATTATGAGTGTAATAATGAATAATATATTTTATAGATTTCATTCTACTAAAATAAATCTAGTTGCTTATATTATGAATCTTTTAAACCTTTCACATATGATTACTGAAAAAAGATACCATGATGTAACGATATTAAGCACTACAATCTTAAGTTTCATTATCGGTTTAATTGTTGGAACATTTTTAACTTCTATGATTTATTCTTTTGCAATTTTAATTGCAGTCCCAGTTCTAATTAGTTTATATATATCAAACCACAAAATAAATCTTCAAAAATAAAACTCTTATTAGAAGCTAAATAATGCTTATTCTTTGTCTAACAGTTTCATATAATGCTATACCAGTAGCTACTGAAACATTTAAACTAGAGACCTCACCTAACATTGGTAAGTTAGCCAAAAAATCACAACTTGCTTTTGTACGCTGGCGCATACCACTTCCCTCAGCACCAGCAACTATTGCGATAGGATCAGTTAAGTTCATAGCATATAAGCTATCATCAGCTTCACTAGCTAAGCCAACTATCCAAACACCTAGTTTTTTGAGCTTTTCAATAGCTCTCGCTAGATTTGTAACTATGACAATTTTTGTATGTTCTGCGGCACCACAAGCAACTTTTTTAACTGTCGCATTTATCGGCGCACTGTTATCTTTGGGAATAATTATAAAATCAATCCCAACTGAATGTGCACTGCGAATACACGCACCAAAATTGTGAGGGTCTTGGACATTATCTAATATCAAAATAAATGCATTTTTATCTTGTGGAACTAAGCTTTCAATCTCATTTTCCGTATAAATTTTAAAAGTATTTTTTTCTAGTGCAAAAATATTCTGATGATTAGCATCTTTTTTAACACAGCTAGGAAGTAACTTTAAATCATTAATAAAAGTAACTTTTATATCTTTTGAATTTGCTTTAACATAATAGCTTCTATTTTAGGATTAAGATTTTGTTTTTTAAACACTAATATTTCTTTTGCCTTATCTGATACTATCAAGCTATCAACACCATGAATTCCATAAATTAAACTACTCATTCAGCCTCCAAAAGTCTTACTAGCTTTTCCCTTAAGCCATCAAATGAGCCATTACTCATCATCACAAGTTGTAAGTTTCTGTGTTGATGAATATTTAGTAAGTCATTTATTTGTGTAACAAAATCTTCAATATCCCTGATAAAATCAACATTATCAATATTTTTGAGCAGCTCTTTAACATTCCATTTTAGTAGACTATGATTATATAGTAACACTCTATCGGCTTGTGTTATTGACGCTGGAAGATTATCTTTATTATCCCCTTGACGCATAGTGTTTGAACGCGGATCAATAAGAGCCACTACATAGGCATCTTTGTCTTTATGACGCACAGCTTCTAAAGTCAATTTAATTGATGTTGGATGATGAGCAAAATCATCATACAAAGTAACATTATCTCGATGTAACAATATTTCTAGGCGCCTTTTAACACCTTTAAACTCCTCTAAAGCTTGCTTAATCTTTTCACCGGAGATATTAAGCTGCTTTGCCACAGCATAAGCACTCATAGTGTTTAAAGCATTATGCTCACCTATTAAATCCCATGATATTTGGATACTATTACTATTATCACTAGCCAATTCAAACTTAGAGTAGTCGTAGCTATTTTTAGTTATAAAAACTCCATCGGCTGAATTTACTTTGATAAGCTCTGACCAACAACCCATAGATATTATTTTTTGTACATTATCATCCTTAGCATTGTAGATAATCTTTGCTGTAACTGGCATTTTTCTAAGTAGTTGATGAAATTGCCAAAATATTGCATCAATATCTTTAAAAATATCAGCATGATCATATTCAATATTATTAATCACAAAAATACTTGGATCATAATGAATTAACTTTGAACGCTTATCAAAAAAAGCAGTATCATATTCATCTGCTTCGATAACAAAATACTCAGAATCTGTATAGCGTGAAGAAACCCCAAAATCGCTACTAACACCACCAATCAAAAAGCTTGGATTTAATCCAGCTTGCTCAAGTATTTTTATAGTCATTGTCGTAGTTGTAGTTTTGCCATGTGTTCCAGCTATTGCAATAATCTTTTTATACTTGAGAATATTTTGATATAGCCACTCAGGCCCTGAAAAATAGTTTAACTTTTCTGAAAGTATTTTTTCTATTATTGGCATACCTCTCTTCATAATATTACCAATAATAATCTCATCAGGATTTAGCTCTAACTGAGAGCAATCAAATCCTTGCAATATTTCTATACCTTGAGATTCAAGATAAGTACTCATTGGCGGATAAACATTAGCATCAGAACCTGTTACTTTATAACCTTTTTGTTTTGCTAATACTGCTAGTGAACCCATAAAGGTACCACAAATACCTAAAATATGAATATGTTTTGACATTCAGTCTTTTTTTAAAAAACGTTTATAATTAAGTGGCTAGATTATAACAGTTTATTAAGATTAAATATATCAATACTATTTTAGTTGTTGGTTATATTGACTTGGTATTGTTAAAGTTATTATTTATACTTATAGCAGATTTAGAGTATTAAGAATAAAAAATGTTTATAGAGTTTGCTCTTGAGAGTAAAGTGCTTAAGTTTGGCGAGTTCACCCTCAAATCAGGTCGTATAAGTCCATATTTTTTCAATGCCGGTTTATTTAACTCTGGTAGCCAGCTTGCATCATTAGCTGATTACTATGCACAATTAATTATAAAAAGTGATATCAAATACGATGTTTTATTTGGTCCAGCATACAAAGGAATACCTTTAGTTGCAGCAATTTCAACTTTTTTAGCTGTAAAATACAATATCGATATACCGTATGCCTTTGATCGTAAAGAAGTAAAAGACCATGGTGAAGGTGGTGTATTTGTTGGGGCTGATATGACAAACAAAAAAGTATTACTTATTGATGATGTAATGACATCAGGTACTGCTTTTTATGAGTCATACAACAAATTTAAAAGCATCAATGCTGAAATAGCTGGTGTTGTACTATCGATAGATCGCCAGGAGAAAGCCAAAGATAGTGATATTTCAGCAACTAAGAAAATATCTCAAGACTTTAACATCCCAGTTTTAGCTGTGACAAACTTTGAAAGTATTTTTGAATATGTTAAAGAAAATCTTGATGAAACCATGATTAATAAATTTAAACAATATCGTCAAAAATATGGCTCATAATAAAGATATTTATATAATTTCTGATTTACATTTAAATGCCAATCATGCTGAAATGGCAGAGCTTTTTAAAAAATTTCTAGATAATATTACATCACAGCAGAATCAACTTTTTATCTTAGGAGATTTTTTTGACTATTGGATTGGAGATAATCATCGAGATAACTTCTATCACAAGATCACAGCTTGGTTAAAACTAGCCTCTGATAAAGGCTTAGAAATATTTTTTATGCACGGTAATCGCGATTTTTTAATTGGCCGAAAGTTCGCTAAACAAAGTGGCATTACACTAATTAAAGATCCTTTTTATCTAAATATTGCTGATAAAAAAATAGTTTTATCACATGGCGATCTATTCTGTACTAATGACAAAAGTTACCAGTGGTATAGAAAATGGATCGCATACAACCCTATTTTAAGATTTATTTTTAAAAGATTATCGCTATTTATAAGAGAATATACTGCAAAAAATGTGCGTAAAGCTAGTTATGCAAAAAAACGCAACCACCCAAATGTAGATGTCACTTCTAAAGGTATAGAAAAATATCGTAAAGGTTATCATATTGTTATTCATGGTCATACACATAAAATGGCAATACATATTGCAGATGACTACACTAGATATGTACTAGGCGATTGGTTCAAAGACGGTAATTATATAAAAATTTCTAAAGATTGTGAGATTATGCAGTTTACTACATTACGATAATTTTCTAGTAGCTTATAACTCAAAAGCTTTTGCATAAACCTCACAAAGCTCATCCATAGACTTATTGATTGCTACTTTGTGTTGACCTTTGTCTAGTAGCTTCTGTAAAGCTGATGTAGGTGGCACTTGTAATCTAATATCGGCTCGATAACATCCTCAAATTTAGCTAGATGTGCAGTTGCTACGATTATATAAATCTTTATTAGCATCAAATTGACTTTTTGCCACAAAGCCAGTCGCAGTATGTTGACATACAATTTCATCATACTAACGATAAATTTGCTTTATCTTTTCTATAATTTCGAAATAAGAGACACAAACTGCTTTGACATTGTGTTTGAAACTTTCATAATTTCCTAATAGATATAAAAGTCTTTCAAAATTACTAGGATTACCAACATCCTTAGCATTTGCTAATGTTTCAACACTTGCTTTAGGATTAAACTTACAAGTCTCTAGATAGTCAACAACAGTATCATTAGTATTTAAGCTCATTGATATTTCATTAATTGGAAAGCCCTTTTGCTTAGCCCAAAAAGCAGCCGTAATATTACCTAGATGGAACTATATAATTTGCTTTTTTACTAGTTTGTAAATAGTACTGCTACGATGTATAAACATAGTAAGTAGATTGTAGTAATAATCTACCAATATTTATACTATTTGATGTATTTAATTTTGGTCTCTCTGTCCACCCACGGAGTCTTAAAAGCCTCTTTAACCAAAGCTCAACAATCATCAAAAACACCCTCAACCGCTTGGATATTATCACCCCAACAAGTTATTTGTTTTTCTTGTCTTTTGGAGATTTTACCTTTAGGGAACATCACAATAACACGAATATTACTACTTCCCATGAAAAGCAGCCGCTACCGCAGATCCAGTATCACCAGAAGTTGCAACTAAAATAGTAAATGACTTATCGCTATTTATAGCGCTTAAACAGTTTGCTAAAAATTTGCACCAAAATCTTTAAAATACAAAGTTGGACCATGAAAAAGTTCTAAAACTGATGTGTTTTTATCTAAACGTTTAACTGGCACATCAAAAGTAAAAGCATTATGACAAATCTTATCTAAAGAGCCTTCTAGCTCATCGCCTTTGAAAAACTCTCTCAAAGTACTTGCCGCAAACTAAAAATAGCTCATATCTTTAGCAAAATTCTGCCAATTAACTGTAGTAAATATATCTGGTACAAATAATCCTCCCATCAGGAGCCAATCCAGACTGTATTGCTTCACTTAAACTTTGATATTCTTATCTCTAATACTAATAAAATCATGCTTTACCTTTATTCTTTTTTCTCTAATATATAAGCCTTTGTCACTCATAGTGCTTATTCAACTATTAGACTTTAAGTTAAACTGTTTAAACTTATCTTGGATTGTTTTAGCAACTGCATTTGCATTATCTTGTTTTTTTACAAGTGCAAACATTATTGGGCCAGATCGTGATATACCACAAGCTATAGCTCCTGCAGCATAAGCAGCTTTTTGCACATCATAAAATCCTGTTATTAACTTAGATCTTCTTGGTTGAATTAAAACATCTTTTAAACTCTGAACTATAATTCAATATCTTATGTATATAAAGCACTTATTGTAGATGCTAAATATGCACTATGCTCAACTATTGTAGATAAATCATAAGGATCTTTCAAAAGCTCACGCGCTTTTTTAGTGTCAACCGAAAGATCAGGGAACAATAACTACATTACAGTCAACTATTGGCAAATCTATTTTTTTACATGGTTTTGAACTTTGTAATAATACTAAACCACCAAACATACATGGTACGGCATTATCACCATGGAACGACCCTCTTCGCCATAGATAGCATAATCAATCAAATCATCGTAAAGGTATACGGCTTCTCAAAAAAAGCATTCATTGTAACCAATGCAGCTACTAATGAGGCAGCTGCCTCTATACCATAACCTAGAGTTATACCCTTTTGTATATAAACATCAATACCAATTTTGATATTTTTATCAGCTAGAAACTTTTTGATAATTGCTATAGCAACATTTTATCACTATCAAAGGTAGTTTATCTACTCATGTAGCCCAGTTATGTGCTTGATAACTAAACTCTATGTCATCTCTTTTGATAAGCTCTAGAGTATCACTATAATCTTGAGCTGCTGTAGCAAGGCTACTCCCACCAAACTTATGTACTACCATACTTTACACTCTTATGTTGAACAAATATCAAATTAGTTACTTTTGTATTATACTTTAACAGTAAATTTTATCACTAATAATGATAGGGGTTTATGCTTAAAGTTGGTTTTATTGGTTGGCATGGAATGGTCGGCTCAGTTTTAATGTCTCGTATGATCGAGTCAAAAGATTTTAATGATATTTCACCAACATTTTTCGACATCTTAAATAGGACAACAGCCTTCTGGATTTATGCAACAATATGGCACGTTACAACAAGATGTCAATAGTATTGAGCAACTTAGTAAAATGGGTATACTTCCGAGTTGCCAATGGTTAATACACCAAAGAAATCCACCCTAAACTAAGAGCTTACGGCTGGCAAGGTTTTTGGATAGATGCTACATCTACACTACGCTTAGATCAAAATAGTACTCTAGTTTTAGATCCTTTAAATCATAACTAAATATTGATAATGGTAAAAAGATTTTATCAGTATTAACTGTAACTGTTAGTTTAATGTCACTAGCTATATATAGCTGGCTACTTAAAGAAGATCTTGTTGAATGCTCTAGTACATATCAAGCAATCTCAGGAGCCGGTGATGCAGCAATGCAAGATTCTACTCCAACAAACAGATCTTTTGAGCAAAGCTGATGATGTAAATGAAGATATTCTAGTTAGAGAAAAAATTCTAAGAGAATTATCAAAAGACTCATTAAAAATTTCTCAACAAAAAACTGTACAAACTTTAGCTTATAATCTCCTGCCTTGGATAGATGTTGCTATGCCAAATGGACAGACAAAAGAAGAATATAAAGCAACTACAGAAACTTAACAAAATCTTAGAACCTAAAAAAACTATTCCTGGGATGGTGTATATATCAGAGTACCTAGCTTAAAATCACACTCTCAAGCTCTAACTATTAAACTTAAACAGAAACTAACTATTGAAGAAATTAAGCAAAAGATTTCTCAAGGTAATCAATAGGTTAAAGTAATAGATAATGATAAAGAAGATATCCTAAAATACCTAACACCTCAAGCTACTTCAGAGACTCTAGATATTGCTATAGGGCTATTAAACCATCATTATTAGCTGATGATATATTTCAGCACTTCCACAGTAGGCGGCCAGTTACTATGGGGAGCTACCGAACCGCTTAGACGAGTTTTGAATATTATTAAATATAGAGTTTAATTCCAAAATAGAATCCTATCTATTTTCTTTGCTTAACAAAAGCCACAACTTCTTCCATTTTAAAACTTCTAGCACCTTTGATAGTTAGCTTAGTATTTTGTGATTTATATTCATCCAATACTTTAGTTAAATCATTATTAAGCTCATCTTTGGAGTCATAGTACTTAGCATTTTGGTTTGGATATTCTGCTAAAACATAATCTATTAGATTTTTCTCGCCGAATAAAAATATCTTATCTAAATTTACCTTTTTAAGCCACTGCCCCATCTTTCTATGATAATTTTCAGCCTCATCACCTAGTTCACGCATCGAACTAATAGCGATGATTTTCTTACCATCAAATTCTGCTAAATCTTCGATAGCAGCCTTAACAGCAGCAGTACTAGCATTATAAGTATCATCAACCAAAATCAGCTTATCTGTAAGATGCTCACTTGAGAATCTACCTTTATAGCTTTTGATATTTTGTGTATTTGTAAGAAATTCTTCTGGCTTAAGCCCTGCAGCAATTACACTAGCTATAGCTAAGACACTATTAAACAAATTATGTTTGCCAATATTTGGTAGTTGATAATCGTACTCTTTATCAAAGATTCTAATCTTAACAGCATAATTTTTTGATGTCACGTTATAATCTAATACTAAAATATCAGCTTTTGGATTAGTCATTGAGCAGGTAATCTTTTTACACTCAAGTTGCTTAGCATAGTTTGGAATTCTTTCATCATCAAGATTTACGATACAGTAGCCATTTTTAGGTAATGCCTTTAGAAGCTCACCCTTCTCTATCATTACACCATCAAGAGTTTTAAGGTTCTCAAGATGACAAGCACCAACATTTGTAATCATTGCTATATTTGGCTGGATAATATCAGCAGCGGCTTTTATCTCACCGCCAACACTTGTCCCAGCCTCAATAACTGTAAAATCTGCATTCTGTGAAGTTTCTAATACTGTAATTGGCACACCAAGGTAGTTATTTAGATTACCTTTAGTAAAATGGACTTTTTTCTCACCAAGTAGAGTTACAATCATTTCTTTAACAGATGTTTTACCACAACTACCTGTTATAAATATTATTGGCATAGTTAATGACTTACGATATTCTTTTGCTAATGCTCGTAAGCCTTTTATAGTGTTTTGACAAACTATTTGCAGAATATCTAAATCTTGCTTTTTTGAAACTAGAACTGCTTTGGCACCATTAGCAATAGCACTTGGAATAAACTCATGTCCATCACGATTAG
Source organism: Francisella endosymbiont of Ornithodoros moubata (assembly GCA_002095075.2). Lineage (GTDB taxonomy): Bacteria > Pseudomonadota > Gammaproteobacteria > Francisellales > Francisellaceae > Francisella. The sequence goes on along the minus strand of LVCE01000001.1, from coordinate 51,423 downwards.
CCATAATTGCAACAAATAGGCCATCATGTCTTATTTCATTTGAATTGATAGCTACTGTTTGTAATGATACATCTTCACCCAAGTATTCCAAACCTGCTTGGGTTACTAATTGTTTTAGTGATTTAATCATTTATTTCTCCATAATGCTTTAATATTCCCCTTCAAGTGTTGAAGGGGGTATTTTTCTTATACTCAGCTATAACCTCTCGCTCATCAAAATGCTCTTTAACACCATTTTTATCAAGATAACACTCATGACCTTTACCAGCTAAAAGAATAATATCGCCTTGACTTATATTCTCTATACTATACTTGATAGCCTTTTCACGAGAGGTAATAAAAATATGTTTTTCTGGATGATTAAAACCTTTCTTAATATCAATAAAAATATTTTCAATATTCTCAAAGCGAGAATTATCTTCTGTAACTACTATTTTATTAGCATATCTCTCAGCTATTTGAGCCATTTTAGGTCTTTTGGTTGGATCTCTATCTCCACCACAGCCAAATATACACCACAAATTAGATTTTGAATATTGTTTTAAAGTCTGTAATGCCTTTTCTAAAGCATCAGGAGTATGTGCATAATCTATTATAACCTTAGCACTATTATCTAAATCAATAATTTCCATACGCCCTTTTACTGGCTTAATTCTAGTGATACTTGCTAAAAGTTGTTCTCTAGCAACATAACCATACAATGCAACTAGGCTTAAACCTAAATTCATTAGATTAAACTCACCAACTAAAGATGTTTGATAAGTACCTATATACTTTTGAGAAACATACAAATCAAAGCTTGTTTGCATATTATGGATATTTTTGACACTTATATAGAAATCAGCATTTTTTGATTTTAAGCTAACAGTTATAAAATCGCAATCACAAATTTCACAAAGCTTTTGACCATATTCATCATCTATATTTATTACAGCTTTTTTTAGGCTTTTAAACTTAAATAACTTAGCTTTAGTCTCAAAATAATTATCCATAGTTTTATGATAATCAAGATGATCATGACTAAGATTACTAAATACTGCAATATCAAAATCTAAACCAGCAACACGCTTTTGATCTAATGAATGTGAAGAAACTTCCATTACTAAGTTTTTCAATTCACCTTTATGATCACTGAGATTGTCGAAATGTGAAGGGCTAGATTGCAAAGCAAGACGATGTAGTACTTTATCAGATGAGTTAAATCTAAATATAACCTCATATAATGATAAAACATCTAGCGTTGTATGAGTGCTTTCTTTCAAAACAGGATAGATACCATTACCATTTGTACCTAGAAGTAATATTTTTTGCGAACTTAAATCTAAAAACTGGGCAATATAATTAGAAATAGAAGTCTTACCATTTGTGCTTGTTATTCCTATTATATTCTTTGGTTTCCTATAATCATAAAACCATTTTGCTAATTCACTGAGCCTATCCTTTAGATTATCTACAAAAAAAATATTTTCTCCATTAGCTAGCTTAGGATTATCACATAAAACAAGTCTTACGCTTTTAGCCAAAACATTAGTAATATATTTATTACCGTCAGTAGTTTGACCTTTTAGCGCTATAAATGCCGATTTATCATCACATTTACGACTATCTAAATAGAGTGATTGAATTTGAAGATTTTTATCATCTAAAGCCTTAATCCCAAGGAATTCTAATATTTGATTTTGATTTTTCATTTTTTCACTGCAAATAAAGCATTGTGGCAAGCTATTATTAAAGTCATAGAATCAATCTCTACAACTGTTCGAACCTGCAAGTTTTTGTAGATATCTATGACTTACAATAAAGCGTGAACATGTGCTAAGCAGTTTTACATACTTTTTCTGCTATTGCAAAAAGTATGTCGCTAAAACTTACACAGTAAGTTAGTAAAGTCTTTAAAATTATTTTTTAAAAGCAGGGAAACCTAGCTTTTCTCTAGCACTATAGTATTCTTTAGCAACTTCTAGAGCTAACTTTCTAACTCTTAGAATATAGCCTTGTCTTTCTGTAACAGATATCGCATGGCGAGCATCTAATAAGTTAAATGTATGCGATGCTTTTAACACAAACTCATAAGCAGGTATAGGCAGATTTTTCTCAACTAATCGATAACCTTCTTTCTCTAATAAATCAAACTGCTTAAATAGCTCATCGACATTTGCCTCTTCAAAGTTATAAGTCGACATCTCAACTTCATTTTGCAAAAACACATCTCGATAGTACAAAGGACCATTCTGCGTATTTACCCATAAGATATCATACATACTATCAACATTTTGGATATACATTGCTAGTCGCTCAAGACCGTAAGTAATCTCACCCATCACCGGCTTACACTCAAGGCCGCCAACTTGCTGGAAATATGTAAACTGTGTAATCTCCATACCATTTGACCATACTTCCCAACCAAGACCCCAAGCACCTAATGTTGGTGATTCCCAGTTATCTTCCACAAAACGAATATCGTTCTCTAATAGATCAATACCAAGCTCTCTAAGCGAACCAAGATATAACTCTTGAATATCATCTGGTGATGGTTTCATCACAACTTGATATTGGTAGTAGTGTTGTGTACGATTTGAATTCTCACCGTAGCGACCATCTGTAGGTCTTCTTGATGGCTGTATATATGCAGCTGTCCAAGGCTCTGGACCTATTGCTCTTAATGTAGTTGCCGGATGAAATGTTCCAGCACCCACTTCCATATCTAATGGTTGAATAATTGCACAACCTTTTGAAGCCCAATAATGATGTAACTTTAAAATAATTTCTTGAAATGTAAGCATAATAATTAAAATCTTCACATAGTTATAACTTTGTAAAAGATTTTATCACATTTAGCTATCAATAAGTATCTTATAAAAGTATCAAAATATTAGCAACACTTAGAATTAGCTAACTGCTGTGATAACCAGGTTACTTTAATTTTGAGTGATGAAAAATCAACCAATTTCCATTGCTAATTAGATGACCAAACTGTGCTAGGAGTATTTAGTCTAGCCTCACTATCTAACTCTAAAATATCTTGTAGTGGCAAGATCACATACTCAGCTATACAGCTAGCTCCAAAATATCGCTTTAGTAGTTTTCTTTGATATCTATTTAGCTCATCGAAATACCAACCTTTTAAGGTGTTATTATTATGAATACCTGAGTAGGCAATAATATTAGCGTCATCAATAAATCTAGCTGTTTTAAGATCAAAATGAAATGGGAAGACTTTCATGCCTTTTAGATTATAGTGATCACGCAATTCAAATACTTCTTGACGTAAATCTCCCAAATCTTCAGCAATAATATTAGCATTAGGAATACGCTTATATACTGTGTCAAAAATCATATCCAGGCGCTTCAATCTACTTGCCAATCACCGCAGTTTTTGGGCTTGCATGAATCTTCCAATATGTATCAAATGCTCTAAAATGATCAATTCTAACAATATAAAATAGTTTAAAGTCACCTTCTAAACGCTCAATCCAAAAGTCAAAATTTATCTCCTGTAACCTATCCCAGTTATATAAAGGATTTCCCCATAATTGACCAGTTTATGAGAAAAAATCAAGAGGAACACCAGCCACAAAAGTTGGATTTTGGTTTTTATCTAATAAAAACACTTCCTGATGTTCACAGACATCAGCAAAGTCAAAACCTAAATATTATTTTTATTAGCATAATCCCTTAGCTAAAACCACTGCTTATAGAAGATAAATTGTAAAAATATTTGGTAATCTATTTCTTCTTGAAACTGCTCAAATCCTATAGTTCTTTCTTTAATCCAACTTTTATAATCTTGAGGCCAGAAATTCCAAGCTTGGTTATCATTAGTCTTTCTAAAAGCTTTAAAATATAACATAATATCTTAACCCAGTCATTTTCAGTTACAAACTTTTGATATGCTGATTTAAGCTCTGAGTTTTGTGATTTATTAAAATTTCCAAAAGCTTTTTTTAGATACTGGTTTTTGTGAACTCTACAGCATAATACTCGATAATACCTGTATCTACATTAAAATGATGAAGATCTTTACTATCCATAAGCTAATCTCTACTAACTTATCAACAGCAATATATATTTCATCACTTGCAAAAGAAGGACTACACTGATGTGGCGGAATTACTAAAACCTAATGGTGTAAGTAGTAATACTTGCCAAATCTTAGTATCTGTTTGTTTGAAAATATCAACAAACTCATAAGTACTCTCACCTAAGTCGCCTATACCAAACTCACTAGGTAAACTTGAAATAGCTAACAATAATCCAGCTTTTTTCATAGATTTTCTCTTATTTAAATTCAAGTAATCTTAGATTTTCGAGATATACTTACTATACTCTCCAATAGTTCTATCAGAACTAAAGAAGCCTGACTTAGCAGTATTTACTAAACTCATTCTTAACCAATCTTCGCGATTTTCATAACCTCTAAGCATTTTGTCTTTGATCTTAATATAAATTAACCAAGTCAATTAAAGTTATAAACCAATCTTTATTGATAAGCTCATTAAATATTCTAGTTAATTTATCTTTATCACCAATAGTCAGCATTGTGGTGAAGTTATAAAATCTACAGCATTTTAAATAACTGGATTATTATAGTACTCAATAACTTTATAAACACTAGTTTTATATAAATCAATAATAGTGTTACTATCTTTACCAAAAGTATAAATATTTGCACTTCCTGCCAAATCAGCAATCTCAACATTAGCACCATCCATAGTACCAAGTTTAATAGCACCATTTAACATAAATTTCATATTACCTGTACCAGGAATACCTAGTAATGCTATAGAATCTAAGAAACATGCAGCTAATCTACCTAGACCACCATTACCAAGTGATGGCTCTGGCTCAAACTCCTCAATCTGTACAATATCTTTGCTACTTTCTAATTCACTAGAAATATAATAAATTTTTAGGCTTGCTCTGAAAGTTTTACAGTCTGATCTTTAGCATAAGTTAGTAATGCATAATATAAATCCTTATCATTTGCTGTATTTACATCACAATTTATTATTTTTTCAAGATATAATTTAATTTGATTTTTTCATTCATGATACAAAACCTTTAATAAGAAATTGACTTGAGTTTAAAATATTGATTTCAATAAAGAATATAATGTCATTAAAATATTTTCTATGCAAGATACATAAGATTATTTAACTATTTTCTCGGACTAAATTTTTATATATTTGATATATTTTTTCAGCTGATGAGTCCCAAGTTACTTTCTGTTGTATAGCTGTTTTTCTAACTTTCTTCCAATCTGTCTTACGATTATATAAAGCAAAAGCTCTACGAATTTCTAATAACAAACTCCCAACACTAAATTCATCAAAAACAAATCCAGTAGCAGTACCTTCAGCTAAATTCTCCAAAGAAGCATCTGTAACAGTATCAATAATCCACCAACTTTATGGACTAATGATAAAGTACTATAAGTTAAGCCATATAGTTGTGTTAAACCACATGGTTCAAAGCGTGATGGTACCAGTATCACATTTCAACCAGCAACTAATATGATGAGCTTGCTCTCCATCATAACCTATATGTACAGCAATTGACTTAGGGTATTTTTCAGCTGCAGTTACAAAAACATCCTCAAGAGATTTATCACCACTACCTAGCAATACTACTTGTCTGCCTCTATTTATTATCTTTACTAAAGCTTCAATTAGCAGATTTAAGCCTTTCTGCTCAGTTAGACGACTATACCAAACAAACGTGATCTTCTTTTTTTGCTAGACCTGTCATTTCTTGCAGAGCTGTTTTACACTTTACTTGCAGCCACTGTAGTAATAGAGTAAATTAGCAGCAATCAAAGAATCTTTCTTAGGATTCCATATTTGCGGATCTACCCCGTTTAAAACGCCATATAAATCATTGTGACGATCTACCAGTAAACCCTCAAGACCACACTCCTGTTGATAAGTTTGTATTTCCTTAGCATATGTTGGACTAACTATAGTAATCTTATCAGTAAAGTATAATCCTGCCTTCATAAAAGATACTTGACCATAAAACTCTAAACCATTTATGCTTAAAAAAATGACCAGGCAAATCTAGAAACACTTAGTGGAAAAGTCCTTGATACGTAAGATTATGTATTGTAAAGACAGTTTTGACAGTTTTTATCCACGTAGCAATTTCACTTACCTTTATTTATGTATGCAGGTAACTAGCCCAGCGTGCCAGTCATGACTATGCACTATATTTGGTCTCCAATGAGAATATAACTCCTCAGAAAGTCTTACTGCAACCCAAGCTAACGAAGCAAACCTTAAGTAGTTATCTGAATAAGCTTGATTTTTATTATCTTCATAAGGATTACCAAGGCGATTATATAGATTAGGAGCATCAATTACATATATGTTAAGCTTTGAGTCAGGAATCTTAGCTAAAAAAATTGCTATTTCATCACTGTCAAATCGTCCTGTAAGCTTAAGCAAAAGTTCTTTATTCTCAACAGCATTTAATAAATGCTGGAAATCCAGGAACTAAAACTCTACTATCAACACCAAACTTAGATAATGCTGGAGGTAAAGCTGCTGTAACATCTGCTAACCAGCCTGTTTTTAGTAATGGATATAGCTCACTACATACATGTAAAAATCGCATAATTTCTTATTACACTAATTTATTTTTTAAGTTATCAATCATTTGTTTAGTAACTAATACCACCCTTTTGTCAGTCCTAAAAAAATTTTTAGCATCCTCTTTAGGATTCTCACCGATAACCATGCCATCAGGAATACACAACCTCTATCTACTATAACTTTTTCCAAGCGACAATTCTCACCAATAACATCAGGCATAATTACACACTGATCTATAACACAGTTAGACGAGATTCTAACGTTTGAAAACATAAGCGATTTTGATATCTCTGAACCTAAAACAATACAGCCACTAGCAGCTAAAGTATTGGTAATAACACCATGCTTACCTTTTCTATCATGAACAAATTTAGCTGGTGGTAGCTGTTCTTGTGCTGTCCAAACTGGCCAATCTTTATCATAGATATTTAGCTCAGGCATATTTGCTACCAAATTAAGGTTAGATTCCCAGAAAGCATCAATAGTACCAGCATCTAGCCAGTATGGCTCAACACCATCATCTCTTGGCACACAAGACATACTAAATGGGTGAACCAAAGCTTGGTTCTCCTTAACTATCCTTGGGATTATATCTTTATCAAAATCATGACTTGATGCCTTATTAGCAATATCTTCCTCAAGCAAGTCATATCAAGTAGTCTGAGTTAAATAGATAAATACCCATACTAGCTAGACATCTATTAGGGTCTCCTGGTATAGTAGTAGGCGCATCTTTTTGTGGTTTTTCTATAAAACTAGTTACTCTACGCTCTTTATCAACACCCATTATACCAAATGCAAAAGCTTCTTCTTTATCAATTTCAACACATCCTACAGTACACTTGTAACCACTTTTAACATGATCTTTAAGCATAACTGAATAATCCATCTTGTATATATGATCCCCAGCAAGAATTACCACATACTCAGGACCATAGAGCGTAAAATATCGATATTCTGGTAAACAGCATCAACTGTACCTCTATACCAATGCTCTTCATCAACCCTTTACTGTACTGGTAAAAGATCTATAAATTCATTTAGCTCGACACGTAAAAAAATCCCAACCACGCTGTAAATGGCATAATAGTGAATGTGATTTATACTGAGTTACTACCCTTATCTTACGAATACCATAGTTCAAACAGTTGGATAAAGCAAAATCAATAATCCTGAATTTACCTCCGAAGTATACTGCTAGTTTTGCTCTAATCAGTTAAGTTGTATAAATGTGATCCACGCCTCCAGCTAAAACTAATGCCATAACTTTTTTGTACAACTGATATGATCAATTATGATTATCCATATCATAAACTCCTTTGTGTTAAAATTTTTTATTTAAGTAACTACAGTCGGTTCTTTCATACCTGTTAGAGACTTAATCTTGGTTAGCTGTTCAGCAATATCAATTAAATCTGCTAAAGTTTGTTGTGTTGATACAGCAAATTTACTACTATCTTCTTGATACTTTTCTAGATAAATGCGTAAAGTAGAACCTTGAGTCCCTGTACCAGATAACCTAAATACAATACGCGATCCATTGGCAAAAATAATTCTTATTCCCTGATAATTTGATACTGAGCCATCTATAGGATCCGTATAGCTAAAATCTTCTGCAATTTCTATAGACTCACCATTAAACTGATTTGCTACTAAATTTGGTAAGTTTTGTCTTAATGAAACCATGATTTTATTAGCAATTTCACTATCTATAGATTCATAGTCATGTCTTGAATAAAAATTACGCCCAAACTTTTGCCAATGTTCGACTACAAGCTGGTCAATACTTTTGTTAGTTTCAGCAACTAAGTTTAACCAGAAAAGTACTGCCCAAACACCATCTTTCTCACGAATATGATCAGAACCTGTACCATAACTTTCCTCTCCACATAAAGTGATTTTTTTGGCATCAAGTAAATTACCAAAAAACTTCCAGCCAGTAGGAGTTTCATAACAAGGTATTTGTAATGCTTGTGCCACTCTATCAACAGCTGTTGAGGTTGGCATCGACCTAGCTACACCTTTGATACCATCACTATAGGCTGGAATAAGATGCGCATTTGCTGCCATAATGGCAAGACTATCTGATGGCGATACATCAATTTCTTTACCAACAATCATATTCCTATCAGCATCACCATCAGAAGCTGCCCCAAAATCAAATTCTCCACTACGCATATGTTTGACTAGATCAGCAGCATTTACTGGATTAGGATCAGGATGATGCCCACCGAAGTCCTCTAGAGGCTCTGCATTTACCACTGTCCCAGTAGGAGCATTTAAAAGATTCTCAAAAATATATTTTGAATAAGGGCCTGATACAGCGTTCATCGCATCAAAGCGCACTTTAAATCCTTGTGCAAATAATTTACGAATTTTATCAAAATCAAAAATCTGTTGCATCAATTCAGCATAATCACTTACTGAATCAATAACCTCAACCGTTGTATCCTCTATCTTATAAGTACCTAGCTTAGTCAAATCAAGACAATCATCTTTAGTATCACTCATCAAATACTCAGTAATTTTTTGTGTCTCTAGATAGATTTTTTCTGTAATCTTTTCTGGTGCTGGACCGCCATTTGCAACATTATACTTGATACCAAAGTCACCATCAGGGCCACCTGGATTATGGCTTGCAGATAATATAATCACACCAAAAGCCTTGTACTTTCTGAGTATACAACTAGCTGCTGGAGTAGATAATATCCCATTTTGACCGACTATTATTTTAGCAAAACCATTTGCAGCTGCCATTTTAACAATAGTTTGTATTGCAACATCATTGTAATAGCGACCATCACCACCGACTACTAGAGTTTTACCTGTGGTATCAGTCAGTGAATTAAATATTGATTGAACAAAATTCTCAAAATATGCTGGCTGTTGAAAAGCTATAACTTTATTTCGTAGTCCAGATGTACCTGGTTTTTGATTAGCAAAAGGTTTGGTTGATATAGTTTGAATCGCCATTTTTTTATATTGGTTAATATACACCTAAATAGTGAGTTAGTCGATGTTAGGTAGCTTATTGTTAAAGCCTATATTATTCATCTTATCACTATCTCCTTGAATTTAGAATAACCAATAAATTGTATTATTTGTAAAATTATTTTTTATCTTAATTATCTAATTTACTAAGCTCATAATAAACTATTAAGATTGTAATTAATGAAGTATTTAAAAGAATATTTACAGACTTCTAGCTAAAGCTATTTTCTAGATAAGCTTTTCTATAGTATAAAAACATATATATACCTATAATTTTATGGGAGCTCATAAAACTCATGAAAATGGTGTTGATGGTATAAGATTTACCACTTAGGCTCCTAATGCTAAAAGTATCTGTGTTATTGGTGATTTTAGTCACTAGAAAATTCAAGGTAGCAACTACATGAGTGCTATTAATCAAGTAGGATTGTGAACTGTTTTTATCGCAAATGCAAAAAAATAGTAATAAATATAAGTTTGTAGTAACTAACAAAGATACTAATTATTATGTCTATAAAAGTAATCTTTATGCTTTTTCTCTGAATTAAGACCAAATACAGCTTCTATAATCACTACAGAAACAGAATATACTTGGAGTGATGATAAATGGCTAGAAAAACGCGCTAAAACTTACTACTATGATAATCCTATGAATGTTTATGAGCTACATTTAGCTTCCTGGAAAACTAAAGATGGCAAATTCATAACATACGATGAGCTAAGTGAAACTCTACCTCAATACATCAAAGACATGGGCTATACTCATGTTGAATTTATACCGTTACACGAACACCCATTAGATGCTTCATGGGGATATCAGCCAACTAGATTTTATTCTGTGAATAGTCGTCATGGTGATATAATTGGCTTTAAGCGTCTAGTAGATAAGCTACACAATGATGATATAGGTGTAATTTTAGATTGGGTTCCAGGACATTTCTGTAAATATCAACATGGATTAATATACTTTGATAGTAGTCAGTGCTATGAATATCAAGAGCCTACAAAAGCAATTAACAAAGGTTGAGTAACGCATAATTTTGACTTAGGCAGAAATGAAGTAAAATATCTTTTGCTTTCAAATGCAATGTACTGTATTAATGAGTTTTATATAGACGGATTGCGTATTGATGTAGTGTCAAATATTCTTTATCTTAATTATGATAGAGAAGATGGTCAGTGGATACCTAATATTTATTGTGGTCATGAAAATCTTGAAGGTATAGCTTTCCTTAAAGGAGCTAAATGGTGTTCTAAAACACGCCTGTAAAGGTGTTTTATTACCATTGCTGAAGAATCTTCCTCTTGGCCAGATATCACAACTCCTGCTTAGCAAGGTGGTTTAGGATTTAACTTTAAATGGAATATGGGTTGGATGAATAATACGTTGAGATATATTTCGCTAGATCCCATTTATTGCAAGTATCATCACAACTTGATAACTTTTTCTATGGTATCTCATTATTCAAAAAAGTTTATTCTCTCAATCTTGCATGATGAGGTAGCTGGTGACAAGAAATCTTTTATCAATAGAATGTGGGGGAAGACTTGTGGAATAAAATATACTGGACTACGCTTATTTATAGCTTATATATGTCATACATGGTTGGACATCCAGGTAAAAAGCTTATCTTTATGGGTAGTGAGTTTGGTCAATTTGTTGAATGGCGTGAATATGAGCAACTTCAATGGCAGGTAATTAATGAATACGATGCTCATAAACAAACTCTTTACTTCTTCAAAAAGCTAAATGACTTTTATTATAGTGAAGCTGCACTATGGTAGTGTGACTATGAATATCATGGTTTCAGATGGATAGATGCTGATAATTCTCAGCAAAGTATTCTATCTTTTATCAGAAGTAGTAAAGATGATAAACAAAAACTGATTTTTATTTGTAATTTTACTCCTATGACATATTATGACTATCATTTAGGAATTCCAGATGCGGGGTCATACAAAGAGGTACTCAACTCTGATATTCTTGAATTCGGTGGCTAAGGCAAGTTATGACTGCAGAGATTTTCACCTCACCACAATCATCACATGGTTTTGAGCAGAGAGTTACAATCAAAACCCCACCTATGGCAACACTCGTAATCAAATTTATCAAATAACTAATTTTTTTACAATAGAGATTTAACAGTTTATGCCAGCAACAAATCGAAATATATAGATACAATATAAATTTGGTAATTTCACTCACCTTACCGCAACTCATCAAATTTACCTGGATTTTGAAACTAATAGCATTAGGTTTCGCATCCAAGCAGATGGTTTTTACATGGTTATGTAATTGTTAATTTAACAATTGGTAAAAACTTGAAGAGTATAAGCTTACTTGGACTACTGATAATGATGATGGGAGTTTATGGTTAACCAAAGGTGTTTTTAATATATCAACTCTTAACGCAGAAACAAACCAATATTCATTCATCCTAGTAAGCCTAACTGGTGAAGAGTTTAAGGTTTCTATAAATGATCATGATTGATACCACTTAGCTTTTAATTGGCAAGTAGCAAAAGGTACTCTCGAAATTAAAGCTTCTGAAAATTATGTAATCCCTGGTTTTAACCTAGAGCTAATTGCTATAACAAAATCAATTACTGGCTATCAAAACATTGTCGATGTTGAATGATGTCATCCCTTAAAATTCAAAAAATAACTTTAGCTAATAGTAAACTTTTCATAGATCCTCGTGTCAGTAATTTAACAGAAGTTAAAGTTTCATGCTTTGCTAAAAATAATCCCGAACTTAAGGCTCAAAGGACATTTACCGTTGTTAAAGAAAAAAGAAAAGATTCACTTGTACATTTGTTGAGGTTCTACTCTATAACGAAGATTTAAACAACATAAAAAGCAACCAGATTTTGTCCATGAGCTAACAGCTGAGAGAAGCTATGGTACTCATCATATAGAAATTTGTCGTAAAAGTTATGAAAACAAATATTACATCTACAGATTACATTTTGAAGATTTGGATAACAAAGGTCAAAGATGTATTAAAACAACTTATGTAGTTGATCCATATGTTTATCGAGTTGGTCTAAACTGCAAAAAATATTTCTTAGTAGATCTTAATGATGCTAAAGTTGCTTCCGAACAATGGCAACAAAAACATAACCATAATTGCATAAATAGAGAAGATACTATCATCTATGAAGTACACCTGCGCAATTTCACGATTAGTCTAGAAAATGGCATCAGCGAAGAATTAAGAGGAAAATATCTAGGTACGGTTGAGAATAATACTTATTATATAGATTCTGTCACAAACCAAAAAGTATCAATAGGTATAGATAGCTTAGTTGAGCTTGGAATTACTCATATTCATCTTTTACCAATTTTTGATTTTTCATCAGTAAATGAAGAAAAAATAATGAAAAAGATAATCACAACTGAGGCTATAATCCACAAAACTATAATGCTCTCAGATGGTAGCTATTCTATAAACCCTTATGATCCTCTGCAACGAATTAGAGGGGCTAGAAATATGATATTAAGTTTTCACCAAAAAGGTATTGGTGTAATAATGGATATGGTTTATAACTATACGACAGAAACTTCAAATTTAGACAAAATTGTACCTAAGTATTATTTCAGAACAAATACACTAGGCAATTTCACCAATGGTTCAGGATGTGGTAATGAATTAGCAAGTGAAAAGCCTATGGTTAGCAAGTTTATCCAAGACTCAGTGATTGACTAGGTCAAAAACTACAAAATTGATGGTATCCGTTTTGACTTAATGGAACTTATTGATATCAATACAATTAAAAATATCGTTACCAAAGTTAAGCAAATCAATCCAAGTGTATTTATGGCGAGCCATGGAAAGGCGAGACTCACCACTAGTAAATGGTACTCATAAAGGCACCCAAAGAAATAGCAATCTCAATATTTAATAATTATTTCTGTGATGCTATTCGCGGCAATAACAATCCTGGTAATATTGGTAATGTAATTGAAGGATTACGTGGCTCAATTTATAACTTAACAGCAATGCCTAGTGAGTCTGTCAACTATGTCGATACTCATGATAACTACACCCTTTGGAATCAGGTTGAAAAAACCAAAGTCATGATATTCCCAATAGATATTATCGTAAAAACCTGCCTAAAAATATTTTTGAACATCATTTTGTTAGACAAAATGCTCTTGCTTTAGGGATTGTTTTAACAGTACAAGGTATACCTTTTATTCATGGCGGTTCAGAGTTTCTCAGAACCAAGCAAGGCTATCACAACAGTTACAAAAGTGGCGATAGTATCAATGCTTTTCATTGGTCAGATAAGCTTCTATACAAAGTATTCTTTGATTATATTGCAAGAGGCTTATTAAGATTAGAAAAGAGCACCATGCTTTTAGAATGAAAGATCGTGAAACTATAGAAAATAACTTAAATATGACTACCACTCATAATGATTCTAAATCTGGTGTGATTATTTCACATTTCAAAAATGATGCTAATGGTGATAGCTGGCAAGATATTATTGTCATCTATAATGAGACTTCTATAGATGGTTATGATATTAATGCACTTATGCCAATACCAGCTAGTAGTAAAATTTGGCATATTGTCGCAAATCACGAAAAAGCGGGTACCGAAACCATCCAAACAGTAAACTCTGGCGAACTTCTAGGTTTGAAATCTTATTCATTAATGAATATACACAACTAGATAATTTTTAAACAAATAGGTAAAAAAATGTCAAGTTTATTTAAAATTCATCTAAATACTAAAACTAAGTTATTACTCTCAACAGCTTGGAGTAATTCTTTAATATATAGACATAATACTGCGATACAAAAACCCGGCCTAAATCTTTGCTATTTTACTTTTAGTAGAGAAATTTCAGCTAAAACTTATACTGGATGCTATTATTTAGAGCTCCTTTTGTAAATGGTGGTACTGTCACAGCTCACAATGGTCTTTAAATCTAAGGTAATGCCATTTTTAGACTATGTTGAGCCACTTGCTCAACAAACTTTAGCTGTAAATACTATCATCAACAAAGATGGTAAACTCTATGGCTACAATACCGATTACTATCGTTTGCACGCTGCACTAACAAAAAGTATCAAAGAGTCTAAACAAGATATCAAAACAGCTGTAATTTATTGCAATGGTGGAGTTTCTGGAGTTGCTTTTAAAGTACTCCAAGACTTAGGTATCAACGTAAACATTATTGGTAGAAATGCTGATAAAGTAGCTCAAAAAAGAAAGGAGTTAGGTATAGAAAACATCCCATATTTTGATGAAGGCCATATGATTTAGTAATTGATGCAACTCCTATCTCATCACCTGCTGATTTGGAACAAAATACTCAATTCATAAGCCTAATAAAGCAAGCAAAAATGATATTTTCCATATAGATGGTGAAGGTATGTATATTGCTCAACTTGGAAAACAGTATAAGCTTTATTTTGAGAACTTAGACTCTCAAAGAAAAATTACTGAGCAAAATATTATTGAGGCTTGGGGATTGTAATTAATCTAAAATCACTTCTCTCTAGTAATAGATTTCGTACCAAACTCTTTGATAATATATTCATATGAAGCTCGGTGAACTTGATATGTAGGATGGACATGACCCCAAAATACATAATCTTGAGGATCATTACACATACTACCGCTGCAACCTGTATCTATAATGCTTCGCATTGAGAGCTGATTTATTAAATCATCAATTTTAACCTTATCACTAGAATCATATTGATCCTTCTAAGTCATTATAAACATTATCTAATTTAGATTTCTCAAATAAAAATACCCCTTCCAACAAGAATCTTTAATATGAGTAAGTTTTATACTTGCATGATATTTAGTATTAAAACTCTTAGTATTATTTACCATTTCATCAAAGACTGTAGCAATATCTATAAATTTCATTTATGCTTATCTGCATATTCTCTAAAATTTGATTATGCTTAATGTATATTTTTTGAGAATTCTCTCATTACTTAATGACTTAGACTCTCCCATTATACTAAGATCAGGTAGACCAACAATGACTATTTTCTTCACCACTATTTTTTCAATAGCATTTATGATCCCATCTGTAACTTGCTTGACTGCACTATCAATATCCTCTATTTTTGGATTAGAAGTTAGATAATCATTTCCTCCTAAAAAGAATATTGCTAAGTTATCTTTTATATCATCATTAGCTTTTAAATTTAGAATAAACCTACCTGATCATCTAACACATACTGAGTACTATTATTAGTCTCTGGAAACACTATAACTGAACTACCCTCTACTGTATAGTTACTCACTGGAATATTATTTAGATAGAGTCTGTTTGCAAATTGTTCTGACCACACCTCACTATTAGAAAACATTCCTCTATAGTAAGGTATTGACTTTGGTAATAGTTGTAGCGAATATTTATAAAGGTTGCCTTTATCGCTCAAACTATCACCAAATATTAGTACTTTTTGATACCAGATAACAAACTAGCAAATATATCTATTTCTTTATGGCAAGCTTAAATAGTAAAACTAGTAATAATCAAGTCTCCATTTAGTAAGGTTTGTAAATTAACAGAATAGTTAGTCCAATAATATTCATAACCACTGTTGTGCAGTCTATGATTTACTTCAATATTTCCAATAGCATCTTTGAATAATGTCCTATTAGTACCCTTCTCTCCAAAGTAGAAAAAGTTATTAGATAACAGAACCATATGGTTCATACGATCTAAAGCTAATATCATAGAATGATGTTGTTGAGAGTAAAAAATTATCGTTAGATAACTCTTTAGTTGTGTAATATTGATGTGGCTTTAATACTTTGTTCAATAAAGCTCATTTAGTTTCTATAGTGAATTTAGAACATTCTAATATAAACAGAGTATCATATATCTCTATACTAAATAGATTGTTTAATCTTGTAAATGAAGTATAGCTAGTTTTACTTTATTAAAATTTAATAAAGTAAAATTGTATTATTGTAGAATATTCAAAAACTACTTAGGCTGCCAAACAATATCTAGCTCTTTCGCTGCTTTGACATCATCTAAACGGCGAGTCGGTAGGTTATATGGAGCTCCTTTCAGATATTCAGGATTTTGTTTGGCAATATTTCTGATTTCTACCATTGCTTGAATAAACTTCTCCATGCTATCAATATTTTCAGTTTCAGTAGGCTCTATCAGTAAGCACTCTGGCACTAATAATGGGAAGTACATAGTAGGAGCATGCACTCCTCTATCTATCAAACACTTAGCAAAATCTGTAGCTGTGACACCATAGTTCTGAAATTCAGGTTTTAAAGTCACAATAAACTCATGTGATGCTCTTCTATCAGGAAGGGCTATTGTGAAGCCTTCTTGTTTTAAACGAGCCATCATATAGTTAGCATTTAAAGTTGCTATCTCAGATGCTTCTGTCAGCCCATTACCACCTAGCATAGTACCATAGATATATGCTCTGATTAGTACACCAATATTGCCGTTAAATGCTGATAGTCTACCGATAGTATTTGGTCGATCTTTTTCTTCTAACCATACAAACTTGTCATCTTTCTTACCAACCATTGGTACTGGTAAGAACTCTTTTAATTTGTCATTAACGGCAACAGGACCAGCACCTGGACCTCCACTCCCATGAGGAGTAGCAAAAGTTTTATGCAAGTTCATGTGTAAGACATCAAAGCCCATAGTACCAGGAGACGCTTTACCCATAATTGCATTTAAGTTTGCACCATCATAGTATAGCAAACCACCAGCTTGATGAACTTTCTTGGTAATAACAGTAATACTTCTCTCAAACACGCCTACTGTAGATGGGTTAGTCAACATAATACCCGCAGTCTTTGGGCCAAGAACTTTGTCAAGAGCCTTGATATCGATATCACCATCTTTCTTGGTAGGAATCTCGATAATCTTTAGACCACAAACTTTTGCAGTTGCTGGGTTTGTACCATGTGCAGCATCTGGCACAATAATCTCATCACGCTCGAAATCGCCACGCTTGTGATGATACGCTTTGATCATAGCTACACCAGCAAACTCGCCTTGCGCTCCAGCCATGGGAGCAAGCGATATACCAGTCATCCCAGTTAACTCTTTGATTAAGTTTTGTAAATCATATAAACACTCTAGAGTCCCTTGTACACTTTGAGCGCTTGCATAAGGATGTCTTTCTAAAAATCCAGTAAGTGAAGCATATTTATGAGCTGCACGTGGATTGTATTTCATAGTACAAGAGCCTAGTGGATAAAAATTAGTATCTATACAGAAGTTTTTGCGTGATAGTTGTGTATAATGTCTTACGACATCTAACTCTGCTTGCTCTGGAAGTATAGGTTTTTTAGTGCGTAGCATATTTGTTGGAATACTTGAAGTATCTCCCTTTTTGCTAGGCATTACAGCTGATGAGTTGACCCCTATAGTTTTTTCAAAAATAATCATTTAATTAACCTCCTAACCTAGCTAGAATTTTTTTCGTTGCAGTAATATATTCATTGATATCCTCAGGTGTATGAATCTCTGTAGCACAAACCATAATAGAGTTAGTCAAATCACTACTATATTCACCTAAGAAGTAACCTGCATCAATCCCTTCTTTTTCCATCTCTGTGACAAATACTTCTGCATTAACAGGTAAATTAATTACAACTTCATTGAAGAAAGCATTATCAAATCTTATATTTACACCATCTATTTTAGCTAGTTTATTTGCCAAAGTTTTCGTATTTTCATGAGAAACACTTGCTACTCTTTCTAAGCCTTCCACACCAAGTAAGCTCATGTAGATAGTTGCTGCTGTAACCATTAATCCTTGGTTAGTACAAATATTTGATGTCGCTTTAGCACGACGGATATGCTGTTCTCTCGCTTGCAAAGTTAGACAAAAACCCTCTTTACCATCTAAATCGACTGTTCTACCAACAATACGACCTGGCATTTGGCGAATGTGAAGCATCTTACAAGTCATAAAACCAAAATATGGGCCACCTGAAGCAAGAGGTACACCCAGAGGCTGACCCTCACCACAGACTATATCCGCACCATTATCACCCCATTCTCCTGGTGGTTTTAAGATTGCTAAAGACATAGGATTTGTCACTGCCACTACTAGAGCATCATGTTGATAAGCCCAGTTTGTAAGGCTATCAACATACGCAATTTGACCTAAAAAATTAGGACTTTGTATCACTACAGCAGCATAGTTAGTATCAGCAAAATCAGCTAGTTTAGCAATATCAGCCTTACCCAGTTTAGAATCAAGATTTACAATATCAACTTCAATACCTTGATGCTTTGTAATAGTTTCTAATACATTTAAATAAGTAGGATGTAAAGCTTCAGCAATTAAGATCTTTTGTGACTTTGCTTTTTTATTTGAGCGAATCGCCATAAGTACTGACTCAGTTAGAGCAGTTGCACCATCATACATAGATGCATTAGAGGCATCCATACCTGTTAGCTCTGCCATCATAGTTTGAAACTCATAAATCACTTGCAGACTACCTTGAGAAGCCTCCGCTTGATATGGTGTATATGCGGTATAGAACTCTCCACGAGCTACAATATCCCATATTGCAGCTGGAATATAGTGACTATATGCACCAGCTCCAATAAAGTTTATATTATGATGATTTTTGTTAGCTCTCTTTCTAATAAGATTTGCTAATTGGATTTCATTAATACCATCTTTTATTTTAAGTTTAGCTGCTCTTAGCTGAGTTGGTATCTCATCAAATAATTGATCTACAGAGTCTGCTCCTATAGTATCAAGCATTTTTTTAATTTGTTCCGGTTTATGTGGGATAAAAGACATACTTCCTCCATGTCTTTATACAAGGTTTTATAAAAAGATTAAAAAAATAGATTGTTTGTTTATGCAATTATTCCTCAAGAGTTTTTGCATAATCATTAGCAGTTAGCAAGTCAGCTAACTGAGATTCATCATAGATTTTAAGTTTAAATAACCAACCATCTTTATATGGTGTATAATTTACTTGTGAAGGGTCATCAACCAAAGATTCATTAATTTCAATTACCTCACCATCAACAGGAGCATATACATCAGAGGCTGCTTTGACAGACTCAACGACACAAATATCATCACCAGCGGCGAACTCTTCGCCTACTTCTGGTAACTCAACATAGACTAAATCACCTAATAAAGACTGTGCATGCGCTGTGATACCTACAGTAACTTCATCACCATCTATTTTGACCCACTCATGCGACTTTGTATATTTTAATTTTTTAGGAACATTTAACATTTTATACCTCCATTTTATACCTCCGTATTGACTACGATTAATCGTTTTGAATAATCCTTATGTACTTTATATCAAAGATTTACCATTTTTAACAAACTTTAGTTTAACTAGCTCAACCTCTAGCTCTTTACCTCTGATATTTACCACGGGGTTATTAGCTTGTTTAGGCACATAAGCTAATGCAATAGCAACTTTTAAAGTTGGCGAAAAGCTACCACTTGTTATATAGCCTTTTTCACCATTATCAAAATCAATCTCTTGACCTGCTCTAAGGACACCTTTTGCTTTTAGTACTACACCAACCCACTTAGTATCAACTCCTTGTATTTTTTTAGTAAGATATGCTTTTTTGCCAATAAAGTCTCTATGCTGGTCAGATAAATCAACACTCCAGCCCAAGCCTCTTTCTAAAGGTGTCGTAGATGTATCTATATCAGCACCATATAGATGCATTCCTGCCTCTAACCTTAGTGTATCACGAGCACCTAAACCTGCAGGTTTTGCGCCATTTTCAAGCAGACTATTCCAGAATTTTTTTACCTGCGCTGCAGGGAGAATTACCTCAAAACCATCTTCACCCGTATAACCAGTGCGTGCTATCATCCATTTACTAAAAAACTTAAATGAAAAAGGCTTAAGTGTTTCAATTTCAGTAGCGATTTCTTTGGTAACAACACGCTTAATAACCTCAACAGCTTTTGGCCCCTGTACTGCAACTATAGCTAGATCAGTCTGTGGAGTTATCGTAACATCAAAATCTTTAGCATTTTCGCTAAACCATGCAACATCTGACTCTCTATTGCCAGCATTGACAACAATTCTAAAATGCTCAGCATCAACTTTATAAGTAATCAAATCATCAACGATACCAGCATTATGATTTAGCATACAGCCATATTGAGCTTTATTCTCTTGTAGTTTAGCGACATCATTAGCTAAAAGATGACGTAAAAACTTCTCAGCTTCAGAACCTTGTATATCAACAGCTAGCATATGTGATACATCAAAGATACCGCAATCTTCTCTAACATTATTATGCTCTTGAATTTGTGAACCATATTTAATTGGCATTGACCAACCTGAGAAATCAACCATCTTAGCATTAGCTGCTATATGTGATTCATAAAGAGGAGTTTTCAGCATGAACTATCCACCTAAAAAATTATGCTCGATAATCATACTATACATTTTTTTTTAGTGTTTTATAAGCATTTTATTTCAAAAAATAAGATATTATTTATCATCAATAACTTTGATATATAGCTTACCATCTCTTCCTCTTTCAGGACCATGAATATCTGTATCAAAGCCAGACAACATAGAACCTATTTTTTCAAGACTTTAGATTCTTGGGTTATCTTCTCACCTGGGAAAATAACAGGTATCCCAGGTAGATATAGTAATATCATAACGGCAGAAGTATCCTCATATAAATCTGCTAATGGTACCTTCTTTACTTTACCTTTTAGTAACTTTTAAATGCTCGATGTGGATTTAATTGCTGCCCAGGTAAGACATTAAATGCATGATACATAAGTTTAAGTAAATTAGCATTTTTAATATACTCATAAAGTTGCTCA
The DNA here is from genome assembly GCA_002095075.2 of Francisella endosymbiont of Ornithodoros moubata. Taxonomy (GTDB): domain Bacteria; phylum Pseudomonadota; class Gammaproteobacteria; order Francisellales; family Francisellaceae; genus Francisella. The sequence goes on along the minus strand of LVCE01000001.1, from coordinate 30,021 downwards.
CTAATTTCTTGGATCCTTTTACCATTATAAAATTTATGGTCTTCTGCATATAAAGTTGGTAGCATTTTTTCTACCAATGTATTTTCATCATACATCTTCTTGAATTTATTCAATACTGAGATTAGCCTTGCTGATTTAGCTTTTGTCGTACATAAACTAAAATATAAATAGTAACTGAATGTAGCCCAGACTTGTCAACTGCTATATCATGCTCATCTAAGAATTTAGCGACCACATTAGCCAGTACTCCTCAATCTTGGACATCGTTATCTTTTATTACAGGAGTTAGAATTGTAATCTTAATAGGGTCTAATAAGAGAAAATCACCATCAACATTTTAAAATCCATGCCACTTATCAGCATTTCTTAATAACCAAGTTTCTTTATTAGAGAGGTTGCCAAACATCAAAAAACTAACCATTCGCTTCAGATCTTAGTTTAACTAATTCTTTTCTAAAATTTATAGTTAAATTAATAGTTTTATCTATAAGATTATAACCTTGCTCACCCTCCATCATTGCCACTGCTGTTTCAACACTAGAAACTATGAGATAAAAAGGTGATGTTGAAGTATACAGCATATAAACACTTCATTTTAAACTTCCCCATTATAGTCACCTTTATATGCAACATTGATGACTAGCTAAAGGCCGCTAAAAGCTTATGCGGTGACTGTGTCTCAAAAATTATATGTTCTGGTTTTGGATCAATTTGCATCGCTGATTTATGTTTATAAATTGGATGAAATATTGCATATGGTATCCAAGTACTATCAAAATGTAGCTTTTTAACATCAAGCTCCCTATGTATTGTATCAGTGTTACAAAGGATGCCATCATAAGTTGAATTGGTAACCCCAGCATATTCAGGCCACTTATCAGCAATATTTCTATTGTCATATCTTTTCTTGGATAGTTTCTATTTTGAACTCTTTTTTAGGAATCCCACCGATTATTCCATAAGCATTTCTTGTCGATTTTAGATATATCGGATTAACATCAAGCATCATCATTAAATGTGTTACTGACTTATGGCAATTTCTATCAACCAAAATAGTATCACCATCAGTAACACTATACATACCGACTATTTTATTCGCTGTTGAAGTACCATTTATGACAATAAATGATCTATCTGATTTAAAGCTTTCGATATATATTCTTCGGCGGCTTTATGTGCTTCAGAATGGTCAAGCAAGCTTCCTAACTCTTTCATCAAAATAGACAAATCTGTATTAAAAATATTTTCACCATAAAAATCATAAAACAAAGCTACTACTGCAGAACGCTGAAAACCATAGCATCCTTGGTACCTGGAGTACAAAAAGCTGAATTAAAAGATTTAGAATACTTAAACAATTTACAAGTCAAAAGTGGTAATATATCGTTAAAGTAATTTGTGATAGTTTTGTGAGTAAAGTCATAATCCTCGCTAGCTAAAGCATCATACTATAAAAAGTTGATATTTAAATTAAAATCACGCAAATTGAGCTTAATACTTTGACTATAATCAGATGCCACAAATATCGGCTTTGTATTAAGGTGTGCAATATTATGAAAAGCTTCAATATTGAAACTAGCTCTATCTAAAACGATACAGCATCTTAGAATTCTCTTCAAGAATTTCAACAACTTCAGATAAATCATCAACTGTTAAAGTATAATACTATGATGGTTTTTTAAGATCTTTCTCAATTTTTAGTAAAAATTTTTCTTTATATGACTTTGGAGTATCTTTATAGACAAATACAACTCTTTTCATAATCTTAGAACTTATAGAAATAACTACATATCAATGTAGTATACTAAAAGTACATAAATTAAAAATATTTTTTATTCTAAATAATAGAAAAATATAGCAACCAAAATCTAGTTAGACTTTTCGACTAGTTCTAATTCACCATCTACTAATCGATAAATTGTATTCATACGACTAGCTAGTTTTTCATCATGTGTGACAATCACAAAACTAGTCCCAAAATCATCACTAAGCTGTTGCATTAATGCAAATATGCTCTCTGATCTTTGACTATCTAGATTACCAGTAGGCTCATCTGCAAGAATACAGTTTGGATTTGTAACCAATGCTCTAGCAATAGCCACTCGCTGACGCTCCCCACCTGAAAGCTCAGCTGGTTTATGATGAGCACGATGCTCAAGACCAACTTTTGTGAGAATTTCATTAGCAAGGTTTATCGACTCTTTTTTACTATATTTTTTAGTAATAGCTAATGGAATCATCACATTTTCAATAGCTGTAAACTCTGGCAATAAATGATGTAATTGATAGATAAAGCCTAAATGCTTATTACGCATTTTTGCCCGCTTATTTACGGACTGATTATCAAACCTCTCACCCATCAGATATACTTCACCTGCACTACATTTATCTAGTCCACCTAAAACATTTAATAGTGTAGTCTTGCCTGATCCAGATAACCCGAGGATAGCGACTTTTTCACCTTTTTTAATTTCAAGGTTTGCATCTTTTAAGATAGCTATATCAGTTTTAAATTCTGTATATTTTTTTGAAACATTTTTGCAACTTAAAACAACATCATTCATATCTTAACGCCTCCACTGGCTGAACCTTAGAAGCACTCCAAGCAGGATAAAGTGTCGCTAAGAAACTTAAAAACATAGAAACTAAAGTAACTTTTAGAACATCTGACCACATCAACTCTGATGGAATATAATTTATAAGGTAAACACTTGCGTTTAAAAATTGCTTACCAGTAACATTCTGGATAAAATTAACTATCTCTGTAGCATAAGTTGAAAGAAATATACCAAGCAATACACCAATAACTGTACCTATCAAACCAATAATAAAACCTTGATATATAAATACCGTTATAATTTGTCGCGATGACATCCCTATCGTTCTAAGAATAGCTATATCACTACGCTTATCAGTAACAACCATAACTAAAGATGATAATAAGTTAAATACTGCAACAGCAATTATTAGCAATAGGATAAAAAACATCACCGTTTTTTCCATTTTTAAGGCATCAAAGAAAGATTTATTCTCATCTGTCCAATCACGAGTGAAATAGTAAGGTGGGATTGCGCCATCATTGAGTTTGTTTTTCACAAGTGGCGCATTATAGATATTTTTTATACCTAGCTGAATAGATAATACCGAATTACCTGTTTCAAAAACTTTTTGCGCATTTTTGATGTTAATCAAAGCATAATAAGCATCGTATTGATAACTTACAGAGAATACCCCCGATACTCTAAACTTCTTAATTTTCGGAATCATCCCTACTGGTGTTAGGTTAATCTTTGGCACAATTAAAGTGACTTTATCACCAACTTTAACACCTAAATTATCAGCTAAGACACTACCTAAAATTATATTATATCCTTGGTTATCATTTAACGATGATAACTTACCATTGACGATATGCTCAGCTACAGGGAGTACTTTGGTTTGATACTTAGGCTCTATACCCTGAATTTGTACAAATGCCGTAGTACTACCGACAGTATTTGCACTAAGCAACCCTTGTGACTCCACTATCGGTGCTGCTGCTGTGACACTTGGAATATTTTTCTCAATTTCTTTGGCTAATGTTGACCAGTCAGTAACCTCTCCACCTAATTGATAAACCTTTAAAGGTGGCACCATCATTAGAATTCTGTTCTTAATCTGCTGATCGAAACCATTCATAACTGACATCACTGTGATAAGTACAGCAACCCCTAGAGAAATACCCAAAAATGATATTGCCGAAATAATAGATATAAACCGATTACGCTTTTTTGCACGAATATATCTTAATCCGATAAATAGTGGTAAGCTCTTAAACATTAAAATTCTTTTTTAGCAATAAAAATTATTCTATAGAATAACATATTAAGCCAATAAAAAACATTTCAAAAACATCTAAGCAAATTGTCATAACTTATGTAATAGCAACTGTTTTTTGTATCATAGAGAAATTAATTAACTATTAAAAATTGATTAGACTTGTTAAATTTTACTAATTGTTGCTAAAGCAGCTTAGGGTACCATTAGCCCAAGATAACAACTTGATGTAAGCAATAAAGATGACAAAATTACTAAAATCTCAAATCCACATATATCTTGCTGGATTAACTATCGTTTACTTAACATTAGCAATCATAATTGCTAAGCTGATGTTCTAAATATGGCTAGTTGAGCTTAATAGTTTTAGATAGCTAAACCAAGTGCTGTTCTTCCCACCACACAGGACAGACACCTTAATATCGCGAAACCTGTAAGCTTTCTAAAATATATCTTAACTAGTCATATTTAAAGCAAAACTATTTAAATATTTTTAGTATTGAGTAAATGAAAATAATAGTGAAAAAAATTTAAAGAGGTTTGACGATTACCTACTTTCACTTGGGCATTGCCAGATTATCATTGGCGTGAGGCCATTTCATTCCTGAGTTCGAAATGGGATCAAGTGGTTCCAGACTGCTATTATCGTCAGTTCAAGTTATGCTACTATTCTTAATTTATATGTCAACTATTAGTTTTGATATTGCTACAAAAAAACTTATATATTTTTACCTATTTGATATTTTTCTAATAACAATGGAACTCTCTTCACCACATTCTTGATAAGCTTTAAGCTTACCACTAGCAAATTTAACTTATAGCTCTTCTTACCATAGATTTAGTATCAAAATCAACATAGACAGAGACAAGTAGGTGATTAAATTCATGCTGGAATATTACAGCAGCTACAGAATCAAGTTTGCTAGTAATTTTCTCACGCATCTCTGTCATGATATTCTGTATTTCAGCTCTTTTTATATCCGTTACAGGTTTACATTTTTGATACAAGATCTCGTTATTTGGATCATTGTATTGTATAAATTGGTGGTTCATCTATATATCCCCATTTTAAACATAGTGTTTGTAGTCATCCTGAACTAGGTATTCAGGATCTTATTACAAACTATAAAAAATTACTAAACTTAGGATTATTTTTTTAATCAAATTAAACTTCCAATCTTTCTGCCAATGATTAAGCTGTTTTTCTCTTAATACTACATATTCTATATTTTCTGCTATTTCGTATACACCAGTTTATGAGTTTGATATTTTTTAGTAAAGTCATTTAACTAGTATATTTTTATGCTAATAAACCTTTGCTTAACATCTGATATAACACCTATATACAAAACATTATTTTGTTGGTTAATAAGTATATAGCTAAACCCTCTTTTACACGTCACTATTCAAAGCTCTTAGTGATATTAGTAAAACAAGTTAGGATGACATGTAAAATTTAAACCTCACTCAAACTAACCGTACTACCCTCAGCTATTAGCCTGCTAACATCATTTACAAATTTGTAGATAGAAAATGGCTTTTGTAAAAAATCAAACTTACCATCAACATCATCAAGAGAAATTGTTATCTCTAAGATATTTTGTTTTTGAGTATTAGTTGAGGCTATATTTTCTTTGAGATTACTAAGGAGTTTCTTGAGATTAATTGGATTTACAGTTTGGCTTCTTAATGTTAGTTCAACTTTACTAAAATTTTCATCAATATATTGTGATATTGGTTGGACCTTGTCTACACTTAGTTTATTACACTCTCGCTGTACATCACGACTAACTTTACCCTCAACGACAACGATATCATCAACTTGAATGCTATCTTTAACAGCGACAAAAACATCTTCACTAATCAGACAATCAGCTCTATCAAATTCATCATCAATATTGATAATATACAAAACTTTTCCTGTTTTAGTCTTTCGGCGTATAGCTGGTGTTATCATACTTGCGATAATTCTCACAGAATTACCATCCATATTAGGCTGCTGAATCTTATCAAGATCACTAAAGCTAACATGATTGCACCAATGATTTTCCTCATCAATGATATGTCCACTAAAGTACATTCCTAGAGCTTTTTTCTCATTAATTAGTAGCTCTTTGAGGTTCCACTCTTCTACTATACATTTTTTTTCAAGCTCTGTATCAGTATCACTCTGTTGCTCTGTAAAACCAAATAAATCATCTTGTCCAGCAGCGTTCATCTCATTAACATACCCTGCATTTTTGATAGCTTTCTCAATAGAGTTAAATGCTGTAGCTCTATTTCTAGAAATATCTTTGATTGCACCAGCAAAGCACAAAGCCTCTAGCGCTTTTTTATTGACTTTGCGTAAATCAACTCTACGGCATAGATCAAATATTGAGCTAAACTCTTCACCTGATTGTCTTTCTGTAAGTATGCTTTTGATTGCTTCACTGCCAAGTCCTTTGATGGCGCCTAAGCCAAGTAAGATTGTACCTTTTGAGATAGCTATACAATCATAGACACTTTTATTAATATTTGGTGCTAAGACTGTAATACCCATATTTTTACAATCTAGGATAAATTTAACGAATTGATCAGTATTTCCCATATCCCCAGACATCAAAGCAGCCATATACTCATCTGGATAATGTGCTTTTAGCCAAGCTGTTTGATAAGCAATCAGCGCATACGCAGCAGCATGAGATTTGTTAAACCCATATCCGGCAAAAGCTTCCATTTGGTCAAATATCTCATCAGCAAGTTTAGCATTGATACTATAATATTTAGCAGCACCTTCTTTAAAAATCTTACGTTGTTGCTCCATTTCTTCAGGCTTTTTCTTACCCATAGCACGGCGTAATAAATCGGCAGCACCAAGTGTATAGCCAGCTAGTTTTTGTGCCATTTGCATTACCTGCTCTTGGTATACCGGGATACCATAAGTCTCTTTTAGCACCTCCTCAAGTAGAGGATGCAAATATGTAATTCTTTTTCTACCATGCTTACGATCAATAAAAGTAGGAATATTCTCCATCGGCCCAGGACGATATAATGCCACTAAAGCGATAATCTCTTCAAAATTAGAAGTACCTAGATCCTTGACAATCTGGCGCATACCCTGTGATTCAAGCTGAAATATTCCTGTGGTATTCCCTGCTTGCAAAAGCTTAAATGTTTTTTGATCATCTAGAGGTATATCAGCAATATCTAAAGGCTTTTGATCAGCTGATTTTTTAGCCTTAATGCTTTTAACAGTGTTATTGATAATCGTTAAGTTTTTTAGCCCTAAAAAATCAAACTTAACCAAACCTACATCTTCAATATCACCTTTATCAAACTGGGTAACAAGATCTCCACCTTTATCTTCGCAATATATCGGTGCAAAATCTGAAATTTTCGTTGGCGAAATTACAATACCTGCAGCATGCTTGCCTAAACTACGTGGCAAACCTTCTAATTTTTGCGCTCTTTCAATAACCTCGGCAACTTCTTCATCTACTTGCATTTCATCATATAATGGCTCACCCTCTTTTAGGATTTTCTTAAAGGTTGTACCAGGTGTTTCTGGAATAAGCTTGGCAATCCTATCACCAAAACCAAAACTTTGTCCCATTACACGCACGACGTCACGCACAACACCCTTAGCTGCCATAGTACCATAGGTTATAATCTGCGCAACACTATCTTTACCATATTTTCGCTCGACATACTTGATAACTCTATCTCTACCTTCAATACAAAAATCTATATCAAAATCAGGCATTGATACCCTTTCAGGATTCAGAAATCTCTCAAAAAGTAGCCCATACAGTAATGGATCTATATCCGTAATTAACAAAGAATACGCTACTAATGAACCAGCACCAGAACCACGCCCTGGTCCTACTGGGATATCATTTTCTTTTGACCAACGGATAAAATCTTCAACAATTAGAAAGTATCCTGGAAAACCCATATCACAAATAATATCAATCTCTCTTTGTAACCTATCTTTATAGACTTTTGTGATATGTTCATGCTTATCAGCTGATTTATTAGCTAATATTTTTTCTAAACGCTTATATAAGCCTTGATAACATAATTTTGAAAAGTATTCTTTTTCTGTCAAGCCAACCGGAATATCTACGGTTGGCAGACATGGCTTGCCTAGATCAAATGTGACATTACAGCGCTTTGCAATTGCTAGAGTATTATCTACAAGCACTGTTAGTGCAGAGAAAGTTTCGTACATTTCATCAGCTGATTTTAGATATTGTTCTCTAGTAAATTTAGATTTACGCGACTCATCTAAGATTGTTGTTTTCTCATTGATACAAGCTCTAATTTCATGAATACCATAATCATCTGCTTCCATAAATACAGTTAAGTTTGTTGCTACAGCTATGAGATTGTACTTACTTGCATATTCTAGAGCTTTTTCATTATACAAACCTTCATTTTCATACCCTAACTTATGAATTTCGATAATATAATTATTAGAACCGAATATCGCAATGTTTTGAGTAATAATCTCATCTGCCTTAATATAATCTTTGGCTAAGATAGCTTTGCCTAACTCCCCCTGCTGTCCACCATTTAAGCAAATAATATTTTCTAGATTTAACTCTTTAAGCCAAGCTTTAGGTATAAGAGGAATTGAGCCAAATCTATCTGTTTGTTGATATGCTCTAGAAATCAAATTAACAATATTTTGATAGCCATAATTATTTTCTGCTAGTAACACTAAATCAGCAATACCAAATTCAGTATCAATCTTCAGTTCCACCCCAAAGATTGGTTTAATCCCACTAGCTAATGCTTGTTTATAAAACTTAATTGCCGCAAACAAATTACACACATCAGTGAGAGCTATCGCAACAATATTTTTATCTTTTGCTCTTGCAAAAAGATCTCCTAGACGCACTGTACTATCAACAACAGAAAATCCGGTATGAACTCTAAGGTGAGAAATCATTGTAGATATTTTTTAAATTATGAACTTAGCTACAAATATTACTATAAAAGTAACCTAAGTTCGAAACTTATTTAATAATTGATCTGTTTACTTAGACTTTATCGTTTTAATTTTAACTTTAACTCAAATTCAAAAACTATATAAGCTACGAGCTTAAGGTATTATTTAGACTAAAAATAAACGAAAAAACTTAAAAGCTTACAATAATTAAAACAATCTATTTTATTAAGTTCTGTCCACAAAAAAGAAATTAATGGTTTTGCAAACTTTAGATTTTTTTCTAAAAGTTCAATGTGCATTGAATAATTCGTAAACCGAACTATCAGTAGTGAATGAACAGAAAATTTATAATTTTGAATTTTACAAATATAACTAAAAAATTAAGATATTTAAAGTAATATTAAAAAATATATAAATTAAATATTACTTTAAAATTATTTTAAACCTACAATAATATCTGATTTAATAAGTTTTAATTAATAAAACTTGTGTGAATTATGATTAAACAAATAGGCTCATTCATCACGATATTTTTTTGTATGATAACAGCACATGCAAATAAAACCGCAGAAATACTAAACGTAAAAAACGATAGACTCATTGCCATTTGAGTAACATAATCAGACAAACCTAAATTAGATGCTAATGATGTGGTTAAAGTTATTGAAATTGTTAGGGTCATATAGCCCACATATGTCAAAAAACATGCCAGCAAATTTTCTCTTTTGACATTTTTTATTATACGCACAATTCTCTAATTCCTAAACACAATAAAATATTTATTATGATTATATACTATCTCTGTAAAATGTTGATTTAGAACACTCTTTTAAGTAGTTGCTAGTACTATTTCCTAAAACTTTGCTTATTAAATATTTTATAATCTAGAAAATTACTAATATGATTTTTTTTATCTTTAAATACAAAATTATTATAAACAATCATGTATACAAGTACATTGCGAATGTAGTGCCGTGTCTCACCAAATGGTACATTTTCTATCCAAATTGCTGCTGGAGCTTCCTTTTCATTTAGCCACTTAGCAACATTACCTGGGCCAGCATTATATGCAGCTATACCTAGTATAGTATTTTTATCAAAAAGCTTCTCTAAGAAATATAAATTTGCTATACCTAGTTTAATGTTATTCTCAGGGATAAATATCTGACTAGTCATACCTTGAGATTTACCACCAATTAAAGATAATTTATATTTTTGGGCAATAAATTTTGCGGTTGGCTCTGTAACCTGCATCAATCCCTTTGCTCCAGCTGAGGAGACCGCCTCAATATCAAATAATGATTCTTTACGCATAATTGATAAAACAAGATCTTTATCAATGCCAAATTTTTGGGCACTTTGATTAACTGTAGTTATGAAAGCTTTTGGAAAGAGCATATCAATATTATTATAATTACCGATAACTGACATATTAAATATAGCCGCATAATACATATGATTATCTTCAGCTAAACTTGCAAGTTGTTTAATCTCATGAATCTGCTTATCTCTAAGCTTATTTCTGATTGCCCATTTCCAAATACTTGTTGAATCTTTGTATTGACCGATCTGATATAAATCAATAGCCTGTGTAGTAGCATCTTCTGCCAGTAGTTTTTTAGTTTCACTATTACTTAATGCTGTAGCAACATCATTACCAAAATTATATGGTTTACCAAGCCTATCAGACGCTAAAAATGAATAGTAATCAAGCGGTTGCTGTATTAATTCCGCAAAGATTTTCTCCGCTTGTTGTTTCTCACCTAGTTGATCATAACTATATGCTAGCCAATATTTCCATACTTGGTTTTGTTGTAATTTAGCAGGAAGTTGACTATATGTTTTTATATAATCTGCAAAGTTATTGTTGTATAAATCAACCCTTAATAACCACTCCCAAGCTGTTGTATCGAGATATTTTTTATCTACTCTAGTTAGCCACTGTTTTGCTTGTGGTGATTGAGATCTTGCAAAACTTACCGCTATTGCTGAGATACACTGTTGTTTTACTTTTGTGCTTAGATATCTTTTATTTTTTAGGTTATCCCATACTTTTGCATAGCCTTGGGCATCTTTTCTTATTAAATCTCTAGAAATATCAACAATCACTTTGTCAAAATAATTATAATTGTGAAACCTATTAATAAAACTGTCTAATTTACGCGAATCTTTAGTAGCTTGTTTCCATGCACTTATATAATTTAGATAATCTTTGTTATCTTTGACATAAGTATTTAATAACCACAAACTATCATCAAACTTATTGGCAAAAGCAAGAGTATATGCTTTAGTTGTTAGATAATCTCTTGGTTTATAATCAAAATTATCCCAATATTTTTGCATTTTATTACATGCAGCAGGCATATACACTCGGTTCTGCCAAAGTTGGCCATATTCATTTAATGCTTTAGTTTTTTCACCTAATTCATATTCTGCTTGCATACTCCAACATTTGCCAGGTACCCCTAAATCGCCTTTATAATACTTGCCAAAGAGCTTCCAGTCATATTTTTCGGCATAGTATTGCGCTAAATCATCACTAAGTCGGTTTTGCCAATAGCTATTATTATCTTGCTTGAAATACTCATCTATTGTTGATTGCTGAAAAATATTAGGATCTGTACTTATTTCTTTATATTGTAAATATGAGTAAATACTAGTATCTTTGAGTTTCGATTTATAATAAAAATATGATTTATAGTCTTTTTTAGCTAATGCATCTATGGCTTTTTGAGAATATTGAATTTGTTGTATTGTAAGACTATAGCCAATAGCACTAGATAAAATCAATAAACAACTTAATATATTTTTTTTATTAATCACAATAATTTGACTATTAGAAAATAATTTTACTAATATTAACATTATTAACACTAAAAACTAATCATTATCAACCCTCAATCGTAATAACCATAATTTAAAATCAATATTCTAAAACTTTGTAGATATTTATAAGCAAAAGTTAGTATATTTAGCTTAATTAAATTAAAATAATACAATGTGGCTAATAAAATTATTTTTTAAAACTGTGAAAAATAATCTAAAACTAGTTTTTATATTTGCTTTTATATACTCAATTTTGTTGTTAGTTTTCTATTACTCTCGTATTCAACATAATTATTCTTTTGCCATATCTACACCTAAAAATAATAGTATTGCAAAAAAATTAGATGTTAAGACTATAGCTAATCTAAAATATCTCAAATATAATCATGCTTCATCAATGACAACTATTGATAATAAACTTTTTATCACTTGGTATAGTGGCGATCAAGAAACTGCGCCAAATACTAAGATAATGCTTGCAATAGCTGAGAAAGTAGCTAGAAAGTGGCACTTCGATAAAATCAGATCAGTTATGGATCGCCAAAAGTTTCAATCTATATTTAAGAAACATATTCATCATTTAGGTAACCCAATTATATATTCTCAAGAAAAAAAATTGTGGTTAGTTTTTACTTCATCTAGCGGTGGCTGGGTAACTTCTTCTCTAAATATTATGTACTCAAATGATCTAGGTAAAACTTGGAGTACACCAAAAACTATAATCTCTTCACCAGTATTTAATTTCAGCACATTAATAAGAGGATCAGCAATCGAACTAGATAATAATAGATTTGCGATTCCTGTATACAAAGAATTTAATAATCTCAATGGTAGATGGTTTGTCTTTAATAATGATGGTGAGCTTATATTTGTTTCAGAAATGACTAATGATAGCGTAAATTTACAACCTACAGTAATTCCACTATCAAAAACTCATGCTTTGGCTCTATATAGACAGATGTATAGCCCTATAAAAAAAATATATACAAACGAAACAGCTGATAGTGGTATATCATGGTCAAAAGTAAAACCAACACAACTTGATAATCCAGACTCTGGTATTGCAGCAATAAAAATACAAAATGGTATCATCTTAGCCTACAACAATTCTACCAATAGTCGTTCAGAACTTAGTCTAGCCTTTAAAGCGTATAATTGTCAACAGTGGCAAAATATTTATAAATTCCCAAATAAAGCTAAAGGAGAACTTTCATACCCTACATTTACTTTGTATCAAGATAATATTATTTTAGCATTTTCTAATAAAGCTAAAGGTACAATAAGAGTTGTTGAGATTAAAGGAGAAAATTCTAATGCTTAACTATTATAACCTTTTGACAGCCAACCTCTTTGTGATATACTTTTTTTTGAGAATATTTACTCTTCTACCTAAAAAATTATTACTACTAGCGATATTAATACTACTTTGCTTTAACTTTATAAATATAAGCTCTGACAATGAGACTATATTTTATTTTGTCACTGGATTTATAAACTATTTTAGTTTTTCTTCATTTATCTTACTGATATTTATTATAGTAAGTATATTTATAAGTAAGAAAACTACTATTTTTCCATATACCAGTACAGCTTTTATGTTAATGCTTATTATATTTTATGGTTTATTCTTTATAATGTCATATAAGCTTTACGATATTGACTATAGTGCATATTTAGTATTAGCTTGCGTATTTGCTTATGGACTAATACTACTTTTGATTTCTAATAGATTTATATTATTTAATGTTACTATTGTTATTGCTGCAGTTGTGTTCTTTAGTGGTATTTTACAGGGTAATATATGGAACTATCTCTTAGACCCAGTTTTGCTAATGGTATGTATTATTGAGATATCTAGAGCTTTGTTAATAACAGCGAAAAATAAACAACACAAAGATAAATTTATATATTACTAAGCATTTGCATTATAAAGTTTACTGACCTTTTAGCAGCCATTTTAGCAAACTTATCGAAATTTTCAGGCGCATCACCATCAGCAGTATCAGAAATACTTCTTAGAATTAAACTTGGTACGCCCATTTCATTACAGATAAGATTAACACTTGCTCCTTCCATTTCTATAGCCTGTGCATCAAACTCTTTGATCACAAAATCTTTTCTCTCTGCACAATGGACAAATTGATCTCCTGTAGCAATAATACCAGTGTGTAGCTTGAGATCAAGTTCCTTAGCAACATTTTGAGCTTGTTTTAAAAGCCTAGTCGATGTTGTAATCTCAACTTCTGAAATGGGAATCTTACCATATGGGTAACCAAAAGCTGTGACATCAACATCATGTTGTACTGTAGCAGTTGCGGCAATCATATCACCTACTTTTAAATCTTGCAGTCCACCGGCAACACCTGTAAACAATAATGCCTCAACACCAAATCGCTCAATCATTATCGTTGCCGTTAAACTTGAGAATACTTTACCAATTTTACTATAGGCTATTACAAGCTCTTTATCCTGATAATTTGCCCGGTAGTATTTGTTATTTGCATACTCTATAGTCTCATAGCTATCTAACTTATCTAAAATTGGTTGGATCTCTATCTCCATTGCTCCTAATATTGCAATTTTTTTCATTGTTTACTCTCTATAGTTTCTATATCAATTTTGGTTATTTTTCTAAAACCTTGAGGTAAGAGCACTCCACCACCAGATGGCTTATCGCTATAATAAGTCTCAATATTTTTACTATCAATACGAATAAATCTCTTACCCGCATTTAGTGTTAACTCTTGATTTGCTGTAAATAGTTCGATAAATTTAAGTTTGTCTTTTTTATCTAGCTTAATGATTGATTTACCCTTACCTTTTTTAAGTAATGCAAAACTAGCGAAATCACGCACAATCATCCTACCTTGTGAACTTATAGCTAGCATCTTATGATCTTGCTCAAATGGTATAAACTTAAAGACATCATCTGCACCAAAAATATTTTTTCCCGTTATTTTACTTGTAATAAGATCTTCAGCTGGTATCACAAAACCTTTGCCACTTTCACTAGCAATTAAGAAATATCCAGCAGCACTTACAAAAGCCATATTTATAATTTGATCTTTTTTATCCAGCGGGATATATGTAGTTATATGCTCACCATAACCTCTTGCAGATGGTAATTTATCTACATATACAGAGTAAGCCTTACCAAGCTTACTAAAAAATACCAACTTAATATTACTACTACCTGAAGTTACCAAAAATGGCTCATCCTCAGGCTTATAACTTAAACCTACCGGATCAATATTTTCACCTTTAGCACATCTAATCCAACCAGCTTTTGACAAGATAATAGTTACCCTCTCATTAGGCATCAGATCCTTTTCTTCTAGAGCTTGAGCCTTTTCTGCGGCAATAATTTTCGAGCGCCTAGAATCACTAAAATCTACTAATATTTGCTTGAATTCTTTCTTCATTAAGTTTCTAAACTTAACTTCACTATTTAAATAACCCTCAAGTAATTCTCTTTCCTTTTGCAATTCCCTTTGCTCTTTTTTAATCTCAATTTCTTCAATCTTTGCTAACTTGCGTAATCTAATATTCAAAATTGCTTCAGCTTGGATTTCAGAAAGTGCAAATCTATTCTTTAACTCTAAACTAGGATCATCGTAGTTTCTAATGATATCAATCACTTCATCTATATTTAGAAACGCTATCAATAAACCTTCTAATATATGTAAACGGTCTAAAACCTTATCTAAGCTAGTCTGAAGTCTTCTTCGTAAGGTATGCTTACGATACTCTAGCCATTGATTAAGTATATCTAAAAGATTTTTCACTTGTGGCCGATTGTCTAAACCAATCATATTCATATTGACACGAAAGCTTTTCTCAAGATCTGTGGTCGCTAACAAATGTCCCATTATTTTCTTGATATTCTTCTTTGTCGTTGCCGAATATAAAACTATTTTCACAGGCTCTTTATCATCTGATTCATCTTGGATATTTTTTATCCAAGTAATTTTTTGTTGCTTAAGTTCGTTAGCAATTTGCTCCATTACCATGGCACTTGAAACCTGATGAGGTAATTTTGTAATCACAACATTACCATGATTATCATATTCATAAACTGCTTGCTGGCGTATCGACCCATTACCTGACCTATATACTCCAGCAATTTCTTGTTTGCTACTGATAATATTAGCACCACCAGGATAGTCAGGAGCCTCGACAATCTCAAGAATTTCTTCAATAGTCGAATTATTAGGCTTAGACAATAATTGTAAACAAGCATTTATAATCTCTGTAATATTGTGTGGTGGAATATATGTCGACATCCCCACAGCAATACCCATAGCACCATTAAGTAAAATATTTGGCACCTGAGCAGGCAAAAGTTTAGGCTCATCCATTGTCCCATCGAAATTTTTGACCCAATCTACGGTGCCTTTTTTTAATTCATCTAGAAGTAATACCGCATATTTAGATAAACGCGACTCGGTATAACGCATCGCTGCAAATGACTTTGGATCATCTATAGATCCCCAGTTACCCTGACCATCAATTAAAGGATAACGATAGGAAAAGTCTTGTGCCATCAATACCATAGCTTCATAACAAGCACTATCACCATGAGGATGGTATTTACCTAAGACATCACCAACTGTACGTGCTGATTTTTTATACTTAGATAAATAACTTAAACCAATTTCACTCATCGCATATATGATACGCCTTTGTACCGGCTTAAGACCATCAGAAATATGTGGCAAAGCTCTATCAAGAATCACATACATTGAGTAATTTAGGTATGCTTGTTCGGAAAATTCAGCTACAGAGCAAGTGCTTTCTAAACTTGAGAATAAATCCATATATACAGAAGATATTAAAGTAATTTATTGCTAAATTATATATTAGCAAATCCCACTATACTAGATAACTAGCTACTAGCATTCAAAAACATTTCGTAAGTTAACTCTTCTGTCTTCTAAGATAGGCTATAGTTTGTAGTTCTTTTGAAAAAACAAACTTATTTCTTTCTAAAAAATCTAAAGTTTTTAGAATATCCTTAAAGCCAGAGAGAACCCAAGCTTGGATATTATAATCAAATACAGTTTTTGCCTTTAAGTATCTACTTACTCCAGTTCTACATTCTTGAGTTAAAAAATCTGTTGCTGGAAACTTAATAACAATAACACCACTTTTATCATACGCAGCAATCTTAGAATACATCGCTAAGCTAGCTAATTGCTCTTTGATACCCTTAAAATCTTCCCAAGCTAAGAGCATTTTTTCTGTTGTTTCTTTTTCTAAGAACTTGATAGACTTTGTATTATAACTTTGTTTTAAACTATACGCTTCTTCTTTGAGTTGAGTATATTTTTCGAGTAATTCTTTATAGCAACGTTCTAAGCTAAGATTAGAAATTTCTAAACTATCATTTTTATTAGAAAGCTCAACCTGCTTGTACTTGAGCTTAGTAGTACTTTTAGATATTTGTTGTTGAATATATTGCATAATATTGTTGCGTAAACTAAAAGCAATATCATCTCTATCAACACCAAAATTTTTTAGCGTACTTCTTACAGTTTCAAGTAGTTCATCACGCACTGGCTGATTAATCTCTAGTGTTTCTTGCTCTGCAACTGCTAAAGCTTGCTTTTTATCCTCTTTATACAAAGTAACCTTTTCTACTAAATCAATAATAGAGACACCCCCACCAATAAGTTTTCGAACTTTATTGACAGTAATCTCTTCATTTTGGGCTCGTAAAAGATTACACTTTTGATTTACCAGCCTCTGAGCTACTTGTTTTGACATACTAATTTTTTCTTCTTCTCTTAGTGTTAGGACTTCATAACCATCTTTTGTAACCAAAATTGTATGTTCCCATTGTGCTGAAAGTGATCGGTCTTTTGTAACGGCAGTCCAACCATCTTTTAGCACTGACACTGCTCTTTTACCGATATTTATCATTGGTTCAATTGTAAATATCATTCCTTCTTCAAACATCTCACCTGTACCAACCTTGCCATGATGCATAACATTAGGAAGCTCATGAAAATTAGCACCAATTCCATGACCACAAAAAACATCAACTATCGAATAACCAAACTTCTTTGCATGCTTTTCTATAGCTGCACCGATATCTCCAAAATGATTGCCAGGTTTGACAACCTTTATACCTTTCCATAAGCATTCATGAGTAACTTCAACTAGCTTTTTAGCCATAACTGATGACTCACCTATCATAAACATCTTACTTGTATCACCATGATAGCCATCTTTTTTAACTGTGACATCAATATTTACTATATCACCATTTTTAAGCTTTTTATTAGCTGGGATTCCATGACAAACAACATGGTTTATTGAGGTACAAATAGATTTAGGAAAACCATGATAATTAAGCGGTGCCGGATATGCATCCTGGTCTTTGACTATATATTCATGGCAAATTCTATCAAGTTCTGCAGTTGTCACCCCCTCTTTAACAAAAGGAGTAATCATCTCTAAAACCTCTGCTGCTAACCTACCAGCAACGCGCATTTTTTCTATTTCTTGTGGAGTTTTTATTATTATTTGACTCATATGCAATCAGTATTTTTTAATAAAATCTAGTTATATATTATAAACCATCAGTTTATGAATATATAGATGTTACGAAAGGATGTTAAAATTATTATAAAACTAAAATAAATCTAATCGATCAATAGTATGCAAATAAAACAAGTACAACAAACCATCTCCAAACTTTTTAAAGATATAACTCAACCAAGGCTTGCTAGCTTTATTGCCTTATTAGAAGAAGTTGGTGAATTAGCAAATGAAATAATGCAGAATAAAATCTACGAAGAGGCAAATGATAATCAAAAAATTAAAGCAGAACTTACAGATATGTATTTGTAAGTTTACTTGGACTAACGAATGTCTATAACATAGATTTAGAGACTGAGTTTGCACAAAAAAATCCAAGCTCTAAAACCTCGAGTACAACAATGGAATAAAGCTAAAGGTTTACTCAAAGCTAAAAGAGCTAAGTTAGATTAAGTTTGAGCTCCTACAAATTAGTAGTCTCGACAAATACTTAGTAGCAATTTTAGATTACTTTAAATCATTTTGCAGTTACATATATCTTTTAGTACTATTTTGTACTACAATTTATTTTGTAAGGATAAAGAAAATTTCTACTCAATTTAAATTTTCGTTATTTAATTTCAGTTTTTGCTTAATCTCTTAAATTGTCATTTGATAATTCCATACACTAAATGACTAGCTTTTATAGTTAAAACTAAATAAACAAAAAAACTAAAGAGAATAAAAATGAATAATAAATCACAAGGTACAGTAAAATTTTTCAATGATCAAAAAGGATTTGGTTTCATCACTCCTGAAAGTGGTGGAAAAGATGTATTTGTACATATATCAAAATTAAATGGTGAGACTCTAGCTGAAGGTCAGCAAGTTACTTTTGAAACTCAAGAAGGTAGAAAAGGTCCTGAAGCCATCAATATTGAGGTACTATAATGCCAAGTATTAGAGTAGATGAGCACAAGCCATTTGATATAAGTTTAAGAAACTTTAAACGCGCTTGCGGAAAAGCTGGTATCAAGCAAGAACTTAGAGATAGACAACACTATGTAAAGCCAACAGAAAAAAGAAAGATAGCAAAACGTCAAGCTGTAAAAAGAGCAAGAATTTCTCAGAGAAGAACTTTTATTTAATCTAAATATTACTATTTTACCAATCTTTTTTAGTCAATATAAATATTAACTTATTTCTTGTAACATTTCTGTTATAAATTTTAGCGCCTAACTTAGTTACTGCTTTTTGTGAGCAAAAGTTTTTATCCCAGACATCAAAAAACATATCCCAACCAATTTATCTTTATAAAAGATAAGATAACAATTTTGCGGATTGTTTAAACCAGCTTCAAAATACTTTCTAAATCCATTTAACTCACATCATGTTTTATAATTATGTTGCGCCCATATTTCAGGATCTTTAACAATCTCAAACAGCTCATCAAAATCATTTTGAATCATTATCTGAAGACTGACATCCTCATAACAGAGAGATTTATTAAAGTCCATAAAACTCACCTTACTTCTGTTTAAAAACCAACTGTGGACTGGCGACTAGCAGCTTCGAAAAAATAAATGATTAGAAAGCAAAACTGTTTAAGCTTTACTCAACAGTTACAGATTTAGCTAAGTTTCTAGGTTGATCAATATCTGTACCTTTGATTATAGCTACATGATACGACAACAGCTGAAGTGGTATTGTAAATACTACAGGTGCGCTAAAATCATGCCCTGCATCTAATTCTAATACAATACTGTTATCAAAGTTAACTCTTTCTTTAATAGTTTTATCGACAAAAAGAATTAGCTTACCACCTCGAGCGTGCACCTCTTGTAGATTAGATAAAGTTTTATCTAATAATTCATCATTTGGCACAACTGCAACTATTGGCATATTCTTATCAACTAGAGCTAGAGGGCCATGCTTTAACTCCCCTGATGGATACGCTTCAGCATAGATATAAGAAATTTCTTTAAGTTTTAATGCTCCTTCAATAGCTATAGGATAATATAATCCTCTCCCTAAAAAGATAGCATGCTTTTTATCAGAAAAATACTCACTTATCTGATCTATTTCAGCATCTAGCTTTAATGCTCCCATAACCAAAGCTCGGATATTTTTGAGTTCTTCGGTATATTTAGCTATCTGCTGGTCTGATAAACTATTTTTGAGTTTAGCCATTACTAGTGTAAATATCGCTAATGCAACTAGCTGTGTTGTAAATGCTTTAGTGGAAGCTACACCAATCTCAATACCAGCCTTTGTCATAAAAATGATATCAGACTCTCTCACAAGCGAACTATTTGGTACATTACAAATACACATACTACCAACATAATTTTGCTTTTTACTCTTTCTAAGCGACTCTAAAGTATCAGCTGTTTCACCAGATTGAGAAATACTCACAAACAAAGAACCATCAACTACAACCTTATCTCTGTATCTGATCTCACTTGCTATTTCGACACTACATGGAACTTTTGCATATTTTTCAATCCAATACTTTGCTATTATCCCAGCATTATAGCTAGTTCCACACGCAACAATACAAATATGTTTAGTTTTTGCAAATAATTCTTTAGCTCTTTTATCAAAACTATCTAAACTAATTTCGCCATCAGCTAATGATGCTAAGATAGTATTTGAAACAGCTTCTGGCTGTTCATATATCTCTTTGAGCATATAATGTTTATAACCATCTTTAGAGACGCTCGATGATGAATAATTATACTCTTCAACTTCAAGATTTTTTGCGACACCATTATTATCAAAAACTTCAACATCATCTTTTGAAATAATTGCAATATCACCTTCATCAAGATAAGAAAATTTATTTGTAACCGGTAACAATGATAACACATCTGATGAAATAAAATTCTCATCTATACCCACGCCAATTACAAGTGGAGAGCCTGAGCGCACCGCAACAATTTTATCAGGGAATTTTTGTGAGATTATTGCTAGTGCATAAGCTCCTTTAAGCATAGCTATGACATACTTGATATTCTCAACTATACAAAGGTTATCACTCCACCCTTTTTGCAATAAATGGGCGATAACCTCGGTATCAGTATCCGACTTGAATTTATAACCATCATTAATAAGAATCTTTCTAAGTTCAGCAAAATTCTCTATGACACCATTATGAACTATACAAAAGCTTTCAGAAACATGAGGGTGAGAATTACTCTTAGATGGTTTACCATGAGTTGCCCATCTAGTATGAGCGATACCTATATCACCTTTAAAATTAGCTAAATTATACACAGATTTTTCTAGCTCAACAACTTTACCAACTTCTTTACATATATCTATGTGATTTTTTTCATCAATTATTGCCAAACCAGCAGAATCATAACCTCTATACTCTAGTTTTTTTAAACCTTCGATTAAAATATTAGTAACATTTCTTGTAGAGTTAGCACCTACTATTCCACACATAACACAAACCTTATTTTTATTATTTATCTGTTTTCTTGACAGGTCTCTGCCAAGTATCAATATGACGCTGTCTTGCTCTTGAAATTGCAAGATTATCAGCAGGAACATCTTTTGCAATAGTTGATCCAGCACCAACAGTTGCACCTTGACCAATATTAACTGGAGCTATTAGCTGTGAATCAGATCCAATAAAAGCATAATCGCCTATAACTGTTTTATGCTTATTGACACCATCATAATTACAAGTTATAACACCCGCACCTATGTTACAATTAGCACCGATTTCACTATCACCAAGATAAGTTAAATGCGATGCCTTTGAACCTTTACCAAGAACAGTTTTCTTAGCTTCAACAAAGTTACCTATCACTGCTCCTTGTTTAATATCACATTTAGGTCTAACACGCGCAAAAGGACCAACTATTGCACCTTCACGAATAATAGAACCATCTATCATACTATTAGATTTGATTCTAACATTATCTTCGATAATACAATTTTTGAGTATACAGTTAGCACCAACGATAACATTATTACCGAGTCTTACATTACCCTTAATTATTACATTGATATCTATCCAGCAATCTTTACCAACATCAAGGTTACCACGCACATCAAACCTATTTGGATCAGCAATACTCACACCCCTAGCCATAATCTTTTCAGCGACATTTCTTTGCCAAACTCGCTCAAGATTAGCCAATTGAGCTCTATCATTTACACCTAAAATTTCAAACTCATTAATTGGATGAGTTACATTTATCGAAACATGATCAGTTTTTGCAAATGTAATTATGTCTGTTAGATAATATTCCTCTTGAACATTATTTGCTTTTATCTGCGGCAACCATTTTTGTAGCAAATTTTTATGAACACAGTAAATTCCTGTATTAATTTCTTTTATCTGACGCTGGATATCATTAGCATCTTTTTCTTCAACAATTTCTGTAACCGCACCAAACCTATCTCTAACAATTCTACCTAAACCTTGAGGGTTTTCAACAAATGCTGTCAGAACGCCCAGATCAACATCTTTGGTAGTATCAATTAGGTTTTCTAAAACCTCGGTCGAAATTAAAGGTACATCTCCATAGAGGATTAAAACTTTCTGATCTGTTAAGTAGGGTAGTGTTTGTAACACAGCATAACCTGTACCAAGTTGTTGCTGTTGATAAACAAATGTTATATTTCTTCCTTGTAATGTATCTTCAACCTGCTCTTTTAGATGTCCTGTAACAACAACTATATTATCTGGATTTAGCTTCTCAACAGAACTAACAACATGCTCGATTAGAGGTTTTGCTGCTAATGTTTGTAAAACTTTTGGTTTATTTGAGTTCATTCTTGAACCTTTCCCTGCAGCCAAAATAACAACTGATAAACCCATAATAAAAAACTCCTTATAGTTTCTTACCACATTCTTCCAATAAAACTGTGATAATTTGATAATGATCTTCTAGCATTTTATCATAGATATTTTCAATAATAGAATCCACAGTCATCCATTTGACAGCCTTTGCATCATCAGCAGCATTAATTTCTGGTAAGCTTGGCCATTGATCAAAAACGAACAGCCCAGTATGGCTAATTGTTCTACCTCTTACTGAACGATCAGGATAGTCAAAAACTTTTTCACAGCGTTTTGCTACAGCAAGCTGCTCCTGGGTTAAGCTGATATTTGTTTCTTCAAATAATTCTCGAATTATAGCTTGTGATATAGTTTCATCACACTCTAGAAATCCTCCTGGCAATGCCCACAAACCTTTACCAGGAAAAGCTTTTCTCTGTATCATCAGAATATGATCATTTACTATAACTAAGGCATCAACTGTCACAAAGTTTGGCTTAAAAGGAACATTTTGCCATAATCTTTTATACTCAATAACATATTTATTTTCTGCAACTAGTTCTTGATATGCCTTTGTAGCCATAAACTCTATCAAGAAATTATAAGTGCCTAGCTTAGAATCATTACTACACACGTATTGTTTTAGTATAATCCCTTTATAAAACTTTTGTCTAAATTCAGCAGCATTAAAGTTTTTGTAATTATCAACAGTAATATAACCCCATTCAGGAAAACTTTTTATATAATAACTAGAACTATCTTTGATATGTCCAACAATAGCAATACTATTATTATTTTTAGCGTGCTTATAAACATTTTTACGTAACTCATCCTGCCACTTTTGTTCTTGATAAAAGTAGTCAGTTAAAGGCTCTATGACTACAATATCTAAATCAATTCCAGCAATTTGCAAATCACTTTCTATCATCTCCTTTCTTTGCTCAAAAGAAAAAGGATTTTTTATATTTGGCGCATTAAAACAACTACCTACATTTATGATAATTTTTTTGCTACTTTGTAGTGCTACTAATATATTATACAGATGGCCTTTATGAAAAGGTTGAAACCTTCCTATAAAAACTGAAATATCATACATCTATTCACCTATGTATTTAATACGTGGGCTTGAGTTTGACTATCATAGACATTATCATCTGCTGGCACTGTCATTTGTGTGTAATCTTGTTGTTCTTGGTTGGTATTAGTTTTTTGTTGTTCTAGAGAGTTATCAATAGTTCTATCGTATGAATCAAAGCCAAAAGTACTTTTCTTTGAGCCTAACAATCCTCCAAGACTAGATTTACCATTTTTAGCACTTGCCTCTGAATCTGCCAGATTAGCCTCAGTTTGTCTTGCAATTTGAATATTATTATCATTTTTAAGTTCGGTATTATTTAAATCCTTACGAATACCACTTAAGATTCTAACCCCTTCACCTATATGATTTGGAGCTAAAGTTTTACTATCATTAGTAAATACTGCATTGACTTTAACTAAACTTGATAATTCGTCTACTTTACGAGCTAATATCACAAAAATTAAATCCTTTTTAGTATCTCTTATAGTTATCAAATGTCCAGATAGTATCTCATCTTTCTCAGCAATAATAATATAATTATCAGGATGCTCTTTGAAATAATTCTCTAAAAGATTAATAGTTATCGACAAAGGTTCTCTAAATACAAGCTTTAATGAACCTGTATCATCATATACAACACTAATTGAAACTTTTGATATTTGATCATTAATAATCTTAGCCATATCAAATTTAACCGAATAATTTGGTGGCAGCATTTGTTTTTGTGCTTCTGTCACTTGTGATCTGGCATAATTATTATCGCCATCAGGAAGTTTTAATGCTGGATTTATTTTTTCACCATTTAATCCTATTGGAATTTTTAGTGCTGGTTCTTCGGAAACTTTTACTCTTGCATAATCATACTTTCTATTTCTAAATGGTGAATCACTTATAGTATCTGTCAAGTTCTCATACGAAAAATCATTTTCAACATCACTAGTAGTACAATTTTGCAGTAACGTCCCAAGACTCAATAAAATGACTACATTGATAGTATTTCTCATTTTTTATCAATAGAACTAACTAATTAAATTGACTTATCAGTATAGCACAGTGCTATACTTATATTAATAAAAGCTTTAAATAATAAAATAGGCAAAATCAATGAAAGACAATTTATTTATATATTTACAATATCTACTTCCTCACGCTATAACATCGCGTTTAGTTAGCAAACTTGCTGATTCAAAAAATAAAATTATTAAAAACTATCTAATAAAACTTGCTATCAAAAAATTTAATATTAATTTATCTGAAGCTAAAGAAACCGATATAAACAAATATCAATCTTTCAATAATTTTTTCATAAGAGAACTTAAGGATGATTTAAGACCTATTTCTAATGACAAAAATGTCATTTCATCACCAGCAGATGGTGTATTAAGCCAATTCGGCACAATAACCAATAATAGTTTAATTCAAGCTAAAGATAAGCTATTTTCATTAGAGTCCTTAATTGCTGCAAGCTCAACAACTAATTTTACTAAATTTGCAACTATCTATCTTTCGCCAAAAGATTATCATAGAGTGCATATGCCTATAGATGGTAAGCTTACAAAGATGGTTTATGTTCCAGGTAAACTTTTCTCTGTTAATAAAACAACAACCAGAAGGGTTGATAATCTCTTTGCAAAAAATGAACGTCTAATCTGTTATTTTGATACATTAATTGGAGAGGTTGCTGTAATTTTTGTCGGTGCTCTTTTAGTTGCAGGTATAGAAACTGTATGGCACGGTAAAATCGCTCCGAACTACTACAAAGGTGTACAAACTTGGAACTACAATTGTGACAAATTTAATATCAAATTCAGCAAAGGTGATATACTTGGATGGTTTAACTTTGGTTCAACTGTAATTGTTTTAACTCCTGGAAATAACGTTAATTTCAAATTTGATGAGAGTCAAACTAACATCAAAATCCAAGTCAATCAAGATTTAGCTTTAATCACAGAATAAAGATTCATATTTATCCAACAGCGACTAAAAATATTTGTCTTGTTGATTTTATTTGTTTTACATTGATTTACATATGCAATCTCTTTTTTTTGTTCAAGATGCTCATCGTGAGATCTAAATCTAGGTGGTAACTTAATATCAAATCTCTTTGCCCACTTTCTTATAGTAACATGCTTGAAACCTAAAACTTTTCCAGCATCTTGATAACTTAGACCTTCTCTTTGGCATTTTAATAAGATCTCTTTAGCTGAACATTTAAATCTATTTTTAACAATTTGCTCAAAATTTCCAGAATATTGATTCGCCATACAACGAGTCTCCTCAAACTTATAATTTTAATATGAATGACCCTCCACCTAAAGTATCCATCTTACAGCTTTTATTATTAGTGACAACCTTTTTACAGCAATTATTGTATTTTAACCACTTTATTAAAGTTGGGGGAGGTAATAATAAACTTTCAAAAATTTATTACTTATCTATAAAAAATAAAAGAAGTTTAATACTATAATTTATATACAATTTCTAAGCGTCTAGTTGGAAATATAATATGCAAATCATAGAATTTAAATTTGTTTGTAAACTTTTTACATACTATAAGAATAACCTTATTTTTAGATTATGCTAAAGAAATTATACCTGCTAAATAAGGGGTTGATGTCCATGCGTTTCGATCTAGATATTTGTTACCATTAGTATCTTTTTTAGTTGGACTTTGATTTTTAATTATACAAGACATTAAGGTCATCGAAAACAATCCGATTAATACAATCCTAAAAATGTTCTTTTTCATAGCTATTATATCATGTACATATATTACTGCTGAGATTGATTATTTGCAGGTATTGGTTCATATGTTGACACACATGAAACTAAAACAATTGCGATTATTTTTTTCATAATTATCTCCTTACAGTTTTATATTAAAGTCTAATTATGTTATTTCATAATTAGCTAGACTGTCACTTAAACTTATATCATACAAAAAAAAGATAATTTAAACTTTTATTTACATTTTTTAGATATTTTTAAATTATTTTATTTACAACTTCATATTTAGTCATTAAATCTCTATAATTTGATAATTATAAATGTTATAGATTTATAGCTCAATAGATGGATATTAACCATATTTTGATGTCTGCATTAATGGCAGCTATCCCACTGGTTTTTGCAATTACAATCCATGAAGCTACCCATGGTTTTGTAGCTAAAATTCGTGGTGATGATACAGCGTATAAATTAAGCAGAGTAACATTAAACCCAGTATCTTATATTGATCCTCTTGGCACTATTTTATTTCCTGGACTAATGCTTATCTTATCAATTTCGTTTGGGTTTCCTTTTATTTTTGGTTGGGCTAAACCTGTACCGATTGATTATTCTAAGCTAAAGAATCCTAAGCTAGATATGTCTTTAGTTGCAATTGCTGGCCCATTAGTAAATTTAATAATGGCATTTATTTGGGCAATAGTAGCAAAATACATAACTCTACATCCTTATATCCAAGGTATGGCTTTTTATGGAATAATGATAAATGTAGTACTGATGATATTAAACTTATTACCAATTCCACCACTAGATGGCAGTAGAATAATCTCCTCTTTATTACCAGTGAATCTAGCATACAGATATAATAGTATAGAAAAATATGGCTTTGCTATTGTATTAGTATTGGTAATTATCCCTTTTAATGGATCAAACTTATTGTTTTTTATAATGCAACCATTCATGACAGCAGTCATAAATTTAATTCAATTTACAATTTTCTAAAAATCTTATTTTTGACCATTTTTCAAGCACCTTTTAAAATCAATTTCTAGCATATTTGGCATATATTCATTGATTGTAGTACATTATAGTTAATCAAATATTAATTTTTATAAATTTAAATGAAAAATTTTGGCAAAATTGTAATAGTATCTGTTCTAATGATTATATTCTACTCAAACATTTTTGCTTATGGTGACACTCCTCCTCGTAAACCAACTCTAGTAAATGTAATTGCTTTTATCACCGACATACAAAGTCTCGATGAGGCCAATGAACAAATACAAATAGATGCCATTTTCAAATTTGAATGGAATGATCCACATTTAGCATTTGATAGTAAGTATAATGAAGTATTTACAAGCTATACCAAGGTAATTTTCAATATGATGAGATATTTGAAGGATGTCGACCACAAATATCAATTATCAATGAAATGGTTCACCCCAAATAAAGTCACGTCAAATAAGAATTTATCCAAATGGTAATGTTGTTTATATCGAACAGAGGACATTAACTTTAGAGACTCCCATTGATAAAAAACTCTGAAAGCTTACATAATACCTTTTGGATATAATTCTAGCGAAGTACAACTTGAAGTTAATACAAACTATAAAATTACAGTAAAGTATTATATTAAAGATCATCTAAAGTCAATGTTGCTGAATGGCATATAACAAATTTTGATCTAAAGAGTACAACCCTGACTAAGCAATTATTATGGTAAACCAGAAAAAATATCAATCTTATAATTCAGCATATCACTTGATAGAAAGCCAACAAATATCTCGATTAAAGTTTAGTGCTTTTGTCATTACTAGTTCTAGCAATGTGAGCTGTGTTTTGGATAAACAGTGAAGCACTATCTAAACGACTCAATATTGCCTTCATCGGCATACTTTCTATTATTGCATATCAATTTCTTGTTGAAGGCGAAATGCCAAATATTGACTATCTGACATTTACTGATAGATTTTTTCTGATTTCATCTAATTATATATTGGCTTGTCAAAAAGATAAAAAAATAATAGCTAAGACATTAGATATTTATTCAAGGTTCGCTTTTCCAATTAGCTACCTAACATTGATAATATTTCTTTACTTTGTCTATTTATATTTATACTAGTAATAATCACACTTTAGTATTAAAAGTAACAATTACACTATAACTGCAATTATATTAGTACAATAACTTAAATTAAAATCAGGAAGTTAAATAATTCTATTTTTCAGCATTAGTAGAGTATGTTAATTTAAAAATTTCTAATAAAATAAGCTGCCTAAGCGCCGAAATATTAACTTAGTTAAATTTAAAAATATTTTAATAAGTAAGTAGTTGTTAAGATAGATTGCTTGTTAAATCCATAGTCTTTAAGTGAATATTTTCAAGCAAAAGATTAATTTAGCAACTAATAAAAAGATCAATACTAAGTATTTGTCACCTACAGTTACATAGTATGTGATCATGATGACAAATTACCCTAAGCAAACACAAGTAAAATAACAATGTTGAATTACTGTTGATAACATTATAAATTATTCATTCGGTCCAAAAAACTTTATAAATAAAGTTCGTAAATCAGTCTGTAATCCAGCATCTTGTATTGGTAAAACAATAGCATCTTCATCAGTTTCATCACGGTGAAAATGCCACCAACCTGTAGGTGTTATAAATGCTCCATTAGTAGACCCGTTCCATGCGTACTGGATTTATATAATTGCTTTAAGAATCTACCTTTTCACTAATTAATGTATAACAACCAAATTTTGGTACAAAATGATAAGTATAGATCTAAAGCAACGGAATTGTGTCTATGAGGTAATTGAACACTATTTTAGGAAATACAGCATTAACATAGTTTAGGTATAATAATTTCAGTTAGACTGAGCAGTATTTGCTAGCAAAACTCCATTACGATTCCTTTAGTTGCTTCAAGTTATAAGCCTAAAATTGACTACATTTTCAAGTATAGTATTATAATGGTAATGTACAACTGAAAAGTTGCTGTTGATGGCTTAACTCCTAAATAATTTAACAAAGGTTCATCATTGACATAATATAAAGTAGCATCTTCTGTACATAAATGTTCGATTATTTTATCTGTAGGAAAATTAAAGACATCTCATTTTGCCTATTGAAAGACAGTATCTCCTTGTCTACTTTCTTCAACACCTTGTATAACTATGAAAACATGTGAGCTAGCATTAGCAGATAGCTCTAACAATTGATTTTTTTAAGTTTATAAAACTAACTAAGCATACTGGAGATGTATCTTGATAATTTGTTTGAAGTCGACTACTCAAATTCAAGGTACAAAT